>CAVSRM010000005.1:0-834907 GCA_963730365.1 uncultured Actinomycetota bacterium | reverse complement strand
CTGCAGCCGCTGGTGCTTCCGCAGCCTTCGCAGACGTAGCAGGAGCCGGCGGGGCGCATCTTGGTCCCGCAGGTCATGCACATCGGGGCGTCGGCGGCCTTGGAGTCGCCGAACGCGGCCAGGAGGTCGGCCGAGCTGTGGATCTCCGAGGAGACCTCACGCGCCGACGCCGCACCGGAGCCCGACGCCGTCGTCGCCGCCGACTGCGCGTCGGCCGAGGCCTCGGTGGCCGCCGCCGGAGCAGCCGTCTCCTCCGAGCGCTTCGTCGAGGCGCCGATGCCCTGGCTGAAGGACTCCAGCTCCTCGTCGAGGTCCTCGCCCGGTGTCCTCATCGACCGGCTGGTAGGAGCCGGTCTCGAGCTGGCGGGCGCGCTCCTCGGCGGTGTGGATGCCCATGTACGACCTCGTGTCGAAGTCGAGGTAGTCCAGGGCGAGCCGGCGGAACACGTAGTCCATGAGGGACTGCGCCATCCGCACGTCGGGGTCGTCCGTCATGCCGGCCGGCTCGAAGCGCATGTTCGTGAACTTCTCGACGAACGTCTCCAGCGGCACGCCGTACTGCAGCGCGACCGAGGTGACGATCGAGAACGCGTCCATCACACCGGCGAGCGTGGAACCCTGCTTGCCGAACTTGAGGAACAGCTCGCCGAGCCGCCCGTCGTCGTAGGTGCCCGCGGTGAGGTAGCCCTCCGCGCCGCCCACGGCGAACGAGATGGTCTGCGAGGCACGGCGCTTCGGCAGCCGCTCGCGGGTCGGCCGGTAGACGACCTTCTCCACGATCTCGGCCTGCGCGGCGGTGACCGCGGCCGAGGCCTTGTCGGCAGCGGCATCCTTGGCGGTGGACCCACCGTCGGAGAGCGGCTGGCCGACCTTGCAGTTGTCGCGGTAGACGGCCAGCGCCTTCAGGCCCAGCTTCCAGCCCTGGACGTAGACGTCCTCGATCTCCTCGACGGTCGCCGTCTCCGGCAGGTTGACCGTCTTCGAGATCGCCCCGGAGAGGAACGGCTGCACCGCGGCCATCATCCGCACGTGGCCCATGGCCGAGATCGCGCGGGCGCCCATGGCGGTGTCGAAGACCTCGTAGTGCTCGGTCTTCAGACCGGGTGCGTCGATGACGTGGCCCTTGTCGGCGATGTACTCGACGATCGCCTCGATGGTCTCCTCGGTGTAGCCCATCTTGCGCAGGGCCCGCGGGATCGTGAGGTTGACGATCTGCATCGAGCCGCCACCGACGAGCTTCTTGAACTTCACGAGCGAGAAGTCGGGCTCGATGCCGGTGGTGTCGCAGTCCATCATGAAGCCGATGGTGCCGGTGGGGGCGAGCACCGACGCCTGGGCGTTGCGGTAGCCGTTCTTCTCACCGAGCTTGACGACGTCGTCCCACGCCTTGGTGGCGACGCGGTGGATGTCCTTGTCCATCGTGCCGATCGTGCGCACCGCGTCGTTCGCGGCGGCGTGCTTGCGCATGACCCGCTTGTGGGCGTCGGAGTTGCGGGCGTACCCGGCATACGGGCCGACGACCGCGGCCATCTCGGCGGAGCGCTTGTAGGCGGCACCGGTGAGCAGCGAGGTGATCGACGCGGCGAGCGCGCGGCCCCCCTCGGAGTCGTAGCCGTGGCCGGTGGCCATGAGCAGCGCGCCGAGGTTGGCGTAGCCGATGCCGAGCTGGCGGTAGTCGCGGGTGGTGTCGCCGATCGGGTCGGTCGGGAAGTCCGCGAAGCAGATCGAGATGTCCATCGCCGTGATGACGAGCTCGACGACCTTCTGGAACTGCACGGCGTCGAACGTGTCGTCGTCGCGCAGGAACTTCAGGAGGTTGAGCGAGGCCAGGTTGCACGAGGAGTTGTCGAGGCTCATGTACTCCGAGCAGGGGTTGGATGCGGTGATCCGCCCGGTCTCGGGGTTGGTGTGCCAGTCGTTGATCGTGCCGTCGTACTGGATGCCCGGGTCGGCGCACTCCCACGCGGCGGCGGCGATCTTGCCCATGAGCTCGCGGGCGTCGACGGTCTCGATGACCGAGCCGTCCTTGCGCGAGGTGAGGCCGAACTCCTTGCCCTCCTCGACGGCGCGCATGAACTCGTCGGTGACCCGCACCGAGTTGTTCGCGTTCTGGTACTGCACCGAGACGATGTCCTTGCCGCCGAGGTCCATGTCGAAGCCGGCGTCGCGCAGCGCGCGGATCTTGTCCTCCTCGCGCGCCTTGGTCTCGACGAACTCCTCGATGTCGGGGTGGTCGACGTCGAGGACGACCATCTTCGCCGCGCGGCGGGTGGCGCCGCCGCTCTTGATGGTGCCCGCGGACGCGTCGGCGCCACGCATGAAGGAGACCGGGCCGGAGGCGGTGCCACCGGAGGACAGCAGCTCCTTGGAGGAGCGGATGCGCGAGAGGTTCAGGCCGGCACCGGAGCCGCCCTTGAAGATGAAGCCCTCCTCCTTGTACCAGTTGAGGATGGAGTCCATCGAGTCGTCGACCGAGAGGATGAAGCAGGCGCTGACCTGCTGCGGGCTCGCGGTGCCGACGTTGAACCAGACCGGGCTGTTGAAGCTGAACACCTGGTGCAGCAGGGCGTAGGTCAGCTCGTGCTCGAAGATCTCGGCGTCGTCGGCGCTGGAGAAGTAGCCGTGGTCCTTGCCCGCCTTGACGTAGGTGAGCACGACGCGGTCGATGAGCTGCTTGAGACCGGTCTCGCGCTCGGGGGTGCCCAGGGCGCCGCGGAAGTACTTCGTCGTGACGATCGTGGAGGCGTTGACGCTCCAGAAGTCGGGGAACTCCACCCCGCGCTGCTCGAAGATCGTCACGCCGGTCTTCCAGTTCTGCTGGACGACGTCGCGCTTCTCCCAGGTCACCTCGTCGTAGGGGTGGACTCCGGGCGTGGTGAAGATGCGCTCCACCCCCACGCCCTTGCCCTTGGCGGACTTGCGGGCACCTGCACGTGCTCCGGCGGTCTCGGTCATGCTGTTCCTCTACCTTCTGCCCCTCCCCGGGGCGGTGGTGACCTGTATCTGACTGTTCTACTGCGGGGGTCCGACAGGGCGCGGTGACCTGCGGATCGTGCGGTGGGCGGGGCGGACCGGGATGCCGGTCAGCCGCCGCCGGTGCCGGGCGGGCCCTGGCGGCCGGCCGCCACGCGGTCGGGTTCCTCGCCGGTGGCGTCGCGCTCGGCGCGGAGCAGGGTGATCGCGCCCTCGAAGTCCTCGAGGGAGTCGAACGCCTGGTAGACGCTGGCGAAGCGCAGGTAGGCGACCTCGTCGAGCTCGCGCAGCGGCTCGAGCACGGCCAGACCGACCTCGTGCGCGTCGATCTCACCCTTGCCAGCGCCGCGGATGCCCTCCTCGACGCGCTGGGCGAGGAGCGCGAGGTCGTCCTCGGTGACCGGGCGGCCCTGGCAGGCCTTGCGGACGCCGACGAGCACCTTGGCGCGGCTGAACGGCTCGGTGGCGCCGGAGCGCTTGACGACCGACAGGCTGGCCGTCTCGACGGTGGTGAAGCGGCGACCGCACTCGGGGCACTGCCGCCGGCGGCGGATGCTCGAGCCGTCGTCGGTGGTGCGCGAGTCCATGACCCGGGAGTCGGTGTGCCGGCAGAACGGGCAGTGCATGTCGACCCCCTTCGTGTGGTCTGGCGTGGTCATGCTGTGGACGAACCGGTGGACACTGGTGTGAACAACCTGTGGACGGCCACTGTTTCGTGTGCACAACATGTGGACGAACTACATCGGTGTAACCACTAGATGTAGTGGACCACTATGCGCCTGTGTGACCTGCGACGCAAGCGGTCCGGGCAACCTTCATCAGGAATCCGCGTTTGTGCAGGTCAGAGCCATGGATGCCGGTCCGTCGCCGCCCGCGTCGGCGTGTCGGAGGCGTGACACGGCACCACTGGTGGGGTGGGTGTGACGCCAGAGGTACCACATCTGGGGGTAGGCGCCTTCGAGGTGATGCCCTGGCCCCTGGGACCAGACCATCACCTCGGCCCCCGGGCTGTGCAACCGTGAGCGATCAGCCAGCGGATCGTTGCGCCCATGCGGCGAGCTCGACGCGGTTCGCGGCTGCGGTCTTGCGGAGCATGTTGGAGATGTGCGAGCTCACCGTCTTCTCGCTGAGGAACAACGCGGCGGCGATCTCGGCATAGGTCCGACCCGCGACGACGTGGGCGAGCACCTCGCGCTCGCGACGCGTCAACGGGTCGGTCCCGTCGCGGGTCGTGGCACCAGGGACGGCCGTGAGGGGGATCCGGGCCGCGCGAGCGACCGACTCGAGCTGCGTTCGCAGCGGCTCCGCCCCGAGTCGGACCGCCAGCCAGTGACCACGGCGGAGCCTCGTCGCGGCCCCTCGCCGGTCGGCACCGCTCCCCCGACGCAGCAGCGCCCCGGCAGCCCGCCAGCTGGCGTACGTCTCGTCCCAGGGGAGACCGACGGCGCCCAGAGCCTCGGTCGCCGAGACCCAGGTGTCGGCCTCCTCGTCCTCCGCGAAGGCACGAGCCACCTCGGCGCGGTAGAGCCCGTCGAGGGCGGACACCATGGACGCGTAGTCACTGCCTCCGTAGCCCGATGGGATGACGTGCGGGGCACGGGCCACGACGGCCTCGAGGCGCGTGAGGTGGGGCGTGGGGTCACCGCCGTCCGCCCGGTCCCGCTCGGCAAGGTCGGCCAGGGCACGGGCAGCGAGGGGAAGCCGCCAGTCGTACCAGGGCGGACCCTCCTTCCCGGAGTCGGCATCGGCGAGTGCCGCCTCGACCGCGCCCTCGAGGTCCCCGCTCGCACCTCGGACGGTCGCACGGACCTTGGCCAGGTTGATGTGCAGCACCGACACCGTCCCGAGCTCCTCAGCCCGGGCGAGGTGGGCCTGCGCCTCCTCCAGCCGGCCTTGCCCGCAGGCGAGCAGCGCGGAGACCTCGCGCGCATAGACGTCGCCGGTGGGGCCGGGGTCGGAGCCGAGCGCCACCCGGAGGCGCTCCTCGCACCGCTCGACCTCGCCCAGGAGGAACCAGTTGCTGGCCTCGGCCGCGGAGAGCCACCCCACGTACCGGGACGGGCCACCTGCCTCCTCGAGCTGCTGCCGGTGCCGGGCGAAGTCCTCGACGCCCTCGCGGTCGCCCGGGCCCGAGAAGCTGATCGCCGTGTGGAAGGTCGCGGACACGAACGCCCGGGGGTCCTGGCACTCCAGGGCGAGCTCCGCGGCCCGGGCACCGAGGCGGCGCCCACGTGCCGGGTCGCCCTCGCAGCCGGCGAGGAAGCAGGCAGCGACGAGGGCGCGGCACCAGGCCCGCGCCCCAACGGACCCCTCTGCTGATCCCGCCGGAAGATCGTGCCCGGCAGCGACGTCCTCCGGAGTGAGCCCACCGAAGGCCTCCTCCAGGGCGGCGCGAGCGTCGTCGACGCGGTCCTCCCACACCAGGGCCGAGGCATAGGTCGCCAGCAGGTGGCGGCGCTGAGCGGATCCGGTGAACCTCTTCGTCGCGGCCAGGGCCGGCTCCATGTCAGCGCTGTCGGGGCCCCGCGCCAGGGCGAAGCGGAGCTCCCAGCGCTCGGCGGCGCGCAGGGCGGCACTGAGGCATTCAGCGTCCTCGCCCGGGTCGAGGCACTCCAGCAGCACCTCGACCGCGTCGAGCTCCTCGGCCCAGTCCGCCACTCCCGCTGCGGCATCGCGCAGGTCCTCGAGCAGTGCGATCCGCTCGGTCCGCGAGACCGGGGCGTCCGCAACACAGTCGGCAACTCGGCGAAGCATCCGCAGGCGTCCCCGGTCGTTGCCGGAACTCTGCATCTCCCGCGCGGCCCGCATCGCCCACGCGCGGGCCTGCTCGGTGTTCCCGGCGAGGAGGTGGTGGTCCGAGACGGTCTCGGTCAGCTCCGCCGTCGGCGAGTCCCCGGCCTGTCGGGCGTACTCCGCCGCGAAGCCGGAGTGCAGGACGCGCCGCTCCTCGGGCAGGAGCTCCTGCTCGAGGACCTCCGCCTGCAGCGGGTGGTGGAACCAGATCGACCCGTCCGGTGCGAGGTCGACGAGGCCGGCGTCGACGGCCTCGTGCATGACGGCATTGCTCTCCGTGATCCCCGCGAGGGCGACGACCCGATCAAGGGACTCCCCAGCCGCCGGGCGCCCACCAACGGCGAGGACCACGGTGAAGCGCTTGGCTGCCGCCGAGAGCAACGCCCACCCACCGACCGCGGCGGCGCTCAGCTGCTCCGGCAGGTGGGCCGGCAGCGACCGGTCGGAGGGTCTCAGCCCACTCACGAGCAACCGCACGAAGTAGGGATTCCCCCCACTCCGGGTGAACACCTCATCGACCAACGACGTGTGCGCCGCTCCCCCGAACACCAGCCCCACCTCCTCGGCCACCTCGTCCCGGCTCATCGGCCCGAGGACCACCTCACGCACCCTCGGCAGCCGGCGAGCGTCAGCGAGCCAGCGCTGAAGCGGATGCCGGGGGCCGACATCCGTGGACCTGACGGTGAGGATGACCGCCAACCGGCGGTTCTCGGGACCGGCAAGCACGTACGTCAGTGCGTCGAGGGTCTCGCCGTCCGCCCAGTGCAGGTCATCCACGACGAGCACAACCGGCCGCTGGGAGCACTCACCAGCAAGCCACTCGTCGAACGCCACCGGCACCGGCCCCGACCCCCCGCGCAGACCACCCAGGCACACCGGGCGCTCCGCCGCCGACAGCGCTCGGACCCCGCTGCGCAGACCGAGCAACGGCACCGCGACCGACGTCAACGGCAGGCACGCCCCGGGCAGCACCAGCGCGTCATCGCCCGCGGCCGCGCACGCCTCACGCACGAGCGTCGTCTTGCCGATCCCGGCATCCCCCTCGATCACGACCGCACCGAAGCGGCCGTCACGTGCCCCACGGACGAGGTCGGTGAGCAGCCCCCGCTCGTCCGCACGCCCCACGACGGTGGCGGCAGCCATGCCCGCCAGTATCCCGGGTGGGACTGCCCTCGTCCATGACCTGGCCGAGGCGTCACCCCTGCGATCGGAGCGCTCGCCCGGCACATCCGAGGAGGAGGGTTGCTGACACCCCCGGCGCTCGGCGCCCGTCACCCCGTGAGCTCGAACGGCGCCTGTGCGGTCTTGATGCTGCTCTGCCCCGCCGCGATGACCGAGAACCGGTGGGGGGCGAACGCTGAGAAGGACGTGGGGATGGTCACCGTGACGTTGGAGAAGCGGCCCTCGCCGTTGGTCGTCGTGCGGCCCACCTGCTCCGTGTGGAACCGGATGACCACGCTCTCCCCCGCTGCGAAGCCGTCCCCGCTGACGAGCACCTCGGCACCGCCAGGGCCACTGTCACGGTTGAGGAACACCGACGCTGCGCCAGGACCTCCCGTCGGAGTCGTGCCACCGGCCCCGTCCCAGGGACGCAGCGCCGGAACGAGGCCAAGCACCGCGGTGACCAGGCCGATGAAGGCGGCGATCACCCCCAGCGTGGCGGCCGTGGTGTTGCCTCGCTCGGAACGCGCCCGCGGCGCGAGCAGCATGTGAGCCGCATCCCCGGGCCGGAGGTGGCTGCCCGACGAGGTGCGGCGGCCGATCCACGTCCTCATGCCCGGTAGGAGTCACGTCAGGCGCCCCTGATACCAACCCCTGCCGGCCGTCAGCAGCACCGCACCCGGGTTCCGGGCGACGAGGGAGCGCTGGACCTACCGGTCGGTGGTCCCGCCGCGCCCACCGCTCTCGCCCGAGCGCCGGGCCTGCTCCTGCTCGGCGAGCTCGCGGAGCATCGGCGGGGTGCGCAGCGCATCGGCGTGGATGCCCTCGAGCACCTCCGGCCGCACCGTCCTGAGCGTCTCGGAGATCTCGTCGGGGTTGCCCTTTGCGACCACCTGCTGGAGCACCGAGGCCCACTGCTGCTCGGTGTCGAAGGCCTCGTCCTCGAGGTGCCCACGCAGCGGGATGCTCGACCAGATGTAGAGCAGCATGAACATCGCGACGAACGCCGTGATCGTGAGGAACACCCCGAACGCCCCACTGGAAGGTGAGCCGCCCAGCGCCGGAGCCACCCAGTCCGCGAACGACGCCAGGCCCCCCGGGATCGAGCGCAGGCTCACCAGGGAGAGGCCGACGATGATCGTCGTGACCCAGTCGGAGACGCGCAGCAGGTTGCTGTTGAACGCATAGCGTGCGTGCGACGCCGGCTCACCGGAGCGCACCTCGGCCTCTCGCGGCATCCCGAACAGCATGCCGACGAAACCGCCGACGAGACCTCCGCTCGCAGCAAGGCCCATCGCCGTCGCGAGGACGACGAAGAACCCGCCCCACGTCGCGCCCACACCCCCCGCGAAGGCCGCGCTGCCGAGGGTGAGCAGCACCCCGAGCACGATCGCCCACCCCCGGATGCCCTCCGCGATGGTCTCGCCCACGCGCCGCAGACCTCGCCGGTCCGGTGTGCCGTCGTCCACTGCTGTGTTCGTCATCCAGGCTCCTCGTCCGAGTGACGCCATCGTATGGCTCCCCGGATCGAATCCCTCGTGCCTAACTTAAAATGTAACCGGGTTTGCGCGCACCGCTGTTTCTGAGGCCCCCGGCCCTTCCGCGACCGCACCGCCACCCCAACTCCCTGCTATTCGTCATCCAGGCTCCTCGTCCGAGTGACGCCATCGTATGGCTCCCCGGATCGACCTCACGCACGATCGTGGTCTGGCCGATGCCGGCACCCCCTCGACGATGACCGCCCCGAACTGGCCGTCACGAGCCCCACGCACGAGGTCCGCGAGCAACCCCCGCTCGTCCGCACGCCCCACCACAGCGGCCGCGGCCATCACCCCACCATCCCCCTGTCGGGCCGTCGCCTCGATGGCCCGACTGAGGAGTCGCAGCCCGATCTGAGGGGTCTGTCGCAGATTCTCAGGAGGTTTCCCGGAGGTGGGGCCACCCCTGCCAGCGCGACGGTGGAGTGGTCTCGAAGGACTCCACAGAAGGGGAATCATCATGTACCGCTTCACCGTCAGTCACCGACTGCTCACCACCACCGCGGCGACGCTGCTCCTCGTCTCCACCGCTTCCCCCGCCATGGCCATGCCGGACCCGGGCCCGCCTCTCGTCACCACCGTGGCCGCCACGGGCCCAGACACCGCCCAGCCCAGGTGCCCCCTCCCGAGGGTCGGCGTCCCGCAGGTGCGGTGCGACGAGCACCGAGTGCAGACCACCACCCCGGCGACGACCACGTGCCCACTCGAGCGGGTAGGGACCCAGTACGTCCGGTGCGACAACCTCACCGGCAACGGCGTGCCCGCCCCCGGGTGGGTCAGAGAGCAGTGACGAGGAGCGAGAGGCCCAGGATCTTTGCGCCTGCCCCGGGTCGACCACTGTCGCCCGGGGAGGATTCACCCGCCGGCGCCAGTGGACATACGCGCCGGACGCGCGGTGCGCTCGAGGTGGCCCATGAGGTGCTCGGTGAGCTCCACGGCATCCGGTCCCACGCCGTCGATGAAGCTCGACTTGCGCCGGCGCATGAAGGGCAGCCCGAGCACGTAGCCACCGGGCACCGGCAGCACCCCGGCCTGGTGGGCGAGGCGACCGCGGGCGTCGAGGAAGGAGGAGTCGAGCCACGGGTACCTCGGACGGAACCCGGTGGCCCACACCACGGTGCGGTAGGCCGCGAGGTCGAGCTCGAGACCAGCGTGCGGGACCACCGTCGGCGCCGACCTGGTGCCCGGCTCGATCTCGCCGGTCAAGCCGCTCGCCGCGGCGTAGTCGTCGATGCGGTCGAGCAGCCGGCCCAGCTTGAGGTCGGCGAGCGCGCAGACGTTCGCGAGCGAGCCGGAGAACTGGGCCCGGCTCCCCCGCGTCCCGACGAGCCGACCGCGCACGGTGACGCCGTTGGCGGTGAGGGTGTTGAGGTCGAGGTCGCGGCGTTCGGGTGACCCGACGAGCTGGAGCGAGGGCGTGCTGCGCACCCGCACGAGGTCGTCGACGTCCTCGATGCGCTCGTCGAGGAGCCCCATGGCGTCCATCCACCACTGGATGTCCATGCCGCGGTAGGTGCGCGGCACCCGCACGTGCTCACCGACGGCGAGGCTGACCTCACGGCCGGAGCGGGCGAGCTCGTCGGCGATCTGCAGGCCCGAGGCCGAGCCCCCGACGACGAGCACGGGGCCGTCGTCGAGCAGCTCGGGGCGGCGGTAGTGGATGGAGGAGACCTCGCGCCAGGTGCGACGGGAGGGCCGCGGACACGGCGGGGACGTGCGGGTCGCTGCAGGCACCCGCAGCGACGACGACGCTGCGTGCCGACCACGAGCCGGTGCTCGTCGTGACGTGGAAGCCCCGGTCGTGGGGAGTGACGCCGAGCACGCTCGTCCCTGACTCGACGGGGGCGTCGAAGGAGCGGCGGTAGCGACCGAGGAAGGCGCTCACCTCCGCCGCCGTCATGAAGCCGTCCGGGTCGTCGCCGTCGTAGGCGAAGCCCGGCAGGCGGGTCATCCAGTTGGGGCTGAGCAGGCGAAGCGAGTCCCACCGTTCCGTGGTCCAGGAGCTGGCGACCTCGCCCCGTTCGAGGACGACGTGGTCGACCGCGCGGGCGGTCAGGCAGGAGCTCGTCGCGAGCCCTGCCTGACCGCCGCCGATCACCACCACGTCGGTGGACCGGGCGGCCCGGTGGGTGGTGGACATCGTCGTCAGCTCACCGTGACGAGGACGTCGGTCGGGTTGGTCACGATGTCGAACACGGCCGAGCGCTTCTGGGACTGGGCGACGATGGCCTCGATGTCGGCGCGCGAGGCGTCGGCGTCGATGTCGTAGCTGACCCGGATCTGGCTGTAGCCGTTGCGGACGTCGGAGTCGATGCCGAGGATGCCGGCCAGGTCCATGTCCGCGGCGACGGTCGCCTTGACCGAGTGCAGCTGCACCCCACGGTGCTGCGCGACCGAGGCGATGCCGCCGGTGAGGCAGCCGGCGAGCGCCACGAGGAGCATCTCCGGCGGGGTGACGGCGGCGTCGGGGGCCGCGAACAGCTCGGGGTGGTCGGTCTCGAGGACGTAGGCCTGGCGGTGCGACTGCTCGCCACCGGCCCCGCTGAACTTCTCGACGGTCGTGCGGGTGTGCACGCCGCCGACCCACTCGGCTGCGGCGCGGAACTCGAACTGGGCGAGGGCCGGCATGTCGGTCATGTGCTGCTTGGCGCCGAGAAGGGCCTCGACGTTGACGCCGTTGTCCGCTGCCGTGGTGGTGGTGTCGGTGGTGCTCATGATGATGTTTCTCCTTGGTTGGTCCCCGTGGGGATGTGTGGTGGTGCTGGTGGTGCTCCCGTTGCGGACGGTCCGCGCCGGGCGTTCTCGGGGAACCTCGGGGGTTCCGGTGGATGGGCTAGAGACCGGCTGCGCTGAGCAGCCAGAAGGTGGGCAGTCCCACGGCGAAGGCGTGGATGACGTTGCCGGTGCGCCGCACGACGAGGAAGCCGAGGAGCACTGCGGCCGTGGGGGCGAGCGGCACGGAGACCGAGCCGTCGTGGACGAAGACCATGGACGCGACGACGGCGGCGACGGCGGCCGGTCCGACGAGCTCGAGCGAGCGGCTCATCCAGCCGGGCAGCTCGCGCTCCCCGACGACGAGGAACATGCTCACCCGCAGGGCGTAGGTGCTCAGGCCCACGGCGGCGATGACGAGCCAGGTGGTCATCGGGCCACCTCCGCCAGGCGGCGGGCCACGCGGCCGGCGGCGATGCCGACGACGGTCGCGACGAGCAGGGAGGTGTGCATCGGCAGCCCCACCGCCGCGACGGCGAGCCCACCGGCCACGACTGCGGCCACGACGGTGGGCCGGCTGGTCGTCGACTTGGCGAGCAGCCCTGCCATGGCCAGCGGTGCGGCGAGCTCGAGGCCGAGGGAGTCGGGGAGCTGCGTGCCGATGCCCACGGCCACGAACTGTGTGGCCACGAAGGCCCCGGCCAGCCAGCCGCTCGCCCCGGCGTAGTAGGCGACGCGGCCGGAGGAGTCGAGGTCCCCGCGCTCGAAGCGCGGGACGCAGGTCAGGTACGTCTGGTCGATGACGGTGGTCGCCACCAGGAGCCGCCGGCGCAACGGGAGGTCGCCGAACCAGGGGGCCAGCCCCGCGCCGTAGAGCAGGATCCGCGCGTTGATGACGAAGGCCGAGGCGATGACGACCATGGCTGCGGTCCCGGCATCCAGCATCTGCACCGTGGCCAGCTGCGCGGACCCCGCGAGGATGGCCGGTGCGCTGGCCAGGCCCTCGAGGGTGCTCAGCGACGACGCGCTGATGGCCGCGCCGATGGCGAGCGCGAACGGGATGACGCCGATGACCATCGGTGTCATGTCTCGCGCCCCTTCGAGCACCAGACGGTTCCGGGGCTGCGCGACGGTGACGCCCGTCGGGGTGGCCGCCGGCAGGGCCATGGCGCTCATCGCCCGGCTCCTGCCATGAGGTCGGCGTCGGCCGGGCGGCGGTAGGTCTCCTGGTGGAGCCACTGCTGGTAGCTCTCCTCGCCGAAGGCCGCCACGACACCGCCGATCTGGCTGGCGTGGTGGCCGAGCGCGCGGCGCTTGCGGGCCAGCTCGGCGGGAGTCATCGCCGCCTCGAGGACGACCTCGGCCCTGGGGATCGTGGCCGCGTGGCCGGGGCCCCAGTCGGCGAACAGGCCGATCCGGTCGTGGAGCGCATCGTGGGTCGTGGCGAACTCGTCGGTCATCGATGCGTAGAGCAGGTCGGCGACGGAGCCGGTGCGGGCCCAGGCCTCCGTCGTCCAGGCGGAGACCGTCCGGTGGTCGGGGTGCCACGTCAGCCCGTCGGGCCCGAAGGTGACGATGACCTGGGGGTCGACCTCGTCGATGACGGCGGCGATGGCGGCGACCTGGGCCTCGGCATCGGCCTCCGGGCAGCCCCCGTCGGGAACACCGAGGACGCGCAGGTCGGTGACCCCGAGCTCGGCGAGGCAGCTGCGCAGTTCCCCCTCGCGCTGCGAGCCGAAGGCCGCGGTGCCGGCGAGGGAGGGGTCGGAGGTGCCCTGCTCCCCCAGGGTCGCGGTCACGACGGTCACGGAGCCGCCGGCGTCGGCCACCCGGGCCATGAGAGCGGCCGAGAGGTAGGCCTCGTCGTCGGGGTGGGCCCAGACGCCGAGGAGGCGCTGGGGCTGGGGGGCCCGGGTCGTGCGGTGCGGTGCGGTGGTGTGCATCGTGTCCTCGCTCGGTCGTGGTGGTGACTGGTGAGGACGCTATGGATCGAGGAGGGGTCCGGTCTTGGAGGAGAAAGGGAGAACATGTGGAGACGGTGTCCACCGGTTCTCCACAACTCCTCCATGACCTCGCGGGGGTCCGCGCGGTGGAGTGCTCCCATGAACCAGACGACCAGCTTCCACGCCACCACGACCACCGCGACCTCGCCGGCGAGCGGGCCCACCCGGGCCGCGTCGCCCGCCGTGACCTCGCCGGACGGCCCGGCCCACGACGACTACGACGTCATCGTCATCGGTGCCCGGCCCGCCGGCGCCGCCACCGCCATGCTCCTCGCGAGGCGCGGTCTGCGCGTGCTCTGCGTGGACAAGGCCGCCGCGGGATCCGACATCCTCTCGACCCACTCGCTCGTGCGGGGTGGCGTCACCCAGCTGAGCCGGTGGGGCCTCCTCGACCGCCTTCGGGATGCCGGGACCCCCAGGGCTCGCACCGTCGAGTTCCACTACGGCTCAGGGCCGTTGCCGTTGGACGTCACCGGCCCCGGGGACGTCGACGGCCTCTACTCCCCCCGTCGCACCGTGCTCGACCCGATCATCGTCGAGGCAGCCGTCGAGGCCGGCGCCGAGGTGCACCACCGGGTGTCGGTCACCGGACCGGTCGTCGACGATCGCGGAGCCGTCGTCGGCGTGACCATCGGCCGGGGAGCCGCCGCCCGCACCATCACGGCGCGCTGGGTCGTCGGCGCCGACGGCATGCGCTCACGGTTCGCCGACCAGGTCGGTTCCACCGTGCTGCGTCGCGAGAGCGAGACGGCCACCGTCGTCTACGCCTACTGGGCCGGTCTGCCCGACGACGTCATCGTCAACCTCTACGACGTGCCCGGCCGCGCGATCGGCATCGTGCCGACGAACCACGGCGAGGCCAACGTGTGGGTCGCCATGCGACCGGAGGTGTACGAGCAGGAGGTGCGCGGCGACATCCGCGGCGCGTACGACCGCCTCCTCGCCCAGCACCCCGGTGCCCGGGAGCGACTGAGCGGCGCGACCTGCGTCGGCGGCCACCGCTCGTTCCCCGGGCAGCCGGGGCACCTGCGCCAGGCCCACGGCAACGGGTGGGCCCTCGTCGGCGACGCCGGCTACTTCAAGGACCCGGTGAGCGCCCACGGGATCACCGACGCGTTCATCTGCGCCGAGCTGCTCAGCGACGCGCTCGCCGACGTGCTGCTCGGCGGGGCCGACCCGGCAGAGGCGCTCGAGGGCTACCAGTCGCGCCGGGACGAGATGGCGTCTCTGCTCATGACGCCGACGACCCGCATCGCGAGCCTGCGCGACGACGGCGCCGGGATGATGCGCAGCTTCCAGGAGCTCGGGATCGCGCTGCGCGACGAGGTCGAGATGCTCGGGTCGCGGGCCCTCGTCGGGGCCTGAGCCGCCGCGCTCAGCGGTCGGTCGCCAGCAGGGCCCGCCGAGTGGTCCAGCACCGCTGGGGGGCGCCCTCAGAGCAGGACCGGAGCCAGCCCGAGGGCGAGCACCGCGACGAGCAGGAGGACGGCGACGGCGGCCAGGCCGATGGCGTTCTCCCGGCGCTCGGTTGTGCTGTCGTCTCGTCCGCGTGGTGTGGTCATGGCTCTCACTCCCCCGGGCAGGCGCTCTCGTGGACCAGGGCGGCGGTGACCATCCAGCGCCACTCGCCCTGGGCCGACCCGCCGCGGGCACCGGCACCGCAGCCGCACTCCCAGTGCCAGCGCCCCAGGGCGTCACACGTGACGGCCGGGTGGTGGCTGCGGCGGGAGGTCCGCCGGCGGGTCAAGGTCTTCATGGCAGTGAGGAGGCATCCGGCCGCCGCCCTGATACATCCCGGATGCCGTTCCGGTGACGTGCATCATGTCGCGGCGCAGCCTTGAGGAATACGCTTGTGGGGCAGGCACAACCCACCTCAGGAGGTCGCCGTGAAGGCCGTCCAGTTCACCACCGTCGGAGCCCCACCAGAGGTCCGCGAGGTGCCGACGCCGACACCTCAGGGGGGTGAGGTGCTGCTTCGCGTGACAGCTGCCGGGGCCTGCCACTCGGACGAGTTCGTCATGTCCCAGCCCGAGGAAGCCCTCACGGCGCTCGGTGTGGGCCTGCCGCTCACGCTCGGGCACGAAGGCGTGGGCGTCGTCGAGGCCCTCGGGCCCGCCGCGAGCGGAGTGGCCATCGGCGACGAGGTCGCCGTGTTCGGGGCATGGGGGTGCGGCCGCTGCCGCACCTGCGCCACCGGCGCCGAGCAGTACTGCGAGCGCGCCGCCGAGCTCGCCATCCGGCCTCCTGGTCTCGGGGCGCCCGGCGCGATGGCCGAGCACCTGCTCGTCGACGACGCTCGGCACCTGATCCCCCTGCACGGGCTCGACCCCGTGAAGGCGGCCCCGCTCACCGACGCCGGGCTCACCCCGTACCACGCGATCAAGCCCGTGCTCCCGAAGCTGGTGCCCGGGACGGCCGCCGTGGTGATCGGCGCGGGCGGCCTGGGCCACCTCGGCATCCAGATCCTGCGTGCGCTCTCCTCGTGCGAGGTGATCGCCCTCGACATCGGTGACGACAAGCTCGCGTTCGCCAAGGAGGTCGGCGCCCACCACGCCTTCACCTCCGACGAGTCCGCGGTCGAGCAGGTCCGCGAGGTCACCGGCGGACGCGGCGCAGTCGCGGTCTTCGACTTCGTGGGGGCCGACGCCACCTGTGCCCTCTCGGCGCAGATGGTCCAGGCGCAGGGCGACATCGTCATCGTCGGGATCGGCGGCGGCACCCTCCCGGTCGGCTTCTTCACCCTCCCCTACAACGTCAGCGTGCGGGCGCCGTACTGGGGCACCATTCCCGAGCTGCACGAGGTGCTCGCCCTGGGCAGGAGCGGGCTGCTCCACATCGAGACCGAGACGTTCTCCCTCGACGACGCGCCGACGATCTACGAGCGGATGCACGCCCGGACGCTCCGCGGTCGCGCGGTGGTCACCCCCTGAGGCGGGAGGGCCCGGTAGCCCTCACGAGCCGGCCCCGCGACGGGTGGCCCACGCGGCAAGTTCGACCCTGTTCGCGGTGCCGGTCTTGTGCAGGATGTTCGAGATGTGCGAGCTCACCGTCTTCTCGCTGACGAACAACTCCCCGGCGATCTGGGCGTAGTCGTCCGTGCGGGTTCCCGCGTCCTCGAGCACATGGGGGAAGCAGTCGCGCAGTGCCGCCAGTCGCGATCGAGGCCCCTCGGGGGAGCGCCCCGCATCAAGCTCGGTGCGGACGAGATCCGCGAGCCCCCTGGCCGCGAGCGGCGCGAGCCACTCGCAGCCGGTCGGGTATGGGCCCTCCCGTCGCATCGCAGCCTCCGCGACGTCCACTGCCGGGAGCGCGTCCCCGCGGAGCAGGAGCACCCAGGCCGTAGATCTCGCGGCGGCGAAGTTCGGGTAGGCAGATCCGTCCTCGATCAGCTCGCGAGAACGGGCAAGGTGACCCTCGGCCTCGTCGTGCCGACCCTGCCACGCGGCCAGCACGGCGGCGGTGAGCCGTGCCGCGTAGTTCCCCGCGAGCCCTGCGTCGGACCCCAGCGCGACCCGGAGCCGCTCGACGCACCTGCGGACGTCGCCGACCACGAAGAGGTCATCGGCCATGCTGGCCGAGAGCCAGGCGACATACCGGTGCGGGGCGCCGACCCGCTCCATGAGCAGTCGGCCCTCGTCGACGTACTCCGTCGAGGTGGGGCCACCGCCGGCCAACGCAGCCGCGCCCCAGAACGTGGCGTGGAGGATCGTCACGCCGTCCCGAACCCTCGCCCCCTCCTCGGCCCCGCGCCGAGCGACCTCGACCGCCCCCTCCCCCTGCCGCTCGAAGGCAGCGAGCATCGCGCTCTGGCCCCAGGTGTAGGCACGGGCACGGGCCCACTCGTCCGCGTCCTCCACCGGCTGCTCGGTGGTGTTCTCGACCGCGACGACTGCCTCCTCCAGCGCCGCACGCCCGCGCCCCGCGTCGCCGGCCCAGAGGAGCAGCCGCGAGTGTTCGCAACACACGACGACGCGCTGCCACGTGCCGGGATGGTCGGCACTCAGCTCGACCGCCCCGCGCAGGTCGTTGACGGTCCCCCGGATCCCGAGGCGGAAGCCCAGCATGCTCCGCCACGCGTCGAGCACCGCCAACCCGCAGCGGATCGGTCGCCGGATCGACCACGGCGCGGAGCTCCTCGACCGCGGCGAGCTCCTCCTCCCAGTGCCCCGACGTCCCGGGCGGCTTGGCGCAGCTCGTCGAGAAGGTCGTCCAACGACTCGGGGACGCGCTCGAGGCGGGGCCTGAGGTCAACTGCGCGGCGAAGCATCCTCACCCGCCGGATGCCGTCATGGCCGGCCCGGCTGCTCGCTGCCCGAAGCGCCCAGCCGTACGCCGCCTCCTCGTGCCCCGCCAAGATGTGGTGGTCGGAGATCGTCTCTGCGAGGTCCCCGTCCGGCCCGGAGTCGCCCCCTCGGCCGACGTCCTCCTCGTAGCCGGCCGCGAATCGGCCATGCAGCACGCGCCTCTCGTCCGGCAGCAGCCCCAGCTCGAGGGCCTCGGCCTGCAGTGGGTGGTGGAACCAGCACGAGCCGTCCTCGCCGACGTCGACCAGCCCCACGTCCACGGCCTCGCGGAGGGCCGGACCGGGGTCGGCCAGGTCGGCCACGTGCGCGATCCGCCCGAGCGACCGCCCCAGCGCCGGGCGGCCGGCGACCGCGAGGGAGCGGAGGAGTCGCTGCGCGTCATCCGACAGCGTGCTCCAGCTCCCCAGGGCGGCAGCGTGGAGCTGCTCGGGCAACCGGGTCGGCAGCGACGACGCCGCCTGGTCGAGGCCGGTGACGAGAAGGCGAGCGAAGTAGGGGTTGCCATGGCTCCGCTCGAACACCTCGTCGACGAGAGTCGAATGGGCGGGCGCCCGAGGACGAGCGACACCTCATCACCGATCTCGTCCCGCGTGAGCGGGCCGAGGGTCACCTCCTCGACACCGGGCAGGCGGCGCGCGTCCGCCAGCCACCGCCACAGGGGGTGCCTCTCACCGACCTCGCTGGTGCGCACCGTGAGGAGGAGCACGAGCCGGCGCTCCTCAGGGCCCGCCAGCACGTAGGTCAGGACATCGAGCGTCTCACCGTCGGCCCAGTGGATGTCGTCCAACGCGAGGACCACGGGTGCCTGTCGGGCCCGGCCGGCCAGCCAGTCGTCGAACGCGACGGGGACCGGGACGGCCACGTCGGAGGAACTGTTCCCCGACGGGGTGCTCGGCCCACCGAGGCCCGGTGGCCGTTCGTCCGCGGGCAGCGCGCGAAGGGCGCTGCGCAGCCCCATGAGCGGAACGGAGACCGAGGTGAGAGGAAGGCACGATCCGACCAGGACCAGCGCCTCGTCCCCGGCCTCCGCGCACGCAGCGCGCATCAGTGTCGTCTTCCCGGTGCCCGCGTCCCCGTGGACGACGATCGCCCGGAAGCGGCCGTTGCCGGCCCCGCGGACGAGCTCCAGGGCCCTCCCCAGCTCCTCCGCCCGACCCACGACGATCGCGGCCACCCGTCCAGTGTCCCCCGTGACGGCCTCACGGTCCACGCGATTCCTGAGTGCACCGTCGCAGCAGTCTGAGGGGTCTGCGGGCGGATCTGAGGGGTCTCGCCCGATGTCACCGCACCACCCGCGGACGCACGGTGGACAGGTCAGAACGACCCCACCGAATCGGGAGATCCACCATGTACCGCACACCAGCTCAGCAGCTCGGGATCGCCACGGCAGCCTTCGCCGCCGCCATGGCCCTCGCAGTCCCGGCCGCCCTCGCACGCCCGCTCCCCGAGGACCAGGCGGCCCTGACTGCCGCAGGCACGACCACGACCACGGCGCCCGCGGACAGCTGCCCGCTCGAGCGGGTCGGGCACCAGTTCGTCCGCTGCGACGTCCTCACGGGCAACGGGGTTCCCGCTCCCGGCTACATCCCGGCGCGGGGCTGAGGTCGGCGGCGGCCCTCGGGCCGCCGCACCGACCGCGGAGTGCTCACCCGCGGGGAACGAGCCGGCGCCGGAACGCCACGAAGGCGGTGGCGACCAGCGCAGCGGCCACGAGGGTGAGGACGGCGAGCGCGCCGGCCCCGACCTCGCCCTGCGGGGGGTTGCCGACGTGGGTCGTCGGTGAGATGTCGAGCATCCACTGGGGCATCTGCAGCCCCGCCCCCAGGAACGCGATGAACGCCACGACCCCGAACGCGGCCCACGCCGCGGCGTACAAGCGAGGCAGCGCACCGAACAGGGCCACGGCGAACCCTGCGATCACGAGCTCGGCGGGGAGGTAGGCGAACCCGGCGCCGAGGAGCGTGCCGACGTAGCCACTCTCCCCCGTCGACCAGGCCGTCGTCAGCCCGAACACCACGGAGGAGGCGGACACCATGACGACGAGCCCCGTGAGCACGACGACCAGGTGTGCCGCCAGCCAGCGCCACCGCGGTGTGGCTCCTGCCAGGTGCGGCTCGAGGCGGCCCTCCTGCTCCTCACGCCCGAGCGACCCGATGCTCTGCACGACGTAGCCGCACGCGAGCACCGCGAGGTAGATCTGGATGACGGCGAGGTAGCCCTCGGCCGGGTCGCCGCCGGTCGCGAGCATGAAGTCGGCGAGGGCCGGGTTGCCCAGGACCGCGTCGGAGACCTCCTGGGCGAGCAGGCCCATGACGGCCGCGAGCACCACGGAGCCGACGAGCCACCCCGCCGTCGACATCCGGTGCACGTAGGCGGCGAGCCCCAGCGGCTGCACCAGCCAGCCGGAGGCGCGCTCCGGGCCGGCACCACCACTCCAGAGCGCGCTCCCGAGGTCGCGTCGCTCCGCCAGGGCCACCGCGGCGCCTGCCAGCGCGAGGCTGACGAGCACCGGGATGCCGAGCACCCACCACCGGGGCTCCCCGAACGGCGCGCTCTTCTCCACCCACCCGAGCGGCGAGAGCCAGACCACCCAGGTGTGGGTGACGTCGCCGACCCCGCGCAGCACGTAGGCGAGGGCGAGCACGGCCAGGCTCCCGGCATACACCCCGCGGGCGTGCAGGACCACCTGTGCGAGCAGGGCCGCGAGAGCGGCGAAGACGAGGGTGAGCAGGCCCAGGGACAGCGAGTAGAGCACCGCACCGCCGGTCGGGATGCCGGACGCGACCATCGAGGCGATGAAGCCGATGACGACGACCACGACCGTGCCGAGCACCACCAGCAGCGCCCCCACCACCGGGGTGGCGCGGCCGATCCGCCCGGACAACAGCGTCTCGAGCCGGCCGGACTCCTCCTCGCGCCGGGTCATCGCCGTGACGAGCGCGATGCCGAGGAGCGGCATGAGGAAGGAGGCCATGAACCCGAACTCGTCCTGGACCACCCCGCCGAGGGTGTCGATGCCCTCGACCCGGCCGTTGATCGCGGCGAGGGCGTCTGTCGCGACCGCGTCGGCGTAGGACTGGACCTTCTCGGGGGTGTCGTAGAGCCTGGCGATCGAGATCGCCGTGCCGGCCATGCTCGCGACGAGGGCGAGGACCCAGACGAGGGCGGCGCGGCGACGGGTGCGCCACTGGATGCGCAGCATCGGGTCGAGACCGCTCACGACGCGACCTCCTCCTCGGAGTCCGCCTCGTCGGCGTACCGGCTGAGGAACAGCGCGTCGAGGCTCGGCGGTCGCACCGTGAGGGTGTGGATGCGGGCCCGGTGCAGCCGGCCGACGGCCTCGTCGAGGTGGTCGGGGTCGATGGAGAACTGCACGTCGACGAGCCCGTCGCGCGGCTGGACCACGTGGTCCTGCACCCCGGACATCGCGGCCAGCCCTTCGGGGTCGCGTCCGGTGACGGCGTGGACCTCGGTGCGGGTGTGCCGCCGGAGGTCGGCCAGGGACCCGCTCGTCACGGTGCGCCCGTGCCGGATGATGCTCACCCGGTCGGCCAGCGTCTCGACCTCGGCGAGGATGTGGCTCGAGAGCAGCACCGTGACGCCCCCGTCGGCGCGCTCGCGCACGACGTCCTGGAACGTCTGCTCCATGAGGGGGTCCAGCCCGGAGGTCGGCTCGTCGAGCACGAGCAGCTCGGCGTCGCAGGAGAGGGCCGCGACCAGGGCCACCTTCTGCCGGTTGCCCTTGGAGTAGTCCCGGGCGCGCTTGGTGGGGTCGAGGTCGAAGCGCTCCACCAGCTCGCTCCGACGGCTCTCGACGAGTCCGCCGTGCGCCTGCGCGAGGATGTCGAGGCACTGCCCGCCGGTCAGGCCGGACCAGAGCGATACGTCTCCGGGCAGGTAGGCCAGCCGCTCGTGGAGCCGTGGGGCGTCGCGCCACGGATCCCCGCCGAAGAGCCGCACCGTGCCGCCGTCGGCGCGCATGAGCCCCAGGAGCACACGGATCGTCGTCGACTTGCCCGAGCCGTTGGGACCGAGGAAGCCGTGGACCTCCCCGGCGCGCACCGAGAGGTCGAGGCCGTCGAGGGCGCGGAACCCACCGAACTCCTTGACCAGCCCCTCGACCTCGGCCACCCGTTCTGTGGTCATGACTCTCCTTCGATGGGGGCGCGGAACGCGCCGTGGGTGTAGACGTCGGTGGCCTGCACGGCCCAGCGCTGGATCCCCGCCGGCGAGAGCGGGTCGACCCCGATGGCTGCGGCCACCTGACGGGCGAGCAGCAGCACCGCGAAGTCGTTGACGAGCAGGAAAGCAGCGCGGGCGGCGGGGTCCGCGCTCGGCCGGGCCATGCCCTCGGCCTCCAGCGCGGCCATGAGGTCGACCGTCGCGGCGTGCCACCGGGCGAACAGGGCGTCACCTGAGGGGTCTCCCGCCAGCAGCAGCCGCCGCAGGTAGGCCGGCAGCGGGCTCCCGGGCGGGAACCCCTGGGCGAAGGCCTCGGCCATGGAGGCGACCCCTGCCCCAGCCGGGTCAGTCGGGTCATCACCCGCGAGCGCGTCGGCGAGGCCCCCCTCCCCCAGGCCCTCGAGGACCGCCTCGAAGGCACCGGCCGCGAACTCGTCCACGGCGGCGCGCAGCCCGTCCTTGCTCACGTAGTGGTGGAGCACCAAGGCCGGGGAAACCCCTGCGGCCGAGGCGATCTCGCGCACGCTCACGGCATCCGGGCCTCGCTCGGCGAAGAGGGAGAGGGCGGCATTGCGGATGGCGGCCCGGGCAGTGAGGTCGCCGGCGTGCCCCTCATCGCCACGTACTGAACGCATGTTCAGTATTCTAAACGCTTGTTCGGTCAGTGTTCAAGGGCGGGGATCCGGATCGCGGGTGGCACCGTGTCGGGGGACGGTGGTTCGCTGGGGTGATGGCAGCAACACATACGGCACCCGGAGGCGACGACGCCACGTGGGAGACGCACCCCGTGACGCCGGCGCGCTTCGAGGACTTCGCCGACGTGATCAACCCCAACCGCCGGGAGACGCACTGCTGGTGCCTCTCGCACCGACTGCGAGCCAAGGAGATCGAGGAGCTCGGCGGCGGCAGCCGCGAGCAGGCGATGCGCGCGCTGTGCACGAGGGAGCACCCTCCGGGCGTGGTGACCTACCGCGACGGCGTGCCGGTGGGGTGGTGCAACATCGGCCCACGCTCCGAGATCCCGCGACTGGTGCACTCCAGGGTGATCGCGCCGGTGGATGCCGTGCCGGTGTGGAGCATCGTCTGCGTCGTGGTGCGCGGCGGCCACCGGAAGCAGGGTGTGGTCGCGCACCTCCTGGAGGGGGCCGTCGGGTATGCCGCGGCGTCGGGCGCGCCCGCCGTCGAGGCCCACCCGGTGGACCCCGAGGGTCGGATGGACACGACGATGGCCTTCGTCGGCACACGCTCGATGTTCGAGGGGGCCGGTTTCGAGGTCATCGGCAGCACCGACGCGACGGCGAGCGGCATGCCCCGCCTGGTGATGCGCCGCACCCTGCCGCCCTGACCCCTTCACCCGCTTCCCCGGGTGGAGCATCCCTCAGGTGAGCCCGTCGCGGACCCGGTGGGGCGGGTGGTCAGGCCTGGGCGACCGGAATGGTGATGACGACGTTGCCCACCTTCTGCCCGGTCTCGACGTACCGCCAGGCCTCGACGATGTCCTCGAGCGGGTAGCGGCGGTCGATGACCGGCCGGTACGCCCCTGACTCCAGGCGCGAGCGCAGGTGCTCGATGATCCCCGGGCTCTCCTTCGGGATCGGGAAGTGCACCCTTCGCCCCGGAAGAGCCGGCGTCACCATGGCCAGGAGGGGGTTCTGGCCCCACGGCCCCAGGTCCGAGGAGACGTAGCTCCCCGAGGCGGTGAGCAGCGGCCGGCACGCCCCGAAGGTGCTCTTGCCCACCGCGTCGATGACGACGTCGAAGTCGTCGCCGGCCCGGGTGAAGTCCTCGCTCTGGTAGTCGATGACCCGCGCGGCACCCAGGCCCGCGACGAGGTCGACGTGCTCCGTTCCGCACACGGCCGTCACGTCGACCCCGAGGTCGACGAGCAGCTGCACCGCCGCGGAGCCGATGGCACCGGTGGCGCCGTAGACCATGACCTTCTGGCCCGGCTGAACCCCCGCGCGCGCGATGAAGCCCAGTGCGTAGTGGCCGCCCTCGGTGGCCGCCGCGGCCTCCTCGAAGGAGACGCCTGCCGGGACGTGGGCCAGCATCGAGTCGGCATCGACCGCGGCCAGCTCACCGTGGCCCCCGAACCGCTTCTCGCCGTAGCCGAAGACCCGGTCACCGATGGCGTAGCCGGCGACGTCCCGACCCACCGCCTCGACCACCCCCGCGTACTCCGTGCCCCACACCTGAACCTTCGGGGCGCGCAGGCCGGAGAAGGCGCGGATCACGAACGGCGTCGCGCCCCGGAATCCGCAGTCGGTGCGGTTGACCGTGCCCGCGTGGACCCGCACCAGCACGTCGCCGGCGCCGACCGTCGGGTCGGGCCACTCCCGGACGGTGACGACCTCGGGGGGTCCGTAGTGCGTGCTCACGGCAGCTCTCACCAGGTCAGGGTATGCCGCGTCCGCCACGACACGCAGACGGTCATGCGACCTGCAGACGGTCCGGGGCACGACGAGGCCCGGCTCCTCGAGCGGAGGAGCCGGGCCACGGGTCGTCGGGCTGGTGCCCGGGTGTCACGAGAGCTCGGGCCCCTTGGCCCGCAGCTTGTCGACCTCGGTCATCGCGTCGCGCAGCTCGCCCAGCCAGGCGTCGGCATGCTCGCCGACGAGTCGGACCGACCACGCGAGCGCGTCGGAGCGGGACCGGGCCACGCCGGCATCGACGAGGGTGTCGAGCACCGTGCGCTCGGGCTGGCGGAGCCGGGTCATGACCGGCACGGCGAGGTGGGTGAACAGCGTCGTCGAGTCACCGACCCGGGCGCCCCAGGACACGGTGCGGCCGTAGCGCGCCTGCGCCTCCTCGGCGATGGCGATGCGCTCGTCGCGGGTCTCGGCTCGGAACCTGCTGACCCGCCCCTCGGTCTCGGCCGCGTCGCTCGCCGCTTCGACCCCGGCGAGGGTGCCGATCACGGTGAGCTCCTCGCGATCGACGGTGACCTCGACGTCGTCGAACCAACCGTCGGGAAGCCGCCCGACGAACCACTTCTGCGCGTCGTCGGCGCTGGGCAGGTCACCCTGCTGCCAGCCGCCGGCCCGACCGAAGCCGCGACCTCCTCGGCCGCCACGGGGTCCGCCGCCGGGGCCGGGTCGCCCGCCGCCGCGGGGTCCGTGTCCGCCGCCACGTGGGCCGCGACCGCGCCCCTGGTCCGGTGTCTCGTTCTCGTTTGTCATGGTGGTGTGGCGTCTCATGGTGATTGCTCCTATGCAGTCATTACTTGATTACATTACTCCACAACCCAGGTGCCCGCGGGATTGTTCCCCAGGGAGGGGACGACGAGCAGCCACCGCGGCAGGGGGGAGGGAGCGGGGGCCACGAGGGGAGGATCGATCGGCTGGCTCTGGTCGACGCCGGCAGCTACTCCGTCGGGGTGTGTGCGTGGTGCACGAGGGCCGCGGTGAGCGCGCCGTGCCAGCCACCGATGGTGGCGATGCCTCGGGCGCCGCACCCGCACGCCCAGGTCCACCGCCCAGCGCTGGTGCAGTGGACGACGGGGTGGTGGCCGTGGCGCGATGCTCGCCGACTCCGGCTCGACATGTCACCAGTGTGGCGCGGCCGGGGCCGGAGGTGAGGGAGGATCGCCGAGCATGGGCCGATCGGTTGACGGCGCGCGGACCGGCGCCGAGGGGCTCAGCCGTTCCGGCGACCGGCACCAACGGGGTCGCGCCGAGGTGCGGTGCTGAGGTGCGGTGCCGCAGGTGCGGACCCCTCCGCCGCGCGCGACACCACCACGCCCGTGTCGCTCTGGGGCAGCACGAAGGGCGCCACCTGCCCGACGGGGAGGGGACGCCCTTCGGCCTTACTGAGTCGGGTCGAGGGACTCAGGTCTGTGGGTCACGACTCTGTGGGTCACGACTCAGTGGTTCACGACTCTGTGGTTCACGAGGCCGGGATGACGAGCTCCTGGCCGGCGCTGATCTGAGCCGTGCTCAGCCGGTTGGCCAGCTGGATGGCGACGATGCCGTCGCTGATCGACAGCGCCGGCAGCTCGCTCGCGGCGATCTCCGACAGGGTCTGGCCCGGCTGCACCGAGAGCGTCCGGGGCGGCTCTGCGGCGCCCGCGCCCCGGAGCCCGACAAGGCCAAGGGCAGCCGCGGCGACGATCACGAGGGTCAGCAACGCCAGACGCCCGCGTCGGGTGATCCGGGAGCCGCCACGGGCGCCGGCCTCTCCCCCGGGCAGCACGACGAGGTGCGGTCGGCGGGTGGCGCCGTCCACGGCATACCCGATGTCGGCGGGGTCCCAGGCAAGTGCGCTCATGCTGTCCTCCATCCCGGCCGCGAGGCGGCCGTCGAACCGGTGTTCGATAGAACGTCTGTACGAGTTGTAGCACGGTTGTTCGAGTCGATCAAGACACGCCTCGAATGAATGTTTGAAATCTGTGTACGAGACTCGTACGCTGTGCTCATGACGGACAGCCTGTACACCGGCACTGACAGTCGGGCTGACCTGCACGTTTGCCGCGCAGTGCGGCACCAGGACTGAAGGGGTCGACATGGCACGTCCCAGGAACGCCGACATCCACCCGATGCCCGACCGGGGCGACGGTGGCGAGCTCACGCATCGCCAGCGCAAGGTGCTCGAGGTGATCCGCAACTCGATCGACCGGCGCGGCTACCCACCGAGCATGCGGGAGATCGGCGACGCCGTCGGCCTCACCTCCCCCAGCTCGGTGGCCCACCAGCTGTCGGCGCTCGAGCGCAAGGGCTACCTGCGGCGCGACCCCAACCGCCCGCGTGCCATCGAGGTGATCTCGCCCGACACCCCCAACGAGGCCCCCGGCTACCGCGGTGGCGCCGAACACGACGACGTCGACGTCACCGGCGTGGGCGACGCCCGGCCGGAGGCGACCTACGTCCCGGTCCTCGGCCAGATCGCGGCCGGGGTTCCGATCACCGCCGAGGAGGTCGTCGAGGACGTCTTCCCGCTCCCGCGTCAGATCGTCGGCGAGGGCTCGCTCTTCCTGCTCCGGGTCATCGGTGACTCGATGGTCGATGCCGCGATCTGCGACGGCGACTGGGTGGTCGTGCGCCAGCAGCCCACCGCCGACAACGGTGACATCGTGGCCGCCATGCTCGACAACGAAGCCACCGTGAAGACCTTCAAGCGCAAGGACGGCAAGGTCTGGCTGATGCCGCACAACGAGGCGTTCTCCCCGATCGACGGCGACCACGCCACGATCCTCGGCAAGGTCACGGCGGTGCTCCGCCGGGTCTGACCCGCGCTCGCGACCGCTCCGGCCGGCCTCCCTCGGGGGGCCGGCCGGCGGCATCCGCGCTCGGCCACGGCCTCGCCCGCAGAGCCGTCAGTCGTCCCGGTCGCCCAGCCACCCCAGGGCGCGGCGGCAGCTCTGCACCACGTCCTCGCCCAGGTCGGCTTCCTGCCACAGCTCCCACCACTCGTTGTCGTGCGACCGCACCGCGCGACGGAGCACCTGGCGCGACTTCTCCACGAGCTCCTCGTCGCCGGTCGGCAACGGGGATGCCATGAGCCAGGCCGGGAGGTTCCGCTCGCCGGCGGCCGCGGACGGGTTGACCGAGGCGCCCACCGCAGCGGCACCGGCCACCGCCTCACACATCTGCGGCGCCTCGACGTAGTGCGCCGGCTGCAGCACCGCGTCGAGCGCCTCGAGCACGCGGCCGGGCCGGTCGTCCGGCGGCAGGTCCCCGAGCGTGTCCAGGAAGTCGAGGGCGTCGTCGTTCTCGAATGGCCCGGAACCGATTGCACCCATGGGTCGAGACTAGGCCCGAGCGCCCCCCGGCGGGGGACGGTGTGGCCGACACGACCCCTCGCTCCCCAGAGCTCGGTTGTCGTGCCCCGGCGGGATCGGCTGGGACGGCGCCTACGCCGCGAGGTCGGCGCGCTGGAGCTCGGACAGGGTCTGGGCCAGCCCGGCGTCCAGCCGCAACGACATGAGGTCGTCACCACGGGTGGGCCCGCGGGTCACCGCGACGACCGGGATACCGCGCTTGGCCGCGTGACGCACGAACCGCAGCCCGCTCATCACCGCCAGCGACGAGCCGAGGACGAGGAGCGCCGGTGCGGCGTCGGTCAGGGCGTAGCAGGAGTCCACCCGGTCCCGGGGCACCGAACCGCCGAAGAACACGACGTCGGGCTTGAGGGTGTCGGCACCGCAGACCAGGCACCTCGGCAGGTGGAAGCCGGCGACCACGTCATCGGCGAGGACGATGTCGCCATCGGGCCGGATCTGGCTGCTCACCCGTGACCCGTCCGGGGTCACAGCCTCGACCCGCCGCTCGAACCCCGGGTTCGCCTCGGCCATCCTCGCCTGGAGCAGGTCGCGGTCGGAGCGCTGGTCGCAGGTGAGGCAGACCACCTCGGCGAGCGAGCCGTGCAGCTCGGTCACCTCGCGGCTCCCTGCCGCCTGGTGCAGGCCGTCGACGTTCTGGGTGATGACCGGGCCCAGCACCCCCCGCGACTGGAGGTCGGCGACGGCGACGTGCGCGGCGTTCGGCTCAGCGTGGGAGAAGCGCTGCCACCCGACGTAGGACCGCGCCCAGTAGCGCTGCCGGGCCTCGCTGGACCCGACGAACTCGCCGTGCTGCATCGGCGTCACCCGGCGCTTCCCGTCGGGTCCACGGTAGTCGGGGATGCCGCTGTCGGTGGACATGCCCGCCCCGGTGAGCACGAGCGTTCCGGGGTTCTCGCGCAGGAGGGCGACGAGCAGGGCGGCATCCGGCATGGCACCCAGTATCCCCGACCCACCCTTCCGCGACTCCTTGCACTCCAGCGACGTCGAACCTCGATCTGACGGGGGTTTCGCGTGGGTGTGACGCAATGAGTCGGGTGCGGAGCATGCCGGGACGTTGGCATTCGCTGGGTCTGGATAACTCAGCGTTATAGAATGCGGACATGATCGACGCAGCAGGACTCCGAGTGATGCGGGCCATCGCCGACGAGGGCAGTTTCACGGCCGCCGCGGGGGCGCTGGGCTACACCCAGCCGGCCATCTCCCAGATGGTCCGGCGCCTCGAGCAGCGCACCGGCACGGTGCTCGTCGAGCGAGCCGGCCGCAATGTGCGCCTCACCGAGGCGGGGCAGGTGCTCGCCCGCCATGCCACTCCGGTGCTGGCCGCCCTCGACGCGGCCGAGGAGGAGGTCGCCGCGATCGCCGGCCTGCGGAGCGGCCGGGTGCGGCTCATGGCCTTCCCCTCTGCCTCGGCCACCCTCGTGCCGCGGGCGCTGGCCCTCGTCAAGGCGCGCTTCCCGGACGTGCAGATCACCTTCACCGAGGCCGAGCCGCCCGAGAGCCTGGCCGCCCTCAAGGCCGGGGAGTGCGATCTCGCCGTGGCGTTCGCCTACGAGGGCACCGACCTCGGACGCGGTGAGGAGGACCTCGACGCGTTCGTCATCACCCCGCTCCTCGATGACGAGGTCCGCCTCGCCGTCCCCACGGGCCACCCGGTCGCCGATCGCTCGGAGATCTCCCTGGCCGAGCTCTCCGCCGAGCCGTGGATCGCGGGGTGCCCGCGCTGCCGTGGCCACCTTCTCCAGCTGTGCACCGACGCGGGCTTCCGGCCCGACGTCGCCTACGAGACCGAGGACTACGTCGCCGTCATGGGGCTGGTCGCCGAGGGCCTGGGCGTGGCGCTGATCCCCGATCTCATCCTGCGCACCGCGCACCACCCCGGCGTCGTGGCGCTGCCGATCACCCCCGCTTCCCGTCGGACGGTCATGGCGGTCACGACTTCCGACCTGGGCAGGGTGCCCGCGGTCGCCGCGACGCTGGCGGCCCTCACCGAGAGCGCCAAGGGACAGTCCAACGCCCCCACCACGCGCGCCCCTGACCCGGCCTACTCGATCTGAGGCGTTCGGCGACCGGTGGGTCCGAGACGGCGGCCATGGCGCCGGCCGTCACCGTGACGTGATGACGACCATCGACCCGTCGCGACCTTCGAGGACGGCGATGTCGCCGCGCTGGTCCGTGCGGAACACCGCGGAACCGTCGGCTCGGAGCATCTCCAGGTGGGCCGCGGTCGGGTGCCCGTAGTCGTTGTCGGCCCCGACGCTCACCAGGGCGACGGGCGCGGCGACGAGCGCCATCAGCTCGGCGTCGAGGTTGGAGCTGCCGTGGTGCGGGGTCTTCACCACCTCGAACCCGGACGCCGCAGCCGCCATGGCCGGGTCGCGCCGGATCCGTAGCAGGAGGTCGTGGGCCGCCTCGCGCTCGACGTCGCCGAGGAGGAGCACGTCGAGGGCACCGAGGGATGCCGCGAGGACCACGCTCGCGTTGTTGGGCACCGACCCGTCGCCGATCCGGCGCGAGGGGGACCACACGGTCGCGTCGACGTCGCCGAGCCTCAGCCGGTCTCCCGTGCGGACGACCTGGACCGTCGCGCCATGGGCCCGTGCCAGCCGCGACACCTCCTCCGCGGCGGCCGCCGGCTCGGCCACCGGCCCGACGACGACCCGGGAGACGGTGCGCCCCGAGAGGGCGCCGGGCAACCCGCCGACGTGGTCGGCGTGGAAGTGCGTCAGCACGACGGCGTCGAGCCCGTCGACGCCGAGGCCATCGAGGCAGGCGTCGACCAGGGGCGGATCGGGGCCGGTATCGACGAGGACCGCGTGGCCGTCGCCGCTGCGCAGGACGACGGCGTCTCCCTGACCCACGTCGCACGCCACCATCCGCCATCCCTCGGGCGGCCAGGTGACAGCACGGGTGGGGACGAGCAGGGCGGCCGCGATCGCCGCCACGGCCAGCGTCGTGAGCGGGCGGGACCGGACCCGGGTGACGACGGCCCGACCGGTGAGCAGGAGGGCGAGGAACAGCGCGGCGAGGAGCAGCGCGCCCGGCGCACCGTCGGGCCAGTCGAGGGTGCCACCCGGCACGAGCGCGAACCACCGGGCGACGCGCGCGATCACCGCGGTCGGCAGCACCCCCGCCCAGGCCACCAGCGCGGCAGCCCGGCCCGACACGACGGACGCCAAAGCCGCCACGACGCCGGCGATGGTCGCCGGGGGCACCAGCGGCGCGGCAAGCAGGTTGGCGAGCACGCCGACGAGGCTGACCGACCCTTGCAGGAGCACGACGACCGGTGCCGTCATGACCTGGGCGGCGACCGGGATGGCGAGAGCCGGGCCGAGAGCGGCCAGCCGGGAGGGAAGGCGCGAGCCGATGGCGTCGCCCCAGGGCCGGGTGAACAGGAGCAGCCCGAGAGTCGCGAGGGTGGAGAGGGCGAAACCGTAGGAGCGGGCCAGCCACGGGTCGAGGACGAGCACGAGCACGACGGCTCCGCCGAGGACCGGGAGGCCTGCGGATCGGCGCGACCGGCTCATCCCGAGCAGCCCGATCCCGCCCATCGCGGCGGCCCGCACCACACTGGGCTCCGGCCGGGCCAGGACGACGAACCCGGCGAGGGCCAGGCCCGCCAACACCGGCCTCAACCACCGCGGCACCCCGAGACCGATGCACAGCGCGAGCACCAGACCGGTGACGACCGCGACGTTGCTCCCGCTCACGGCGGTGAGGTGGGTCATCCCGGTGGCACGCATCGCTGCGGTGAGGTCGTCGGGGGTGCGGCTGGTGTCGCCGATGACCAGGCCGGGCAGCAGGCCCCGGGCATCGGGCGGCGCCCCGTCGACCGCCGCCCGGAGCCCCGACCGGAGCCGCTCCGCCCCGCGCGCGACGAGACCCGGTGGCGCCACGACCACCGGGGTGCCACGCACCGCGAGCGTCGCGACCCGGTCGTCCTCGGGCGGGGTCCGACCCAGTCGCCCCGCCACCTGGACCTGCTGGTGCCAGCGCAGCCCGGACAGCTCCGGCCCACCGGTGAGGAGCAGCGGCGCGGAGACCGCGAACCGCCGACCCCGCACGTCGAGGGTGGTGGCGGTGCCCCTCAGCAGCAGCCGGGGCTCGCCACGCGTCGACGTGACGGGGATCGCGTCACCGGTCACGGTCACCACAGCGGTGACCGCGGCTCGCTCGCGAGCCCACTCGAGCACTCCCCCTCGGGCCCGCAGGGTGGAGTGGGTGCCCGCCGCGACCTGCAGGAGCGTGACGAGGGCGAGGCAGAGCGCCGCGGCCCGAAACACCGTCGTCGACGCACCGCGGCGGGACCATCCCGCGCCATGGTCACCACGGGCACCGCGGGCGCAGTGCGCACCCCACGCTGCGAGCGCGAGACAGCATCCGCCCGCCACCGCCGCGACCACGAGGTGACCGGTCGTCGAGAGCCCCAGGGCGCTCGCTGCGACAGCCCACGCGACGAGCGCGGGGGCGAGCAGCCGCAGGTCGGAGCGGGAACCCCGGTCGTCTCTCCCGCCCGGGATCACACCGACACCAGGGGACGGATGCCGGCGAGCAGCTTCTCGCCGATGCCGCTCACCTCCGACAGCTCGTCAACCGTGGTGAACCGGCCGTGCTCGGTGCGCCAGTCGAGGATCCGCTGGGCGAGCACCGGCCCCACCCCGGGCAGGGTGTCGAGCGCAGCGAGGTCCGCGGTGTTGAGCGACACCGGTGCACCCCGAGCCGCGCTGCCCCCGGTGCCGCCGGCACCTCCCCCGGCCGTGGGCGCGGACGGATCGGCCACCTCTTCGCCGGGAGCGGGAACCCGCACCTGTTCCCCGTCGACGAGAGGCCGAGCGAGGTTGATGCCGCCCACGTCGGCCTTCCCGGTCGCACCCCCGGCCGCCGACACCGCGTCGGAGACCCGCGACCCGACCGGGAGTCGCAGCACCCCGGGTGAGCGCACCTGACCGACGACGTGCACCACCAGCTCGGCGCCCGCCCCTCCTGACCCGGGCGCCGGGCTCGCAGTGACCGGCCCCGACGTCGCGGACGGCGCGCCGGAGGCCGCAGGGGCCGCGGCCACCGGCCCGGCCCGGGCCCCGCCCCCAGGGGCGATCACGGTGCCGGTGTCCGCCGACCGGGCCCAGGCGACCCGCACGCCGAGGATCGCGGCCACGAGGAGGCAGACGAGGACGATGCCGAGGACGGCCGCGCCGCGAGGCTGCCAGCGAGCGCCCGTCATCGCACGGGGCAGCCGGACCCATCGAGACGGGACAGATGGGTCGGCGTGGCGGCCGCGTTCAGTCGGTGGCGGCGACGGGTCGACGCCCGAGGGGTCATCACCCAGCGCAGGCTCCCGGGCGCTCCCGAGCAGGTCCGCCTCGGTCGGCACGAAGGGCCGGTCTCGCGCGCGCAACCGTGCGAGGGCTCTTGGTGAGAGGAGGTCAGGGGCGTCGCGTCGCGGCATGCGCCGACGCTAGGCAGCATCGGATCGAGGTGGGCGAGCGACGGCGCCCCTGTGGATGGTCGGCGCGTGGCGGCCGACCTGTGGAGAACGGCCCGTGGAGGACGGGCGCGGGGGCCGCGACCTTCGGTCACGACCCCCGCGTCGGAGTGCTCAGTGGCTACCGGTCACTGAACCGCTTCGAGGGCGTCGACCATGCCGGCGCCGAAGAAGCTGTTGTCCTCGTCGGTGCCCGTGCACGGCGCGCCGGAGCCGGTCGCGATGGAGCACGGCTTGTCGTCGGCCTGGGCCTTGAGCTGGGACACCATCTCCTCCGGCGTCCAGGTCGGGTGCGCACCCTTCATCAGGGCCAGCACACCGGCCACGTGCGGCGACGCCATCGACGTTCCGCTCTTGTTGGCCCAGCCGTTCTTGTTGACGACGGTCGAGTAGATCGACGAGCCGGGGGCCGTGACGTCGATGACGCCGAGCCCGCGGTTCGAGAACGACGACAACCGGCTGGTCGTCGAGCCCGTCGGCCACTGCTGCGCCGAGGAGACGGTGACGACGCCGTCGAGCTCGGTCGGGATGTCGTTGCAGCCCTGGTTCAGGGTGCGCAGGACGGGGGTGCTGTCGTCCGGGCTGCCCCGGTCGATCGTCTTGGTGGCGAGGTCGTAGGAGGAGTTGCCCGCAGCCGCAGCGTGCACGACTCCCTGCTTGGTCGACCAGGCAACCGCACGACGCACGGCCTCCTTGGGGGCGTACTGGTCGGGCTGGTCCTCGCAGTAGAACTCGAACGGGTCGATGTAGTAGCTGTTGTTCGTCACGTCCATGTGCTTCTCACCGGCCCAGACGAACCCGCACACGGCGTACTCGGGGTAGATGAACCCGTCGTCGTTGACGACCTTGACCGCGGCCATCCGCACGTTCGGTGCGACGCCGACGATCCCGACGCCATTGCGCGCGGCAGCGATGGTGCCGGCCACGTGGGTGCCGTGGTCACTCGTCGTGGGGTACCACCCGGTCTCGGAGGTGTCCGGTCGGCCCGCGTCGGAGCAGTTGACCGAGTCGGCGGTGTCGATGTTCGCCTGCAGGTCGGGGTGGTCCGGGTCGATGCCGCTGTCGAGCACGCCCACGAGCACGTTGCGGCTGCCGTCGGTGATCTCCTGCGCCTGGTCGGCCTTGATCATCCGCATGTCCCACTGGCGACTCAGCTCCAACGGGTCCAGGCCCTCGGCGGGGGTGTTCTCCGTGGGGATGTCACCGTTGGCGTCCTTCTTCGCGCCCTTCTTGTACGTCGAGGCGCCGGGGCCCCACGTCGTCGACAGCGCGGAGGGCGTGCCCTCGCTCACCGAGACCGTGCGCGTGGCGCCGACCGACTCGACGGCGTTGCCGCCCTTGGACCTGACGTCGGTCCGGAACCCGGCGCGGTCGCTGTGCGCGACGACGACCCCGATCTGGGGCCAGGACTGGACGACGACGCCGCCGGAGGCCTTGACGGCCTTCTCGACCAGGCGGACCTGGCCGGGGTTGGCGATGCGCGCGTTGACGATGTAGCTCATGAGCATGCCGTCGGGGGTGACGATCTCGACCGGGGTCGAGGTGTCGGCGGTGGTCGCCGTGGCGGCCGCGGCCGACCCGGCGATGCCGACGCTGGCCGCGAGGGCGACCCCGAGGCCGAGGGCGCCGAGGCGCCGAGGGGAACGAATTGACATGGGTGGGTGGTCCCTTCAGATGGACGAGCTGGGTTGTGCCCAGGGGTCCACACCGGGAGCCGTGCTCATCTTGGGGGCACCGAGGCCGCCGTGGCGGATCTCACACTGACCAGTTTTCGGCGGACCTGCGGGCCCGACACGTCACCGGACCCGGCGACCCCGCCACGCGACGATGTTGCGCCGGTGCCGGGACAGCACGAGCAGCGAGAGCAGGACGAGCCAGACCGCGACCGACCGCTCCAGCGGCAGTACGCCCGTGGCACCCAGCACACCCACGACGAGCAGGCCGGTCGTCGTCACGACCGAGGCCTCACCCACGTACGGGAGCACCACCTTGGCCACGGCGAAGAGCACCACGCCCACGAGTGCGACCCACGGCGCGATGGCCAGGATCGCGCCGAGGGCGGCGGCCACGCCCTTGCCGCCCTTGCCTCCCAGGAACGGGCTGTACACGTGCCCGAGCACCACCGCCAGCCCGGCGACGAGGGCCGGCAGCGTGCCCATCGTGCGCAGCACCACCACCGTGGGCAGGTAGGCCTTGAGCACGTCGAGGGCCAGCACGAGGGCCCCCCACTGCCGCCCCAGCACGCGGCCGGCGTTGGTGGCCCCCGGGTTGCCCGAGCCCGAGGTCCTCAGGTCGGTGCCCCGAGCCCGGGCGACGAGCGTGGCGGGGTTGATGCCACCGATGCCGAAGCACGCCGCCGCGAGGAGGGCGACCTGCAGGACGAGCCAGCCCACGGGTCAGTGCGCCGTGCGTGGGACGACCGCGACGGCCAGGGTGCCCGGCCCGACGTGCGCCCCGACGACGGCGCCGAGCTCGACCACCCTCACGTCGACTCCCCCGCCCAGGCGTGCGGCGAGCCGGGAGGCGAGTCGCTCCGCGCGGTCGACCGAGTCGAGGTGGTGCACCGCGACGTCGGCCCCGGCTCCGCGACTACTGGCTCCGGCCGCCTCTGCGGCGATCTCCTCGATGCGGGCGATGGCCCGGGTCGAGGTGCGCACCTTCTCGAGGGGCACGATGCTCCCCTCGCGCAGCCCGAGGATCGGCTTGATCGAGAGCGCGGAGCCGAGCAGCGCCCCCGCCTTGCCGATCCTCCCGCCGCGCCGCAGGTACTCCAGGGTGTCGACGTAGAAGACCACGGTCGCCCCGGCGCAGGTCTCGCGCACGAGCTCGGCCACCTCCTGCGCCCCTGCGCCGGTGGCGGCCAGCCGCGCCCCGGCCAGCACGGCATACCCCATCGCCATGCCCAGGGCTCGCGAGTCGACCACGGTCACCGGGATCGGCGACTGCTCGGCGGCGATCTCCGCTCCGCCGATGGTGCTCGACATCTCGGCGGAGATGTGGACCGAGACGATGCTGTCCGCTCCCCCGTCAGCCGCCCGGCGGTAGGCGTCGAGGAACGCCGTGGGGGCCGGCCGCGAGGTCGACACCGGGGTGAAGTCTCGCAGCGCGGACGCGACCTGGCCGGGGTCGATGTCGACGCCCTCGGAGTGCTCACGCCCGCCGACGACGACGTGCAGGGGCACGACCTGCACGTCGAGCCCCTCGAGGAGGTCGGCCGGCAGGTATGCCGTGGAGTCGGTGACGAGAGCGGTGGTCACCAGTGCAGGTTAGTGCCCGGCCGCCGCGGACTGTCGCTCGGCGAGCTTGGCGGCCCGTTGCTCGCGCTTCTCGACGAACCGGGTGGCTTCGGCGTCGAGCGCGGCGACCGCCGCCGCGAGCTCCTCGCGGGCCGTCTCCCCGTCGGCGTCGAGCCCCTCGAGCTCCCACACACCCCACTGGCGCAGCAGCGGCGCGACGATGTCGTCGTGGTGGATGCGCAGGTCGTAGATGCCCGCCATCGCCATCTGGACGGCCTTGCGGTTGAAGCCGGGGATGATCGAACCGGGCATCTGGAAGGACTTGACCTCGTCGGTGATCGCCCGCATCGTCTGGCTGGGCGTGAGCTCGAGAGCCGCCTGGATGATGTTCCGGTAGAAGATCATGTGCAGGTTCTCGTCCTTGGCGACCCGGGTGAGCAGCTTCTCGGCGATCGGCTCGTCGGTGTAGCGCCCGGTGTTGCGGTGCGAGACCCGCGTCGCCAGCTCCTGGAACGAGACGTACGCACAGACGTTGAGGAGCGGCTTGTCGTCGGAGTCGTAGCCGGTCTCCATCGTGTCCATCCGGGCCCGCTCGAGCTCGTCGGGGTCGACCCCGCGCGTCACGAGGAGGTAGTCGCGGATGCAGAAGGCGTGCCGGCCCTCCTCGGCCGTCCACCGGTTGACCCAGGCGCCCCACGCGCTGTCCCGCCCGAAGGCCCGCTCGATCTCGCGGTGGTAGCTCGGCAGGTTGTCCTCGGTGAGCAGGTTGACCTCGAGCGCCGTGCGGGCGATGGGAGAGAGCTGGCTCTGCTCGACCGACCACGCCTCACCACCGAGCTCGGCGAAGTCCTTGCCGAGCGACCACGGCACGTACTCGTGCGGCATCCACTCCGCGGCGACCGACAGGTGCCGGTTGAGGTTGTCCTCCACCGTGGGTTCGAGCTCGGCAAGCAGTTGGGCGGCGTCGAGCATGGCCATGTGGTCCTCCTCGGTGGACACGGTCGGTCGTGTCCCGTGCACCCCAGCCAACACCCTCGAGGCCCCCGATGCCAGAGATGGCCGCGGGGGAATCCGGGCGATCAGACCGTCGCGTGAGTGCCACTGCCTCGCTCGGAGACCCGCTCGGGCTACTTGGAGACCCGCTCGGGCTACTTGGAGACCCGCTCGGGCGATCCGTCGACACAGGCCAGGACGATCTCGACCTCGTCGTCGCCATCGCCCCTGTTCACGAACGCGACCTCGAGCCCGCCGTCCTCGGAGTCCTTCTCGAACCGCCACCCGTCGAACGGGGTGATCGACCCCAGGGACAGCGTCGTGCCCACACAGGTCGCGACGACCGTGCCCCCCGGCGTGGTGAACGACACCGTCCGGGACGTCGGAGTCTGCACGGTGGGCGAGTCCGTGGGTGCGGGGGTGGGTGGGTCCGTCGCCGACGAGCTCGGCGTGGGTTGCCCCGCCCCGTCAGTGGGAAGGGGGGCGACCGTGCGAGCCGCCGAGGCCTGTCCGACTCCGCGCCCGGCCCGGTCGACGACGACGAAGGTCACGGCGGCCACGACGGCGACGACGAGCAGCCAGCCGAGCGACAGCGCCAGGAGTGGGCGAGGTCCCATCCGCACACCACTCACCCTCTTCCTGCTCTAGCGTGCCCACTGTGACACACGTTCTGGTCATCGAGGACGACCCCGCCATCCGCACCTCGCTCGTGCGGTCGCTCACCGACCGCGGACACGCCGTGTCGAGCGCCCCGGCCGGGATGCCCGGCCTCCAGCAGGCGCTCGCCGAGCAGCCCGACCTCGTCCTGCTCGACCTGGGGTTGCCCGACCTCGATGGCCACAGCCTGCTCGCGATGCTCCGCGCGGTGCGCCAGACCCCGGTCATCATCGTCACCGCGCGAGACGACGACCCGTCCGTCGTCAAGGCTTTGGATGCCGGTGCGGACGACTACATCGTCAAGCCCTTCGCGATGGACCAGCTCGAGGCCCGCATCCGGGCGGTCCTGCGCCGCACCTCGGCCGACGACCCCGACGCACCGCTGCAGGTGGGCGAGCTGGTCGTCGACGCCTCGTCGCGCCAGGCCAGCCTGCGCGGTGCCGACCTCGACCTCACCCGGCGCGAGTTCGACCTGCTGCACCTCTTGGCGAGCCGGGCCGGCGAGGTCGTCACCAAGCGTGAGATCCTCGCCGAGGTGTGGAACCAGCCCTATGGCGGCGGCGAACGCACCGTCGACGTGCACCTGTCGTGGCTGCGGCGCAAGCTCGGCGAGACGGCGGCTCACCCGGCGTACCTCACGAGCGTGCGCGGGGTCGGCGTGCGACTCGCCGCACCGGATGGCCCACCGGACGGCGCACCCGAGGGTGCGGACGAGCCGAGCCGATGACCCGGCGGATCGCGGTGCTCGTGGCGGCCACGACCTCCGCGGTCGTCGTCGCGTTCATCGTGCCGCTCTGCTTCCTCGTGGCCAACCTCGCCGCCGACCGGGGCACCACCCGGGCCCGGGAGCAGGCGCAGAGCGTGGCCACCCTGGTCGCCACGCTGGGTGACCGCGAGACCCTCGCGCGCACCGTGAGCGACCTGAGCACCCGGGGGCCCGAGGTCATCGTGGTCGAGCCCGACGGCACCGTGTTCGGCAGCGACGGCATCCAGCCCGCGACGACGATGGCCCCGGACACCGCGGCGGCCGTGGAGCGGGCCAGGGAGGAGCAGGGGGCCTTCACCGTCGACCAGGACCACGGCCTGGACGCGGTCGTGCCCGTCGCGACCTCCGAGGGCCTCGAGGTGGTGGTGGCCACGGTGCCCACCGAGGAGCTGCGGGCGGGGGTGCTCGGCGCCTGGGTGACGATCGTGGGGCTCGGGCTGGCCCTCGTGGGCCTGTCCGTGGCGGTGGCCTTCCGGCTGGGCCGCCGCACGAGCGAGCCGGTCCTCGAGGTCGCCGAGGTGGCGCATCGCCTGAGGGAGGGTGACTCCACGGCCCGGGCCGTGCCCGGCGGTCCGCCCGAGACGGCCGAGCTGGGCCGCGCGCTCAACGCCCTCGCCGACCGCATCCACGGGTTGGTCGTCGCGGAGCGCGAGCACGTGGCCGACCTCGGCCACCGGCTGCGCACCCCGGTCACCGCCCTGCGCCTGGACACCGACCTGGTCGAGGACGACGAGCTGGCCCGTCGGCTGCGCGGACACGTCGACGAGCTGCAGCGAAGCATCGACGACGTGGTGCGGGAGGCGCGCCGCACCGTCAGCGAGGAGCTGCCGGGCACGGCCGGGGTGGACGCACAGGTGGCCGAGCGGGTGTCGTTCTGGCAGCCGCTGGCCGAGGACCAGGGCCGCAGTCTCGAGCTCGTGGTGGACCGGACGCCGGTCACCGACCCGAGGAGCGGGACGGTGACGACCGTGGCCTGGCCCGTGGCGGCGACGCGCGAGGACGTCCGCGACGTGCTCGACATCCTGCTCGACAACGTCTTCGGTCACACCCCCGAGGACGCGCGGGCCCGGGTGGTGGTGCGCGCGGCACTCGATCCGGATGCCGGTGCCGGGACACGACCCGTGGTGGTCGTCGTCGTCGAGGATGCCGGGCCCGGCCTGTCCCGGCCCTATCTCGGTCGCGGCCACAGTGCCTCGGGGTCGAGCGGCCTCGGGCTCGCGATCGTGCACCGGGTCGCGCACGAGGCCGGGGGCTCGGTGCGGTTGGGTCGGTCCGAGCTCGGCGGGCTGTCCGTCACGGTGACGCTGCCGGTGCGCGACACCATCCGCTCCCCCGCACCCGGGCCCGGCGACTGACGTCCGTCGCGCCCGGCTGGGCTCCTCAGTCGTCATCGGACCCGTCGTGGTCCTCGTGCTCGTGGTCGTCGTCGTCCTCGTGGTCGTCGTCGTCCTCGTGGTCGTCGCCCACCGGGGCTGCCGCCCGCGGCGCCGTCGTGCGCTGGGGAGCCGGGTCGGTCACGACCACCCTCGGGCCGGGCTTGGTGATGACGCACTCGCCGCCGGTGAGCACCGCGGGGCTCTCGCAGCCCTCGGCGGTCTGGGTGACGGTGGGGGTCGGCACGGGCGCGAACGTCGGCACCGCCGGCGCGGATGCCAGGGCCTCGTCGCCGGGTGCGGTGGCGGTGTACACGGCGAACGCGGCCACGCCTCCGAGGAGGGCACCGACGCCGATCGTGGTGGTGAGGGACACGGGAGACCTCCGGGGTGGAGTGGGCTGCGGTTGCACCGATCGTCATCGCGCCCCGGTCAACGGCGCCTCGTCGACACCTCAACAGCACGTTAAGGACGTCGCCCGGCACCGCCCGATCGGTGCGGCATGACGTTCCCTTAACAGGGTCATGAGGCGCCGTTGTCCTCGTGGTCGCGAGGCTGCAAGCAGTCGCCGATCCCGGCGTCCGCAGTCCACCCGAGAGGACCCCCTCCGTGCGACCCATCCTCAGCGTCGGCCAGCGAGACCGTTGGCGGATCGTCCTCACGGTGCTCAGCGGCACCCTCGCTGCGGCAGCCACCGCCGGCACCGGGCTGGCGACGGCCGCCGCCGCGACCGAGACCGCCCGGGAGGAGGCCGCCGCGGAGCTGGTTCGGGCCCAGGCCGAGGCAGAGGCCGCCCGCGCCCAGCACGAGGCACTCGTGCAGTGGGCGTCGGACAACCCGGTCGTGGTGACCGAGCCCCGGCCGGTGCGCACCGTCGTCGGCCCGAAGGTGCTCGTGCACGCGTCCGGGCAGGGAAGCGCCCGGGTGGGCCAGGGGACGTCGGGCTCGAGCTCGTCCTCGACGGGGACGCGCACGACGACGTCACGACCCGCACCGCCTCCCCCGCCGCCGCCGGTGACGAGCGCCGGGTCATGAGCCCCGCTCCCGGGTCGGCCGCGACCAACCCCGTGCTCGAGCGCGAGGTCGGCGCCGCCAGCTGGCGCGCCCTCGGCACCTACGTGGACGTGCGCACGTCCCCGGAGACGCTCGAGCGCGCAGTCGCCATCGCGGTCGACGTGCTCGGCGAGGTCGATGCATCGTGCAGCCGCTTCCGCCACGACAGCGACCTCTCGAGGGCCAACCGGGGTGCGGGCACGCCGGTGCCCGTGTCCCCGGTCCTCGTCGGTGCCCTGCGGGTGGCCCTCGAGGCGGCGCGGGAGACCGACGGGCTCGTCGACCCGACCCTTGGCGCGCTCCTCGTCGGAGCGGGCTACGACCGCACCTTCACCCTCGTCCCCGCGGAGGACCCGACCCCGGCGGCGCTGCCGATGACGCGCGGCCGGTGGCAGGACGTGCACGTCTCCTCCTCCGCCGTGACGGTGCCCGGCGGCTCGGCGCTCGACCTCGGGGCCACCGGCAAGGCCTTCGCCGCCGACCTCGTCGCCCTCAGCATCGCGGCCGAGTGCGGCGCCCCCGTGCTCGTGGGGGTGGGCGGCGACGTGCGGGTGACCTCTCCCGAGGGCGACTCCCCCCTGTACCCCGTCGTCGTCGGGCACAGCGTGGCCGACCTGTCCCGGGGTGGCGACCGCACGGTGGTCAGGGTGGGTGAGGGGGGGATCGCCACGTCGAGCACCTCGGCCCGGCGCTGGCAGCGAGGCGGCCGGCAGTGGCACCACCTCCTCGACCCGCGGACCGGAACCCCCGCAGCCGGGCCGCTGCGCACCGTGACGGCGCTCGGTCACACCGCAGCGGCGGCCAACACCGCCACGACCGCCGCCATCGTCCTCGGGGCCGGCGCCCGGGACTGGCTCGTGGAGCACGACGTCGCGGCCCGGCTGGTCGACGACGACGGCCGGGTCACCCGAACACCCGCCTGGACGGCATCCGGCATCGAGGAGGACTCATGACCTCGCCCCTGCTCTGGTACCTCAACCGCGGCACGGGTGTCGTGCTGCTCGTGGTCTTCACGCTGACGGTGGTGCTCGGCGTGCTCGCCACCGGACGCACGGCGACCCCGCTGTGGCCGCGGTTCGTCACCCAAGGACTGCACCGCACCCTCGCCGCGCTCTCGGTGCTGCTGCTGACCGCCCACGCCCTCAGCGCCGTCGTCGACGAGTACGTCGACATCCGCTGGTGGCAGGCGCTGGTGCCGGTGGGCGGCACCTACCAGCCGCTCTGGCTCGGCCTGGGCACCCTCGCCCTGGACCTCACGCTCGTCGTCGTCGCGACCTCGCTCGCACGCTCCCGGATGCCGCACCGCGCCTGGTTCCTCGTCCACCTCACCACGTACGCCGCGTGGGTCGCCGGGGTCGTGCACGGCATCGGGATCGGGACGGACGCCTCGCGCGGCTGGATGGTGCTCACCACCGCCGGGTGCGTGGCCGCCGTCGTCGTCGCCTCCCTCGCCCGGGTGGTCGCCGTGGTCCGGGGACGCCGGGCGGCAGCCTCGAACGACGGGACCGGACCCGACTCGGACAGCAGCGTCAGGGACCTGTTCCCCGCCGACCTCGGGGGCGCCCGATGATCCGGCCCCCGGCCTTCGTCGACGTGGAACGCGGTCCGCTGCTGCTCTCCGGCGTCGGGTCCGACCCCGACCACGAGACCCACCGGGCCCGCTTCGGACCGCTCCCGGAGCCCGACGGCGAGGCCCTCGTCGCCCTCCTCGCGACTGCGGGAGTCCGCGGACGCGGGGGCGCAGGGTTCCCGCTCTCGCGCAAGCTCGACACCGTGCTCCGCCACGGCGGCCGGCGTCCCGGCCGTCGACCCGTCGTCGTCGTCAACGCGGCCGAGGGCGAGCCCGCGAGCGCGAAGGACAGCGCCCTGCTCGACGTGACCCCCCATCTCGTCCTCGACGGGGCGGTGCTCGCCGCACGGGCAGCGGGCGCCGGCTCGGTGCACGTCGTCACCTCTGCCGACCGGCCGTGGGCAGGGTCGGCCGTGGCTCGCGCGGTCGCCGAGCGGGAGGACCGCGGCATCCGGTGGCACCGGCACGAGGCGGAGGCCCGCTTCGTCTCGGGGCAGGCCCGCGCCGTGCTCGAGCTCATCGCCGGGCGCCCGGGTCTGCCCGTCACGTCGTGGGCACCAGAGGCGGTGGACGGCCACCGGGGGCGTCCCACGCTGCTCTCGAACGCCGAGTCGTTCGCGCACCTCGCCGCGGTGGTGCACTGGGGTGCCGCGCGCTACACCGCGCTCGGGACGGACGTGGAGCCCGGCACCAGCCTGCTCACCCTCTCGAGGCCGCCGAACGCCGACGGCGGCTTCGAGGGGGTGCGCGTCGTCGAGGTCGAGCACGGGAGCGCCGCGGCGAGCGTGCTCGACCCCGATGCGCTCGATGCACCGCTCCTCGTCGGCGGCTTCCACGGCGCCTGGGTGCACCCGAGCAGGGTGCGCCGGCTGCGCTGGTCGAACGGGCACCTGCGCCCGCTGGGGGCCACCATGGGCGCCGGCTCGGTGCTGTCCCTGGGCGACGGTTCGTGCCCGGTGGCGGAGACGGCCCGCTACACGGCATACCTCGCCGCGGAGTCGGCCGGCCGCTGCGGTCCCTGCCGCAACGGGCTGCCCGCCCTTGCCGGGGAGGTCCGAGGTCTCGCCGAGGGCGCGGACACCCGCCGCCGGCTGCGAGAGCTGAGCGGGCTCGTGAAGGGCCGCGGTGCCTGCGCCCACCCCGACGGCACGGCCCGCCTCGTCACCTCGCTGCTCTCGACGCTGGACGGTCACGTCGAGCAGCACCTCGCCCACCGGTGCGGGTGCACGGCCGGTCGCGCGATGGAGGTGGCCCGGTGAGCGGCCACGAACAGAAGCTCGTCGTCGACTGGCCCGAGTGCCGCGCGCGGGGCCTGTGCGCCGAGCTGCTGCCCGAGCGGATCGTGCTCGACGAGTGGGGCTACCCGGTCGTGCTGGGCCCGGTGGCCACGGCGCAGCGGGGTCTGGCCCGCGAGGCGGTGGCCGCCTGCCCCCGGCGCGCGCTGCACCTGCGCGACGCCTGAGACGACCACCGGCCGGTCACGAGGGCGCCAGGGACCGCCCGCCCCCGCTCACCAGGGCAACGGGGCGTCGAGCTCGCGGGTGTCCTCGACGGCCACCCACCCGGCGTCGGGGTCGCGCCGGTAGGTCGCTGCGGGCCCGTGCGCCGCGAGCACCGCGACGGCAGTCAGGAGCCGCTCGACGTTCGCGCCCGTCGTGGCCAGGCCAGCGCTCGCCCTGACCGCCGCCTCATGCCCCCCTGTGTCGTCCTGGAGCAGGGTGTCGACGAGCAGGTGGGCGCAGAACTTGCCGGCGCGCACGCCGATCCCGTGCTCGGCGGAGAGCGCGGCGGCCACGAGGTGGCTGTCGAGCCCGTCGACGGTGAAGGTGACGACCGGTGCGCGGTCGTGGGCGTCGCCGAACACCGCGTAGGTGTCGACCCCGTCGATGCTCCGGAGGCCCTCGAGCAGGCGGGTCGTCAACGCCGCCTCGTGGGCCTCGATGGCGGACCGGTGCTCGCGGATCGTCGCGCAGGCCGCGGCGAGCGCGATGGCGCCGAGGACGTTGGGACTGCCGGCCTCGTGGCGGGCTGCCCCGGTCGACCACCTCGTGTGTCGCTCGGTGACCTCGGCGCTCGCTCCCCCGCCCGCGAGGTAGGGGGAAGCGCCATCCAGCCAGTCCGCGCGGCCGGCGAGGACCCCGGTGCCGTACGGGGCGTGGACCTTGTGGCCGGAGAAGGCCACCCAGTCGGCGTCGAGCGCGCCGAGGTCGACGCGGCGGTGGGCCGCGTACTGCGCAGCGTCGAGCAGCACGCGCGCTCCGTGACGGCGGGCGATGGCGGTGAGCCGTTCGACCGGCCAGAACTCCCCGGTGACGTTGGATGCCGCGGTGAGCACGACGAGGGCCTGCCGCGGGCGGCGCGGGGTGCCGGCGGGGAGCGCCCGCAGCGCGTCCTCGAGCAGCACCTCGGCGTCGAGCGCGCTCCCGGGCACCGGAAGCCGCACGGTGTCGCTCGTCCGCCACGGGAGCAGGCTCGCGTGGTGCTCGGACGCGAAGACGACGACGCTCGTGCGAGGCGGCAGGGCGCGGGCGAGCAGGTTGACCGAGTCGGTGGTGTTGCGGGTGAAGACGACGACGTCGTCCTCGCGGGCGCCGACGAAGCGGGCCACCTCGTCGCGGGCGGCCTCGTAGTGCGCGCTGGTCACCCGCGAGAGCCAGCCGGTGCCCCGGTGCACCGAGGAGTAGGTGCGCGTGGCGGACTCGACGGCGCGCACGACCCGCTGGAGGGCCGGCGTGGATGCCGCGTGGTCGAGGTTGGCGTAGTCGACGAGATCGCCCGAGACGGTGGGCACCAGGTCGGGCCGGACGACCTCCGGCAGGGTGCTCCGGGTGGTGGGCTCGTCCACGCCGGTGGTGGGCTCGTCCGCGCGGGTGGCGCCCGGTGCCCCCGCGGCCGCGGTCAGCGGTGAGGTCGGGACGGCACGCAGCCGCGGGCGACGGAGGAACGTGGGGACGGTCGTGCTGGCGATCGACATGAGAGGGGCCTCCCGAGGTCTGCGGACCTCGGGTGTCGATCCCCGGGATCCCGCGCTTGCCGGCGCCGTGGCGGCGTCGACCAGGTCGTCACCCGGAGCACCCCACCGCGGAGGAGGGTTGCTGGCCAGCGAGCCGGGGCTTGTCGCTGGCACTCATGACCTACGCGGAGAAGTCTAGGAGTGCGAGCCGGCCCGGCGGCATCCCGGGTCCACGACCCGAGACGGCTACCGGGAGGGTCAGGCGTCGTCGGCGGCGTGCACGCGCCGGCCACCGACGAAGGTCTGCAGCACCCGCGTGTCGCCGATCTCCTCCGGTGGCGCCGCGAACGGGTCACGGTCCAGCACCGCGAGGTCGGCCAGGGCGCCGACGCGGATCGTCCCGCAGTCCTCGAGGTGGTTCAGGTACGCCGAGCCGGCGGTGTAGGCCGTCAGCGCCGTCCCGAGGTCGAGCCGCTGCTCCGGGAGGAAGCTCGGGTGGTCCACGTCGTCCTCACGCATGGCCACCGGCACGATCCGGTTGACCGCCACGTGGATGGCCGCCATCGGGTCGGCGCTCGACACCGCCCAGTCGCTCCCTGCCGCGAGGACGGCGCCCGAGCGGTGCAGGTCGCCGAACGGGTACTGCCACGACGAGCGCGGCTCGCCGAGGAACGGCAGCGTCAGCTCGACCATCTGCGGCTCCAGGGCGGCCCAGAGCGCCTGCATGTTGGCGGCCACGCCGAGCTCGCGGAAGCGCGGCACGTCGTCGGGGTGGACCACCTGGAGGTGCGCGATGTGGTGCCGGGCGTCACGCCGGCCGTTGGCGCTCAGGGCGTGCTCGACGGCATCGAGGCACTGGCGCACCGCGAGGTCGCCGATCGCGTGGAAGTGCAGCTGGAAGCCGTGGGCGTCGAGCTCGGCCGCGGCGGGGAGCAGCACCTCGGGGGGCACGAAGGAGATGCCCGAGTTGTCCGTGGGGTGGCCGTGCCCGTCGCAGTAGGGCTCGGTCATCGAGGCGGTGAAGTTCTCGGCCACGCCGTCCTGCATGATCTTCACGCTCGTGGCCCGGAACCCCTCGCTGCTCAGCTCGTCGCGCCTCGCGACGAGCTCGGGGACCTGCTCCAGGCCGCGGCTGCGGTCCCACCACAGGGCTCCGACGACCCGCCCGGAGAGCGCCCCCGCGGCGACGGCTCGCTGGTAGGCGATGCCGGGATCGGTGCCGTCGCCGTAGTCGCCGATGATCGCGTCCTGCCACCCGGTGACCCCGAGCCGGTGCAGGTGTCGCTGGGCGAGGAGCAGCGCCTCGAGGAGGTCGTCCTGGGTCGGCTCCGGGGCCAGTCGGCCGACCAGGCCCATCGCCCCCTCGTGCAGCGTGCCGGTCGGGGCCCCGGTGGCGTCGCGCTCGATGCGCCCGTCCGACGGGTCCGGGGTGTCCCTGTCGATCCCCGCCAGCCGCAGCGCCGCCGAGTTGACCCAGCCACCGTGCCCGTCGCGGTTGGCGAGGTACGCCGGTCGGTCCCGGACCACCTCGTCGAGTGCCGCCGCCGTCGGGGTGCCTCCCGGGAAGGCCGACATCGACCACCCGGCGCCCAGGACCCAGGGCAGCGCCGGGTTGTCGGCGGCATACCGCCCGATCCGCTCGAGGTAGTCCGGGGCCGTGGACAGCTCGGAGAGGTCGCACCGGATCATGTCCAGACCGGCCCACACGGGGTGGACGTGGGCGTCCTGGAAGCCGGGGACGAGCAGCCGTCCGGAGAGGTCGACGCGCTCGGTGCGCGGACCGGCGAGGGCGAGGACCTCGTCGTGGCCCACGGCGACGACACGGCCCCCGTCGACCGCCACGGCCGTGGGCCGGGCGCCGACGGCACCGGCGGTGAAGACCGGGCCTCCGGAGAGGATCAGGTCGACCATCAGTTCCCTCCCATGGTGCGGGCGATGTCGGTGGCGGAGTCGCCCGAGCGCTTGAGCACGACGGCGACGAGGGCGAGGGCGGCGAGGGTGAGGACGAGCATGACGGTGGAGACCGCGGCGATCTCCGGTCGCAGGCCGGATCGCAGCGCCGACAGCACGTAGACGGGCCACGGGGTGGAGCCGGACACCTGGACGAACGCCGAGACGATCGTGTTGTCCAGGCTCAGCGTGAACGCGAGGAGCGCGCCGGCCAGCACGGCGGGCATCGCCAGCGGCACGGTGATCCGGCGGAACGTGCGCAGCGGCGGCGCGTAGAGGTCCATCGACGCCTCCTCGAGGCTCTCGTCCAGCCCGATGAGGCGGGCTCGGACGATGTAGGCGACGACGGCCGTGGAGAACAGGGAGTGCCCGACCACCAACCGCACGATGCCGTTGTCGAACGGGCTCAGGCCGGCATCCTGGCCCAGGAACACGAACCACGGCAGCAGTGAGACCGCGTCGACGATCTCCGGTGTCACCGACACGAGCAGCAGCAGCCCGATGAACCAGTAGGTCCACCGGCCGGGCCGCCGGGCCAGCGCCACCCCGGCGGTCGTCCCGAGGAGGGTGGCGACGACGGAGGACAGCGCGGCCACCTGGAGGGAGACCACCACGGCGCTGCGGATCGCCGGCTTGGCGATGAGCGCCTCGTAGGGGGCGAGCCCGAACTGGTCCCAGGACACGAGGAGCCGGCCGTCGTTGAAGGAGTAGATGATGATGACGATGATCGGGGCGAAGAGGAAGAGCATGACGAGCACGCCCCACACGCCCAGCGCCCGGTCGCTCCACGGGCGTGAGGTGCGGTTCAGCGGGGGCGGGGACCCGGCATCCGGCGTGCGTTCCGGGGCGGCGGGTGTGCTCATGGCAGCTCCTCCAGGACGAGGCGGTGGCGGGCCCGCACCGGCAGGCCGACGAGCCAGAGCAGCAGGGCGATGACCGCGACGGTCAGGGCGATGATGAGGATCAGCACGACGGCCATCGCCGAGCCGAGCGCCCAGTTCTGGGCCGTCTGGAACTGGCTCGCGACGAGCTGCCCGACCATGTTGCCGCGGGCACCACCGAGCACGGTCGCCGTGACGTAGTCCCCCATGAGCGGGATGAACACGAGCACCGTGCCGGCGATGATGCCCGGCTTGGCGAGCGGCAGGGTGACCCGGGTGAAGGTCCGCCAGCGGGTGGCACCGAGGTCCTTGCTCGCCTCGCGCAGCGGCGCCCCGACCCGGTCGAACGCGACGAAGAGCGGCAGGATCATCAGCGGGAGGTAGTTGTAGACCACCCCGATGAGCACCGCAGTGCGGGTGTACAGGATCTCCAGCGGCCCGCTCGTGAGGTGCAGGAGCTGCAGCAGCTCGGAGAGCCAGCCCTGCGGGGCGAGGATGACCTGCCAGCCGATGGTCCGCACGAGGAAGTTCGTCCAGTACGGCACCATGACCAGCGCGATGAGGAGCCCGCGACGCTGTGGCGGCACCTTGACGGCCATCCAGTACGCCGTGGGCAGCCCGACGACCAGGCAGATGAGGGTGCCCGCGATCCCCACCCACAGGGTGTTCTGGAAGGTGGCGAAGAACGTCGGGGAGAGGGCCTCGCCGTAGCGGTCGAGGGAGAGCACGTCGTTGGCGTGCGTCCCGAACAGCCCCGGCTTGTAGCCGAAGCTGAACCACACGATCGTCCCGATGGGGACGACGAAGAAGGTGAAGAGCCACAGCCACGCCGGCAGGGCCAGGGCGTAGCGAGGCAGCCGCAGGCGCCTCTCAGGCACTCGCGGCGGCCTTCGCCTGGTTCCAGATGTCGACCGTGCGCTGCTGGGCCTCGGTCACCTCGCCGGTGTGCATCGTCGCGACCTGCTCGGGGGTGAAGAACACGAGGTCGAGCATCTCGAGCCCGGCCTCCTCCGCCTTGGCCTCGATGTCCTTGGCGCCGGTGTGGTACCCGATGTAGTCGACGGTCGGCACGGCGTTCTCGGGGGCGAGCATGAAGTTGATGAACGCGTGGGCGGCCTCCGGGTTCGGTGCTCCGGCGGCGATGGCCCAGTTGTCCATCCACAGCTCGGTGGCGGGGGCCCCGAGCACCCACTGCCACTTCTCGGGCTCGTCGCTCTCCATGATGCCGATGCGCGCGTCGCCGTTCCACACCTGCATGAGCGCTTGGGTGCCCTGCGGGATGGCCTGGCCACCCGGGTAGGAGTCGAAGGCGGAGATGTGCGGCGCGAGGTCGTTGACGATGAACTCCTGGCAGGCGTCGAGGTCCGCAGGGTCGGTCGTGTTCCAGTCGATGCCGTTGGCCCAGTAGTAGATGCCGCACATGGGGGCCGGGTCGTCGAGTACCGAGGTCTTGCCGCTGGCCTCGTTCTGGGCGGCGTCGATGAAGTCGTTCCACGTCGTCAGCTCGCGATCGATGAGGGTCGTGTCGTAGACGAAGCCCGTGGTGCCCCACGCCTTGCAGATCGAGTACTGGTTCTCGGGGTCCCAGTCGCGGGCGAGGAACTCGGGGTCCATCGCGGAGATGTTGGGCACGAGCTCGAGGTTGATCGGTGCGAGCAGCCCGTTCTCCACCATCTGCGGGATGAACGGCCCGGTCGGCACGACGATGTCGTAGCCCGAGGTGCCCTTGGCGGCGACCAGCTTGGCGATGAGCTCCTCGTTGGAGTTGAAGGAGTCGCTGGTGACGGCGGGGCCGAGCGAGCTGGTGAACGCCTCGAGCACCTCCGGGGCGTCGTAGTCACCCCAGGAGTACATCGACAGCGAGGCCTCGAGGGGCCCTCCCGTGGCGATCGGCTCGGTGGCCGCGCTCGCCGTTCCGGCGGAGCCGGACTCATCGCCACCGCAGGCCGCGAGGAAGCTGGCCCCGGCCGCGGTTGCGGCGAAGGCCATCATCTGGCGACGCGAGATGTCCCGGCGGATGCGCGGGATCGCGGAGGAGTGGGCGAGGATGCGGATGGGCTCTTCGGGGCGTGCCATGGTGTGGTCCTCTCCGGACGTCTGGTGGGACTGTCGGTTCGTCGGGTCGGTCGGGGCTGGAACGGTCAGGGTCGGGGGCTCTCGTGCTGCGGGTCAGGTCGGGCCGACGACCCGGGCCTGGTCCGGGTCGGGCACCTCGGGGGCGTCGGGGTCGGTGGGGAACACGTGCACGTCGTCGGCACTCCACCGGCACCAGGCGGCATCGCCGGTCGACAGGTCCGGCGCCACCGGGGTGGGCCGGCGCACGAGCATCGAGCGTCCCGGCCGCAGCTCGATGAGGAACTGCCGCGTCTCCCCCTGGTGCGCGACGCCGATGACGGTGCCCCGGGTCGTGTTCTCGGTGGTGCCGCCCGGCTCCGCCGCGAGGAGGTCGATGACCTCCGGGCGCACGGCGACCTGCACGGCATCCCCGGTGCGGATGCCGGCCGTCTCGCGGCTGCTTCGCAGGGGCCCGAGGTCGGAGTCGATGGCTCCGGAGGGCCCGGCGGTTCCCGCGATGAAGTTCTGCTGCCCGACGAAGCCGGCGACGTAGGCCGAGGCCGGGGATGAGTAGATCGTGTCGGCGTCGGCGAGCTGCTCGATGCGGCCGGCCCGCATGATCGCGATGCGGTCGCTCATCGACAGCGCCTCGCTCTGGTCGTGCGTGACGAACACGAAGCTGATGCCCAGGCGCGACTGCAGCAGCTTCAGCTCGAGCTGCATCTCCTCGCGCAGCTGGCGGTCGAGGGCGCCCAGGGGTTCGTCGAGGAGCAGCACGGACGGGCGGTTGACCAGGGCCCGGGCCAGGGCGACCCGCTGCTGCTGCCCGCCGGACATCTGGTTGGGCCTGCGGCTCGCGAACGACCGCATCTTGACCAGGTCGAGGGCGTCGGAGACGCGCTCACGGATCTCCGACTTCGGCGTGCGCACCTGCTCCAACCCGTAGGCGACGTTCTCCGCGACGGACATGTGCGGGAAGAGCGCATACGCCTGGAAGACGGTGTTGACCTGCCGGCGGTAGGGCGGCACGCCGAGCACGCTCTCCCCCGCGACCGTGATGTCGCCGGTGTCCGGCTCCTCGAAGCCCGCGATCATCCGCAGCGTCGTCGTCTTGCCGCAGCCGGACGGGCCGAGCAGCGAGAGGAACTCACCGCTGTGGATCTGGAGGCTGATGTCGTCGACGGCGGCGACGGATCCGTAGAACTTGCTGACGCGGGTCAGGACGACGGCGTCCTCGGTTCCTCCTGTCGCGCTCTCGGTCGCGGTCTGGGTGTCGTGCGGTGCGGTCGGCACTGGCGGCTCCTCGATGCGGATTTCGTCGAGTCAACCCCACTCCTCGGGCGGACACAACACCGATCGAGCGCGATTCGGCAACGATTCGCTAAAGATGTGCCTCAGGGCCATGGAATCAGTGGCTGAGAGGGTCGCGACAGCGGCGCCCGGTCATCCGCGGGGATCGGTTCCGCCGCGCCTGACCTGGGGCCGCGACGACTGTGCAGGTGCGAGGTTGTGGCTGTCAGCCTCGGCCTCGTACCGCCACTACCCCACACGTGCGGAGTCAGCGATGGGGCCTCGCCGCGTTCCGGCAGGCGAGGCCGGGGGGAGCGAGGGATCAGAGCGGGACGACGTTGACGAGCTTCGGGGCCCGGACGATGACGGTCCGGATGCCGCCCGCCGTCGCCTCCTGCACCCGCGGGCGGGCCAGGGCGAGCTCGCGCAGGGCGTCCTCGGTGATGTCCGAGGGCACCTCGAGCCGGTCGCGCACCTTGCCCTTGATCTGCACGACGCAGGTGACCGTCTCCTCGACCAGCAGGGCGGGGTCGGCCACCGGGAAGTCGGCATGGGCCAGGGACTCCTCGTGGCCCAGCCGCAGCCACAGCTCCTCGGCGATGTGCGGGGCGAGTGGCGCCGCCATCAGCACGAGCTGCTCGGCGGCCTCGCGGGGCACGCCTCCCTCGAGCTTGGTGAGCGCGTTGTTGAGCTCGGTGAGCCGGGCGATGGCGGTGTTGAAGCCCAGGCCCGCATAGTCGGTGCGCACCGCGTCGATGGTGCGGTGCAGCACCCGGGCGGTCGCGTCGTCCACCGGGACGTCGACGACGGCCACCTCACCGGTCTCCTCGTCGACGACGTTGCGCCACAGCCGCTGGAGGAAGCGCTGCGGCCCCACGACGGCGCGGGTGTCCCAGGGCTTGCTCTGCTCCAGCGGGCCCAGGCCCATCTCGTAGAGCCGGAAGGTGTCGGCGCCGAACGCGGCATACATCTCGTCCGGGCTCACCATGTTCTTCAGCGACTTGCCGATCTTGCCGAACTCGCGGCTCACCGGTTCGCCGTTCCAGGTGAAGGCCGGGAGACCGCCGGCGTCGACGCCCTCCTGCACCTCCCTGGCCTCGACGTACTGACCGCGGCCGTCGGTGAACGCCGGCGCCTGGATGTAGCCCTGGCTGAAGTAGGTGCGGAACGGCTCGTCGCTGCTGAGGTGTCCGAGGTCGTGGAGCACCTTGTGCCAGAAGCGCGCGTAGAGGAGGTGCAGCACCGCGTGCTCCACCCCGCCGACGTAGAGGTCGACGCCCCCGGGGTCGCGGGTGCCGGCAGGCGCTCCCGGCACCGGCTCGGAGCGCGGGCCCATCCAGTAGGCCTCGTTCTCGGGGTCGACGAGGGCCCGGGCATTCGCGGGGTCGAGGTAGCGCAGGTAGTACCAGCACGACCCGGCCCAGTTCGGCATCGTGTTGGTCTCCCGGCGGTAGCGGCGGGTGCCGCGCCCGTCGCCGAGGTCGAGGTCGACGTCGACCCACTCCTGCACCCTCGACAGGGGCGGCTCGGGCTCGCTGCTCGCGTCCTCCGCGTCGAAGGTCTTCGGGCTGTAGTCGGGCACCTCGGGAAGCTCGACGGGCAGCATCGACTCGGGCAGCGCGTGCGCCACTCCCTCCTCGTCGAACACGACGGGGAACGGCTCGCCCCAGTAGCGCTGCCGGCTGAACAGCCAGTCCCGCAGCTTGTACGTGACGGTGGACTCGCCGAGTCCGCGCTCCTGCAGGTACGCCGTGATCCGCACCTTGGCCTGCTCCACCCCGAGACCGTCGAGGCTGACCTCGTCGTTGCTGGAGTTGACCGCCGGGCCGTCGCCGGTGAAGGCGGTGTCGAGGTCGTGATCGGCGCCGGGCTGCACCGTGCGGACGATGGGCAGCTCGAAGGCGGTGGCGAAGTCCCAGTCGCGCTGGTCCTGCGCGGGGACGGCCATGATCGCGCCGGTGCCGTAGCCCATGAGCACGTAATCGGCGACGAACACCGGGATCCGGCCACCGGTCACCGGGTTGGTCGCCCACCCGCCGGTGAACACGCCGGACTTCTCCTTGCCCTCCACCTGGCGCTCGACGTCGCTCTTGCGCGACGCCGCGAGCCGGTAGGCCGAGACGGCCTCCGCCGGGGTCGCCGCACGACCGGTCCAGGCGTCCCTGGTGCCCTCCGGCCACCCGCCCTCGGGCACGAGGACGTCCACCAGTGGGTGCTCGGGGGCGAGGACCATGAAGGTGGCCCCGAAGAGGGTGTCGGGACGGGTCGTGAAGACCTCGATCCCGGATCCGGGCTCCCCCGGACCGGCCACCGGGTCGTCCTCGGCGGGGGCGATCGGGAAGGAGACCGCCGCGCCGTGGCTCCGCCCGATCCAGTTGCGCTGCATGATCTTGACCTTCTCCGGCCAGTCCACGCGGTCGAGGTCGTCGGCGAGGCGGTCGGAGTAGGCGGTGATCCGCATCATCCACTGGCGCAGGTTGCGCTTGAAGACCGGGAAGTTGCCCCGCTCGGACCGACCGTCGTTCGTGACCTCCTCGTTGGAGAGCACCGTGCCGAGCCCCGGGCACCAGTTGACCGGCGCCTCGCTCGTGTAGGCCAGCCGGTGGGAGTCGAGGATGCCGGCCCGCTCGGCGTCGGAGAGGTCGTCCCACCCCCGGCCGTCCTCCGCGGGGAGGGGGCGAGCGCCGGAGCGGAACTCCTCCTCGAGCTCGGCGATGGGCCGCGCGCGCCCCAGACCGCCGTCGGGGCGCACCGCGTCGGCGTCGTACCAGGCGTTGAAGATCTGCAGGAAGATCCACTGGGTCCAGCGGTAGTACTCGGGGTCGATCGTCTGGATCGCCCGGCGGTCGTCGTGCCCCAGGCCCAGCCTGCGCAGCTGGCGGGCCATGATCGTGATGTTGTCCTCGGTGGTCTTGCGAGGGTGCTGGCCGGTCTGCACGGCGTACTGCTCGGCCGGCAGCCCGAAGGCGTCGTAGCCGAGGCAGTGCAGGACGTTCTTGCCGAGCATCCGGTTGTAGCGCGCGAAGACGTCGGTCGCGATGTACCCCAGGGGGTGCCCCACGTGCAGGCCCGCCCCACTGGGGTAGGGGAACATGTCGAGGACGAGCAGGTGGCCCTCGGGGTGCGCCGCGACGCCCTCGGGGTCGGCCCACGGCCCCGCCGGGTTGGGTGCGTGGAACGTTCCTCGCTCGGCCCACCGGTCCTGCCAGGCGACCTCGATCCGCCCGGCCAGCTCGGCGGTGTAGCGGTGCGGGGTGTCGCTCATCTCGTCCTCATCGTCTCGTGCCTGCTCAGTGGGGGTGTCTGCCCATGAAAAAACCCCTCACGCAGGAGGGGTCGCCGCGCCGGCCATCGGCCCACGCGGCTATCGAAGGAGCAGCGGCCTCGTCACGTCGTCAGGGTAGCGCAGGCGGGGCCCCGGTCACCCGACCAGCCCGACGACGAGGAGCACCTGGGCCAGGTGATAGGTCACCATGACGACGATGCGGGTCCAGCGGTGCTCACCGACGAAGCGGCCGAGGGCGAGCACGGTGTCGCTGAGGACGAAGGCGCTCGCGCCGAGGCCGACGACGAGCCGGCCCGTGGCCCAGCCGGTGACCACCATCGCCCCGATCACCGCCATGTAGGCCGCGACAGCGGCCGCGAGGCCCGGGCCTCCCTCGACCCGTGCGCCGGGCAGGATGCCGCGACCCAGGACGAGGGCAGCCACGAGGACGAGGAGCCCAATCACGGCGAGCGCCGGGGCCGCCAGGCCCGAGGCCACGAAGGCCGCGACGTAGGCGAGGTGACCCAGCAGGAACGCGGCGAGCCCGGCCACGAACCGCGACGGCGCGTCGCCCAGGAGCATCACGTCCCCCACGAGGCACAGGCCCAGGGCGAGCAGCAGCCAGACCGCCGTCGGGTCGCCGCCGAGGCCCGCTCCCCCGGAGTCCGGAAGGCCCGAGCCGAGCACGACCCCGATCAACCCCAGCATCACCGCAGGCTTCGCCCAGCGCTCCACCGCGCGCCGGTCACGAAGGACCGACCACCAGTCGAGGAGCGCGGCGACGACGACCACCGCCCAGGCGACCAACACGGCATCCAGCACGTCCGCATCCTCGCAGTTGCCCGGGGTGGGGCGCTGACGGATCCGCGTGTGACGATTGTGGGCATGACCTCACTCGCAGACTTCAGTGCCCCCACGCTCTCCGGCGAGGAGCGCGACCTCGCCGACTACGCCGGCAAGGTCGTCCTCGTCGTCAACACCGCCAGCAAGTGCGGGTTCACCCCGCAGTACGCCGGCCTCGAGCAACTGTGGACGGACCTCGGCGACGAGGGCCTCGTGGTACTCGGCTTCCCCTGCAACCAGTTCGGCAGCCAGGAGCCCGGTGAGGCGGACGAGATCGAGGAGTTCTGCCAGGTGAACTACGGCGTGACGTTTCCGATGTTCGCCAAGGTCGACGTCAACGGCGACGCCGCCCACCCGCTCTTCGAGTGGCTCAAGTCCGAGAAGACGGGCCTGCTCGGCGGCCGGATCAAGTGGAACTTCACGAAGTTCCTCGTCGGTCGCGACGGCCGGGTCATCGACCGCTACGCCCCGAACACCGACCCGGCCGACCTCGCCGACGACATCCGGGCCGCGCTGGGGGCCGGCTCCCCGGACAACGGGAGCACCGCCATCTGATGAGCCCGTGCCGCCCTCAGGTTCAGGCCACCACCCCGGAGCGGTCGTGAGCGACCCGGACGTCGTCGTCGGCGAGGACGGCCTCGCCCGCCCTGCGTGGGCCTCGGTCGACCCGATGCTCCGCGACTACTACGACACCGAGTGGGGCCTGCCCGTGCGCGACGAGCGCGGTCTGTTCGAGCGGCTTTCACTCGAGGCGTTCCAGTCGGGGCTGTCGTGGGCGACCATCCTGCGCAAGCGCCCGGCCTTCCGGGAGGCGTTCGCCGGATTCGACCCGGAGGTCGTCGCCGGGTTCGACACAGCCGACGTGGAGCGACTGATGGGCGACGCGGGCATCGTGCGCAACCGCGCCAAGGTGCTCGCCACGATCGCCAACGCACGCGCCACCGTGGACCTGCGAGAGGACCCCGACGGCGACCTCGCGGCGTTCGTGTGGTCCTTCCGACCCGCCGACACGCCGCGTCCCCGCACGATGGCCGAGGTGCCCACGACCTCCCCCGAGTCGGTGTCGTTGTCGAAGGCGCTCAAGCGCAAGGGGTTCACCTTCGTCGGCCCCACGACGATGTACGCGCTCATGGAGGCCGTCGGCATCGTCGACACCCACCTGCTCGGCTCGCACCGGCGCGGCAGCAGCGGCGTCTGGCCGGGCTGACCGCCGGCGACCCGGGCCCTGCCCCGCCATCGGAGCGCTGGGCCACCGGACGGGGCCGGGGTCGGCCCAGCCCGCAGGACCACCCGGCGCACCCGGAGACGCAGAGAGCCGGCCCGAAGGCCGGCTCTCTGTCGTCCTGTGGAGCTGAGGGGATTCGAACCCCTGACCCCCTCCATGCCATGGAGGTGCGCTACCAACTGCGCTACAGCCCCGAACCACCCGGGGGCGACTGCGGAAGTTTACCCATGACCCCCGGTGCGCGACCAAATCGGTCGACCACGCACGGACGTGGATCGGCCCGAGGTCGGCGCCGGGAGGGCGCCTGCGCGGCTCCGCGACGGGGTCAGGGCGGCGAGGTGCCGGGGCGGGAGACCGTGGCGGCAGAGGCGTTCCAGGCGGCGATGCGCCACCCTGCCCGGCCCTCGACGAGCTCCGCCCAGTGGCAGTTGCCGAGGGCTCCGAGCACGCGCCAGGCCAGGGCCTGCTCCAGCCCGAGGACGTGGGCGGCCAGCGCACGCCCTGCGCCGCCGTGCGTGGACACGACGATGCACTCCCCCGGCTCGGCGGTCTCGAGGATCTCCGTGACCGCCGCTGCGACCCGTGCCACGACGTCGCCCATCGACTCCCCGTGGTCACCGCGACGGATGTCCTCACCACGAAGCAGGGCCGCTCGGGCCTGCGGCCACCGCTCGGCGACCTCCGCACCGGTCAGCCCCTGCCAGGCGCCGGCGTCGATCTCCCGGAACCGCTCGTCGAGCTCCACGGGGATGCCGCAGGCGCGCCCGACGCTCTCGGCCGTCAGCCGCGCCCTCGTGAGGTCGGAGCTGACGACCCTGCTCGGCGCGAGTCGCGCCAGGGCGGGCCCGACCGCCTCGGCCTGGGCCCTTCCCAGGTCGGTCAGCTCGGAGTCGAGCTGGCCCTGCCAGACGCCCGCGAGGTTGTGCGTCGTCTCGCCGTGGCGCAGGACGACGAGCCGTCGTGCGGCCTCTGCGCTCACCGACCGCCCTGCTCGGTGCCGACGACGCCGAGGTCGATCTCCGGGCAGTCCTTCCAGAGCCGCTCCAGCTCGTAGAAGGAGCGCTCCTCGTCGTGCTGGACGTGCACGACGATGTCGGAGAAGTCGATGAGAACCCAGCGGCCCTCGCGCTGGCCCTCGCGGCGCACCGGCTTGACGCCCTGCGCGCGCAGCACGTCCTCCACCTCGTCGACGATCGACCCGACCTGCCGTTCGGAGTCGGCGGAGACGATGACGAAGACGTCCGTCAGGGCAAGCTGCTCCGAGACGTCGATGCCGGTGATGGTCGTCGCGAGCTTGTCCGCGGCGGCGGCTGCCGCGGTGCGGGCGAGCTCGAGGGCTCGGTCGGTGGCGGTCACGGTGCTCCTCGGGGTGGTGCGTGGGCCGCGGCCGGGGCGGGCGCGGCATACAGGTGGTGCTTGGAGATGTGCTGGACGACGCCGTCCGGGACGAGGTACCAGACCGGCTGACCGGCCCGCACGCGGGCGCGGCAGTCCGTCGAGCTGATCGCCATGGCCGGGACCTCCTGCAGCGTGACCCGCTCGGCCGGGAGCCCGGTCTCCGAGAGCTCGTAGCCCGGTCGGGTCACGCCGACGAAGTGGGCGAGTGGCCAGAGCTCGTCGGCGTCCTTCCAGGAGAGGATCTGGGCCAGGGCGTCGGCGCCGGTGATGAAGAACAGCTCGGCGCCGGGTCGCTGTGCACCCAGGTCGCGCAGGGTGTCGATGGTGTAGGTCGGGCCGTCGCGGTCGATGTCGACGCGGGAGACGGTGAAGCGCGGGTTGGACGCGGTCGCGATGACGGTCATCAGGTACCGGTGCTCGGCCGGCGCGACCTCACGTCCCTCCTTCTGCCACGGCTCGCCGGTGGGCACGAAGACCACCTCGTCGAGCCCGAGCAGCGACTGGACCTCGGAGGCGGCCACGAGGTGGCCGTGGTGGATGGGGTCGAAGGTCCCGCCCATGACCCCCAACCGCATCGGGGTGCCGATCAGTGGTGACCGGGGTGTTCGGGCCAGTGGGCCTCGTCGCCCTCGGGCTCGGGGTGACCAGCGATGTAGGGGTGATCGGACTCAGCCTCGATGGCGTCGTGCGACCCCGTCTCGTGCTGGGCGGCCGGGGAGGCGTACTTCTGGGCCGTGCCCCGGAAGGACCACGTCACCCCGAACAGGAAGGCGAAGGCCAGCAGCGCGAGCGCGCCGTAGACCCACGGGGGCATCGGCAGCTCGGAGTGCGCAGCCTCCTCGGACACCAAGAGCGCGACAGTCATCGTCATGGGCATCAGCGTACCGCCCCGTCCTCCACCGATTTCGTCCACAGCCCTGTGTATGACCCCGCGTCTGAGGCGAGCGCCCTGTGGACGACACGCCGCCACGGCGAAACGGTCACATTCGGTCCGTCGGCCCGCTTGCGCGACAACGACATCGCCGACTACAAAAGGGTCCACGCCCTTTGAGGGGAGACGGGCCGGGGACACCCTCGGCGGCGTGTCTCGGACGAGGGCGGGTCGATCGGATAACGGCACACCAGTCTCGACCGGGACCCCTCGGTCGGAGCGCAGTGGTCTGTTCGGAGGTCACTCCGAACAGGTCGGTGCGTCGCGCGCGACGGCGCGGGTGCCGCGGCCGACGGCCTGAGTCGAAGTCCGTCCTCCCGGGGGCGGCGCCACCGTCGCATGGCAGACCCACGCGGTTAGACCGCAGGGACCGACCGGCTCGACCGCTGGCTCCGGCCGGCACCGAGGGCCCCCGAACTCATACTCGGGGGCCCTCGGTCCTTGGTCCGGTGCTGCACAGGCCGGCGCTCTACCCTTGGCCCATGACGGAGCCAGCCGTCGACCTCAGCGTCGTCATCCCCATCTACAACGAGGCAGATGTCCTGCCCCTCCTGGTCGACCGGTTGCGCCCGGTGGCCGACGCGTGGGACGTGACCTACGAGATCCTCTGCGTCGACGACGGCTCGGACGACGCCACACCGGTGCTCCTGCAACGCCTGCGCCGTGACTGGCCCCAGGTGCGGGTCGTGCGCCTCAGGGCGAATGCCGGGCACCAGGCGGCGATCTCGGCCGGCCTCGCCCGGGCCAGAGGACGCTGGGTGGTCACGATCGACGCCGACCTCCAGGACCCGCCGGAGGTGATCGGCGAGATGCTCGCCATGGCGCGTGGCACGGGGGTCGACGTCGTCTACGGGGTGCGGGAGGACCGCTCCAGCGACACCGCCTTCAAGCGGCTGTCCGCCCGGGCGTTCTACCGGTCGATCCGGGCGATGTCCGACGTCGACGCGCACGTGGACGCCGGGGACTTCCGGCTGATGTCCCGCGCCACCGTTGAGGCCGTCAACGCCCTCCCGGAGAACAACCGCGTGCTCCGTCTCGTCGTGCCGGCGCTCGGGTTCCCCAGCGGGTCGGTGCCCTACGTGCGTGCGGCTCGCGCGGCGGGCGAGTCGAAGTACCCGTTGGGCAAGATGATCCGCCTCTCCGTCGACGGGGTGACCGGCTTCTCGATCGCACCGCTGCGCTTCGCGACGTGGCTGGGCCTCCTCGGCGGGGTGGCCGCCATCGGGGTGCTCGTCTTCGCCATCGTCAACATGCTGCTGGGCAACACCCTGCCCGGCTGGACGTCGACGGTCGTCGTGGTCGCAGCCGTGGGCGCCGTGCAGCTGCTGGCCCTCGGAATCCTCGGTGAGTACGTGGGGCGGATGTACACCGCTCTCCAGGCGCGACCCGCCTACTTCGTCGCCCATGACTCGCTCGACGCGACGACCGAGGAGGACGGCCGGGACGCCGGGAGCTCATCGATCCGGCAGGGGCGGCTCCAGCAGGGACGTCAGACCCGGACCTGACCGTCGCCCTCCACGATCCACTTGGTGGTCGTCAGCTCGGGCAGGGCCATCGGGCCGCGGGCGTGCAGCTTCTGGGTGGAGATGCCGATCTCGGCGCCGAACCCGAACTCGCCACCGTCGGTGAACCGGGTGCTGGCGTTGACCATGACGGCGGCGGCATCGACCTCGGCGGTGAACCGCCTGGCGGCGGCGCGGTCCTCGGTGACGATGGCCTCGGTGTGTCCGGAGCCGTAGCGCCGGATGTGCGCCAGCGCGCCGTCGAGGTCCTCGACGACCGCGACGGACATCTCCAGGCCGTGGAACTCGGTGGCGAAGTCCTTCTCGGTGGCTGCCTCGTGGGCGACCCCTGCGGCATCGGCCCGCACTCCGCTTGCTGCGTCGGTGCGCAGGACCACTCCCTCGGCTGCGAGGGCGGCCAATGCCTTGGGGAGGAACGCGTCGGCCGCGGAGCGGTGGACGAGCAGGGACTCGGCTGCGTTGCAGACGCTGGGCCGGTGGGTCTTGGAGTTGACGGTGATCGCCAGGGCCTTGTCGAGGTCGGCCGCGGCGTCGACGTAGACGTGGCAGTTCCCGACGCCGGTCTCGATGACGGGCACCGTCGACTCGGTGACCACGGTCTGGATCAGGTCGGCCCCGCCGCGCGGGATGAGCAGGTCCACGAGGCCGCGGGCGGTCATCAGGGCCCGCACGGCGCCGTGTCCCCCCTCGAGCAGCCCCACTGCATCCGCCGGGAGGCCCTGGGCCGCGAGCGAGTCGCGCAGGACGGCGACGGTCGCACGGTTGGTGTCGGCGGCGGCGCTGCCCCCGCGCAGGATCACGGCGTTGCCCGACTTCAGGCCCAGCCCGGCGGCGTCGACGGTGACATTGGGGCGCGCCTCGTAGATCATCCCGACGACCCCCATCGGCACCCGCACCTGGCGGATCTGCAGGCCGTTGGCCAGCGTCGACCCGCGCACGACCTCACCGACGGGGTCGGGCAGCGCGGCGATGTCGCGCAGGGCGTCAGCGACCATGACGACCCGCGCCGAGTCCAGGCGGAGCCGGTCCAGGAGGCTCTCCGGCATCCCGCCCGACCGCCCGCGGGCGAGGTCGCTCTCGTTGGCGGCGACGATGCGGTCGCTGGCGTGCTCGAGGGCGTCGGCCAGCCCCCGCAGGGCGGCATCCTTCTCGGCCCGGGACATCAGGGCCAGTCGCCGTGAGGCGGTGCGGGCCGCCTCGGCCAGCGTGCGGACGGACTCGACGTCGGCCGGGTCGATGCCGGAGGTGCGGTCGGACATGCAGCCAACGGTACGCCGCTGCCCACCCGCCCTGACCCCACCGCCCACGGGATGGCCGGCTGCTCCGGCCCCGGCCGCACATCGCAGCGCCCGACCGGCGCACTCCCCCGCCGCACGACCACTGCGCGAGGGCCGCGCGCGCGGCCTGCCCCAACCAATGCCCACTCCCCGCCCCTACTGGTTGCCTCCCCACGGGATGCAACTCTCGAATCTGCGTCGTGTCCGCGAGCACTCCCGGATGAGCGCGCCGTGGGCGAGCATCGTCAAGATCTGCTCGGTCCGGGCGAGCATCCTCGAGATCTGCTCGGTACGGGCGAGCATCTTTCAACACTGCTCGCTCGGGGCGAGCAATCGGTAGTGGCGGGAACGGCGGGTTCTGCTCCGGGTCCGCGCCCCGCCGCGACACCGCAGTGCGAGGATGGGACGGTGACGACGATCCTCTCCATCCAGTCCTCCGTCGCCTTCGGGCACGTCGGCAACTCGGCAGCGGTGTTCCCGCTCCAACGCCTCGGCGTGGAGGTGTGGCCCGTGCACACGGTCCACTTCTCCAACCACACCGGCTACGGCGCGTGGCGGGGGCCCCTCATGCCCGCCGAGGACGTCCGGGAGGTCGTCACCGGCATCGAGGAGCGGGGTGCGTTGCCCGAGGTCGACGCCGTGCTCTCCGGGTACCAGGGCGGGGAGCAGATCGGCGAGGTCATCCTCGACGCCGTCGCCCGCACGAAGGCCGCCAACCCCTCGGCCATCTACGCCTGCGACCCGGTGATGGGCAACGCCAGCTCGGGCTGCTTCGTGCACCCCGCCATCCCCGTCCTGCTGCGCGAGAAGGTCGTCCCGAGAGCCGACCTCATCACGCCCAACCAGTTCGAGCTCGGTTTCCTCACCGAGACCGAGCCCGGGGACCTCGACTCGACGCTCGCCTCGGTCGAGCGGGCCCGCGACATGGGCCCCCGCACGGTCCTCGTGACGTCCGTCCTGCGTCCGGACCGACCGACGGGGACCATCGAGATGCTCGCGGTGCACGGAGACGGCGCGTGGATCGTCCGCACCCCCCACCTGCCGCTCAAGGCGAACGGTTCGGGGGACGTCACGGCGGCGTTGTTCACGGCGCACCTGCTGGACAGCGGGGATGCCGGGGTCGCACTCGGGCGCACCGTGTCCAGCGTCTTCGACCTGTTGGAGCGCACCCACGCGTCGGGGCGGCGCGAGCTCCAGCTCGTGCAGAGCCAGGAGGAGATCGCGCACCCGAGGATGCAGTTCGAGGTCGAGCAGGTTCGCTGACCGCACCGTCCGGGGCGGGTGGGGCGGCCAGCGACGGGCCCCGGCCGGCCGGGGCACGTCAGGGGCGTGGCGCCGGGGTCAGGGGACGAAGGGGTCAGAGGACGGGGACGCCGGGGTCAGAGGACGACGAGGTCGTCGCGGTGGATGACCTCGCGCTCGTAGGCGGGTCCGAGCTCGCGGGCGAGGTCCCGCGTGGATCGACCCAGCAGCCGCGGCAGCTCCGCTGACGCGTAGTTGACGAGTCCGCGGGCGATCACCCTGCCGTCCGGCCCACACACGTCGACGGCGTCCCCGGCCGAGAAGTCGCCGGTGACGCCGGTGATCCCCGCGGGCAGCAGCGACGTCCCGCGAACCGCGACCGCGGTGACGGCCCCGTCGTCGAGGAGGACCCGGCCGCGCGCGGTCGTGGCATGGGCGAGCCAGCGCTTGCGGGAGGCCCGGGTCGCCGCCGCCGGCGCGAACACGGTCCCGAGGTCGGCACCCGCCAGAGCGGCGGTGACGTCCTCGAGCCGAGTCAGCAACGTCGGCACCCCGGCCGCCCCGGCGATCCCGGCGGCCTCGACCTTCGTCACCATGCCGCCACTGCCCACGCCCGACCCGGTGCCACCGATCCGCACGGTGTCGAGGTCCGCGGTCGTCGCGACGAGGGGCACCCTGAGCGGGGCCCCCAGGCCGGGCGGGCCGTCGTAGAGGGCGTCGACGTCGGTGAGCAGCACCAGCCCCTGCGCACCCACGAGGTCGGCCACGAGCGCCGCGAGCCGGTCGTTGTCGCCGAACCGGATCTCCTGCGTCGCGACCGTGTCGTTCTCGTTGACGATGGGCACCACACCGAGCTCCAGGAGACGGTCGAAGGTACGGCGCGCGTTCGTGTAGTGGGTCCGGCGGGTCACGTCGTCCGCGGTGAGGAGCACCTGGCCCACGGTGAGTCCGTGCTCGGCGAAGGCGCTCTGGTAGGCGGCGACTAGCGCACCCTGCCCGACGCTCGCCGCAGCCTGCTGGGTGGCGAGGTCACCCGGGCGGCGCGCCAGCCCCAGCGGCCCGAGCCCCGCGGCGATCGCGCCCGAGGACACGAGCACCACCTGGCTTCCCGCCCGGCGCCGCTCGGCGAGGACCTCGACGAGGGTTCGCAGCGCGGACACGTCGAGCCGGCCGCCGTCGGTTCTCGTCAACGACGAGGACCCCACCTTCACGACGAGTCGTGAGGCGGCACCCACGGTGGCGCGCAGGCGTGCGGCGGCGTCCGGCATCCCGATCGGCTCCGGGCTCAGTCGGGGTCGTCCGTGCTGGACCAGTGGCCGGCACGGCGCTCCTGGGCCAGCTCGTCGCGGGCGGCCGTCTGCGCGTCCTTGCGGGCGTGGAACTCCTCGCGGCGCTCGTCGCGGGACTTGCGGCCCTCGGCCTCGAGGCGCAGGTCGGTGCCCCGCGGTCCGGTGAGCAGCTCGGCGCCGGCGCTCATCGTCGGCTCCCAGTCGAAGACCACGGCGTTGTCCTGCGGCCCGATGAGCACGGTGGACCCGGAGACGGCGCCGGCCTTGAGGAGCGCCTCCTCGACCCCGAGCCGGCTGAGCCGGTCGGCGAGGTAGCCCACGGCCTCGTCGTTGGAGAAGTCGGTCTGGCGGATCCACCGGGTGGGACGCTCGCCCGTGACCCGGAAGACCTCCCCCTCGGGGGTCTTCTCGCGGGCCACGTCGAACCCGCTGTCGTCGACCGCCTTGGGCCGGATGACGATGCGGGGGCGCTCCACGATGTTCGCCTCGAGCTCCGCGCGGGCCGCCGCCACGTGGCGTGCCAGGGCGAAGCCCAGCTCCTTGAGGCCGGTGTGCGCGACGGCCGAGACGATGTGCACCTCGAGACCGCGTTCCTCGAGCATCGGGCGCACCATCTCGGCGAGGTCCCTCGCGTCGGGCACGTCGGCCTTGTTGAGCACGACGATGCGGGTGCGCTCGGAGAGCGGGCGGCCGCCGAGCGCGTCGTCGGTGACGTAGGCGGCGAGCTCGGCCTCGATGACGTCGAGGTCGGTCATCGGGTCGCGGTTGGGCTCGAGGGTGGCGCAGTCGATGACGTGGGCGAGCACCGAGCAGCGCTCCACGTGCCGCAGGAACTCCAGGCCCAGGCCCTTGCCCTCGCTCGCGCCGGGGATGAGACCGGGCACGTCGGCGATCGTGTAGCGCTCGGACCCCGCGGTGACGACCCCGAGGTTCGGGACGAGGGTCGTGAACGGGTAGTCGGCGATCTTGGGTCGCGCCGCGGAGAGGACCGAGACGAGAGAGGACTTGCCGGCGCTTGGGAACCCGATGAGCGCGACGTCGGCGATGGACTTCAGCTCCAGCACGATGTCGCCGGCCTCGCCGGGCTCACCGAGCAGCGCGAAACCGGGAGCCTTGCGACGGGCGCTGGCCAGCGCCTTGTTGCCGAGACCACCGCGGCCACCGCGAGCGGCCACGAAGGTCGCGTCGTGCCCGACGAGGTCGGCGAGGACCGTCCCGTCGGGACCCTTGACGACGGTCCCCTCGGGCACCTTGAGGACGAGGTCGCCGCCGTCGCCGCCGTTCTTCTCGTCCCCGCCGCCCGGCTTGCCGTTGTCGGCGCGGCGGTGCGGGCTGTGATGGTAGTCCAGGAGCGTCGTGGACTGCGGGTCGACGGCGAGGATGACGGAGCCGCCCTTGCCACCGTTGCCACCGTCCGGGCCGCCGAGGGGCTTGAACTTCTCCCGCTTGACCGAGGCCACCCCGTGGCCGCCGTTACCGGCAGCGACGTGCAGCACGACGCGGTCGACGAAGGTCGTCATGCTGTGTCTCCTCTGGTCGAACGGGTGGGTATGCCGTGAGGGGCGGGCCTCTGCTGGGCCCGCCCCTCACGACGTGGTCATGCTCCGGGTGGTGGGCACCCGGCATCCGGCGTCACTCCGCGGCAACGGGCTCCGGCTGGATGATGTTGACGGTCTTGCGGCCGCGCTTGCTGCCGAACTTGACCGCACCGGAGACGAGCGCGAACAGCGTGTCGTCGCCGCCACGCCCCACGCCGTCTCCGGGGTGGAAGTGGGTGCCTCGCTGGCGGACGATGATCTCGCCGGCCTTGACGGTCTGGCCGCCGAAGCGCTTCACACCGAGGTACTGGGCGTTGCTGTCGCGACCGTTGCGGGTCGAGGACGCACCCTTCTTGTGTGCCATGTCAGTAGTCCTTGTTCCGTGAGTTCCGAAGGGGGATCAGGCGTCGATCGCCGTGATCTTGACCTGCGTGAGCGGCTGGCGGTGGCCCTGGCGCTTGCGGTAGCCGGTCTTGTTCTTGTACTTCAGGATGGTGATCTTGGGACCCTTGGCGGCCTTGACGACCTCCGCGGTCACGGTGACCTTCGACAGCTTGCCCGCGTCGCTCGTGACGGTGGAGCCGTCGACGAGGAGGAGCGGCTGGAGGTTGACCGTGTCTCCGGCCTGACCGATCTTGTCGATGAGCAGGACGTCGCCGACGGAGACCTTCTCCTGACGACCACCTGCGCGCACAATCGCGTACACGTTGGTACTCACTTTCTTTTGCGGGCACGCTCTCTGGGTGACCGGCTGATAGCTACCCCGTGGGGGACACAGGACATCGGCTCGGTGGGCGCACCGACTGGCAAGACTACCGGCGGTTCCGGTGGGCCTCCAAATCAGGGGGCGGCGGACTCGGGGGGAGGGGCGCCGTCGGTGGCGTCCGCTCCGTCGGACTCGCCGACCGGACGGGGCGGCCCCGCCGGGGCCACGACCCGCCCGCGCTTGCGCCGCGGACGCGCTGCGGGGGCCGAGACCGGCGCGGCGACCGGCTCAGTGACCGGCACATTCTCGGGCTCCGTCACGGGCACGTTCACCGGCTCACTCTCCGACTCCGTCACCGGGACGCTCACCGGCTCCGCCGCGGGCGTCGTCCCCGCAGGAGCCGTCTCGCTGCCTGTCGGGTCCGACTCCGCCGGTCGGGTGTCCGTCTCGCTGCCTGTCGGGTCCGACTCCGCCGGTCGGCTGTCCGTCTCTCCGGCACCGCCTGCATCTCCGCCCGTGACGACGTCGACGACCGCATCGGCAACCGCATCGGCAACCGCCTCGGCGACCGCGACGGTCGACTGGCGACCCTCGGCATCGGTCTCGTCGTGGTCGGCCTTGCGCAGGGCCGCGGCATGCGCTGCCGCCGCGATCTGCGCGGCCGTCGGTCCGGAGGGGGTGCGCGGTGCGGCCTCGCCGTTCGTGCCGCCGTTGCCGCCGTTGCCGCCGTTGTTCCCGTTGCCACCCGAGCCGGAGCCCGAGGAGCCCGACCCGGACGAGCCGGAGGATCCGGCGCCACGTCGCCCTCGGCCGGAGCGAGAGCCCCCCGAGCCGGAGCCCTGGTCCGAGGAGCCGCTGCGGTCGATGGGCTCGGTGTGCACGACCACGCCGCTGCCGTTGCAGTGCTCGCAGGGCTCGGAGAACACCTCGATGAGCCCGGACCCGACCCGCTTGCGCGTCATCTGGACCAGGCCCAGGGAGGTGACCTCGGCCACCTGGTGCTTGGTGCGGTCGCGGCCCAGGCACTCCAGGAGCCGGCGCACGACGAGGTCGCGGTTCGATTCCAGGACCATGTCGATGAAGTCGACGACGATGATGCCACCGATGTCACGCAGCCGGAGCTGGCGGACGATCTCCTCGGCGGCCTCGAGGTTGTTCTTCGTCACCGTCTCCTCGAGGTTGCCCCCGGACCCGATGAACTTGCCGGTGTTGACGTCGACCACGGTCATGGCCTCGGTGCGGTCGATGACCAGGGACCCACCCGAGGGGAGCCAGACCTTGCGGTCCATCGCCTTGGCGATCTGCTCGTCGATTCGGTGCGAGGCGAACACGTCGTCATCCGAGGTCCACCGCGTCACCCGGGACGCGAGGTCGGGAGCGACGTCCTCGATGTAGGTGCTCACCTCCGACCAGGCCTTGTCCCCGGAGACCACGAGGGAGCTGAAGTCCTCGGTGAAGACGTCACGGATGACCCGGACCGTCAGGTCGGGCTCGCCGTGCAGCAGCATGGGCGCTCCCCCGCTTCCGGCCTTCTTCGCCATGGCGCTCTCGGCCTTCTTGGAGATCTTCTCCCAGGCCTTGGTCAACCGTTCGACGTCGGCGGTGAGCTCCTCCTCGGACGCACCCTCGGCGGCGGTCCTGACGATGACGCCGGCCGAGTCCGGGACGACCTCCTTGAGGATGCCCTTGAGCCGGGCCCGCTCGGTGTCGGGGAGCTTGCGGGAGATCCCCGTCATCGAGCCCTCCGGCACATAGACGAGGTAGCGGCCCGGCAGCGAGATCTGGGAGGTCAGGCGGGCACCCTTGTGGCCGATGGGGTCCTTTGTCACCTGCACGAGCACGGTGTCGCCGGACTTCAGGGCGTGCTCGATGCGGCGGGACTGGCCGCCCTCGAGGCCTGCGGCATCCCAGTTGACCTCACCGGCGTAGAGCACGGCGTTGCGGCCCTTCCCGATGTCGACGAAGGCGGCCTCCATCGACGGCAGGACGTTCTGGACGCGCCCGAGGTAGACGTTGCCGGCCATCGAGGCCGTCGTCTCGCGCGAGACGTAGTGCTCCACGAGCACGCCGTCCTCCAGGACGCCGATCTGGGTGCGGTCACCGCGCCCGCGGACCACCATGACGCGGTCGACGCTCTCGCGGCGGGCGAGGAACTCCGCCTCGGTGATGATCGTGCGGCGACGCCCTGCCTCGCGGCCCTCCCGGCGGCGCTGCTTCTTCGCCTCGAGGCGGGTCGACCCCTTGACGGCCGTCGGCTCGTCGCGCGGGGACCGGGCCTCGCGCACCTTGGTGACGGTGCCGGGCGGGTCGTCCTCGCCGGACCCCGCGCCGCGGCGACGGCGGCGGCGCCTCCTGCTGGAGCCGGAGTCGGAGTCCTCGGATGCCTCGCCGGAGTCAGCATCCGCCGAGCGGTTGCCGTCACCGCCGGACCCGGAGTCGGAGTCGGTGCCCTCGGCCGAGGATGCCTCGGTGCCGGTCTGCTCGTCATCCGACTGGGCGCGGCCGCGGCGACCGCGACCACCCCTGCGCCGACGACGGGGGCCGCCCTCGGCGTCGTCTCCGGTGTCGTCGCCGTCCGCGCGGCCCTGCTCGTCGGACGGCACTGCCGGCTTCGTCGTGTCCTCGGCCGGCTCGGCGGCCGGTGCTGCGGGCTCGACCTCGGCGGGGCGCTCGCTCGGCGCCTGGCTGGGCGCCGTGGCGCGCCGGCGCCGGGCCACGGTGGGCTCGGGTGCCTGGAACAGCAGCCCGAAGCTGGGGACGGCAGGAGCAGACTCCCCCGACGCGTCGTCCTCCTCGGGCTCCTCGGCCTCCTCCGACGGCGCTGCCGCGTCACCCTGGGGGGGCGCTGCCGGGTCGCTCTCGGGAGCGGCTTCCGGAGCCTGCTCGGCCTTGGCGGCGCGCTTGCGCGTCGCCTTCTTCGTCGAGGACTTCTTGGCTGCCTTCTTCGCCGGGGCCTCGGACGCCTCAGGCCCCTCGGTCGCCGGCTGCGCGGTCTCGGACCCTGCCGTCTCGGGCTCCGAGGTCTCGACTGCAGGGAGGGCGGCCTCGTCGAGGCTCGCGCTGCCCTTCTTGGCGGATCGCTTGCGGGGGGCCCTCTTCGCTGCCTTGGCGGGCGCGGGCGCATCCTCCGTCTGCTCGCTCGCGGCCGCTGCCGTCGACTCCGCTGCGGGCGCGACGTCGGCGGAGCCCTCGTGCGTGCTCGAGTCAGGCACCGACCGGGCGGGGGCTGCCGCCTTGCTCGCGGCGCGGCGCCGTCTGGGCTGGGCGACCGGCGCCTCGTCGGGCGTGGTGCTCTGGTCGTTCTCGGAAGCCATCGTGGGCTCCTTCCGTCAGCCACGAGCCGACGGCCACACCGGGTCGGCCCGGGTGGGCCGGCTCCCCGCCGACCGCGTGGTGGGCGATCGGATCGTGCGGGGCGCACCCCGACACGGAAGTCGACTTCTGCCCCCGACCAGCTCGCGCGGGCGGCGCGGCACCGATCAGAAGCCGGCGGCTTCCTTGTCGGCGGCCAAGGGATCAGCCACCCCAGCAGCTGCGTCGATCAGAGGGCCCTGCGCCAACCGGGTCACCAGGGGTGGGACCGGCGGCGAGAACCCGGTCACTGCGCGCAGTGCGGTCAGGATGTCGTCGGGGCGCACGGACGGTGTGGTGTGCCGTACGACCATGCGCAGTATCGCACACCCCTGATCGTCGACCCCCTGAACCTCCAGCGCCACGACGGCCCCGCGCGTGTCGAACGTGCGGGGCCCGGTCTTGAAGGTCCGGGTGGTCTCCGCCACGTCCAGGCCGAGGTATGCCGCCACCGCCTCCTCGAGCGCGCCCCGGTCCGTGCCGCGAACCACGAGGCGCCACTCGCTCGCCTCGAGCCGGTCCGCCAGGGCCCCGGGTGCCGCCGGGACCACCTCGAGGACGTCCAGCCCCTCCGGCAGAGCCTCGTCGAGCGCCGCACGCAGCGCCTCGGGGTCCACGCGCTCGGTGACCCTGATCTCGAAGTACTCGGCCTCGCTCGCGGTGCCGGTGGCTGCGGCGTTCGCGTAGGAGATGAGCGGATGCGGGTGGAACCCCGCGGAGAGGGCCATCGGCACGCCCGCCCGGCGCAGGGCTCGTTCGAGGGCCCGGGCGAAGTCTCGGGTCGAGGAGAACCGCAGTCGCCCGCGCTTGGCGTACCGGATCCGCAGCTTCTGCACCGCGGGGGCGGGCGGCGGTCCTTCCGGGGTGCGTTGGCGGGCCATGGGCCAGCAGCCTAGGAGCGCCCCACGGCCACCGGCGAATCCGGGCTCTCCGCGCGGGCCGGCACCCGCGTCGGGCGGGAGGTCCACCACCAGGCCAGGGCGAGGTTCGGCACCCAGCTGAGCCAGGCGATCGCGGCGTATGCCGTGGCGAACGTCTGGCTCGTGAGTTCGGCACCCGCGATCGCCCCGAACAGCCCCAGATAGAGCCGCAGCGTGATCGCCGCCGATGTGAGGGCGGCACTGCGCAGCATCCAGCGACGGTGGGTCGCGATGTCTCGGCCCCGGATGGCGAGAACCGCCAGGGCGGTGCTGCCCAGCCACGCCACGGCCAACGCCGCGAAGCCGGCCCTCGCCGCGACGCCACCGTGGGCGACCGCGCTGAGCACCAGCCCCCCCGCGCCGCCCACCGCCACGCCGGCGACGTAGACCCGCCCCGTGAGCCGGTGCGCTCGCGGCCAGCGACGCCGGAGTCCCGCCGAGAGCTGGACCGGCATGGTGAGGATCGCGAGGACCGCCCCGCACACGTGTGTCAGCAGAGCCCCCTGGTGCGCGAGGTACGTCGCACGTTGCGGTTCGAAGTACGTCGACGGGTCCAGCCGCAGGTAGCCGAGCGCGAGGGCCGCGACGGACACGCTGAGCAGGGCCAGGAGCACGAGGGGCGAGCGCCTGGCGAGGGACCGGGCGCCGGTCCTCAGGGGAGTGGGTGGCTGGGTGGACGGCATACGCCGACGCTAGGGACGGCGCGGGGCCGGCGGCATCCGGCATGACCCCGAGGCTCCCCCTGCTCGACCCCGGACGGACCCCGGGTCGGGGGTCGGCAGCGGTTCGAGGCGGGCGCGGCTCGGCTCAGGCGTGGCTGTGGGCCGGCGCCTGCTCGGCCATGGCCTCTCGGCCGGAACCGAGCACGGTCAGCGGCAGCAGGGTCTTGCCCGTCGGGCCGATCTCGATCTCGGTGCCCATCTGGGGACACACACCGCAGTCGAAGCACGGGGTCCACCGGCAGTCCTCGACCTCGGTCTCGTCGAGGGACTCCAGCCAGTCCTGCCAGAGCCAGTCCTTGTCGAGGCCGGAGTCGATGTGGTCCCAGGGCAGCACCTCGGACTCCTCGCGCTCGCGGGTCGTGTACCACGCGACGTCGACCCCGAATGCCGGGAGCTCGGCCTCCGCGGCAGACATCCAGCGCTCGTAGGAGAAGTGCTCGCTCCACCCGTCGAACCGGCCGCCGTCGCGCCAGACCGCCTCGATGACCCGCCCGACCCGCCGGTCGCCGCGGGAGAGGAGCCCCTCGACGATGCCGGGCTTTCCGTCGTGGTAGCGGAAGCCGATCGAGGAACCGTAGCGCCGGTCTGAGCGGATCGCCTGGCGGAGCTTGTCGAGCCGGGCGTCGGTCTCCTCCGCGCCGAGCTGGGCGGCCCACTGGAACGGCGTGTGCGGCTTGGGTACGAAGCCGCCGATCGAGACGGTGCACCGGATGTCGCGCCGGCCGCTGACCTCGCGGCCGGTCTCGATGACGCGCTTGGCCATCTCGGCGATCTGCAGGACATCCTCGTCGGTCTCGGTCGGGAGCCCGCACATGAAGTAGAGCTTGACCTGGCGCCAGCCGGCACCGTAGGCCGCGGCGACGGTGCGGATGAGGTCGTCCTCGCTGACCATCTTGTTGATGACCTTGCGGATGCGCTCGGAGCCGCCCTCCGGGGCGAAGGTCAGCCCGGAGCGGCGACCGTTGCGGGTCAGCTCGTTGGCGAGGTCGATGTTGAAGGCGTCGACGCGGGTCGAGGGCAGCGAGAGCCCGGTGTTGGTGCCCTCGTAGCGGTCGGCGAGGCCCTTGGCCACGTCGGCGATCTCGGAGTGGTCGGCCGAGCTCAGCGACAGGAGCCCGACCTCCTCGAAGCCCGTGGCGGCGAGACCGCGCTCGACCATCTCACCGATGCCGGTGATCGAGCGCTCGCGGACCGGGCGGGTGATCATGCCGGCCTGGCAGAAACGGCAGCCGCGGGTGCACCCGCGGAAGATCTCGACCGACATCCGCTCGTGCACCGACTCCGCGAGCGGCACGAGCGGCTGCTTGGGGTAGGGCCAGGCGTCGAGGTCCATGACGGTGTGCTTGGCGACCCGCCACGGCACGCCCTGGGCGTTGGGCGCGACGCGCTGGATGCGCCCGTCGCCGAGGTAGCTCACGTCGTAGAAGGAGGGCACGTAGACCCCGCCGGTGCGGGCGAGGCGCATGAGCACCTCGTGGCGGCCCCCGGGACGCCCCTCCCGCTTCCACTGCCCGACGATGTCGGTGATCGCGAGCACGGCCTCCTCGCCGTCGCCGACCACTGCAGCGTCGACGAAGTCGGCGATCGGCTCGGGGTTGAACGCGGCGTGGCCGCCGGCGACGACGATCGGATGGGACTCGTCGCGGTCGACCGCGTGCAGCGGGATGCCGGCCAGGTCGAGCGCCGTGAGCATGTTCGTGTAGCCGAGCTCGGTGGAGAACGACATGCCCAGCAGGTCGAAGTCACCGACGGGGCGGTGCGCGTCGACGGTGAACTGCGGCACGCCGTGCTCACGCATCAGGGCCTCGAGGTCGGGCCAGACGGCGTAGGTCCGCTCGGCGAGGGCGTCGGGGCGCTCGTTGAGGACTTCGTAGAGGATCATGACGCCCTGGTTGGGCACGCCCACCTCGTAGGCGTCGGGGTACATCAGCGACCAGCGGACGGTGCCCGCACCGACGATGTCCCAGTCCTTGACCGTGGAGTTCAGCTCGCCGCCGACGTACTGGATCGGCTTGCTCACCTGCTCGAGCAGCGGCTCGAGCACGGGAAAGATCGAGTCACCGGGCATCCCCCAAGGGTAGGTGGCGCGCGTGACCCGCCCAAAACGTGCGACGACCCGACCCTGTGGCCACGGCATCCGGCGTGCTTGAGTGGGGGCATGAGCGACGAACTGCAGGTTGACCTCGTGGTGCTCGGCCTGGGCCCGGGAGGTGAGCACCTCGCGACCGAGGCCGCGACGGCGGGCCTGTCCGTCGTCGGCGTCGACGAGAGGCTCGTGGGGGGCGAGTGCCCCTACTACGGCTGCATCCCCTCGAAGATGGTCATCCGCGCGGCGAACTCGCTCGCCGAGGCCCGCCGGGTGCCGGGGCTCGCCGGGTCCTCGCAGGCCACCCCCGACTGGTCCGTCGTCGCCACCCGCGTCCGCGAGGAGGCGACAGACGACTGGGACGACACCGTCGCCGTGGAGCGGCTGGAGAAGGCAGGAGTGCGCTTCGTGCGGGGGCACGGACGGCTCGTGGCCGAGGGCGTCGTCGAGGTCTCGGGCACCCGGTACGCCGCCTCGCGCGGTGTCGTCCTCAACACCGGCACGGCTCCGGCTGCGCCGCCGATCGACGGGCTGGCCGACACGCCCTACTGGACCAACCGTGACGTCTTCGCGACCCCGGAGCTCCCGGACAGCATGATCGTCATCGGAGGTGGCGCCATCGGGGCCGAGCTCGCCCAGGCGTTCGCCAGGTTCGGCACCTCGGTCTCCGTGCTCGAGGCGGCGCCGCGCATCCTGGCCCCCGAGGAACCGGAGGCGTCCCGGGTCGTCGCCGACGCGTTCGCGGCCGAGGGGGTCCAGGTGCTGGCCGGCGCGTCCATCACGTCGGTGCACCACGCCGAGGGCACGTTCACCGTGGCGCTCACCGACGAGGGCGGCACCGACCTCGAGCTGCGCGCCGACCGGCTGCTCGTCGCGGCCGGGCGGCGGCCCAACATCTCCGACATCGGCCTGGAGACGGTGGGCCTGGACCCGAGCGCGAGGAGCGTCGAGACCGACGAGCGGATGCGCGCCGGGGAGCGGCTGTGGGCCATCGGCGACATCGTCGGCAAGGGCGCGTTCACGCACATGTCGATGTACGAGGCCGACGTGGCCCTCGGCGACGTCCTCGGCCGAGAGGGACACCCGGCGCAGTTCCACGCGGTGCCGAGGGTGACCTTCACCGATCCCGAGGTGGGCTCGGTGGGGCTCACCGAACAGCAGGCCCGCGATGCCGGTCTCGACGTGGCGGTGGGCCTCGCCCCGCTGGGGTCATCGACCCGTGGGTGGATCCAGGGCCCGGACGGCCAGGGCGTCATCAAGCTCGTCGAGGACAGGACCGCCGGCCACCTCGTCGGGGCCACGTCCGTGGGCCCGATGGGCGGAGAGGTGCTCTCGATGCTCGCCACCGCGGTGCACGCCAAGGTGCCGACGGCCACCCTGCGCACGATGGTCTTCGCCTACCCGACCTTCCACCGGGCCGTCGAGACCGCCCTGGCCGACCTGGACGAGTGAGCCCGACGAGGGGTGGCGACGATGCGCAGTGAGGACCCGACGCAGGAGGAGCGCATCCGCGCCGCGCTGGCGGCCGCCCCCCGGGAACGCTTCCTCCCCCGGTCGCAGCGCCGGCAGGCCGGGTACGACGGACCGCTGACGATCGGTCACGGTCAGACCAACAGCCAGCCGCGCACGGTGACGGCGATGTTGGCCCTCCTGGACGTGCACCCCGGCGACGCCGTGCTCGACGTCGGCTCGGGCTCGGGGTGGACCACGGCCCTGCTGGCCCGGCTCACCGGATCGACGGGGTCGGTCGTCGGGGTGGAGCGGGTCCCCGAGCTCGTCGAGATGGGCCGGGCCAACCTCGAGCGGGCCGGCACCCCCTGGGCCGTGGTCCACGCTGCCGAGCCCGGCGTGCTGGGCTGGCCGGCAGGCGCGCCGTTCGACCGGGTTCTCGTCTCGGCGATGGCGATGCGGTTGCCGGCGGAGCTCGTCGCGCAGGTGCGCGAGGGAGGCATCCTCGTGGCACCGGTCGCGGGGGTGATGCGTCGTGTGGTGCGCGACGGCACGGCATCCGGCGGTGCCCGGGTCACCGAGCACGGCGCCTACCGCTTCGTCCCCCTCGTCGAGGACTGACCGAACGCACCTCCCCGACCTGGTCGGCGGACGAGATCGGGGAGGTGGCGTGCTGGGCCCGGCCGGTCAGCTGGAGTAGTGGCCGTCCAGGACGTCCTTGTACTTGTCGGAGACGACCTTGCGCTTGAGCTTCAGGCTCGGCGTGAGGTCACCGTCCTCGACGGTGAGGTCGTGACTGAGGATGGTGAACTTCTTGATCGTCTCCCACCGGTTGAGGCCCGCGTTGAGGTCGTCGATGTAGCCCTGGACCATCGAGCGGCACGCGTCCGAGGTGACGACCTCCTCGTAGGACTTGCCCGCCATGCCGTTGGCCGCGGCCCAGCCCTCCATTGCGTCGGGATCGAGGGTGACCAGCGCGGAGACGAAGTTGCGGTCGGCACCGTAGACGACGAGCTGACTGGCGAACGGACACAGCCCCTTGAACATCGACTCGATGGCCGACGGAGCGACGTACTTGCCACCGCTCGTCTTGAACATGTCCTTCTTGCGGTCGGTGATCCGCAGGAAGCCACGGTCGTTGATCTCACCGATGTCGCCGGTGTGGAACCAGCCCTCGTCGTCGAACACCTCGGCGGTGGCGTCGGGGTTGTTGTGGTAGCCCTGCATGACGCCCGGGCCGCGCAGCAGCACCTCGCCGTCGTCGGCGATGCGGGCCTCCGTGCCGGGGAGCGGCCATCCCACCGCCCCGAACTGGTAGGCCGTGGGCCGCGCGACGAACGACGCCGCGCTCGTCTCGGTGAGGCCGTAGCCCTCCATGATGAGCATGCCCATGGAGTCGAACCAGCGGGCGATGTCCTGGTTGAGGGCCGCGGAGCCGCTGATGAAGAAGCGGACCCGGCCCCCGAAGCGCTCGCGGATCTTGGTGCCGATGACCTTGTCGGCGATCGAGTGCTGGATCGCGAGCAGCCCGGAGGGGCTCTTGCCCTGCTCCCGCAGGGCGCTCACCTCCTTGCCGACCCCGCTCGCCCAGGTGAAGAGCTTGAACTTGACCCCGCCCTCGCCCTCCATCATCGTCTGGATCCGGCCGTAGGCCTTCTCGAAGATGCGCGGTGCGGCGCCCATGAACGTCGGCTTCACGACCGCGAGGTTCTCGACGATCTTGTCGATCCTGCCGTCGATCGCCGTGGGGAAGCCGACCTGGATGGGCAGGGTGAGCAGCACCTTGCCGAAGACGTGCGCGAGCGGCAGCCACAGGTACTGCAGGTCGTCCCCGGAGAGGATGCCGGTCGCATCGGTGGCCGCGGCCTCGTAGGTCCAGGCGCTGTGCGGAAGACGGACGCCCTTGGGGCGGCCCGTCGTGCCCGAGGTGTAGATGATGGTCGCCAGCTGGTCGGGCTGGATCGCGTCGATGCGCACGTCGACGGCACCGGGGTCACCCTCGAGGTACTCGCGGCCGAGCAGGCGCAGCTCCTCGAGGGTGAGGGTCCACTCGTCCCGGTCGGCCACGCCGTCGAAGACGATGACCTTGGCCACGCCCGGCGTGCTGTCGTGGATGGAGCGCAGCTTCTCCAGCTGGTCGTCGTTCTCGGCGAAGACGACCTTGGTGCCGGAGTCCTCGAGGATGAAGGCCACGTCGTCGGCCATCGTCGTCGGGTAGATGGTCGTGGTCGCCCCGCCGGATGCCATGACGGCGAGGTCGGCCAGGGCCCACTCGTAGCGGGTGGTCGACGCGATGGCGACCCGGTCCTCGGGGCCGATCCCGAGGGCGACCAGCCCGGCCGCGAGCTCTCGGACGACCACGTCCAGCTCGCGCCAGGTGACAGTCACCCACTCGTCGCCGGAGTCCGAGACGACGGCGTGGATGTACGCGTCACGGTCGGGGGTGGCCGCCACGCGGTTGCGGAAGAGGTGGCCCACGCTCTGGGCGCGGCCCTCCATGAGGGCCGTGTCGACCGGCTCGTCGGCTGGAGTGGGGATCTGGGTCGGTGCCGTGCTCATAGCGAAGTCGTCCTCGTCCTTGGGGGCGTTGCGGGAATCTTGTCACATGGGGACACGCCGGGGAACGTCGTCCCGCCCGGCGAGTCTGCTCGTCTGGGCCGCGTCGACGAGGCCGACCGCCGCCCACGAGACGAGCATCGAGGACCCCCCGTAGGAGATGAAGGGCAGCGGGAGCCCGGTGACCGGCAGCAGACCCAGGTTCATGCCCACGTTCTGTACCACCTGCACGGCGAGCCAGGTGGCCACGCCCACCGCCACGAGGCGTCCGAAGGTGCCCGGAGCACGCGCGGCGACGAGCAGCACCCGGGCCACGACGAACCCGAGCAGCAGCAGCAGGCCCACCGACCCCACGAAGCCCAGCTCCTCCCCCGCCACCGAGAAGATGAAGTCATTGAGCTGGTAGGGGATCAGCCCTCCCTGGGTGCGCTCGCCCTCCATGAACCCCTGACCCCACCAGCCCCCGGACCCGATCGCGAGGCGTACCTGCCGGGTCTGGTACCCCAGCCCCTGCGGGTCCGCGCTCGGATCGGCGAATGCCGTGAGCCGGTCCCGCTGGTAGGCGCTGAGCAGCGACGTGGTCAGCGCGAGCGCCACCGCCGTCGCGGCGAGCGCCAGCGTGCCGAGCACCCAGGGCCGGGGGGCTCCCGAGACGGTGACGACGACGAAGCCGAGCGCGAGGATGACGGCGGTCGAGCCGAGGTCCGGCTGGAGCAGCACGAGCCCGGCCGGAAGGGCCACGAGCACCCCCGCGAGGATGACCTCGCGGTGCCCGGGGGGGTGACCTCGGTCCCCGCGCCCGGCGAGGAGCGCCGCGAGCGCCAGGCACAGCCCGACCTTGGCGATCTCGGCCGGCTGGATCGTGAACCCGCCCAGCAGCGGGATCCAGGACCTCGACCCGTTGACGGTGACGCCGAGCGGGGTGAGGACCGCGACCAGCCCGAGCACGGAGACGGCATACACCCACGGTGCCGTGAGCCGGATCCTCGCCTCTCCCGACCGGCTGATGACCAGGGCGAGGGCGAGCCCCACGGCCGCGGTCAGCAGGTGGCGGACCAGGTAGGCCGTGCCGTTCGTGCCGGCGGTCGCGGACCAGACGAGCAGTGCGCCGACGACCGAGGCTCCCGCGGCGGCCAGGTAGAGCCCGACGTCGTGCCGGGCCCAGCGACTCAGGCCGGCGGGCCCACGGGGTGAGGCGGGCGGGCCCGCTCGCCTCACCCGGGGACGATCGTGGAGAGCAGCCGGCGGCACGTCGCGACGTCCTCCGCCATCGCCTGCTTCAGGGCGTCCACGGTGTCGAACTTCAGGGTCTCGCGGATGTGGGCGGTGAACTCCACCATGACCGACTCACCGTAGAGGTCGAGGTCATCGCGATCCAGGACGTACGCCTCCACCGTGCGGCGGTCCTCGGTCTCGAAGGTGGGGTTGGTGCCCACGCTGAGCGCCGCGGGCATCGTCCGGTCCGGGGCGTCAGCGGGGAGGTCCCGCCGGGTGAGCCAGCCGGCGTACACGCCCTCGAGCGGCACCAGCCCGAGCGAGTCGGCGGACAGGTTGGCCGTGGGGTAGCCCAGCGCGCGGCCACGGTGGTTGCCGTGGACGACCGTGCCGACGACGCGGTGCGGCCGACCGAGGATCCGGGACGCCTCGCTCACGTCGCCCGAGCGCAGGAGGGTGCGCACCACGGTCGAGGAGTAGCGCTCGCCGTTACCGACGTCGTCCAGCGCCAGCACCTCGAAGCCGAAGTGCTCTCCGAGGTCGACGAGGGTGGAGACGTCGCCCGAGTTGCGGTAGCCGAAGCGGGTGTCCATGCCGACGACGACCGCTCGTGCGTCCAGCCCACGGATGAAGACCGCGCGGATGAAGTCCTCCGGGCTCTGCTGGGCGAACTCCGTCGTGAAGTCGAGGACGAGGAGGCCGTCGATGCCGGTCTCGGCCAGCAGGGAGTCGCGCACCTCCCCGGGGGCGATCAGCTCGGGCGCCTCGTCGGGTCGCAGGAAGGCCACCGGGTGCGGGTCGAAGGTGATGGCGACGGCCGGAAGGTTGAGGCGGTCACCGGCCTCGACGAGTGCGGCGAGCACCGCCTTGTGGCCCCGGTGAACCCCGTCGAAGTTGCCCAGCGTGACGACGCACGGGCGCAGGGCCTCGGGAGTCCTTGAGGAGTCGTTCCAACGGTGCACGGGCACCACTCTACGAACTCGACGGGGCAAAGACGACGAGGCTGCGAGCAGTGGGGCCGGACTCGTCGATCATCGCCACCAGCGTGCCGTCCGGCGAGAGCGCCGCCACGGGCTCCGAGCGACCGGGGTGAGCGGAGGCCAGCCGCTGCCCGAAGCCCAGGGTCCGGGCCTCCTCGACACTCACCTCCCGCACCGGGAACGCGGCTCGAGCCGCCTCGGCGAGCGGAACGACCGGCATCGCCCGGCCCTGCATCGCCTCGAGGTCGGCGAGGCGGTGCGCGGCGGCCAGCGAGAACCCGCCCACGCGGGTGCGCCGCAGCGCCACGAGGTGCCCGCCGCACCCGAGCGATGCGCCGACGTCGCGAGCCAGTGCCCGCACGTAGGTGCCGGAGGAGACCGTCACCTCGATGTCGACGTCCACCACCTCGGTGTCGCCGACCCGCCTCGGGCGGAGCTGCCCGACGTCGAAGCGCCCGACGGTGACCGGGCGCGCCGGGAGGTCGACCGCCTCCCCGCTGCGGACCCGGTGGTAGGCCCGCTCACCCTTGACCTTGATGGCGCTCACCGAGCTCGGCACCTGGTCGATGGGTCCGGTGAGGGCTCGGCTGGCCTCGAGGACCGCCTCTCGCCCGATGCCGGCGGCACCCGGCGCGGTGGTCACGTCGCCCTCGGCGTCGTCGGTGAGGGTCGCCTGGCCGAGTCGCACGGTGGCGGTGTAGTCCTTGTCGCACCCCACGAGGAACGTCAGCAGGCGCGTCGCTCGGCCGACCCCGAGAACGAGCACCCCGGTGGCCATCGGGTCCAGGGTGCCGGCGTGCCCCACCTTCCGGGTGGCGCAGAGGCGTCGTGACCGGGCCACGACGTCATGGCTGGTCCAGCCCTCCGGCTTGTCCACGACGAGGATGCCGTCGCCGGTCGGCTCCGCGCCCTGCCCCGTCGCCGACGTCACGACCGGGTCCTCAGGCCGACTCACCCGAGGCATCCTGGGGACTCGGTGCGTCGGGCTGCGGTTCGGCCTGGTCGAGCTCCTCCTCCTCGCGGTCCTTGCGGTAGGGGTCGGCGTCACCGGCGTAGCGCGCACCGGACGCGGCTCGGGCCACCTCGGCGTCCCGCTCCTTGGCCTCCTTGAGGAGGTCCTCCAGGTGAGCGGCGTTCTCGGGGATGGCGTCAGCGATGAACTCCAGCGTGGGAGTGAGGCGGATGCCCAGCTGCTTCCCGACGAACGAGCGAAGACGACCCTTGTTCGCCTCGAGCAGTGAGGCCGTGCGGTTGCGCTGCCCCTCGTCGCCGAAGACGGTGTAGAACAGCGAGGCGTGCTGCAGGTCGCCGGTGACGCGCACGTCGGTGACGGTGACGAAGCCGAGGTCGGGGTCCTTGATGATCGACCCCAGGTTCTCCGCCGTGAGGGTCTTGATCCGGTCTGCGATCTTGTGGGCGCGGGCGGTGTCGGCCACGGCATCCTCCTGGGTCGTGTGGGGTCCCGTCGCGACGGGCCGAGGGCAAGCCTAGTGACCGTCCCGGCGTACGATCGACATGTGGTCGACGCCGGAGTGGGGATGGTGCGACTGCTCCGTGCGGCCCTGGCGACCATGGTCGTCATCGGCCTCGCGAGCGGTGCCCACGCACTCGGCGGAGGGTCCGCCCCCACACCGTTGGCCCTGGCCGTGCTCGGCACCGCCCTCGCTCCCGCGCTCTGGTGGGTGAGCGCCGGGGAGCTGACCACCTCGAGGCTGATCGCGCTGCTCGCCGGGACCCAGGTCGTCGTCCACGGAGCGCTCATGGCGATGGCGCCGGGGCACGGAACCTCATCCGCTGCCCCGATGCACGGCGGTGCGAGCCTGGGATCGTCGGGCGACCCGATGGCCACGGCCCACCTGACCCCCATGGCCATGGCCCACCTGACCCCGATGATGCTCGCCCTGCACGCCGCGGCGACCGTGGCGACCGCGGTGGTGCTCTCCCGCGCCGAGCGAGTCCTCTGGTGGGTGGTCTCGCTCGTGCGCCCACGGCTGGGCCGGCGGTTCGTCGGTGTGGTCGGGAGCCGCGTCGCTCCGGAACGACCCCTTCTGCTGCTCCCCTTCCGCAGGACCCGTCCGCTGGGCGGTCGCGCGCCGCCCCTGCTCGCTGCCTGAGCCGCCGGTCACACCGGTCGGCTCCAGCACCCGACCCCAGACCCACGCCGGGCGCACCGCGCTCGCCGGCCCAGCGCCACCTGACACGTTCCCAGGAGAACCACGATGTCCCTTCGTTTGTCGGCGACCCCCAGAGTCGCCACCTCAGCCCTCGCCCTCGCCCTCGCCCTCGGCCTCTCCGGCTGCGGCGGCTCCACGTCCGACCCGGGGAGCACCGGGGCCGCCAGCAGCGCCACGTCCACGACGGCCTCCGCCCTCGTCATCGAGGACGGGTGGGTCAAGGCGGCCGACGCCTCCGACTCGATGCACTCGATGGGCGCGGAGGACTCGGATTCGATGGACTCCGAGGACTCGGAAGACTCCATGCCCTCGGAGGACTCGGACTCCATGGAGTCGATGGGGTCGATGACGGCGATGTTCGGCGTGCTGCGCAACACCTCCGACGAGGAGGTCACCCTCACCGGCGGCAGCTCGCCGGTCGCGGGGCGGGTCGAGCTGCACGAGACGGTGAAGACCGACTCCGGGTCGATGCAGATGCAGCAGAAGCAGGGCGGGTTCACCATCCCCGCAGGCGGCTCGATGACCCTGGAGCCCGGCGGTGACCACATCATGCTCCTGGAGCTCCGGAGCGACCTCGCGACGGGAAGCGAGGCCACGGTGACGCTCCGGACGAGCAGCGGTGAGGTCGCCCTGACCGTCCCCGTGCGTGCCTTCTCGGGCGCGGAGGAGTCCTACGAGCCCTCCCCGTCGAGCTCGTGACGGCGGCTCCCACCCCTCGGGGGCCGGGGCGCCGGCCGGTCCTGCTCGGCGCGCTGGCCGGAGCCGCCGGAGCCACCGGCCTCGCCGCGTGGACCCGTGGCGCGACGGGGGAGCCAGCCACGCCGGCCCCACCGCCGGGTGCGACCACGACGGGTCGGCGCTTCCGCGGTGTCCACCAGGCCGGCATCGTGGAGCGGGCGCAACCGTATGCCGCGTTCGTCGCCCTGGACCTCGCCCAGACCGGGGACCCGGATGCCGTCCGGCGCCTGATGACCGTGTGGACCGACGACATCGAGCGACTGACCGAGGGCCGCGGGCCGCTGACCGACCTCGAGCCGGAGCTGGCAGCCGTGCCGGCCTCGCTGACGGTCACCGTCGGGGTGGGGCGCTCGGTCGTGGAGGCGGCCGGCGCCGAGGTGCCGTCCTGGCTCGCCCCGCTCCCGGCATACCCGATCGACGCCCTGGAGGACCGCTGGAGCGGCGGCGACCTGCTGCTCCAGGTCTGCGCGGACAGCCCCACCACCGTCGCGCACGCCGTGCGCCGGCTGGTGGTGGGAGCGGGCCCGCTCGTGCAGCAGCGGTGGGTGCAGCGGGGCTTCCGCGAACCGTTCGAGGAGTCGGGGACCCCGATGCGCAACCTCTTCGGGCAGGTGGACGGCACGGTACAGCCCGACGCCTTGGGCCTTGACGCCGACCTCGTCTGGTCTGGTGAGGGGGGGCCCGGGTGGCTGCGCGGCGGCAGCTCGGTCGTGGTGCGTCGCATCGCGATGGACCTCGACGGCTGGGACCGGGTCGACCGGGCCAGCCGGGAGAACGCGATCGGGCGCCGCCTCGACACCGGCGCCCCGGTCACCGGAGGAGGGATCGACGACCCGCCCGACCTGGAGGCGGTGGACGACCTGGGCTTCCACCGCATCGACGACGGGGCCCACGTCCGCCGCGCCCACGCGGCGGCGCCGCACGAGCGCTTCCTGCGTCGTCCCTACTCCTACGACGACGTCTCCGACGGGAGCGCGGTGAGCAGCTCGGGACTGGTGTTCGTGGCCTACCAGGCCGATCCGGTGCGCCAGTTCGCTCCCGTCCAGGCCCGGCTCGCCGAGATGGACCTGCTCAACATCTGGACGACGCCGGTCGGGTCCGCGGTCTTCGCGGTGCTCCCGGGTGCCCAGGAGGGCGAGATCCTCGGGCAGGCCATGCTCGCGGCGTGAGAGGACCCCGGCGCGACCGGGGACGTCGTCCCTTGTCGCACCGGGGTCCTCGGGGTCACCCGGCGTGCCCGAACCCGCAGGTCAGGCCCTCGGCTTCGCCCACGCCAAGCGTGGGACCCGCCGCATCTCGGTGGGACGAGATGCGGCACAAGCCGCGTGCCTTCGCTCCGCTCAGGCCCTCGGCTTCGCCCACGCCAAGCGTGGGACCCGCCGCATCTCGGTGGGACGAGATGCGGCACAAGCCGCGTGCCTTCGCTCCGCTCAGGCCCTCGGCTTCTCCCGCATCTCGTAGGTGGCGATGAGGTCGCCGAGCTGGAGGTCGTTGTAGCTGCCGAGGTTGATACCGCACTCGAAGCCGTCGCGCACCTCGGTCACGTCATCCTTGAACCGGCGCAGGCCGGCGATCTCGATGTTCTCGGCGACCACGACGCCCTCACGCGTGATCCGCGCCCGGGTGCCGCGCTTGATCTCGCCGCTCCGGACGATCGAGCCGGCGATGTTGCCGAACTTGCTGCTCCGGAAGATCTCGCGGATCTCCGCGGTGCCGAGCTCGACCTCCTCGAACTCCGGCTTGAGCATGCCCTTGAGGGCCTGCTCGATCTCGTCGATCGCCTGGTAGATGACCGAGTAGTACCGGATCTCGACACCTTCGCGCTCGGCCACCTCGGCGTTCTGGCCCTCGGCCCGCACGTTGAAGCCGATGATGATGGCGTCGGACGCCATCGCGAGGTTGATGTTGTTCAGCGTGATCGCGCCGACGCCGCGGTCGATGATCCGCAGGTCGACCTCGTCGCCCACGTCGATCTGGAGCAGGGCGTCCTCGAGCGCCTCGACCGAACCCGACACGTCACCCTTGAGGATGAGGTTGAGGGTGTCGACCTTGCCCGCCGCGAGAGCCTCCGTGAGGTCCTCCAGCGAGATGCGCTTGCGGGCCTTGGCCAGGCTCGCCTGGCGGTCGGCCGCCTCGCGCTTCTCGGCGATCTGCCGAGCGGTGCGGTCGTCGGGAGCGACGACGAAGGTGTCGCCGGCCCTCGGGACAGAGGAGAGGCCGAGCACCTGGACCGGGCGCGACGGGTAGGCCTCGGGCACCGAGACGCCGTGCTCGTCGAGCATCGCCCGGACGCGGCCGTGCGCGGAGCCCGCGACGATCGCGTCACCCACGCGCAGCGTGCCGGACTGGATGAGGACGGTCGCCGTGGCGCCGCGACCCTTGTCGAGGTTGGCCTCGATCGCGATACCGCGGGCATCGCGATCGGGGTTGGCCCGAAGGTCGAGCGCAGCGTCGGCCGTGAGCAGCACGGCTTCGAGCAGCTGGTCGATGTTCTGCCCCTGCTTCGCCGAGACGTCGACGAACATCGTCTCGCCGCCGTACTCCTCGGCGACGAGGTTGTACTCGGTGAGCTGCTGACGGATCTTGGACGGGTTGGCGCCCTCGACGTCGATCTTGTTGATGGCCACGACGATCGGCACGTCGGCCGCCTGGGCGTGGTTGAGCGCCTCGATGGTCTGCGGCATCACGCCGTCGTCCGCCGCGACCACGAGGATCGCGATGTCGGTCACCTTGGCACCACGAGCACGCATGGCGGTGAACGCCTCGTGACCCGGGGTGTCGATGAAGGTGATGGCACGCTCGACGCCCTCGTGCTCCTTGTGGATCTGGTAGGCGCCGATGTGCTGGGTGATCCCACCGGCCTCGCCGGCGGCGACCTCCTCGTTGCGGATCGCGTCGAGCAGTCGCGTCTTTCCGTGGTCGACGTGACCCATGACGGTGACCACCGGCGGACGCGCTTCGAGGTCCTCGTCCTCCTCGCCGTCGATGCCGGTCTCGAGGTCGATGTTGAAGGAGTCGAAGAGCTCGCGCTCCTCCTCCTCCGGGGAGACCATCCGGATGTCGTAGCCGAGCTCGCCGCCGAGGAGCTTGAAGGTGTCCTCGTCCAGGCTCTGGGTCGCCGTGGCCATCTCACCGAGGTGGAAGAGCACGGTGACCAGGGATGCCGGGTTGGCGTTGATCTTGTCGGCGAAGTCGGAGATGCTCGCGCCCTGGCGGATCTGGACGACGGTCGAGCCGTCGCCGCGCGGGACGCTCACGCCACCGATCGACGGCGCCTGCATCTCCTCGAACTCCATGCGCTTGGCGCGCTTGGACTTGCGGGCGCGGCCCGGACGGCCGCCACCGCGACCGAAGGCGCCCTGGGTACCGCCGCGGCCGCCGGGGCCACCGCGGAACCCGCCGCCGCCACCGGGACGGCCACCGAAGCCACCACCGCCACCGCCGGGTCGAGCACCCGGGGCACCGGCGCGCCCGCCGCGGGCGGGACGCTCACCGGGGCGAGCGACGGCCGAGCGGTCGGGCATCATGCCCGGGCTCGGACGCGCGCCACCGGGACGCGGACCAGCGGCACCCGGGCCGCCGGGGCCTGCGGGGCCGCCGGGTCGCTGACCGGCACGGCTCTGCGGGCGCGGCATGCCCTGGCTGGAGGCGAAGGGGTTGTTGCCCGGACGCGGGGTGGCCTCGCGGGGACGACCCATGCCCTGGCTCGAGGAGTAGGGGTTGTTGCCCGGACGCGGGGCGCCGGGGCGCGAGCCACCACGTCCGCCACCCTCACGGGCGGCGGGGGCCTGGGGGGCCGCCGGCGTGGGCGCCGACGGCGACGGGCCCGACGGCGCGGCCGGAGCAGGCGCCGCCGGTGCGGGTGCAGCCGGGGCAGGCGCCTCCGGAGCGGCAGCCGCCGGAGCGGCAGCCGCCGGCGGGGCGGCCGGAGCGGGGGCGGCCGGCGCCGGCCGTGCCGGGGCGGGCGCGGCCGGGGACGGAGCCGCCGACGGCGCGGGGGACGGAGCAGCAGCCGGGGCCGGAGCCTCGGCTGCAGCGGGGACAGGCGCCGGCGTGGACGCGGCAGCAGGCGCGCTGGCGGCCTTCTTCGCCGGTGCCTTCTTCGCGGGTGCCGGTGCCGGCTCGGCAGCAGGTGCTGCGTCGGGGAACTTCTCCTTGTAGCGCCGGACCACGGGGGGCTCGATGGTCGAGCTGGCGCTCTTGACGTACTCGCCCATCCCGTTGAGGCGCTCGAGGAGGACCTTGCTGGTCACTCCGAGCTCCTTCGCGAGGGCGCTCACACGGACTTTAGACACGTTTCTCCTGTCCAGGTCCGTGCCGGGTGGCCGGACCGTCGTTACAGCTGGGGGGTGCTCATCGCTGAGTACTCATCGGGTGCTCATCAGCGTCAAACCCGCTTTCGGTTGTTTCATCGGTCTGGTGCTTCGTCGTACTGCGGTCCTGCTCGTGGCCCCTGACCCACTGCCCGACGGCGCTGGGATCCGGTGGCGCGCTGCTGCGCAGCGCACGTCCGAAGGCCCGACGACGCACGGCGAGGTCGAAGCACGAGGAATCCGGGTGCAGCCAAGCGCCGCGCCCCGGACGACGGCGCTCGGGGTCCGGCAGGAGGACGGGGGTGCCGTCCGCTCCGGTCCCGAGGACCACTCGCAGGAGTGCCGACCGGCTATCCGACCCACGACACCCGATGCACGTTCGCATCGGCTGGGCGGGCCGGGGTCCAGACCGGTCGGTCCCCACGAGTCTACCGCCTATGCGGGGTCCGGCGCGTCACCCGCGTCGACCGAGGCCGGTCGAGCGCCCTCGGTGTCCGAGCGGATGTCGATGCGCCAGCCCGTGAGCTTGGCCGCCAACCGGGCGTTCTGCCCCTCCCGGCCGATCGCCAGGGACAGCTGGTAGTCCGGGACGATGACCCGCGCCGCTCGCAGCTTGGGGTCGACGATCTCGACGGAGTTGACCCTCGAGGGCGAGAGGGCGGCCGCGATGAAGGCTGCGGGGTCCTCGACGTAGTCGACGATGTCGATCTTCTCGCCGTGCAGCTCGCTCATCACGGCCCGGACCCGGGCCCCCATCGGGCCGATGCAGGCCCCCTTGGCATTGAGCCCCGGCACCCTGGTGTGCACCGCCATCTTGGTCCGGTGGCCGGCCTCCCGGGCCAGCGCCGCGATCTCGACGCTGCCGTCGGCGATCTCGGGGACCTCGAGGGCGAAGAGCTTCCGGACGAGGTTGGGGTGGGTCCGCGAGAGACCGATCTGGGGGCCGCGCATGCCGCGCTTGACCGAGACGACGAAGCAGCGCAGCCGCTCGCCGTGCACGTAGGTCTCCCCCGGCACCTGCTCCGAGAGCGGGAGGATGCCCTCGACGGGACCGAAGTCGACCGTGACGTGGCGCGGGTCGGGGCTCTGCTGGATGATCCCGGCGACGATGTCGCCCTCACGGCCCTTGAAGTCCCCGAGGATCGCGTCGTCCTCGATGTCGCGCAGGCGCTGGACGATGACCTGGCGGGCCGTCGCGGCCGCGACACGTCCGAAACCGGTGGGGGTGTCGTCGAACTCGGGGCCCAGCTCGCGGCGCGGGCGGGCGGGCTCGCCGTCCTCCTCGGTCTCGTTCGGTTCTGGCTCGATGACGTGCTCCTCGCGGGCCCAGATCACGACGTGTCCGGTCTTGCGGTCGAGCTCGGCGCGAGCGTGACGGGAGTGGCCCTCGGTGCGCTGGTACGCGAGAACGAGAGCCTGCTCGATCGCCGGGATGAGGATGTCGAGGGAGATCCCACGCTCGCGTTCCAGTGCGCGCAGGGCGGCCAGGTCGATGTCCATCTCAGCTCTCCTTCGTCTCGTCGGGGCGGGCGAACTCGACCTCGACCGCGGCCCGCTGCACACCGGCATACGGCACCGTGAGGCTGCTGGGGGAATCCCCCCGGGACGCGACCTCGAGGGTGACCTCGGTGCGGTCCGCGCGCGTGATCCGCCCGGTGACCGGCCCGTCGGGGCCCTCGAGGGTGATGAGGCGACCCACGTTGCGCTGGAAGTGCCGCGGGGCGGTGAGGGGGCGGCCCACACCTGGTGAGGTCACCTCGAGGGTGTAGGACTGCTCGCCCATGACGTCGGATCCGTCGAGCGCGTCGCTCACCACCCGGGTGCTGTCGGCGATCTCGTCGAGGGACAGGGGGGATGTGACGTCGCTGACCTCGTCGACGTCACCGAGGCTGCGGTCGACGGCCACCCGGACGACGCGGCGACGGCCTGCGGGGGTGACGGTGACGTCCTCGAGGACCAGGCCGGACCCGGACAGCGCCTCGTCGAGGACAGGACGGATCTGCTCCGCGGTGGTCATGGCTACTCCCCTCTGTGCAGTTCTGTCGTCGGCGGCGGCCGACATCACCACTCTAGGACACCGCGGCCGCCCTCCCGGACGCGTGGGAGGATGCGCCCCATGTCGCAGGCCACACCGCCGGAGCCGGGGCGCCGCGCCCTTGCCGGCCTGGTCCTCGGGGTGGCGGCCGCTGCCGTCGGCGCCTGCGGCGTACGGCTCGAGGACGATGCCCCGCGCGTGCCGCTCATCCCCAGACGAACCCCGGTTCCCGCCGAGGCGGAGCTCACGGCGCTGACCAGGGAGACCGACCGGCTGGCCGAGCTGGCTGGTGATCTGCCGGGAAACCTCGAGGCCGACCTCGCGACGATCCACCGGCGCCAGCACGCCGTGCTGCGCACCACCCTGGTGCGCGAGCAGGTCCCCGTCGACGCGCTGGACGCCTCCCCCGCACCGGTCGGCACCGAGCCGGCGGAGACCGCGGCGACCGCGTCCCCCGGCACCTCCACCGGTGCCACGCCGAGCGCCGAGGAGGCCGAGGCGGACCGAGCGGCGCTCGCCGAGGAGGAAGCCGGCTCGGCCGCCCGGGCCGGGGACTTCGCCGGCGTGGACGACGACCTGCTCGCCCCGGTCGCGTCTCTGCACGCCCAGCGGTACGCCGCGGCGACCCTGCTCTCGGGACAGTCCCCCGTCGTGCCGGCCGACCCCGTCACCGGCGAGGACGTCGCTGCGCTCGCGGGCCGAACCGCCGCCGCCGTCTGGTTCCTCGAGGTCGTCGCCGCGCGCTCCACGGGCAGCCAACGAACCCGGGCCGAACGCACGCTCGCCGCGCTCCGCGCACTCCTCTCCGACCAGGAGGCGGGCGGGTCCAGGCCGGCGGAGACCCTCGGCCACCCCCTGCCCTTCCCGGTCGAGACGCCGGCCCGGGCCGCCCGCCTGGCGCGCGACGTCCTCACCACCCTGCGGTCCGAGCACGGAGCCGCGCTCGAGCCGCTCGCCATCGACCATGGCGCCACCGGCATCGAGGCGGCAACCCGGTGGCTCGGAGCGGTCGAGGTGGAGGCCCACCGCTGGGGGGTCCCCCTCCAGCCCTTCCCGGGCCTCATGTGAGCGAGGTCGTCCTCCCCGGCGCATGGGTGGATCGCGTGGCGCGCTACCCCGCCGACGGTGGCCCGCCCGGCGCGACCTGGGTGCGCACCGTGCCGCGGCTGCTGGACGAGGCGCTCTCCCGGTGGGACCTCACGGTCGACGGGATGCCGCGCACGGGCTGGACCGCTGTCGTCGTCCCGGTCCGGCGCGGCGGCGAGCGGCTCGCCCTCAAGGTGGCCTGGCCCCATCCCGAGGGGCGCGTCGAGCACCTGGCGCTCTCGACCTGGAACGGTGCGGGAGCGGTGCGGCTCGTCGCGGCGCTCCCCTCGGACGGGCTGCTCCTCCTCGAGCGCCTCGACCCGGACGAGGACCTCGCCGAGGTGTGGTCGGACGAGGCGTGCGCCATCGTCGGTGGGTTGCTCGCGCAGTTGCACGTGCCGGCGCCCGCGCGGGTGCCGCGCCTGGCCGAGTATCTCGAGCCCCACCTCGCGCGGATGGCGAGCCGTCCCGCGGTCCCCCGCCGGGTCGTCAGCCGCACCAAGGGGCTGGCCCGCGAGCTCCTCGGCGGGAGTGTCCCGGACCTGCTGCTCCACACCGACCTGCACTTCGAGAACGTCCTCCGTTCCCTGGACGGGCGCTGGGTCGCGATCGATCCCAAGCCGGTTGCCGGCCACCCGGGCTTCGAGGTGTGGCCCCTGCTGCGCAACCGCGCAGCGGAGATGGGCACCGGAGCCGCGCTGCGCTGGTCCGTGCGCCACCGGCTCTCGATCGTCACCGAGGCGATGGGGGCCGACGAGGACGAGGTGCGCGCCTGGACCCTGCTGCGGGCCGGCGTCGAGGCCAGCTGGGCCAGCGTGCTCGAGGGTGAGGACGCCCTGAGCACCTGCGTCGCCATCGGCAAGGCCCTCGACGACTGACCGCGCGGCACCCCCCCTTGACGCCGCCGCATCCCCGACTTCTTGCGCCCCAGCCACGCCGAGGCGGCGATTTCGGCCCCTCCGGCGTGGCTGTCGTGCAATAAGTCGGGTCGGGGTCGGGGGTGAGGACCGGTGCCGGGGCGGCATACCGTGGCGGGATGGCGAACCGGCTCTCCCGATCCCTCTCCCCGTACCTCCTCCAGCACGCCGACAACCCCGTCGACTGGTGGGAGTGGGGTGAGGAGGCGTTCGCCGAGGCGCGCCGGCGCGACGTGCCCGTGCTGCTCTCGGTCGGGTACGCCGCCTGCCACTGGTGCCACGTGATGGCCCACGAGTCCTTCGAGGACGACGAGGTCGCGCGGGTGCTGAGCGAGGGTTTCGTCGCAGTCAAGGTCGACCGAGAGGAACGGCCCGACGTCGACGCCGTCTACATGGCCGCGACGACGGCGCTGACCGGCCAGGGCGGCTGGCCGATGACCTGCCTGCTGACCCCGGACGGCAACCCCTTCTTCGCCGGCACCTACCTCCCGAAGGCGCAGTTCCTCTCCCTCCTGGCCCAGGCCGGGGAGGTGTGGCGCACCCAGCGCGAGCGCGTCGTGGAGTCAGGCGCCACGATCGCCCAGCGGCTGCGCGAGGCGACCGCTCCCCCGCCGCCGCACGCCGTGGACGTCCACGTGCTCGACGCGGCCGTCGCGCGCCTGCGCGCCGACCACGACGACGCCCGTGGTGGGTTCGGTGGTGCCCCGAAGTTCCCGCCGTCGATGGTCCTGGAGTTCCTCCTGCGCCACCGTGCCCGCACCGGCTCCGGCGATGCGCTGGCGATGGTGCGGCACACGTGTGAGGCGATGGCCCGGGGCGGGATGTACGACCAGCTCGCCGGCGGCTTCGCCCGGTATGCCGTCGACGCGGCCTGGGTCGTGCCGCACTTCGAGAAGATGCTCTACGACAACGCGCTCCTCGCCCGGGTCTACGCCCACCTGTGGCGTGCGACCGGCGACGGGCTCGCCCGGCGGGTGGCCACCGAGACGGCCGACTTCATCGTCCGCGACCTCGGCACGCCCGAGGGGGGTTTCGCGTCCGCCCTCGACGCCGACACGGTGGTCGACGGCACCTCCCACGAGGGCCTCACCTACGCCTGGGACCGCGGCGAGCTCGACGCGGTGCTCGGCGAGGCCGACGGCGCCCTCGCCGCGGACCTCCTGACCGTCACGGAACCGGGCACGTTCGAGGGGGGACGCTCGACGCTCCAGCTCCGAGCGGACCCCGAGGACGGGGCCTGGTGGGGCGAGGTGCGCGAGCGCCTCCTGCAGGCTCGCGGCGAACGGCCGCAGCCGAGCCGCGACGACAAGGTCGTCACCGCGTGGAACGGGCTCGCGATCGCTGCGCTGGCCGAGGTCGGCACGCTGCTGGACCGCCCCGACCTCCTCGACGCGGCAAGCCGGTGTGCGCGGATGCTCCTGGCGTCACACGACGTCGACGGGGAGCTCCGCCGCACCTCGCGCGCCGGTCGGGTCGGAGGGGCGCCCGCGGTGCTCGATGACCACGGGGACCTCGCCGAGGGTCTGCTGGCGCTGCACCAGGCGACGGGCGACCCGGCCTGGCTCGACGCGGCGCAGGCACTGCTCGACCGGGCACTCGAGCGGTTCGTCGACGACGAGGGGGTGGTGCACGACACCGCGCACGACACGGACACCCTGATGTCGCGACCGGCCGGTCGCTCCGACAACGCCGAGCCGTCGGGAGCCTCGTCCCTGGCCGGCGCCCTGCTCACGCTCTCGGCGCTCACCGGCTCGAGCCGCCACCGGGCCGCGGCCGAGGCGGCCCTGGCGTCGTGCGGCGACGTCGCCGCGCGCGAGCCGCGGTTCGGGGGGTGGGCGCTGGCCGTCGCGGAGGCGGCCGAGGCCGGCCCCCTCCAGGTCGCCGTCGTCGGCGAGGGCGACCTGGCGCTGGAGCTCATCGCCGTGGCAAGGAAGTCGACGTCTCCGGGCCTGGTGGCGGTCCACGGGGAGCCGGACGCCGCCGGCATCCCGCTGCTCTCCCAGCGGCCACTCGTCGGCGGGGCTCCGGCGGCCTACGTCTGCCGGGGCTTCGTCTGCGAGCGCCCGGTCAGCGATGTCGCTGCGCTGGCCTCGGCCCTGCGCCCGCCCGCCGGGTCCGCCTAGAGCACGACCAGGCGGTATGCCGGGTCGCGGTCGGCCATGAGGGCCCGCGCCCGGGCCGGGTCCACCCACGCAGCGGTGGCCCACACGTCGGCCCAGAGCAGGTCCGGACCGACGACGCTCGTGGAGCCCGGGCGCTCGATCCCGCGTCCGGTCCACGGGTCGACGACGTGGGCACCGCGCTGCGCCGCGCCCGACGTGGCGACCGCGCCCCGGCGCAGCGTCACGACGTCGGCGACCCGGCCGGGCCGGGTGGGGTCCTCCAGCCCGATCCGCCACGTCGGGGCCGCCACCCCGAGCCCGCGCCCCGTGCCAACGGCGACGTCGCCACCGGCCCCGATGCTGTACGCGATCTCCGGGACGATCTCGAGGTGGGCGGCCGCTCCGGCGACGGCCCAGCCCTTCACGAGGCCGGTGGGGTCGAAGACCCTCCGCCCTCCGTCGCGGCGTCGCCACGCGGAGAACAGTCCGTCCGTGCGCTCCTCCGCCTCCAGGCACAGCTCGGTGACGTCCGAGACCCAGCCGTGGACCTCGCTCGTCGTCGCGAGCTCGCCGTGCTGGAGCCGGAGCAGGTCGCTGTCCGAGCGCCAGGTGCTCAGCGCGGCGTCCACCCGGTGCAGGTGGGCCACCACGCGGTCGACGGCGCGCTCCACGTCGGGACGGCTCGGCTCGACGGCGCGCACGTGGATGCTGACCGGCATCCCCATGACGTGCTCGACCCACGCACGGCGGGCCAGCACCGGCGGGGCGGGTGCGGCCGGCGTCACCGGGATCTCCGCGGTGATCACAGGTTCGCCTGGTCGAGGGCCGACTGGAGGGACTGGGTGTAGCCCTCGGACGTGTAGGTCGCACCCGAGACCATGTCGATCTGCGCACTCTGGGCGTCGACGGCCTCCTGGTTGAGGATGGGCACCGCGCGGGAGTTGATCTCCTGGTCGCGGCGGTCGCTCCACGGCACCTGGGTCACCCCGGCGTCCACCACCGCCCCGCCCTGCACCGAGACCTGCACCTGCACGGCGCCGTAGCGCGTCATGATGGCGTCTCCGGTGTAGGTGCCGTCCGGGGCGGACGTGCTCGGGGTGGAGTCGGCCGTTCCCGAGCCGGTGGAGGTGCCGGGGTCCGTCGTGGCACCGCCGGAGCCGGAGGACCTGGACCCGGAGGTGCCGGAGCCGTTGGCCAGGCTCTCGGCGACGACGGACTGGCTGGCCGTCGCCGAGGTCGAGGTGTGGTAGCTGAACAGCAGCACGAGGGCCGAGAGGGTGCTCAGCGCCCAGAGGGTGATCCGTCGCATGTGATGGGTTCCGTTCGGTGAGGTGGCCGTAGGTCAGTAGGCGAAGCGCTCGAGGTGGACCGCGTTGGAGGGCACCCCCGCGGCCAGGGCCGCTCGGTGCACCGCGGTCATCCAGCCATCGGCGCCGCAGACGAAGACGTCGTGGTCGGCGACGTCGGGCACCAGCTGCAGCAGGCCGTCCACGTCGCTGAGGTGTCCGGCCTGGGCCGGCAGCCAGCTGTCGCGGTGGCCCAGTCGGGGACCCTCGACGAGCAGGTAGCGGGCGCCGCGCTCCGTGGCCAGTGCGTCCAGCTCCCCACGCAGCACGGCGTCGGAGCGAGAGCGCACCCGGTGGATCACCGTGACGTCGCCCGGCCGCTGCTCCAGCTCCTCGAGCAGCGAGCGCAGCGGGGTGATCCCGATGCCCGAGCCGATGAGGAGGACCTTGCGTCGGGTCCGCACACCCGCGTGCAGCCGGCCGTACGGGCCCTCGACGAGCACACGGGTCCCGGGGGTGAGCGACGCGAGCCGCTGGGAGCCCTCGCCGACGTGGGCCGCGGTGATCCGAAGGGTGCGTCCGTCGGGAGCGGCGGAGATCGAGTAGGGGTTGGCCCGGGACCAGCCCGGCCCGTCGACGAAGCGCCACTGGAAGAACTGGCCCGCCCTCGCCGGGATGTGACGCACCCCGGCACCGCCCACGGTGACGGTCGTGACCCCGGGTCCCTCTGAGCGCACCTCCTGGACGCGGATCGGCGACGCGAAGGACCGCCAGGCGGGGAGCCCGATCCGGAAGAGCAGCACCGAGCCGGCGCAGACGGCGTACAGGCCCCACCAGAACACCGTCGCGGTGGGCGAGGACAGGAAGTCCGCCCCGGTCCACAGCTGGTGCGGCAGGGCGAGGCCCGCCCCGAGGTAGGCGTACAGGTGGATGAGGTGCCAGGACTCGTAGCGCAGTCGGCGCCGGGCCCGCTTCATCGAGGTGAGCACCACCATGACGAGCGCGACGGTGCCGGCCGTGGCCAGCAGCATCCCGGGATAGGTGACGACCAGGTCCCAGGCGGTGCCCCAGACCCCGCGGGCCGTGCCGGCGGCGTAGCCGAGCGTGATGAGCACGATGTGCGCCATGAGGAGCGTGAACGAGGTGAAGCCGACCCCCCGGTGGACCCGTGCCAGCTCGTCCTGCCCCCAGGCCTGCTCGACCCACGGCACGCGCGCCATGAGGAAGACCTGGATGAGCAGCAGCGCCGAGGCGATGAGGCCGGTGACCCGGCCGGTGGACGTCAGGGCGCCGGCGACGGACCCGAGGTCCTGGAGGCCGCCCCCCGAGACCCAGAGCACGACGACGACGAGGATGACGAGCCAGCCCGCGGTGAGGCTCGCGTCCCGCCACCACCGCGGGACCGGGCGCCTGGACCAGGCACGGACACGGGTGGCCGAAGGGGACGCGGTACGGGTATCGGGGCCCGGCGCTGTAGTCGTCGACATGTGCCAACCATCCAACCGGTGCCTGTGCGCGACCTGTGCACGACGTCTGCGTCTCCGGTGAGCCTGTGGAACCGCTTGCGCAGATGGGCAAGAATGCCGCGATGAGCGCCGTCGCACCGCCGCCCCGGCCGTCGCTGCCCGAGTCCACGAGCCCCGACCGGCGGATGATGTTCCGCCTCCGGCTCGACCGGTGGTGGCCCGACGTGCTCGCCGGGCTGGCCCCCCTCTACGGCGAGGAGCGCGCGACCGAGGTGGGGGCCGTCCTCGTGGACCTCGCGGCCGCGGCCTTCGCCTCCCGTCCCGACGCGCTGCACGAGCGTGACATCGAGCGGCTGCTGCGACCGGACTGGCTCCAGGAGCCGTCGATGATCGGCTACGCGGCCTACACCGAGCGGTTCGCCGGGGACCTGCGTGGGGTGGGTGACCACCTGCCCTACCTCGCGGAGCTCGGGGTGCGCTACCTCCACCTCATGCCGCTGCTGCGCCCGCGCGAGGGCGACAACGACGGCGGGTACGCCGTGGCCGACTACCGGGCGGTGCGCCCCGATCTCGGCACGATGGATGACCTCGAGGAGCTGGCGACCGAGCTGCACGCGGCGGGCATGAGCCTTGTCCTCGACCTCGTGCTCAACCACGTGGCGCGCGAGCACGAGTGGGCCGAGCGCGCCCGGGCCGGTGACCCGGCGTACCGGGAGTACTTCCACGTCTTCCCCGACCGAGCGCTCCCCGACGCCTTCGAACGGAGCCTCCCGGAGGTCTTCCCGGACTTCGCGCCCGGCAACTTCACGTGGGACGACGAGCTCCGGGGCTGGGTGTGGACGACGTTCAACGGGTGGCAGTGGGACGTCAACTGGGCCAACCCGGCGGTGCTGCAGGAGTACACCTCGATCATCCTGGATCTCGCGAACCGCGGGGTCGACGTGCTGCGCCTCGACGCGATCGCCTTCATGTGGAAACGGATGGGCACGGACTGCCAGGGCCAGCCCGAGGTGCACGCGATCACCCAGGTGCTCCGAGCCGTGACGCGAATCGCCTGTCCTGCGGTCGCCTTCAAGGCAGAGGCGATCGTTGCACCGACCAAGCTCCTGGACTACCTCGGCACCGGCTCCTTCACCGGGAAGGTGAGCGACATCGCCTACCACAACAGCCTCATGGTGCAGGTGTGGTCGATGCTGGCGGCCAAGGACGTGCGGCTGGCAGCGCACGCCCTCTCCACCCTCCCGGACAAGCCGCCGACCGGCACCTGGCTGACCTACCTGCGCTGCCACGACGACATCGGCTGGGCGATCATGGACGAGGACGCTGCCGCGGTCGGGGTGACCGGCCACGGACACCGCAGCTTCCTGGCGCACTGGTACGCCGGGGGCTTTCCGGGCTCACCGGCGCGGGGCCTGGTGTTCCAGTACAACCCCGAGACCGACGACCGCAGGACCAGCGGCACCGCGGCGTCGCTCATCGGCCTCGAGTCGGCCGCGGGCCCGGGCGAGACGGACCTCGCCCTCAGGGCGCTGCGCCTGGCGCACGCCCTGGTGATCGGCTGGGGCGGCATCCCGGTCATCTGGAGCGGTGACGAGATCGGGCAGACGAACGACCCCGCATGGGCCGACGAACCCGGGCACGAGGACGACAACCGCTGGGCGCACCGGCCGCGACTGGACTGGGCGCGGGCCGAGCAGCGACACGACGGCGCGACCGTGCCGGGGCGGGTGTTCGGTGACCTCGTCGAGCTCGTCTCGTGCCGGACGCGACTGGTGCACCTGCACGGGGCCATCGAGACCCGGGTCGGCCCCGTGGACGATCCGGGTGTGCTGGTCACGGTGCGGGAGCACCCGACGGGGCGGTTCGTCGGCGTGCACAACGTCACCCCCGAGGCCAGGCCGTGGCCCGGGTGGCGCGCCGACGAGCTCGGCGTCGCGCGCCGCCATGACGAGATCACCGGAGCTCCGCTGCCGTGGGGCGACGACGGCAACGTGTGGCTCCCGCCCTACGCCGTGCTCTGGCTCACGACTCCCTGACGGCCCGGTCCCCCGGACAGGCGCCTCGGATGCCGGGGGTCACCAGAGACCGAGCAGCTGCCCGCCGATGCGCAGGATGAAGGCCACGACCACGATGACGAAGACGACTCGCACGAAGCGGCTCCCCCGGGCCACCGCCGTGCGCGCCCCGACGTAGCCGCCGAGGAGGTTCGCTCCCGCCATGACGACTCCGACGCCCCACATGACGTGCCCGCCCGGGATGAAGACGGTCAGGGCCCCGAGGTTGGTGGCGAGGTTGGCGATCTTGGCCTTCGCGCTGGCCTCGAGGAACGCGTAGCCCATGAGGCCGACGAGGGCGAAGACGAGGAAGGACCCGGTGCCGGGCCCGAGCGCACCGTCGTAGACCCCGATGACGAACCCGGTGATCATCGCGGCCGCGGTGTGCCGGTGACCGGACCATCTCAGCTGCGTCGCCTCGCCGAGGGAGGGCTTGAGCAGGGTGTACGTGCCGACGGCGATGAGCATGACGAAGATGATGGGGTTGAACGCCGACTTGGGGATGTGCAGCCCGATGAGGGCCCCGACGATCGCGCCCACGTAGGCCACTGCCGCCATCGGCAGGGCGGTGCGCAGGTCGGGCCGGACCCGGCGCCAGTACGTCACGGAGGAGATGCCCGTGCCCCATACCGAGCCGAACTTGTTCGTCGCGAGGATCTGGGCCGGGCTCGCGCTGGGCACGCCGAGGAGGATCGCCGGGAGCTGGATCAACCCCCCGCCGCCGACGACGGCATCCACCCACCCGGCCAGGAACCCCGCGAGCCCCAGCAGGACGATGACCTCGCCACCGAGGTCGCTCACCGGGAGGTGGACCAGCCGTCGACGATGTCGAGGATGTCGAGGAGCCGGTGGGCCCGCGCGTCGGGGACCGCGGTGACCTCGACCCGCTGCTCGGCGGGCAGGTCCGAGTGCGGGATCCAGATGGCGCGCATGCCGACCTGCTGGGGCCCGTGGACGTCCTCGAACATCCGGTCACCGACGTATACCGCGCGCCGCGGGTCGACGTCGAGGACGGCGCAGATCGCCCGGAACGCCTCCGGGTGCGGCTTCACGTGGGCGATCTCGCTGGAGTAGAGGTCCGCGTCGATGAGGTCGAGCACGCCGTCGCGCTCGAAGAGCTCGCGGTGGTAGTCCCGCGACCAGATCGTGTTGGACAGGACTCCGACCGCGATCCCCCTCTGCCGCAGCCCCTCCCAGAGGGGGCGCACCTGGGGGTCGGTGTGAGTGTGCGGCTCCCAGAAGCCGTGGTAGGCCGCGAGCGCGAGGTGGTGCCGGTCGTGCGCGGCGTCGACACCGGCCGCCTCGAGGATCTCGGCGAGCGAGGCCGAGGTGTGGTCGGTGCGCCCACGTCCCCAGGCCTCGGACTCGGCCGCGAGGATCCGGTCGGCCAGGACGTGCGCCTCCTCCAGGTCGGCCTCGGAAACCTCCGCGGAGTCCACCGGGATGCCGTGCACCTCCCGTGCGTACACCCGCCACTGCTCGGGCAGGTCGACCTCGTGCCAGGGGGTGAGCGTGCCGCCCCAGTCGAAGACGACCGCGTCGACGGGCCGGCTCACTCGTGCCCCACCTCGCGCAGGACCTCCTCCACGGCCGAGTCGACCGGGACCTCCCGGCGCTCACCGCTGCGGCGGTCCTTGAGCTCGATGGTGCCCCCCGCGAGACCGCGACCGACGACGACGATCGTGGGCACCCCCACGAGCTCGGCATCCTTGAACTTCACGCCCGGGCTGGCCTGGCGCCGGTCGTCGAGCAGCACCTCGAGTCCGCGAGCCTCGAGCTCACGGGTGAGCTCCTCCGCGTACGTCGCGACGGCCTCGTCCTTGCCGGTGGCCACGATGTGCACGTCGGCGGGCGCGAGGGCCCGCGGCCAGACCAGCCCCAGCTCGTCGTGGTTGCCCTCGGCGACGCACGCGACGGCACGCGAGACGCCGACGCCGTAGGAGCCCATGGTCACCGTGCGCAGCTTCCCGGTCTCGTCGAGGACGGTGAGGTCGAGGGCCTGCGCGTACTTCGTGCCGAGCTGGAAGATGTGCCCCATCTCGATGCCACGGGCGGTCTCCAGGGCGTGCCCGCACGACGGGCAGGCGTCGCCGTCGCGCACCTCCGCCGCCTCGATGAGCCCGTCGGCGGTGAAGTCACGGCCGGCCACGAGGTCGATGACGTGGTGACCGGCCTCGTCGGCACCGGTCACCCAGGCGGTCCCGTCGCTCACCCGCGGGTCGAGGAGGTACCGGATGCCGGAGGCGCGCTCGGCGCCCAGCACGCCGGGCCCGATGTAGCCCTTGGCCAACGAGGGGTGTGCGGCGAAGTCCTGCTCGCCGAAGGGCTCGACGAGGGCCGGCTCGACCTGGGCTCCCAAGCGCTTCTCGTCGACCTCGCGGTCCCCCGGCAGGCCGATGGCCAGCGGCTCACGCGTCCCGTCGGGCTGCCTGAGCACGACGATGACGTTCTTGAGGGTGTCGGCGGCGGTCCACGCCCGTCCGTCGCCGCGCGGGAAGGCGTGCTCGAGGTGCGCCACGAGGGTGTCGATCGTGGGGGTGTCCGGGGTGTCCTCCACGTGCGCGGCGGGCACGTCGGAGGCGTCGACGGCATCCGGCACCGGCACCCGCACGGCCTCGACGTTCGCGGCGTACCCGCAGTTCGGGCACCGCACGTAGGTGTCCTCGCCGTTGTCGGCGGTCGCGAGGAACTCCTCGGACTTCGAGCCGCCCATGGCCCCTGCCATCGCCTGCACGATGACGTAGTGGAAGCCGAGCCGGTCGAAGATGCGCACGTAGGCGTCGCGGTGCAGCTCGTAGCTCTTGTCCAGCCCGGCCACGTCGAGGTCGAAGGAGTAGCTGTCCTTCATGATGAACTCGCGTCCGCGCAGCAGACCGGCGCGCGGCCGCGCCTCGTCGCGGTACTTCGTCTGGATCTGGTAGATCGACAGCGGCAGGTCCTTGTAGGAGCTGTAGAGGTCCTTGACCGTCAGCGTGAACATCTCCTCGTGGGTGGGCCCGAGGAGGTAGTCGGCGTCCTTGCGGTCCTTGAGCCGGAAGACGTTGGGGCCGTATTCGGCCCAGCGACCACTCGCCTCGTAGGGCTCACGCGGGAGCAGGGCGGGGAAGAGCAGCTCCTGGGAGCCGATCCGGTCCATCTCCTCGCGGACGATCGTCTCGACCTTGCGCAGCACCTTCAGCCCGAGCGGCAGCCAGGTGTAGATGCCGGGGCTCACCCGCCGGATGTAGCCCGCCCGCACGAGCAGCTGGTGGCTCGGGACCTCGGCGTCCGCAGGGTTCTCACGAAGGGTTCGCAGGAACAGGGACGACATGCGCATGGCCACGGGTGGACTCCTGGGGGTGGGTGGGCAACCCGCCAAGGATAACGAGGCCGGTGGGTGGTGCCGACCGCTCAGGCCGCCATGGCGCTCTGGCCGAGGACCACGACGCCCATGACGAGGACGAACCAGCCGAATACCGTGCGCAACCGCTCCTGGGGCACCCGGCCCGCCAGCAGGCCGCCGACGATGCTGCCCGCCACGGCCAGACCGGTGACGGCCGCGGCGAAGGGCCAGTCGATCGTCACCGAGGCCAGGTGGCCCGCGAAGCCCGCCGCGCTGTTCATCGCGATGACGAGCAGCGAGGTCCCGACGGCCGCCGCCATGGCCATGCCGCCGAACAGGACGAGGGCGGGCACGACGAGGAAGCCGCCGCCCGCACCCACGGTGCCGGTCACGAGCCCGACGACCACCCCCTGGAGCGTCGACCGGACCCACGACGCGCGGCCGGTCGGCGCCGTGCCGGGTGCCTGGTTGCGGCGCCCCCGGATCATCGCGACGGCCGTGGCCAGCATGAGCACGGCGAAGGCACCCAGCAGCACCCGGCCTGGGATGAACTCCGCGATCCGGCCACCGGCGTAGGCCCCCACCATCGCGGCGAGGCCGAAACCGATCCCGGTCCTCCACCGCACCCGGCCGGCGCGCGCGTGCGGCACCAGGGCCGCGAGCGAGGTGATCCCGACGACGAGCAGCGAGGTGGCGATGGCCTCCTTGGGGTCCAGGCCCGCCACGAGGACGAGGAGCGGCACCATGAGGATCGAGCCACCGCCACCGAGGAGACCGAGCACGACACCGACGAGGGCAGCGAGGACGAGGGTGGCGACGAACACCGCGCCAGCATACCCCATAGGGTATATGTCCTAGTGCAGCGTGGCTTCGTAGCGCGCCCTGACGCCGTGGTCGAGGAACCCCAGCCGGAGGTAGAGATCGTGGGCGGGGTTGTCGACGTTCACCGCCAGCCAGGCCTGCTCGCAGCCCCGCTTGGACAGGGCACGCAGGGACCTCACGACGAGGTGCGCCCCCAGGCCCCTCCCCCGCCACTCCGGCACGACACCGACCTGGTCGATCCAGCAGTCCGAGAGCGTGACGAAGCCCACCGGCGCACCGGTGTGGTCCAGCGCCACCCGGGAGTCGTCGCCGAGGAACTCGTCGTCCTCGACGAGGAAGCCGACCCACTCCTCCATCTCCGTGTCGGGGAACCCGGGCCGGTCGGCGAAGGACCGCGCGTAGGCGGCGTGGAACAGGGCGGCCGTCTCCGCGTTGAAGGGGCGCTTCGTCATGCCCTCGGGGGCCCGGACCACGGGGATGTCGGACAGCGTGTGCCGCATCACGTACTCGGCGAAGGTGCGGCGCAGGCCCACCTCCGCGGCGAGCTCCTCGGAGTCCGGCGACGTCGTCTCGGCCACGACCCTGAGCAGCGAGCCGCCACTGTGCTCCCGGCACCAGGCGACGAGCTCGTGGCTGTGCCCCTGTCCGCGTGAGGACGGGTGCACGAGGCCGGTCGCGGTGCGCCGACCCGAGCCGTCGAGGAAGACCCCTGCCACGGCCACGAGGTCCCCCGTCTCGTCCCGACCGCCGATGCCGGCCTCGCTGAGGAAGAACCGTCGCAACACGTCTTCACCCTCGAGGAGCGGCAGCCCACCGTCGGCCGCCAGGCACGACCGCGCCAGGCTTGCCAGCGCCGGCAGGTCGTCCTCGGCGAGCGGGGCCCAGGCGAGCTGGGACATGGGTCAGCGCTCCCGGCGCGGCGAGGGCGTCACGGCCGGCCCGCCGCGCGCAGGGCGGTCCGGATGAGCGGCCACTGCAGGGGCAGCCGGGCCACCGTGGCGGCGAACGCCATCTTCGAGGCGGCGTCGCCGCGACGGGCTGCGCGGCGCCCCTGGCTCACACTCATCTGCACGTTCGCGGGCCACACGGCCACGAGGAGTGCCGCGCTCCCCCACCCGGCGAGCACTCGGGTGCGCGGGGTGAGGAGCCCGGCCGCGCAGACCAGCTCGGCGACCCCCGAGGCGTAGACGAGCTCCCGGGGCGCCGGGAGGGCGCGAGGGACGATGCCCTCGAAGACCTGTGGCCGCACCAGGTGCGTCACGCCCGAGGCGGCGAGGATCGCCGCCAGGGCAGCGACGTCCCGGGTCAGCGGGGAGACGGGGAGGGGCATGCCTCATCCAACCATTGCGGCACGGCCGGTAGACACGCAGCACCTCACAACAGCACCGTCGCGAACTCCCCCACCTCACGGAAACCGAGCCGCCCGTAGGTCGCGCGCGCGGCGTCGTTGTAGTCGTTGACGTACAGCGTGACCAGCGGGGCAGGCCCGAGCATGACCTGCTCCAGCACGCTCGCGAGCATCGGGACGGCCAGGCCCTTCCCCCGCAGCCGGGGGGCCAGCCACACTCCCTGGAGCTGGGCACAGCCCAGGGCGAGGCTGCCGATGTCGGTCTTGAAGATGACCTCGTCCTCGTGCACGACGACGTAGGTGTGACCACGCGCGATCAGCGCGGCGAGGGAGGCCCGGTAGCCACGATCGCTCCCGGTGTAGGGCGGGTACCCGATCTCGGCCGTGAACATGTGCTCGGCCGCCGGCAGGACGAGGTCGAGGTCCGCGGGTCGGGCCGGACGCACCTGAGGATGCAGGTCGACGCCGAGGCTCGAGGGCGGGCGGTCGGCGACGAGCAACGGCTGACGGCTGCGGATGGCGCGCGGCGCACCCCAGTTCGGCCGCAGCAGGCTCCAGAGATCCTCCACCTCGTCACGGGGACCGAACAGGGACGCGCAGCGACCCCGCCAGCGCCGCATCCGGTCGGCGAACGCCACGCGGCTCTCCGGGGTCGTCCCGACAGGGACGACGTTCGCGCTGGCCCAGCACACCGAGGTGAGCTCACCGTCGACGCGATGGCCGAGCACCGAGGACAGCGAACCGCTGCGGGCCCCTTCGACGATCCGCGCCGCGACGAAGACGCCCGCTGGCACGTCGCGGGCGCAGACGGCGAGGGCGTCGTCGCGATCGGACAGCGACAGCGGACGCACGGGGGAACGGGTGCGGAGCACGCGATCAGCCTAGAGCGTGCCCGCCCACGACCGCGGCGGCTTCGACAGGCGGTGGGTGCACCGCGACCCTCGACGCCATCCCCGCCGGGACGACGGGACCGCCCTGCCGGGCGGGATCAGCCGACGGTGACCGACGGGACGCCCGAGGACTCCTCGTCGACCGGTTCGCCCATCTCCTCCGCGATCCGCATGGCCTCCTCGATGAGGGTCTCGACGATCTGGCTCTCGGGCACGGTCTTGATCACCTCGCCCTTGACGAAGATCTGGCCCTTGCCGTTGCCCGAGGCGACGCCGAGATCGGCCTCCCGGGCCTCGCCCGGACCGTTGACGACGCAGCCCATCACCGCGACGCGCAGCGGCACCGTCATCCCCTCGAGGCCCGCGGTCACCTCGTCGGCGAGGGTGTAGACGTCGACCTGGGCGCGGCCACAGGACGGGCACGACACGATCTCGAGCTTGCGGGGGCGCAGGTTGAGCGACTGGAGGATCTGGTTCCCGACCTTGACCTCCTCGACCGGAGGGGCCGAGAGCGAGACCCGGATGGTGTCGCCGATGCCCTGGGAGAGCAGCGCCCCGAATGCCGTGGCCGACTTGATGGTGCCCTGGAACGCCGGCCCGGCCTCGGTGACACCGAGGTGCAGCGGCCAGTCGCCGCGTTCGGAGAGGAGCTGGTAGGCGCGCACCATGACGACCGGGTCGTTGTGCTTCACCGAGATCTTGAAGTCGTGGAAGTCGTGCTCCTCGAAGAGGCTCGCCTCCCACACGGCGGACTCGACGAGGGCCTCCGGGGTCGGCTTGCCGTACTTCTCGAGGATCCGCTTGTCGAGCGAGCCCGCGTTGACGCCGATCCGGATCGACACCCCGGCCTCCTTGGCCCGACGGGCGATCTCCCCCACCTGGTCGTCGAACTGGCGGATGTTGCCGGGGTTGACCCGCACGGCCGCGCACCCCGCGTCGATCGCGGCGTAGACGTACTTCGGCTGGAAGTGGATGTCGGCGATCACGGGGATCTGGGACTTCTTGGCGATCGCGGGCAGGGCGTCGGCGTCGTCCTGGGTCGGGCACGCCACCCGCACGATGTCGCAGCCGGATGCCGTGAGCTCGGCGATCTGCTGGAGCGTGGCGTTGATGTCGGTGGTCGGCGTGGTGCACATCGACTGGACCGAGATCGGCGCGTCACCCCCCACGTCGACCTTTCCCACCGAGATCTTTCGGGTCTTGCGGCGCGGGGCGAGCACGGGCGGGGGAAGGGGCGGCATACCGAGCGACACGGACATGGAACCAAGCGTACGTCGGCGGCTTCGAAGGACCATGATCGACCACGTGCAGAAGCACGACCGCATCGACGGTGTGGGCCTGCGGATCGCCCAGGCCCAGGAGGCCCTCGTCGACTTCGCCCCCGCGAGCTCGCCGACGTGGAGTCGGTCAGTGGGCTCCGCGCCGACGTGGGGGTCTCGCCGATGACGCGCACCTTGGGCGTCTGGTTCGACAACCTCATGACCGACCTGTCGGTGCGGCGCAGCATCCGCGAGAGCATCGAGGAGGTCGAGCGGGCCGTCCGGTCGGTCCGTGAGGCGCTCGAGGGTACGGCCGTGCGGGCAGCGGCCCTGACCGCACAAAAGCAGGAGCTCCTCGCGCGCCGCGACGCCGCGCTCAGCCCATGAGGCGGGGCACCGGCGGGTCAGCCGCCGAGGTTGATCGGCTTGACGATGTCGGCGTAGATGAGGAGCAGGGACATCCCCAGGAGCACGACCGACACCGAGTAGGCCACCGGCAGCGCCTTCGCGACGTCGACGTAGCCCGGGTCCGGGAGCCCCCTGAGCTTCGCCACCTGGCGCTTGAGGCCCTCCCACAGCGCCCCGGCGACGTGCCCGCCGTCGAGCGGGAGCAGCGGAATGAGGTTGAAGATGAAGAGCATGATGTTCAGCGTCGCCAGCAGCCCGACGAGGAAGAAGAACTTGTCGGCGGGCGACTCGCCGATGAGAGCGTCGTACTTGCCCATCCCCGCCTCGCCGGCGACCCGGCCGACGCCGACGACGGACATCGGGCTGTCGATGGAGCGCTCGGCACCGCCGAAGGCGGCCTCCCAGACCCCGACCATTCGCTGCGGCACGTAGACGAGCGCCTCCGCGGTGCGGCTCACCCCGGACCAGAGGATGGCCGGGACCGCGGTGAGGGGCTGGCGCTCATAGGCGGTGGGCACCGTGGTGCGCACGCCGAGGAAGCCCGCCTGGGTCGTCTGCACGGTGCCGCCGGGGCCCGTCACGGGCACGCCCTCGGGGTCGAGGACCGGCACGACGTTGCTGATGGGGGTCGCGGTCAGCGTCAGCTGCTCGCCGTCGCGCAGGACGACGATGTCGACGGGCTGGTCGACCCGCGGCCTGATGACGGTGCCGACGTCGCGGTTGTCGGTCATCGTCACGCCGTCGATCGAGACGATCTGGTCCCCGGGCTCGATTCCCGCGGCCAACGCCGGCGTGGGCGCCTGGCCGACGCAGTCGGTCGTCGTCGCGGCCTCGGTCGCCGGCACCACGCACTGCGAGACGCTGGCGACGAGGGCTCCCGGCTGGGGGGTCTGCAGCCCGTGGGCGGTGACGAGGAAGGTGAGCAGCACAACGCCGATGAGCAGGTTCATCAGTGGCCCGCCCATCATGACCGTGACCTTCTTGGGCACCGACAGCTTGTAGAAGACGCGGTCCTCGTCGCCGGGGCGCACCTCTTCGAGGCTGGCCGCACGCGCCTCGTCCACGAGCTGGCTGAACCGGCCGGTGCTCGAGACACGCACCGTGCCCGGGACGTCGCCCGAGCGCGGGGGGAACATGCCGATCATCCGGATGTAGCCGCCGAGCGGGACCGCCTTGACGCCGTACTCGGTCTCTCCGCGTCGCCTCGACCACATCGTCGGCCCGAAACCGACCATGTACTGGGTGACGCGCACGCCGAAGCGCTTCGCGGGCAGCAGGTGCCCCACTTCGTGGAGCGCGATGGACAGCGCCACGCCGGTGGCCATGAACAGCACACCGAGCACGAAGGTGAGGGTCGACATACCGTCTAGGGTACGTCGCCTTCACGCGTGCTGCGTCGCCCGCCCGGCCGCGAGATCAGGCCGGCCGCGAGATCAGGCCGGCCGCCTCGGCACGTGCCCAGCGGTCCGCCTCCAGCACACCCTCGATGCTCATCGCGTCGCCGGGTGCCGAGGCGTGGGCGGCGACGACCTGCGCCACGGTGTCGACGATGGCGGTGAAGGCGATGGCGCCGTCGTGGAAGGCGTCGACACAGACCTCGTTGGCCGCGTTGTAGACGGCGGGGAAGGTTCCGCCCTCCTCACCCACCTGCCGAGCCAGCCGCACCGCCGGGAAGGCGTCGTCGTCGAGGGGGTGGAAGTCCCAGGACTGGGCGAGCGACCAGTCACACGGCTCGTCGACGTCGGCGAGCCGCTCGGGCCAGGACAGCCCGAGCGCGATGGGCACGAGCATCCGGGGAGGCCCGAGCTGGGCGATCGTCGACCCGTCGTGGAACTCCACCATGGAGTGGATCTGCTGCTGCGGGTGCACGACGACGTCGATCCGCGAGTACGGGATGTCGAAGAGCAGGTGGGCCTCGATGACCTCCAGCCCCTTGTTGACCAGGGTCGCCGAGTTGGTGGTGATGACCCGGCCCATGGCGAAGTTCGGGTGCGCGAGGGCCTGGGCGGGCGTGACGTCGGCGAGCTCCTCGCGGGACCGTCCCCGGAACGGACCGCCACTGGCGGTCACCACGAGGCGACGCACCTCCCCGGACCGGCCGCCGCGCAGTGACTGGGCGATCGCGGAGTGCTCGGAGTCGACCGGCACGATCTGGTCGGGGCCGGCCGCGGCACGCACGAGGTCACCCCCCACGATGAGCGACTCCTTGTTGGCCAGGGCCAGCGTGGAGCCTGCGGCGAGGGCGGCGAGCGTGGGCCGCAGCCCGATCGAGCCGGTGACACCGTTGAGGACGACGTCGGCACCGACCCCGGCGGCCACCGTGGCCGCGTGGCCTCCGACGACGACATCCGGGGAGTACGCCGCTCGACCGGCTCTTCCGGCATGCGCGGCGATTGCGTCGCGAACCTGCTCCGCATCACCGTGCGCCGCTCCCACGACGGGGACGCCGAAGGTGACGGCCTGCTCGGCCAGGAGGTCGATGTTGCCCCCGGCCGTGAGGGCCGCCACCGTGAACCGGTCGGGGTTGGCGGCGATGACGGACAGGGCCTGGGTGCCGATCGATCCGGTGGAGCCGAGGACGGCGACGCTGCGAGTGCTCACGCACCCATTGTCATGGCTCGGGCGTCCCGGCGGTTCCGCGCCCCGTCCCCCACTCCTCGACGCCGCGGAGGTCACGTGGTGAAGACAGGCTCCTCGAGGAGTCGCTCGGTCACGACCTGGGCCTTCGGGTGGAAACGGCCGTGCTCGACGTCCTGCTGCACCTCGAGCTCGACCTGCCCGAGACCGTGCCGGTTCTTCTCGACCGTGACCACGGCCCAGCGCCGGAACGCCTGGCACGCCCGAGGTCGTGGACGAGGTGGTCGCGGGAGACGATCTGCTCCCTGCTCGAGAGGATCATGACCATGTCGGCCTCGTACGCGAGCGCGGAGGAGCCGCGCAGGTCGCGGGTGCGCATCCGCTGGCCGGCCCCGAGGCTCTCCCGATCGGCCGCGGAGATGCAGACCATGGGGCACTCGAGCTCGAGCGCGAGGTCCTTGAGCGTCTCGGTGACGATCGTCACGCGCGACACCTCGTCACCCGTGTGGTCCTCGAGGGGGATCCTCTGCAGGTAGTCCACGAGCACCATGGGCGTCTCGCCGGTCTCCTCCTGATGGAGTGCACGATCGTCGCGATCTCGAGGGGGGTCGGGGTGGCGTTGGACTGGTGAATCTGCAGCCGGCCCGCGCAGTCGTCGACGGCCAACAGCGCCTCGGTGCCGAAGCGGATCTTCCCGAGGGCCTCGACCAGACCAGCGCGGTCGGGGTCCTCCGACTCGAAGACCGCACGCACCGCATGGACGTCGGCTGCGGCGGCGACGGCTTGGTCAGCGGCGAGCGCCGCGGTCGCTGCCTCGAGGGAGAGGAGCCGCTCAAGGAGGGTGTGCGGCTCGTGCTCGAAGGAGAAGATCACGGCTTGGCCCCGGCGACGACCGCGTCTCGGACCATCTGCACGGCCAGGGGGTCCAGGAGGTCGAAACCCCTGGGCCAGAGGGCTGCCGCGGGCCGCGCCCTCGCCGCATGGCCTCGTCGGTCTCGTCCAGGGGAGCACGCACCGAGCGGCCACGGTCGGGTCGGTGCATCGGCACGCGAAGGCTCGTCGTCATGGGGGGCATCCCACCGCTGACCGGGCCCCGCACGCGACGGGTTCGCGACATCCGGTCGGCCGGAGGTCGCTCACAGGGCGAGGCCGACGTACTTCGTCTCGAGGTATTCCTCGATGCCCTCGAACCCACCCTCACGACCGAAACCGGACTGCTTCACCCCGCCGAAGGGGGCCGACGGGTTGGAGACGATGCCGGTGTTGACCCCGATCATCCCGAACTCCATCGCCTCGGCGACCCGCAGCACCCTCGCGTGGTCTCGGCTGTAGAGGTAGCCGACGAGACCGAACTCGGTGCCGTTGGCCTTGGCGATGGCGTCGGCGTCGTCGGTGAAGGTGCAGACCGGGGCGACCGGCCCGAAGATCTCCTCCGTGAGGCAGCGGCTGTCCGCCGCGACGTCGGTGAGGACGGTCGGCTCGTAGAAGTAGCCCCGCCCGGCGATGGGGGAACCTCCGGTGAGGACGCTCGCCCCCTTGGCGACGGCATCCTGAACGAGCTCGTGAACCCCGTCGCGGGCCTTCGCCGTGATGAGCGGCCCGACGTCGACACCCTTCTTGGTCCCCTTCCCGACGACGAGCGCCCCCATTCGCTCTGCCAGCTTGCTCGAGAACTCCTCGGCGACCGACTCGTGCGCGAAGAACCGGTTGGCGGCCGTGCAGGCCTCCCCGATGTTGCGCATCTTCGCCAGCATCGCCCCGTCGACGGCAGCATCGACGTCGGCGTCCTCGAAGACGAGGAAGGGGGCGTTGCCGCCGAGCTCCATCGACAGGCGAAGCAGCTGCTCGGCCGACTGCTCGACGAGCACCTTGCCGACCGCGGTGGATCCGGTGAAGGTGAGCTTGCGCAGCCTCGGGTCGCGGATCAGCGGCTCGCACACGGCACCGGAGTGCGAGGTCGTCACGATGTTGAGGACGCCGTCGGGAAGGCCCGACTCCTGCATGACCTCCGCCAGCAGCAGCATCGTCAGCGGGGTCTCGTGGGCCGGCTTGACCACCATCGTGCAGCCCGCCGCCACCGCGGGGCCGATCTTGCGGGTGCCCATCGCGAGCGGGAAGTTCCACGGCGTGATCATCAGGGTCGGGCCGACGGGCTGCTTCATGGTGAGCAGCCGGGAGCCACCGGCCGGGGCGACGGAGTAGCGGCCGTGGATCCGCACGGCCTCCTCGGCGAACCACCGGAAGAACTCCGCGCCGTAGGTCACCTCGCCGCGCGCCTCGGCGACCGTCTTGCCCATCTCCAGGCTCATCAGCGTGGCAAACTCATCCGCCCGCTCCACCACCGTCTCGAAGGCCCGCCGCAGGATCTCGCTGCGCTCGCGCGGCGGCGTCGCTGCCCAGGAGGGCTGGGCCTCCTCGGCGGCGGCGAGTGCCGCCAGGCCGTCCTCGGGCGTCCCGTCAGCGCAACTGGTGAGGGTGGCGCCGCTCGAGGGGTCGTGGACATCGAACCGCTCCCCCCCGCTGGCGTTCCGCCACTGGCCTCCGATGAGCAGGCCGGTCGGAACCGAGTCGAGCAGCGCCTTCTGGGTGATCGCCATGAGAGTCCTTCGTCGTCCGTCGTCGTGACCGTCGGTCTGTGCCGGGGTGGCCGCCACGACGTCCGTGTGCGCCGTGGCGAGTCGCCCGTCCGAGCCTATGTCCGCTGAGGGGCTCGTCGGCGGCTCACCGGTCCTCGATCCCCCAGGGCGAGCCGTAGCCAGCGGGCTTCGGAGCTGCCAGGAGGTCGAGGAACGGGACGGCGTCGAACGCCTCGGGGCCCTTGACCCCGACGCCCGACCAGGTGCCCGCGGCGAGCAGCTCGAGGGCGACGACGGGGTTGACGGCGGTCTGCCAGACCACGCACTGGGCGTCGTAGTCGCGCATCGTGTCGGCGTTGTCGGACACGTGGTAGAGGTAGGTGCTGCGCGGCCGGCCGTCCTTCCCGGTGCCGGTCACCATGAGTCCGGCGCAGGTCTTGCCCTCCATCCGCGGACCGATCGTCGCCGGGTCGGGGAGGATCGCGGCGACGACGTCTCGCGGGCTCACCGAGACCCCCTTGACGTCCACGGGGTCGGTGCTGTCCAGCCCGAGGGTGTGCAGCGTCCGCAGCATCCCGATCATCTCCTCGCCCAGGCCGTACTTGAACGTGACCCGCTCGGCGTCGACCCACCGCGGCATGAGGAGCACCTCCTCGTGCTCCACGTGCACGCACTCCACGGGTCCGATGCCCTCGGGGAAGTCGAAGACCTCGGGCTCGCTGAAGGCAGGAAGCGTGAAGAACCCCGCCTCGACGTCGAGCGACCCGTCGGGGGCCGTGGCCCGCGAGCGCTCCCAGACCACGGGCGGGTTGAGGCACTCCTCGATGATGGTCCACATCGAGAAGCCAGGCGCGAAGACCTCGTTGCCCTCCTCGTCGCGGATCACGAGGTTGGCGCCGTCACGGGTGCCGAGCTCGTCGATGTGGCTGAAGAGGTGGTCGGCGGCATACCGGGCGAACACGTCGGACAGGCCGGGCTCGACGCCGATGCCCACGAGGGCCAACCGGTCAGCGGCCTCCCACTCCCCCGCCAGGGCGAACTGCTCGTCCCCGAGCTTGACGCCGACCTTGGCGTAGGGCTCGGACTCGTGGCGCCGGGACAGGCTCATGGCCATGTCGAGGTAGTGCGCCCCGGCCGCTGCGGCGCCCCGGAAGATCGGCATGACGAAGCGTGGGTCGACGGCATTGAACACGTGCGTGGCGCCGACCTCACGGGCCAGGTCGGCCACCGCGTCGGGGTCGGACGCGTCGACACGGGCCGAGCGGAAGCGGGACTCCCCCGGATGCCGCTCACCCACCGTCGTGACGGTCCGGTCGGCGCGCCCGAGGTCGTGGTCGGCGACGACCCAGGAGTCGAAGAACGAGCGTTCGGCGGCGATTCGAGCAGCGGCATCGCCGACGCCGCCGGCCCCGATCATGAGGACGTGCATGGTGGGTGAGCCTTTCGGGGGTGGGGAGGAGCCGCTCAGGCCTTGGCGCGCGCGCGACGGTTGCCGAGCACCTGGCCGATGACGACGACGACGAGCGCGATGACGAACATGAGCGTGCCGATGACGTTGACCTGCACCGGGGCCCCGCGCTGGGCCGCGCCCCAGACGTACATGGGGAATGTGATCGAGCTCGGGCTCGCGTTGAAGTTGGTGATGATGTAGTCGTCGAAGCTCAGCGAGAACGCCAGGAGGGCACCGGCGAGGATGCCGGGGAACGCCAGCGGGAGAGTCACCCGCAGGAACGTCTGGGCCGGGTTGGCGCCCAGGTCGGCGGCGGCCTCCTCCAGTCGTGGGTCGAGGGTGGCGACCCGCGCCTTGACCGCGACGACGACGAACGAGATGCAGAACATGATGTGCGCGATGGTCACCGCCAGGGAGCCCGACGGAACCCCCATCATGAGGAAGAGGGTGAGCAGGCTCGACCCCATGACGACCTCAGGGGTCGCCATCGGCATGAAGATGAGCAGGTTCGTCGTCGAGCGGGCCCGGAACCGGTAGCGGCCCAGCGCGAAGGCGATCATCGTGCCCAGGACCGTGGCGGTGAGCGACGCGATGAGCCCGATCCGCAGCGACAGCCCCAGCGAGTCGCAGATGCCCGAGGCCCCGCACGGGTTGAGCCAGGCGTCCACGGAGAACTGGGTCCACGTGTAGTTGTAGCGGCCCTTGGGGTCGTTGAACGAGAAGACCGCGACGACGACGTTCGGGATGAGCATGTAGACGAGGACGGCGATGGCCGCGAAGGCCAGCAGGTGGCGCTTGACCCAGGCCATGGTCACACCAGCTCCTCGGTGCCCGCCCGGCGCACGTACACCGAGACGAGGGCGAGGATCATGAGCAGGAGGATGAACGACAGAGCCGCGGCGAGCGGGTAGTCGAGTACCCGCAGGAACTGCGTCTCGATCACCTGCCCGATCATCACCGTCTGGGTGTTCCCGAGGAGCCGGGAGTTGATGAAGTCGCCGGCCGCCGGGATGAAGGTGAGCAGGGTGCCCGCGACGACGCCCGGCAGCGAGAGCGGCCAGGTGACGTGGCGGAAGGCGCGGAAGGGGGAGGCGTACAGGTCACCCGCGGCCTCGACGAGTCGGGGGTCCAACCGGTCCAGGGACGAGTACAGCGGCAGGATCATGAACGGCAGGAAGTTGTACGTGAGGCCGGCGATCACCGCGAACTTCGAGGAGAGCAGCGTGTCGTTGTTGATCAGGCCGAGGGTGTTGAGCAGGTCCGTGATGTGCAGCTTCTGCGCGAGCTCGGTGACCGGGCCGGTGTCCGAGAGGATGGTGCGCCAGGCCAGCGTGCGGATGAGGAAGCTCGTGAAGAACGGGGCGATGACGAGGACGAGCATGACGTTCTTCCACCGCCCGGCCTTCTGGGCGATGAAGTAGGACAGCGGGTAGGCGAGGACCAGGGCGAAGAAGGTCGCCGTCCCGGCGTAACCGACCGACCGCAGGAGCTGGGGCCAGTACTTCTGCAGGGCGTCGACGTAGATCGACACGTTGCCGGTGAAGACGTAGCCGTCGTAGACGTTGCCCTCCTGCAGCGACTGCGAGCCGAGCGTCACCATCGGGGCGGCGAAGAACACGACCAGCCACAGCAGGCCGGGGGCGAGGAGCGCGTACGGCACCCAGTTGCGAGGCTTGCGCCGGGCAGGCGCCGGCGTGGTCAAGCCGCCGATGCCGGCCACGTCAGCCATCGGCGTCCTCCCCGTCGATGCCCGCGTGGTCGTCCTGCGCGGCGTCGAGGACGAACTCGCGTCCGGGGTCCCACGAGAGGGTCACGTTCTCGCCGACGCGGGCCCTGGCCGATCCGTCGTTCTGCTGGACCACCATGAGGTCGCGGCCCCACGGCATCCGCACGAGGTACTGCGTCGCGACGCCCGTGAAGGAGGCGTCGGTGACGACCCCGCGCATGTGGTTGCGGCCCGTGTCGTCGCCGATCGCGAGCTTCTCGGGGCGCACCCCGACCCACACGTCGGTGAGCCCTTCGGGAACCTTGTCGGCCTGGACCGCGATCTGCGCGCCCTCGACGTCGGCGTCGAGCAGACCGTCGCCGGCCGAGCCGGTGATCCGGGCCCGCAGGAGGTTGGACTGGCCGAGGAAGTTCGCCACGAACGTCGAGGCGGGGTGTTCGTACAGGGTCGCCGGGTCACCCAGCTGCTCCATGTGACCGGCGTTCATCACGGCGATGTGGTCGGCCATGGTCATGGCCTCCTCCTGGTCGTGCGTGACGTGGATGAAGGTCAGGCCGACCTCCTGCTGGATGCGCTTGAGCTCGATCTGCATCTGGCGACGCAGCTTGAGGTCGAGGGCACCGAGCGGTTCGTCGAGGAGCAGCACGTCAGGACGGTTGACCAGCGCGCGGGCGAGGGCGACGCGCTGCTGCATCCCGCCCGACAGCTGGTTGGGCCGCTTGGAGCCGGCGTGGCCGAGCTCGACGAGGTCGAGGGCGTCCTGCGCCTTCTTCTTCGCCTCCTTGTCACCCTTGCGCTTCAGGCCGAACGCGACGTTGTCGATCACGGACATGTGGGGGAAGAGCGCGTAGGACTGGAAGACGGTGTTGACGTTGCGCTGGAAGGCGCGCTTGGCCGTGATGTCGGTGTCCCCGATGAGGATCTGCCCCGAGGTGGGGTCCTCGAGGCCGGCGACCATCCGGAGCGTCGTCGTCTTCCCGCACCCGGAGGGTCCGAGCAGGGCGAAGAACGACCCCTGGGGGATCGAGAGGTCCAGCGGGTGCACGGCGGTGAAGTCGCCGAAGGTCTTGCCCAGCTGGACCAGCCGGAGGTCGCCGGCCCCGTAGTCGGCCATCAGCTCGAGGTGAGGTCGGCGTAGGCGCTGCTGTACCGCTGCTCCTCCTCGGGGCTGAGCCCCCGGAACACGTGTGCGCCCCTGAGGACGCCCTCGGTCGGGACGATGAGGGGATTGTCGGCGAGCGAGGGGTCGATCGCCTCGAGCTCCTCCTTCGTGCCCGCCACCGGCGGGATGTAGTTCACCCACGCCGCGACCTGGGCCATCACGTCGGGCTGGTAGTAGTAGTTCATGAGGAGCTCGGCGTTCTTCTTGTGCTGGGCCAGCGCCGGGATGACGAAGTTGTCCGACCAGAGGGTGAAGCCGGCCGTGGGAAGGGTGTAGCCGACCGCGTCGTTCTCGAACTGCAGCTGCACGACGTCGCCCGTCCAGGCGATACACGCGGCGATGTCGCCCTTGGTGAGCCCGTCGGTGTAGTCGTTCCCCGTGAAGCCCTTGATCTGGCCGGCGTCCTTGGCCTCCTGCACCATGGCGATCGCCGCGTCGAAGTCGGCGTCGGTGAAGTCCGCCGGGTCCTTGCCCTGCTCGAGGAGCACGAGACCGATGGTGTCGCGCATCTCGGTGAGGAGGGTCACCTTGCCCTTGAGCGCGGGGTCGGTGAGCAGCTGGGTGATCGTCTCGATCTCCTTGCCGCCGGTCGCGTCGAGGTTGTAGGCGATGCCGGCGAAGCCGCTCTGCCAGGGAAGGGAGAACTTGCGGCCCGGGTCGAACTCGACGTCCTTGAGCGAGTCGACGAGGTTGGCCTGACCGTTGGGCACGTTCGCGTAGTCGATCTCCTGGACGTACCCCTGCTGGATGAGGCGCGACACCATCCAGTCGGTGCTGCACCACACGTCGCGGCCGGTGTCCTCACCGCCCTCGAGGAGCGGGCGCACCTTGGCGTAGAACTCGTCGTTGTCGTTGTAGTCCTCGGTGTAGTTGACCTCGATGCCGGTCTGCTCGGTGAAGGCGTCGAGCGTGGGCCGGGTGTTCTCGTCCTCGGAGACGTCGATGTACTGGGTCCAGTTCGACCAGTTGACGACCTTCTCGGTGTCACTGAGGTCCTGGGCGGCCTGGGCCGTCGCCGCGGCACCACCGGCGGAGCCGCCGCCGGTGCCCGAGCTGCCGCAGGCCGCCAGCGCTGCGGTGGCGCCGAGCCCGAAGGCGCCGGTCATGATCGAGCGGCGCGTGGTGAGTCCGCGCACGAGGGCGGCTCGCGCGGCGGGCGAGGTGAGGTCAGGGGTGGGGCGCTGGGCCATGGGGTTCTCCTGGGTCGTGCAAGGGGGGATCAGGGGGTATCAGGGGGTGGTTCTCGTGCGCCGTGCGTGGTGCGGTTCAGGACTCGATGTTGGCCATGACGTGCTTGACGCGGGTGTAGTCCTCGAAGCCGTACATCGACAGGTCCTTGCCGTAGCCGGACTTCTTGTAGCCCCCGTGGGGCATCTCTGCAACGAGTGGGATGTGTGTGTTGATCCAGACGCAGCCGAAGTCCAGCGCCCGGCTCATCCGCATCGCGCGGCCGAAGTCCTTGGTCCACACGGAGGAGGCCAGGCCGTAGTCGACCCCGTTCGCCCAGCGAAGTGCCTCGTCCTCGTCGGTGAACCGCTGCACGGTGATGACCGGCCCGAAGATCTCGTTCTGGATGGCCTCGTCGTCCTGTCGGAGACCGGAGAGCACGGTGGGCTCGAGGAAGAAGCCGTTGCCGAGGTCGCCGCGTCGGTTGCCGCCGGCGGACACGGTGGCGTGCGAGGGGATCCGGTCGATGAAGCCCGAGACCCGCTGGAGCTGGGAGGCGTTGTTCACCGGGCCGAAGAGCGCGTCCTCGTCGTCCGGCATACCGACCGGTGCGGAGCTCTTCGCGTACTCCGCGAGCGCCGCGACGAAGTCGTCATGGATGCCGGGTGCGGCGAGCACCCGGGTCGCGGCCGTGCAGTCCTGGCCCGCGTTGAAGTAGCCCGCGATGGCGATCCCCTCCACGGCTGCCTCGATGTCGGCGTCGTCGAAGACGACGACCGGGGCCTTTCCGCCGAGCTCGAGGTGCACCCGCTTGACGTCGGGGGCGGCGCTCGCGGCGACCGCCGCGCCCGCACGCACCGAACCGGTGATCGCGACCATGCTCGGGGTCGGGTGCTCCACGAGGGCGCGGCCGGTGTCCCGGTCACCCGTGATGACGTTGAGGGTGCCTGCCGGCAGGAACTCGGAGGCGATCTCGGCGAGCAGGAGCGTGGTCTCGGGAGTGGTGTCACTCGGCTTGAGGACGACGGTGTTGCCGGCCGCCAGGGCCGGAGCGATCTTCCACACCGCCATGAGCAGGGGGTAGTTCCACGGCGTCACCTGGCCGACCACGCCGATCGGCTCGCGGCGGACCCACGAGGTGTGGCCCGCCATGTACTCGCCGGCGGCCCTGCCCTCGAGCACCCGCGCCGCTCCCGCGAAGAACCGCAGCTGGTCGACCATCGGCGGGATCTCCTCGCTCGCGGTGAGCGCCCGGATCTTGCCGGTGTTCTCGGACTCGAGGGCGATGATCTCCTCGGCGCGCCCATCGATCGCGTCGGCGAGCTTGAGCAACGCCTGCTGGCGCTCGCTGGGGGTGGTGCGGCCCCAGTCCCCGAATGCCGTGTCCGCGGCGGCGTACGCGGCATCGACGTCGGCCGCTCCACTCACCGGCGCCGTCGCGACGACCGCACCCGTCGAGGGGTTCACGATGTCGCTGCGCTCCTCCGAGCGCGCGTCGGTGTACTCGCCGTTGATGAAGTTGCGCAGGACGCGGGGACTGCTCATGGGTGGGTGCTCCAGGGGGTCTTCGAACGGGGTCTTCGAACGGGGTCTTCGATGTCGAGGCTCGTCCGCACTCTAGTGCTGCAAAGCACGAAATCACTAGGGTAATGGCCAAAATTCGGGGGAAAATTGCTGATGTGTGCCGGAAGAGTTACGGATTCCGTCCAAGGAGGACTTGCGCAGTCACCGATTCGTCGACACCATGGGCCCCGTGACCCGCAACCACAGCTCCGACAGGCCAACACCGGAGGCACGGCTCGACGATGTCGCGAAGCGCATCATCGAGCTGCTCCAGGAGGACGGGCGCCAGTCGTACGCCGCCATCGCCAAGGCCGTCGGCCTGTCCGAGGCGGCGGTTCGCCAGCGGGTCCAGCGGATGCTCGAGTCCGGCATCATGCAGATCGTGGCCGTGACCGACCCGCTCCAGGTGGGCTTCCGGCGGCAGGCGATGATCGGCATCCGGGCCGAGGGCGATCTCCTCGACGTGGGCGCAGCCCTCACCGAGATGCCGGAGGTCGACTACGTCGTCACCACAGCGGGCAGCTTCGACATCCTCGCCGAGGTCGTGTGCGAGGACGACGACCACCTCCTGGAGCTGCTCACCACGCGCATCCGCACCCTGCCGGGCGTCGTGACGACCGAGACGTTCGTCTACCTGAAACTCAACAAGCAGCACTACAACTGGGGTACTCGATGACCATCACACCGTCCGACGCCACGCAGCCCGGGCCGGCGCAGCACACACCCAACGGCGCCACCTACTCCGACGCCGCGCGCGACCACCTGTGGATGCACTTCACGCGCCACTCGGTCTTCGAGGACAGCGCCACGGGCGGTCTGGGCCAGTCGGTGCCGATCATCACCCGTGGGGACGGATGGCGGATCTGGGACGACAGGGGCAACGAGTACATCGATGCGCTCTCCGGTCTCTTCGTCAACAACGTCGGGCACGGACGCGACGAGATCGCCGAGGCCATGGCGAAGCAGGCCTCCGAGCTCGCGTTCTTCCCGCTGTGGTCCTACGCCCACCCGCGCGCCATCGAGCTCGCCGAGCGACTCGCCCACAACGCTCCCGGCGACCTCAACCGGGTGTTCTTCACGACCGGTGGTGGCGAGGCCGTCGAGACCGCGTGGAAGCTGGCCAAGCAGTACTTCAAGCTCGTCGGCAAGCCCACCAAGCACAAGGTGATCTCGCGATCGGTCGCCTACCACGGCACGCCCCAGGGCGCCCTGTCGATCACTGGCATCCCGGCCGCCAAGGTCGACTTCGAGCCGCTGGTGCCCGGTGGCCACAAGGTGCCCAACACGAACATCTACCGCGCTCCTGAGCACCTGCGCGATGACGAGAAGGCCTTCGGCCGGTGGGCTGCCGACCGGATCGCCGAGGCGATCGAGTTCGAGGGTCCCGACTCGGTCGCGGCCGTGTTCCTGGAGCCGGTGCAGAACTCCGGCGGGTGCTTCCCGCCCCCGGCGGGATACTTCGAGCGGGTCAGGGAGATCTGCGACGAGTACGACGTGCTCCTCGTCTCCGACGAGACGATCTGTGCGTTCGGCCGGATCGGGTCGATGTTCGCCTGCCAGGACTTCGGCTACGTCCCGGACATCATCACCACGGCCAAGGGTGTCACCAGCGGCTACGCCCCCCTCGGGCTGATGATCGCGAGCGACCGCTTGTTCGAGCCCTTCCGCACGGGCACCACCTCGTTCATGCACGGCTACACCTGGGGCGGGCACCCGGTCTCCTGCGCCGCGGCGATGGCCAACCTCGACATCTTCGACCGGGAGGGCCTCAACGACCGGGTCAAGGAGAACGCCCCGGTCTTCAAGTCGACCCTCTCCACGCTCCTCGACCTGCCACTGGTCGGTGACGTGCGCGGCGCCGGCTACTTCTACGGCATCGAGCTCGTCAAGGACAAGACCACCCGCGAGACCTTCGACGACGCCGAGAGCGAGCGCCTCCTGCGAGGCTTCCTGTCCAAGGCGCTCTTCGAGGCCGGGCTGTACTGCCGGGCCGACGACCGCGGCGACCCGGTCGTGCAGCTCGCCCCGCCGCTGACGATGGGCCCAGCGGAGTTCGACGAGATCGAGAGGCGGCTCCGCTCGGTCCTCACCGAGGCAGAGAACCACCTCTGAGATGAGCCCCGGAGCGGCGACCCACGAGACGGCGCCCCTGTGGTGGGCCGACTCCACCGCGGCAGGATCGTCCGCTCGCGGCGCGGCCGAGGCGGAGCACCTCCCGCAGCGCGTCGAGGTCGCGATCGTCGGGGGCGGCTTCACCGGTCTGTGGACCGCGTACTACCTGCTCAAGGCCAGACCGGGGCTCGACGTCCTCGTCCTCGAGGCGGAGCACACCGGCTTCGGGGCGAGCGGTCGCAACGGGGGGTGGGTGTCGGCGCTGTGGCCCGTCTCGTCCGACCGGATTGCTGCCGAGCACGGACGCTCCGCGGCCCTGGCCCAGCTCGCTGCGCTCCGCGACACCGTCGACGAGGTCGGTCGCGTCGACAGCGAGGAGGAGCTCGGCAGCGGGTTCACCAAGGGCGGCGCCCTCATGGTCGCCCGCACCCCCGCCCAGGAGGAGAGGGCCCGGGCATCGGCTGCCCACGAGGCGTCGTGGAACACCGGCACCGTGTGGCTCGATGCGGCCCAGAGCCGGGAGCGGCTCGACGTGGCAGGCACCCGCGGCGCCACGTTCACCCCGCACTGCGCCCGGGTGCAGCCCCGGCGCCTCGTCGACGGCCTCGCTGATGCGGTGCGACGCCTCGGCGCTCGGATCGTCGAGGGCGTGCGGGTGGCTCGGGGCGGCGACGGGGTCGTCGTCCTGCGCGACGGGCGACGGATCACCGCCGGCCACGTCGTGCTCGCGACGGAGGGGTGGACCCCCCGGCTCGCCGGCCACGACCGCGCCATCGCGCCGGTCTACTCCCTCATGGTCGCGACCGAGCCGCTCACCGAGGAGCAGTGGGCGCGCGTCGGCCTGGCCGAGCGGGAGGTGTTCTCCGATCACGGGCACGTCGTCATCTACGGCCAGCGCACGCACGACGACCGGATCGCCTTCGGCGGTCGCGGCGCCCCGTACCACTGGGGGTCCTCCATCCGACCGGAGTTCGACCACGACGAGCGGGTCTTCACCGCCCTGCACCAGACGCTCACCGGCCTGCTCCCCCAGCTCGGTGATGTGCGGTTCACCCACGCCTGGGGCGGACCGCTCGGGATCGCCCGGGACTGGCACCCCGCCGTGACCTATGACCGGACCACCCGCACGGGACGGGCGGGTGGCTACGTGGGTGACGGCGTGGCCGCGACCAACCTCGCGGGGAGGACTCTCGCACACCTCGTGCTGGACCGGCACACGGCGATCACGGAGCTCCCCTGGGTGGGGCACCGCTCGCCGCGGTGGGAGCGCGAGCCGCTCCGATGGCTCGGCATCAACGCCGGGCTCCGGCTCGCCGACCTCGCCGAGCGTGAGGAGGCGCGCACGGCCCGCCCGGCCCGCCTCGGCTCCCTCCTCGATCGCCTCACCAGCCACTGACCCCGGCGTCCTCGGGGTCCATGCCCCGCCCGGCTAGGGTCGGGTGATGGAGATCGAGAGCGTGGCAGCGCTGGAGATGGCCATCGACTCGGGGGAGCCGCTGACCGGCCTCCGGCTGCAGGACCTCGACCTCGGCGGACACGAGGCGGAGCTGCTCGCGCGCACCGACCTCGACGGGCTCGTCGTCCTCGGCGGCCGGCTCAGCGAGGCGCTCGCGCACCATCTTCGCCTGCACGGTGCGTTCGTCTTCCCCAGCGACCCGCATGCTCCGGTCGACCCCTACCGGTCCACGCTCTACCAGCCGCACGAGCTGTACGCCGGTCTGGCCGAGCACGGGTACGCCGCCACACCGGACGCCCGCGCCCACCGGTGGCACGCCGATGCGGCGCTGAAGCACGACGCGTTCGTCTGCCTGCTCCGCGCCATCCACGACGACTCCATGAACGACGCACTCACCGAGGTCCTCGGCGACTCCCCCGTGGTCGGGGTGATGGGTGGGCACGCCGTGCGGCGCGGTGAGCGCGCGTATGCGGAGGCGGCAGGTCTCGGTCACGCCCTCGCCGGCGCGGGCCTCACCGTCGCGACCGGGGGCGGTCCCGGAGCCATGGAGGCGGCGAACCTCGGCGCCTTCGCCGGGTCACCCGACGCTCTCGCCGACGCGCTGGACAGGCTGTCCGCGGTGCCGGACTTCTCGGCCGACGTCGGCGCCTGGGCCGTCACGGCACTGTCGCTGCACGACGACCTCCTCACGGCGGCGCCCGCGGGTCCCGCGGTGCCCAGCGTCGGCATCCCCACGTGGTTCTACGGCCACGAACCGCCCAACGTCTTCTGCACCGGCATCGCCAAGTACTTCTCCAACGCCATCCGGGAGGACGGCCTGCTCGCACGGTGCACCGCGGGCGTCATCGTGCTCCCGGGAGCCGCCGGAACGGTGCAGGAGGTCTTCCAGGCGGCCACCCGCCTCTACTACGCACCCGCCGACGCGCCCGCGCCACCCCTGGTGCTCGTCGGCCGCGACCACTGGAGCGACGCGGTGCCGGTGTGGCCCGCCCTGACCGCGCTGGCCCGGGGTCGGGGCATGACGTCGCGCGTGCACCTCGTCGAGGACGTGCACGAGGCGGCCGCCCTCGTCACCGCCGCGCCACGCCCGTCATGACGTGACGAAGCCGCAGACGATCACGGGCGGGTCATCAGGACGATGCCCAGGCACATCTCGTCGGTGGTGCCCTCACCCCAGGCGACGTAGCGGTCGGGTTGCCCCTCGAAGGCCGGGAGGCTGTCGCGCAGCGACTGGTCGTGCGTGCACGTGACCGTCACCGTGTCACCGGGGCCGACGACCGCGGGGGTCTCGAGCGGGATGCTGCCCTGGTCGTCGAAGTTCCAGACCGGAAGGTCGAGCAGCCGTCGAGCCTCGGGCGTGCCCTTGTTGACGTCGACGGTGATGGCGCGGCCGAGCAGGTGCATGTGACCCGACACGGCGCGGATCGTTCCCGCTTCCCGGATCGGCCTCGTGCACTCCTGGACCGGGCCCGGCTCGAGTGGCCCGCAGAGCAGGTGCAGGAGGTCGGCCGTCGCCGGGTCCTTGCCGAAGCGGTCCTTGATGTCGGCCACGGAGACGGCCCGACTGCACATCCCCTTCGTCCGGTTCCCCCGGCACGGGAGCTCGACCGGCGCGGGCAGGAGCATCGTCTCGAGGGCCTGCTTGTCGCTGCCCGCCGCCTCGGAGAGCCTCAACCGCACGGTGCTGCGGTCCGACCCCGAGCCACCCAGCAGGTTGTAGTGCATCTGCACGACGAGCTGCGAGCCCGCCGCGAGCGGGATGCCGATGTCATCGGCCATCACCCGCTCCCCACCGCCCGGGGCCCAGGCGGCGACCCAGTCGGCCTGGTCGAGGTTTCCGCCCGGCGAGGTGGAGGTGAGCATGCTCCCGCCGAAGCAGGTCCACCCGTCACCCGGATCCTCGGCATCGAGGGTCCGGGCCTGAGCCAGCTGCTCCGGCTCGACCTTCGACACGATCACGTGGTGCACGATCGCCGCGTTGTCGGGCTCGACCTCGACCCCGCTCACGAGCAGGTCGGTGTCGAATCCCGGGTCGACGAGGAAGCAGCGGTAGTCGTCCGTGCCACCCGGGGTGGGCGACTGCGGCGTGTACTCCGCCGGCAGCTGGATGTCCTGGAACCGCTCACCATCCCGAAGCGCCACCGCCGGAACGGCCTTCGCCGGGCTCGACGCCGACGTCGTCGCTGTCGGGTGGCCGCTCGAGTGGTCATCGGCACCGCTGAGGTTGGCGGGCAGCTCGGACTGGGCCGCGCAGCCAGAGACGGCCAGCACGAGCCCGACCACCAGCACCGACAGACGACGTCCCACAGACCAAGGATAGGTCAGGACGTCGACGCAGCGAGCTGGCCGCAGGCGCCGTCGATGTCGGAGCCACGGGTGTCGCGCACGGTGGTCGGGATGCCGTGCGCCCGCAACCGCTCCACGAACTGCTGCTCGACGCCGCGCCGGGACGCAGTCCACTTCGACCCCGGCGTGGGGTTGAGCGGGATCGGGTTGACGTGAACCCACCCCCGTCCGCGCGCTGCCAGCTTCTCGCCGAGCAGGTCCGCGCGCCACGCCTGGTCGTTGATGTCGCGGATCAGGGCGTACTCGATGCTGACCCGACGTCCGGTGGCCTCGTGGTAGCGGTGGGCGGCGTCGATCGCCTCGTCGACCTTCCACCGCGTGTTGATCGGCACCAGCTCGTCGCGCAGGGCGTCGTCGGGGGCGTGCAGCGACAGTGCCAGCGTCACGGGAATGCCCTCCTCGGTGAGCCGGTCGATCCCGGGCACCAACCCGACCGTGGACATCGTGATGCCACGTGCGGAGATGCCGAGCCCCGAGGGCGCGGGCTCGGTGAGACGGCGGATCGCGCCGATCGCGGCCCGATAGTTGGCCAGCGCCTCGCCCATGCCCATGAAGACGACGTTGCTCACCCGGTCCGGGCCGAAGGGCTCCCCTGCCTGTTCCTCGGACTCCTCACCGAGCTCTGCCTCGGTGGCCTGCCCGCCCACCACGGGGAGGTCACCGCGCCGCAGCAGACGGGCCGCGCTGACGACCTGCTCGACGATCTCGCCGGCGGACATGTTGCGGGTCAGCCCCTCCTGCCCGGTCGCACAGAACGGGCAGTTCATGCCGCAGCCCGCCTGGCTCGAGATGCAGACGGTGACCCGTCTCGGGTAGCGCATCACGACGGACTCCACGAGCGCGCCGTCGAAGAGCCGCCACACCTGCTTGACCGTCGCTCCGCGGTCGGCCGTCAGCTGGCGGACCGGTGAGAGCAAGGGAGGGAGCAGGTCCGCGACGAGGTCGTCCCTCACCGCCTTGGGCAGGTCGGTCATCTCCTCCGGGGACTCGACGAGCCGTTCGAAGTAGTGGGTGGAGAGCTGGTTGGCCCGGTATGCCGGGTGCCCCAGGGCGACGACCGCCTCGCGACGTTCGGCGACGGAGAGGTCGGCGAGGTGGCGCGGCGGCTTCCCCCGGCGCGGGGCGGTGAAGGTGAGCTGCCCGGGGGCGGGACGGGGGCTGGGGGTCTGCTCCATGGTCCGCCGATTGTCTCAGGTCTCCGGCGATCCCCGGGAATGCCGGCCGGAGGGGCCCACGCAGGCCCTACCGTGGCGGTGTCGCACTTCGCAGGGGGGCACGACCGCGCGAGAGGACGGGGTCCGGGGTCCTCACCCTCGACCTGCCGTCGGCCGTGATCGCCGTGCCGGATGAAGGGGTCGAGCGGCTCCCGGGCGTCGACGACCACAACGGGTTCGTCTTCGCCCTCCCCCACCGCCACGGCATGGTGCTCCAGCCCTGTCCCACCCCCCGGGGCACCGCGATCGCCCTCGACCTCGTGCCGGCGGTCGCCGCGGCGATGCGCACCGACGGCATCGCGCCCGTCTCGGTCGACGTCTTCCACTGGCTGGCGCGACGCCTGGAGTGCCTCACCAGTGAGGAGCCGGACGGCAGCGTGACCCTCACCCCGACCCCGTTCCGCCAGGGGGTGCTCGACAGAGGACGGCCCCATGGGGTCCTGAGCGGACCCGACGCCGGACCCCGGTCAGCCCGCGGGAACGAAGACGAGCAGCAGGCCCCACGCCAGCGGCGCGACGACGACCAGCGAGTCGAGCCGGTCCATCAGGCCACCGTGGCCGGGGAGCAGGCTGCCCATGTCCTTGATGCCGAGGTCCCGCTTGATGCTCGACTCGATGAGGTCACCGACGGTCGCGGCCCCGGCGGCCACCGCACCGAGGATCGCCCCGGTCCACCAGAGTCCGTCCAGCAACAACGGCATCGCCAACGACCCGATCGCGGCGCAGGTCACGACCGAGCCGGCGAAGCCCTCCCACGACTTCTTCGGGCTCAGCGAGGGCGCCATCGGGTGCTTGCCGAAGCGAACTCCGACGGCATACCCGCCGATGTCGGAGAACACCGTCACGAGGATGAAGACGATGATGCGCTGGCGACCGTCCGGGGCAGCCAGCATGAGCGAGGCGAAGCCACCGAGGAAGATCGGGTAGAACGCGATGAGGGCCGACGCGGAGAGGTCCCGTGCGGCGCCGGCGAGACCATCGGCCACCCGCCACACGAGCAGGGCGACGAGGGTGAGCCCGAAGGTGATGACCAGGGCCTCGGCGCCGCGCAGGTAGGCCGACGCCAGCATGCCCACCGCGCCGAGGAGAAGCGGGACCACGGGCACCGCCACCCCCTTGGTGGCGATCGCGCGCCGCAGCTCCCAGGCGCCGACGCAGACCGCCGCGATGACGACCACGAGGAACGCGGCTGCGCCGATGGCGAGCGTGCCGATCACGAGCGCGGCCAGGAGCAGGCCGACTCCCACGGCCGCCCGCAGGTCGCGGCCCGCCTTGGGAGCCGCCGGAGGAGGCTCGGGCAGGTCCGTCGCGGGGCCAGATGGGTCGCCGCCGTGGGCAGAGAGGTCGCCCTCCGGCACCGCGTGCTCACCCTCCGGCTCGGCGCCCTCGGGTCGCGCCGTGCTCTGGTTCGGGAGGTCGGTCATCGTCGTGGGGCCGCTCAGACGTCGAGCAGCTCTGCTTCCTTGTGCTTGAGGAGGTCATCGATCTGGTCGACGTGGCGCTTGGTGACGGCCTCGAGCTCCTTCTCCGCCCGGCCACCCTCGTCCTCGCCCACCTCGCCGTCCTTGACGAGCTTCTCCAGGGTCGTCTTGGCCTGTCGCCTGATGTTCCGCAGGGAGACCCGGGCGTCCTCGGCCTGACCGTGCGCCATCTTGACGTACTCGCGGCGACGCTCCTCGGTGAGCTGGGGCATGACGCAGCGGATGATGTTGCCGTCGTTGCTCGGGTTGACCCCCAGGTCCGCCACTTGGATCGCCTTCTCGATGGCGTGCATCGAGGACTTGTCGAACGGGCTGATGATGATGGTGCGCGCCTCGGGCGTCTGGAACGATGCGAGCTGCTGCAGCGGGGTCGGGGCCCCGTAGTAGTCCACGAGGACCTTCTGGAACATCCCCGGGTGGGCGCGACCGGTGCGGATGCCGGAGAAGGCCTCCTTCGCCACCTCGACCGCCTTCTCCATCTTCTCCTCGGCCTCGAACAAGGTCTCGTCGATCATCGCGGCGGTTCTCCTTCGGTATGCCGGGTGGGGACGCGGCGGTGTGGGTCCCAGTGTGTCAAAGCGGAGGTCCGGGCGGGGTCACCCGGCGGACACGAGGGTGCCGATGGGCTCGCCGCGCAGGGCGCGGGTGATGTTGCCGTCTCCCTCCATGCCGAAGACGACCATCGGCAGCTTGTTGTCCATGCACAGGCTGAAGGCGGCGGCATCCACGACCTTCAGGCCGGTGCGCAGCGCCTCCGAGAAGGTGACCTGGTCGAGCTTGCGCGCGTCCGGGTTGCTCCGCGGGTCGGAGTCGTAGACGCCGTCGACGCCGTTCTTGCTCATCAGGACCGCGTCGCAGCGGCACTCCAGGGCGCGCTGGGCGCTCACCGTGTCGGTGGAGAAGTACGGCATGCCCGCCCCTGCCCCGAAGATGACGACCCGGCCCTTCTCCAGGTGCCGGATCGCGCGCCTCGGGATGTACGGCTCGGCGACCTGGCCCATGGTGATCGCGGTCTGCACCCGGGTCTGGATGCCCTCCTTCTCGAGGAAGTCCTGCAGGGCCAGGCAGTTCATCACGGTGCCGAGCATGCCGATGTAGTCGGCCCGGGCGCGGTCCATCCCCTTCTGCTGCAGCTCGGCGCCGCGGAAGAAGTTGCCCCCGCCGACGACGATCGCGACCTCGATGCCATCACGGACCGCCGCAGCGATCTGCCTCGAGATGCCGCGCACGACATCCGGGTCGACCCCGACGCTGCCGCCACCGAAGACCTCCCCCGAGAGCTTGAGGAGCACACGTCGAGCGCGGAGACCTTCCGTGGACGCCGGAGGGGCCTCGGTCAGGGCGTGCGTGGTCACGGGGCCTCCTGGGCGGGCGGTCTGGGCGGTCACCAGATCCTGTCACACCGGGGCGGGGAGCTCCCAGCCCAGTCCAGGCACGCCGGAGGTGCGGGGGCGAGGACCGGCACCCCGGGGCCGACCGTCATACCGGGCATCAAACGGTGCGGCCTGCGCGCCCGCGGTGCGAGGATGACGCCGTGGACGACTCACGCGAGGTGCTGACCTGGGCCGACTTCGACCGATCGGTGTGGGAGCTCGCCGAGCGCATCGCCACCGACGGCGTCCCCGACATGATCCTGTCGATCGCCCGCGGCGGACTGCTCATCGGCGGGGCCCTGGGCTACGCGCTCGGGGTCAAGAACACGTACACGATGAACGTCGAGTTCTACACGGGCGTCGACCAACGGCTCGAGGTGCCCCGGATCCTCCCTCCGGCACCGGACTTCGTCGACCTCCAGGACGCCGACGTCCTCGTCGCGGACGACGTCGCCGACACGGGTCTGACCCTCGCCTCCGTGCAGGACTTCTGTCGCGGCAAGGTCGGCCGGGTGCGCACGGCCACCATCTACGCCAAGCCGCGCTCCGTGGTGACCCCGGACTACGTCTGGCGTGACACCGACCGCTGGATCGCCTTCCCGTGGAGCGACCGCCCCCCGGTCACCGGACGTGGCGTCGTCGACGCCTGAGGAGGACGCACCGGGCCGGGACAGCGGTATGCCGCCCGCTCCGGGGGCGGACGGCATACCGGATGGTGCGTGGTGGGGCGTGCCTCAGGCCCCGACGCGGTAGCGCACGAAGCCGGTGGCCTTGGCGCCGGACTCCTCGAGCACCTTCGCCACGGTCTTCTTCGGCTCCTTGGCGAACGGCTGCTCGAGCAGGACGTTCTCCTTGAAGAAGCCGTTGACCCGGCCCTCGACGATGCGCGGCAGCGCTGCCTCGGGCTTGCCCTCCTCCTTGGCGGTGGCCTCTGCCACGCGGCGCTCGTTCTCCACCGTGGTCTCGTCCACCTCCTCGCGGGTGAGGACGGTCGGGCTGAAGGCCGCGACGTGCATCGCGACGTCGCGCGCGACCTGCTCGTCGCCACCGGCGGTCGCCACGAGGACACCGATCTGCGCGGGCAGGTCGGGGCTCGTCTTGTGCAGGTAGGACACGACGTGCTCGCCCTCGAGCCGGGCCACCCGCTTGACCTCGATCTTCTCGCCGATGGTCGCGTTGGCCTCGTCGAGGAGCTCCTTGACGGTCCGGCCGTCGGGGAGCGTCGTTGCGAGCAGGGCCTCGGCGTCGGCCGCCTTGGTGTCGACGGCCTGGGTGAGGACCTCGTCGGCCAGCGCGAGGAACGTCTCGCCCTTGGCGACGAAGTCCGTCTCGCAGAGGACCTCGACCAGGGCGCCCTCGCCGTCAGCGGCGCGGGCGGTGATCAGCCCGTTCGAGGCCGTGCGCCCCTCGCGCTTGGTCACGCCCTTGAGGCCCTTGACGCGCAGGATCTCGGTTGCCTTGTCCCGATCGCCGTCGGCCTCGTCGAGGGCCTTCTTGACGTCGAGCATGCCCGCGCCGGTGGACCCCCGGAGCGCCTTGATGTCAGCGGCGGTGTAGTTCGCCATGAGTCGTTATCGCTTCTTTCCGTGTGCGGTGTCGAACGGGGACGTGGCTCAGGCCTGGTCCGCGCCTGCGGTGGCGGCCGGCGCAGCCTCGGCTGCCGGCGCCTCGGCGGCGGGAGCCTCCTCGGCGGGTGCCTCCTCGGCGGGAGCCTCCTCGGCGGGGGCCTCCTCTGCTGCGGGAGCCTCCTCGGCCGCGGGAGCCTCGGCCGGGACGTCGGTGACCTCGGCCTCTGCGGCCTCGGGCGCCGGAGCCGCGGCGGTCTCGCCGGCCTCGGGGGCGACGGTGTCGGTGGCCTGAGCGGCGTCACCGGCGAGGAGCTCGCGCTCCCACTCGGCGAGCGGCTCGTCGGCCTGGGCCGCCTCGCCCTCGGTGTCGCGACCGCCGGAGCGGGCCATCAGCCCGTCGGCGACCGCGTCGGCGATGACGCGGGTGAGCAGCGTGACCGAACGGATCGCGTCGTCGTTGCCGGGGATCTTGTAGTCGACCTCGTCGGGGTCGCAGTTGGTGTCGAGGATCGCGATGACGGGCAGGCCGAGCTTGCGCGCCTCGTCGACGGCCAGGTGCTCCTTCTTGGTGTCGACGATCCAGACGGCCGAGGGGATCTTGGCCATGCTGCGGATGCCGCCCAGGGTCTTCTCGAGCTTGTCCTTCTCGCGCTTGAAGATGAGCAGCTCCTTCTTCGTGAAGCCCGAGCCGGCCACGTCGTCGAAGTCGAGCTCCTCGAGCTCCTTGAGGCGGGTGAGCCGCTTGGAGATCGTCTGGAAGTTGGTGAGCATGCCACCGAGCCAGCGGTGGTTGACGTAGGGCATGCCCACGCGGGTCGCCTGCTCGGCGATGGGCTCCTGCGCCTGGCGCTTGGTGCCGACGAAGAGGATCGTGCCGCCGTGCGCGACGGTCTCCTTGACGAACTCGTAGGCGTTGTTGATGTAGGTGACCGACTGCTGGAGGTCGATGATGTAGATGCCGTTGCGCTCGGTCATGATGAAGCGCTTCATCTTGGGGTTCCAGCGTCGGGTCTGGTGCCCGAAGTGGACGCCGCTCTCGAGGAGCTGGCGCATGGTGACGACGGCCATAGCCGTTCTCCTTGCTCTGTGGTTGTCAGTTCCGTCGGGGCCGCAACGGTGCGGCTCCCTGCCTGGCGCCTGCAACGCACCCCACCCACTGACCGTTGCCGGAGAGTGGGACTGCCGTGGTGCGCCCCGGGTTCGGAGGACGAGCCTCGTCACACGGTGGAAGACGCGCGAATTCGACCGGCCGAAACCGGTCGTGTGCCCAGTCTACGGACACGAGAGCCCAGAGGACGAATCGCCTCGGCCCGGGGGTCGGGCGGGCGCAGCGGCACGGCATACCCTCGGCCCATGACCGGATCCTTCGGCAACCCCGCACTCGCACCCTTCGGGACCTCGATCTTCGCCACGATGACGGCGCTGGCGCACGAGCACGATGCGATCAACCTGGGCCAGGGCTTCCCCGACACCGACGGGCCCCACGAGGTGCTCGACGCCGCGGTCGAGGCGATCCGCGCCGGCCGCAACCAGTACCCGCCGGGCACGGGCGTGCCCGAGCTGAAGGAGGCCGTGGCCGAGCACCAGAAGCGCTTCTACGGGATGGAGGTCGACGCGGCGTCCGAGGTGCTCGTGACGGTGGGAGCCACGGAGGCCATCGCCGCCACCGCCCTGGCTCTTGTCCGGCCCGGTGACGAGGTCGTGACCTTCGAGCCGTACTACGACTCGTATGCCGCGACGATCGCCCTGGCCGGTGGCGTGCGACGCACCTCGGTGCTCCGGTTCCCCGACTTCGCCGTCGACGAGAAGTCGCTGCGGGCCGCCTTCTCCGAGCGGACCCGCATGGTGCTCCTCAACACCCCGCACAACCCGACGGGCAAGGTCTTCACCCGCGCCGAGCTCGACCTCATCTGCTCCTTGGCCCGCGAGCACGACGCCTGGGTCGTCACCGACGAGGTCTACGAACACCTGCTCTTCGACGGCGCCGAGCACGTGCCGGTCGCGTCCCTCCCCGGGATGCGTGAGCGCACGCTGACCATCTCCTCCGGCGGGAAGACCTTCTCCACGACCGGCTGGAAGGTCGGCTGGGTGAGCGGGCCCGCTGAGGCGGTGGCGGCGATCTTCGCCGTCAAGCAGTTCCTCACCTTCGGGTCCTCCGGCCCCTTCCAGCCGGCGATCGCGGTGGGCCTGGGCCTGCCGGACCAGGCGTTCGACGGCCTGGCGCGGTCGATGCAGGCCAAGCGCGACCTTCTCCTGGAGGGGCTCACCCGGGCGGGACTGGCGGTGTCGGTTCCCCGGGGCACCTACTTCGTCATCGCCGACGTCGCGCCCCTGGGCGCGAGCGACGCCCTCCAGTTCTCCCTCGACCTGCCCGCCCGCATCGGTGTCGTCGGCGTCCCCGTGTCGGTGTTCCACGACGACCGCGAGGCGGCACGCACCCTGGTGCGGTTCGCGTTCTGCAAGGACGACGAGGTGCTGCGCGAGGGATGCCGCCGACTGGCCTCGCTCGCGATCGCGACCTGACGGTCCACCGGTCCCCGGCGGGGCTCCGTCCACAGACTCGGACCGCCGTGTGCGGGGTCCACAGCCGGCAGCGCGCCAGGGTCGCGGGTGGCTGACGCGGCGAGGCTTGCCGGATGCCGGTCCGAGTCCTCCTCGCTGCGTGCCTGGCTGCGACGGCAGCCCTGGGCGCCAGACCCCTCGGCGCCGACGAGGCCCCGCCGGTGCAGGTCCGGTCCACGCCGACGGAGCGGGCGGGCGAGGCCTCCGCAGGGCCGCCCTCGGTGCCCGGCTCCCCCACCACCCGAGCGGATGCCGCGGGCGGCGCGGTCTGGAGCTGGCCACTGGATCCCCTCCCCCGCGTCGTGCGCAGGTTCGAGGCGCCGCCGGGTCCCTACGCCGCCGGGCACCGCGGGATCGACCTGCTCACCAGCCAGGGCGCGGAGGTGCTGGCCGTGGCGGCCGGTGCGGTCACCCACGCCGGCGTCGTCGCCGGGCGGGGCACGGTGACGGTCGCCCACCCGGGAGGGCTCTCGAGCACCTACGAGCCGGTCGAGCGGCGGGTGGAGCAGGGGCAGTCCGTCGCCGCGGGAGACGTGCTCGGTGTCGTGCAGCCCACCGGGCCGGGCGGCGGTCACTGCGGTCACGCTGACCTGCCTCCACCTGGGGGCACGACGCGAGGGTGCCTACCTCGACCCGTATCCGCTGCTGCGAGGAGGGAGGGCGGTCCTGCTGCCGCTGTCCGGGCTGTTCCCCCGTCCGCTGCCCTGAGCCGGGGCCCGGTCAAAGGCCGGAGTGGCGGGTCAGGGATGCGGGCGGGGTCAGGGGTGTGGGCGGGGTCAGGGGTGTGGGCGGGCTGGAGGCGTGCCGGCGGGTCAGGCGCGGGGGTGGGCCACGGCATATGACTGCTTGAGGCGCTCCGTGGAGACGTGCGTGTAGATCTGGGTCGTGGCCAGGGATGCGTGCCCGAGCAGCTCCTGCACCATCCGCAGGTCGGCACCACCCTCGAGCATGTGCGTCGCCGCGCTGTGGCGCAGGCCGTGCGGACCGAGGTCGGGGGCGTCGGGCACGTGGCGGAGGAGCTCGTGGACGGCTCCTCGGATCTGCCGCTGGTCGGCGCGAGCCCCGCGCCGCCCCAGGAGCAGGGCAGGACCGCTCCCGTCGCGGACGAGCGCGGGCCGGCCTCGCTCGAGCCAGTCCGCCACGGCGCGGCCCGCCGGGGCCCCGAACGGGACCCTCCGCTCCTTGTCGCCCTTCCCCACGACGCGCAGCACCCCGAGGTCGAGGTCGACGTCGTCGACGTCGAGGCCGACGAGCTCACCGACGCGGATCCCGCTGGCGTAGAGCAGCTCCAGCGCCGCCCGGTCGCGCAGGTGGATGGGGTCGTCGTCGTCCGAGGCCATCTCGGCGACGTGCAGGAGAGCGGTGGCGGACCGCTGGGCGAGCACCGGGGGGAGGGTGCGGTGCCGACGTGGAGCGGACAGGCGCAGGGACGGGTCAGACTCGATCCGACCGGTGCGCTCGAGCCACCGAAAGAAGGTGCGCAGCGAGGCGGCCGCCCGAGCGATGGTGGAGCGGGCCGCGCCGCGGCGGGAGAGCACCCCGAGCCAGGCGCGCAGGTCGCCGAGGGCGACCTCGCCCAGGGCGGCGTCGTCGTGCACACCGACCTCGGCGAGGAAGACGCGGACGTCACGCACGTAGGCCCGGACGGTGTGGGCCGACCTCCCGCGTTCGGCCCGCAGGTGGCGCTCGAACGCGATCAGCGCCTCGGGTCCGTCGTCTCTCATCGCCCCACCGTCGCACCAGGACGACGGCGAATCAACGACCGGGCCCGTGGCGGGACGAGCGCGCCGGGTGAACGTCCGGTCACGGTGGCCGGGCGCCGACCGACCACGCGCCGGGGGGCGCCCCGGGCGCCCGTCATCGCGGACCACCGGAGCCGGAGGCCGTGGGGGTGGACCCCTTGCGCCAGTGGCCGTCGACACGGAGCGCGAGGTCCTCAGCCTCGAGCGCCGCGAGCACCGCGAGGAGGCGCGGGACGGCCATGCCCGCCGAGACGGCGAGCCGCTCCGTCGAGGTGACGCCCCGGACGGGGAGCGCCGACCACACCGCGTAGGCGATGGGATCGAGGTCGTCGACCGGCTGACCGGGTGGGGTCCTCACGCGGGACCAGGAGGTGCTCGCCGATGCGCCCCGCCAGCTCGGCGACCTCGGCGGCGTCGGTGACGAGCACGGCGTCGGTCTCCCGCACGAGCGCGTGGCAGCCCGCCGAGGTCATGCTCGTGACCGGCCCCGGCACGGCGCCCACCGGCCGGAGCAGTCGGCGCGCCTCCTTGGCCGTCGACAGCGACCCCGAACGCAGCCCTGCCTCGACGACGACCGTCGCACGGCCGAGCGCCGCGATGATCCTGTTTCGGGCCAGGAACCTCGACCGGTAGGGAGCGCACCCCGGTGGCACCTCGCTGACGACGGCACCCGCGTGAGCGACGTCGCGCAACAGGCGGGTGTGGGCGGTCGGGTAGGGGCGATCCACCCCGCTGGCGAGGACCGCGATGGTCCAGCCACCGGCCGCGAGCGCCCCCCGGTGCCCGGCCGCATCGATGCCGTAGGCCGCGCCGCTGACCACGGTGAAGGCTCGCTGGGCGAGCCCTTCGGCGAGATCCGACGCCACGGTGAGGCCGTACTCGCTCGCAGCCCGTGCGCCCACCACCGAGACACTGCGCTCCACCATCTGCGAGAGGTGGCCGGCGGACGCCACGTAGAGGCAGAACGGTGGATCCGGTAGGTCGTCGAGGGCCGTCGGCCACTGTGCGTCGCCCGGGACGAGCAGGCGGATGTTCCGCTGCTCGACGACCCGCGCCAGCTGGTCGACGTCGAGGACCGCCAGCCTCGGCGCCAGGTCGGCACCGCCGACGAACCGTCCGGCTCTCAGGGCGGCCAGTGACTCGACGGCCCCACGCTGCGCCACCGCCCCGCAGGCCGAGAGAGTGCGGGGCTCGGCAAGAACGCTCCATGCTGCGCGGGCCCACCGCTCGTCCCGCTCCAATGAGCTGGCCCGGCGCCCACCGGAGGTGCCCGAGCCGTACCTGCCGTGCGTGCTGGTGCTCATGCCGCTGCCCGCTCGCCGCGGCGCAGGGTCAGCGCGATCCCGACGTCGTCCCGGTCGGGCACCTCACGGCCGGCGAGATCCGCCGCTGACCACGCGACGCGCAGCACACGGTCGTAGCCGCGCAGGGTGATCCGACCCCGGTCGAGGGAGCGGTCGAGGTCGCTCGTCGTCGCGGCCGGTAGTCGGAACGGCGGGCGGCGGAGGGCATGCCCGGGAACGACGCCGTTCGTGCTCCACCCGTGCCCGCTCCACCGAGCGCGCTGCGCCGCACGGGCCGCGGCCACCCGCGTCGCGACGACGGCACTGGTCTCCCCTGACTGCTCCGCGAACGCCGAGCGGCTCACCGGGGGGACGTGCACCTGCAGGTCGACCCGGTCGAGCAGCGGACCGGACAGGCGCCCGGCGTACGAGCGGATCTCCATGGGACGGCAGGTGCACTCCACCCCCTTGCCGTAGGAGCGCCCGCAGGGACAGGGGTTCGCCGCGAGGACGAGCAGGAAGCGGGCCGGGTAGCGGACGACCTGACGTGCCCTCGCGATGACGACCGCACCGGACTCCAGCGGCTGGCGCAGGGTCTGGAGCACCGACGAGCGGAACTCCGGCGCCTCGTCGAGGAACAACACGCCCAGGTGCGCCCTGGAGATCGCACCGGGCAGCACCACCCCGGAGCCACCACCGACGACGGACGCGACGGACGCGCTGTGGTGCGGCGCCACGAACGGAGGCGTCGGGTCGAGGGCGGTGACCTCACCGACGTGGCCCGTGAGGGAACGGATCGCGTGCGTCTCGAGCGCCTCCTCACGGGACAGCAGCGGAAGCACGGTGACGAGTCGCTCGGCGAGCATCGTCTTCCCGACCCCTGGCGGGCCGCTGAGGAACAGGTGGTGGCCTCCCGTGGCCGCGAGCTCGATGGCCATCCGGGCCTCCGGCTGGCCCACGACGTCGGCGAGGTCTCCCCTGGCGCCCGGCGCCGGCTCCTCGAGGCCGGCTCGGGGCGCTGTCGGCAGGGGGGCGCCCTCTCCCGCCGCGACGTACCACCGCACCACGTCGGCCAGCGTGGCGGCACCGTGCACGGTCACGGTGTCGACGAGCTGCGCCTCGGCGACGTTCTCGACGGGCACGACGACGTGCTGGATGCCGCTGCGGGCGGCCTCGAGCACCGCGGGCAGCACCCCGCGCACCCCGCGCACGCTCCCGTCGAGGGCCAGCTCACCCAGGTGCACCACCTCGCGCACCGCATCCCGCGGGACGAGCCCGGCAGCGGCCAGCACGGCCACGGCGATGGGCAGGTCGAAGGCCGAGCCGTGCTTGGGCAGTGACGCCGGCGAGAGGTTGACCGTGATGCGCTGTGCTGGCACCGGCACGCCGGACGTGGCGGCTGCGGGCCGGATCCGGTCGGGAGCCTGGGCGCACGCCTTGTCGGGCAGGCCCCCGATGGTGAAGGCGGGCAGTCCCTGGCCGATGTGCGCCTCGACGTCGACGACGGCCCCGTCGAGGCCGACGAGCGTCACCGCGCGGGTCCTCCCGAGCCCGAGGGTCACGAGCCCACCCCCACGACGTGGCGCACCTCGACGGGGCGTCCGGGGGGAACGAGGACCCCGACGACGTCGATGCGCACGAGACCGAGGCCCAGCCGGTGCGTCGCGAGGTAGGCCGTCGACAGGCGTCGCAGCCGCAGTGCCTTGTCCCACCGCACCGCCTCGACGGGCTCACCGAAGTCGGCGGACCGGCGCGTCTTGACCTCGCAGATCACCAGGCAGCCCCCGTCGCGCGCGACGATGTCGATCTCGCCGTGCTCACACCGCCAGTTGCGCTCGAGGACCTCCAGACCGACGTCGCGCAGGTAGCGCGCGGCCATGTCCTCGCCCCACCGCCCCAACCGGGCGCGCGCCTCCTGGGGGCCGGTGGTGGCGGCGCGGTGCGGTGGAGGTGTGCCGGGGCTCGTCATGACCCCGAGCCTGCTGCCGCGTCGTGGGCCCCACCAGCAGACCGCCGAACCTGTGGACCGAGTCGTGCCGAGGCGGCCCCTGTGGACGGCAGGAGGAGCGGGCCGCAGCGGTCAGCCGCTCAGAACTCGCCCTTCGGCAGCTCGAGCTCGCTCTTGGCGAGCTCCTCGACGTTGACGTCCTTGAACGTCACGACACGCACCGTCTTGGCGAAGCGCGCCGGCCGGTAGATGTCCCACACCCAGGCGTCGTGCATCGTGACGTCGAAGAACACCTCTCCCCCGTCGCTGCGCACCTTCACGTCGACGCTGTTGCACAGGTAGAAGCGCCGCTCGGTCTCCACGACGTGGCTGAACAGCCCCACGACGTCGCGGTACTCGCGGTAGAGCGCGAGCTCCGCCTCGCTCTCGTACTTCTCGAGGTCCTCCGAGCTCATCGCTCTCCCACTCGCGTCAGGTCGGTGTCGACGGGGGCCGCAGCCGGTGCCTGCGGGGCCGTCGGGATGTCGGTCACCCGGCCATCATCGTCCATGGTCCCGGGAAGCCGCCACGAGGTGCGGTGCCAACGGCTGGGGCCGAGGCGGCGCAGCGCGTCGAGGTGCTCCGGCGCGGCATACCCCTTGTTCTCGACCCAGCCGTAGGCCGGGTGCTCCCCTCCGAGGGCCACCATCCGAGCGTCGCGGGTCACCTTCGCGAGCACGCTGGCGGCGGCCACGGAGGAGCACCTCAGGTCGGCCTTGACCATGGTCGTCACGGGAGGGGTGGGCGCCGGGTCGTCGCCGGTGAAGGCGAACAGGCCGACGTCCTCGGGCGCCGTGAGCCAGTCGTGGTTCCCGTCGAGGATGACCAGGTCGGGGCGCACACCGCAGGCGGCCAGTGCGCGGGTGCCGGCCAGCCGCAGGGCCGCGATGATGCCGATCTCGTCGATCTCGGCCGCGCTCGCGTGACCGACGGCGTGCGCGAGCGCCCAACGCTCGATGCGCGGCACCAGGACCTCTCGCGCCTGCGGGGCGAGGAGCTTGGAGTCGCGCACCCCCTGGGGCGCCGAGCGACAGGTCTCGTCGATGAGCACGAGCCCGACCGAGACCGGCCCGGCGAGCGCGCCGCGACCCACCTCGTCCATGCCGCCCAGCACCCGGTGACCCTCGCGCTGGAGCGCACGCTCCACCCGCAGGGTGGGCGCCGTGGACCGGACCCGTCCCGCTCGCCGGGCCCTCCCCGGTGGCGCGGGCGGGGTCACGGGGAAGGCGCCCCCGCCGAGGCCGCTGCCGGCTCCCCGGACGGTGCAGGCACGTCGGCGAAGGCCTCCGGGTCGTTGGAGAGCCAGTCGAGGCGGCTCAGCGGCCAGACGACGGACACGGCGCGACCGGTGATGTCCGCCACCGGTACCGAGCCGTCGTCCCCGGTGCCGGAGGGGTCGTGGAAGCGCGAGTCCTCGGAGTCGGAGCGGTGGTCCCCCATGACCCAGACGTGCCCCTCGGGCACGGTGATGTCGAAGGGCAACGAGCTCGGCACGTCGCCGGGCTTGATGTAGGGCTCGTCGACCTCGACGCCGTTGACGGTCAGGTGCCCGGTGTCGCTGCAGCACACGACGTGGTCCCCCGGCAGGCCGATGACCCGCTTGATGAGGTGGTCCTCGGACTCCGCCGGGAGCAGCCCGACGAAGACCAGTCCGTCGTGGACGGCACCGCCGACGCCCGTGCGCTCGACGATGGGCGACTGGGGCAGCCAGCCCCCGGGGTCCTCGAAGACGACGACGTCGCCGCGAGCGAGGTCGAACGGTCCCGGGGTCAGCTTGGAGACGATGACACGGTCACCGACGAGGAGGGTGTCCTCCATCGAGCCGGACGGGATGAAGAAGGCCTGCACCAGCCAGGTCTTCACGATGAAGGAGAGCACGAGGGCCATCGCGAGGATGACGAAGAGCTCGCGCGCGCCGGCGGCGAGGAGCGAGAACGCGCCCCGCAGGCCGCCCTGGTCCTCCCCGCGGTGGGTGGTCGGGGCCACCTCGCCGTCGTCTCTGCCGTGGGCGACGTGCTCGGCTCCCACCCGGGTCACCGGGCGTCCCGGTCGAGGGACCCGAGGCGGCTCAGGGGCCACACCCTCAGCACCGCGGTGCCCAGGAGGTCCTCGCGGGGCACGGAGGCCGGCCCGGGCGCGACCACGTCGACCCCGTCACCGCCGACCGCGCCGGCGACGGCGAGCCGGTGCTGCATCCCGACGTCGATCCCGAACAGCGCGGCCAGCGAGGTCAGGAGCCGCCCGAGGGGGCCGTCGTCGACCGGGGTCGAGCGGTCGACCTGCGCGGTGGCGGTGGTGTCGAGGACGACGAGGTCACCCGGCCGGGGGTCCGGAGAGGCCTTCCACACGAGGACACGGTCTCCTGGTTCGACGAGAGGATCGAGGTCGTCGCGGGACACGACGACGGTCTGCAGCGCGAAGGACTGCACGAGTGCGGTGAGGACCACGGTGGCCGCGAGGAGCGCCACCAGCCGCGGACGCCGCGACCCGGCTCCCGCGACAGGGGCGGGAGCCGGGTCGACGTCGGTCGGCGCGCTCACCCGAGGAGCGTAGTCCGCTGCCCTGTCGGGGGCGCGCACGCGGCAGGGGCTACTTGGCCACCGGGGTCTCGCGCTTCTCCTTGATCTTGGCGGCCTTGCCGCGCAGGTCGCGCAGGTAGTACAGCTTCGCGCGACGCACGTCACCGCGGGTGACGACCTCGATGTGGTCGATGATCGGCGTGTGGAGCGGGAAGGTCCGCTCGACCCCGACCCCGAAGGAGACCTTGCGGACCGTGAAGGTCTCGCCGATCCCGCCACCGTGGCGACGGATCACGACGCCCTTGAACACCTGGATGCGGGAGCGCGTGCCCTCGACGACCTTGACGTGGACGTTGACCGTGTCGCCGGCGCGGAAGGCCGGGACGTCGGTCCGCATCGACGCCTGGTCGATCTCGTCGAAACGCTGCATGACGGATGTCGCTTTCTCGCGGCCTGCCACAGGTCACCCGCGGGTGTAGGTAGTACGTCGGTGTCGGTGGTGCGCTCCGTCGGGCCGCATGCTGGTCGGACCGGGGTCCGGGCACTCCCCCTGTGGCGGGGGCCGTTCGTCGACGGGGCGCAGCGACCCAGTCTGCCAGAGGGACGGCCCCCCGACGAAATTCCGCCCGGGCACGGGAGCCCGGGGCCACGACCCGGCCCACGTGCAGCAGGCCCGTCGGGGTGCCGCGCCCCGGCTGCCGGCCCACGGCATACGGTGTGCCGGTGACGATCGACCCCGGCTGGCCCGTCGCCATCGCCATCGCCGCCCTGCTCACTCTCACCGTGACGATGTACCACGTGGGCGACCTGCCGCGCCCCCGCTCGACGGTCGTCGCGGCCGTCCGGGCCATCCTCCAGCTGAGCATCGCGGCGCTGGTCATCGCCAGCGTCATCAGCTCGCTCGCCCTGTCGATCCTCCTGCTCATGGGCATGTTCGTCGTGGCCGTCGTGACGACGGTGCGGCGCGTCGAGGCCACGAAGGCGTGGCCCTGGGCGACGGTCGCGATGCTCTCCGGGCTGCTGCCGGTCGTCGCGATCATCCTGCTCACCCGCACCATCCCGCCGACCGGGGTGGCCCTCGTCCCCGTGGTCGGGATCCTCGCCGGCAACACGATGAACGGGCACACCCTCGCCTGCCGGCGCGCGTTCGCCGCGCTGCGCGAGGAGAAGGGCCAGTACGAGGCCGGGCTGTCGATCGGTCTCACCCGGGCGCAGTCCGTGTCCGAGGTGATCCACCGGCGGGTGCCCGAGGCGCTCATCCCGGGACTGGACCAGGTGCGCACCGCCGGCGTGGTGACCCTGCCGGGCGCCTTCATCGGGGTGCTCCTCGGCGGTGGCACGCCCGCCCAGGCGGCCGCGGCCCAGGTGCTCGTGCTCATGGGCATCATGGCGGCGCAGACCACGACGGCGGTGGTCGCGGAACGCCTTATCGGGGAGGCGCTCCTGCTCCCCGACGATCTCAGGGGCAGCCTCCAGCCGTGACCAGCAGCTCAGCCCCACGCACGAACCTCTGCTAGCAGAGGGTGCTGCCAAAACCACACGCAGGAACCTGTGGTCCGAGCACGAAACTCTGCTAGCAGAGCTTCGTGCCCAAGGTCGAGGGGCGCTGTCAGGGGCGTCGGCGCCTGGTGAGGTCGACCGCGCCGGGGTACGTCGGAGCGCCGGGCGAGAGCCGGTAGCCGGCGCGACGGTAGAACCGCTGGTTGTCCTCGGCCAGCACGCCGGTCGTCAACCAGAACCGCGTCACCGACTCCGGAGCCGCGCTCTCGGCGAGGGCGAGCAGCTCGCGTCCCAGCCCGCGCCCCTGGAGGTCGGGGGCCACCACGAGCCGGCCCACCTCCCACGTCGCGTCGTGACCCGGTCGCAGGCGGCCCCGCACCGAGCCGACCAGCCGGCCCGGCCGGCCGTCCGCGGACCGGGCGCGCACGACGTACGTGGTCCACTCCCCCAGGCCGGTGACGACCTCCTCGAGGGTCTCGGCCAGGGGCGGCACGACCCAGCGTCCCTGCGCCCGCAGCCCCTCCCCGACCCAGCAGGCGCGCTGGAGGACGCGCAGCTCGGCGGCGTCGGCAGGCACGGCCACGCCCACGTCCAGGTCGGCCAGCGACCCCGCGGTCGCCGAGACCGGAAGCAGGTCGGGTCGGCGGGCCGCGGTGCGGGCGAGGCGCTGCTCGTTTCGCCACGCGGCGATCGCGGCGTGGTCCCCGGAGCGCAGCACCTCCGGCACCTCGCGCAGCGTGCCGCCGTCGTCCCACGAGGACGGCCGGGTGTAGACGGGGTACTCCAGCAGCCCGTCCTCGTGCGACTCCTCCACGAGGGACTCGGCGTTCCCCACGACCCCCGGCAGGAGACGGCCGATCGCCTCGACCATCGCGAGCACGGCGACCTCGCCACCGTTGAGCACGTAGTCGCCCAGCGAGACCACCGTCACCGGCATCCGCGCGGCCGCGTGCTCGTAGACGCGCTCGTCGATGCCCTCGTAGCGCCCGCAGGCGAAGGCGAGCCACGGCTCGGACGCGAGCTCCTTGGCCAGGCCCTGGCTGAACGGCACGCCGCCGGGACCGGGCACGATGAGGTGCGGCACCGGGGCACCGCCGGGCCCGGGACCGGCGGCCACGACGGCGTCGAGGGCCTCGGCCCACGGCTCGGGCTTCATGACCATGCCCGCGCCCCCGCCGAACGGGCTGTCATCGACCGTGCGGTGGCGGTCGTGGGTGACGTCGCGCAGGTCGTGCACGCGCACGTCGAGGATGCCGTCGCGCCGCGCCCGGCCGATGATTGAGAGATCGAGCGGGGCGAGGTAGTCGGGGAAGATCGTGACGACGTCGAGACGCACCGTGCTCACGACCCCAGGTCGAGCAGCCCCTGAGGGGCGTCGAGCACGACCCGGCCGGCGTCGACATCGACCTCGGGCACGAGGGCGGCGACGAAGGGCACCTGGGCCTCACGCCCGTCGGGCAGGCGCACGACGAGACGGTCCTGGGCGGCGCCGGTGACCAGGCCGGCGACCTCGCCGACGTCGGCACCCCCGGGGTCGACGACCCGCAGGCCGACGAGCTCGGCCTCGGCCCAGACGTCCTCCTCGTCGTCGTCGACGGGCGCCGGACCGTCGATGACGAGGCGGGTCCCCCGCAGGCTCTCGGCCCCCGTGCGGTCGGGAATCTCCTCGAAGCCCACGAGCCAGACCCCGCTGTGCACCCTCGTGGAGCGGATCGTCAGGGCCCGTGGCACACCCGTGCCGGTGGCCGCCTCGGTGTCGAGCACCGAGCCGACCGACAGCCGTGCCTCGGGGTCGTCGGTGTGCAGCTGCACCGTCACCTCACCGTGCAAACCGTGCGGCTTGCCGATCCGGGCGATGACGGTGCTCTCGGTCACGGGACCATCCTGTCGTGGAAACGCGGGGGCGGGGTATGCCGGGGAGTCTCCTCCCGGCATACCCCGCCGTCGTCGTGGTGGTGGTGGGTCAGCGGACCCGGTCGGTGTCGACGATGTCGATGCGCACCTGGCGCCCGCCCGCGAGCGCGCCCATGACGGTGCGCAGCGCGCTGGCGGTGCGACCGGAGCGGCCGATGACGCGACCGAGGTCGTCGGGGTGCACGCGCACCTCGAGGATCTCACCGCGCCGCAGCTCCTTGTGGCGCACCTGGACGTCGTCCTTGTGGTCGACGATGCCGGTCACGAGGTGCTCGAGGGCCTCCTCGAGCACGGTCAGGCCTTCTCGGCCGCGGTGTCGGCGTCGGCACCTGCGGCAGCGGTCTCGCCACCGGCGGCGGCAGCCTCGGGAGCGGACTCGGCGGGCGCCTCGGCGGCGGGTGCCTCGTCGGCCTTCTTCGCCGCACGCTTCTTGGGCGTCGTGGCGGTGGAGGAGTCCTCGGACGACGTGCCGGCAGCCTTGAGGGCGGCCTCGTAGAGGTCCTTCTTCGGCGTCCTCGGCTCCTTGACCTTCAGGGTGCCCTCACCGCCGGGCTCGCCCTTGAACGTCTGCCAGTCACCGGTGATCCTCAGCAGGGCGGCGACGGCCTCGGTCGGCTGGGCTCCCTTGGAGAGCCAGTACTGCGCGCGCTCCCCGTCGATCTCGATGACCGAGGGCTCCTCGGTGGGGTGGTACTTGCCGATCTCCTCGATGGCGCGGCCATCGCGCTTGGTGCGCGAGTCCATGACGACGACGCGGTAGAACGGAGCATGGATCTTGCCCATGCGCTTGAGACGGATCTTCACTGCCACGGTGGCGGTCACTCCTGGTGTGGTGAGCGCGGCGAGACCGCGCACGGATCGCGCGGGGTGCCGGATGCTCGGTGTAGGCGTCCGGTCCGGCGGGCACGACGTGCTCCGACCGGACGGGTACAGCCGGTCATTCTGCCAGAGCGGGACCGGGCCGCCCAATCGCCGAGAAGCCCACTCCGCAAGACATAACCTTTAGTTGTTGATTACATAACTCTTTGGCATGCATCATGGGCGGGTGCCCCTTCCCGATGTCGGCCCCCTGCTCCTCGTGAGCTTCGCCGTCGGCATCGTCGTCGGCCTCACCGGCATGGGGGGTGGGGCCCTGATGACCCCCGCGCTGATCTTCCTGGGCGTTCCCCCCACCGCGGCCGTGGCCAACGACCTCGTGGCGGCGGCGGTCACGAAGAGTGTCGGGGCCACGGTGCACTGGCGCAGGGGCTCGCCCGACCTGCGCCTGGCCGGGCTGCTCACCATCGGCTCGGTGCCCACCGCCTTCGCCGGCGCCTGGCTCGTGCGTGCGCTGGGGACCGGGCCCGAGCAGGAGCACCTCCTCCGGCTGGCCATCGGCGCGACGCTGCTGCTCACGGCCACGACCTTCGTGCTGCGCGTGTGGGTCGGGCTGGCACGCGGAGCGGCCACGGAACCGGCGGACGCCTCGCCCGTGCCGAGGCCGGTCCGCACGGTGCTCCTGGGGGCGGGCGGCGGGCTGCTCGTGGGCGTGACGAGTGTGGGCTCGGGCTCGCTCATCATGGTCTGCCTGCTGCTGCTCTATCCGGCGCTGGCCGCTCGGCGCCTGGTGGGCACGGACCTCGTGCAGGCGATCCCGCTCGTGATGTCGGCGGCGATCAGTCACGTGCTCGTGACGGGGGTGCAGTGGGCGGTCCTCGTGCCCCTCCTGCTCGGGGGGATGCCGGGCACCTACCTCGGTGCGCACCTCTCCTCGGTCGTCTCGCCGTCCCTGACCCGGCGCGGCATCGCCATCGTGCTGACCCTCACGGGGCTCACCCTGCTCGGGGCCCCGCCGCAGTGGGTCGGCGCTGCGGGTGTCGTCCTGGCCGTGGCCGGGCCCGTCGGGTGGGCGGGGATCCGACGGGCCCATGGGGCCCGGGCCTTCCACCGCCTCGACGTGCAGGTGCTCAGCGCACGACTCGGCCGCGCAGGATGACGCGCGTGGGAGCGCCGAGGACGGCGACGTCCGCACGGGGGTCGGTCTCGTAGACGACGAGGTCGGCCTCCTCCCCCTCCTCGAGCCCGGGCCAGCCGAGCCAGGCGCGGGCGCCCCAGCTGGCGGCGTCGAGCGCCTCCACGGTCGAGAAGCCGGCTTCACGCAGCCACCCCACTTCGGTGGCGACGAGCCCGTGCGGGAGCGCACCCCCGGCGTCGGTGCCGACGTAGACCGGGATGCCGGCGTCGCGGGCGGCGGCGACGGTCGCCAGGCGCCGCTCGTAGAGGTCGATCATGTGCCGGTGGTAGTCGGGGAACTTCTCCTTGGCCGAAGCCGCGATCTTGGGGAAGGTGTCGATGTTGACCAGGGTGGGCACGATGGCGATCCCCTGCTCGGCGAAGCTCGCGATGGTGTCGTCGACCAGGCCGGTGGCGTGCTCGACGCAGTCGGTGCCCGCCGCGGCGAGGTCGCGCAGCGACTGCTCGCCGAAGCAGTGGGCGGTGACCCGGGCGCCCTCCTCGTGCGCTGCGGCGACGGCCTGCGCGAGGACGTCGGCCGGCCAACAGGGGGCGAGGTCACCACTCTCGCGGTCGATCCAGTCGCCGACGAGCTTGACCCAGCCGTCTCCGGAGCGGGCCTCGATGCGCACCTGCGCGACGAGGTCCTCGGGCTCGACCTCCCACGCGAAGTTGCGGATGTAGCGCTTGGTGCGGGCGATGTGCCGCCCGGCGCGGACCAGGCGCGGAAGGTCCTCGCGCTGCTGGACCCAGCGGGTGTCGGCGGGTGAACCGGCATCACGGAGCAGGAGCGCGCCGGCCTCACGGTCATCGAGTGCCTGCCGCTCCGCCGTCGCGTCGTCGGTGGCACCGTGCGCGTCGAGCCCGATGTGGCTGTGCGCATCGACGAGCCCCGGCAGCACCCAGCCCGCCACCGTCGTGACGTCGTGCTGACCGACGGGCGGGGTGTACGTCACCCGCCCAGCGACCGCCCAGGCCTGCTCGCGGACGTCGTCCGGACCCAGGAGGACTGGACCGGTGAGGTGCAGCACCTGTGCCATGGACCGACCCTAGCGGCCGACCGGCGCACTCCCGCGCCGGACGGTCCCCGAGCTGCGCCGATGACGGTGGACCCCGGGCCCGCGCCCCGTCAGTCGGCGAGCGCTGCGGCGAGAACCCGGCGCAGGGTCTCGATGACCACCGCCGGCGCCTGGGAGTGCACCCAGTGGCCCACCCCCTTGACGACGACCTGGCGGGTGCGGGGGAACAGCTCCCGCATCGCCTCGTCGTCGGCGTCGGTGACGTAGCCGGACTCGCCACCGACGAGCCAGACGACCGGGCCGTCGTACGGGGGCCGTCCGAGCTCGGGGAAGTCCGCGATCCGCGAGTCGCTGCCCCTCGCGGCATCGCGCGCGAGCAGGTCGAGGTTGGCCTGCCAGGCCCATGTGTCACCGTGGCGCCGGAGGTTCTGGAGCAGGAAGCCGCGTACGGCCGGATCGGGTTCGACGCGGGAGAAGCGCTCCTCGGCGTCGGAACGGTCGGTGAGCTCGGCGAGCGGGAGGGAGCGCATCGCGTCCATGTAGTGCACGAACCGGTCGAGGTCGCCGTAGTCCTTCGGCGCGATGTCGACGACCACGAGGCTCTTCACGAGGTCGGGGCGGGTCAGGGTGGTCACCATCGCCACCTTGCCGCCGAGCGAGTGGCCCACGAGCACCCAGGGCTCTCCGGGAGCGGCGCCCTCGAGCGTGGCGGCGACGCTCGCGGCATACCCCTCGTAGGAGAAGTCATCCGTCCAGGGGGACCGGCCGTGGTCGGGGAGGTCGACGAGGAGGCAGCGCGCGCCGGTGCCGTCCGGCCCCGCGAGGGCCTTGGCGATCTGGGTCCAGTTGCGGCCCTGGCCGAAGAGCCCGTGGAGGAAGGCCACCCTGGGCCCGTCGGAGCCGACGGCGAGGACGTTGAGGCTGCCGCCCGAGGAGTCGCTCACCGCGCCGGCCCCTGCTTCGCCTGCGGAGAAGTCCCTCGTCGCCCCATGGGGCAACGCTATGCGACCCCTGCCCGGGAGCGCGACGCCGGGGCGCAGTCGATGACGTCCTGAGCAACCCGGGGCGGTCGGCGCCGGGCGGGACGCCGGTCGGCCGGCCCGATCAGTTCCCGAGGAACTTCTCGAAACCCTTGGGGAGCTGGCTGGGGTCGATGGCGGCCGGGTCGATGCCCCCGGGTTGGCCGGGGGCGCCGGCACCGAAGGACCCACCGGCCGGCGTGGACGGGCGGGATGCCGCGGCCCGCTCCTCGGCGGCGCGCTTGGCGGGGTTGCCCGACTTGGACTTCCGTCGCTGGGGTGCCTGCTGACGCCCCTTCTTGCCCGCGCCGCCGCCCATGCCGGGCATCCCGGGCATGCCCGGGACCCCGCCACCCTTGGCGAGCTGCTTCATCATCTTCTGCGCCTCGCCGAAGCGCTCGAGGAGCTGGTTGACCTCGGAGGTGGTGACCCCGGACCCCTTGGCGATCCGGGCCCGGCGGGAGCCGTTGATCTGCTTGGGGTGGTTGCGCTCGAACGGCGTCATGGAGCGGACCATCGCCTCGATGCGGTCGAACTCACGCTCGTCGAAGGCGTCGATCTGGGCCTTCATCTGGCCCATGCCGGGCATCATGCCGAGCAGCTGCTTGAGCGAGCCCATCTTCTTGATGGCGGCCATCTGCTGGAGGAAGTCGTCGAAGGTGAAGTCCTCGGCCGCGAGGAACTTGCGCTCCATCTCGGCGGCCTGGGTGCGGTCGAAGGCCCTCTCGGCCTGCTCGATGAGGGTGAGGACGTCACCCATGTCGAGGATCCGCGACGCCATCCGGTCGGGGTGGAAGACCTCGAACTCCTTGACCTGCTCGCCGGTGCTGGCGAACATGATCGGCCGACCCGTCACCGACGCCACCGACAGCGCGGCTCCACCGCGGGCGTCGCCGTCGAGCTTGGAGAGCACGACCCCGGTGAAGTCGACGCCCTCGAGGAAGGCCTCGGCCGTCTCGACCGCGGCCTGCCCGATCATCGCGTCGATGACGAAGAGCACCTCGTCGGGCTGCACGGCCGACCGGATGTCGGCGGCCTGCTGCATGAGGTCGGCATCGACCGCGAGCCGGCCCGCGGTGTCGATGATGACGACGTCGTGCTGCTTGGCGCGCGCCTCGGCAACGCCCGCCCGGGAGACCGCGACGGGGTCGCCGTGGGACCGAGTGCCCTCGACACCGCTCGCCACGGCGTCGTGACCGAAGACGTTGCCCCGCTCGGGAGCGAAGACGGGCACCCCGGCACGCTCGCCGACCACCTGGAGCTGGGTCACGGCGTTCGGGCGCTGGAGGTCGGCCGCCACGAGGATCGGTGTGTGGCCCTGGTCCTTGAGCCACCGGGAGAGCTTGCCGGCGAGCGTGGTCTTGCCCGAGCCCTGGAGGCCCGCGAGCATGATGACGGTCGGGGGCTGCTTGGCGAAGCGGATGGTGCGGGTATCGCCGCCGAGGATCGACACGAGCTCGTCGTTGACGATCTTGACGACCTGCTGGGCCGGGTTGAGCGCCTCGCTGACCTCGGACCCCAGAGCCCGTTCACGCACGTTGTGGGTGAACTCCTTGACCACGGGCAGCGCGACGTCGGCCTCGAGCAGGGCCAGACGGATGTCGCGGACCGTCTTGTTGACGTCGGACTCGGACAGGCGTCCCTTCGAGCGCAGGTTCGAGAAGGTCGCGGTCAGGCGGTCGGAGAGGCTGGTGAACACCGCACAAGGCTAACGGTCGCGAGGAGATCCTCGATCTCCCTCCCTCGGACCCGCGTCGCCGGAGGGGGCGTGCCATGCTGCAGGCATGGTGACGCCACCCCCGCAGACGACGCTGCTCATCCTCGGAGCGGGCGGCGACCTGACCCGACGCCTGCTCCTGCCCGGCCTGGCCAGCCTCCTGGGCGTCGAGCCCTGGCGGAGGGTCCGGGTCATCGGCGCCGACCGGGTCGAGCTGTCGCCCGCCGAGTGGCGCAGCCGGCTCACGGACGCGTTCGAGACCGCCGCACCGCCCGCGGAAGTGGTCGAGGAGGTGGCCGGGACCACGGCATACGTGGAGGCCGACCTCTTCGACGAGGGCGCGCTGGCCGACCTCGTCGCCCTCTGCGGCGACGGACCCCTCGTGATCTTCTTCGCCCTGCCCCCTGCCGTGACGATGAAGGTGTGCGAGCTGCTCAAGGGGGTCGACCTGCCCGCGACCACGCGCCTGGCCCTGGAGAAGCCGTTCGGGACCGACCACGCCTCCGCGGCCCGGTTCAACGCCCTGCTGCACCGGGTGGTCCCGGAGGAGGACATCTTCCGGATCGACCACTTCCTCGGCGTGGCGACGGTCTTCAACCTCGTCGGGCTGCGCTTCGCCAACCGGATGCTCGCGCCGATCTGGAGCGCGGAGCACATCGAGCGCGTCGAGATCGTCTACGACGAGGACCTCGCCCTCGAGGGTCGAGCCGGCTACTACGACAAGGCGGGCGCGCTCCGGGACATGCTGCAGAGCCACCTGCTCCAGGTGCTGGCCCTGTTCGCCATGGAGTCGATCGCCACCCTCGACGCCCGCGAGCTGCAGGACCAGAAGGCCCAGGTGCTGCGGGCCACGCGGGTGTGGGGCGACTCGCCCACCGCCTCCTCGCGGCGGGCCCGGTACACCGCGGGTCGGATCGGGAGTCGCACGGTGCCCGACTACGCCGCCGAGGACGGCGTCGACGCGTCGAGGAAGACGGAGACCCTGGCCCAGGTGACGCTGGAGGTCGTCAACGGCCGGTGGAGCGGGGTCCCGTTCGTGCTGCGCAGCGGCAAGGCGCTCAGTGCACCGCGCAAGCAGGTCATCGCGCACTTCCGCGACGTGCCGCACCTGCCGAGCGGGTTCATGGGCCCGTCGACCGGGGACCGGCTGACCGTCGACCTCAAACCCGGCGCGGTGTCCCTGACCCTGACGATGAACGCGGAGGGGGACCCCGTCGACCTGGAGCAGAAGACCCTCACGGCCTCCCTCGCCACCCCGCGCATGCAGGCCTACGGCGAGGTGCTCGGGGAGATCCTCGACGGCCGCCAGCTGCTCACCGTGCGGGGCGACACGGCCGAGGAGTGCTGGCGGGTCATGGCCCCGGTCATCGCCGCCTGGGACGACGGCACGGTGCCGCTCGAGGAGTACGTCGCGGGGTCGACCGGACCGGCCGGCTGGCTCCCCGACTGAGTCGGGCCCGCGGTCAGGTGTCGATGCCGTCGCAGGTGTCGATGATCAGGCTCACGGCCTGCCCCACCCGTGCGGGAGGCAGGGGCACCCCGTCGAGACCGGTGAGGTAGAACGTGTCGAGGGTCTGACCGGCATACGTCGCGATGTGCGCCGAGCGCACCGAGACCCCCGCTCTTGCCAGCGTCGCCCCGAGCTCGTGGAGGAGACCGGGCCGGTCCTGGGCACGCACCTCGATCACGGTCGCCTCGCTGCTCGCACCCGGGACGACGAGGGCTCGCGACTGCCCCGGTGAGCCGAGGCCGGTCTGGCCGGAGGGCCGGGGAAGGTGGGCGCGGCGCCGGTCGAGCGTGGACAGGGGTCCGCGGTCCCCTCGGCCCAGCCGGGCAAGCCCGCGCGCGATGCGGACCGGGTCGGGCTCGACCCCGCTCGGGGACTCCACGTGCCACTCGTTCGCGGCGATGCCGTCGACCGTGCGCAGGATCGCGGTGCGCACGGTGAGGCTCTCGGCGGCGAGCAGGCCGGCGGTGTCGGCGAACAGGCCCACCCGGTCGAGGTCGGTGATGTCGAGGCGGTGGGTGCCGCCGGTGGCGATGACCCGCACCGACGGGTCACCGGCCCGGACCGCCCTGGCGATCCCGGGGTCGAGGCGCGCTGACCCGTCGTCGCGGTCGCGGACCCTCTCGCTGACCCCGGCAGCCGGAGCCGGTGCATCGAGGCGCTCGCGCACCGCCACCGCGAGCTGGTCGAGGAGCGTCGCCCTCCAGTCCGTCCACGCCGCGGGCCCGGCGGCGGAGGCGTCGGCCTCGGTGAGGGCGAGGAGCAGCTCGAAGACGTCGCGGTCGCCGTCGACCGCGGCCACCGCGGCGTCGACCGTGGCGGGGTCCTGGTGGTCCCGGCGGGTCGCGAGCTCGATCAGCGTGAGGTGCTCGCGCACGAGGGTCACCAGCGTGCGGACGTCCAGCGGTGACAAGCCCCACCGCCGGACGATGGTCTCGGTGCGCCGGGCCCCTTCGACGGAGTGGTCGTGCGCCCCGCGGACCTTGCCGATGTCGTGCAGCAGGGCCGCGATGAGCAGGAGGTCGGGTCGGGCGACCCGTCGAACGAGACCCGAGGCGTTGACCACGGTCTCGATGAGGTGGCGGTCGACGGTGTGCCGGTGCACGGCGTTGCGTTGCGGGCGCGAGCGGACGTCGGCCCACTCGGGGAGCCACGCGTCGACGATCCCGACCTGGTCGAGCCCCTCCCAGACGGTGACCAGCCCGGGACCGCAGGCGAGGAGGTCCCCGAGGAGGCCGCGGGCCGTGAGCGGCCACGGCTGGTGGAGTGCGGGGGCGCTCGCGGCGAGGTTGTCGAGGGTGGCCGGGGCGATCGGGAGCCCGGCGCGCCCGGCGACCACACCGGCACGCAGCGGCATGGTGGCATCGACCTCGGCGAGGCGGGCGGCCCCCAGGACGACCTCACCGTCGCTGCTGAACAGGCCGTGGCCCAGCGGGGTCATCTGGGGTCGGCGCGGACCCACGCGCAGCGTTCGCGCGCGCTGGGACTGCCCGGCCCGGCGCAGGGTGCCGTCGAGGGCGTAGGCGATGAGGCGGCCCGAGCCCGAGACGGCCGTGAGGAGGTCATCGGCGTCGGGGTAGCCGAGGAGGGCGGCGACCGCGTCGTGGTCCTCCCGGCCGAGGCGGTCCCTCCCCCTGCCGGTCACGACGTGCACGGCATCGCGCACGTCGAGCAGGAGGGAGTAGGCGGCGTCGACCCCACCGTGCGGCCGGTCGGCGAGCCAGGCCTCGGTGAGGGCGCGGAGCACCGACATGTCGCGAAGGCCGCCGTGTGCCTCCTTGAGCTCCGGCTCGATGGACTGGGCCAGGTCCCCCTGTCGTTGGTGACGGGACCGCACGGCATCGACGAGCTGGGGCAGGCGTCTCCGCGCGTTGCCGCGCCAGTCGTGTGCCACGGTGGCTCGAGCCGCGGCGACGAGCTCGGAGTCCCCCGCCAGCGCAGTGAGGTCCAGCAGCCCGACCGCCGCCGTGAGGTCGGCGGCGGCCACCTGGCGGCACTGGGTGACGGTGCGGACGCTGTGGTCCAGGCGCACCCCGGCATCCCAGATGGGGTACCAGATCCGGTCGGCCAGGGCGGTGAGCTCCTTGCCGGGGAGTGATCGCTCGGAGTGGACGAGGACCAGGTCGTAGTCGCTGAGCGGCCCCGCGTCGCCGCGGCCGAGGCTGCCGACGGCGGCGAGGGCCACCCCCTCGATCCGGATCCCACCGGTCGCCTCGCGCCAGACCTGCGCGATCCAGTCCCGGTTGAATGCGGAGAGAACGGCCCGGCGTGCCTGGCCGGCACCCGCGACGTGGAAGTCGCGGGTGCCGGCCAGGTCGAGCCGCCGGGATCCGATCTCGCTCGAGGGGGTGGGCATCGGCTAGATCGCCTCGATGCCTCGTTCGCCGGTCCGGACGCGGGCGACGTCCTCGATGGGGACGACCCAGACCTTGCCGTCACCGATCCGACCCGTCTGGGCCGACTTGATGATGACGTCGACGACGGACGCGGCGTCCATGTCGTCCACGAGGACCTCGAGACGGCTCTTCGGGACGAAGTCCACGGTGTACTCGGCGCCGCGGTAGACCTCGCTGTGTCCGCGCTGGCGCCCGTAGCCCTGGGCCTCGCTGAGGGTCATGCCCTGGATGCCGAAGGCCTCGAGGGCCTCCTTCACCTCTTCGAGCTGGTGCGGCTTGATGATGGCGGTGACGAGCTTCATGACTTCGCTCCTTCGAGGTGCTGCGAGCTGCCGGAGTCGTGCGAGGAGCCGAAGCTGCTCGTCCCCATCCGACCGCCGCGGGCGTTCATGTCGTAGGCGGACTCGGCGTGCTCGCCCTGGTCGATCCCGGCCTGCTCCTCATCCTCGTCGATCCGCCAGCCCATCGTCGCCTTGAGGGCGAGGGCGATGATGACGGTCACGACGCCGGAGACGAGCAGCGCGCCGAGGGCGACGAGGATCTGCACGACGGTCTGGTCGATGCCGTCGCCGTAGAAGAGGCCGCCCGAGGTGGCGAGGAGACCGACCCCGATGGTGCCCCAGAGGCCCGCGACGAGGTGGACACCGACGACGTCGAGCGAGTCGTCGTAGCCGAGCCGGTACTTCAAGCCGACGGCAACGGCTGCCAGGCCACCCGCGATGGCGCCGAGGACGATCGAGCCCAGCGGGCTCAGCGACCCACAGGCCGGGGTGATGGCGACCAGGCCCGCGACGACACCGGAGGCGGCGCCCACGGAGGTGGCGTGTCCGTCACGCACCTTCTCCACGATGAGCCAGCCGAGCATCGCGGCACAGGTCGCGACCGTGGTGTTGACCCAGACCAGGGCCGAGGTCTCGTCGGCTGCGAGCTCCGAGCCGGCGTTGAAGCCGAACCAGCCGAACCACAGCAGGCCCGCACCGATCATCGTCAGGGGTACGTTGTGCGGCCGCATGGCGACCTTGCCGAAGCCCAGCCGCTTCCCGACGAGGAGCGCCAGTACGAGGCCGGCCATACCGGCGTTGATGTGGACGACGGTGCCGCCGGCGAAGTCGATGGGCGGCACGTTCGCGGCCCCGTCGGTGGAGCCGAAGACGAGCGAGGACACGCTGTTCTCGCTGCCCGAGAGCAGGCCGCCACCCCACACCATGTGGGCGATCGGGAAGTAGGCGAAGGTGACCCACAGGGCGGCGAAGACCATCCAGGTGGAGAACTTCACGCGGTCGGCGACCGCACCGCTGATCAGCGCGACGGTGATGACGGCGAAGGTCAGCTGGAAACCGACGAACGCGAGCTCGGGGATGTTGCCGTAGCCCTCGTAGCCGAACGGGTTGATCACCACGTCGGTGCCTGCGAGACCGAACTTCTCGAAGGGGTTGGCGATGATCCCGCCGATGTCGGACGAGCCGAACGACATCGAGTAGCCGTAGAGGACGTAGATGATGCCGACGACGCCCATGGCGCCGAACGACATCATCATCATGTTGAGGACAGACTTCGACCGGGTCATGCCGCCGTAGAACAGCGCAAGGCCCGGGGTCGTCATGACCAGGACGAGGGAGGCGCAGAGGATGACGAACGCTGTCGCTGCGTAGTCGATCTGGTCTGCTGCCTCCACGAGGGGCATCAGTGGTGTGCTCATGGCGACAACCATCGGCGCAGCGGGTTTCACGACCGCCGCCGTTGTGTTTCATCGATGTTGCATCCGGCGCCCGGGTGTAAGCATCGGGTTTCGGGACCGGCCTGGTCCCGCATCGTGAGACCGAACGACCGTGGGATGATACGGAGATGCTCCCTGTCCTCGTCTACGACGGCGCCTGCGCTTTCTGCTCCACCTCGGCGCGGTTCGCGGTCGACCACCTCCGCGGCGCCGCCGGCTCCTACGCGGTCGAGCCGTGGCAGCGGGTGGGCCTCGACGCCCTCGGGCTCACCCCCGAGGAGTGCGACGAGGCGGTGCGCTGGGTCGCCCTCGACGGCAGCCGGTATGCGGGTCACGTCGCCATCGCCCGGGCCCTGCTCGCCTCCCGCTGGTGGGCGCGCCCGGTGGGTGCCGCGCTCCTGGCGCCCGGGATCAGCACCGTGGCGGCAGCGGCCTACCGCTGGGTGTCCGCCAACCGGCCCCGGCTGCCCGGCGGCACCCCTGCCTGTTCCGTGTGACTCGGCCACTCAGACGGAGCCGGGTGCTCGGGCGGCCGCATGGATGGGTCTGGCGGGAGCGCCCGCGAGCGCCAGCGAGGGGGTGCGGATGGACAGCGACCGCACGACCACCCGGCGGAGGCCGAAGGACTTCAGTCGAGGATGGCGTCGACGAAGGCCTCGACGTCGAACGGGGCGAGGTCGTCGGGGCCCTCGCCGAGACCGACGAGCTTGACGGGCACACCGAGGGCACGCTGCACGGCCACGACGATGCCGCCCTTGGCGGTGCCGTCGAGCTTGGTGAGCACGATGCCCGTGATGCCGACCACCTGGGAGAAGACCTCGGCCTGGCGCATGCCGTTCTGACCGGTCGTCGCGTCCAGGACGAGGAGCACCTCGTCGACGGGGCTCTGCTTCTCGATGACGCGCTTGACCTTGCCGAGCTCGTCCATGAGGCCGACCTTGTTCTGGAGCCGGCCCGCGGTGTCGATGACGACGACGTCCGCCTCGAGCTCCGCGGCGGCCTTGACCGCGTCGAAGGCCACCGCTGCCGGATCCGTCCCGTCGCGATCCGACCGGACGGTCGGCACCCCTACCCGCTCGCCCCAGGTCTGGAGCTGGTCGGCGGCCGCGGCACGGAAGGTGTCGGCGGCGCCGAGGACGACGTCCTTGTCCTCGGCGACGAACACCCGGGCCAGCTTGCCGACGGTCGTGGTCTTGCCCGTGCCGTTCACCCCGACGACGAGGACGCACGCCGGGCGGTCGCCGATCCGCGAGGAGACCAGCGAACGGTCCATCGTCGGGTCGACGAGCCGCACGAGCTCCTCGCGCAACCAACCGCGCACGGTGGCCTCGTCGGCCGAGCCCTCCACCGCAACCTTGGTGCGCAAGGCGTCGACGAGGTCGGTGGTGGCCGCGACTCCGAGGTCGGCGGCCAGGAGGGTGTCCTCGACCTCCTCCCACGCCTCCTCGTCCAGCGAGCCGCGGGACAGCAGGGCGAGCAGACCCTTGCCGAGCGTGCTGTTGGAGCGAGCGAGGCGGGCCCGCAGGCGCCGCAGCCGGCCCTCCGGGGCCTCTGGCCGCTCGAGTGTCGGGGTGGGCTCCGGGGCCGGTGGGACCGCTTCGAGCTCCGGTTCGAGCTCGACATCCGCCGGTCGCTCCAGCGTGCCGATCGCGCCCTCCGGCGGCGTGTCCACGTCGATCGCGGACCCGCCACTGGGAGGGGTCGGAGGCAGGTCGCTGCGTCGGTCGCCCCTGCCACGCATCAGGCCGAGGGCGATGCCCCCGACGATCACGAGGATGCCGAGGGCGACGGCGAGGTACTCCCACAGGGTGTCGATGGCGCTCACCGGGTCATCCTCGCAGTCGAGGCGCACCGGCCCAAACCGGCCGGGCACGACCCCCCGCGTGCTGCGCTCAGAAGATCCGGACCCGCTCCTGCGGTGCCAGCCACAGTCCGTCGCCCTCGGCCACGCCGAACGCCTCGTGGAACTCGGTGAGGTTGCGCACGGCATTCGCCCGCAGGTCGGTGGGGCTGTGCGGGTCGAGCGCCAGGAGTCGCTCGGCCTCCTCGCGTCGCGCCTTGCCGCGCCAGACCTGCGCCCAGCCGAGGAAGAACCGCTGCTCGCCCGTGGCCTCGTCGATCTCGGGCGCCGGCTCACCATCGAGGGAGATCCGGTAGGCCGAGTAGCCGATGGTCAGCCCCCCGAGGTCGCCGATGTTCTCGCCGACGGTCAGGGCGCCGTTGACCTTGTGGCCCGGGGCGTCCCGGGTCTCGAGGGTGTCGAACTGGGCCGCGAGGGCGTCGGCGCGGGACTGGAAGGCGGCCCGGTCCTCCTCGGTCCACCAGTCGCGAAGGGTTCCGGTGCCGTCGAACATCGACCCCTTGTCGTCGAACCCGTGGCCCACCTCGTGACCGATGACGGCCCCGATCCCGCCGTAGTTGGCGGCGTCGTCCGCGTCGACGTCGAAGAACGGCGGCTGGAGGATCGCCGCCGGGAAGACGATCTCGTTGAGACCGGGGTTGTAGTAGGCGTTCACCGTCTGCGGCGTCATGAACCACTCCGACCGGTCGACCGGCCCGCCGAGCTTGGCGAAGCTGCGGTCGATCTCGAACGCCACGGCACGACGCACGTTGACGACGAGGTCGCCCGGGACGACCTCCAGCGCCGAGTAGTCACGCCAGGAGTCCGGGTACCCGATCTTGGGGGTGAACTGACCGAGCTTGGTCAGCGCCTCGGCGCGGGTCTGCTCCCCCATCCACGGCACGGCCGACAGGCTCCGGCGGAACGCCTCGACGAGGTTGTCGACCAGCTCGAGCATCCGCTGTTTCGCGTGCGGCCCGAAGTGCCGCTCGACGTACAGCTGGCCCACGGCCTCGCCCAGGGCCTCCTCCACGAGGGACACCCCACGCTTCCAGCGCGCGCGCATCTCCGGCACACCGGAGAGGATCCGGCCGTAGAAGTCGAAGTTCTCCGCCACGAACGCGCTCGAGAGGTAGGGCGCGTGGGCGTGCACGAGGTGCCAGGCCAACCAGTCCCGCCAGGAGTCGACCGGTTCCTCCGCCAGGGCGGCATCGATGGAGGCGAGGTGGTCGGGCTGGCGGACGACGACCTGGTCGAGGGCTGTCGCGGGAGCGCCGAGAGCCGTGAGGTAGGCGCTCCAGTCGATTCCGGGAGCGAGGGCCTCGAGCCCCTCGCGGTCGACGAGGGTGTACGTGGCGACGGGGTCGCGGTTGGCGACCTTGTCCCAGTGCCCCGCGGCGATCCGCGTCTCCAGCGCCATGACCCGGGCCGCCGCGGCGGATGGGTCCGCCCAGCCGGCGAGGTCCAGCATCCGCTCCACGTGCGCGACGTACGCCGTGCGCCTGGCCTCGTGCTGGTCCTCCCGGTAGTAGGACTCGTCGGGGAGCCCGAGACCGGCCTGCTCGAGGTAGACGACGTAGCGCGACGGGTCACGGTCATCGGTGTTGACGAACGGGATGACCACCCCCGCGACCCCGCTCCGGCCGAGCGCCCCCGAGACCCCCAGGACCGCACGGGGCGACTCCATCCCCCGCACGAGGTCGAGGTCCCTGCGCAGCGGCTCGACCCCGAGTCCCTCCACGGTCTCCTCGTCCATGAAGCACGCGAAGAGGTCACCCACCTTGGCCGCGACGGTGCCGGGGGTGGGAGACCCTGCGGCGACCTCCTCGATGATCTCCCGCACGTGCTCCTCTGCCTGCTCGCGCAGGACGTCGAAGGTGCCGTAGCGGCCCCTGTCCGCCGGGATCTCGGTCGCTGCGAGCCACCCGCCGTTGACGTGGGCGAACAGGTCGTCCTGGGGTCGGACGTCAGGGTCGATGCCCAGGGGGTCGATGCCGGACTTCACAGCGGGAGCTCCTCGTTCGTCGGGTCCAGGTCGTGCGTGCGCCATTGCACCACAGGGCTGCGGCGGCGGCCCGCGAAGCGCCCGGACTCAGGCCCCCACATAGGCAGCGAGGTGCTCGCCGGTGAGGGTGGACCGCGCGGCCACCAGGTCGGTGGGGGTCCCCTCGAAGACGACGAGCCCACCGTCGTGCCCGGCGCCCGGGCCGAGGTCGATGATCCAGTCGGCGTGTGCCATGACGGCCTGGTGGTGCTCGATGACGACGACCGAGGTTCCCGAGTCGACGAGCCGGTCGAGCAGGGCCAGCAGGTTCTCGACATCGGCCAGGTGCAGGCCGGTGGTCGGCTCGTCGAGCACGTAGACGTCGGCCTTCTCGGCCATCTGCGCGGCGAGCTTGAGGCGTTGGCGCTCGCCGCCGGACAGGGTGGTGAGGGGTTGACCGAGGGTGAGGTAGCCCAGGCCCACGTCGGCGAGGCGCAGCAGCACCTTGTGCGCGGCCGGGGTGCGGGCGTCCCCGGAACCGAAGAACGGCTCGGCCTCGGCCACCGACATCGCGAGGACCTCGGCGATGTTCTTCCCGCCGAGGGTGAACTCCAGCACGGCGGCCTGGAAGCGTCGCCCCTCGCACTCCTCGCACGGGGACTCGACGGTGGCCATCACGCCGAGCTCGGTGAAGATGACGCCGGCACCGTTGCACGTGGGGCAGGCGCCCTCGGAGTTGGAGCTGAAGAGCGCCGGCTTGACGCCGTTGGCCTTCGCGAACGCCTTGCGGATGGGCTCGAGCAGGCCCGAGTAGGTCGCCGGGTTGCTGCGGCGTGAGCCCTTGATGGCACCCTGGTCGACGACGACCACACCGTCCCGCCCGGCGATCGAGCCGTGCACGAGCGATGACTTGCCGGACCCGGCCACGCCGGTGACGACGCACAGGACGCCGAGCGGGATGTCGACGTCGACGTCCCTGAGGTTGTGGGTGGAGGCGTGACGCACCTCCATGACCCCGGATACCGGGCGCACGACGTCCTTGGCCCGCACCCGGTCGTCGAGGTGGTGGCCCGTGGTGGTGTGACTCGCGCGCAACCCGTCGACGGTGCCCTCGAAGCAGATCTCGCCACCACCGGAGCCGGCACCGGGACCGAGGTCGACGACGTGGTCGGCGATGGCGATGGTCTCCGGCTTGTGCTCGACGACGAGCACGGTGTTCCCCTTGTCGCGCAGCTGGAGCAGCAGCTGGTTCATCCGGTCGATGTCGTGCGGGTGCAGACCGATCGTCGGTTCGTCGAAGACGTAGGTGACGTCGGTGAGCGAGGACCCCAGGTGCCGGATCATCTTGGTGCGCTGCGCCTCGCCGCCCGAGAGTGTGCCGGCCGGGCGGTCGAGCGAGAGGTAGCCCAGGCCGATCTCGGTGAAGGAGTCGAGCAGGTGCTGCAGGCCCGTGAGCAGGGGGGCCACGGTCGGCTCATCGAGCTCTCGCACCCAGTCGGCGAGGTCGCTGATCTGCAGGGTGCACAGGTCGGCGATGCTGCGGCCGAGGATCGTCGACGCGCGGGCCTCGCGGGTGAGGCGGGTGCCGTCGCACTCGGGGCAGGCCTGGAAGGTCACGGCCCGCTCGACGAAGCGACGCACGTGCGGCTGCATCGCCTCGGGGTCCTTGGCGAGCATCGACTTCTGCATCTTGGGGATGATTCCCTCGAACGTGAGGTTGATGCCCTCGACCTTGATCTTCGTCGGGGGCGCGTAGAGCATCGTGTCGAGCTGCTTGGCGGTGAACTGCGAGATGGGCGTGTCCATCGGCAGGCCCATCCCCGCGAAGAGCCGGCCGTACCACCCGTCCATCGAGTAGCCGGGCACCGTGAGGGCGCCTTCGCTGAGGGACTTCGCGTCGTCGTAGAGCGCGGTGCGGTCGATGTCGCTGACATGGCCCATCCCCTCGCACCGAGGGCACATGCCACCGAGGTAGACCGCCTGGCGAACGACGTTCTTCTCGATGCGGCCGCCCTTGTCGGTCGACATGACCCCGCTGGCCTTGCGGGTCGGGACGTTGAACGAGTATGCCGTCGGAGGGCCGAGGTGGGGCTGCGCGAGGCGGCTGAAGAGGATGCGGAGCATCGAGTTCGCGTCGGTTGCGGTGCCGACCGTGGAGCGCGGGTTGGCGCCCATGCGCTCCTGGTCGACGATGATCGCCGTGGTCAGTCCCTCGAGGTGGTCGACGTCCGGCCGGGCGAGCGAGGGCATGAAGCCCTGAACGAACGCGCTGTACGTCTCGTTGATCATCCGCTGCGACTCAGCAGCGATCGTGGCGAAGACCAGCGAGCTCTTTCCCGACCCGGACACCCCGGTGAACACGGTGAGGCGGCGCTTGGGCAGCTCGACGCTGACGTCCTTGAGGTTGTTCTCGCGTGCGCCCTGAACGTGGATGAGGTCGTGCTGGTCGGCGATGAGCGCCGACGGAGTCGGGTCGGTGCTCACGAGGACCGCCTGTCGTCGGGAGGAGGAGAGTCCTCGACACCCTAGGGGCAGGGACGGACATGGCGCTTCTCGGGTGCTGTCAGCTCAGGCCGAGTGCCGGATCCGAACATCCGGTGGGTCAGAAGGGTGGCGGATCGACGCCGTGGAACCCTCGCGGAGGACGGGCCCGCCGCCCGGGGTGGAACCCGGGATCGATGCGCAGGTGGCCCCTCGTCGGTGTGAGCTCGACGCGGCGCCGGCCTTGCTGGTCGCGCCGGGCCTCGTGGGGGTGGTGTCGTCCTGCAGCCAGGTGCTCGAGGTGGAACTCGAGGATGTCGTGCGGCCCGTCGGGCACCACGGCGCGCGGCGGGCTCGTGGCACCGGCGCCGGCACCGACGCCGGGCGGAGTGAGGGACTGGGCGACAGGGCTGCTGAGCACGGCGACGACCGGGGCGTCGACGGGTGCCGTGGTGCGGGTCCGGCCGGTGGGATCGGTCCAGGTCGCGGTGCCGTCGTCGGCAAGCGTCACCCGCCACCCGGGCCGTTGCTTGATGCGGTGATGGCGCCGGCACAGGCAGATGAGGTTGAGGGCCGTGGTGCGCCCTGCCGGCCAGGGTCGCACGTGGTCGAGGTCGCAGAAGACCCCTGCGACGCAGCACCCGGGGAAGCGGCAGCGCCGGTCGCGGGCGCGCACCAGCCGGACCAGCCGCCGGGAGGGTCGGTAGCCGTCCGCTGTGGGCGGTCTCGAGACCCGGATCCCGTGGCGAGCCCCCCGGGTGCTGTCGCCACCGCCTGCCCGTCGTCGGTCCTGGCCGTCGTGTGGGCATCCCCGCTCGCGGCGTCGTCGAGGAGGGCCCCGGTGACCGGGTGGCACGGCGTGGTCTCGGCCAGGTGCCAGTCGGCGAGCTGCGCGTCGAGCCACCGGCGCGAGACGAGCGCCGGCTGAGCGTTGCCGGTCCCGGCAACCTCCACGAGGTCGCGGGGAGATTGGGAAGCAGGGGGAGCCACGGACGAGGCGTCCCCGGCCGAGAGGGGAAGGTGCCCTCCCACCGGTCGACGCCGGGCTCGTCGGCCCACCGCCGCAGGCTCGACTCCGCCCGTACCCGCACGGCCTTCTGCCGCAGCAGGTCGGGAGAGATCCGGGCCAGCACGCGGCGGCACCGTCGGCGCAGGTGCGAGGCGTCCTCGGTGTCGAAGCGACTCTCGAGGGCCGCAACGACGGTCGCTCGCACCTCGGGCGGCGCCTCGTCGAGCTCGGTGGTGACGACCGACGCCCGGTAGGCGTCCAGGCGTCCCGACCACATCGCCTCGTGGAGCCCGCCCAGGCCGGTCTCGGTGACCGTGCCCGCCGGGCCGTCAGCGGCGAGCCGCACCGCCGAAAGCACCCGCCGCTCGGCGCACCCTGGCCGAGGCGGCGTCAGTGGTGAGCTCCCTGACCCGCCAGGACCGCTCGGGCTGGTGCGGACCGCGGCGTGCTCACCCGACCCACCAGAACCGCTCGGGCAGCTGCGGACCGCCGCCATTCGTGGCGTCGAGCAGGGGACCAGCTCGCGCTCCTCGTAGCGGAAGGGCTCTCCATGATCGCCGCGAAGCCTTCGCGGTGACGCGCGACGACATCGGGGGCCGCGTCCCCACGCGCACCACGCGTTCGAGCTCGCCGAGCAGCCTCCTCGTGGTGCTTCGCGCCGGCCAGGGGTCAGCCGGGGGCGCTCAGCGAGTCGTTGAGGCCGGCGCCCGTCTCGCGCTCCGGAGCGACGGCCGGCGGTGACGGGACCGGCCGCTCCCGACGGAGCCGACCGGCATCCGCACGCTCCCGCAGTGAGCCGACGACCTCCTCGCCCCGCGCGCTCAGCATCTCGCGGCCCTGGCGCCGCGCCGGAAGGGCGACGAGGGCGAGCACGGCGACGGCCAGCCCGATACAGAAGAGCAGGGCGAGCACGACAGAGGTCATGGGGTCAGGGTTCCACCACCACGAGGGCTGAACCAAGTCGACACGCTGCTGTGCGGTTAGTCTGAGGTGTGACTTCCGACGCCCCCGCGACGGACGGGTCGGCGTCGCGACGTCGCCGTCGCCTCCCACCCTTCACCGAGGTCGTCGTGGCCGTGGTCGCGGTGGCCCTCGTCCAGGCGTTCCTCGTCAAGCCCTTCGGTGTCCCCTCCCAGTCGATGGAGCAGACCCTTCACATCGGCGACCGGATCGCGGTCAACCGGCTCGACCACTCGATCGCCGGTGGGGACGTCGTGGTGTTCGGGCACGGGACCACGTGGCAGACCCCCCGGCTGCCACCGGACCCCAACCTGTTCAAGCGCACCGTGCGGTTCGTCGGAGACCTCACGGGCATCGGACCCAGCAACACGGCATACACGGTCAAACGGGTCATCGGGCTGCCGGGCCGGACGGTCGCGTGCTGCAGCACGGACGGGAAGGTCACCGTCGACGGTGAGCCGCTCGATGAGCCCTACGTCTTCGAGGACCTCCCGTTCACCCCGGGGGTGCTGGACTGCGACTCGACCCCACGATCGACCCGGTGCTTCCCGGAGATCACCGTCCCGGCAGACACCTACCTCGTCATGGGTGACCACCGCTCGCAGTCGGCCGACTCGGTCATCGGCTGCCGCGGATCCGCCGCGGGGCCCGAGTGCGCGCGGCTGGTGCCTGCCGAGCGGCTCATCGGGCCCGTGGTGCTCCGGTTCTGGCCACTGGGCGACATCGGTCCCCTCGCCCGCTGAACGGTGGACCGGCTCCGCGCGCTCAGGCGCTGGCTGCCGCGTCCCTGATGCGCTGGGACACGACGGTTGTCACTCCGTCGCCACGCATCGAGACACCGTAGAGGGCGTCGGCGACCTCCATCGTGCGCTTCTGGTGGGTGATGACGATGAGCTGGCTGGAGTCGCGAAGCTCCTCGAAGAGGGTGATGAGCCGCCCCAGGTTGGTGTCGTCGAGGGCGGCCTCGACCTCGTCCATGATGTAGAACGGGCTCGGCCTCGCCTTGAAGATCGCGACGAGCAGGGCCACGGCGACCAGCGAGCGCTCGCCTCCCGAGAGCAACGAGAGCCGCTTGACCTTCTTGCCCGGAGGACGCGCCTCGACCTCGATGCCGGTGGTCAGCATGTCGTCGGGGTCGGTGAGGACCAGCCGACCCTCACCGCCGGGGAACAGCCTCTCGAAGACCCGCTCGAACTGCTCCTTGGTGTCGTGGAAGGCCTCGGTGAAGACCTGCTCGACGCGCTCGTCGACCTCCCTGACGATGTCGAGGAGGTCACGCTTGGAGCGTTTGAGGTCCTCGAGCTGGGTCGTCAGGAAGGTGTGGCGCTCCTCGAGCGCAGCGAACTCCTCCAGCGCCAGCGGGTTGACCCGCCCCAGTGCCGCCAGTCCGCGCTCGGCCTTGCGCAGCCGCTTCTCCTGCACCTCGCGGACGAAGGGAGCCGGGTCGGTCATCTCGTCGGGGTCCTCGTCGGGGCCCGGGATGTGGGGCACCGCCCGGTCAGGGCCGAACTCCTCGACGAGGACGTCGGGGTCGATCCCCAGCTCCTCGACGGCCTTGGCCTGCAGCTGCTCGATCCGGGCCAGCTGCCGCGCCCGAGCCATCTCGTCGCGGTGGACCGTGTCGGTGAGGTCGCGCAGCTCGTCCTGCACGACGACGAGCTCCTTGCGCAGCTCGGCCCCGACCCGGTCGCGCTCGAGACGAGCAGCCTCGGCCGAGTCCCGCTCGACGGTCGCCCTGGACAGCGCACGACCCACCCGGACTCCTGCGTACGCCGCGGCGGCGCGCACGGCCTCCGCCACCCGGGCCTCGCGCTGTCGCCGTTCGCGCCGCTCGCGCAACCGCTCGCGCGCGGCGAGCTCGTTGCGCGCGGCACCCTCGAGTGACTCCGCACGACCCCTGAGGGCCCGGGCCCGCTCCTCGCGGGTGCGCAGCACGAGGCGGATCTCGGTCTCGACCGTGCGGGCCCGGCTCGCCGTGAGCTCGAGGCGGTCACGTTCCTCGGTGGACAGGTCCTCGGGCTCATCGGGCTCCACGCTCGCCTCGTCGAGCCGGGCGGAGAGCGCCTCCAGCTCGCCGCGGTCCGACTCGAGCGTCGCCCGCGCTTCGGCGATGGCCCGCTCCGTGCGATCGGCCTCGGCGCCGGCGGTGCGCACGGCCGAGCCGAGGTGGCCGAGCTGCTCGGCGACCGCCGCCATCCTGGCATCCGACTCGTGCAGTGCCTCGAGGGCGGACTCGACGTCGACGGCCCGTGACCTCGCCTGTTCCCGGGCCGCGATGAGCGCGAAGCGGCACCGCTCCAGGCGCGCCACCGCGGAGTCGAGCGCCTCGCGCGTCTCGTCGGCCGCGGCCTGGACCTCGAGGAGGCTGGCTCCGGCGCTGCTCCCGCCCCGGGCGAAGCCGGGACCGAAGACGTCGCCGTCGGCCGTGACGGCAGTGACGGAGGGCTCGCTCGCGACGAGTGCCACCGCGTGTGCCGAGGTCGACACGATCGCGACCCGTTCGAGCAGGTGGTCGACCGCCTCGAGCACCGGCGGTTGGGGTTCGACGACATCGCGAGCCCAGACGGCGCCACCGTCCAGTGGGGGCCACCCCGACCGGTCCGAGGCCGGCGCCGTGGAGGCGACGAGCAGGCCCGCACGACCACCATCGACGTCGCGCAGGGCATCGATGGCCCTGACCGCGTGGTCGGCGCTGGGCACGGCGAGCGCCTCGGAGGCCCAGCCGAGGGCCGCGGCGACGGCACCCTCGTGGCCACCGTCGACGTGGAGCAGCGATGCGACGGTGCCGACGATGCCGTGCTGGGCGTCGGCAGCCGCGAGCAGCGCGGCCGCACCGTCCTTGCGCCGGAGCCCGATCTCCAGGGCCTCGAGTCGAGCGGTGGCCGAGGACCGGTCGCGCTCGGCGTCGCGCTCCTGGTCCGCGAGCCGCCCGACCTCGTCCTCCGCCATATCCAGCTGCGCGGCCGCGCGCTCGTAGGCGGTGTCGAGGCCTTCTTCGCCCTCCTCGTCGGCGGCGACGCCTCCCTCCAGCTGCGCGAACTCGCGCTCGGCCTCGGTGGCCCGCAGCCGCGCCGACGCCGCCAGCTCCTGGAGGCGCCCGATCTCGGCCTCGCCCGCCTCGATCCTGCTGCGCCTGGCGGCCACCTGTCCGGCGAGCCTGGCCAGGCCCTCCCGGCGGTCGGCCGAGGATCGCGCGAGGCGGGCCAGTCGCGACTGCTCGGCGACGGACGCCACCTCGGCCTCCTCCCGGTCGGCGACGGCGGCCGCCAGCTCGTCGGTGGCCGTCGCGACCTCGGCGAGCAGAGCGGACTCGGCCTCGCGCGCCGTCTCGGCCTGGGCCCGCAGCTCCTCCGGGTCCCGTCCCGCCGTGGTCTCGTGCTCCTCGTCCTGCGACAGGAGCCGCACCCGCTCGCTCGCGACGGACCCGGTGGACTCGAGGCGGTCGCGCAGGCTGAGCATCCGCACGTGGCGCTCCTGCGCACGACCGAGCTCGGGTGCGGCCTCCGCGGCCTGGCGGTCGACCTCGGCGAGGCGCGCCCGCACGGCGGCCACGGCATCCTCGACGGCGGTGCGGCGCTCGGTGAGGGCGGTCTCGTCGGCGACCTCCTGCTCCAGCACCGAGGTGAGCTGCACCAGGTCGTCGGCGAGGAGCCGCAGGCGGGCGTCGCGGGCGTCGGCCTGGATCGAAGCCGCCCGCCGGGCGGCCTCGGCCTGCCGACCCAACGGCCCCAACTGACGACGGATCTCGCCGGTGAGGTCCTGGACCCGGGTGAGGTTGGCCTCCATGGTGTCGAGCTTGCGCAGCGCCCGTTCCTTGCGGCGACGGTGCTTGAGGACCCCGGCTGCCTCCTCGATGAAGCCGCGGCGCTCCTCGGGGGTGGCGCGCAGAACGGTGTCGAGCTGCCCCTGGCCGACGATGACGTGCATCTCGCGCCCGAGGCCGGAGTCGGAGAGCAGCTCCTGGACGTCGAGCAGCCGGCATCCCGTGCCGTTGATGGCGTACTCCGAGCCACCGCCGCGGAACATCGTGCGGGTGATGGTCACCTCGCTGTAGTCGATGGGCAGCGCCCCGTCGGCGTTGTCGATCGTCAGGCTCACCTCGGCCCGGCCCAGCGGCGGGCGGCCCGCGGTACCGGCGAAGATGACGTCCTCCATCTTGCCGCCGCGAAGCGACTTCGCCCCCTGCTCGCCCATGACCCATGCGAGGGCGTCGACGACGTTGGACTTGCCGGAGCCGTTGGGCCCCACGACGCAGGTGATGCCGGGCTCGAGGCGCATCGTCGTCGCCGAGGCGAAGGACTTGAACCCCCTGAGGGTCAGCGTCTTGAGGTACATGCGGCGTTCGTCAGCTCTCGTGTGTCGGCCCGTGGCGATCCGGCTCGGCCGGGTCGGGGCGACTCTACCGGCGCACCGCGCGCGCATCGGGACGCGACGGGCAGTGCGTGGTGCCTGTGCTCAGGGGTGCGGGTGAGGCTGCTGTGACACCCGAGTGACCCCCCTCGAGTGAACAGAACACGCCGTCGTGCGCGAACGCCAGACGGCGTGTTCTGTTCACTCGACGGGGGGCGGGTCAGGGCTCGGGGTCGGCGGAGGCGATCGCCTCGTGGTGCCGGATGACCTCGGCGATGACGAAGGTGATGAACTTCTCCGCGAACTGCGGGTCGAGCCCGGCCTCGTCTGCCAGGCCACGCAGCCGGGCGATCTGGCGCTCCTCCCGCGCGGGGTCGGCGGGCGGCATCCCGGCGGCGGCCTTGAGCTCGCCGACACGTTGGGTGGCCTTGAACCGCTCGGCCAGGAGGTGCACGAGAGCGGCGTCGATGTTGTCGATGCTCGACCGCAGCCGGGCCAGGTCGGGGGGGACGTCGCTCACCGGGCCATCGTAGGAAAGGTGGTCGCCCGCCTCAGGGACCGTCCACGCCCCGGTATGCCGGCCGCCGTCGTCCGGGGCCGGTCCCCAGCCCGTCGGGCCGACCCGTCGTCAGCGCTCGACGAAACCCGTGGCGCCCCTCGCGTCCTCCCACCTCGGCGTCGAGACCGCGGCAGTCGTCCCGGGCCGCCGGGTCGTGCTCGGTTCCTCGCGCAGCAGCGAGTGCAGGCGGTCCAGGTCCTCGACAGCCCCCTCCGCGACCACCTCGACGCGACCGTCGGAAGTGTTGCGGGCGTGGCCGGCCAACCCCAGCTCCAGTGCTCGCGCCCGGGTCCACCAGCGAAATCCGACGCCTTGAACCCGCCCGCGGACGAACACGGTCATCCGGCGGTCGGTCGCGGCGCCCTGGCGCTGCTCAGCGCCGGGTTCCTTCCCGTCACCCACTACGTCGTCCACAGCCGCATCGTAGGTGGCTGGCGTGGCTCACGCGTGCTGTCGCCACCTGTCCCTACCGTTGCACCATGAGCACCGGACTGGCTCCTCCCACCACCGCTGGTGGGTCTGCGCCCGGGGTCGGTCGCCGGGAGCCCACCGGCTCCGACGACCGTCCGGGGCGCGGGCGCCTTCCCGGGCTCGACGGCCTGCGGGCGCTCGCCATCGTCGCCGTGCTCGCCCTGCACCTCGACCCGTCGTGGCTGCCCGGGGGCTTCCTGGGCGTCGACGTGTTCTTCGTGGTCTCCGGCTTCCTCATCACCACCCTGCTGCTGCGCGAGCGGGCGGCGACCGGCTCGGTCGACGTCCGCGCTTTCTGGGCCCGGCGCGCCCGTCGCCTCCTGCCGCCGCTGCTCGTCGTGCTGCCCGTGTCGGTGTTCCTCGCCCGGCTCACCGAGGCGGACCTGCTCGTGGGGGTGGGCCGGCAGGTCGCCGGCGCCCTGACGTTCACCTCCAACTGGGTCGAGATCGCAGCGGGCAGCGACTACTTCGCCGCCACGAGTCCGCAGCTCTTCATGAACCTGTGGTCGCTGGCGGTCGAGGAGCAGTTCTACCTGCTCTGGCCCCTCGCGGTGCTGGTGCTGATGCGCGTCGGCACACCGCTGAGCCGCGCCGGCGCCGTACTGGGCCTGGGTCTCGCCTCGGCGCTGCTCATGGCGGTGCTGCTTGACCCGGCGAGCCCCACGCGGGTCTACTACGGCACCGACACCCACCTCGTCGGCCTCATGGTGGGTGCGGCCACGGCATTCGCGTACGCCGGGCCGCAGCGAGCCTTCACTCGCACGCCGTGGTGGGGCCGCCACCACCGCGCCGTGGTCCTCGCCGCCCTGGCCACGCTGGGCGCGCTGCTGTGGACCGCCGACCAGTCCTCCGCGCTGACCTTCCGGGGCGGCATCGCGCTGGCCTCGGTGGCCACCGCGGCCCTGGTGCTCGTGACGGTGTCGACCCCCGGCCCCCTGCGCTCGGCCCTGGAGCTCCCGGTGTGTCGGTGGCTCGGAGCGCGCTCATACGGCATCTACCTCTGGCACTGGCCGGTGATCCTCATCGTGGGCCAGGACCTCGACCTGGCACCCGGTGGGCCGGCCTACCTGTGGAGCCGGCTCTGGTGCCTGCTCGTGATCCTCGCCCTGTCCGACCTCACCTACCGCTTCGTCGAGACACCGGTGCGCCGTCGGGGTTTCGCGGGCACGGCGGGGCACGTGCTGGAGCGGCTGCGCCGCAGTGGCACCCGCATCGCCCGCGTCGTCTGGGGTGCGGTCCTCGTGGGCACCCTGGTGCTCGCCGTCGTGCTCGTCACGGCACCCGAGCGCACGTCCACCGAGCAGCTGCTCAGCGCCAACGAGGCATCCCTGGCCAACGACTCGACCGCGCCGGACGCGGCGGACGCGGCGGATCCGGTCGTAGCAGCGTCACCCACCACGAAAACCAGCACCGCGAAGCCGGCGGCATCCACGGCCCCGGCGGGCAGCGTGGCTCAGGACTGGTCGATGCCCACGGGCAAGGAGATCGACGGGTTCGGTGACTCGATGATGGTGGGGGCCAAGGGCGCGCTGGCCTACTACTTCCCGAAGATCCGCATGGACGCCCGTTCCAACCGCCGCTGGACCCAGGCCCCCGACATCGTCGACGGTCGCTCCGCCGTCCGCCGTGCGGTGGTGCTCGCGTTCGGGACCAACTGGGGCACCGACGAGAAGGCGATTGCGCGGGTGCTCGACGACCTCGGACCCGACCGGATGGTGGTCGTGGTCACCGTGCACGGCCCGTTCAGCCGGGCCAAGAGCGACAACGCCGAGCTCACCACGCTGCTGGCCGGTCGGCCCAATGTCACCATCGCCGACTGGGACGGTGCGCTCGCGGGCACGTCGGGCCAGCTGCAGCCCGACGGCATCCACCCGAGCCGCGTCGGGGCGCACCTCTATGCCAAGACGGTGCGCGCCGCCCTCGCCAGGCTCTCCGAGCAGCACACCGGGCAGGAGGTCACGCTCGAGGAGCTGCCGATCCCCTGACCCGGGGTCGGGGCTGGCACCGCGGGCAGCTGAACGACGAGCGGTTCATGAACGCCTCGCGCCGGATCGCAGCGCCGCAGCGACGGCAGGGCCTCCCCACCTGGCCGTAGGCGGCCAGCGACCGGTCGAAGTAGCCCGAGGCCCCGTTGACGTTGACGTACAGGGCGTCGAAGCTCGTGCCGCCCTGGTCGAGGGCCTCGCGCATGACGTCGGCGGCGTGGTCGAGGAGGATGCCGATCCTCGGCTTGGTGAGGGTGCTGGCAAGCCGTTCCCCGTGCACACCGGCCCGCCAGAGTGCCTCGTCCGCATAGATGTTGCCGATGCCCGACGCCACGGTCTGGTCCAGCAGCACGCGCTTCACCGCACTGTCCCGGCTCTTGACCCGGGCGACCACCGACGCCCTGTCGAACGCCGGCTCCAGGAGGTCGGGTGCGATGTGCTGGATCGGCTCGGGGACGCCGGAGAGGTCGAGGTCCGCGAGAGCCAGGCCGCCGAAGGTGCGCTGGTCGACGAAGCGCAGCTCGGGGCCGCCGTCGGTGAAGCTGAACCGCGCGTGCAGGTGCTTCTCGTCGGGCTGGTCCGGGTCCTCGACGAGGAGCTGGCCGCTCATCCCGAGGTGCACGATGAGACCGAGGCCGGCTGCGCCGTCACGGTCCTCCAGGATCATCCAGAGGTACTTGCCCCGCCGCCGGACGTCCGCGACGCGGCTACCGGCGATCCGGGCGGTGAGATCGGCCGGGCCGGCGAGGTGGCGCCGCGCCACCCGGTGGCCGCGCAGCTCGGTCGAGGCGATGGTGCGGCCCAGGACGTGGGTCGTCAGGCCGCGACGGACCACCTCGACCTCGGGGAGCTCAGGCACGGTCGGTGCTGGTCGGGGCGGCCTCCGGCACCGGCTCCTCGTGAGCGTCGCGGATGGCGGTCCACGCGAGCGCGGCGGCCTGCTGCTCGGCGATCTTCTTCGTGCGGCCCGCGCCGCGCCCGTTGATGGCGCCCCCAACGAGGACGACCGCCTCGAACGACTTGGCGTGCTCGGGACCGTCCTCGGTGACGACGTACTCCGCGGTGCCCAGCCCGTACCGAGCCGTGATCTCCTGCAGGCTGGTCTTCCAGTCGAGCCCGGCGCCGAGCGTCGCCGAGGAGGCCAGGAGCGGGTCGATGAGATGGTGCACCAGCGCGGTGGCCGCGTCCATCCCGGCGGTGGAGTACACCGCGCCGATGACGGCCTCGACGGTGTCGGCGAGGATCGAGTCCTTGTCCCGGCCGCCGGTCGACTCCTCACCGCGCCCGAGGAAGACGAAGTCACCCAGGCCGAGCGTGCGCCCCACCTCGGCGAGCGCGCGCATGTTGACGACCGCGGCGCGCAGCTTCGCGAGCTGGCCCTCCGTGGTGTCGGGCTGCCCCTCGTACAGGGTCGTCGTGACGACGAGGCCGAGCACCGAGTCCCCGAGGAACTCCAGCCGCTCGTTGTGGGGCAGCCCCCCCGCCTCGTAGGCGTAGGACCGGTGGGTCAGGGCGCGCCGGAGCACCGACTCGTCGACCGTGCAGCCGGTCACCTCCTCGAGGTGGTCCAGCAGCTCGGAGACGGGCCGGAGCGGCGTCGGCGCACCGACGGCAGGCGACCCCTTCCCCATTCGGGTGGGGTCAGCCCTGGTGCTCGGTGCGCTCTGCCGTCCCGTAGTGACGGCCCTTGTAGGTGCCACACGACGGACACGCCAGGTGCGGCTGGGTCGGCGACTTGCACTGGGGGCAGGTCGTCGTGGCGACGCTCGTCGCCTTCCAGTTGGCGCGGCGCGAGCGGGTGTTGGAGCGCGACATCTTCCGCTTCGGAACAGCCACGTCAGGTCCTCTTCTCTGTTGTCGTGGGCGACTCGGCCAATGCCGTGAGAGCCGCCCACCGGGGGTCGATCGTGTCGTGATGGTGCTCCGGGTCCTCCGCGAGCGGTTTCCCGCACTCGGAGCACAGCCCGGGGCAGTCGGGCCGGCACACCGGCTGGAACGGCAGCGCTGGCACCACCGTGTCCCTGAGCACTGGTTCGAGGCCGATCAGCCCGTCCTCGATCCGGTACTCCTCGGCTGCGTCCTCGTCCCCCACCTCTTCGTGGTGGGCGTGCCGATCGGCGTAGGCGAACAGCTCCTGGAAGGTTCCGCCGACCTCGAGGGAGACGGGATCCAGGCACCGCACGCAGGCGCCGGTCGCCGTGCCCGAGACCGAACCGGTGACGAGCACTCCTTCGAGCACGGACTCCATCCGCACCTCGAGGTGAAGGCTCTCGCCCTCCTCGACGCGGATGACGTCGGTGCCGAAGTCGCTCGGCGCCCCCACCTCACGCGTCAGCTCGTGCATCGTGCCCGGTCGACGGCCCACGAGCTTGGTGTCGAGCACCATCGGGGACCGGGGGTCGAGTCGAGTCATGAGCCTTGGGTGGAGTAGGGGTGGTTCGGCCACATCGCACGGACGCAGACCGAGGGTCAAGGTTACCGGTTGGACCGTCGCGACCCAAACCGGGCGGACGAGGCCGGGCGGCGCGGGCTCGGGACGGCCTCAGCCGGTGAGCGCGGCGTCGACCGCGGAGGCAACCCTCGGCGCCAGCGTGGCGGCGTAGGTCGCGGTCACGTGGTCACCGGCGCGGTGGACGGCGACGTGCCCGATGACGACGGGACAGCTCTCCCCGGGGCAGATCCAGTCCGTGAGGTCGAGCAGCCTCACCCGCGGCCCCGCTGCTGCGACCGCCTCACGCTGCGTCGCGAGGGCGCTCCCGGCCACCGCTGGCCCGGTGTCGAAGGCGCACACCGAGAGCTCCGTGGGGTGGCGGGCCGCGCAGACGTCCAGGTCATCCGGAGACACCGGGCTGTCCCCCACGACGACGACGGGCACCCCGGCGGCGACGAGTGCGCGCCAGCGGGCGGCATACCCGTCGACGAGCAGCTCGCTGGAGCCACGCTCACCGTCCCATGCGGTCCTGGCCACCCCCGACGTGACGAGGACGTCCGGGGGGTCCTGCGCCAGCGCCTTCGTCACGGCCCCGTTCCACACGTCACACGAGGGGTATGCCGCGCCCGCCCTGCTGGCCCCGGCGGCGGAGAAGGCGCACGCGGACTTGCCATAGGTGACGATGCGCCAGCCCCGGTCATCGGCGGCCTCCTGGAGCGCGGGCAGCCACTGCATCGCCTTGGAGTCGCCGACCAGGGCCACGGTCGTGGTGCCGTCCGGGTCTCCGAACTCGCAGCGGACCGGCTGCCCGACCGTCTCGCCGACCTGGCACAGGTCGACGTCGGCCGCCGGACGGTCCAGGCCCGAGACGAGCGGGTCGGGGGTGACCCACCCCGGATCGTCCACGGACCCCGGTGGGTCTCCCGGGGTGAGGACGGCGGCGCCCAGCGCGGCCTGGGCGGCAGGCTCCCCGCCCGGAGGTGTGGTGACGAACGGTGAGCGCAGCGGCAGCAGCGGGAGAGCGGCGAGGACGCCCACCGTCGAGAGCGCCAGACCGCTGGCGAGGAGCGCGCGCGGCCGATGGCGGAGCCAGGCACCCCGGTGGATGGGGACCTCGACCAGTCGCCAGGACAGCCAGGCGGGCAGGACCGATCCCACCACGAGCGCCGCCCCGGCCCAGGGGGGAAGGGTCGCGCCGGCCCAGTCCGCGGTCCACTCCCCGAGGATGAGCACCGGCCAGTGCCACAGGTAGAGCGAGTACGACAGCGCACCCACCCAGACCATGGGGCCCCGGCCCAGGAGTCGCTCCGGGCCGTTGCGGGGCCGCATCCAGCCGACCCACAGCAGGGCGGCCGTCGGCAGGGTGGCCAGGAGTGCCCAGGCCCCCGGCCAGGGCAGACCCGCGGGGAGGGCGGTCGCCACGACGAGCAGCACGCCGAGGGCGCCCCAGCCGAGGGCCGCCGCCCACGCGGGAGGGCGCGCGGGCCGATCGCGCCCGGAGAGCCACACGGCCAGCAGCGCTCCGACGCCGAGCTCCCACGCCCGGGTGGTCGTCGTGAAGAAGGCCGGGAGGGGCTGAGTCGCCGCGGCGAGCACCGACCACCCGAAGGATGCCGCGACGAGCACCCCGAGAACGAGCGCCACCTCGCGTCGGCCGGGGCCGCGCCCCACTGACCGGGCCGCGAGCACGAGCCCGATGACCAGGAGGGGCCACACGACGTAGAACTGCTCCTCGACCGCGAGCGACCAGAAGTGCTGCACCGGTGAGGGCCGGGCGTCCGAGGCGAGGTAGTCGACCTCCCTGCGCGCGAGCACCCAGTTGACGACGTAGGCAGCGGCGGAGGCGATGTCGACCCCCACCTCTCGGCGGCGCAGCCCGGGGATCACCACCCAGGAGACCGCTGAGGTGACGACGAGGACGAGGACCGCCGCGGGCAGGAGCCGGCGGATGCGCCGGCCCACGAAGCGCAGCCACGAGATGGACCCGGTCCTGCTCAGCTCCGTGACGAGGAGGCCGGTGATGAGGAACCCGGAGATGACGAAGAACACGTCGACCCCGACGAAGCCCCCGCGGACCGGGAGCCCGGCGTGGTACGCGAGGACGGTGAGGATCGCTACCGCGCGCAGCCCCTCGATGTCGGGGCGGAAGGACCTGGAGCGCCCGCGCTCCGGGTCAGCGAGCGTCACGCAGGCGGTCGACGAGGGCGTCACGCACCTCGTCGGGGACCAGGCCCGTCACGTCTCCGCCGTAGCGCACGACCTCCTTGACCAGCGAGCTCGAGACGTGGCCGAGCCCCGCCTCGCCCGGCAGGAAGAGGGTCTCGACACCCGTGAGGTGGCGGTTCATCTGGGCCATCGGCAGCTCGTAGCCGAAGTCGGCCTCGCTGCGCAGGCCCTTGACGACCATGTCGGCGTCGACGTCGCGGCAGACGTCGACGAGGAGCCGGCCGGAGAACACCTCCACCCGCACGGTCGCGTCCGGACCCTGCCCGGCGATGGAGTTCTCGAGGAAGGAGACCCGCTCCTCGACGGTGAAGGTGCCGGCCTTGGCGGGGTTGTGGAGCACCGCCACGACGACCTCGTCGTACAGGGCGGCCGCGCGGAGGATGACGTCGAGGTGTCCGGCGGTCACGGGGTCGTAGGAGCCGGGGCACACGGCGCGACGAGGTCGGTGGGTCACGGGACCACGGTACCCAGCGACGGCGGTCATCCTCGACCGTCAGCACCCGCGGATCCCCGGGGGCCCGTGTCGCGGCGCCTCGCCCTCAGCCGGACGCGGCGTCCTTGGCGGACTCCTCCAGCGCCTCGGCCTTCTCCTTGGCCTCGGCCTTGATCGCCGCGGCCTCGCGGCGCGCGTCCTCGGGAGCGATGGTGCCCTCGGCGACGTCCCCTTCCAGGAGCGCGGCGACCTGCTCCTCGGAGGCGCAACCCTCTTCGAGGAGCGTGTTCCTGCGGGTGGCCCACGCGACGCCGAGGTCGGCCCGACGCTCGGCCGCGACCTCCTCGCGAGCGGGTTCCAGGATGGTCTGCTCCTCCTCGTTGGAGTGGTGGTTGACGACCGTCGCGAGGTCCTCGAGCGCCTCGTCGTACTTGTCGGTGTCGGTTCCCCGGGCGCGCAGGAAGCCCAGGAGCGCCTCGGTGATCTCGGCGTGCTCCTCCTCGCTGTGCTCCTCCTCGTGCTCACCGATGGCCCGGGAGCGTCGCAGGCTCGGGTAGACCTTCTCCTCCTCGGCCGTGGCGTGAGCCACAAGGACCTCGGCGAGGGCGGTGCGCGCCGCGGAGCGGTCGGCGTCGGGGCGGCGGCACTCGCGCAGGAGGTCCTCGAAGAGCCGGTGGTCCTCGAGGATCAGGTCGACGACGTCGCCGCTGGTGGGTCGGGGGATCTCGATGTCAGCCATACCCTCCATCCTGCCAACGAATGCCGTCGGATCGAGCTCGGGGCTCAGGCGAGTTCGGCGAACCAGACGGTGGTGTCGCCGTAGCGGCGACCCTTCCCGACCCGCTCGAGCGCGTGGGGCCAGGACGGCTCCGGCGACCTCGTGGAGCGCTCGACCACGACGAGTGCGTCATCGCTGAGCCACCGGTCGGTGAGGTGCTGGAGCACCACGGCGAGGTCCTCCTCGCCGAGGGAGTAGGGAGGGTCCAGGAGCGCGAGCCCGACCGGGCCACCCGGGGGGCCGGCGGCGAGGGCGGCCACGACGGTCATCCGCAGGGCCTGCCCCGCGGAGAGGTCCAACGCCGCGATGTTGTCCCGGATCACCGAGACCGCTCGGGCGTCGGACTCCACGAGCAGCACCGACGCGGCGCCCCGGCTCGCCGCCTCCAGCCCCAGGGCTCCGGAGCCGGCATACAGGTCGAGGACCCGCACCCCGGCGAGCGCATCGCGAGCCTCCAGCGCGGAGAAGATCGCCTCCCGCACGCGGTCGCTCGTCGGCCTCGTCCCCGACCCTGGCGGGGTCTGCAGGCTGCGGCCCCCGGCGCTCCCGGCGATGATGCGGGTCACCTCAGCCCCGTTCCAGGTAGGCGGCCTGCTCGGCGTCGACCCGCGCCCGGACCGCCCGGGCCAGGTGGGGGTGCCCCGCGAGGTCCGGGTCGTGCTCCACCAGGGCGAAGGCGTCCGCTCTCGCCTGCGTGATGACCTCCTCGTCATCGAGGACGTGGAGGAACTCCAGCTGGGTGCGCCGCCCGTGCTGGGCGGCGCCGAGGATGTCGCCCTCTCGTCGCTGCGAGAGGTCGAGGCGGGCCAGCTCGAAACCGTCGGTCGAGGCCGCGACGGCATCGAGCCTGGTCGTCACGGGCTCCGCGTCGGAGCCCGTGACGAGCAGGCAGAGCCCCGGGTGTCCACCGCGGCCGATCCGCCCGCGGAGCTGGTGGAGCTGGGAGACACCGAACCGGTCCGCGTCCATGACGACCATGACGCTGGCGTTGGGCACGTCGACCCCGACCTCGATGACGGTCGTGGAGACGAGCACGTCGAGCTCCCCTCGCGCGAACCGGCCCATGACGGCGTCCTTCTCCTCGGGCGCGAGCCGGCCGTGCAGCACCTCGATGGAGAGCCCCTGCAGGGCGCCCTCCTCGAGAAGGCCCGCGTGCACGGCGTACACGCTCTTGAGGGGGCGGGGCGGCGGCGCGCCCTCGGCGGCCCCGTCCTGCGCGTCGGCGTCGCTCGCCAGCACGGTCTCGTCGTCGGCGCCGTCCTCGTCACCGATCCTGGGGCAGACGACGTAGGCCTGGCGCCCCCTGCGCACCTCCTCGGCCACCCGGGCCCAGGTGCGCGACATCCAGCCGGGTCGGTCCTCGGGGACGACGTGCGTCGTGATCGCGGCGCGGCCGGAGGGCAGCTCGCGCAGGGTCGAGGTCTCGAGGTCGCCGAACACGGTCATGGCGACCGTGCGCGGGATCGGGGTCGCGGTCATGACGAGGACGTGCGGCGGGACGGTGCCCTTGCCGCGCAGCGCGTCGCGCTGCTCGACGCCGAACCGGTGCTGCTCGTCGACGACCACGAGGGCGAGGTCGACGAAGCTGACGGTGTCCTGGAGGAGCGCATGGGTGCCCACGACGATCCCCGCGTCGCCGCTGGCGATGTCGAGGAGCGCGCTGCGTCGCTGGGCGGTGGTCCGGCTGCCGGTGAGGAGCGCGGCGCGCGTGCCGGTGTCGGCGCCGCCGAGCATGCCGCCCTCGGCGAGGTCCCCGAGCATGGCGGTGATGGTGCGGTGGTGCTGGGCCGCGAGGACCTCCGTCGGCGCGAGGAGCGCGGCCTGCCCGCCGGAGTCGACCGCCGCCAGCATGGCGCGCAGCGCGACGACGGTCTTGCCCGAGCCGACCTCCCCCTGGAGCAGGCGGTGCATCGGAACCGTGGAGTCCATCTCGGCGGCCAGCGTCGCACCGACCTCACGCTGCCCCGCGGTGAGCGTGAACGGCAGCCTCGCGTCGAAGGCCTCCAGGATGCCGCCGGGCCGGGCCGGGCGAGCGGTCGTCGACTGGCCCGAGGCGGCGAGGCGGCGCTGGGCCAGCACCACCTGCAGCACGAAGGCCTCCTCGAAGCGGAGCCGACGGCGCGCCTCCTCGACCTCGGCCCAGGCGTTGGGGGTGTGGATGCCGCGCAGCGCAGCGGTGCGCGGCACCAGCGACCGGCGGTCCAACACGTCCTGGGGCAACGGGTCGGGCACGTCGTCGAGCACGTCGAGGACCCGCCGCACGCTCTCGGTCACCGTCCACGTGTGCAGCCGGCCGACCGGCCGGTAGATCGGGATGAGGTCCTTGCGGTCACCGGCGTCGAAGTCGTCGAGCATGGTGTAGCCGGGGTGGGTGAGCTGGAGGCTGCCGCCGTAGGTGCCCACGGTGCCGGCGAAGATGCCACGGGCTCCGGGCACGAGGGCCTTCTCGTGGCCCCAGGACGTGAAGAACGTGACCGCGAGGTCGTGCGTCCCGTCGGTGATGACGACGTTGAGCATCCTCCCCTTGCGCTGCTTCATGGAGCGGCTCGTGGCGGACTTGACCTCCGCGACGCCGACGAGGAACTCGCCCGGGGTGACCGCGCCCAGGTCGCTCTCCCGGGTGCGGTAGCGGCGCGGCCAGAACGCCAGGAGGTCGCCGACGGTGTGGATGTCACGTTCCTTGGCGAAGGTCTTGGCGGCCGTCGCGATGATCGGGGCGAGCTTGCTCGACTCGGTCGCCACTCACTCCACCCCGATGAGCAGGGGGTACACGGGCTGGCCGCCGTCGATGATGCTCACCTCGAGCTCGGGCCGATCGTGCAGGAGCGCCGCGCGGGCCCGCTCGGCGAGGTCGTCCCGGGCATCGGCGCCGACGACGAGGGTGACGAGCTCGCCCCCCGAGGACAGGAGGCGTCCGAGGACCTCGGCGGTCGCGGCGCCGAGGTCCTCCTCGAGGAAGGCGACGTCGCCGTCGACGATGCCGAGCACGTCGCCGGGCTGGCACACCCCGGCCCAGGTCAGGGCCTCCTTGGTCGCGACGGTGACGGCGCCGTGCCGGGTGGAGACCGCGGCACTGGTCATCGACAGGAGGTTGTCGCGCAGGGAGCGGGAGGGGTCGAGCACGGCGAGCGCCGCGAGGGACTGCACGGTCGTGCGGGCGGGGAGCACGTGGGCGTCCAGGCCCTCACCCGCTGCCGCCTGGACCGCCACCTCGGCGGCCATGAGCGTGTCCGGGTCGCCGGGGAGGATGACGACGGAGTGCGCACCGGCACGTCGCACGGCATCCAGCAGCTGGCCGGCGGACGCGCGCCGACCGGGACCGGACCTGACGACCACGGCGCCCACGGCCTCCATCAGGGCGCTCACTCCGGGGCCGGCCGCGCAGGCGACCACGCCCACCGCGGCGGGCGCCTCCGGGGAGGAGGGCTGGCTCGCGAAGTGGCTGATCCGGATCCGCTCCGGGTGCCCGGCGCGCAGGCCCGCCTCGACCGCCGCACCGGGGTCGTCGACGTGCACGTGGACGTTCCACAGGTCCGGACCGCCCACGACGAGCAGCGAGTCGCCGAGTCCGTCGAGGGTGGCGGTGAGCGTGGCGACGGCCTCCGCCGAGCTCTCGGTCAGGAGGTACATGACCTCGTATGCCGGACCGTCGCCGACGCACTCCCCCGCGATGTCGAGGGGGTCGGGCCGCGGGCTGCCGCTGCCCGGGGCGTCGTCACCAGCCTCGGTGCCCGACCCGGTGACCCACTCGGTGCGCCTGAGCGGCGCCAGCCCGGCCGAGAGCAGCCCTTCGTCCGTGGAGCTCCAGCCCCCGGTGACGACTCGGTGGAACGACTCGAGCATGAGCACGCAGCCGGCGCCTCCCGCGTCGACGACGCCGGCTCGCGCGAGCGCGGGCAGGAGCTCGGGGGTGCGGGCGAGCGATGCGCGGGCCTCCTCGACCGCTGCCTCGCAGACCTCCTCGAGCGACCCCCCCTCGGCGGCCGATGCCGTTGCGGCAGCAGCGGCATCGTCGGCGACGGTGAGGATCGTGCCCTCCTGGGGGTGCGTGACCGCTGACCGGGCCGCTCGGGCACCGGCGTCGAGCGCTCGGGCGAGCAGACCGGCATCGACCTCGTGCGCGCCGCTGTCGATGACTGCGGAGCACAGGCCCCCGACGAGCTGGCTCACGATGACCCCTGAGTTGCCGCGGGCCGAGAGGAGCATCGCCCGCCGCAGGGCGGCGCACTCCTGCGACAGCGTGGCCTGCTCCTCCTCCCCCGCGTCCTGACGGGCCGAGGCGATGTCGTCGATCGCGGTGTCGAATGTGAGGTAGAGGTTGGTGCCGGTGTCGCCGTCGGGGACCGGAAAGACGTTGAGCGCGTCGATCTCTCGGCGCCTCGCCGCCAGGGCGGCCCGGGTGAGCACGGCCCAGTGGCGGGCGTCGGCGGCGGTGAACGTCTCGGGCACGGCCTCAGGGTAACGGCCCCCACCCTCACAGCCCTGGAGGGCGTTTTGGTTCCACGGCTACGGCTCGGCTACTCTTGTCCGGTTGCGCGTGCGCTCGATCGCACCGCCCCTCGACCACCTGATACACGACTGTAGGAGATCACCCGTGGCTGCCAACTGCGATGTCTGCGGCAAGGGACCCGGTTTCGGGCACAGCATCTCTCACTCGCACCGTCGCACGAAGCGTCGCTGGAACCCCAACATCCAGCGTGTCAAGGCTCTCGTCGGCGACGCGGGTGTGACCCCGAAGCGTCTCAACGTCTGCACCTCCTGCCTCAAGGCCGGCAAGGTCAAGCGCTGACCCCTGAACGCCCCGTGAACGGGCGGCTCCCCACCACGGGGGGCCGCCCGTTCCGCACTCCCGGTCCGGGAGCTCGGATGCCGCTCAGCCGGCGAAGTGGTCCCAACCGCGGACCTCGGGCTCGTCACCGTCGACGGTGACACCCCCCGGGTCGGCAGCCACGACCCGGCCGACGGCGTGCCAGGGCTCACCGGCGAGCGCGGAGAGGTCGACGCTCCGGGGAAAGCACCCGACCAGGGCGTGTTCCTCCCCCCCGGACAGCACCTGCACCAGGGCCGCCGCCGCTCCGAGCGCATCGGTCAACGGCCCGTCGGCGTACCGCTCGCGCAGCACGAGTCCGTCGAGGTCGATGTGCACCCCGCTCGCAGCGGCCAGTCGCGCAGTGTCGGTCACCAGTCCGTCCGAGACGTCGATGAGGGCCCGCGCCCCGGCGATCGCCGCCACCGGCCCGGACTCCCATGGCGGGCGCGGGGCGCGGTGGTAGGACATGAGGTCAGCGACCGCATGAGCCCGCCCTGTCCGGGAAGAACCGGGGCCATCGACGTCCGGCACGTCCTCGCCGGAGAGGTAGAGCGCGAGCCCGCCACCGGAGCGGCCGAGGGAGCCGCAGACGGCCACCACGTCACCCACGCGGGCCCCGGAGCGGAGCACCGGGGCCCGACCCTGCAGGTCCCCCAGCGCCGTGACCGACACGACGACGACACCGGCCGGCGCCGAGGAGAGGTCTCCCCCCACGACGGGAACCCCGGCATCCGACGCCAGGGCGGCGATCCCTCGGGCCAGGTCCACCGCCCACTCCACACCGGTCTCGGGGTCTGCAGCCAGGGAGACGAGGAGGCCGGTCGGGACAGCACCCATGGCGGCGATGTCCGCGAGGTTCTGGGCGGTCACCTTGACCCCGACGTCGTGGGCACCGGACCACTCGTCGCGCCAGTCCGACCCCCGGACCATGGCGTCGACGCTGGCGACGACCGAGCCGGAGGGGGCCGCGACCACGGCGGCATCGTCCCCGGGACCGACCGGCACGTCAGCAGCGCGGTGCGACACGCCGGCATACACCGGTCCGAGGCGCGCGAGCAGCTCGGCCTCGCTGAGGTCGCGCAGTCGTTCCATGGTGATCAACACCCTCCCGGCCATGACGTACGGCCACCGGCACGGTAGCGTCTGGCAGGCGCCCGTCACGACGGACGCCCCGCTCTCAGGGGCCGACACCCGGCTCCGTCTGACACGAAGAGGTGGCACAGCAGTGGTTCAGGCCTACATCCTTGTCCAGACCGACGTCGGTCGGGCCGCGTCCGTCGCAGAGGCCATCGCCGCCCTCGAGGGCGTCGTGCTCGCCGAGGACGTCACGGGACCCTACGACGTCATCGCCCGCGTCGAGGCGACCACCGTCGACGAGCTCGGCAAGCTCGTCATCGCCAAGATCCAGGACGTGGAGGGCATCACCCGCACCCTCACCTGCACGGTGGTCCACGTCTGATCGCGCGCACGACCCGTCCGACGGCGGCAGCGCTCTGCGCTGCCGCCGTCGCCGTGCTCACCGGGTGCTCGGGGAGCGTCGAGGTCGCCGTTCCCGGCGCCGCGGGCTCGTCAGGGTGCGCCTCCGCCGCGCAGGCCTGGCCCACCGAGGTCTCCGGGATGCCTGCCCGGGACACCTCGCCCGACTCCCCCGCCGTCGCAGCCTGGGGCGACCCCGCCGTCATCGCACGATGTGGCGTCGCCGCGCTCGGCCCGACCGACACCGAGTGCGTCGAGGTCGACGGCGTCGGCTGGATCCCCGACCCGCTCAGCGACGGCACCCGGTTCACGACCTTCGGCACCGATCCGGCGATCGAGGTGCTCATCCCGTCGGACTATGCGCCGGAGCCGCTGCTGCTGCCGGCGTTCGGCGGGGCGGCGCGGTCGCTGCCGACCAACGACCTGGTCTGTCGCTGACCCCGGCCGGTCCCGCCACCCCCACCCACCTCACACGCCGCGCACACACACACGACGAGGGCCGGGCACTGGCGGGTCCGACGGGGCCGCCAGTGTGATGTGATCGGGCCATGCGGATCTTCTTCACCGGGGGCAGCGGCAAGGCCGGCACGCACGTCGCGGCGCACCTCGCCGAGCTGGGTCACGAGGTCACCAACGCCGACCTCGTCCCGCTCGGGCACCCGGACGTGGCCGACCTGAGGGTCGACCTCACCGACATCGGCGAGACGTACTCAGCCCTGGCGGGGCTGGCGAGGGCAACCGAGCTGGAGCGGGAGCAGGCGCCCGCCTACGACGCCGTCGTGCACTTCGCGGCCGTGCCCGCAATCCTGCTCACGTCGGACGCGAGAACCTACGCGACGAACGTCCTCAGCACCTACAACGTGTTCGAGGCGGCGACCCGGCTGGGCGTGCGCAAGGTCGTCTTCGCATCGTCGGAGACGACCTACGGGATCTGCTTCGCGCAGGGCGAGCGGCGACCCAACTACATCCCCGTCGACGAGGAGCACCCGACGGTGCCCGAGGACTCCTACGCGATGTCCAAGGTGGCCAACGAGGTGACCGCGCGCTCCTTCCAGGCCCGCACCGGCGCCGACGTCTACGGTCTGCGGATCAACAACGTCATCGAGCCGCACGAGTACGCCGAGCTGTTCCCGGACTTCCTCGCCGACCCCTCGCTGCGGCGCCGCAACATCTTCGCCTACATCGACACCCGCGACCTGGGCCAGATGGTGCAGCGCTGCCTGGAGACCGACGGGCTGGGCTACGAGGTCTTCAACGTCGCCAACGCGGACATGTCCGTCGCCGTCACGACCCAGGAGGTCCTCGACCGCTACTACGACGGGGTGCCGCTGCGTCGGCAGATGGGGCGTGACGAGACGTTCTACTCCATCCACAAGGCCCGTGAGCTCCTGGGGTACGAGCCACAGCACTCGTGGCGCGACGTCCTCGACGACCCGGGCGCGCAAACCTCCTGACGGACCTGCGCCGGTGCGTGAGGGGGCGCCGAGCCACGCGCGCCACCCCGCGCCGCCGGTCTGACCTGGTGTGCTTCGGCGGCCGCGGGGTCGGCTCAGCTCCGCGCGGTCTAGCTCTCGACCTCAGGACGCGCGAAGGCCTCGTCGAGAGCACCGTCGACGTCGGTGACGCCGTCGACGACCGTCTTCTCCGTGGCGTTGGAGAGCAGCGCTCCGATGTCGGCGCCCTTGGGGTTGACGGCGACGACGACGAGTCCGAACTCGCCGGTCTCGAGCAGGTCGGTCATCCTGCGGACCTCGTCCTTGGGGATGTTGTCCCAGAAGTGACCCACGAGGCCACCGGCGGCTGCCCACGCGCCCGCCGTGACCGCGAGCGGGCCGAGGAAGACGACTCCCAGCGGCGCGGAGATGACCATGAGGGCGCCGCCGAGCACGCCGCCGCCCCACGCCAGGTGCTTGGCCGTGCTGTCGTGCCGGTCGATCTTGAGCTTGCCCTTCGCGTCTCGCTCGACGAAGGCGATGGCCAGGTGATCGAGCTGGCCCGCGTGCTTGACTCCGCGGATGGAGTCATAGTCCATGGTCGCGGTGGCCTCGTTGGGGTACGTGGCGACCGCAACGGTGGTTGGCTTGTCGGACATAGGTTTTCCTTTCGGACGGTTGTCTGGCATCGACAACGCTAGGAGGCCGCCGGGAGAGTGTCCTCCCCCTGCCGGCATGAAGTGCGCGGGAATCGGCGGGAGCTCGTCGCGACCGGCACCTCCTCCGGAGGTCGAGTGTCAGGTGCTCAGGTCAGCGACCGTTCGCGTCGGCCTCGCGGGACGCGGACGGTCGGACCGAGCAGCGCGACGGCCGGCGACTCGGTGGCGGACCATGGGCACCCGACCGAGCAAGAGGGTCACCACGGCCAGCCAGGAGACCCAGCTGAGGATGACCTTCGCACCCGACCCGACCTGCAGGGGGACCGCCACCCAGGGGATGGCGGACGGGCCCGCGCCGATCAGCACCCAAGCGGCGGCGTTTTCGACGTAGTCCCCGAGAGCCGCCGCCACCGGAACGACGGCGAGCCACCACAGGCGCGGCGATGCGTCACGCAGCAGGAGGGTCAGTGCGACGGCGAGGAACGCCGCACCGACGGCGGGGTAGAACACGTCGACCACCTGGAGGTCGCGGTACGCCTGCAGCCCCGGGGCGCCGCACCCGGCGAGGAAGGACTCGGTCCGGGCGGGACTCGGCGCGAACAGCACGTCGGGAGCCTCGGTGCCGCACGCGTCCAGGACCGCGGCCAGTGAGAAGCGACCCGTCCACGCGAACAGCAGGCCCACGAGGCCCAGCCACAGGAGCCCCAGGGGCACCAGCAGCCTCCGACTCGCACGGTGGGTCAGGATCGTCGTCGGGTCATGTCGCATCTTGTGTCCTCTCGAGGCCACTCTGAGCAGCCCATCCGTAAACTGCTACGTTTTCGTAGTAGTTGGATACTACGAGATCGTAGTAGTACGGTCAAGGCATGCCGTCTCGTTCCCCCGCCCCCCCGAGCACGAACCTGCTGTTCGACCTCTGGCTCGTCTCGCGCTCGGCCAACGCCCTGCTCGACACCGCACTCGAGCCGGCTGGGCTCACGGCCGACGAGTTCGCGGTCTACTCCGTCCTGCGGTCCGGGCCCCTGACCCCGTCCGAGGTCGCGGACTGGATGGCTGCGCCGCTGACGACGGTGTCGAGCTACGTCAAGCGCTTCCAGCGTCGGGGGCACCTCGAGCGCACGCCGAACCCCGACGACGCTCGCTCCTACCGGCTGGTCCTGACCGCCGAGGGGCTCCGGGCGCACCAGGAGGCGGGCGCCCGCTTCCTTCCCGTGCTCGCGGACGTCGAGACTGCTCTGGGCGGCTCTGCCGCCACGATCCAGACCGCGCTGGTCGGCCTGCGTGAGGCGCTCGCCGTCGTGCGGTCCGACACCCGGTGACCCGTCCTCACCGGTGCCTGCCGAGGAGTAGTGTCGACCGCGACGAGGCAGGCCGCGTGACCTGCGTTCAGCAGCGAAGGGACTGGCGATGGGGCTTCGACGGCACGGACTCGACGGACCGACGTTCCAGATGCGCGAGAAGATGTTCGCCATCGGCGACGACTACTGGATCGAGGACGCGGACGGGCACCGGGCCTTCAAGGTCAACGGGAAGGCCGTTCGGGTCCGGGACACCTTCATCCTCGAGGACCCCCACGGCACCGAGATCTGCAAGATCCAGGAGAAGAAGCTCAGCGTCCGCGACAAGATGACCATCGAGATGGGGTCCACGAAGGCCACGGTCCACAAGCGACTGATCGGCATCCGCGACCACTACGTCATCGACGTCGACGGTGGTGAGGACCTCAAGGCCCACGGCAACATCGTCGATCACGAGTACGAGATCGAGCGCGACGGAACGAAGGTCGCGGAGGTCTCGAAGAAGTGGTTCCGCGTCCGGGACACCTATGGAGTCCAGCTGGCCCAGGGTCAGGACGTTCCGCTCATCCTCGGGATCACCGTGTGCGTCGACCAGATGGCCCGCGGCTAGCACCTGCTCGCGCCCTCGCAGCGCCGGACCGCTGACCTCGTCCGGGCCCGGCACCAAGTACCGTCGGATCGTGGAGACCCAGCCCCGCCTCCCCCCCATCCCGGGAGACGTCGTCGACCCGCCGGCCCCGGCGCTGCCGGCGCGCGTCCGTTCGCTGAAGTCCCGTGGGGGCACGATCGGCACGGGTGTGAGCCTCGGGATGCGGTCCAGCATCCGCTTCACCCACTCGCGGGCCACGCTGCTCGCCGCCGGCACCACGTACTACCTCTTCCTGGCCCTGTTCTCCGTGCTCACCCTGGCCTACGGCCTCACGGCCGTGCTCGGAGCCGAGCAGCTCTCGGAGTACATCACCGAGGCCGTCCAGGAGGCGTTCCCCGGCCTCGTGGGCGAATCGGGGATCGATCCCGAGGTGCTGCGCAGCAGCGCCCAGGTGACCTCCGTCGTCAGTGCGGTCGGTCTGCTGTACGGCTCCACCGGGGCAGTGCTCGGCGCCAGCCGCTCGCTCCACGCGGTCTACGGTGCCCCCAAGAACACGCGGAACTTCGTCTGGGTGCGGCTGTGGGCCCTCGGCTGGTTCCTCGTGCTCGCCCCCCTCGTCCTCCTCTCGTTCGTCAGCGTCACGTTCACCGCCAACATCTCCGGCCGGATCCTCGATGCCCTGGGCGTGGGCTGGGGCGGCCCGAGGATCCTGCTCGGCGTAACGGCCTTCGTGCTGACGATGCTGCTGAACTTCCTCGTCATGCACCTGCTCCTCGGCCGGCTCGGGGGCATCCGCCCGCCGCGGGTACCCCTTCTCATCGGGGCCGCCGTGGGAGCCGTCGCCATCGAGGTGCTCAAGCAGGCGATGGCGCTCCTCGTGAGCTTCGTCATCGACAAGCCGCAGTACGGCGCCCTTGCCGCACCGATCGGCATCATGTTCGTCCTCTACCTGCAGTCCTCCGCGCTGTACGTCGCGGCGTCGCTGACGGCCGCCATCGCGGAGGTCAGGGCTGCCGCCAGGGGGCCGGAACAGGACGAGGCGGGTGGGACCGGCGCGGAGCAGGTCGACGCGGAGCAGGTCGACGCGGAGCAGGTCGACGCGGAGCAGGTGGTCGCCCGCGGTGGGCCCCCGGGGTGACGACCGCGTGCGCGTGGCCCCGCCGCGTCAGCGCAGGCCGGTGCGCCGCTCCAGCGCGAGGGCGACGAGCTCGTCGATGAGCTCGGGGTAGGCGACGCCCGTGGCTGCCCACATCCGGGGGTACATCGAGCTCGGCGTGAAGCCCGGCATCGTGTTGACCTCGTTGACCAGCACGGCGCCGTCATCGGTGAGGAAGAAGTCCACTCGCGCCAGGCCCTCGCAGCCGGCGGCGTCGAACGCCTCCACGGCCATCGCGCGGATCCGCTCCGCGGTGGCGGCGGGCACGTCGGCGGGGGTCTCGAGGCGCACGTCGCCCGCGTCGAGGTACTTGGCCTCGAAGTCGTAGAAGTCGTGGTTGGCGACCACGATGCACTCCCCGAGCTCGCTGGCCCGGGACGGCTCGGTCCCCCGGCCCTCGAGCACCCCGCACTCGATCTCGCGCCCGAACACGGCGGCCTCCACGACGACCTTGGGGTCGTGCCGGCGAGCCGCCTCGATGGCCTCGCGAAGCGCCTCTGGCTCGGTGACCTTCGTGATGCCCATGCTCGAGCCCGCGCGGGCCGGCTTGACGAACACCGGCCAGGAGAGCCCGTGCACGGCATCCATGGCAGCCTCCGGGTCCCGCAGCCACTCCTTGTCCGTGATGGCGACGTAGGGACCGACCGGCAGTCCCGCCGCGGCGAGCACCACCTTCATCATGTGCTTGTCCATCATGACGGCGGATGCCGTGACGCCCGAACCCACGTAGCGGACGTCGGCGAGGTCGAACAGGCCCTGGATGGTGCCGTCCTCCCCGAAGGGTCCGTGCAGCAACGGAAAGACGACGTCGACCTCGCCCAGGGTCTGCGGGGGCCGGCCCGGCTCGTGCACGACGAGTGTCCGGTCGGTGGCGCTGGTCGGCACGATGACGCTGGCCGCGTTGGTGTCGACCTCCGGCACGTGCCCGGTGGCGAGACGGAGTCGCTCGGGGTCGTCGGGAGCGAGCACCCAGTGCCCGTCCTTGGCGATCCCGACGGGGACCACGTCGTAGCGGTCGCGGTCCAGAGCCTCGAGGACGCTGGCGGCCGTCGCGCACGAGACCGCGTGCTCCGACGAACGGCCCCCGAAGACGAGCGCGATGCGGATCTTGCGGTCTGGCGTTGCAGCATTCATCGCGTGCGACTCTAGCCGTCCGGGCACCCCGAGGGCCGGACCGGCCCGCGTCCCCGGCGCGGTGACGGCATACCCTGACCGGTGTGACGAGCAGCCCTCCCGACCCACCCGAGCACCGGCTGGCCCCCGCCACCCGCATCGTCTCCCTCGGCCGGGAGCCCGAGGCACCCGGAGCCCCGGTCGGCACGCCGCTGGTCCTCACCTCCACCTACCGCGCCGACGGTCCGGTGAACTACGCGCGGTCGGGCAACCCCACGTGGAGCGCGTTCGAGGAGACCCTTGGGAACCTGGAGGGCGGCACGGCGCTGGTGTTCGCGTCCGGGATGGCAGCCGTCTCGGCCGCTCTCTCGCTGCTCCCCCACGGCGCGACCGTGGTGGCCCCCAACGCCGCCTACAACGGCGTGATGGTCACCCTGGCCGACCGCGCGCAGGACGGCAGCGCGGTGGTCCGCCTGGTGGAGGTGACCGACAGCGACGCCGTCATCGCGGCGCTGGAGGGTGCCCACCTGCTCTGGCTCGAGTCCCCCACCAACCCCCTCCTCGAGGTGGCCGACCTGACCACCCTCGTCGCGGCGGCACGCGAGCGCGGGATCCTCACGGTCGTCGACAACACGTTCGCGACGCCGCTGGTGCAACGGCCGCTCGAGCACGGGGCCGACGTCGTGGTGCACTCCGTGACGAAGTACCTCTCGGGCCACAGCGACCTCCTGCTCGGGGCCACCGTGTGCGCTGCGACGGACGGCGGACGAGCCATCCACGAACGGTTGCGCAGGCACCGCCGGCTGCACGGCGCCATCGCGGGCCCGGTCGAGACGTGGCTCGCACTGCGTGGCCTGCGCACGCTGCACCTGCGGGTGGAGCGGGCCACGTCCAATGCCGTCCAGCTCGCCGAGCGGCTGGGGGGCCACCCCGCGGTGCGCAGGGTGCGCTACCCGGGCTTCGGCGCAATGGTGTCGATCGACGTGGTCGGCGGCGCAGACGGCGCGGAGCGGGTGGCCTCGGCAGCTCGCCTCTGGGTGCACTCCACGAGCCTGGGCGGGGTGGAGAGCCAGCTCGAGCGGCGTCGTCGCCAGCCCGGGGAGCCCGTGGCCGTGCCGGAGGAGCTGCTGCGGCTCTCGGTGGGCGTCGAGGACGTCGAGGACCTGTGGCGCGACCTCGCGCAGGCGCTCGACCACGCCCCGGCCTGATCGAGCGCCCCCACCCCGTCGAGCGCCCCCACCCCGTCGAGTGAACAGAACGCGCCGTCCGGGCACGGGCTCGGGCGGCGTGTTCTGTTCACTCGACGGGGCTCAGTCGGTCTCGGCCTTGCGCGGACGCGACAGGAGCGCCGTCACGACCTCCTGGGCGGTGCGCCCTCGCTGGATCATGGCGTCGACCTGCTCGATGATCGGCACGTCCACCCCGTTGCGACGGGCGAGGTCGAGGATCGACGTGCACGACTTCACGCCCTCGGCCGTCTGCTTGGTCACCGCGACGACCTCGTCAACGGCCATGCCCTGCCCGAGCCGCACGCCGAAGGAGTGGTTTCGCGAGAGAGGGGACATGCACGTGGCGATGAGGTCCCCCACGCCCGCGAGGCCCGAGAAGGTCACCGCGTCCCCGCCGACCGCCGTGCCCAGGCGCGTGGTCTCCGCCAGCCCCCGGGTGATGATCGACGCCTTGGAGTTGTCGCCCATGCCCAGCCCCTCGGCCATGCCCACCGCGAGCGCGATGACGTTCTTGACCGCCCCGGCGATCTCGGTCCCGACCACGTCGGTGCCGGTGTAGGGGCGGAAGTACGGCGCCGCGCAGGCTGCGGCGACCCGCTCGGCCATGGCCTCGCTGCCGGCCGCGACGGTGGAGGCGGCGGGCTGCTTGGCGGCGATCTCTCGGGCGAGGTTGGGCCCCGACACGACGACGATCCGCTCGTTCTCGACCTGCCCGACTTCGGAGATCACCTCCGACATGCGCTTGGTCGTGCCGAGCTCCACACCCTTCATGAGCGAGACGACCGCCGCAGAGGGCGGCAGGGCCGACCCCCAGGAGCTGAGGTTGGCGCGCAACGTCTGCGAGGGAACGGCGAGGACGACGATGTCGGCACCGTCGGCGGCCTCCATCGGGTCGCTCGTGGCACGGATGAGGGACGGCAGCCGCAGCTCGGGGAGGTAGTCATCGTTGACCCCGGCGTTGATCTGGGCGACGACGGACTCCCGCCGCCCCCACATCGTCACCGAGGTGCCTGCATCGGCGAGGACCGCGGCGAACGCCGTGCCCCAGCTACCAGTGCCGTAGACCGCTGCCGTCGTCATGAGGCCTCCTTGAGGGGTTTGGGTTTTCCGGTGGACGTGATGCCGTGCGCTCGGGGGTCGAAGCGCGTGACGGGTGCGACCTCTCCGCGGATCTCCTCGAGCTGGGACGTCAGGGCCGCCATGATCCGCGACGTCGCGACGGCGAGCACCTCGGCGTTGATGTCGAGCTCGCGCAGGTCGTCGAGGTCGACCGGGGGGCCGGCTCGCACGACCATCGTCTTGCGCGGCAGGAGGTGCAGGCGCCGACCGTAGGTGGGCAGGATGTCGGCAGCCCCCCAGGTCGCGATCGGCACCACCGGGCACCCGGTCTCGAGGACGACGCGCGCCGCACCGGTCTTGCCGCGCATCGGCCACAGCCCGGGGTCGCGGGTCAGGCTCCCCTCCGGGTAGATCGCGACGCACCACCCCCGCCGGACCGCGTCCAGCGCCGAACGATAGGCGTCGACGGCCAGCCCGGACTCCCGGTGCACGGGGATCTGCTCCGCGGCTCGCAGGATGGCCCCGACGAGCGGGATCCGGAACACCTCGATCTTGCCGAGGTAGTGCGGCGTGTGCCCGTTGTCGACGAGGAAGTGCCCGAACACGAGCGGCTCGAGGTAGGAGTAGTGGTTGGTCACGGCGACGTACCCGCCCTCGGGGAGGTTCTCCGCCCCCGCCCAGTCACGCTTGGTGAAGAGCATCAGCAGGGGCCGGAGGAGCGCGACGACGAACCGGTAGGCGAAAGGCCGGGAGTGGTCCGAGGGGGTCGTCACGCGCAACCTTCCGTGGAGTGGGGTCTTGGCATTGTGGTCTGCCTCCGGGTCGATGTCGAGCGCGCCACGGCCGTGGTGGACGATGGATGCCGTGACCACTCCCCCTGGCGCCTGGCACCTGGTGGTCCCGGTCAAGGGTGGACCGCTGGCGAAGAGCCGGCTGCGCGTGCCCCGCGACACCCGCGTGGCGCTCGCCGACGCCTTCGCCCGCGACACCGTCGCGGCACTCGCGTCCGGCGCCCCGGGAGCCGTTGTCGCGGTCGTCACCGGCGACCCCTCGGTGCGTGCGTGGGCAGAGCTCGCCGGACACCTGTGCGTCACCGACCCGGGGACTGGCCTGAACGGAGCCGTGGCTGCGGGGGCTGATGCCACTGGGTCGGACCGGATCGCCGTCGTCCTCGCGGACCACCCTGCGCTGCGCCCACGGGAGGTGCGTTCCGCCCTCGACGCCGCCGGTCGGCACACCCGCACCGTGCTCGCCGACGCGGACGACGACGGGACCGCCCTGCTGACGATGCCGGCAGGTCGACCGGTGCGCACGGCCTTCGGCGCAGGCAGTGCCGCGGCCCACGAGCGACTGGGACACCGGCGCCTCATCCTCGACGCGCCTGGTCTGCTCCGCGACGTCGACGACGCGGCCTCCCTCGCCGAGGCGATCCGCCTGGGCGTGGGGCCACACACCTCCGCGGCGCTCGCTCGCGCTACCCTGCCGGGCATGCAGGGAACGATCCACCGGATGACGCAGGACGGGTCCGGCTCCGCCCTGCTCGACGACGGCGTGGAGGTGACCGTGCCAGCGGGGGCCGCCGTCGCCAGCGGGCTCAGGCACCTGAGGGTCGGTCAACGAGTGAGTATCGAGCTCGACGCGAGCGGGACGACTGCCGAGCGCGTCTGGGTCGTGGGGATCGGCCCGGGCGAGTCCGTCGCCTGACCTCGCCCTGGGACGACGGGGGATCCCGTCAGTCGAGCTTGTAGACCGCGCCGAGGTCCGCGAGCTTCTCGGAGAACCGTTCGTACCCCCGGTGGATGATGTCGATCCCGTGCACCGTCGAGCGGCCCTGCGCCGCCAGTGCGGCGATGACGTAGCTGAAGCCGCCACGAAGGTCCGGCACGGTGATCTCGGCGGGCCGCAACGGCGTCGGTCCGGAGATGACCGCGGAGTGCCGGAAGTTCGCCCTGCCGAAGCGGCACGGTGACCCGCCGAGGCACTCTCGATACGTCTGGATCCGGGCCCCCATGTCCCGCAGGGCGTGCGTGAACCCGAGGCGGTTCTCGTAGACCGTCTCGTGGACGATGGACAGGCCCTCGGTCTGCGTCAGTGCCACGACGAGCGGCTGCTGCCAGTCCGTCATGAAGCCCGGGTGGACGTCCGTCTCGAGGGCGATCGACGTCAGGGCACCGCCGGGGTGCCAGAAGCGGATGCCCTCGTCATCGACCTCGAAGGCGCCACCGATCCGCCGGAAGACGTTGAGGAAGGTCATCATGGGCAGCTGCTGGGCACCGCGGACGTAGATGTCACCGCGGGTCGCGAGGGCGGCGCACGCCCACGAGCCGGCCTCGATCCGATCGGGGATGGCGAGGTGGTTGAAGCCGCCGAGGCGGTCGACGCCCTCGACCCGGATGACTCGATCGGTCTGGACCGAGATGATCGCTCCCATCTTCTGCAGGACCGCGATGAGGTCCAGGATCTCGGGCTCCATGGCTGCGCCGCGCAACGTCGTGGTTCCCTCGGCACGCACGGCCGTGAGGAGGACCTGTTCGGTGGTCCCGACGCTCGGATAGGCGAGGTCGATGTCGGCGGCCCGCAGGCGCTGCGGGGCGGTGAGGCGCAGACCGTCGGGGCGTCGCTCGACTCGCGCCCCGAACTGCTCCAGGACGTCGAGGTGGAAGTCGATGGGCCGCTCCCCGATGCTGCAGCCGCCCGGGTCGGGGATGAACGCTTCGCCCAGGCGGTGGAGCAGCGGACCGCAGAAGAGCACCGGAACCCTGGAGGTCCCTGCGTGGGTGTCAACCTCGGCGACCTGGGCCTGCTCGACCCGGGTGGGGTCCAGGACCAGCTCGCCGTCGCGGTCGGTCGAGTCGATCACGACCCCGTGGGCCTCGAGCAGCCCACCCACGACCCGGACGTCGGAGATCTCGGGCACCCCCCGCAGCCGGCAGGGCTCTTCGGCGAGCATCACCGCGACCATCGCCTTGGAGACGAGGTTCTTGGCCCCCCGAACCTCGACGTCACCGACGAGCGGTGCGCCGCCGTCGACGATCAACGTGGACGTCATGCCGACAGCCAAACACAGTCCTGCTGCGCGGGCGACGCGAAACGCGCCACCGGCACAGCAGGTCGTGGTGTCCGGATCAGCGGCCCGAGGCCTTCTTCGCCGGTGCCTTCTTGGCGGCCGTCTTCTTGGCGGCCGTCTTCTTGGCCGGTGCCTTCTTGGCGGGTGCCTGCTTCGCCGGAGCCTTCTTGGCGGGTGCCTTCTTGACCGGAGCAGCCGTGGCAGCCGCCTTCTTCGCCGGAGCCTTCTTGGCGGCCGTCTTCTTCGCGGGTGCCTTCTTGGCGGGTGCCTTCTTGGCGGGTGCCTTCTTGACCGGAGCCTTCTTGGCGGGTGCCTTCTTGGCCGGAGCAGCCGTGGCAGCCGCCTTCTTCGCCGGAGCCTTCTTGGCGGCCGTCTTCTTGGCGGGTGCGCTCTTGGCGGCCGCCTTCTTCGCCGGAGCCTTCCTTGCAGGCGCCGCCTTGGCAGCGGCCGCGCTCGAAGCCGTCCCGGCGGGGGCGCGACCGGTTGCCGGTGCCGCCTTGGGCAGGGTGCTCGGCTTCCTCACGTAGGCCTTGAAGGCCGTCCCGGCCCGGAAGCGCGGAGCCTTCGACTTGGGGATCCGCACGGAGGTGCCGGTGCGCGGGTTGCGCCCGGTGCGCGCGGCTCGCTCGACGCGGTCGAACGTGCCGAAGCCGGTGATCGAGACCTTGCCGCCCCGCACGGTCTCCCGCACGATCGTGTCCAGGACCGCTTCCAGCGCGTCGTTGGCCATCTTCCGGCTGCCGAGTCGCTTCTCCAGTTCCTTGATGAGATCTGCCTTGTTCACAGTCGACCACTCCATCGGGACGGCGCCGGGGGCGAACTCCCCGGCGAGTGTTGGCGTGACCGGTGGGTGTCCGGCCTCACCAGCGACGCTATGCCCGTGGGCACGTCGAGTCCACCAAGCGCGCGGCGTGTTTTGCATTGGCGCACAACGGATTCGCGGCCGCCGTAGTCCCACTCGTGAACTACAGCCACACGGGTCACACGCGCTGGTGACCTTCCCGGCGAGGCGTCACTACGACAGCTGGCGGCAATCCCATTGTGTCACAACGGCATACATCATCGTTCAACTCGTGACGGTCGGCTTCCACGAAGGGCGGGACTCCTCGAACGACGTGATGTCGCCCTCGTTCCGGAGAGTGAGGCTGATGTCGTCGAGGCCCTCGAGCAGCCGCCACCTCGTGTAGTCGTCGACCTCGAACGGCGCCACGATGTCGCCGGCAGTGACGGTGCGCGAGACCAGGTCGACCGTGACGGCGGTGGCCGGCTCGTTCTCGAGCAGCTTCCACAGCAGCTCGACGTCGTCCTGCGAGCACTGGGCGGTGAGGAGCCCCTGCTTTCCGCTGTTGCCGCGGAAGATGTCGGCGAAACGCGAAGCGATGACCACCCTGAAGCCGTAGTTCATCAACGCCCACACCGCGTGCTCGCGCGAGGACCCGGTGCCGAAGTCCGGGCCGGCCACGAGCACCGAACCGGCGGCGTAGTGGGGATCGTTGAGGACGAAGGTCTCGTCAGCCCGCCAGGCAGCGAAGAGTCCGTCCTCGAAGCCGGTGCGGGTGACCCGCTTGAGGTAGACCGCCGGGATGATCTGGTCGGTGTCGACATTGCTGCGTCGCAGGGGCACCCCCGTGCCCGTGTGGGTCGTGAACGCATCCATCAGCTGCTCCCCTCACGGGCGGGCTCGAGATCCGACGGGCTGGACAGGGTCCCGCGTACCGCGGTCGCCGCGGCCACCAGCGGACTCACGAGGTGGGTCCTGCCGCCCTTACCCTGGCGCCCTTCGAAGTTGCGGTTCGAGGTGGACGCGCTTCGCTCGCCCGGCTCCAGCTGGTCGGGGTTCATGCCCAGGCACATCGAACAGCCGGGCAGGCGCCACTCGGCACCGGCGGCGGTGAACACCTCGTGCAACCCCTCACTCTCGGCCTGCAGCCGGACCCGGGCAGAGCCGGGAACGACCAGCATTCGCACCCCGTCGGCCACGGTTCGTCCCCTGACGACCTCGGCAGCCGCGCGCAGGTCCTCGATGCGCCCGTTGGTGCACGAGCCCACGAACACGGTGTCGACGGCAACCTCGCGCAGCGGGGTGCCGGCGCTGAGACCCATGTACTCCAGCGCCCGGCGCGCCGCGTGCTTCTCGTTCTCGTCCGGCATCATCTCCGGGTCGGGCACCGCCTGCCCCAGCGGGGATCCTTGCCCCGGGTTGGTGCCCCAAGTGACGAAGGGCGTGAGCTCTGCGGCATCCAGCACCACCTCGGTGTCGAACACCGCGTCGTCGTCGCTGCGCAAGGAGTGCCAGGCCGCGACGGCCTCGTCCCAGTCCGCGCCTGCCGGGGCGTGGTCCCGCCCGGTCAAGTAGGCCAGGGTGGTCTCGTCGGGGGCGATCATCCCGGCGCGGGCCCCGGCCTCGATCGACATGTTGCACACCGTCATCCGCGACTCCATCGAGAGCGCCCGGATGGCGCTCCCACGGAACTCGATGACATGGCCCTGACCTCCGCCGGTGCCGATCTTGGCGATCACGGCGAGCACGATGTCCTTGGCCGTCACCCCCGTAGGCAGCTCCCCGTCGACGGTGACCGCCATCGTGCGAAACGGCTTGAGGGGCAGGGTCTGGGTAGCCAGCACGTGCTCGACCTCCGACGTGCCGATGCCGAAGGCCAGCGCCCCGAAGGCGCCGTGCGTCGACGTGTGGCTGTCCCCGCAGACGATGGTCATTCCGGGCTGGCTCAGGCCCAGCTGCGGCCCCACGACGTGCACGATGCCCTGCTCGACGTCACCCATCGGGTAGAGCGTGATCCCGAACTCGTCGCAGTTTCGCCGCAGGGTCTCGACCTGGGTGCGGCTCACCGGATCGGTGATCGGGCCCGGAGTCGTCGGCACGTTGTGGTCCTCGGTGGCGAGGGTCAGGTCGGTGCGGCGCACCCCGCGCCCGGCCAGGCGCAGGCCGTCGAACGCCTGCGGGCTGGTCACCTCGTGGAGCAGGTGGAGGTCGATGTACAGCAGGTCGGGCTCCCCTTCGCCACGACGGACGACGTGGGACTCCCACACCTTCTCGGCCAGGGTTCCGGCCATCCTTGAACCTCCACACCTGACCGCCGGGGTCGGCGGTCCTCGAGTTGTCTGCGCGACGGCCCATCGCTGCACCATCGCCTCTTCCCGAGATTCGCACGCAGTGGGGGCACATGGAGGTGCGTCTCAGGCAATGAGACGCTAATATCAAGACATGGACAACACCAGTGGGGTCGGAGTGCTCGACAAGGCGGCCACCGTCCTGTCCGCCCTCGAAGCCGGCCCGTCGACGCTTGCTCAGCTCGTCACCGCCACCGGGCTGGCCCGACCGACCGCCCATCGACTCGCCGTGGCCCTCGAGCACCACCGCCTCGTCACCCGCGACCTCCAGGGGCGCTTCGTCCTCGGTCCGCGCCTCGGCGAGCTGGCGGCTGCCGCGGGCGAGGATCGGCTTCTCGCGGCCGCCGGTCCGGTGCTCGGGGCCCTGAGGGACCACACGAACGAGAGCGCCCAGCTCTTCCGGCGTCAGGGTGAGTACCGGGTGTGCGTGTCCGCGGCAGAGCGTCCGATCGGCCTTCGTGACTCGATTCCCGTCGGTGCGACACTGTCGATGCGCGCCGGATCGGCGGCCCAGGTGTTGCTGGCCTGGGAGGAGCCGGACCGGCTGCACCGGGGCCTGCAGGGCGCTGCGTTCACGGCGACCGCCCTGTCGGGGGTGCGGCGTCGTGGCTGGGCCCAGAGCGTCGGTGAGCGAGAGCCGGGAGTCGCCTCGGTGTCCGCCCCCGTGAGGTCACCGTCAGGTCGCGTCATCGCGGCCGTGTCCATCTCCGGCCCGATCGAGCGGCTCTCCCGCCAGCCGGGTCGGTTGCACGCCGCCACCGTGATCGCCGGGGCGGGCAAGCTCACCGAGGTCCTGGCTCGTCACGCCGCTCACCAGGAGGACCAGAACAACGCGTGAGCGTGACTCACCGCAACACGGAGTTCACACGGCGACGCATCATCGGCAACATCCGCACGCGACGCTTCGAACACCGCAGCCGGTATGCCGCACTCGGAGGTCCGCCGTGTCCCTCACCACCGCTCGTGACCGCACCCGCCTCCTGGGGTTCCCCCAACCGGGACGACGGGCCGTCGTCGTCGGCGGTGGCCCGCTGGCCGCCCGCCGCGCAGCCGGGCTGACCCGTGCGAGCACCCCCGTTGCCGTGTTCGCCCCGACCCTGTGCGACGAGGTGTTCGACCTGCTCGCCGAGCGACTCGTGACCTGGGAGAACCGCTGGCCCACCCCGGCCGACCTGGCAGACGCCTGGATCGTGCACGCCGCGACCGGCGACCCGGAGATCGACGCCCGAGTGTGCGCCTTGGCCACGGCCCTGCGTGCGACCGCCCGAGTCGACGCGGCCGAGGGCACCGCCCCTCATCCCGCCCTTCGCGATCGTGCGGGCCGGCCCGGGGCCGTTTCGCTCGCGCGCGAGATTCCCTGATCCTCCCGCGTCGACGCTGTCAGGGACCGGGTTACGGTCGGTGGCCCAGCCCGCGTCCTGCGGGCCCGTCACGCCGGTCAGGAGCACACGATGAGCACGGTCACGCTGGCGGCGTCGACCCGGGGTGACGCGGTTCCGGATCGCTCGGGCGCATGAGCGTGGTGTCAACGGGGTACGCCCGAGGGGTGCCTGGCCGCGACACCCCGGCCCCCGCCGACGCCACCCCTCCCCCGTTGGCCGATCTCTCCGCCCTGAGCCGCCGCAGCGACCTTGGAGCTGCACCCGCCGGTGAGATCACCGACGCGATCGCTGACATGGTCGCCCACTCCGACTACCCCTGCCTCGGGGCCCGTTCGGTGTTCCGCCGCGACGCAGCGACGCGCGTCGTGCTCGAGGACCTCACCGACACCAGTCCCGGAGGATCGCTCGATCGACTCGGGGCCCAGCTGCGGGACTACGCGAGAGGCGTCGACAACGATGGCGACCTCGTGTCGTTCGTCGCCTGCTTCCGCCACCCGCCCGCCGTCGGTGAGCGTGCCTTCGAAGGGGCATTGTGGGGCGCGCTCCAGCACCTCCACGACCACGACGGCGAGCCCTGGGCACCGGGGACCTCACCCGACCCGCGCGACCCGCACTTCGCGTTCAGCGTCGGCGGCACCGCCTTCTTCGTCGTCGGCCTCCACCCCGACGCGTCCCGGATCGCCCGCCGCGCACCCCTCCCCACCCTCGTCTTCAACCTCCACGAGCAGTTCGAACGGATGCGCTCCGATGGCCGGTACGGCCGGATGCGCGACACCATCCGGCGGCGTGACACCGAGCTCCAGGGCTGCCTCAACCCGATGGTGGCCGACCACGGTCAGGGCTCCGAGGCCCGGCAGTACTCCGGACGCGCCGTCCCGGCAGACTGGTCGCCGCCCTTCCAGCCCTCCCCCGAGGTCATCGAGGAGAACCTGTCGTGAACCCGGCCCGCACCCGCCACCCCCGCACCGACGCGCCGCCGTCCTACGCGGGTGGCCCGGACGCCCCCGCCCCCGGGTGGCAGCGCATCGACCCCCAGACCGGGGTCGCGGTCGAGCTCGCCCCCGGGGACCGGCTCACCCTCCTCGACCCCTGCGGCGAGCAGGTGAGCGACCTCTACCTCGTGAGCACCGAGGACACCGCGGAGCAGTTCTCCTCGGGGCGCACCACCGACTTCGGCAACACGATCTACGTCTCCACCGGGTCCTCGCTCTACAGCAACCGCAGCCGGGTGCTGGCCGAGATCGTCGACGACACGGTCGGCGTCCACGACCTCACGCTGACACCGTGCAGCCAGGCCACGTTCGACATCCTCTACCCGGACCTCGCCGGGGCGGAGCACCCGAGCTGCTTCGCGAACCTCGTCGGCGCCCTCGAGCCGCGCGGCATCGACCCGGACCGTATCGGGGTGACGCTCAACGTGTTCATGGACGTCTGGACCGACGAGGCAGGCGAGCTGCACATCGACCCGCCGCCCACGAGGCCCGGCGACCGGTTCACCATCGAGGCCCGCGTCCCGGTCATCGCGGGCGTCACGGCGTGCTCGGCCGAGAAGTCGAACAACGGCCGGTGCACCCCCGTCGACGTCCTCGTGGAGCGTGCTGTCGCTCCGGGGCCCGGGACGTCCGGGGTCGCCTAGCATCGGCACGACCAGCAGGAGGCGCTCCCGCCGGACGGGAGGGCTCGTCGGGATCGACCCCGGAGCACAGGGAGTGGGAGAGGTGGCTGATGCGGGGGTCCGACTGGTTCCTCGACGACCTCGCGGAGCGCGCACGGGGCCGTGACGTGGGCGGCTCACTCGAGCTGGCCCACGAGCTCTCTTGTGTCGCGCGCGACATCGCCGCCGACCCGTGGCTCTACGTCTCGACCCTGGCGACCCTCGGCTCCGTCGACCTGACGACGGCCCGGGCCGTCGAACCCCACCTCGACGCGGTGGCGATCCTCGCCCAGGCGGGTGACCCCGACCTCGGCACCCTCGGAGCCGACGGTGCGAGCACCTTCGGGGTGTACGCCGCCCGGGCGCCGGGCACCGGGCTGCGGCTGGCCCGGGACGGGGGGACGGTCACGGTGTCGGGGACGAAGGCGTGGTGCTCCCTCGCCACCGACGTCTCGCACGCCCTCGTCACCGTCGACGACGCGGGGTCCGACGCCCTCGCGGCAGTCCCCCTGCGCCATCCCGGCGTCGCCCACGCACCCAGCACCTGGGTGTCCCGAGGGCTCACCGAGGTGACGACTGGGTCCCTCACCCTCGACGCCGTCCCGGCTGTGCTCCTGGGCGCACCCGGCTGGTACCTCACCCGTCCGGGCTTCGCCTGGGGCGGAATCGGAGTCGCCGCAGTCTGGTTCGGCGCTGCCGCTGCCCTGGCCGGACGCCTGACGTATGCCGCCCTCCGCCGCGCCCCCGACCAGGTGGCGCTCATGCACCTCGGCACCGCCGACCGGGTGCTCCACGCCTCCCTGCTCGCCCTGCACGCCGCCTCCGACGCGATCGCCGGCGGCCGGGCTGAGGGGGCCGACGGGGTGTTGCTCGCCGCCCGCACGCGCGCGGTGGTGGTCGACGCCGCCGAGGAGGTGATCCGCGTCGTCGGGCACGGGTTGGGCCCGGCCCCGCTGACCCACGACGAGGAGCACGCACGGCGCGTGGCCGACCTCACCGTCTACCTGCGTCAGCACCACGCCGAGCGTGACCTCGCGGCCCTCGGGACGCTCGTGCTCGAGGACGGTGTCTCCCCGTGACCCCTTCCGTCGCGAGGACCTTCCACCACTCCGACGCCGGCACCCCGGAGCCCGAGTGGTTGCTCGATCCCCGCTGGTCCGCCGCCCCCTCCCTCGACGTCGCCGCCTTGGCGGCCCGGTACGGCGACGTGCTCGTCGCCGCGGCACACCCTGACGACGAGACGCTGGCCGTCGGCGGGCTCCTCGCCGCCCTCGCCCGCCACGGGGCCACGGTGACGGTCCTCGTGGCCACCGACGGCGAGGCCTCCCACCCGGACGCCCGCGCCTGGGCCCCCGAGCTGCTGGCGCGAGTCCGCGCCGACGAAGCTACCGCCGCGGTCGCGCGTCTCGCTCCGGACGCCGTCGTCGAACGGCTGGGTCTCCCCGACGGCGCACTCACCGCCGTCGAGGAGCGGCTCCTCGACGTCCTCGCCGAGCGTTGCGGACCGGACACCCTCGTCGTCGCCCCCTGGAGCGCCGACGGCCACCCCGACCACGACGCCCTGGGACGGGCCGCATCCGGGGCCGCCGCCCGATCCGGCGCGACGGTGGCGTACTACCCGGTCTGGCTCTGGCACTGGGGCCACCCGGACGACCTCCCGTGGGAGGCGGTCCACGCGGTGGAGCTCACCTCGCCGGACCTCGCCCGGCGAGCCGCCGCGGTGGACGAGTACCCCTCGCAGACAGCGCCACTCGGCCCCGGCCCCGGGGAAGCCGCCGTCGTGACCGAGCCGGTGCTCCGACGAGCACGCCGGGTCGTCGAGGCCCTTTTCGCGGCCCCGGGTGCCCTGCCCCTCCTGGCACCTCGTGACGACGCCGACGTGGCCGCACCGTTCGACGCGATGTGTGCCGGCGGCCCCGACCCTTGGGCCTTCGAGGGTTCCTTCTACGAGGAGCGCAAGCGCGCCCTCACCACCGCGGTCCTCGCTCGCCCGCGTTACGGGTCGGTGGTCGAGATCGGGTGTGCCGACGGCCTGCTCACCACGGCACTGGCTGCCCGGGCCGGCGGGGTCGTCGCCATCGACGTCAGCCCCGCCGCCCTCGACCTGGCCCGGGCCCGCAGCCTCGCGAACGTCCGCTGGGTGCTGGGCCGGGCTCCGGCCGCCGTGCCGCCCGGCCCGACGGACCTCGTCATGCTGTCCGAGGTCGGCTACTTCCTCACACCCCTGGAGCTCCTCGAGACCCTGCGGAGGGTCCGGCGGAGCCTGGCCGAGGGCGGAGAGGTCGCCCTCGTGCACTGGCGGCACCCGACCGCGGACGTACCGCTCGACGGCCCCGCCGTCCACGACCAAGCCGCGTCCGTCCTCGCCGACCTCCCGCACCGCGTGCACCACGTCGACGCCGACGTCCTCATCGACGTGTGGGGCCACCCGGCCTCCGTCGCCGAGCAGGAAGGCCGGCGATGAGCACCGTCACCCGCGTGGTCGTCGCCGTGCCGGTCCGCGACGAGGCGGAACTGCTCGCGGCCTGTCTGCGCAGCATCCTCCGGTCCGTGGGCACCCTGCGCGAGTGGCGGCCCAGCATCTCCACCGAGGTCGTCGTGGCCCTCGACCGCTGCACCGACACCTCGGCCCTGGTCGTGGAGCGCTTCCCGGTCACGGCGGTCGAGGTCGACGCCGGCTCGGTCGGCCGGGCCCGGCACGCCGCAGTGACGACCGCGCTGGGCGACACCAGTCGGCGCGGTGCCGAACCGGCCGACACCTGGGTCGTCGGTACCGACGCCGACTGCGTCGTCCACACCCACTGGCTCAGGCGCCACGTGCAGGCTGCCGAGGCCGGGGCCGACCTCGTCCTCGGCACCGTCGAGCCGTTCGGCGTCGCTGACGCCTCCGTGCTCGCGGCCTGGCGGGACCGGCACACCCTGCGCGAGGACCACGAGCACGTCCACGGCGCCAACCTGGGCGTGCGAGCGAGCGCCTACCTCGAGGCCGGTGGCTTCGCGCCCCTCGCCCTCCATGAGGACGTCGACCTCGCGGCACGCGTCCGCGGAGCCGGGCGGCCGTGGATCGCGAGCGACCGGCTCCGGGTGCGCACCTCGGGCCGGACCAAGAGCAGGGTCAAGGGCGGCTTCGCCACCTACCTCACCGCCCTCGCTCCGTCTGACCGAGCCCCTCACCCTCAAGCGGAGGCGGCCCCCTGACGATCAAACCCCCGGACCTCCGCGGGTGCGCCAGGCCTCCCACGCGGGACCGCTGCGGCGGGCGCGCGAGCCGCCTCCCGCACCGGAGGTCAGTCGATGACGTACGGCTCCGCGCGGGTGGTCGGGGCGGGGATGTCCATCTGCCGGAGCGTGTCCGCCGAGACGACGTAGGGATCGCCTCGCACCACCCCCTCGGCTACCGCGTGCACCCACTGAGGGGGCATGGCGGGCAGTCCGCGGTCGGCGATGCGGCGTTCGAGGTCGTCGACCGCCTCGGCGACCGATCGGTGCTGCGGATCCTCCACGAGGGCGTCGATCACCTCCTGCAGGGTCCGTTCGCGACGCTCGCGGTTCGTCAGGTCTGTCTCGTCGTCGGTCATTCCCTACCCTCCTGGTCGCTGTGTGCGGTGGTCACCATGGTTCGGCCCCCAGGGTGGTCGCCGGCTCCTCGGCCGCGTCCGAGAACGCGGTCAGGCCCGCCACGAGCGAGCGCAGGCCGTCCGGCGGCATCCGGTCGAGGATGGCGTCGAGGGCGGCCCGGCGGTGGTCCATCACCGAGTCGACGAGGTCGGCTCCGGCGTCTGTCAGTGTGAGGACCACCCGGCGTCGATCGGTCGGGGAGGCCGCCCGGTCCATGAGCCCCAACCCGACGAGTCGGTCGCAGAGCCGGGTCGCGCCGGAGGGGTGGATGTCCAGCGCCGAGGCGATGGTGGCCGCGTCGACCTCCCTCCGGGTCGCGACCAGGACGAGCGTGCGCAGCTGCGGTGGGGTGACGACTGCGCCGGCGTGAGCCACCGAGGCGGCGATCACGGCGGAGAAGACACGCGACGCGCGCAGGGCCACTGCGAGCTCCGGGGAGTCTCCCGGGGGTCGGCCCGTGACCGGGTCCACTGGCAACCTCCTGATTAGTTGACCTATGGCAACAATTGCGATTATACAAGAGAGTGAGGTGTCGTCCAGAGAAGAGGAGGTGGTTTCGATGGCACGCGTCGTCGCCATCACGGGGGCCAGTGGGGGAATCGGTCGGGCCACGGCTCGGGAGTTCGCGCGGAGGGGGGATGCCGTCGCGCTCATCGCCCGTGGAACCGCGGGTCTCGAGGCGGCCGCGGAGGAGGTCCGGGAGCTCGGAGGTCGGCCGCTCGTCGTGCCGGCCGACGTCGCGGACGCGGAGGCCGTGGAGGCCGCGGTGGAGCGGGTCGAGCAGGAGCTGGGACCCATCGACGTCTGGGTCAACGTCGCGTTCACCTCGGTGTTCGCCCGCTTCGACGACATCGCCCCCGAGGAGTTCCGCCGGGTCACCGAGGTCAGCTACCTCGGGTACGTCTACGCGACGATGGCCGTGCTGAAGCGGATGAAGCAGCGCGACCGGGGCACGATCGTGCACGTCGGCTCGACCCTGGCCTACCGGGGGATCCCGCTGCAGAGCGCGTACTGCGGGGCCAAGCACGCCCTCCAGGGGTTCCACGAATCGCTGCGCTGTGAGCTGCTGCACGAGAAGAGCAACGTCCACGTGACGATGGTGCAGATGCCGGCGCTGAACACCCCGCAGTTCTCCTGGGTGCTCTCCCGGCTGCCCGACCACGCCCAACCTGTACCGCCGATCTACCAGCCGGAGGTCGCGGCCCGCGCCGTCGTCTTCGCCGCCGACCACCCCCGCCGCCGGGAGTACTGGGTCGGGGCGAGCACCGTCGGCACCCTCCTCGCGAACGCCGTCGCACCGGGCCTGCTCGACCGGTACCTCGCCCGCACCGGGTTCTCCTCCCAGCAGACCGGGCAGCCGAAGCCGGACGACCAGGCCGCCAACCTCTGGGAACCGGCCGACGGCCCGAACGGCCACGACTACGGCGCCCACGGCGCGTTCGACGACACAGCCCACGCGCGCAGCCCGCAGCAGTGGGTGGCGCACCGCTACCCGCAGGTCGCAGCGGCGGCCGGAGCCGTCGGGGCCGCAGCCGTCGGCGCCCTGGCCCTTGGGCGGCGCTGGTGAGCGGCCGGGCCGGGGGCGTCCTGCCGCGGCTCGCCGGCGCCGGAGGCCTGGTGTGGGGCGCGACGCTGTTGGCGCGCGGGAACCGGGTGTGGTCCGTGCTCGAGCGCCGTGAGCCTGACGCGCTCGAGGAGCTCGGCATCCGGGCCCTCGGCGGGCGGCACCTGGTCCAGGGCGCCGTCCAGCTCGTGGCGCCGCGGGCGACGGCCCGGCTCGTCATCGGCGTCGAGGTCCTCCACGCCGCGTCGATGGGGGTGCTCGCGGTCACGTCACCGACCCGCCGGCGGGCGGCCCTCGTCACCGGCGGGGTCGCCCTCGCGGGCGCGGGCGTGACGGCCGGCGGCCTTCGCCCCCGGGCGGGCCCGCGATGACCCGGGACGAAGGCCTCGGGCGCCGCCTGCCGACTACCCGCCGCAGGCACTCCGCGACTACGCCCTCCTGGGGGACGGCCACCGCGGCGCGCGGGCCGAGTGCCGCGAGGCCCTGGCGTGCCCTGCGACCCGCACCGGGTGCCCTGCTCCGGCGCCTCGACGCGGTCGACGGTGCCTTCAGTGTCGATGTCGTGCTCCAGGTCGCCGCCGGCCCCGAGCGATCCGCACTCGAGCTGCGGCGAGAGGACGACGGCAGCTGGGTCCTCGACGCGCCGCCGCCTCGGGTCCGCTGGAGGGGTGCTGGCCAGGCCCGGCTCGACCGCGACGGCCTGCTTCGGCTGCGGGTGGACCTCGCCCCGGGAGGCCGGCACGACCTGGTCCTCGAGATCAGCGACCGTGCCCTGCCGGCGCCCCCCGACGCCGAGCGGCTGTGGCAGGCCACGGAGCAGTACTGGGCCGACACCGTCCTCCGTTTCGAGGCCTCCGTGGCACCCCGCGACGCCCAGCACGCCTACGCGGTCCTCCGGGGCCTCACCACGCCCGGCGGGGGCATGGTCGCCGCCGCGACCCTCGGTATGCCTGAGCGGGCGGAGGACCCGTTGCTCGACGAGGCGGTGGCCGTGAGCACCGCTCGCGTCCTGGAGCACGGCCCCGACCTCGCTCCCGTTTCCGCCGGTGCGGGGAGCCCTGTCCCCGGACGACCCCCGCAGCCTCGCCACCCTTCGCGCCGTGTCCCGGGACCTGGTCCAGGACGGCTACGTCTACCGCTACCACGCGGGCGACGAGCCGCTCGGTGACGCCGAGGGGGCGTTCCCCATGTGCGGCTTCGCCATGTCCCTGACCCAGCTGGCGGTCGGCGACGAGGTCGGGGCCTTCCGTTGGTTCGAGCGACAGCGCACCGCGTGCGGTCCGCCCGGCCTGCTGTCCACGGAGTTCGACGTCAGACAGCGCCAGCTCCGCGGCAACCTGCCGCAGGGCTTCGTCCACGCCCTCCTGCTGGAGCGCGCACAACGTCTGGCGGGCACGAGCCACGAGATGATCGCATCGTGAAGGGACAGCACGCAGTCCACGACCGCAACGCTTCAGGGCAGCGCCCGTCCCTGTTCGAGGTCGTGGCGGAAGTCGGCCAGGAAGCGGGCCACCGGTGCCCCGTCGACGAGGTCGTGGTCGATCTGCACGGAGATCGGGAGGTACTGCCTGGGCCCGAGAGCGCCGTCGGGGCCATAGCCCGGACGCGTCTCGATGCCGCCGACCAGCACGTCCAGGGTGTGGACGAGGAAGGGAAGACCGAGACCGCCGCCACCGCCGTACATGCCCACCGAGGTGAGCCCCACGGTGCCCAGGAGGGCCTTGTGGCGATCGGGGAACCGGCGCACGCTGCCCAGCACGCGGCTCCGTAGTGCAGCGGGTAGGGCCAGGTACGCGCGCAGCGGTGTGCCGAGTCCAACCGTCGGACTACCGGCAGGGTTCGTCTTGACCGCCTGGACCTCGTCGTGGAGGTCCTCCAGCGACCGGGACTGCGCGGAGCGCAGGACGTGGTTCATCGGAAATGGCTGCCCATCGGCTTGGACCTCGACCGAGATGTTCACGTCGACGTCGTCGAAGATGACGACCCGGCCGCGCAGGTCGCGAGTGGCGTGCAGACGAGGGTGTCGGGCCACCGCCCGGGCAAGGCTGCCGGCGACGTACACGGTGACGGACGGACGCCCTCGGGCCCGCAGCTGCTCCCACACCTCGGTGACGTCGGCGGTGAACCAGGCCGGAATGGCGTGCCGCCGACTCGAGGCAGCGCCGATGTCGACGATCACCCGCCGAAGGGGGGAATCGACCTCGTAGCGACGCGGCGCAGGCGCCCTCTCGCCTCTCACCACCCCAGCCTGCTACCGCTGGAGCGCGCTGGCAACGGCGCGCCGGCCCCGGCGCCTCCGGACCCGCCGTCGACCGCGGGGTGCCGCCTGGTCCGGAGGACGCGAAAAGCCCCCGGGAGTCCGGGGGGTATTCGGGTTGTAGCCCCGACGGGGTTCAAACCCGCGCTACCGCCTTGAGAGGGCGATCAGCCTGGAGTTGGTAATGCATGGAAGCGCCCGAAAGTGTTGGTATCAAAAGGTTTTGGAGTGAGGTACTGTCGGCAGTCATTGGACGCTCACGGTGCGGTGTGTACCCGTTGTGTACCCGCTGAGGGTGCTCGCCGCACTTCGACGTCGCAGCGGTGGACCGATACGTGGCCCGTGCACCCGCCGTAGTCGATTGCACAGGCGACGACGGCATGCGATCCGTCCGCTCGTGCCGAGTACAGGATGTTCGCCGACGTGCCGATATGCGGATGCCTCACTCGCCCATCACGGCGTGTCCCCAAGGTGCTGCACACCGCCCACTGTGGGTCATCGGTACAGCGGACCACGGTGACATTTGCTTCTGTGGCCGATTGGCGCACCCAACGGCCGCAATGTGGGTCGGTCTTGGGGCGTGTGGCGTCGGCGTCCGCGACAGCGGAGCAGGGCTTCATCGGGCAACGGATGAACGGCGGGAGCTTGAATCGAGCGACGTGGCACCCCGGAAGACGGCGAACCTTGAGGGGCGCGATCCGAGCGCTGTTTGCGGGAGCAGAGGTTCGCCGGCTACTTCTGTTTGGCGTGCCCGTGCCCGTGCATCGCGTTCGCAGTCGGTGGGCCGCCGACGTACAGCACGCGCATCATCTCGTGGTCTTCGTGAGAGAGGATGTGGCAGTGCCAGACGTAGCGTCCGGGCTTGTCGAAGTGGGCTTTGATCCGTGTGACCTGGCCGGGCAGGGCGGTGACCATGTCTTTGCGGGCGTTCTCCACGTATTCGGGTGGAGTGTTGATGGGATCGCCCTTGGTCGCAGCGATGATCCGGAAGCCGACGCCGTAGGTCGCTGGGTCGCCGGCGACCGAGTTGTGCTGCACGGTCGGCTGCTCGACGAGGTAGGTGCCGCTGCCGGTTCCAGACTCATCGTCTGCCAGAACCCTGTCGTCCTCGTTCGTCTGGTCATCCCAGACGATCTCGTCGCGGCCGAGTACCTCGAAGTGGACGAGGTGCAGGTGGACGGGGTGGGCGTCGCCGGTCATGTTCCAGATCTCCCACTCCTCGGTGTCACCGAGGGCGGGGTTCTCCGTGGTGGGGCTGTGCCAGGCGATCGAGCCGTCCATCTGCCCGACAAGGCCGATGCTGGAGTACTCGGGGGTGGTGGGCCAGTTGATCGGGTCCCCCGCGAAGTCCGTGGCCGGTTCGGCGGTGCCGAGCAACGGTTGGAGCCGGCCGAACTCGTCCTTGCCCTCGAACAGCGCGACCTTCCTCGTGCGGGTGGGGTTGCCCACGTTGGGACCGAAGCCCGTGAAGGCTCCGCCGATGGGACTGACGTCGGGCACGGCGTTGTTCAGCGGCTGGTTGACGTCGAAGGCCATGATGCGGTCGGTCTCCCCGAACACCTGAAGGTCCTCTTCGTCAGGAACGAGGTCGCCGCCGAACGGCTCGTCGCCGCCGATGTTCTTCATGATCACTCTCTTGCCCTCGAGCAGACCGAAGTCGACGACGACGTCGTAGCGCGAGCCGGTCTCCATCAGCAGGGTGTCGACGGGCGTTGGCGCTGAAGCCAGACCCTGGTCGCTGCCCACCACGGTGAAGTCCAGCGGCCCGTCCGCATTGTGCTCGTTGACTGGCCCGGTGAACGTCGTGTCCTCGACTGCGAAGAACTGGATGGCGAGGAAGCGGCTGTCGCAGCCGTTGAGCAGGCGTAGCCGGTAGTTGCGGGGCTCGACGTCCATCTTCGGCCAGATCTTGCCGTTGACCACCATGTGGTCACCGAAGAACTCAGCCAGCCCGGTCGGCCCACCGCCCGGGAACTTCGCGTCCGGGAGGGCCGCACCTTCGTCGTCGATGAAGTCCTCGTAGTAGGGGTCCCCGGGGAAGGCTGGGTAGAAGAGCTCGCCGCTTGCCTTGAACATGCGGTCCTGGATGGCGAACGCGGCCTCGTAGGGGAAAGCCGGCAGGCCCAGCCCGTTGTCCGCAAGACCGGTGTCGTGGGTGTCGCGGACGATGTAGAAACCGGCCATGCCCGCGTACACATTCAGGCGGGTGATGCCCAGGGCGTGGTCGTGGTACCACAAGGTGCCGGCAGGCTGGTCCTGGCGGTAGACGAACTTCTTCTCCAGCCACTGCGGCCCACGCACCCGGTAGCCGGGGCTGAAGAAGAACTCGGGGTTGCCGTCGTACTGGAAGTCGGTGTGCCCACCATGCAGGTGCGGAACGATCGGCACCCCGTCCACGTCGATGCTGAAGTCCTGGAAGCCCGGCAGGCTGTAGGACCAGTGCAGATTCGTGTCGACCACCGACCTCGCCGAGAAGTCGCCGTACATGCCGTTGTCCTTACCGGTGAGCAGGAATGGCAGCGGCGCGCCGGCGGCGTCGGTCAGCTTGTTCTGCCACTTCACCTCCAGCGGAGTACCGCTCGTGACCACAAAGGTCTTGCCGGGCCAGGTGTCGACACCCTTGTCTCCGTAGCCCCATACAGTGGTCGGAACCGGCAAACCGTCGACGCCTACCAGGCCGGTCTGCTGAACCGTCTGGCCGACCTCGACGGTGATCTTGCCCTTCTTGGTGTCGTATATGAACCCCGGGTCGAGCGCATTCGGCACGATCGTGTGGAACAACGGCTGCGCAGCGGGGTCGCTCAGCCCCGGGCGTCGCGCAGCCGCGAATGCTCGCGCGGTGTACCCAGGCCTCGTCACCGCACCCAAGGGCCCAACGCCCGGTAGGAAGCTTGCTGCGACGCCGGCACCGGCCGTCGCGCCCGTCAACTTCACAAAGTCACGCCTGGTCAGTTTCATCTCGAGTCTCCATCTCGACGCTCCCTGCTCACCTGGCCCGGGAATGGTCAGGACAAGTCGCTTCGAGCACCGATCTCTGACGAAACGGCGTACGCGTTCGTGGAACAGATTCACGTCCGTCGGTCCCTCAGGGTCCACCCGAACTGGGTGCCCCAAAAGACGGCACAAACGTCGTGCCACCAAGGGAATGCTCCACTTGTCAACGTGGCACTGACGAGCGCCGCCCGGAGAGCAGTTGGCGTGGGCTGTTACCAGATCGTTACTTGACGTGTGGGGGGGCAGGTCGGAGCCGTGCGTCCGAACGGCGGAGATCCACAGATCCGGCCACGATAGCCGCCTTCGCACGACCCGCCCCCCGCGCCGCAGAGACACGGCGCATTGGCGTATACGACCGCGCTCACCTGATCGAGGAACAGTAGTCTCAATGTCCATACGCGCAGGTCATAGCCACTTTTCAGGGGGCGGGGGCCTGACCCCGGTTCGTGGACGCGCCGAATCCAGCATCTGCTGGGGAAGCGAGATGATCCACCCATGGCCAGGAAGAGCTACTCCGAGGAGTTCCGTCGTCAGGCCGTCGACTTGTACGAGTCCACCCCGGGGGCCACGCTGCGCGGAATCGCTGAGGACCTGGGCATCGTGCGGGGCACGCTGCGGCAGTGGCTCGAGGCGTACGGCACCGGCAAGAAGACCGCTGCGGACTGCACACCGATCTCGAACCCACTGCGGCCCGCACCGACGGCGAGTAGAGAGCCACACCGACGATGCTGGTGGGCAGCCGCTTGGAGAGCTTCCCGCCGATCACCTGAACCGAGTCTGGCCAGACGTCGGTCCTGCCGCCAATCGTCTAGTAGCCGCGTGTTGACCACGTTAGGGCTGCGCCGGGCTGCTGGGAAGCGTCGAAGGCCCAACCATGTGGTCGTGCGCGCTTGGGGTATCACCAGCCAGCCTGCGGCCTCCTTGAGGGCAAGAGGTTGGGTGACCTGCCCAATCGAGGTTGGAGGTCGTCATCCCTGACGAGTTCGCGTACTCCCGGCTCGGTCTTGGCGGTAATCGTCTCAGCCACCCTCGACCCTGGGCAGCGATCAACCTGTCAGTGCGTGGCTCGCAAGTGAACGAGTACCTGACCGGTCACGCAGCGCCACCATCGGTCGTCCTGACGGACTGAAGCGGTCGGTCAACCTGAGACCCGGCTCAGGCGTCATACAAGTGCCCACCCGAGAGAGGAACCGCCATGACCAACGTTGCGACCACTACCCCGAGCCGCGCCCGTAAGGGTGCCCGCGCCCTCGCTGCCCTCGCCGCCGGCGCGGCACTGATTGCCGCCCCGGCCGCCTCCGGCGCCGGGACCGCCACCGCCGCACCGTACTGCGGCATCACGTGGGGATCGCTCGCCAAGACCTCCGCGCCCCTTGCCGGTGGTCGCGTCGACGGCGTCCGCGCCGGTCGGCACGCGTGCTTCGACCGGCTCGTCCTGGACATGACCGGACGGGCGACGGGCTTTGACGTGCGCTACGTGACCACCGTGGTCTCCGACGGGTCCGGCTTCCCTGTTCCGGTCTCCGGAGGTGCGCGACTCGCGGTCGTCGCCCACAAGGGAGCAACGAGCGTGCCGACGATGCCCTCGGTCGCGGGGTTCGCGACCTTCCGCGAGGTGAAGTGGGCCGGCTCCTTCGAGGGCTACACCACGATCGCGCTCGGCGTGCGGGGCCGCCTCCCGCACCGCGTGTTCACCCTCTACGACCCCTCGACCAACCGCAGCCGACTCGTGATCGACGTCGCACACCACTGGTGAACAACCAACGCACGCGACGCCGGCGGTCCCGGCCAAGCATCGGCTCGCACAGGTAGTTACGCGGGCGATACCGCTACTCAACACCACGGTCGGCGCCCGTCTTTGCGCCGCTTGCTGCACGTCGTGACCGAGGCTGTACGCGTGCCAGAGCCCCGAGCCGCCCGCGCCGCCGGGCCGGGGTGCGGCTTGAGCGGCTCGCCGCGGTCACGCTCCCTGACCACGGCGACGTCGTGCTCGTCCTCGGCCCCGAGGGGCGGGACCACCCCGGAGGGGGTCGTCGCCCTCGAGGCCGCGGGTGCCCGGACGGTCCGGCGGGTCCCACCGTGTTGCGCGCCTGGAGCGCCTGCCGGCGGCGTTGGCGTTCCTCAACGCCGCATAGCGCTGGCGCTGAGGACGCCCGACGTCAGCGGACGGTGAACGACGCCACGTCCTCGGCGTCGACCGCCCCGTCGCGGGGGCTGAGCGAACGCACCCGGACGGTGTACCCGCCGCTGGGCAGGGTGCCGAGGTCGATCGTGTAGTCGCCCCGGGCGGGTGCCCCGGCGGATGCGGTGACATAGCCGCTGTCGACCACGGTGCCGTCCCGCTCGAGCTGCCAGGTGAGCGCCGCCTCGAAGACCGAGGCCTGGCCGCGGACGGTCACCGGGGAGCCGGCGGGGAGGCGCTCCCCGGGTGTGGGGGCGGTGACCCACACGTTCGTGAGCACCGTGTACCACTGGTCGGTGGCCGGGCGGCTGACGACGCCGAGCGGGCTCCCGCCGGTCGTGACCGTCACCGGCACGTTCCCCCGCCCGAGGACGGCCTGGGCCGTCCACCCGACCTGGGCGAGCGCGAGGTCGTCCGCCGCGGTACCGGTCCGGCGTGGTGCGGCGCTGACCTCGACGCTCACGCCGTCGGTGGTCACGGTCACCGCGACGACGTCGACCCCCGCCCACGCGGACGGGTCCACCCCCTCGACCGGGGCGCCGAGCGAGGCGTCGACGGCGGCCCGGATCCGGGTGGCGTCCTCGTCGGGCGCGGCGAGGGTGACCCAGCGCCGGGCCAGGCCGTAGCCACTGCCCGGGTCGCCGGGCACCTCGGGGACGACGACGTAGACGGGCAGGACCGACTCGGTCGCGGGTGCGGTGGCGCTCGGGGACGGCGACGGCTCGGGGCCGGTAGGGCTGCCGGTGGGGCTCGGGACGGGGGTGGGGGCGGTCGTGGCGGTCACGGCGGGGACGGTGGGGGCGGGGTCCTCGAGCGGGCCCCGGACCAGCCACGCCCCGGCCACCACCGCGGCGACCGCGGCGACCGCGGCGACCGCGGCACCCGTCGACAGCCACCACCGCCGCCCGCTGGGGGCGCCGGCCGCCGCGAGGACGTCCTCGAGGCGGTCGGCGGGGTCGAGGACGTCGGCACGCTCGCGCAGTGCCGCGCGCAGCAGGTCCTCGGTCTCGGGAATCCGGTCCATCACAGCTCCTGTCCGGCCCGCAGCGCGGCGAGCCCGCGGTGGGCGTGGCTCTTGACCGAGCCGGGGGAGATGCCGAGGGTGTCGGCGATCTCGCGCTCGGAGAGGTCGAGGTAGTAGCGCAGGACGAGCACCTCGCGCTGGCGCTGTGGGAGGCGGGCGAGGCGCGCGAGGACTGCGGCGCGCTCGGCGGCACCAGCGGCCACCGTGTCGGCGCCGGGCGCGGTCGTTTCTGCCTCGGCGCGCAAAGCGGCGGAGTGCCGCACGACGACCCCCCGGTGCCGCAGCGCCGAGCGAGCGCCGTTGACGACGGACCGGCGCAGGTACGCCGGTGCGCTGGCCGGTGCGTCGAGCGCCGACCACCGGCGGTGCAGAGCCACGAAGGCGTCCTGGACGACCTCCTCGGCGTCCCCGACGTCGTGAAGGAGCAGCCACGCCAGCCGTACGAGGCCGCGCGCGTGGGCGGCGTACAGCCCGCTGATCGCGTCGTCCGCCTCGCTGCGAGGGTCCACGACTGTCATTGTCATGCTCCACTGACGCCCCGGACCCCGTTCCGGTTGACACGGAGTGTCGTCGGCGACCCCCCTCGTCGTGCCATGGAGCTGGAGTTCTCCGGGGAAGTCGTCGAGTGGCGTGGCCCGGCCCCCCACCACTTCGTCGCGGTCCCGGAGCCGGAGGCGGAGCGCATCCGCGAGGTCGCCCGGCAGGCCACCTATGGCTGGGGCTGCATCCCGGTCTCCGGCCGGCTCGGCGGCAGCGACTGTACGACCTCGCTCTTCCCGAAGGACGGCGGCTACCTCGTCCCCCTCAAGGTGACCGTGCGGCGCCGCGAAGGAGTCGGGCTCGGCGACACCGTGACCCTGGGCATCACCCTCGACATCTGAGCCCGCCCCTTGCGAGTTTCTCGGGTCCCCCGAGAAACCCGCACCTCACCCGGGAAGCGTTCCCGCGCGAAGTGCTGGCTTCTCCGGGTGATGTCGTCGTCCCCGAGCTCGACGATCCGCGGCGGGCGCCCGTCGCGGGCCACCCCGGCGGGCTGCGCGCCCGACCTGGGAGCGCCTCGGTCGGGGGATGAGGTTGAGGCCGCCCTGATCGACGCCGTCTTCTCGGTTCGGGCTCGATACGTCAACCGCGACCGCAAGACCGGGGTCGTCGGCGCCGTGAGCCGATGGCGGGTGCGCCGTGGCGAACCGGCCAATGATCTACGGGTCCTCGACGCGACCTCCCCAGAAGCCCTTTGCGCCATCACCAACAACGGCAAGGTCTCCCGTCGATACAAGGCAGAAGTCGTCACCGACGCCGCTGCGGCACTGCACAAGGCAAGCAGACTCAAAGCTCAGGACTTCCGCGACAACCAAGAAGCTGCCGAGGCGGCGTACCTCAGCGTCAAGGGACGCGGCCCAGTGACGTGGGCCTGCCTCGGCATGCTTAGCGAAGTCGACGGCATCAAGCCCGACATCTGGCTCAAGCGGTTCGTCCAAGACCGGATACCCAATGCCAGCCAAGAGCAGGTGCCCCCCAACTCACGGCCCTGCCAGAGCGGATGAAGGCCGTCGAGCAGGGGCTCAAGGTCGCGTGGTTCACCCTCGAAGGCCTCGGGATCCTGCTACGCCGTCACCGCGCCGACGACACCGTCACCCGCGCCATCACCCGGGTCCTGCGAGCGGATCTCGTCGTGGTCGACGATATTGGCCTGCTCCCAGTGGCGCACGATGCCGCCGAAGGCCTGTACCGGCTTGTCGATGCCGCGTACGAGAAGCGGTCCATCGCGATCAGCTCGAACCTGCACCCGGCCTCGTTCGACGAGCTGATGCCCAAGACCCTCGCGACCGCGACCGTCGACCGACTCCTGCACCACGCCCACATCTGTCAAACCACCGGCGACAGCGTCCGCCTGACCCAAGCTCTCGCCGGCGCGGGGGTGAGCCCCTTGACCTGACCCCCACCACCGGACCGAGGGTGGCCAGCACTGGGCAGATCCCATGGCCACCACCGGGCAGTTCTCACGACCGTCACCGGGCAGATCTCAATGGCCCTTGACACTGAACCACTCCGTCTGCGGCGGGCCCGGTCAGGGCAGCTTGCGGTTCGTGAACGCCCAATCAAGCCCGTCTTCACCCTCGTCATCCATTGCGATGTCGCGTAGCAGGCCAGCCTTCCGCGCCACGTTCTGACTGGCCCGGTTCCCCGGACGCACACGCCCGAGGATCGTCTCGGTCGGCATCTCGGACGCCACCCACGACACCACCACGGACACCGCTTCGGTGGCCAGCCCCGCCCCCCACGCCTCCGGAGCAAGACGACACACCAGATTCAGCACACGGCTGCCGTGCACGGTCATCCGCTTGACGCCGACATAGCCGATGACGCGATCCGAACCAGACATCCGTACACACCAGTAGCCGAACCCGTGCTCCTCCCAGTGGTGAACCCACCGGGCGACCAGTTCGACGGCCTCGCCCTCGTCCCTGAGAAGATCGGACGGGTTGTGCACAACCGTCCGCGGGTCACCGAGGACCGCGAACACTCCCGCCGCATCGGCCGGCACCGGCCGGTCCAAGCGCAGCCGGTCCGTCTCCAACACCGGGGGGACCACCAATCCATGGTCGCATCGCAAGCCCTGCCGACGACTGTCCCACTTCGCATGTGACAGTGAGCAAACATCCGCTCGTGCCGCCTTCAGTGACAATCGCGGTATGTCAGAGCCAACTCGCAACCCGGTCCCTTCCGCCGACGTCCTGGTACTGCTGGCGGTGCTGGGACGCTACGAAGGGGAGATGCGTGGCGGGGCCATCGACGACCACAACGTCCAGGCGCTCGGTCGACGGTGTTTGGCGGCGGGCTTGCTTCCGCCCGATGCAGAGAGCAGCCGGGAGGCCGTCGCTGCGGTCCTCGCAGACATCGGCCAGCGCTTGAGGTTCGCGATTGGCGAGTACTCCGCCGACCCGACCCGCCCGTAGTGACGGAGCTGGCTGGCTGCACCCACATTCACTCATTTGCCGCAGATCGCGCTACCCGTAGTGGTAGCGGCAGGCGGCGATGCGAACCTCCTGGCCGACGATTTTGTAGACCAGGCGGTGCTCATCGGTGATGCGTCTGGACCAGTAGCCGGCGAAGTCGTGCTTGAGCGCCTCCGGTTTGCCGATTCCCTCGTTGCCGTTGCGCTGGACGTCTGCGAGGAGCGTGTTGATCCGCTTCAGAATTCTGCGGTCTTGGGCCTGCCACCAGAGGTAGTCCTGCCAGGCATTCTCGTCCCAGACGAGTAACACGTCAGACGGTCTCGATCATGTCGTGCGCTTCGCCGCGGCCGGCTTCGAGGCGCTCCATGGCGTCCAGCAGGCGGCGCGCGTTGGCGGGCGAGCGCATCAGGTACGCCGTCTCACGCAGCGACTCGTAGTCCTCGAGGGACACGATGACGACTGGGTCATGGCCGGCGCGGGTGATGATGACTTCCTCGCGGTCGTTGGCGACGCCGTCGAGCACCTCGGCGTAGCGGGCGCGGGACTCGGTGTAGCTCATCGTCTTCATGGTGACCTCCTGTACGGAAAACTGTACGTCAGTCCCGCAAGGGGTGCAATCCAGTCCCGACGCCGATTCACTGTCATGCCGCTCCTCGCCCGCATTGACCTAGTGATGTCCACGGGCGGATTCTGGGCGATGGTCACTTCAGTGCATGTCTTGGTTCCTGTTCTCCTGCCGCCGGTCTCTGATCGGCTTCGCCGCGCGGTGGCGGCATACTTGGCCCGGTTCAAGGGTCAGTCCCCAACGGCGCGAGCTGAGCCGAACATCCTGTCTTGCCGCGATGAGGTAGGTGGACTGGCGGCGAAGTGGGTCAGTCAATCTAGCGGGTTCGTCGCTGCGGTCAGTCGCTGTTTGGAACGACCTCGCTATTCGTCGAGGTGTCAATGACGGTCTGGGCACCAAGAGGAGTCTGCAAGACCACCCAGGTGTTGTCGGGGCAGTCGTTCTGCCCGTCCAACTCGAGACCGGCGGCTTCAGACCCCGCCTACACCCCAGTTTGGGATGAGCCGGTTATCGCTGGCGGCCCTGACCCGGTTGGGCGGCTAAGAATGTCAGTGCCGCCTTGACTCGGCGGTTGTCGCTGGTGGTCGCGTCCAGGTCGAGGGCGCGGAAGATCGACGCAACGTGGGCCTCCACCGTTTTGACCGAGAGGACCAGCGTGTCGGCGATCCCGGCGTTCGACTGGCCCTCGGCGATGAGGGTGAGCACCTCCCGCTCGCGTCGGGTGAGTCGAGCGAGGGGTTGTGCGTGGCGTCGGGCGGACATCAGGACGGTGACGACCTCAGGGTCGAGGGCAATCCCGCCCCCAGCGATCCGTCGCATGACGCCCAGAAGCGCAGCGACGTCCTCGACCCTGTCCTTGAGCAAGTAACCCACGCCCTCGGGGACAGCATCCAGCAGGCGCGTCACCCAGCGCGCCTCAACGTACGTGGACAGGACGAGCACTCCCATCCCGGGGTACGCGCGGTGCAGGTAGGCCGCGGCCCGGATGCCCTCGTCGGTGTTCGTCGGTGGCATCCGGACGTCCACGATGGCCATGTCCGGCCGTGTGCGGGCCACCGCCGCCACCAGGGCCTCCACGGATGCGACCGATGCGGCGACGGTGACCCCGGCTGCTGCCAGGAGCGCCGCCAGCCCCTGCCGGAAGATTCCCGAGTCGTCTGCGAGAACCACGTGCAAGGGCGTCCGCGCACCATCGGGAGTGGACCGGTGGAGGGTCGTCATGACTGGCCCACCGCCACCGCCTGCGGCAACGTGGCTCGGACCCGTGTCCCCGTGCCGATTGGGCTGTCGACCTCGAGCGTGCCGCCCAGCGCCCTGACTCGATCGGCGAGCCCGGCCAGTCCGCCGCCCGAGCGAGCGGTCGCTCCACCGGGTCCCCGGTCGGTGACGGTGACCACCAGCGCAGCGTCCTGGACGTCGGCCTCGATCGTGACCGGGCCACCCCCGGCGTGGCGTAGTGCGTTGGCAAGAGCCTCGGCGACGACGAAGTAGGCAGTGGACTCCGCGGCCTGCGCCAGTGGTGTTCCCGCGGCGATCCCGGGTCCCAGCCGTACCTCCACCTCGTCCATCCCCGGGGCCAACCCGGCGAGACCACCGGCGAGGCCACCCTGGCTCAGGGGAGCAGGGTGAATGCCTCGCGCCAGGGATCGCAGCTCGGCCAGGGCGGCGGTGAGCTGCGCCCGGGCGTCGTCCACCACGGTGCGCAGGCTCCCCTCCCCGTCGGCGAGGGACGCCCGGGACAGAGTCGTGGCGACGGCGAGAAGGCTCTGTTGGGCCCCGTCGTGCAGGTCACGCTCGAGCCGCCGGCGCTGCTCGACCCCGGCCTCGACGATGCGCGCGCGCGAGGCCGCCAGCTCCGCAAGGTGTGCTGAGCGCTCCACGGCCAGTCGGGTGTTCTGAAGTACAAGGGTCGTGGCGGCCAGGGTCACCCGGAGGCGGGCTGGGTCCAGACCCACCTGCTCGTCGGCGTCGAGGAGGGCGACCGGCCTGCCATCCTCATCGAGGAGCTCTCGCTGCATCCGTCCTGCCGGGTCCCCGAGCGCGGGGACCGGGCCGCCGCGGGTCGAGACCCATTCATCCTCCACCCGGAAGCCCAGGACGAGGCCCGGGTCCCCCAGCTCGCTTCGAAGGACGTCCTGCACGGCCGCCGGGTCACCGGCGGCCGCGAGCAGCCGCTCGACGACGCTCCCTCGGCGGGCGGCCGACCGCAGTGCCACGGTGACCAGGGCAAGAATCGCGGCGAAGGTGATCAGCGTGACGGCCAGGTCCAGCCGGGCCTGGAGGTCGGCGTCGGCGTCCACCCAGCCGGCCCTGATGGCATGCCGCGCGCCCTCGCGTAGGACCACACCAACTGCCAGGAGGATCCCGGCGGCAGCTACGAGCCGGGTCGCCGCACGCGGAGCGCCCCGCGCGGACCGCCACCGGCGACCCTCCAGCACACAAAGCCCGGTTGCCAGCGCGACGAGCAGGCCGAACGACAGGATCTGGATCTCCCGCGTCAGTTCGCCTGCACCCAACGACAGCCACTGGGCAGGGATCTGGATCCCCTGCTGCTCAGGACTCCACGAGAGAGCGGCCGCCACGCGCAGCGGGACCGCCCACAGCCATGCGCCGGCGATGAGCAGTCGAGCGGCCGTCCCCTCCGCACGCGGCTGCGGATAAGCGATGAGGACGGGAACGAGAAGGGGGACGACAACCAACTGGAACGTCCACCCGACCTGCAACCAGTACCCCCCCAGCTGCTCGAACGTCGAGTTCTCGAGCATGCCGACACCGACGAAGAACCCCGCGAGGACGAGGTGGACAGCGTGACCTCGGTCCTCACGGTCGAGCCAAAGCAGGAAACCCGCGAACGCCAACATCAGCTGGACGGCCAGCAGGGGTACGGCCCCCCAGCCCTCGGACACCAAGACGACGCACGTGGGCACCAGACCTGCGGCGGTCAACGCCCCGAGCAGGGCCGGTCGGGCGGCGGTGCGTATGAGACCAATGCGCACATAGCTATTGTCCCGCGCAAGAGCCCGGCTGTCTGCAGGGATAACCCTCGTTCCAGATGAGTGGTGCCCCGCTGCCCTGCGAGACGCGCACCGCGGAGCGTAGGGGGCATGACCAGCCACCCCACCCCGCGTCGGCCCCTCCTCGGCGCCCAGCCGACCACCTGGGCCCTCCATGCGGTGGTCGCGATGTTCCTCGTGATCGGCCTGCTCGCTGTCGCGATCTCCGTCGCGGCCCAGGTCCGCGACGACCCGAGGATCTGGGCGCCCGGGCCTTTTGCATCGTCGCCGGCTCCTGCCTTCCCGGTGAGGGACGAGCTCAGATGACCAGGACCCGGCACCGTCGAGGGTGGCAGCACTGCTCGCCGTCGCCCTGATCTGGGGCGGCGCCCTGTCTGCGAGCAGCGCGGCGCTGGAGGCTCGCCGCCGTCCAGCAGGTGGCCCTGCGCTTTGCCGTCGCCGCCCTGGTCCTGGCCGCCGCACTGCCGCAGGCTCGTCGGAACATCACTCGCTCGACGCTCATTCGCGGTCTTGGCTTGGGGAGCTTGCTCGCGACGGGCTTCCTGCTCCAGACCTGCGCCTTGGAGACGACCCCCGTGGCCACCTCGGCCTTCCTGACCGGGACCGTCGTCGTCTTCGCACCCGTCATCGCCATGGTCCGGGACGGCGACCGCTTGTCGGGTCGCGCCGTCGGCGGCGTGCTGCTGGCCACGACCGACCAGGCGCGCGCAGTTCGACCGCCGGGGGGACATTGCCGAGGCCGCGACCTCGAGTAGCTCCGCGCTCGGCGCCTCACTTGTGGGTGAGGTAGATCCCTAGGGCTCAGCTCTCAGTAGTGACCCACACCCTGACCCGTGCTGTGCGGCGCGGACCCTGGCCCGGATGCTCGGGCACAAGTCCGCGACCATGACGCTCGACCTGTATGGGCACCTGTTCCCGGACCAGCTCGACGAGGTCGCGGACCGTCTTGACGCCGCGGCTCGCGCTGTTGTGTACCCGTTGTGTACCCGGCCCGATCCCATCCCGATATCAGTGGCCTAGGAAAACACCAAAACCCCCCGGTATCCGGGGGGCTTTGGGGTTGTAGCCCCGACGGGATTCGAACCCGCGCTACCGCCTTGAGAGGGCGGCGTGCTAGGCCACTACACAACGGGGCCGTGTTCCTCTGCCATCGCGCGCGGCGTGGGCAGCGGAGCAGAACACTACCGAACGGACGTGCTCTTCTCCGAATCGTCCCCGGCTCGTGGGCCGTGGACGATGGCTGGGGTACCAGGACTCGAACCTAGAACGGATGAACCAGAATCACCAGTGTTGCCAATTACACCATACCCCATGGGGTATACCGTCCGACCTTCCGCTGGGCGGTGGGCCGTCGGGCGAACCGAGGGATGATCCTACCGGGCGCCTTCCCCGGGCCCCAAATCGCGGCCACCCGGCTCACCCGTCCGGGTCGTCACACGGTGGCCCGAAGAGCGGCCAGCCGGGCCATGGTCGACTGCTTGCCCAGGATCTCCATCGACTCGAACAACGGCGGCGACACCCGCCGACCCGACACGGCGGTGCGCAGGGGGCCGAACGCGAATCTCGGCTTGAGGCCCAGCCCGTCGACCACGGCCTCACGAAGGGCTGCCTCGATCACCTCGGCCGTCCACGACGGAGCGGAGCCCAGCAGACCCTCGTGAGTGTCCGGCAGGGCATCGAGCGCACCCATGGCCGCGTCGAGGACCTGCGGGGCGTCATCCTTGAGCTGGGCCCTTGCGTCGTCGGCCACGACCACCGCGTCGTCGGCCAGGTAGAACGGGGCGACGAGGTCGCTCGCCTCGGTGAGGTGCACCATCCGGGTCTGGATCAGCTCGGTGACCGAGCGCAGGCGAGCCAGCTCGCCCAGGGACGGCGCGTCCCCGAGAACACCGTCGGACTGCAGGAACGGAAGCAGCCGGGAGGCGAGGTCGTCGACCTCGAGCCCGCGGATGTGCACGCCGTTGAGCCAGTCGAGCTTCTTGAGGTCGAAGATCGGCCCCACCGGGTTGACCAGTCCCCAGTCGAAGCGCGCCGAGAACTCCTCGAAGGTGAAGACCTCGACGTCCTCACCGTCCTCGCCGGTGGCCGGCGGGTAGGCGAGCAGTGCGAGGAAGTTCACCAGGGCCTCGGGGAGGTAGCCCTCCTCCTGGAACCAGGTGAGCCGGGCCGCGGGGTTCTTGCGCTTGGAGATCTTGGACTTGTCGGTGTTGCGCAGCAGAGGCATGTGCGCGAAGGCCGGTGGCGTCAGCCCGAGCCAGCGGTAGAGCAGGACGTGCTTGGGTGTCGAGGAGATCCACTCCTCACCGCGCACGACGTGGGTGATGCCCATCTCGTGGTCGTCGACGACGACGGCGAGGTGGTAGGTCGGGAAGCCGTCGGCCTTGAGGATCACCTGGTCGTCGGGGCGCGGCGCGGACACAGGACCCCGGATGAGGTCCTCGAACTCCAGCGCGACGTCGTCGGGGATCAGCATGCGCACCACGGGGGTCGGCGAGAACCCGGGCAGGGCGCTGCGCTCCTCCTCGGTCTTCCCGACGCACAGGCGGTCGTAGCCGGTGGGCTGCTTGGCCTTCTGCTGGGCCTCGCGCATCTCGGTCAGCCGCTCGGTGGAGCACCAGCAGTGGTAGGCCAGACCCTGCTCGAGGAGCCGATCGACGTACGGCCGGTAGGTGTCGAGCCGCTCGCTCTGCCGGTACGGCTCGCACGGGCCACCGACGTCGGGCCCCTCGTCCCAGGTCAGGCCGAGCCAGCGGAGGGTGTCGTAGACCTGCTGCTCGGAGTCCTGCCGGAAGCGAGCCCGGTCGGTGTCCTCGATGCGCAGCAGGAAGCAGCCGTCCTGCTGCCGTGCGAACGCGAGGTTGAACAGCGACATGTATGCCGTGCCCACGTGCGGGTCACCGGTGGGGCTCGGGGCCACACGAAGGCGCACCGCGCCGGGAAGGCTGCTCGCCGGGGTCGTGGTGGTCTCGTTCACGCTGGGATCGAACTCCTGGTGTCGGTGGCGTCCACCCCGGGTGGAGGTCCCGGGTGGGGTGCCGGTGGCACTGACGTGCCGGCCGGCATACGGGCTGTCGCTCATGGTGGCCCAGCCTAGTGACGAGCCTCCGAGGTGGGACCGCCGATGTGCAGGGCCCCGTCCCGAGCCGCCTCGAGGGCCGCAGCCACCGCCCCGACGGAGACGACGTCAGCGCCGAGCGCCGAGGCGACCAGCTCCGGTGCCGGGAGGTCGAGCTCGCCCGGCAGCCTGCCACGCGCCACCTCGAGGACCTCCTCGATGCCGGCGGCGACCGCACCGGCGATGATGATGCGCTCCGGGTCGTAGAGACTGCCGAACACCCCGGCGATCCGCGACAGCACCATTCCCGCACGCTCGGCGATGGCCACGCTCTCGGCGTCCCCTTGGCTGGCGAGTTCGAGGACCACGGGAGCGGTGACGGCCTCCGCCGGCAGCTGGCGCAGCGCATGACCTGCCGGGAGGTCCCCCGCCGCGACGCGGGCGCGGGCCCAGGCGCCGATCTGGTACCCGATGCCGTAGGCCTCGCCGACCCCTTCGAGATTCCTCAGCACCAGGGTCTCGGCCACGCCCCCGTGGGCACCGTGGAGTCGGTTCCCGTCCACGACGACGCCGGCACCGAAGCGGTCCCCGGCCAGCAGCGTCACGGTGTCGTGAAGGCCGACGGCGGCGCCGTGCGCGTGCTCGGCGACGGAGGCGAGTGAGGCATCGTTCGCCACCCGCGCGATCGGAACCCACGCGAAGAGCTCGAGCAGCTCCGGGTTCATCCGTGCCCAGAAGTTCTCGCGGTGCGCCGGCGAGCGGCCCTCCCGGTCGACCGGTGCCGGAACGCCCACGCAGATCGAGAGCACGTCGTCCCGATCCTTCCCGGCACGGACGAGGGCCGCGTCCACGGCCGCGGCGATGAGCGTCCGCCGCTCGGCAGCGGAGTCCGCCTCGACGTCAAGAGCATTCGTGAGTGCGACCAGTCGCTCGCCCCTCAGGTTGGCCACCGTGGTGACGATGTGGGCTCGGCCGGCGTCGACGCCGACGACCACGGCTGAGTCCGCGGCGAGCTCGAAGCGCCGCGATGGGCGGCCGTTGCGGTACTCCCCTGCGGCCCGGGCATTGGGAAGCTCGCGGAGGAAGCCGAGCGACACGAGGTCGTCGATCGCCTCGATGGTGGTGGAGCGAGCCAGCCCGAGAGCGCTCATCGCCTCGGTGGAGGTGAACGCGCCGGCCGACCACGCATAGGTGAGCGCGGCGTCGAGGTTGACCCGACGCGGCACGCCCCGATCTCGCACCAGCGGTGGCACAGGGGTTGACCTCCCTTCGTCCGTCCTGCATTATTCATGAACCAGTTGATTCGCATGCTAAATCTACTACACGAATCAATTAGCCCAAGGGCGGGACCGAGAGGAAGACGACCATGTCGAGCAGGCCACCCATCTCCAGGCGGTCCCTCCTCACCGGGGTGGGCGGTGCGGCCGTGGCCGCCGGGCTCACCGCGTGCTCGGGCGGTGGGGGCCGGGAACAGGTGCGGTTCCTCCTCAGCAAGCCGGAGGCCATCCCCTACTTCAACGACCTCGTCGCGACCTACAACGCCTCGCAGAGCGACGTCGAGGTCATCCTCGACAGCTCGTCCAACCTGCAGGCGGGCTTCCTCCGTGGCAACCCTCCGGACCTCGGGCTGTTGAACTACAACATGGAGATGTCCCGCTTCATGGAGCGAGGAGCGCTCAGTGACCTCGGCGACATGGAGGAGGCGGGTCGGATCCTCCCCGAGTTGCAGGGGCTCGTCGACCAGTACGCCACCTATCCGGGTCGCACCAGTGTGCTCCCCTACTCGGTGATGGCCGCGTCGGTCATCTACAACACGCAGATCTTCGCCGACAACGACGTCGAGGTCCCCGAGACGTGGGACGCCCTGCTGGAAGTCTGCGACACCCTCCAGGCCGCCGGGGTCACCCCCTTCTACGCCACCTTCGCGGATCCGTGGACCATCGCCCAGGGGTGGTTCGACTACACCGTCGGCGGCATGGTCGACGTCGCGGACTTCTACGCGCAGCTGGAGCAGGAGGGCACCTCCGTCGGCCCGGACAGCGCGGTCTCGTTCGAGAAGGACCTGACCGACCCTGTCACCAGGATGCAGATGCTCACCGACACCTACACGAACAAGGATGCCGCGAGCCGGGGCTACGGCGACGGCAACCTGGCCTTCGGGCAGGGCGATGCCGCCATGTACCTCCAGGGGCCCTGGGCGTTCGGCGAGATCGCCAAGACCGCACCGGACCTCGAGCTCGGCACCTTCCCCCTCCCGATGGGCGACTCGGCCGACTCCCTGGAGGTTCGCGTCAACATCGACCTCTCCGCGTGGATCCCCGAGGACTCCCCGCGCAAGGAGGCCGCGCGGGCTTTCCTCTCCTACCTCTTCCAGCCCGATGTGATGGATGCATACAACGCCTCTCAGCTCGGCTACGGCACGACCACCGACTCGGCACCCGTCACCGACCCGCGCATTCTCGGGATGAAGAAGTACTTCGACGACGCACGCTTCTACCAGGGGCCATCGCAACAGATCCCGCTCACCATCCCTGCCGCGAACTACCTGCAGGCCGTCGTCGCGGGCGCCGACGTGGAGTCGACACTGCGCACCCTCGACGCCGACTGGGCGCGCCTCGCGCTCCGTCAGTGACCACCTGAGACCGGAAGGGCTCCCCATGGCAACCGCGACCCCCGTCCTGCAGTCGGCACCACCCGTCGACGGCACCACTCCCCCGCCCCGGCGTCGCCGCCGCGTCGAGGGCATCTACATCGCGTTCCTCTTCCCGGCTCTCGCGCTCTTCACCCTGGCGATCACGCTGCCGGCCATCATGGGCATCTTCTACAGCTTCACGAACTCGATCGGGTTCGGTGACTGGGAGTTCGTCGGCTTCGTCAACTACCGGGCGCTGTTCTCCGACCCGGCGATCTGGCAGAGCTACTTCTTCACCATGGGGTTCGCTGCAGTCACCGTCGTCCTGGTCAATGTGCTCGCATTCCTCCTCGCCGTCGGCCTCACGAGCAGGATCCGCTTCAAGGCGGGCCTCCGAGCGATCTTCGTCATCCCCATGGTGATCTCGGGCATCATCATCGCCTTCGTCTTCAACTTCCTGTTCTCCAACTCGGTTCCGGCGGCCGGGCAGGCGCTCGGCATCGGCTGGCTCAGCGAGAGCATCCTCGCCAACCCCGACCTCGCATGGGTCGCGATCGTCATCGTCACGGCGTGGCAGGCCATCCCCGGCACCCTGCTCATCTACATCGCCGGTCTGCTCTCGATCCCCGGCGACGTCTACGAGGCGGCCGACCTCGACGGCGCCTCGAAGACGCAGGCCCTCACCCGGATCACCCTGCCTCTCGTGGCGGGCTACGTGGTGATCAACCTCATCCTCGGCTTCAAGAACTTCATCAACGCCTACGACATCATCGTCGGCCTGACCGACGGCGGCCCCGGCACCTCGACACGGAGCATCGCGATGACGATCGTCACCGGCTTCAGCGGCGGCGACTACGCGTACCAGATGGCCAACGCGACGATCTTCTTCATCATCACGATCGCCATCTCCCTCGTCCAACTATCCGCCACGCGCGGAAGGAGCGCCCTCTGATGGCAACGCAACAGCCGGCCCTGGTCGTCGAGGACGTCGAAGGCGTCACGACCCTCGAAGGCGGCGGCGCCCGGAGGCCCCGGTTCGGGCAACGGATCGGCGGTAGCAACTGGACCGCCACCATCGTGCTCGCGGTCTGCACGCTCAGCGTGCTCGTGCCGCTCTACGTCACGATCTCGATGGCCTTCAAGACGACGGCCCAGGCAGTGGACGGCAATGCCTTCTCGCTGCCGTCGCCGGTCAGCGTGGATGGCTTCTCCGAGGCCTGGAGCCTGACGAACTTCCCACGGGCCTTCACGATCTCGCTCCTGATCACCGCGTTCTCCGTGGCCGGCACGATCATCCTCGCGGCCTTCGCCTCCTACGCCATCGCGCGGAACTGGGACCGGCGGCTCTTCCGCTACTCCTTCTTCTACCTCCTCGCCGCGATGTTCATCCCCTTCCCCGTGCTGGCTCTCGCCCAGATCAAGCTGACGGGGATCACCGGTCTGGACAACCCGGTCGGCGTGACGCTCCTGCACATCATGTTCCAGCTGAGCTTCAGCGTGCTCCTCTTCACCGCGTTCCTGCGCTCGATCCCGATCGAGCTCGAGGAGAGTGCACGGATCGACGGCGCGTCGACGTGGCAGACCTTCTGGAGGCTGGTCTTCCCGCTCCTGGCGCCGATGAGCGCGACCGTCGGTATCTTCGCCTTCCTGGCCTCGTGGAACGACTTCATGATGCCCTCCCTCATCACCTCCGACCCGTCGCTCCAGCCGCTGCCCGTGGTCCAGAGCATCTTCCAGACGCAGTTCAGCAACAACTACAACGTGTCCTTCGCGTCGTACCTCATGGCGATGGCTCCGGCGATCATCGTCTACCTCTTCACGCAGCGCTGGGTCATGTCTGGCGTCACCCAGGGCGCCGTCAAGGGCTGACCGCTGCCTCGCGCCCGCCTCCCGAACCCGCCTCTCACGGAACGAGCTCCGAACCCCATGCCACCTAGCGCCGACACCTCGACCGACGTCGTCTCCGCCGACGCCACCACGACCGACGCGCTCTGGTGGCGCCAGGCGGTCGTCTACCAGATCTACCCCCGCAGCTTCGCCGACGATGACGGCGACGGCCTGGGCGACCTCCGCGGCATCATCAGCAGGGCCGACTACCTGGCCGACCTCGGGATCGACGCGGTGTGGCTGAGCCCGTTCTACCCCTCCGCCCTGGCCGACGGTGGCTACGACGTCGCGGACTACCGCGACGTCGACCCCAGGCTCGGGACCCTGGACGACTTCGACGAGATGGTCGCGGCACTGCACACGCGCGGCATCCGGATTGTCGTCGACATCGTCCCGAACCACACGTCGGACGACCACGCGTGGTTCGCGGAAGCCGTGGCTGCCGGCCGCGGGTCAGCGGCCCGGGAGCGCTATGTCTTCCGCGACGGAACGGGGCCCGGCGGCTCCGAGCCTCCGACCGACTGGGAGTCCCTCTTCGGTGGCCCCGCCTGGGAGCGCGTCGCCGACGGACAGTGGTACCTGCACCACTTCGCGGTGGAGCAGCCCGACCTCAACTGGGCCAGCCGGGAGGTGCGCGACGACTTCCTCCGCACGCTGCGCTTCTGGTCCGACCGCGGCACCGATGGTTTCCGCATCGACGTAGCGCACATGCTGACCAAGGACCTCACCGAACCGCTGCCGAGCAAGGCAGAGCTCGACGCGATGCCCATCGACGGGAACCACCCCGTCGTCGACCGCGATGACGTCCACGACGTCTACGCCGAGTGGCGAGCCGTGTTCAACGAGTATGACCCCCCGAGGACCGCGGTCGCAGAGGCGTGGGTGCACCCGTCCCGCGTGCCCCTCTACGCCAGCCAGGGCAGCCTCGGGCAGGCCTTCAACTTCGACCTGCTCGAGGCCGACTTCGACGCGGCGCAGTTCAGGCGAGTCGTCACCGACAACCTCCTTCTCGCGTCGGAGACCGGTTCGTCGAGCACGTGGGTGCTGTCCAACCACGACGTGGTGCGGCACCCCACCCGCTACGGCCTGCCCAAGCCCGAGCGCGATGCCGAGGGACGGCCCGCGACGAGGCACGGCCGGGAGTGGCTCCTCGGTGCCAGGGTCGCGCTGGACCGCGAGGCGGGGATGCGCCGGGCCCGTGCCGCGACCCTGTTCCTGCTCGGGCTTCCCGGCTCCGCCTACCTCTACCAGGGCGAGGAGCTGGGGCTGCACGAGGTGCAGGACATTCCCGGCGAGCTGCGCCAGGACCCCACCTTCTTCCGGAACCGGGGACTCGACGTCGGCCGAGACGGCTGCCGGGTGCCCCTTCCGTGGAGCTCGGAGCCTCCCTCGTTCGGATTCGGCACGGCTGAACCTCATCTCCCGCAACCGGACTGGATGGCCGACCACGCCGTGACAACCCTCGAGGCCGACCCCGACTCCACGCTCTGGCTCTACCGCCACGCACTCCGCCTGCGCCGCCGGCTCCTGAGCGGTGAGGACCTGACCTGGCACGACACCGGGCGAGCGGACGTCCTCCACTTCGAGCGTCACGAGGGCTGGCACGTGGTGACGAACTTCGGCACCGAGGGCTTCGCGCTCGATAACGCCGAGGTGCTCATCGCGTCGGGCTCCTTCGAGGGGGGCACCGTACCGGGGGAGACAACCGTCTGGTTCGCGCCCCGCCCGTGACGCAACCCCTTCGTGCGTCAGTGCCGCACGAAGGGATTGCTCAGCACACCGATGCCCTCGATCTCGACCTCCACCCGCTGGCCGGCGATCACCGGTCCGACACCCGCAGGGGTCCCGGTGAGGATCACGTCACCCGGCAACAGCGTGAACGCAGCCGATGCGTGCGCGATGAGGGCAGCGACGTCGTGCGCCATGTCGGCGGTGCTTCCGTCCTGCACGACCTCGCCGTCGAGCCGGGTGGTGAGGCTCAGCGAGGCCGCGTCGAGGTCGGTCTCGATCCATGGCCCGAGCGGGCAGAAGGTGTCGAAGCCCTTGGCGCGGGCCCACTGGCCGTCGGTGCGCTGGAGGTCGCGCGCGGTGACGTCGTCGGCACAGGTGTAGCCGAACACGACCGAGAGCGCCTCGCTCGCGGGGACGTCCTTGCACAAGCGGCCGATCACCACGGCGAGCTCGCCCTCGTAGCTCACCTCGGTCGCCTGCGGTGGGAGCACGACGGGGTCGCCCGGGCCGATGACGGCGGTGTTCGGCACGAGGAACATCAGCGGCTCCTCCGGCGCCTCGCCGCCCATCTCCTTGGCATGGTCGGCGTAGTTCCTCCCGATGCCGATGACCTTGCTCCGCGGGATGACGGGGGCGAGCAGCCGCACGTCCTCGACGAGGTGCGTGGCCCCGGTGAGCTCGATCCGCTGGTAGAGCGGGTCTCCCGTGATCTCGGCGATCTTCTCCCCCGCCCCGTCGACCAACCCGTATGCCGGGTCCTCACCTGCCGTGAACCTCGCGATGCGCATGGGCTGAGCCTACGACCCCGCGCAGGTGGGGTCGGCCCGGGTACGCCCGGCCACCAGCCGACCGTCCGTGGCTTCTCGACCGCCCGGCCTCATCCCCCGTCAGAGGCGACCCGCCACCGTGTCGGCCATCACGGCATACCCGGTGTCGTTGGCGTGGATGTCGGTGAGCTGGCACATCCAGGTCCAGGTGCAGATCGTCGCGACGTTGGTCGGCACCGAGCCCACGCCGGGAAGGGCCACCGGGGTGGTGTCGGTGCTCTTGAACGCGGTGGCGACGTCGGCGAGCTCGGCACCCACCGACGAGGCCGCCGCGGCGATGATGCCGTTCAGCTGGGCCTGCAGCAGCCCGGACTGGGCTGCGAGCGCCAGGCCCGAAGGACCGGCGAGGGAGGCGGCGAGGAACGGGTTGTAGTAGTTGGCCACGACGATCTTGGCGTCGGGGGCGGCGGCGCGGATCTGCTGGAGGGCTGCCGGAAGGAGGGTGGCGACGTCGTCCAGTCCCGCCTGGACACAGGCGAAGTCGACGGCGAGCGGGTCGCGGCTCACGCAGCGCTGCACGTCGTTGGCACCGATGTCGATGGTCACGAGGCGGGTGAACTTGCCGTGGGCCCTGAGGAAGTGGAGCGCCTCGGCGAGCTGGGTGCCCTTCTTGTAGGAGCACCGGCCGCCCTCGACCATGGTGACCACGGTCTCCCCGCTGCAGGCCACGTTGACGAGCTTGGTCTTCGGGGTGTCGTCCTTCACCGCGTCGAGGACCCCGCCGACGTACCCGCCGGTGAGGTCGTCGCCCTGACCGGGCTGGTAGCCGGCCGCCAGGGAGTCGCCGAGCGCGAGGTACCAGCCCATCGCCTGCGGCGGAGCGCCAGGGGCTGCCTGGGCGGAGGTGGCCGGAACGATGCCGACCAGCGCGATGACGGTGGCGATCGCGATACTCCAACGACGGTGCATGTGCTCTCCTCAGTGAGTGGCGGCCACGCTGCCGCCCGGGCTGATGCTATGCGTCGGCCCGACCGATGGGGACGTTGTCCAACCCTCGACCTTCAGGCCACGCCCTGATCTTGCGCCGCCTCGGCGACCACCCGGCCCACGGTGGCCGCTCCCTCGTCGGTGAAGTGGATGTCGCCGGCGGTGCAGAGGTTGGTCAGGGTGCAGATCCGCGCCGCGTTCTCCGGGATGGTGCGGCCGCCGACCTCCGTCGGGGTGGAGTCCGTCGTGGCGAAGGCCTCGTCGAGGGAGACGAACGTCGTGCCGCTCTCGTTCGCGGCCGTCTCGATGGTGTCGCTGAGCTGCGTGTAGGCCGTGGCCGCCTCGGCCACGCCCTTCACCGGCTGGTCCAGGACCTGTGCCGCCAGCCAGGGGTTGTAGTAGCCCAGGACGAGCACGGGGACATCGTCGCCGGCGGCAGCACGGAGTCGGTCGAGGATGCCGGGCAGGTTCGTCTGCACGGTGTCGACGCCCTCGGCGGTGCAGTCGGTGTCGATGGTCGCCGAGTCCCGCACGCAGCGCAGGAGGTCGTTTCCGCCGATGTCGATCGTCACGAGGGCGACGTCGCCGTCGGCGGCCTCGAGCATCGCCTCGGCCGCCCGGAGCTGGCTGCCCTCGGGGTAGTCACACCGGCCACCCTCGATGAGGCTGGTCGTCGTCTCACCGCTGCACGAGAGGTTCTCCGTGGTGAGCTCGGCACCCTCGCCGGCGAGGCGACCGGCGGCCAGGGCCGGGTAGGCGGTGTCCCGGAGCTCGGTGCCACCAGGCTGGTAGCCGGCGGCGAGGGAGTCGCCGAGGGCGACGTACAGGGCGCCGGAGGTCGGGGCGGACGAGCTGGGGGACGCGGACTCATCCGGGCTGGCCACGCTCGACGCGGGGCCAGGCGACGTGGGGCTCGGCTCCGGGTCACCGCCGCACCCGGCCAGGACCAGGGAGAGCGCAGCGAGTGCCGCCAGTGCCGCGAGCGGGGTGCGCCTGCGCATGAGTTCCTCGTCATCGGTGGGGAAGGAGAATCCACCATCGTCTGTCACGACGAACGGCCCCCCGCCGGGGTTCCCCGACAGCGCCGTACGTCCCACGGCGGCAGCCCCTCCGGCCGTAGGCTTCGACACGACAGCACCACGCCCTGAGGAGTGCACGATGTCGTTCGGCCAAGCCGTCAGCACGGTCCTGTCCAAGTACGCCACCTTCTCCGGGCGCGCCCGCAGGAGCGAGTTCTGGTACTGGTTCCTCTTCACCATCCTCCTGTTCATCGCCGCGGCGATCGTCGACAACGTCACCGGCATCACCTTCGCGTCGGGCGTCGGCTGGGTGACGACACTGGTCTCCGTCTTCCTCATCCTGCCCAACCTCGCCGTGCAGGTGCGGCGCCTGCACGACACCGGGCGCTCGGGCTGGTGGTGGTTCATCGGGCTGGTCCCGGTCATCGGGTCCCTGATCCTCCTCTACATCTGGTTCATCGACAGCGACGGTGACAACCAGTACGGCCCGTACCCCAAGGACTGACCTCGGCGGCCCCCGTGGCTACGGTGGTGGTGTGCACCCCACCTGCCGTCGCCATGGGGGCGGGAAGCTTCTCGTCGCCGCCGGACCTAGCGTGAGCGCCGCATGATCACGCTCCCGGCGACGACCTGGCGGCGCCGGATCGCTGCGCACGAGCGCGAGGCCGGGCTGCGGACCGCCGCTCACAGCGCACGACGCGCGGCGGGTGAGCCCCATGCACTCGAGGACTTCGTCTTCGACTACTACGGCCTCAGGCCGGGACGACTGAGGAGGTGGCACCCGGGACTCGGTGTGCGACTGTCCGCGACCGACGGCGAGGTACCCCATGCCTCGTGGCGGTGGTACCGGAGCGACGGGAATGACGCCGTCACCGTCGACCACGAGGCGTTCATGGCGGCCCGTGCCCAGACGGTCGACTTCGTGGCTCGGCTGTTGCGGGCCGTCGAGGGCAGGCGGTCGTTCACGGGATGTCTCGGGCTTCACGAGTGGGCCATGGTCTACCGACAGGACGACCATCGACATCCGCTGCCGTTGCGGCTCGGGCAGCGGGGCACCGACGAGGTCGTCGAGCGGAGCCGCCTCCGGTGCTCCCACTTCGACGCCTTCCGGTTCTTCACGCCCGAGGCGGCACCGATGAACGAGGTCGCCCCGAGCCGCGACTCGCAGGCGGATCATGACCAGCCCGGGTGTCTGCACGTCGGCATGGACCTCCTCAAGTGGTGCCTGAAGCTGGGTCCCCTCGTGCCGGGAGACCTCACCCTCAGGGCGTTCGACCTGGCCGTGCGCGCCCGCCAGCTGGACATGCGGGCCTCGCCGTACGAGGTCTCGGGCTTCGGTCTGGAACCCGTCCGGATCGAGACACCCGCGGGGCGAGCCGAGTACGTCGCCGGCCAGCGCGAGCTGGCCGAGGCCGGCTCCGGTCTTCGACGCGCCCTCATCCACCTCTGCGATCAGCTGGAGCGGCCCTCGATCCACCCCGGCTGACCGCCGGCCGCACCTCGAAGGCGGCCCGCGACCGATAAGGGTGTCCTACTCTGGTCACGACCTGCGCAACTCGTTCGAGGGAAGAGGTTCGCCGTGTCTGCTGTCACGATCGCCCGTTCCGGGGCCGTCCTCATCGCGGCCGGACTGCTCAGTGCCGGGTGCGGCGGCGAGGACTCATCCACCGCCGAGTCCTCGGGGTCCGTCGCCACGACCGCCGAGTCGACAGCGGCCCCCGGGTCGCCATCTGCCAGTGCGTCGGCCGAGGACCAGGAGGATGCCGGCGGCGGGCAGTCCACGGCCACCCTCACGCTGGACGGCGTGTCCTACGAGTTCGTCGATGACGGCGGAGCCAGGAACTTCTGCATGACCGTCGGACCCACTCTCCAAGCCACCTTGGCGTTGGTGGACGACTCCGGAGCGGCCAGTGCCGATGGCGACCTGAGTGTGTTCCTCGTGCAGAACGACGCCGACCTGAGCCCCGAGCTCGCCGAGGACAACCAGCCCTATGTCGATCTCGAGCTGCCGAGCGGGCAGTACATCGCGGGCGCGTCAGGGCTGGCGGGCGTGGTCCCGACCCCTCCGGAGCCGGTCGAGCTCGACGTCAGCGGGAAGACCGCCTCGGGATCGGTGAGCTTCACCCAGCTCGGCTCCGGCACCCGGGTCGAGGGCGAGCTCGAGCTGTCCTGCGCCTAGCGGCCCCTGCGGTGCGGAGCGCCGCGGTCAGCGGGGGTCGACACCCGCACGGACCAGGCCATAGGTGACCGACTCGACGAGGGCGTCCCAGCTCGCCTCGAGGATGTTCGCGGCCACGCCGATGGTCGTCCACGACGTCGTGCCGTCGGACGTCTCGATCAGCACTCTGGTGACGGCGTCGGTGCCGTGGGCGGCGTCGAGGATTCGCACCTTGTAGTCGATCAGTTCGAGGTGCGCGATCTCCGGGTAGGCAACCGAGAGCGCCTCTCGCAGAGCGTGGTCCAGGGCGTTGACCGGGCCGTTTCCCTCCCCCGTCTGGACATGGCGCTGCCCGGCCGCCCGAAGCTTGACCGTCGACTCCGAGAGCGCCTCGTCGTCGCCGCGTGCGTCGGTGATCACCCGCCAGGACTCGACCTGGAAGAAGTCGGGGAGCGAGCCGTCGATCTCGTGGCGCAGCAGCAGCTCGAAGCTGGCGTCGGCGGCATCGAACGTGTAGCCGCCGAGCTCCTTCTCCTTCACGGCCCTCAACACCCGCGCCAACGTCTCGCTGTTCTCCTCGTTGCTCGGGTCGAGGTCGAAACCGAGCTCGCGCGACTTCAGCTCGATCGAGGCGCGCCCGGCCATGTCCGAGACCAGCATCCGCATGTCGTTGCCCACGTGCTTGGGGTCCATGTGCTGGTAGAGGTCGGGGTCGATCTTGATGGCGCTCGCGTGCAGGCCCGCCTTGTGCGCGAACGCGCTCGAGCCGACGTAGGGCTGGCGCGAGTAGGGCGGGATGTTGGTCACCTCGGCGATCGCGTGCGAGATGCGGGTGGACTCCTGCAGGCGGTGCGGCTCGAGGAGCGGGTACCCGGCCTTGAGCTGGAGGTTGGCCACGACCGTGAGCAGGTCGGCGTTGCCGGTGCGCTCCCCGTAGCCGTTGATGGTGCCCTGGACGTGGGTGGCGCCAGCATCGACGGCGGCCACCGAGTTGGCCACGGCACATCCGGTGTCGTTGTGGCAGTGGATGCCGACCCGTGCGCCGGTCGCGCCCACGACGTCGTGCACGACGTCTGCCACCTCGTTGGGCAGCATCCCGCCGTTGGTGTCACACAGGGCCACGACCTCGGCCCCGGCCTCGGCCGCCACCCTGATCGCCTCGAGCGCGTAGGCCCGGTCGGTGCGGTAGCCGTCGAAGAAGTGCTCGGCATCGAGGAACACCCGCCGCCCCTCGCCCCGCAGGAAGCTCACGGTGTCGCGGATCATCTCCAGGTTCTCCGCGAGGGTGGTGCGCAGGGCCCGCTCGACGTGTCCGGTGTGCGACTTGGCGACCAGGGTGATGACCTGCGCCTGGCTGTCCACCAGGGCGCGGATCAGGGGGTCGGTCTCGGCGCGGCCCCCGGCTCGTCGGGTCGCCCCGAACGCGGCGAGGGTGGAGTTGCGCAGGGTGAGCTCACTGGCGGCCCGGGCGAAGAACTCCGTGTCCTTCGGGTTCGCTCCGGGCCAGCCACCCTCGATGTAGCCCACGCCGAGCTCGTCGAGGTGCATGGCGATGGCGAGCTTGTCCGCGACGGAGAGGTTGAGCCCCTCTTGCTGCGCGCCGTCGCGCAGGGTCGTGTCGTAGACGTGCAGGTCGGTCATGAAGTTCACCCGGATCGGTATGCCGGTCACCCGGCGTCTCGTGCCCCGGCCCGTGAGGGCCGGGGCGATGACGTGTGCTGCTCCGCCCATTGTCGGGCCAGCGCTGCCGTCGCGCGCCCGGGGTGTGGGCGGTCGACGCCTGCCGATCGGTCACGCCGCGCCCTGCGACGCTCCCGACAAGCAAAAGACCCCCCGGGTGTGGGAGGTCTGCGCGACGAGGAGGTCTCGTCGCGCTAGCCGATAATGATCGTGGTGGTGGCCACGTCACGGAACGTCACGAGGTGAGTGTCCCACGGAGGCCGCCCCACTGCACATGGGCGGTCCACATGCTGACCACTGACTCGGTGCCCACCACCCGTGCCCCCCTTACCGCCGGCCCGGCGTGCGCACGGGGCGACCCGTCGGGTCAGAGCTCCCACCAGGCGTCCAGGCCCGGGCGGTCGGAGGCATCGAGCCGGTCCCCCACCCGCGGCACCGCGACCGGCACGCCCCGGGTCGCGGCCGCCACGAGGAGCCGCTCGACCGGCTCGGCCCACGGGTGTGGGGCGAGCACGAAGGTGCACCAGTGAATCGGCACGAGGAGACCGCCGCGCAGGCGGACACCGGCCTCGACGGCCTCCTCGGGGTCGAGGTGGATGTCGTGCCACGCCGGGTCGTAGGCGCCGACCGCCATGAGGGAGAGGTCGAAGGGGCCGTGGTCGGCACCGATTCGGTCGTACCCCTCGAAGAACCCGGTGTCGCCGCTGAAGAAGACCTTCCCGCTCGGGCCGGCCAGGACCCACGAGGCCCACAGCGTCCCGTCACGACGCAGGCCACGGCCCGAGAAGTGCTGGGCCTCGACGGCGGTGACGCACACGTCGCCGATCGTGTGCGCCTCTTCCCAGTCGAACTCCCGCACCCGGGATGCCGGGACTCCCCACGCGTCGAGGTGGGCACCCACCCCCAGGGGGACGAGGAAGACGGCCTCGGTCGTCCTCGCAAGCGTCTGCACCGTGCCCATGTCGAGGTGGTCGTAGTGGTCGTGCGAGATGACGACCGCGTCGACCCGGCCCAGGCCCGACAGCGGAACCGGCACCGCGTGCAGCCGCCGTGGCCCGACGTGCTGGCTGGGCGAGCACCGCTCGCTCCACACGGGGTCGAGCAGGAGCCGGACGCCGTCGAGCTCGACGAGGCACGACGCATGCCCGAACCAGGTGACCTTGACCCCGTCGAGCGCCGGCTCCCGGGCGGCACTGACCACCGGGATCGGACCTGCCGGGTGGCGCACCGGGGCGTTCTCGCGAAACCGCTTCATCACGTCCCGCTGCCCCTGCGGCATGGCCGACGTGCCCCGGGAGGTGTTGTGGAAGGCGCCGTCGCGGTAGTGCGGCGAGCTCTTCGCCCGCTCGAGACGAACGCCGTCGGGACGGGCGCCCACCGCGGCGTTGACGGTACGTCCCGTGACGGCCAGGGCACCGAGGGCACTGGCCGCACCGGCGGCGACGGCGATCCGATTGAGTCTGGTCACCAGGCCATTGTCGGTGACGCAGGCCGATCGGTCCGACCTATCCTGAGGACTGGGCGGGCCGGAGGTGAGGCAGTGGACGTGGACGCTGACGTCGAGGAGCACGGCGACCTCTCCCGTGCGCCCGACTCCTACCCGGGCACGCCCACCTCGTCGCCCACCCTCCTCCTGGCGTCGTGCCGGCACCCGGTCCGCCCGCACGCCCGTCGTCCCCTCCCGCAGGCCGGCACGGAGTCGTGCCCGGACTGCGCGGCCGCCGCGCCCGAGGCCGCCCGTTCCCCACTCTCGACCGCGCTCCGCCGGGTGGGCGCGCAGCCCCTGGGGTCCCGTACCGCCGTCGTCGCGGTCGGGTCGAACGCCAGCCCGGCGGTCATGCGGCACAAGCTGTCCAGCCGTGGGGTGTCACCGGTCGTGCCGATGATCACCGGAGTGGTGCGCAACCTCGCCGTCGTGCACTCGGCCCACGTCTCCCGGGGTGGCTACGTCCCCGCGGCTCCGATGCACTCCCCCGGAGCCCGGGGAGCGGTCGTCGTGCAGTTCCTCGACGACGACCAGCTCGCCGCGGTGGACACCACCGAGCCCAACTATGAACGGGTCCCACTCGATCCCGCTCGCTACCCGCTGGTGCTCTCGGGTGGTCAGCGTCCCTGGCAGCCGTGGATCTACGCGACGCGGCGGGGCGTGCTGCGCCTGCCCGGACTGGGAGCACGGCTGGTGCCCCAGGCCGAGCTCCGGGCGGTGCTCGGCCCGCACGGGGTGCGCACCGGGCTCGACCGTGTCGAGGGGGACCGCGGTCTCGCGCACTTGGCCTCGCCGCACGGCCTCATCGCCCGCCCGCACCCGCGCCGGCGGCCTCGGTGAGGGCCCGAAAGAGCCGGCCGTCCTCCCCCATCTCGGGATGCCACTGCACCGCGAGGCGGAAGGTGGACGTCGGGTCCTCCATCGCCTCCAGCGTCCCGTCCGCGTGCCAGGCGGAGGCGACGTATGCCGTGCCCGCCAGTGACGCGGCCCGTACCGACTGGTGGTGGTAGGTCGGTACGTCCACGGACGCGGTGCCGAGGAGGGCAGCAGTGCGCGTCCCCGGCACCGGCGCCACGTGGTGCGAGGTGTAGACGCCGGGCTTCGGGCTGTGCGCGTCGTGGCCGACGAGGTCGGGGAGGTGCTGGTCGAGGGTTCCACCCACGGCGACGGCCATGACCTGCATGCCCCGGCAGATCCCCAGCACCGGGAGGTCCCGCGCCGCCGAGACCCGGGCCAGGGCCAGCTCCCACGCGTCGCGGTCCGGTCGTGGAGGTTGGGAGTCCGGATGCGGGAGACCGGCATAGCGCCGCGACTCGATGTCGGCACCCCCGGCGATCACCAGCCCGTCGAGCCGGCTGAGCACCTCGCGCGCCATCACGTCGTCGGCATCCCTGCGAGGCGGGAGCAGCACCACGAGTGCACCGGCCCCCTCGAGGTGGGCGACGTAGCCCTGCGGCAGCACCGCGCTGCGCTGGCCCACCCACGGGTCGCGGTCGACGTCCTCCACGTAGCAGGACACCCCGATGACGGGTCGGTGGTCGCTCACAGCGGCGTGACGTAGGCCCCGGAGATGCCACCGTCGACGAGGAAGGTCGACGCGGTCATGAAGCTCGACTCGTCGGAGGCGAGGAAGAGGACGGCGTTGGCCATCTCCTCGGGCTCGGCGAACCGCCCCATCGGCACGTGCACGAGCCGCCGCTCGGCTCGCTCGGGGTCCGAGGCGAAGAGCTCCTGCAGCAGAGGGGTGTTGACCGGCCCGGGACACAATGCGTTGACGCGCACTCCTTGGCGGGCGAACTGCACGCCTAGCTCGCGCGTCATCGACAGCACCCCGCCCTTGGAGGCCGAGTAGGAGATCTGCGAGGTCGCGGCGCCCATGACCGCGACGAAGCTCGACGTGTTGATGATGGAGCCCGAGCGCTGCGGGAGCATCTGCGTCAGCGCCGCCTTGCAGCACAGGAAGACCGAGGTGAGGTTGACCTCCTGCACGCGGCGCCAGGCCTCGAGGTCGGTGTCGAGGATCGAGTCGTCCTCCGGCGGGCTGATGCCGGCGTTGTTGAACGCCACGTCGAGGCGTCCGAACCGCTCCACGGCGGTGGCGAAGAGCCGCTCGACCTCTGCCTCTTCGGCGACGTCGCAGTGGACGTAGGCGCCGTCGACCTCCTCGGCCAGGACCGCACCCGCGTCATCGGCCAGGTCACCGATCACCACCGACGCCCCCTCCCGGGCGAAGCGACGTACCGTGGCCAACCCGATGCCGGAGCAGCCGCCGGTGACGACCGCCACCTTTCCTGCCAACCTGCCCGTCATTCCCTGCTCCTCACGGCTCGGTGTCGATGAACACGTTCTTGACCTCGGTGAACGAGTCGAGCGCGTCGGGCCCCAGCTCGCGGCCCAGGCCACTCGCCTTGAAGCCTCCGAACGGGGTCGAGTAGCGCACCGCGCCGTGGCTGTTGACCGAGAGGTTGCCGGCCTCGACCCCGCGGGCCACCCGGATGGCCCGCCCCACGTCCCGGGTCCAGATCGAGCCGGCGAGTCCGTAGGCCGTGTCGTTGGCCTTGGCGACCGCATCCGCTTCGTCCTCGAAGGGCAGCACTGCGGCGACCGGCCCGAAGACCTCCTCCCGCCACACGCGGTCGTCGGTACCTCGGGGCAGGACGACAGTGGGTGGGTACCACCATCCGGCTCCTTGCGGCGCGGAGCCTCGGAAGGCGACCTCGACCTCCTCGTGGCCGCCACGCGCGGCGTCCTCGACATAGCCCCGGACGGTCTCTCGCTGTCGTGCGCTGACGAGGGGCCCCATCTCGGTCGTCTCCGCGCTCGGGTCCCCCACCGAGACGTTCCGTACGGCGGCCTCGAAGCGCTCCATGAAGGCATCGAACACGCTGCGCTGCACGAGGATCCGGGTGCGGGCGCAGCAGTCCTGGCCCGCGTTGTCGAGGAAGCTCATGGGGGCGCTGGCCGCCGCCTTGTCGAGGTCTGCATCGGCGAAGACGATGTTCGCGGACTTCCCGCCGAGCTCGAGCGTCACCCGCTTGAGCTGGTCGGCCGCCTTGCGCATGATCCCCTTCCCCACGGCGCTCGAGCCGGTGAAGCAGATCTTGCGCACGTCGGGGTGGGTCACCAGGCGCTCCCCCACGACGTCGCCCCGGCCGGGCAGCACGGTGAAGACACCCTCCGGGAGGCCCGCCTCGAGCGCCAGGCCGGCGAGCCGCATCGCCGTCAGCGGGGTGAGCTCGGCCGGCTTGAGCACCACCGTGTTCCCGGCGGCCAGGGCGGGCGCCATCCCCCAGCCGGCGACAGGCATGGGGAAGTTCCACGGAACGATGACCGAGACCACCCCGAGGGGCTCTTTGAAGGTCACGTCGAGGCCGCCCGCGACGGGGATCTGGCGGCCGAAGAGTCGTTCCGGCGCGGCCGAGTAGTAGCGCAGCACCGAGACGACGTTGCCGACCTCCCAGAGGGCATTGCCGACGGTGTGGCCGGCGTTGCCGACCTCCAGGGCCGCGAGCTCCTCGGTCGCGGCCTCGACGGCATCGGCGAAGCGGCGCAACAGCATCCCGCGGTCTGCCGGGCTCACCGCCCGCCAGGACGGACCGACCTCGACCGCGCGTGCGACAGCGGCATCGGTCTCCTCGACGCCGACGAGGTGGATCGTCTCGATGACCTCCTCGGTCGCGGGGTTGATGACCTCGTGACGTGTGGTGCTGCCCATCGGGGTGCTCACAGCCTCTCGAATCCGCGCACGCGCTCCCAGTCGGTCACTGCGGAGTCGAAGGCCGCAATCTCGACGTCGGCGGCGTTCACGTAGTGGTCGACGACCTCGTCCCCGAAGGCGGCACGGGCCACCTCGCTGCCGGCCAGTAGCCCACGCGCCTCGGCCAGGGTGCGCGGGACACGTTCGTGGTCCCCCACGTAGGCGTTGCCCTCGCAGACCGGCGGGAGCGCCAGCTCCTCGCGGATGCCGTGCAGACCGCCGGCCAGCATGGCCGCCACGGCCAGGTAAGGGTTGGCGTCACCACCGGGCACCCGGTTCTCGACCCGCAGCCCGGCGCCGTGCCCCACGACCCGCAGGCTGCACGACCGGTTGTCGGTGCCCCACGCGACCGCCGTGGGAGCGAACGACCCCGCCGCAAACCTCTTGTAGGAGTTGATGTTCGGCGCGTAGAAGTAGGTGAGCTCGCGCATGGTCGAGAGCACTCCGGCAAGGAAGTGGTCGAAGAGCTCGCTGCGGCCCCCCTCACGCTCGTCGTCGGCGAAGACGACCGAGCCGTCCGCGCCGCGCAGGGAGAGGTGGATGTGGCACGAGTTGCCCTCGCGCTCGTCGAACTTCGCCATGAACGTCAGGGCCTGCCCGTGCCGGGCGGCGATCTCCTTGGCGCCGGTCTTGTAGACGGCGTGGTTGTCGCACGTGGTCAGGACGTCGTCGAAGAGGAAGCCGATCTCGTGCTGGCCGAGGTTGCACTCGCCCTTGGCGGACTCCACCGTCATCCCGGCGCGGTACATCTCGTTGCGGATCTCGCGCAGCACGGGCTCGACCTTGCTGCCACCGAGGATCGAGTAGTCGACGTTGTAGCGGTTGGCGCCGGTGAGGCCGTGGTACCTCCTGTCCCAGGCCGACTCGTAGGAGTCCTCGAAGAGCATGAACTCCAGCTCGGTCCCGGCGAACGCGGCCCAGCCGTCGCCTGCGGCAGAGGCGATCTGAGACTTGAGGACCGTGCGAGGGGACGGGGCGACCTCACCGCGGCCGTCGAGCCAGGTGAGGTCGCTCTGGATGGTCACGGAGCCGGGGTGGGCTGGAGTCCGCCTCAGGGTGTCGAGGTCCATCTGGAAGAACATGTCGCCGTAGCCACCCTCCCAGGAGGACATGGCGAAGCCGTCGACCGTGTTCATGTCGACGTCGACGGCGAGGAGGTAGTTGCATCCCTCGGTACCGGCCTCGAGGACGTGCTCGAGGAAGAACGAAGCGTGCAACCGCTTCCCCTGGAGCCGGCCCTGCATGTCGGTGAACGCGACGATCACCGTGTCGACGGCGCCGTCGGCGACGTCGGCGCGCAGCTGGTCGACGGTGAGCTGCGGCGGTCCGCCGGGGTGGATGGAGCTCGGCATGGTCGCCCTCCCTTCAGCCGTGGGGTCCGGCGGGGCGCCCGGCCCCTCGGGTGAGCATCTCCTCGAGCGTGACGGCGACGCCGTCCTCGTCGTTCGAGGGGACGGTGCGGCCTGCCGTGGCGCGAACGTCGGCGTGAGCGTTCGCCACCGCGAAGGACGTGCCGGCCCAGCGGAGCATGGGGAGGTCGTTGGGCATGTCCCCGAAGGCCCACACGTTCTCGGCGTTCACGCCCCGAGTCTCGCACCACCGGGCGAGGCCGGCCGCCTTGGTGACCCCGGGCGCGGAGATCTCCGCGAGACGGCCGACTCCGGAGTGCGAGACGTGTCCGAGCTCTCCGACGACCCGCTCGACGCTCGCCTGGAAGCCGTCCCCCACGCCGTCCGGCGCCATGACGAGCAGCTTCCCGGTCGGGACCTCGTCGATGTCCTCGAGGCGGTCGACCTCGGTGGAGTCGAGCTGGTGGCCGTGCGGGGAGCGGTACCCGCGCTCCGTCGTCATCCCGCTCGAGCGCTCGACGGCGAGACCGGCGGAAGGGAACTCCCGCCGCAGGGGGCCGAGGAGCTCGAGGAGGGCGAGGCGGGAGAAGCCGTGCTCCTCCGTGACCTCGAGTGTGCGAGCGTCGACGACGAAGGCGCCGTTTCCGGCGATGACCACCCCGTGGCCGGCAACGGCATCCACGAGGGGGGTGATCCACCGGGGCGGGCGTGCGGTGACGAAGACGACGTCGATCTGCGCGACCTCGGTCCTGCGCAGGGCGTCGCGGGTGCGGTCGGACACGGTGCCGTCGGAGCGCAGCAGGGTCCCGTCGAGGTCGCTCGCGACGACTCGCGGGGGCTCGGTGGGAAAGGCCGACGTCATGGTGGCGAGTATGCCCGCCCCGTCGATGCACCCGACGACGCGGGGTCGACGGCGGACGCGTCATGATCCAACGCCGGGCCGTGAGTCGCTGGGCGTCAGGCGAGCCTGGTCAGCCAGCCGTGGGTGTCCTCGGCCCGGCCGTACTGGATGTCGAGCAGCGCCGTGCGGATCGCCTGCGTGACCTCGCCGCCCGCGGCGCCGGCGGTGGAGGGTGCCGTTCCCCCCTCCCAGCGCAGCTCGCCGACCGGTGTGACGACGGCCGCCGTGCCACACGCGAAGACCTCGCGGACCTCGCCGCTCGCGACGCCCTCCTTCCACTCCTCGATCGCGATCCGGCGCTCCTCGGGCTCCAGGCCCAGCTCCTTGGCGAGCTCGAGGATCGAGCTACGGGTCACTCCCTCGAGGATCGAGCCGGTGAGCTCGGGGGTGACGAGCTTGTTGTCGCGGGTGACGAAGAAGAGGTTCATCCCGCCGAGCTCCTCGATGTAGGTGTGTGTCGAGGAGTCGAGGAAGACGGCCTGGTCGCAGCCCTGTTCGATGCCCTCGAGCTGACCGGCGAGGGATGAGGCGTAGTTGCCCCCGGTCTTCGCGGCCCCGGTACCCCCGCTGCCGGCGCGGGCGTAGTTCTCCGAGATCCACAGGGTGACCGGCTTGAGCCCGCCGGCGAAGTAGGCGCCCGCCGGTGACGCGATGAGGCAGTACGTGACCTCGTTCGCCGGGCGGACGCCGAGGAACGCCTCCGAGGCGTACATGAACGGCCGCAGGTAGAGGCTGGTCTCTCCCGTACCCGCCGGTGGGACCCACGCCTCGTCAACCTCCACGAGCGCACGAAGCGAGGCAAGGAAGTCCTCCGTGGGGAGCTCGGGCAGGGCCAGCCGCCGGGCGCTGCGCTGCATGCGCTGGGCGTTGGCCTCGGGCCGGAAGGACCAGACCGACCCGTCCCCGTGCCGGTAGGCCTTCAGGCCCTCGAAGATCTCCTGGGCGTAGTGCAGCACCGCGGCGCTCGGCAAGAGGGTGATCGGTCCGTAGGCCGTGACCTCACCATCGCTCCAGCCGCCGCCCTTGGTCCAGGTGGCCCGGGCCATGTGGTCGGTGAAGTACACACCGAAGCCGGGGTTCGCGAGGATCTCGGACCGCCGCTCGTCGCTGGCCCGGTCCGGCCGGACGTGGACGTCGAAGGTCAGGCTCATGGTGGTGTGGTCCTTCCTCGTGGAGCGTCGGTGCGTGCTTGTCGCAGGCTACCCGCCCCGGCCTGCCGGTCCACCCGGCGAGGCCGGGCGTCGCAGGGGTGTCCCCTTCACGCCGCTCTCGCCGTGCCGATGCGGCCGAGGGGCCGCCCGAGCCGGCGTCAGAGGCGAGAGGCGATCGCGTCCCCGACCACGGTGGTGGCGCGCTGGCCGCTCCCGCGCTCGGCGAGGTCCGCGGCGACCGCTCGCTCGACCCGGGAGGCCTCCTCGGCGAGACCGAGGTGTGCCAGGAGCATCGAGACCGACAGGACGGTTGCGGTCGGGTCGGCCTTGGCCTGTCCCGCGATGTCCGGCGCGGAGCCGTGCACGGGTTCGAACATGCTCGGGAAACGGCCCTCGGGGTTGATGTTGCCGCTGGCCGCCAGGCCGATCCCGCCCGCGATCGCGGCGGCGATGTCGGTGAGGATGTCCCCGAAGAGGTTGTCGGTGACGATGACGTCGAAGCGGCCCGGATCGGTCGTCAGGAAGATCGTCGCCGCGTCGACGTGCTGGTAGGCCGTCTCGACGTCGGGGAACTCCGAGCCCACCTCCTCCACGGTCCGCCGCCACAGGTGGCCGGCGTGGGTGAGGACGTTGTGCTTGTGGACCAGGGTGAGGTGCTTGCGAGGGCGGGCCTGCGCACGGGCGAAGGCATCCCTGACGACGCGCTCGACCCCGAAGCGGGTGTTGACGCTCACCTCGGTCGCGATCTCGTGCGGGGTGCCGGTGCGCAGGGACCCGCCGTTGCCGACGTACGGGCCCTCTGTGCCCTCCCGCACGACGACGAAGTCGATGCCCTCGGGAGCCACTCGCTCGACTGCCAGGGGACTCTGTACACCGGGGTACAGGCGGGCCGGGCGCAGGTTGACGTAGTGCTCCAGGGCGAACCGCAGCGGCAGGAGCACCCCTCGCTCCAGCACCCCGCTCGGAACCCCCGGGTCACCGATGGCGCCCAGGAGGACCGCGTCGTGACCGGCGATCTCCTCGACCACCGACGCGGGCAGGGTCTCGCCGGTGGCGTGCCAGCGACGGGCGCCGAGGTCGTACTCCGTCGTGGCGACCTTCGTGCCGGAACCGGCTGTCGCGGCGTCGAGCACCTTGAGGCCCTCTGCCACGACCTCCGGGCCGATGCCGTCGCCGCCGATGACGGCGATGTCGAGGGTCCGGGCTGCGCTGTCGGTCATGGTCTGCAGCCTAGGGAACGGGGTCCGGGATGCGGACGGCCGTCCCACCCCGTGGTCGGGGCGGGACGGCCGTGGTGGCGTCCCGGGAAGGACGGCCGGCTCAGTCGTCCGAGTGGCCCTGGTCGCGCAGGTCCATTGACTCCTGGAGGGCCTGACGGGCCATCGTGGCCTCGTCGAGGGGGCTGTTCTCGTTCACCGTGATCTCGTCTCCGCGGCGCGTGGCCGCTGTCGTGTCTGGGGGGTTCGGGTGCTCGAGCCGAGGGTGCTCGGCGAGCGGCCGGCGACGTCGCAGGGTCTCCGCGACGAGGGTGCTGGCTACCGGACCTCGCCGCGGCTGGGAATGAGGAGTACCTCGAGCCGCGCCATGTCATCGACGGTACGTGGACGTCCTACCACCTGACAGGCCCCTTCCACGATGCGGACGCATCGCAGACGAGTCCTGCATCACATCGGGGGCCACGACGGCGGATTCCGGGGGGCCACGACGCTTCCACCCCGGAATCCGTGGTCCACAACGAGCCCCGCGGCCGTCCGCCAGCACCCCTCGACCCCGTCGCCACGCCTCGGAGACGACGACGACGCGCCGCCCACCGGTGGGTGGGCGGCGCGGACGGAGTGCCGTCGGACGGGGCGCGTCAGACGAGGTTGACGACCCGCACCGTGTCCTCACCGATCTCGGTGTGCAGCGCCGCCACGACGTCCTCGGGGATGGCGCTGTCGAGGGTGAGCGCGACGAGCGCCCGCCCGGCGTCGTCGTCACGGGAGACCTGCATGCCGGCGATGTTGACGTCGGCGTCGCCCAGCAGCTTGCCGATCGCACCGATGACACCCGGACGGTCGACGTAGGAGAAGAACGCGAGGTGCTGGCTGATCGGGATCTCGAGCTCGAAGCCGTTGACCCCGATGATCTTCTGGACCATCTTCGGGCCCGTCAGGGTGCCCGCGACGGACACCACGGTGCCGTCGGCGAGGGTCCCGCGCAGCGTCGTGACGTTGCGGAAGTCCTCGGAGACCTCGTCGGTCAGCAGCCTGGACTCGCAGCCGCGCTCGGCGGCGAGCAGGGGCGCGTTGACGTACGTGACGGGGTCCTCGGTGACATCGGTGAACAGGCCCTTGAGGGCGGCCAGCTCCCAGATCGACACGTCGTGGCTGGTGATCTCGCCGCGGACGTCCACGTCGAGCTGCACCGGGACCGACGCGGCGAAGGCGGTGAACACGCGGCCGAGCTTCTCCACGAGGTCGATGCCGGGCCGCACCTCCTCGGCGACCGTTCCACCCGAGACGTTGACGGCATCCGGCACGAGGTCGCCACCGAGGGCGAGGCGCACGGACTTGGCCACGGCCACCCCGGCCTTCTCCTGCGCCTCCTCGGTCGACGCGCCCAGGTGCGGGGTGACGACGACCGACTCGAACGCGAACAGGGGGCTGTCCGTGCAGGGCTCGGTGGCGAAGACGTCGAGGCCGGCACCCGCGACGCGGCCCTCGGCGATGGCGTCGGCGAGCGCCGCCTCGTCGAGCACGCCACCGCGGGCCGCGTTGACGATCCGCACGCTGGGCTTGACCTTGGTCAGCGCCTCCTTGCCGATGAGCCCGATCGTCTCGGGGGTCTTGGGGAGGTGGATCGTGATGAAGTCGGACTCCGCGAGGAGCTCGTCGAGGGTGACCAGGCGCGCCCCGAGCTGGCCGGCCCGCTGTACGGAGACGTAGGGGTCGTAGGCGAGGAGCTCGACGCCGAAGCCCTTGAGGCGCTCGGCGACGAGCTGACCGATCCGCCCGAAGCCGACGATGCCGACCTTCTTCTCGAGCACCTCGGCGCCGCCATACTTGCTGCGCTTCCACGCACCGTTCTTCAGGGCCTCGTTGGCAGGGGCGATGTTGCGCGCACAGGCCAGCAACAGGCCGACCGCGAGCTCAGCGGCGCTGGTGATGTTGGAGGTGGGCGCGTTGACGACCATGACACCCGCCTTCGTGGCCGCGTCGACGTCGACGTTGTCGAGGCCCACACCCGCTCGGGCGACGACCTTGAGGTTCTTCGCTGCCGCCAGGGCCTCGGCGTCGACCTTGGTGGCCGAGCGGACGAGGATCGCATCGACGTCGGCGATCGCGGGCAGGAGCGCGGCGCGGTCTGCGCCGTCGACGTGCCGGACCTCGAAGTCGGGGCCGAGAGCGTCGAGGGTCGCGGGCGAGAGCTCCTCGGCGATGAGGACGACGGGCTTGGTCACGAAATGGTCCCTACCTTTGGCTGCTGCGGGCGGTCATCCGTCGGTCGACGGGATACCGGGTGCCCGGATGGGCGGCATTCCTCGCCGCGCGGGCGAGGGTCGCGCAGCACGCCGCTGTGCCGCACGTCAATGATAGGGCGGTGCCAGCATGTGGACGGCATCGCCCACGATGTGGCCACGGACCCGCCGGGGCGACACCACCGTCACCGGCCCGACCGGTCAGCCCGGCGCAGGCTGGTCGTCCGCCCGGGCCGCTTCCGTCTGCTCGGCCGTCTCCCCGGGCAGACGCCCGGCAGGAGGATCCTCAGGCCGCTCCAGCCGGCGCGAGACGACGACGATGACCACGACGACCCCGACCGCGGCCGCCGCCCACCCCCAGGAGAGGTTGCCGAGCCAGGCATCCAGGACGGCGAAGCCCACGGTCGTGTAGACGAGCGACCACAGCGCCGCACCGAGGGTGACGGCGGGCAGGAACCGGCGCTGCGGCATCCGGAGCATTCCGGCGGACGCGTTGATCGCCGTCTGCACCCCCACCGTGAGGAAGCCCAGGGTCACGGCCGGTGCGCCGAAGCGCCGCACCCACCCCTCGGCGCGGTGCACGAGGGCCCCGTCGAGCTGGTGGGCCCAGCGCGATCGACCGCCTCCGGCGCGCACCCCTCGGCCGAGCCAGTAGGTGGCCGTCCCGCGGGCCAGCGCACCGCCCCAGAGGACGACGAAGACCACCCACACGGGCCAGCCGTCGACAAGGGACTCCACGGCATCCAGCCTAGAACGCCCCCGTCGAGTGAACAGAACTCGCCGTGTGCGCACATCGCGACACGGCGAGTCCTGTTCACTCGACGGGGGGAAGGGTCAGCGGGCCGCGGAGCCCTCGACGTAGTCGGTGTCACGGTCCGTGTCCACCCACGCCATGAGCTTGCGCAGCTCGCGGCCGGTGTCCTCGATGGGGTGGGCGGCACCCTTGGCGCGGAGTGCCGTGAACTCCGGGCCGCCCGCGTCCTGGTCGTCGATGAACCGCTGCGCGAACGCACCGCTGCGGATGTCGGCGAGCACCGCCTGCATGTTCTCCTTCACCGAGGGGTCGATGACCCGCGGGCCCGAGACGTAGTCGCCGTACTCGGCGGTGTCGGAGACCGACCAGCGCTGCTTGGCGATACCACCCTCCACCATGAGGTCGACGATGAGCTTGAGCTCGTGGAGGCACTCGAAGTACGCGACCTCGGGCTGGTACCCCGCCTCGACGAGGGTCTCGAAGCCGTACATGACGAGCTGGGACGCGCCACCGCACAGGACGGACTGCTCGCCGAAGAGGTCGGTCTCGGTCTCCTCGGTGAACGTCGTGCGGATGCCGCCCGCACGCAGTCCGCCGATCGCCTTGCCGTAGGACTTCACGAGGTCCCAGGCCGTGCCCGAGGCGTCCTGCTCGACGGCCAGGAGCACCGGCACGCCGCGACCGTCGACGTACTCGCGGCGCACGAGGTGGCCCGGACCCTTGGGGGCGACCATGATGACGTCCGAGCCGGCCGGGGGCTCGATGTAGCCGAAGCGGATGTTGAAGCCGTGGCCGAAGAGCAGCGCGGCACCCCGGGCGAGGTTCGGCGCGATGTGCTCGGCGTAGACGGTGCGCTGCACCTGGTCGGGGGTGAGGATGACGACGAGGTCGGCCTCCTTCACCGCCTCGGCGACCGAGAGCACGCGAAGCCCCTCGGCCTCGGCCTTCGCCCGGGACGTGGACCCCTCGGCGAGGCCCACTCGCACGTCGACACCCGAGTCGCGCAGGTTCAACGCGTGCGCGTGCCCCTGGCTGCCGTAGCCGATGACCGCGACCTTGCGGCCCTGGATGACGCTCAGGTCGGCGTCGTCGTCGTAGAACATCTCGGCCATCGTGTCGGCCTCTCCTTCGATTCGTGGTGCTGCTGGTGGTCTGGACTGTATGCCGTGCGCCGGCGTGGGGGTGGGGACGTCTCAGGTCGACGGCCGGCCCGCTCGCGCCCGGGTCAGGCGCTGCGCAGGGAGCGGTCGGCGATGGAGCGCGGGCCGCGCCCGATGGCGACGATCCCGGACTGGACGAGCTCCTTGACGCCGTAGGGCTCGAGGACGTCGAGCAGCGCGCGGAGCTTCTCCGTGGTCCCGGTCGCCTCGATGGTGAGCGACTCGGTGGCGACGTCCACGACCTTCGCGCGGAACATCTGCACCATCTCGAGGACCTGGCTGCGGGTGGCCGCGTCGGCACGGACCTTGATGAGCATGACCTGGCGCTGCACCGCCGCAGCGGAGTCGAGCTCGACCACCTTGAGCACCTCGACGAGCTTGTTGAGCTGCTTGGTGACCTGTTCGAGCGGCAACTCGTCGACGTCGACGACGACCGTCATCCTCGACACGTCCGAGTACTCGGTCTCCCCCACCGCCAGGGAGTCGATGTTGAAGCCCCGCCGGGAGAACAGGGCCGCGATCCGGGCGAGGACTCCCGGCTTGTTCTCGACGAGGACGGAGAGGGTGTGCTTGGACACTGGCGAGCCCTTTCAGTTCCGCGGGGAGCCCGAGGGCACCCCGTCGTGGTCCGGGTCGAGGCCCTGTTCGAGGGCCTCTGACTCCTCGCGATCCCATTGCGGAGCGGTGTCGCGCGCCACCTGGATGAGGTCGTTGCTCACCCCTGCGGCGACCATCGGCCACACCATCGCGTCGCGGTGGACGACGAAGTCGACGACCACTGGACGGTCCGTCACCTCCATCGCTGCGCGGATCGTCGCGTCGACGTCCTCGGGCCGCTCGCACCGCAGCCCGACACAGCCGTACGCGTCGGCGAGCTTGACGAAGTCGGGCACCCGTGAGCCCACCGAGGTGTGCAGGTCGGTGTTGGAGTAGCGCTCGTTGTAGAAGAGGGTCTGCCACTGCCGCACCATCCCCAGGCTGGAGTTGTTGATGACGGCGACCTTGATCGGGATGTGGTTGATGACGCAGGTGGCGAGCTCCTGGTTGGTCATCTGGAAGCACCCGTCGCCGTCGATGGCCCACACGGTGCGGTCGGGCTCGCCGACCTGGGCGCCCATGGCGGCGGGCACGGCGTACCCCATGGTTCCGAGCCCGCCGGAGTTGAGCCAGGAGTTGGGACGCTCGTACTGGACGAACTGGGCCGCCCACATCTGGTGCTGCCCGACGCCGGCGACGTAGATCGCCTCGGGGCCTGCGAGCGCGCTGAGCCGCTCGATGACGTACTGCGGGGCCAGGGAGGACCCCTCCGCCTCGGCGTAGCCGAGCGGGAACATCTCCTTCCACCCCAGGACCCGCTCCTGCCAGGCCTTGTAGTCCCCGCCCCGACCGGCGTCGATGTCGGCGTCGACCGCGTCGATGAGCTCGGAGATGACGGCCTTGCAGTCGCCGACGATCGGCACCTCGACCGTGCGGTTCTTGCCGATCTCGGCCGGGTCGATATCGGCGTGGATCACCTTGGCCTCGGGAGCGAAGGTCGACAGCTGGCCGGTGACGCGGTCGTCGAACCGGGCGCCGAGGGTGATGAGCAGGTCGGACTTCTGCAGTGCGGTGACGGCCGACACGGACCCGTGCATCCCGGGCATGCCCAGGTGCAGCGGGTGGCTGTCGGGCAGCGCCCCCCGCGCCATCAGGGTCGTCACGACGGGGATACCGGTGAGCTCGACGAAGCGGCGGAGCTCGTCGCTGGCGCCGGCGCGGATCACGCCCCCGCCCACGTAGAGGACGGGACGCTCGGCCGCCCCGACCAGGCGGGCGGCCTCGCGGATCTGCTTGCCGTGCGGCCGGGCAACCGGCCGGTACCCGGGAAGCTCGATGCGCGGCGGCCAGGAGAACGTCGTCCGAGCCTGCAGCGCGTCCTTGGCGATGTCGACGAGAACGGGGCCGGGCCGCCCGGACGCGGCGATGTGGAACGCCTCCGCAATGACCCGGGGGATCTGGTCGGCGTCGGTGACGAGGTAGTTGTGCTTCGTGATCGGCATGGTGATGCCGCGGATGTCGGCCTCCTGGAAGGCGTCCGTCCCGATCGAGCGGGAGCTCACCTGGCCGGTGATGGCGACGACCGGGACCGAGTCCATGTGCGCGTCCGCCAACGGCGTGACGAGGTTCGTCGCACCGGGGCCCGAGGTGGCCATGCAGACCCCGACCTTCCCGGTGGCCGCGGCGTAGCCCTCGGCCGCGTGCCCGGCGCCCTGCTCGTGACGGACCAGGATGTGCCGGACCTTGACCGAGTCGAGCAGCGGGTCGTAGGCCGGCAGGATCGCACCGCCGGGGATGCCGAAGACGGTGTCGACCTCCATGGCCTCGAGCGCGAGCACCAGGCTCTGCGCCCCGGTGACCTCGACAGGGGTCTTCGCCCTGGCCTGCTGGGCCAGGTCGGAGGGGCTCGCCGTGCTCCCCCTGGGGGCAGCCGCGGCCGTCGGGGCTGCTGGCCTGATCTCACTCACTGCCTGTCACCGTTCTCTCGTCCTGCGCCTCGTGGGCGCCCGTGTCCGTACACAAAAAAACCCTCCAGTCCCGGCGGGACGACGGAGGGAGCGCGCCTGATCGTGAGGTCAGGCGCGCCTGGGAAGTACGAGGACTCGGGCCATGCGACAACTGTCCACCCGCCGGTATGCCGTGTCAACCGGCGAGACAAGGGGTCCCACCATCCGAAACCGTGAGATCGCTCACGGTTGAGGTCCCCGTGGACTACTCTGCGCTGCGTACCCGTCGACGGAGGATGGGGCCCGGCCCCGCCCGTGGCTGCCGGAGTCCGCGCTCCTCGCCGGCCGCGTGGCCTCCACTCATCGCCCGACACCCCGCACCTCACGAGCCCCCTCGCAGGAGAGTCCATGACCACCGAGGTCGCCATCGTCTTCTGGAGCGTGGTCGCGGCCCGGTTCGCGCTGCCGCTGCTCATCCCGCGCTTCCCGCTCCCCGCGATCATCGCCTGCCTCATCCTCGACGGGGTCGACCAGACGATCTTCCAGACCTTCGGCTTCGACCCCCCGGGCTACCAGAACTACGACAAGGCGATGGACCTGTTCTACCTCGCCATCGCCTACCTGGCGACGATGCAGAACTGGACTCGCACCTCCGCGCGCTCGATCGCGGCGTTCCTGTTCTTCTATCGCCTGGTCGGGGTCCTGCTGTTCGAGCTCACCGGTGAGCGCCTCCTGCTGCTCGTCTTCGCCAACACCTTCGAGTACTTCTTCATCGCCTACGAGCTGGTGCGCACGCGGTGGGACCCGCGGCGCTACGGGATGCGCTGGTGGCTCCTGGCCGCCGGCGCCATCTGGGTCTTCATCAAGCTTCCCCAGGAGTACTGGATCCACATCGCCCAGCTCGACCTGACCGACACGATCAGGGACGTTCCGTGGTTCGCGCCCGCGATGGTGTTGGCGCTGTTGGCCCTGGCCGCCGTGCTGTGGTTCGTCGTGCGACCACGACTGGACCCGCCGGACTGGCCCCTGCGCTTCGCCGCCGACCCGCTGCCCGCGGAGATGGACACCGCCGCCGAGCGCGATGCCTGGACCACGGAGCAGGTGAGGCTCCGCTCGTGGGACACCCTGGGACGGGTCGTGCTCATCGGGCTGCTCTCGGTGATCTACGCCCGTATCCTCCCGGGACTCGAGGTGTCGGGCCTGCGCCTGTTCGTGGGCATCACCGTCTTCGTCGTGGCCAACGTCATCATCACCCTGCTGTCGGCCCGTCGGGTCGGCAGTCGCGAGGGGCTTGCCGCGGCGCTCGGAGTGCGCGTGGTCGTCAACGTCGGGCTGGTCCTCGTGGCCCAGCTCGTGCTGGGTGGCACGGCGCTCTCGCTGACCGACACGCTCTTCTTCGTGCTGCTGCTCACGCTCCTCACGACCCTCCAGGACCGGTTCGCCCCGGTCGGCGCGGTCCGCGCCGAGCACGACCGGCGGGACCCCTCACCCTCGTCGCCCCCCTCCTGACCGACACCTGCCGGCGGGTTCAGGAGGCGGGGACGAGGATCCCGGCGAGGGCGAGACGGCGTACCGCGTCGCCGTCGAGCCGCTCCGCGACCGGCTCACCGTCCAGGACCGCCTCCACCGCCTCACGCTCATCCGGCCCGAGCGGCACTCGGCCGACCCGGGTGACCAGCTCCGGGCGTTCCGCGCTGCCCGCCCACGACGGTGAGAGATGACACCGCACCCGCCACGAGGTCGCGGTGCTGGTCGAGCCGGCCACCTGGGCCAGAGGGGCGAGCGGTTCGGCGCGCTGCGCGGCCCTGGCGCGGGCGGCCAGTCGTTCCGTCACCGTGGTGGGGACGAGCCGCTCCAGCGCCTCCTTCGCAAGGTCCGCGACCAGCAAGGCGTGCGGTTCGATGGCCCCGGCCTCGCCGATCTCGATACCCAGCGGCAGTGGCGCGCGAACCGCTGGGTCGGCGCCGAGCTCCTCGCGCAGACTGTCGAGGACGGCCTCGAGGACGTGGTGCCGCGTCCAGGCGTGAACGCCGACGGTGAGGTGGGTGCTCACCTCCTCGGTGGCGGTCGCGGAGTGCACCCACCCTCGGGGGAGGTACAGGCAGTCACCCGGGCGCAGCAGCGTGTCGATGAGCGGCGGGCGGGCGACCGCCTCTGCGATCGCGTCGCGGCGATGCTCCCAGGTGTCGCTGCGCAGGGGAAGCTCGTGCACGGGCGGCCGGACCCGCCAGCGCTTCGCGCCGGACACCTGCAGGACGAAGACGTCGTGGACGTCGTAGTGGTCGTCGAAGCCCTGGTTGCCCGCGGGCGTGGTGTAGGAGTTCACCTGGACGGGGTGGCCCAGGTCCTCGGCGAGGTCCTGGGCCAGATCGGCCACCGGCGCCCAAGTCCGGTGCAGCCCCTGCAGCACGATGGTCGCACCATCCGCGAACAGCCGAAGGACCTTGTCCTCGCTCACCTGGTCAGCGATCGACGCGCCCACCCCTCCGCCGAGGGTGAACGCGGATTCCGGCAGCGTCCTGCCGGCCTTGGCCATCCGGATGAACGGGGTGCGCAGAGCGCGGCGGGAGAGCAGCTCGTCGACCGCTTCGGGAGAGAACAGGTCGTCGAAGTCGCAGGGGAGCTCCTCGGCGCGCGTGAGTAGAGCCGCTCTGCCCCACGTCATGGCGGCGAAGTCCTCGCCACCCGCGGACGTCAGCCGGGAGAGACCACGGCGGCCACGAGAGACCGCGGCCGCCGTGGTCGACGGTGCCAGAGCCACCGGTCAGGCGCCTCCGTCGGCGCCACCGTCCTCGTGGCCGGGCACCGTCGGGTCGCCGGCACCGGAGTCCGCCGGGCCCTCAGCGCCTCCGTCGGCGCCACCGTCCTCGTGGTCGGGCACGGTCGGGTCGCCGGCCCCGGAGTCCGCCGGGCCCTCGGGCTCGTTCGGGTCCTTCGCGGTGTCGCTCATAGTTCCTCCAGCAGGTGTGCGGTGTCCGACGCCGGCCGGCGCCATGCGTTCATCTTTACCCGTATCGCCGTGAGCCGATGCGCTTACGACGCGATGATTCTGCGGGTGGTCGACCCTCGAGACGGGAGTCCCCACCTGCATGTCGTCCGGGGTTGCAGGGTGAGGACGCCGGAGCGGACGGGGTGTCACCGTCGGGGCGGTGATCGCGCCGAGGTAGCGGCGGCTGCGGGAGGTGATCAGCAAGGGTCATGCCGTGGCGGAGTCGTCGATGAGGGGGCGTATGGCTTTCGGCTGGGCGGGTGGGGCGCTGAGGGCGTCAGTCGTCAGATGAGCCCGCGACTGTCTGGCTGCATCGGTGTTGGCGGGCAGCGATGGATGTGCCCCGTCGAACTCGCTGCGCTCGCTCTCGTACTCGATGGCCTCAACGACACATTCATCCTGCCGAGCGGTCATCAGGTCGTCGTACGCCGCTCGCAGCCGTAGGGCGTCAGGTGACCACGACACCTCCGCGTCTCCAGCGATGCACCCCGGTGGGGTAGTCCACCGTGGGTGGGAAGGTGCGTGGTCACAGCCGCCCGCTGGCGGCGTCCGCAGGCGCCGGAGTAGCGGTGTTCGAGCCTGCAGGTTTGCAGCGCACCGGGTTCCTACCGCTCAACGAGCTCCCTGCGGATGCCGCATTGGGCTACCTTGCCAACGACGGCGATCTCGTGAACACCCTGCACCTGCCAGTCATGGGCAACGGCGACGGCGGTGCGTTCACGACCGCAGACGACCTGCACCGGTTCTGGACCGCGCTGTTCGAGGGCCGCATCGTCTCCCGGGAGGCTGTCCAGGAACTGACCCGCCCGCGGCACGACGTGCCGCAGGAGAACATGCGCCACGGACTTGGGTTCTGGATCCACCGGACGCACCCAGCTCCCATCCTCGAGGGGTACGACGCCGGCGCCTCGTTCCGGTCCCCCACCTCGTCGAGGCCCGAACGACGGTGAGCGTGCTCGGCAACAGCTCACACGGTGCCTGGCCGGTCATCGCGGAACTCGCCCGGGCCATCGACAACGCGGTCGCATGACGTCGGGCGTGCGTCGAGCAACCAGTGTCCTATCCGAGACCCAGTCCACTGCTGATCGGCCAGACGAGCAGCCCCCAGCACCGTTGTCGCATTCGCGGCGATGTGCAGCGCATCGGCGCCAGGTCGTCAGAGTCCCTGGCGGGGCGTGGCCGGACTAGGTTGAATTGATGTCGGTCACACCAGTCTTCGACTTCGCGGCGTTCTTCGGAGCCGTCGACGCCGAGCGGGAGCGCCGCGCCCTGGGTTGGTACGACGTCGCCGACGAGCTGTGGGAGCAGTCCGAGCAGCTCAACGCCGAGCGCGCTGACCACCCGCTCTGCGGCGGAGCGGTGGGACGGATGGGCGAACGAGGAGCGACCTCATGCCAGTACGCCCTGTTCATGCTGCGCTGGCTCTGCCGCCCACCAGAGGACTTCCTCGCCGGGCCGCCCCAGCACGTCGGTGACACCGCCCTGCCCTCGGCGGGTCCGGACCGCCGGCTCCGCTGGGACCTGACAAAGCTGCACCGGGCGCTCAACGAAGAGCGCCGCGCGCGGAAGCTCACCTGGACCCAGCTCGCGCAGGACCTGGGGTACACCCCCAGCAGGCTCACCAACCTGCGCACGGCCAGAATGGCCGACCTCGAACTCACCATGCGCGTCGCCCAGTGGCTCCGGCGGCCCGCCGCTGAGTTCATCCACCCGACGGTGTGGTGATCGCGCGCGCTACGCGGCGGAATGACTCAGGTACCCGTCCGGATCTCCCAGCGCCGCGACTGTCGCGCCCAACAGACAAGGGGTCCCGTGCCTCCCGACCGCAGGACGTCATCGATCCAGCCGGCGCCCCAGCTTCTGGGGTGCGCAGAACCGGTAGCTCTCGGTCACCAGCTCGGCGACCTCCTCCCAGTCGGTGTCGTCGTCGAGCACCATTCCGACGACGGTGGGCGACCATGGCGGCCGATAGAACGGCGGCCCCGCGTGGGCCAGGGCCTGCAACTCATCGCCGGATGACCGGAAGGTGAGCACCGTGGTAGGTGTGGTCACCCCGGTCATGTCGCGGTACGCCGACGTGTAGCCCTCCTGGGCAACCACAACGTGGGCGAAGGTCCTGTTCCGGACCCGCCACCTCACGCCAGTCCAGGCGTCCTCCTCGTAGGCATCGGGCAGCGCCAAAGCCGTGAACGCGACCCGGGCGACTACGTCACCGGAGGGCTCGATGCGCGATGGCTTGGACACGCCACAAGTCTGGCAGCGCACTCCGACAACAACCCCCAAACGGGTGCCGCGCACACGGCGGCAGAGCGATACGCGGCGGCACGGGGCACGCCTCCGACGGCGCAGCAGTCGCCGCTGGTGGACCTGGCATGGGTTGCGTGCTGCTTCCGGAGAAGGGAGGGGCCGTGGGCTCGGCCAGTGGAGTGCAGTGAGTCGGGCTCGCTACGCGAATTCGAGGAGCTGCTTGCCAGCCGTGACCAATCCAAGTGCCCCCACCACGAGCGCGACGTTGATGACGGCGCGCACCGTCCACGCCTGAAACCCGTACCGGACACCGAACCTCTTGCTGAGAACCACCATCAGGCCAAGGACCGCGAACCAAGGCACGAACAGAGCCGTCGGCGAGCCTGTGACAACGAAGATGGCGGCGTCGTGGATCGCCCCGCTGACGATGAACGTGGCAACGACGGCCGCAGCGGTCGGCATGACCCTACGGAGTGGCAGGTAGACGAATCGCCTCAGGTAGTAGCCCCAGATGGGATTCCAGTGGTGCCAGAACCCGCTGAAGGTATCCGCCCCCAGGGATCGGTGGAGCATCTGAGTCAGGGAGCCACGTGCCCCGAGCGTTACGCCGTTGCGCCGCTGCACATACTCCGACAGCATGATCACGGTCCTTCGAATCGCAGGCCCTCACGGTTTCTCGACGATATCCGTTCCGGAGTGAAGCTGCGCCGCCGGCCCGGAGAGGCTGCCCGGCCTGTGGAGTCATCGCCCGCGACCGTGGTCGGTGTCCGTCCCCGTGCCTGCCCGGCCCCGGGCACGGCAGGCAAAGGCATACCTGGTGTCGCCCGAGCGCCGAGGTTCCGTGGCGGCATTGGCTGAGGTCCACGACCTGGCTGCGGGCGGCGAGGCCGACGTCCTGGCGGGCTTTGTGATACCTCGCACTGTTGGGTATCGTACCTATTGGTTCTAGGTATCCAACATCGACGAGGTGAGACACGGTGAAGCTCGCAAAGGACCTTGTTGCGGCCTCTGCCACACCGCTCGTGCTCGCGGTCCTGCGCAGGGGCGACAGCTACGGTTACGCCATCCTGCAGGACATTCTGGCCGCGTCGGGCGGACGGCTCGAATGGACCGAGGGAATGATGTACCCGCTGCTGCACCGCCTCGAGTCCCGGCGCTACATCGAGCACTACCAGGCAACGTCGGACGCCGGCCGGGTCAGGAAGTACTACCGCCTCCTGCCGGCCGGAGGCGACCACCTCGACGCCCAGACGCGTGACTTCGACCTGATCTCATCGACCCTGGCCACCCTGCGCGGCCCGTACACAGGAGGAATTCATGCCATCACTTGATGCACTCATCGGTCAGTGGGCCGAGCAGCTGCGTTCCACCCACCCCGACCTCATCCCTCACCTCGAGGAGCTCGAGGACCACGTGCGCACCAGCGCCAAGGCGCGCATCGACACCGGTGCCGCCATCGAGGACGCTTTCGCCTCGGCGCTGGGATCCTTCGGCGCCCCCGAGGACCTCGGCGCGGAGTTCCACAAGAACTCAACCGTCATGAAGGGCAAGGAGCGCGCGGCCGTGGGCACCTACCTGCTCATCACGGCACTGTTCACCGGTGCGGTGCTTCTGATGGATTGGCGCTTCGACCTCGGCAACCAGGCACTCATGTGGCTGCTCGTGGTGTGGGTCCTCACCACCGGGTTGCATCAGGTGCTCCTTCGCCGAGCGCGTCACGGACTCTCGCCTGGCTGAACTCGACACGTACCGGTCTCCAGCGCGCCGCAGAGAAGGGACCGCGGGCGTCTGGCCCCCGGTAGAGGAGGAGAATTCATGGCCGGGTACCTCATCTACTTCAAGCAGCAGTGGGTGGGCGACCACACCGAGGAATGGTTCCGCCAGTCCGGCCATGGCGGCCTGGGCTCGAGGGGCACGCGCGGGATCCGCGGTCACCGCGGTGGGTTGCCGGCCACCTCGTGTTCGATCCGGCTGGCCGAGCCGCCAATCAGGGCGGCCCGGTCGAGCAGCTCGACTTCGATGCGGCTGGGGCGACCCATCTCGACGCCCTGGGTGATGATGAATGCATCCCCAGCGGTGGCGCGGCAGTGTGCGCGGAGGTATCCGGCGAAGGCGGCGGCAGCCGCGCCGGTGGCGGGGTCTTCGACGACCCCGCCCCAGGGGAATGGATCTCGTGCCCGCCACTCGCCCCTGCCCGTCGGGGCCACGAGGTGCACCGTGATCCAGTCATGTTGGCGGCACAGGCGCTGCAGCGCGTCGAAGTCGTACGAGAGGGTGGCGAGCCGGCCGAGGTCACCCGCGACCAGGACGGGGTGACGGTTGCCCCCGACGCCAACCGCAGGCGGGAGGGCTGGGTCGAGGTCGTCTGCGGACCATCGCAGGGCGGCCAACAGGTCATCCAGCAGCTGCTCACCAAGAGGGAGGCAGTCGACGTCCGGGCTGCGCAGGGTCCCGACGGCCCGGCCCTCCTCGAGCCTGGCGGAGACCTCGATCGGGCCGACCTTGGTCTGCAGGGTGTAGGCACCCGCGCCGGCGACCTCACCGAGGGCCACCGCCGAGGCGATGGTGGCGTGGCCGCAGAAGTCGACCTCACCCTCGGGCGCGAAGTAGCGGATGGGGATCGATGTTGCCCTGTCCCGTTTGATGGGTCCGGTGATGAACGCCGTCTCGCTGTAGCCGACCTCGGCGGCGACCCGTTGCAGGTACTCATCGCTGAGGTGTGCGGCGTCAAGGACCACTCCCGCCGGGTTGCCGCCGGCAGGGTCATCACTGAAGGCCGCGTAGCGCCTCACCTCAACGCGGGTCGTCACGCGATTCCTCAGCAGCGTCCTCGGCGAGCTTGGCGTCGACCCGTGACGCCTGGGGCCCGGCCGCTTCGCTCGTCACCACGCGGGAGAGCAGGACGGCGGTGAGGACCCCCAGCACGGCAGCCAGGGCCGCCGCCGGAACGGCCGCGGGGTGCGGCCCCCCAGCGGAGTCGGTCGCGCCGACGAGCTCGAGGAAACGGTCGTGCAGGGTTCCTCCCCGGGTGAGCCCGGACACCGTGTCGGCTGCGAGCACCCGCCCTCCCGAGATGACGGCGACCCGGTCGCAGAGCCCTTCCACGAGCTCCATGACGTGGCTCGACATGACGACCGTCCCCCCGCCGACCACGTACCGCCGCAGGATCGTGCGGATCACCTGGCCGGACACGGGGTCGACGGCCTCGAAGGGCTCGTCGAGGACGAGCAGCCGTGGAGCATGGATGAGGGCGGCCGCGAGGCCGATCTTCTTCACCATTCCGGCGGAGTAGTCGGCAACGACCGTGCTGGCGTCGTCAGCCAGGTCCAGGACCGCCAACAGCTCCTGGGCGCGGTCGGCGGTGCCGCACGCGGCATCCGCCGCAGTGCCCCGACGTAATGCAGCAGCTCCCGGCCGGAGAGCTGCTCGAAGAGCCGCATGCCGTCGGGCGAGACCCCCATGAGGGCCTTCGCCCCGGCGGGTCGGCCCACACGTCAACGCCCAGCACGCGAGCGGTCCCGGCCTCGGGCCGGAGCAGGCCGGTCGCCATCGACAGCGTCGTCGTCTTGCCCGCCCCGTTGGGGCCGACCAGTCCGTAGAGCGACCCCCGGGGCACCGAGAGCGAGAACTCGTGGACGACCCGGCGCCCCCGGAACTCCTTGACCAGGTCTAGGAGCTCCAGCGCCGGACCAGCAGGGTCGTCAGTCACACACGGCACCGGCACTCGCGCTGCCGACGAGGCGCCGGTACTTGGCCAGCACCCCCCGGGTGTACGTCGGCTCCGGGTGCGTGACACCGCTCGCGCGGCGGTCGGCCATCTCGTCCTCGTCGACGAGCAGGTCGAGAGTGCCCGCGGCGACGTCGAGGCGGATGCCGTCGCCGTCCCGGACGAACGCGATGGGCCCGTCGTCGACCGCCTCGGGTGCCACGTGCCCGACGCACAGCCCCGTCGTGCCTCCGGAGAAGCGCCCATCGGTGAGGAGGAGCACGTCCTTGCCCAGCCCCGCGCCCTTGATCGCCCCGGTGACCGCAAGCATCTCGCGCATGCCGGGGCCGCCCTTGGGCCCCTCGTAGCGGATGACGAGAACGTCACCCGTCGACAGGGAGCCGTCCTCGACGGCGTCCATGGCCGCCCGCTCACCGTCGAAGACCCGTGCCGTGCCCTCGAAGACGTCGGAGTCGAATCCGGCCGACTTCACGACCGCCCCCTCGGGGGCGAGCGAGCCCTTGAGGATGGTGATGCCCCCGGTCGCGTGGATCGGCTCGCGCATGGCCCGCACGACCTTGCCGTCGACGTCGGGTGGCGCGATGTCGGCGAGGTTCTCGGCCATGGTGCGCCCGGTGACGGTGAGGCAGTCCCCGTTCAGCAGACCGGCATCCAGCAAGGCCCGCATGACGACGGGCACCCCGCCGACCCGGTCGACGTCGGTCATGACGTAGGAGCCGAAGGGCTTGACGTCGGCGAGGTGCGGCACTCGCGAGCCGACTCGCTGGAAGTCGTCGAGGCTCAGCTCGACGTCGGCCTCGTGCGCGATGGCCAGCAGGTGGAGCACGGCGTTGGTCGAGCCGCCGAAGGCCATGACCACGGCGATGGCGTTCTCGAAGGCCTCCTTGGTCATGATGTCGCGAGCCGTGATGCCGCGGCGCAGCAGCTCGACGACCGCCTCGCCGCTCTTGCGCGCGAACCCGTCGCGCCGACGGTCGGTGGCCGGGGGTGCGGCCGAGCCGGGCAGCGACATGCCGATAGCCTCGGCCACCGAGGCCATGGTGTTGGCGGTGTACATGCCACCGCAGGCGCCCTCCCCGGGGCAGATCGCGCGTTCGATCGCGTCGACGTCCGCACGGCTCATCAGGCCGCGAGCGCAGGCCCCGACGGCCTCGAAGGCATCGATGATCGTGACGGTCTTCTCCGACCCGTCGGACATCTTCGCGATGCCGGGCAGGATCGAGCCGGCGTAGAGGAACACCGACGACAGGTCGAGGCGGGCGGCGGCCATGAGCATGCCGGGAAGTGACTTGTCACAGCCGGCGAGCAGCACGGAGCCGTCGAGCCGCTCGGCCTGCATCACCGTCTCGACCGAGTCGGCGATGATCTCACGACTCACGAGGGAGAAGTGCATGCCCTCGTGTCCCATCGAGATGCCGTCGCTCACCGAGATGGTGCCGAACTCCAGCGGGTACCCGCCGGCCGCATGGACACCGTCCTTGGCGGCCTTGGCGAGCCGGTCGAGGGAGAGGTTGCAGGGCGTGATCTCGTTCCACGAGCTCGCGACCCCGATCTGTGGCTTGGCGAAGTCGTCGTCGCCCAGGCCCACCGCACGGAGCATCCCGCGTGCCGCCGCCTTCTCCAGCCCGTCCGTGACGTCTCGACTTCGGGGCTTGATGTCGGGTGTGGAGGTCATGGCGCCCATCCTAGGTATGCCGGTTGGTGGGCGCGGGCGGTTGCCCACGAGGTGGCTCGCCGCCGCGAGGGCGCGACCGGCTGCCGGCTCAGGCCGGGAGGGTTCCCCGGACGACACTGTCGCCGGAGTGCTGGGGCTGGTCGTCGTAGCCCTCGCGGGAGATGTCGACGATGACGTAGCCCTGGTCGATGAGGTCCGGCGAGATGGTGAACGACTGGTCGCTCTGCTCGGGGCTGAGCACCCCGATCGACACCATCCGCTCGAGGTCGCGGTTGATCAGCCACACCTCGAGATAGCCGTCCTCGGAGGTGAGGGGCGAGATGTGCACGTCGAGGTCGACACCGCCGTCACGGTCGACGACGGAGGCATACCCGAGCTCGGTCGAGGTGTCGAGGGTGTCGAGCGGGGTGCTCGCCACGACCACCGGCGACGGCGCGGACTCCTCGCCGCCCACCAGCCGGGACCCGACGGCACCGAAGACGAGCCCGGCCGCGGCCGCACCCACGACCCACCCGACGCCGACGCGCCGACGCGCTGCCCTGGCCCGCCGGGCCGCGACCTCGTCGACAGCCGGCTCCGCGGGGCCACTCTGGGGGCCAGGTACCGGGGCGAGCACCGGCGCGGGACCGTCATCGGGTGTCGACGCGGCCGACGTGACGGGCGCCGGCCCGGCGTCCTCGGACGCGTCGATCGTCGCCGTGACGCGCTCCCACACCCCGGCCGGGGCAGTCACCAGCTCCGGCCGCGGCGAGCGCAGCACGGACAGGGCCGAGCGCAGGCCGTCCAGCTCGGCCGCGCACGCGGCGCAGGAGGCCACGTGGGCCGAGAGGTCGGCGGGCGCGGTCTCACCGAGCGCGACGTCGGCCAGCTGCTCCGGATCAGGATGGGACATGCTCGACCTCCTCCATGCGCGAGCGGAGGTGGAGCAGGCTGCGGCGCACGTGGCTCTTCACCGTGCCGAGGGGCATGTCGAGCCGGCGGGAGATCTCCTCGTGGGTGAGGTCCTCGGTGAACGCCATCCGCACGACGGTCGCCCGCGGCTCGCCCAGACGATCGACCTCGTCGGCGAGCACGAGGCGCACCGCCAGCTGCTCGTCGTGGGCGGGAGCGTGCTCGCTCGGCAACGCCTCACCGGCCACGGCCTCGAGGTCGCGGGCCCGGCGGGAGCGCTGGGCGTGCAGGTCGGCGACCTTGTGCCGGGTGATGCCGACGAGCCACCCGGGCACCGTGCCCTTGTCGGGGTTCAGCGTGTGGCGGCCCCGCCACGCGGCGACGAACACCTGCTGGGTGACGTCCTCCGCATCGTGGTGGTTGCCGAGGGAACGAACGGCAAGGGTGTGCACCAGCGTGCTCCATCTGTCGTAGGCCTCCGCGAAGGCCTCTCTCGACCCGTCGCGAAGGCGCTGCGCGAGATCGTCGGCGACGACCTCGAGATCCTCACTGATACGCACAGGGTCCACGATAGTCAGCCGTGGAGCCTCGCGTCCCCCCGAGGTCGTCTCCGGCGGCCGTGGATCGCCGACAGCAGAGGGCCGGGGCGTGCCGGCGGGCACGACCGGCTCCGCCAGGGCGAGGCTCATGGGTCGCTGACTCCCTCATCGAGGATGCATGGGCGGATCGATTGACGATCTGAGAGAAGTTCGGCGCCCACCCCCCGGATGGATGCACCTTGACCCGAGAGATCACGAAGAGGTCACGAACCCGGTGCGACCAGGGCAGGTGCGGCCGGGGATGCGGCGGTCGGCGCCTCCGGTGGGCCGACCCGACGGGGCCACCAGAACCGGTCACCGAGGATCAACGCGATCGCCGGCACGAGCACCGTGCGGACCACGAGGGTGTCGAGCAGCACCCCGACGCAGATGACGACACCCAGCTGCGCCAGCACGACGAGGGGCAGGACGCCGAGCACCGCGAACACCGCGGCGAGCAGGATGCCGGCGCTGGTGATCACTCCACCCGTGGCCGCCAGGGCCCGCAGCATCCCCCGGCGGCTGCCGTGCGTCGCGGCCTCCTCCGCCGCGCGCGTGACGAGGAAGATGTTGTAGTCGACGCCCAGGGCCACGAGGAACACGAAGGCGAGCAGTGGCACACCGTCGTCGAGCCGCTCGAAGCCGAGGACCTGAGTGAAGATCACCCACGAGAGCCCGAGGGCCGCGAGGTAGGTCGTGACCACCGTCGCCACGAGGATCACCGGGGCCACGACCGAGCGCAGCAGGCCCCCGAGCGCCACCAGCACGAACCCGAGGATGAGCGGGAAGATGACGAGCCGGTCGCGCGCAGAGGCTTCCGCCGTGTCGAGTGCCTCGGCCTCGGTGCCTCCCACGACGGTGTCGGGGAAGCCCTCGAGGGCGGCACGGAGCGCCACCACGGTGTCGCTCGCAGCGTCCGACCCGGGCTCCGCATCGATGACCGCGTCGACCTCCGACACGCCGTTGCCACTGGCGGCCACCCGGATTTCGCTGATGCCCGGGACCTGCTCGACCGTGGCGGCCACCTCCTCCGGGTCTGCTCGCGTCACGATGACGGCCGGGTCCGCTGCTCCGGCGGGGAAGGACTCCGCCAGGCGCTCGCCGGCAGCGATGGCCTCGGGCTTCTCGAGGAACTGGTCTGCTCCGGAGAGGCCTGTCTGGATCTGGGAGACCCCTCCCGCCATCACGGCCAGCAGGACGAGGGTGACTCCGACGAAGCCGGCCGGGCGGGCGGCCACGGCGTCGCCGACGCGGCGCCACAACGAGTTCGAGTCCGCCAGGCCCGTCTGCCCCACCCGCGGCACCTTCGGCCAGAAGATCCAGCGCCCGAAGACGACGAGGGCCGCCGGGAGCACCAGGAGCACGAAGGCCGCGGCGATGACGATACCCACCGCGCAGGCCAGTCCGAGGCCACGCGTGGCCGGGAACGCCGAGAGCAGCAGGGTCAACAGCCCGAGGACGACCGTCGACGCGCTCGAGATGACGGCTTCGGCCGTGCGCCGCAGCGCGTGCGCCATGGCCTCGCGGCGGTCCTCCGTCACCCGCAGCTCGTCGCGGTACCGAGAGATGAGCAACAGCGCGTAGTCGGTGCCCGCACCGAACACCAGCACCGAGAGGATGCCCACCGTCGACTCGTCCCAGATGACGTCGAATGTGGCGAGCACCCGGGTGGCCACGACGGCCGCGACCTGGTCGGCGAGGCCCACCACCGTGAGCGGCACGAGCCACAGCACGGGGCTGCGATAGGTGACGATGAGCAGGATCGCGACGATCGAGGCGGTCGCGGCGAGCAGCCGGAAGTCGGCGCCGTCGAAGACGGCGGCCAGGTCCGCCTGGATGGCGGCCGGACCCGTCACCTCGGCCGTCAGCCCGTCGGGCAGGTCGGTGCGCGCCGCCTCCCGCAGCTCGGCCACGGCATCCGCGGTCCCCAGCGCGTCGGTCGCCTCGACCGGAACGAACACCGTTGCCGCCGTTCCGTCCTCGGACACCGTCGCGGGAGCACCGGTGGCGCCCGGCAGCTCCTGGGCCTGCGCCTGAACGAAGGCCAGCTGGCTCTCGCTGAACACCTGGTCGCTGCTGTACAGCACGACGGCCGCCGAGCCCTCGTCCTCGGGCAGCTCCGCCTGAAGCTCCGCGGCGGCGAGGCTGTCGGACTCCAGCGGCAGGCCGGAGGTGCTGCTCGGCGGCTGCTCCGCCTGGCCGACCACACCGATGACGGCCCCGGCGCCCAGGAGCGCGAGCAGGGCGATGGTTCCGGCGACCCACTTGCGGGTGATGACCTGAGCGATTCCGCCCATGAGAAGGACTCCCTTGGTAAAGTGCTTCACTAGGTGATTCAGAAGATGACTAAGTAGGTGAAAGAGATTAGCGAGCGCCTCCCGACCCGTGCAACTCGCGGCGAGCCGTGGCCCGACGGGCGCGAGGACCGCGGAGACGTCCGGTCCGTCGCGCCCGACTACCGCGGGTCGCAGACGCTCGACGCCCTGCAGGAGCTCGTCGACGTCGCCGCGCTGATGCCTCACGAGGTCGCCCGCCGGGCCGGCCTGTCGACCTCCGAGCTGCACTCCCTGCGCCACCTCGGCGACGACCCCATGGGTCCGGTCGAGCTCGCCCGGGCCCTCGGCGTCACCAGTGCCGCGGCATCCGGCATCGTCGACCGACTCGTCTCGCACGGCCACGCTGAGCGACGCCCGCACCCCGCCGACGGCCGGCGCACGCAGGTGGTCATCACCGAGAGCGGCCGCGCCGACACCATGACGATGCTCGCGCCGATGTTCCGCGCCCTCGCCACGCTCGACGGGTCGCTCGACGACGACGAGCGGTCGGTGGTCGAGCGATACCTCCGCGGCGCCACGGCCGCGATCCGCGAGCTGATGTGAGCAGTCTCGCAAGCTCGCTCGCTGCGGGGCTCGACACCGCCCTCGACCGCACCGTGGTGCCCGGGTTCACTGCCCTGGGGTATGCCGTCCGCCGCCGCCTGCCCACCTGGCCTCCCGACCCGGCCCCCTCGGCGCTCCTCGGCCGGCGCGTGGCCGTCACCGGGGCGACGTCCGGTCTCGGGGTGCGCACGACCGCGGACCTCGTCGACCTCGGCGCCCAGGTGCTCATGGTGGTGCGCGACACCGACAAGGGCCGCCGCGTCGCCGACGAGCTGCGACACCGCGCAGGGTCCGGCGAGCGATCGAACGCCCTCGAGGTGTGGCACTGCGACGTCAGCGACCTCGACTCGGTGCGCGAGCTCGCCGCAGGCCTGCTCGCCACGGGTGAGCCGCTGCACGCACTGGTGCACAACGCCGGGGTCCTGCCCGCCACGCGCACCGAGTCGCCGCAGGGCCACGAGCTCACCATGGCGCTGCACGTGCTCGGACCGGTGCTACTCAGCGAGCTCCTCGTGCCGGCCATGACCGGCCACGGAGCTCGGGTCGTGTTCGTGACCTCCGGCGGCATGTATACCCAACGGCTGCCCAGCGACGACCCCGACCTGCGGCGCGGTGACTACGACGGCGCCTCGGCCTACGCGCGGAGCAAGCGGGGACAGGTCGAGCTGCTGCCCGTGCTGGCCCGACGGTGGGGGGCGCACGGGATCGCGGTCGACGCGATGCACCCCGGGTGGGCGGCGACGCCCGGCCTCGCGACCTCACTCCCCCGATTCGAACGAGCGCTGCGCCCGGCGCTGCGCACCGACGTCGCCGGCGCCGACACGACCGCCTGGCTCCTGGCGAGCACACCCCCTCCCCCGACCGGTCTCCTGTGGCACGATCGCAGACCGCGCCCCACGAGCTACCTGGCCCGCACTGCGCCGACGGAGGAGCAGCGGCGGACGTTCTGGGAGTGGGTCACCCAGTCCATCGACCTCGAGTGAGTCAGGAGCCGGCCCGGCACACGTGGAAGCGCTCCAGGGTCGCGTCGCCGGGCGCGAGGTCGGACCAGCGGCCGGAGTAGTGCAGCACCGAGAGGGCACACGTCGAGAAGCCCGAAGCCATCGCGCGGTGACCTTCCACGCTGCCCTCACCGTCGCAGAGCTGCTCGGCCAGGGCAGGGATGCCGGGAGCGTGCCCCACCACCATGAGCACGTCGGCGTCCTCGTCAGCCTCGTGGATCACCTCGAGCAGCCGCTCCGCGGATGCGTTGTAGATGCGCCGGTCGAGGTGCACGTCGGTCTCGGGGCACCCGCCGGACCAGACCCCCTCGGCCGTCTGCTGGGTGCGCTCGGACGTCGAGCAGAGCACCTCGTCGACACCGATCCCGTGCTCGACGAGCCAACGGCCGGCCGCGGCGGCGTCGCGCCTGCCGCGACCGGTGAGCGACCGCTCATGGTCGTTGTCGTAGCCCCGCTGCTCCGCCTTGGCATGGCGGAGGAGGACGAGGGTGCGATCCTGGGCGGCGCGGGTCATACCCTGATCATGCACCCACCGGGCCCGACCTGTCCCGCCCCCCGCGGGTCAGGACTGACCGAGGCGCTCCAGGATGATCGCCCGGGCGGCGCCGGCGTCGGCCTGGCCCTTCGTCTCGCGCATGACCTGGCCGATGAGGGCGCCGACCGCCTGGACCTTGCCGTCGCGGATCTTGTCCGCCACTGCGGGGTTGGCGGCGATGACGGCGTCCACCGCTGCCTCGAGCGCACCGGTGTCCTGCACGAGCTCCAGACCCCGGGCGTCAGCCACCTCGGTCGGGGAACCCGCACCGTCGAGCACGCCCTCCCAGACCTGTCGGGCCATCGAGTCGTTGAGCCGTCCCGCGGTGACCAGCCTCTCCAGCTCGACGACATGCACCGGGCCGATGCCGAGCCCGGCGGCATACGTCGGCACGTCCTGCCCTTCGCCGTTGGCCCTGCGAGCCACCTCTCCCGACCACCACTTGCGTGCGGCTGCCGGGGACGCACCCGCGGCGACGGTGTCCTCGATGAGCTCCACGAGACCGGCGTTGACGACGTCGCGCATCTCGAGGTCGGAGAAGCCCCAGGACCCCTGCAGCCTCCGGCGGCGCTCCGCGGGCGGTTCGGGAAGGGTCTGGCGCAGGGCGTCGACGGTCTCCCTCGACGGCGCGACGGGGACCAGGTCCGGCTCGGGGAAGTAGCGGTAGTCCTCGGCGTCGGACTTCACCCGGCCGGCGGTCGTCACCCCGGTGTCCTCGTGCCAGTGCCGGGTCTCCTGGACCACCGCTCCACCGGAGGCCAGGACGGCGCCGTGGCGTCCCATCTCGTAGCGCACCGCCCGCTCCACGGAACGCAGCGAGTTGACGTTCTTGGTCTCCGAGCGGGTGCCCAGCCGCTGGGCACCCTTGGGCATCAGCGAGAGGTTGACGTCACAGCGCATCGACCCCTGCTCCATCTTCACGTCGGAGACGTCGAGGGCCTTGAGCAGGTCGCGCAGGGTCGCGACGTAGGCCTTGGCGATCTCCGGCGCGCGCTCCCCCGTGCCCATCATCGGCTTGGTGACGATCTCGATGAGGGGGATGCCGGCACGGTTGTAGTCGACGAGGCTGTGCGTCGCGCCGTGGATGCGCCCGGTCGAGCCGCCGACGTGCAGCGACTTGCCGGTGTCCTCCTCCATGTGGGCCCGCTCGATCTCCACCCGGTAGGTGGACCCGTCATCGAGCTGCACGTCGAGGTGCCCCTCGAACGCGATCGGCTCGTCGTACTGCGAGGTCTGGAAGTTCTTCGGCATGTCCGGGTAGAAGTAGTTCTTCCGGGCGAACCGGCACCACGACGCGATCTCGCAGTTCAGGGCCAGCCCGATCCTGATGGCGGACTCCACGGCCACCGCGTTGACCACCGGGAGGGCGCCCGGGAGCCCGAGGCACACCGGGCACACCTGAGTGTTGGGCTCTGCCCCGAACTCGGTCGGGCAGCCGCAGAACATCTTCGTGGCCGTCCCGAGCTCGACGTGCACCTCTAGCCCCATGACGGGGTCATAGGTCTCCAGCACGTCCTCGAAGGACATCGTCGCCTCGGTCTGCGCGTGGCTCGACATCGCTCAGGCCCCCTTCGTGGTCGAGGTGCTCGGGCCGGTGAGGTCCGGGGCCCGGTCCAGGAGCGGGCTCCCCCACGCGTGCGCCAACCGCGCCTCGAGGGCCGCGCCCACGGCATACAGGCGGTCATCGCGCAGGGCGGGGGCGAGGATCTGGAAGCCGGCCGGCAGTCCGTCCTCGTCGGCGAGCCCACTGGGCACGGACATGCCCGGGATGCCGGCCAGGTTGGCCGGGATGGTCGCGACGTCATTGAGGTACATCGCCATCGGGTCCTCGAGCTTGTCGCCGAGCCGGAACGCCGTGGTGGGCGCGGTGGGACTGACGAGCACGTCGGCCTGCTCGAAGGCGGCGGTGAGGTCGTCGGCGATGAGCCGGCGGACCTTCTGCGCCGACCCGTAGTAGGCGTCGTAGTAGCCGCTCGACAGCGCGTACGTGCCCAGGATGATCCGTCGCTTCACCTCGTCGCCGAAGCCGGCGTCCCGCGTGGCGGCCATGACCTGCTCCGCGCTGGGGTCGCTGACACCGTCCGGAGCCACCCGCAGGCCGTAGCGCATCGCGTCGAACTTCGCGAGGTTGCTCGACGCCTCGCTCGGGAGGATGAGGTAGTAGGCGGCGAGCGCGTACGTGAAGCTGGGGCAGGAGACCTCGACGACCTCCGCCCCGGCCTCCACGAGGTGCTGGATCGCTTCGTCGAAACGGGTCTGCACCCCGGCCTGGAACCCCGACCCGGTGAGCTCGCGGATGATGCCGACGCGCAGGCCGGACACGTCGCCCCGTCGGGCCGCCTCGACGACCGGAGGCACGGGCGCGTCGATCGACGTCGAATCCATCGGGTCGTGGCCGGCGATGACCTCGTGGAGCAGCGCCGCGTCGAGCACCGTGCGGGTGCACGGGCCGGCCTGGTCGAGGGAGGATGCGAGGGCGACCAGGCCGTAGCGCGAAACGCCGCCGTAGGTCGGCTTGGTTCCGACGGTGCCCGTCACGGCGGCCGGCTGGCGGATCGAGCCGCCGGTGTCGGTGCCGATGGCCAGGGGCGCCTGGAACGACGCGACGACCGAGGACGACCCACCACCGGAGCCACCTGGGATCCGGTCGAGATCCCACGGGTTGCGGCTCGGCCCGTAGGCGCTGTGCTCGGTCGAGGAGCCCATCGCGAACTCGTCCATGTTGGTCTTGCCGAGGATCGGCATCCCCGCCTCGCGGAGCCGGGTCACGAGCGTCGCGTCGTAGGGCGGGACCCAGCCCTCGAGGATGCGCGACCCGCAGGTGGTCGGCATCCCCCGCGTCGCCATGACGTCCTTGACGGCGATCGGCACCCCGGCCAGCGAATGCACCTCCTCCCCCGCGGCACGGCGCCGGTCGACGGCGTCCGCGGCCGCCAGTGCCCCCTCGTCGTCGACGTGCAGGTAGGAGTGGACGGCCCCGTCGACGGCAGCGGTGCGATCGAGGTGCGCCTGGGTCACCTCGCGCGAGGACACGCTGCCCGTGGCGAGGAGGTCGGCGAGGTGGGCGGCGGTGGCCCGGGTCAGATCGGAGGTCACGTCGTGGCTTTCCCTTGGGTGCGGGGTGGTGGTTGGGGGGCGGCGGGCCCGTTCTCCGGGCTCTGGTGCCGCGGAGCTAGTCCGCGTCCAGGATGCGGGGGACGGAGAAGCGCTGCTGCTCCGACTCCGGGGCGCCGGAGAGGGCGTCCTGCGGGGAGAGGGAGGGGCGCACCAGGTCGGGGCGGGTGACGTTGACGATGGGCATCGGGTGGCTCATCGGCTCGACGTCGGCGATCGGCGCCTGCTGCACGGTCGCGACCGCCTCGAGGATCACGCCGAGCTCACCGACCATCCGGTCGAGCTCGGAGTCGGAGAGGTCGATGCGGGCGAGACCGGCGAGGTGCGCCACGTCGCCACGGGTGAGGTCGGGCATGACCGGCAGTCTATGGGGGTCCGGCCGGCCCGCGGGTCCCGCCCCGTCGCCTCGAGGAGGCTCGCCCGGCGTGCAGCGCGCTCGGAATACGCCCGGTGCGAGGATGTGCCGGTGCTCACCGACACGACGACCTCACAGCTGGTGCTCGACGTCGTCGGCGTCTTCGTGTTCGCCCTCTCCGGCGCCCTCATCGGGGTGCGCCAGGGGCTGGACCTGTTCGGCGTGCTCGTGCTCGCCTGGGTTGCCGGCCTCGGGGGTGGGATCATCCGTGACCTCTTCCTCGGCATCACCCCACCGATCGCGGTGAGCGACTGGCGGGTGCTGGCCGCCGCCGTGATCGCCGGGCTGATCGTCTTCCTGCTGCACGGCACCTGGCAGGACGTGGCCGCCAGGACACCCGACGTCCGCTGGCGTCGGGTGCCGCACGCCGTGCGGCTCCTGGATGCCGCTGGGCTCGCCGTCTTCGCGGTGAGCGGCGCGCTGGTGGCCCTGTCGGCGGATGCCGGCCCGCTGGCCGCCGTGCTCATCGGCGGCATCACCGCGGTGGGGGGCGGGCTGCTGCGCGACGTCCTGGCGGGTCGGGTGCCGGAGGTGCTCCGACGCGAGCTGTACGCGATCCCGGCTCTCGCCGGCGCGGCGCTCGTCGTGCTCGCCGACCACGCCGGGGTCACCTCGCCGCTCACCGTGTGGGGATCGGTGGCGCTCGTCTTCGCCATGCGGGTGGTGGCTGTGACCCTCGACCTCAACGCCCCTCGAGCGCTGCGCACCGGCGACTGACCCGGGGTCACGGCGGGGGCCCCCGCGGTGGTGCTCAGGGTCGAGCAGGTCAGCGCGACAGGATGTGCTCCGAGCGCAGGATGCCCATCCGGACGATGTCCTCGTAGGCGCCGCGCACCCACGCGTGCTCGCGCTGGCGTCCCTCGATGACGAAGCCTGCCTTCTCGTAGGCGCGGATCGCGGCGACGTTGGACGAGATCGCCTGCAGGTGGATGCGGCGCAGGTTGTGACGCACGAAACCGAACTCCACGAGCTGGATGACCGCGGCGGTGCCGATGCCACGACCTCGCGCGCTCCGGACCACGTCGACCCCCGCCTCGGCGTGCCGGGAGAGGTGGTCGAGGTCGAACAGCGTGGCGACGCCGAGTCCGGTGCCGTCGACGTCGACCACGAAGGACACCGCCGCGCCGGCACCCCGGTCCTCGTCCGCGCTGGCGAGCTGGGCGTCGAAGCCGTCCCTCGTCAGGGGTCGCGGTGCGCGCGGGGTGCGCTCCTCCCAGGTCTCGAGCTCGCTGGCGATCTCGAACAGCATGTCGAGGTCGTCGTCGGTGCGCGGTCGCAGCGACACGGTGGGCGTGGTGGTCACGTCGAGGACACTACGTGGCTCGCGGCGAGCACACATCCGGGTTCTGGCAGCGGACGACGCCGGGTCAGTCGGCGGAGCCGGTCTCCAGCAGCCGGCGGAAGCCGGCCTCGTCGAGGATCGTCAGGCCGAGCTCGCGGGCCTTGTCCTCCTTGCTCCCCGCGTTGGCGCCGACGACGACGTAGTCGGTCTTCTTCGACACCGACCCCGACGCCTTGCCCCCGCGGCTGAGGATGGCCTCCTTGGTCTCGTCGCGGGAGAACCCGTCGAGCGATCCGGTCACCACGATGGTCAGCCCCTCCAACGTCTTGTCGATCGACGCGTCGCGCTCGTCCTCCATCCGCACGCCGTCGGCCGCCCACTGCTCGACGATGCGCAGGTGCCAGTCGCTGCCGTCGCCGTCGAACCACTCCCGCACCGACTCGGCGATGACCGGACCGACGCCCTCCACGGCTGAGAGCTCCTCGGCCGTGGCGGAACGCACCGCGGGGATCGAGGCGAAGTGCTGGGCGAGGGCGCGAGCAGCCGTGGGGCCGACGTGGCGGATGGACAGCGCGACAAGCACCCGCCAGACGGGTTGCTTCGTGGCGGCCCGGAGGTTGTCGACGAGCTTCCGCCCGTTCGCCGACAGCACCCGGCCGTCGACGACGAGGGCCGGGTCGTCCGTCTTCCTGGCCGCCCGCGTGTAGAGCGGCACCCGTGCGACCTGCTCGGCCGTGAGCGAGAAGAGCATCGACTCGCTCGGCCCGGCGAGATCGGGGTCCTCCAGCACCCCGGAGTCGAGCAGGGCGATCGACCCCTCCCAGCCGAGGGCCTCGATGTCGAATGCACCTCGACCTGCGAGCGAGAAGAGCCGCTCGCGGAGCTGGCTCGGGCAGGAGCGCGCGTTGGGGCAGCGGATGTCCTTGTCGCCCTCCTTCTCATAGGCGAGCGCCGTGCCGCAGGACGGGCAGTGCGTCGGCATCTCGAACGCGCGCTCGGTGCCGTCGCGCAGGTCGACGACCGGGCCGAGGATCTCGGGGATGACGTCGCCCGCCTTGCGCAGCACGACGGTGTCTCCGATGAGCACCCCCTTGCGCACGACCTCGTGGGCGTTGTGCAGCGTCGCCATCGACACGGTGGACCCCGCCACGGTCACCGGCTCCATCACGCCGAAGGGGGTGACCCTGCCGGTGCGTCCGACGTTGACCTGGATGTCGAGCAGGCGGGTGTTGACCTCCTCCGGCGGGTACTTGAACGCGATGGCCCACCGTGGGGCCCGGGAGGTGGAACCGAGCCGTCGTTGCACCGCGATCTCGTCGACCTTGACGACGACCCCGTCGATCTCGTGCTCCACGCTGTGCCGGCGCTCGCCGAACCCCTCGACGAACCGCTGCACCTCCTCGACCGTGTCGAGCACCCGGAAGTGGCTGCTCACCGGCATCCCCCAGGCTCGCAGGAGGTCGTAGGCCTCGCTCTGACGAGCGATCTCGAGCCCGCGTCGCGCCCCGATGCCGTGGACGAGCATCTTGAGGGGCCGGGTGGCGGTGACCCGGGGGTCCTTCTGGCGCAGCGACCCCGCCGCCGCGTTGCGCGGGTTGGCGAACGGCGCCTTCCCGGCCTCGACGAGCGAGGCGTTGAGGTCGCCGAAGGCCTCGATGGGGAAGAACACCTCTCCGCGCACCTCGACGAGCGGGGGCACGTCGTCGCCCGAGAGCTCGGTGGGCACCCCGTCGATGGTGCGCACGTTGAGCGTGACGTCCTCACCGGTGCGGCCGTCGCCGCGGGTCAGTGCGCGGGTGAGCCGGCCGTCCTCGTAGAGGAGGTTGACGGCGAGCCCGTCGATCTTCAGCTCGCACAGGTAGTGCACCTCGGACCCACCGACGTCTCGTTCCACCCGCGCGGCCCACGCGGCGAGCTCGTCGGGGCTGAAGGCGTTGTCGAGGCTGAGCATCCGCTCGAGGTGGTCCACGGCGGTGAAGTCGGTGGAGAAGATGGCCCCGCCGACCTGCTGCGTGGGGCTGTCCGGCGTCCTCAGCGAGGGGTGCTCGTGCTCCAGCGTGCCGAGGCGGCGCATCAGCGCGTCGTATTCGCCGTCGCTGACCGTCGGGGCGTCTCGCACGTGGTAGGCGAACTGGTGGGCCCGGGCCTCCTCGGCCAGGGTCTCCCACTCGTGCCGGGCGTCGTCGGGCACCAGGTCGCTCGGCGCCTGGCCGGCGGGGTCGGTCGGGAGGTCGCTCACGCCATCATCCTGCCGCAGCCCACCGACGTCCCGTCTTCGCCACGGTTCGACGCAGGTCTGGCGCTGCGGCGGGCATCCGGGTGAGGATAGGTGTCCCGTCACCGACGCCGGACAACAGAGGAGCACCATGACCAACCTCGCGACCAACCTGACCAGCACGGCCGCAGAGCATCCCGACCAGGACGCGCTTCGGGTGAACGGTCAGGGAATCACCTATGCCCAGCTCCACGGCATGGCCGCGAAGCTCGCCGGGGCGCTGCGCACCAACGGGGTCGAGCCCGGGGACCGGGTCGCCATCATCCTCCCCAACGTTCCCGCCTTCCCGGTCGTCTACTGGGGCATCCTGCTGGCCGGCGGCATCGTCGTGCCGATGAACCCGTTGCTCAAGGCGGGCGAAATCGACTACTTCTTCTCCGACTCCGGGGCGAAGGTCGCCTTCGTCTGGCCCGACTTCGTCGGTGAGGCCACGAAGGGAGCCGAGAACTCGGGCACCCGCATCGTCGAGTGCGGGCCGCTGGGGCCCGTCGAGGGCGGGCTCGAGGGCGGGGAGCCGATCCCCGAGCCGCACGAGCGCGACGACGATGACACCGCGGTCATCCTCTACACCTCGGGAACCACGGGCCGCCCCAAGGGTGCCGAGCTGACGCACTTGAACATCCACCTCAACGCGATGCGCTCCGCCACGGTCATCCAGGACATCACCCCGGACGACGTCATCATGGGGTGCCTCCCGCTCTTCCACGTCTTCGGCCTCGTCGTGGGGCTCAACGCGGCCACGATCGCGGGAGCTCCGCTCGCCCTGATCCCCCGTTTCGACCCCGCTGCGGCCATCGAGGTCATCGAGAAGGAGCGGGTGACGATCATGCAGGGCGTGCCCACGATGTACGCCGCGATCCTCAACCACCCCCAGTCCGACGGCATGGATGCGTCCTCGCTGCGGGTCTGCGCCTCAGGCGGGTCGGCGATGCCGCTCGAGGTGATGAAGTCCTTCGAGGACAAGTTCGGGTGCATGATCCTCGAGGGCTACGGCCTTTCCGAGACCTCGCCGGTGGCGTCCTTCAACATGCCCGACAGGGAGCGCAAGCCGGGCACGATCGGCCTGCCGATCCCGGGCTGCGAGATGCGCTGCGTCGACCTCGAGGGCAACGAGGTGCCGGTCGGTGAGGTCGGCGAGATCGCCATCCGGGGCGACAACGTCATGAAGGGCTACTGGAACAAGCCCGAGGCCACCGCCGAAGCCATCCCCGACGGCTGGTTCCGCAGCGGCGACCTCGCGACGATGGACGACGAGGGCTACTTCACGATCGTCGACCGCAAGAAGGACATGATCCTGCGCGGCGGCATGAACGTCTACCCGCGCGAGGTCGAGGAGTGCATCTACACGCACCCGGACGTCCTCGAGGTCGCCGTGGTCGGCATGCCGGACGAACTGCTCGGCGAGCAGGTCGGCGCGGCCGTCGCCCTGCGCGAAGGCTCGACGGCCACACCGGAGGACATCATCGAGTTCGCGAAGGAGCGCATCGCGGCCTACAAGTACCCCCGGAAGGTGTGGGTCGTCGAGGCCCTCCCCAAGGGCCCGACGGGCAAGATCCTCCGGCGCGAGGTCCACGCCCCGGCAGGGTGACCGAGCTCCGTCGGTCCGAGGCCGACCGTCAGCGGGACCGCGAGCTCGCGGAACGCTGGCGGGCGGTCGGTCTCGGCATGGATGCCGTGTGGGTCGTCGTGCTGCTGCTCGTCGTCGCCTTCTGGGCGAACGTGACCTGGGCAGAGCGACCGGCGTTCTCCGGGCCCGGCTACCTGCCGGCGCTCCTCGCGCCGGCAGCACTGCTCGCGGCCGTGCTCGCCGGCTGGGCCGTCGCCTCGGCCGTGCGGATCCTCAAGCGCCGGGGCGACGGGTGGGACGCGCCCATCGTGCTCGGGGTCATCGGGATCGCGGTGGCCGCGTTCTCCTTCGTGCCCTCCGAGACGATCGTCCGCCCGCTGCTCTGGGTGGGCGTGCTCGGGCTCTTCTCGCTCGTGGCGGGGATCCTCGGCGAGCGGTCCTGGCACCGCGCGGGCCGCCCGGTCGACGACGTGACGGAGACGGAAGTCAGCGAGGCCTGACCGCCTGCTCACGCTCCCGGACCACCACGGCCTCCGGCGAGCGCGGCCTGCGGTTGATGACGTAGGCGGCCGACAGCACGATCCCGAAGCCGACCAGCTGCGCCGGGCCCAGGCGCTCACCGAGCACGAACACGCCGAGGAGCACCGACACCACGGGAATGAGGTAGGTGATGGTGGAGCCGACGACCGGGCCCGCGCCACGCACCACGTCGAACTGCAGCATGTAGGCGAAGCCCGTCCCCACGACGCCCAGCACGAGCACGCACAGGAGGGGGAGCCACCGCCAGGTCCCGGCATCCGGCGTCGTGTACGACCAGATCGCGGCGAGGCCGGTGGGCTGGAGCAGGCCCCACACGAGGACGACCGGGGCCATGAGGACCAGGCCCATGAGCAGCGTGGCCGTGGGCTGCGACAGTCCGCCGAGGTCCACGCCCCTGAGGAAGCGCCGGTTGTAGGTCCAGCCGATTCCGTAGCTCGCGCCACCCGCCAGCGCCATGGCGAAGCCGATGAGGTCCGGGCGGTCCGTGGCCGTCCACGGCTGCATGATCGTCACCACCCCGACGAAGCCCACGCCGACGGCGACCAGTCGCCGCCCCGTGGCCCGCTCACCGGGCAGGATCGCCATCGTCGCGAGCACGGTCGCGATGGGCGTGGCGGCGTTGCCGATGCCCGCGAGCGCCGAGCTGATCCGGGTCTCGGACAGTGCGAAGAGGGTGAACGGCAGGGTCGCGAGGAAGAACCCACAGACCAGCAGGTGGCTCCAGACCCGCCCACCGGTGGGCAGCCGACCGCCTCCAGCGAACAGGAGCACCGCGAGCACAGTGACACCGCTGGCGATCCTCAGGGCTGAGATCTGGACCGCCGACAGCGACTCGAGACCCACCTTCATCAGCAGGAAGCTGGACCCCCAGATGAGCACGAGGGCGAGGTACTTCGCCTGCCACGGCACTCTGGGCTGGGCCATCACCCGGGGACCTCCTCCGACAGCCGGCGCGCCGCGTCGCTCGCCGACCGGAGGACGTCACGAGCCCCGCGGGGGGTGAGTCCGGAGAGCCCGCACGCCGGGGTGACGACGAGGCCCCGGAGGTGCTCCTGGCTCAGTCCCGCTCGGTCGAAGCCGTCGACGACGAGGTTCCGCGCGGTGACGTCGGTGCCGGACCCGTCGGTGGGGAGGCACCCGGCATACAGCCCCGTCCCCGCCTCCAGCGCCACGGCGAGGGACTCCCACCCGGCCGGGGTCCGCTCGGTGACGTCGACCGCGAGCGCCCCGGCGCCGGTGGCCCTCAGGAGCGGGAGCGGAGCAGCGGGGTGGCAGCAGTGCAGCACGGTCGGGCCGCCGTGCGCCGCGAGCACCTGCTCGACCCCTCGCATGACGACGAGGGGGTCGACGGCACGGACCCGACCGTAGCCGGAGGCCGTGGGGAGGGACCCGTCGAGCACGGCCGGCAGCGAGGGCTCGTCGACCTGGAGGACCACCTCGGCGCCCGGCACGAGACGCGTGACGTCGGCCACCCGTGCCGCGATGCCGTCGGCGAGCGAGGCGGTGATGTCCGCCACCGCTCCGGGGTCGGTGACGGAGCGTTCGCCGCGGTTCAGCTGGAGCGACGCGCAGAGCGTCCACGGCCCCGCGACCTGGATCTTCAGCGACCCCAGGTACCCGTCATAGGCCTCGGCGAGCTCGTCGAGGTCCTCCCGGTGGAGCGCCGCCGAGCGCGCCGCGTCGCGACCGGGGCGGTCGACGAGCCGCCACCCGCTGGGCTGGAGGTCGACGGGGAGGTCGACGAGCAGCCCCGCGGCACGGCCGATGATGTCCGCGCCGGGCCCCCGAGCCGGCGTCTCGGGCAGGAACGGCACCCCGACACCCTCGGCGTCGACCAACAGGTCACGGACCGTGCGGATCGCCTCGCGCGCGGACCCACCCGGCCAGGAGCCGATGCCGCTGGCCCGCACGGGCGCGACCATCACGAGCGGCCGTCGACGAACGCGGTGACCGACGCGGGCACCGGGGCACCGGAGGACCGGGTCCACTCGGCCGGCTCGGGTTCTCCCGCAACGGTTCTCAGGGGCACCACGCCGCTCCACGCGTCGGTGGGCTCATCGGGGGCGGCGGGCGGTCCGGAGCGCACCTTGAGCAGCCACTGCCCGTCGTCGAGCGGCAGCTCCATCGCCATCGTCGCGGCCTCCTCCCGTCGGGTCATCGCCCGCACCTCCGTCGTGCGTCCGGGAAGGAGCCGCTCGGAGATGCGGTCGAGGGCGCTGGTGCGGTCGGCGCCCGTGAGTGGGGTGAGCCGACCCTGGATCACGGCGGAGCGGTAGTTCGCCGAGGAGTCAAAGGTCGAGTGCGCGACCACGAGGCCGTCCACCGACACCACGCAGAGCGCGGCCGGGGCCCCGGCCGCCACCTGGCGCAGCGCGCCGGCGCCGGTGGAGCCGTGCAGGAGCACCCGGTCGCCGTCGCGGGCGAAGAGCATCGGCACCACCCACGGGCGACCGTCCACGACCGTGGACAGGGTGCCGGCGAGTATGTCGTCGAGCAGGTCGTCGAGCGCCTCCCGCTCCGTGACGGACCGCTCCGGGTGCCGGCCCAGCACCGGCGCGGGCGCGGTGCCGCCGGCATACCCCCGACCCGGGCACGGCTCGCTGCCGACCACGCGCCGGGACGATGCCGGGTGGCGGGTCAACGCGTCACCCGTGCGGGTCGGCCGGGGCATGAGCGCACCACCGCAGTTCGGGCAGGCTCGCTCGAGGTGCTCGGAGCACCCGGAGCAGAAGGTGCACTCCAGGGAGCAGATCACCGCCCCGACCTCGTCTGCTGCGAGGTCGGTGTCGCAGCACTCACACCCGGGACGCATCTCCAGACCACTCACGCGAGTGATCCTCCCACCGCGCGGGGGCTTCCTCGCACGGGGTCCGTCGCCCGGGTCATACGATGAGGGTCATGACGGCGTCTGCGGAGGACCGGCTGACAGACCTCGCCCGCGGCTGGGGCGAGGCCGGGGACCGTCGCGCGATCTTCGCGGACTGCTACCTCGTCATGACCGGCCGGGTTCACGAGGCCATCGCAGCGGAGGACTTCGTCGACGGCGACTGGGTCTCCCGGCTCCTGGACCGCTTCGCCGACTACTACTTCGACGCCGTGGTGGCCCACGACTCCCCCGACGCGCCGGTCCGGTGCCCGACGGTGTGGACCGGGGCGTTCGACGCGTGCAAGGACCCACGCTGCCACCCGCTGCGGGCCCTGCTCCTCGGCATCAACGCCCACATCAACCACGACCTCGCCCTCGCCCTCGCCGACCTCCTCGAGGACTGGCACGAGCTGGACGAGCGAACCCGTGCGGTGCGGCACGCGGACCACGAACACGTCAACGAGATCATCCAGGCGACGACCGACGAGGTGCAGCGCGAGGTCGTGGCCCGGTACGCCCCCGAGACCGCGATCCTCGACACGGTGCTCGGCCCGGTCGACGAGTGGGTGTTCGGCGCCGTGGTCGAGTCCTTCCGTGGCCAGGTCTGGATCGATGCGATGACCCTGGTCACGGTTCCCGCCGACGAGCGGGAGGAGTCGGTGCTGAGGGTGGGGCGCCGCGCCGAGCAGGTGGCCTCGGTGCTGACCTTCGGGCGTTCCAGCCGCTGACCGGGCTCGGTCAGAGAACGTCGTGGCCGGGGTGCGGTTCGGACGGGATCGTGCCCAGCCGGCCGGCCTGGAAGTCCTCGAAGGCCTTCACCAGCTCGGCGCGGGTGTTCATGACGAACGGTCCGTAGGCCGCGACGGGCTCGCGGATCGGGCGGCCACCCATGATGTAGAGGTCCAGGCTCGGGCTGCGGCTCTCCTGTGAGTCGTCGGCGGTGAACTCGATGACGTCTCCTGCGCCGAGGACCGCGAGCTGACCCATCGAGATCGGACGACGCTCGGAGCCCACCGTCCCGCGCCCGTTGAGGGCGTAGACCAACCCGTTGAACTCGGGGTTCCAGGGCAACCTCACCCTCGCCCCCGGGGCAACCGTCGCGTGGACGATCGAGATGGGGGTATGCGTCACACCGGGCCCCTGGACACCGTCGACCTCACCGGCGATGACGCGCACCAACGCTCCACCGTCAGGACTCGAGAGCAGGGCCACCTCTCCCCCGCGGATGTCCTGGTAGCGAGGCGGGGACATCTTCATCGACCCGGGCAGGTTGACCCACAGCTGGAGGCCGTGGAACAGCCCGCCACTGAGCACGAGCTCCTCCGGGGGCACCTCGATGTGCAGGAGGCCGGATCCGGCGGTCATCCACTGGGTGTCACCGTTGGTGATCGTCCCGCCGCCCCCGTGGGAGTCCCGGTGCACGAAGGTTCCGTCGATGATGTAGGTCACCGTCTCGAACCCGCGGTGCGGGTGCCACGCGGTGCCCTTGGGCTCGCCCGGGGCGTACTCGACCTCGCCCATCTGGTCCATGTGGATGAAGGGGTCCAGGGCAGCCAGGTCGACGCCGGCGAAGGCCCGGCGCACCGGAAACCCCTCGCCCTCGAAGCCCGCCGGGGCGGTCGTGACGGAGCGCACCGTGCGCGAGGCCGCCTGGGGCTGCGGCTCGGAGATCCTCGGGAGGGTCAGGATGTTGTCGGTCGTCACGGCTGGCATGCGATCACTCCTCGTCGTCCGCCCCACCCGCTGTGGGGATGACAGGGTAACGATAGTTTAGCGTTCAACTATTCCCCCGTCGAGTGAACAGGACACGCCGCATCACCTGCTCGACACACGGCGTGTTCTGTTCACTCGACGGGTGGGGCGGGGAGCCGGGATGACGTGTCGATGGTGGCCGACCCGAGCACGCGGGTGCCGTCGTAGAGCACCACCGACTGGCCGGGGGCCACACCGCGGATCCGCTCGGAGAGGGTGACCCGCAGCCGCGGTTCGCCGGCGACGGACTCGGTGGCGGAGCCCGTGGTCGCGGGCCCGTCCGACCCCGGGTCGAGCGCCGGCAGCACCTCGCCCCGCGCCGGCACCTCCTCGCCGTGCGCCCGGACCTGGGCCCCCACCCGCACCTCGCCCGTCGGGGGCGGGCCGCACCAGCGCAGGTGCGTCCCCTCGATGACGTCGACGCCGAGGAGGTCGGCCGTGCCGATGACGACGCGGTTGCGGGGGGCGTCGACCTCGACGACGTAGCGGGGGTCGCCGTCGAGTGCGGACCGCTCGAGCCCCAGTCCGCGGCGCTGGCCCACGGTGAACCCGTGGGCGCCGCGGTGCGTGCCGACGACGGCGCCGCTCGTGGCGTCGACGAGCTCGCCCTCGCGCTCCCCCAGGCGCCGGGCGAGCCAGCCGCGGGTGTCGCCGTCGGGGATGAAGCAGATGTCGTGGCTGTCGGGCTTGGCCGCCACGGCGAACCCGCGAGTCCGGGCCTCCTCCCGGACCTGGGTCTTCGTCGAGTCCCCGAGCGGGAAGAAGCTCCGGGAGAGCTGCTCGTCGTCGAGGACCCCGAGGACGTAGGACTGGTCCTTCGCCGCGTCGACGGCGCGGTGCAGCTGCCGCCCCCCGGGCCCCTCCTCGATCCGGGCGTAGTGGCCCGTGGCGACGGCATCGAAACCGAGCGCGACGGCCTTGTCGAGCAGCCCGGCGAACTTGATCCGCTCGTTGCAGCGCAGGCACGGGTTGGGGGTGCGACCCGCGGCGTACTCGGCCACGAAGTCATCGACGACGTCCCGCTCGAACCGGCGGGAGAGGTCCCAGACGTAGAACGGGATGCCGAGCCGATCGGCGACCCGGCGGGCGTCCCCGGCATCCTCGATCGTGCAGCAGCCCCTGGCCGACTCGCGCAGCGTGGCGGCGGAGCGGGACAGCGCGAGGTGGACGCCCACCACCTCGTGCCCGGCCTCGATCATCCGGGCTGCCGCCACGGCGGAGTCGACACCCCCTGACATCGCCGCGACGACCCGCATCAGGACACCCCGCTCGCGCGCCGAGCCCGCTCCACCACCGCGGGGAGAACCTCCAGGAACGCGTCCACGTCGGCGTCCTCGGAGGTGTGACCGAGCGAGAGCCGCAGGGCGCCCCGAGCCTCGCTCTCGGAGTAGCCCATCGCCAGCAGGACGTGGCTGGGCTGCGGCACCCCCGCCTGGCAGGCGGACCCCGTGCTGCACTCCACCCCGGCGGCATCCAGCAGGTAGAGCAGTGAGTCGCCTTCGCAACCGGGAACCATGAGGTGGGCGTTCCCGGGCAGCCGGCTCGCGCCGTCGTCGGCGGACCAGCAGCCGCTGACGGTGATGCCGAGACCCAGGCCCAGCGCCCCCTCGAGGAGCCGGTCACGCAGGCCGAGCACGCGCTTGGCCTCGACGTCGCGATGGGCCACCGTCTCCTCCAGGGCCACGGCGAACGCCAGGATGCCGGACGCGTCCAGGGTGCCGCTGCGCACCTGGCGCTCCTGCCCCCCGCCGTGCGCGATGGGGACCAGGGGGGCGTCCCGGCGGGCCAGCAGCGCACCGACGCCCACCGGTCCGCCGATCTTGTGGGCGCTCACGGTCATCAGGTCGGCACCCGACTCCTCGAACCGCACGGGAAGGTGACCCACCGCTTGCACCGCGTCGGTGTGGAAGGGCACGCCGTGCTCGTGGGCCACCGCGGCGAGCTCGGCCACCGGCTGCACCGTCCCGACCTCGTTGTTCGCCCACATGACACTGGCGACGGACACACCCCCCGCCGCGAGGGCGGTCCGAAGGCCGTCGGCCGAGACGTGGCCGCAGCGATCCACCTCGAGCAGGGTGACGGCGACGCCACGGGCCTCAGCGAGGTACTCCACGGGGTCCAGCACCGCATGGTGCTCGATGGCGCTCGTGACGACCCCGTCGAGCGAGGGGTCCACCGCACGCCGGGCCAGCCAGGCCCCCTTGATCGCGAGGTTGTCGGCTTCGGTGCCACCGGAGGTGAAGATGACCTCGGAGGGCCGAGCGCCCAGCGCTCCGGCGATTCGCTCGCGCGACTCCTCGACCACGGCTCGGGCCGCGCGGCCCGAGGTGTGCAGCGAGGACGGGTTGCCGACACGGCCGGCCTGCTCCGCGAGCGCCTCGCGGGCGGCGGGCAGCATCGGGGTCGTCGCCGCGTGGTCGAGGTAATGGGTCACGATCACCCAGTCTAGGTCTCGCCCGGGGCCCGGGCCGCGCTCAGCCCTTGCGCTTCTTGACCCCTTCGGTGGCCTGGGGAAGCACGGCGAAGAGGTCACCGACGACACCGAAGTCGACGAGCTCGAAGATCGGCGCCTCCTCGTCCTTGTTGACCGCGATGATCGTCTTGGACGTCTGCATCCCGGCCCGGTGCTGGATGGCCCCGGAGATGCCGGCGGCGACGTAGAGCTGGGGCGAGACCTGCTTGCCGGTCTGGCCGACCTGGTTGCTGTGCGGGTACCAGCCGGCGTCGACGGCCGCCCGGCTCGCGCCGACGGCCGCACCGAGGGAGTCCGCGAACGCCTCGACGGGGCCGAAGTCACCGCTCGTGCCGCGCCCGCCGGAGACGACGATGGCCGCCTCGGTGAGCTCGGGGCGCCCGGTGGCCCGCTTGGGCTGGGAGTCGGTGATCCGCGCGGAGCGTGCCGAGTCGCTGATCGCCACCTCGACCTTCTCCACGGTGCCGGCGGCCGGGGCCGCCTCGATGGCCGCCGAGTTCGGCTTGACCGCGATGATCGGCGTGCCGTGCGTCACGGTCGAGACCACGGTGTAGGAGCCGGCGAACACCGACTGCGTGGTCTGGATGCCGCCGTCGGCTGCCTGGACGTCGACCGCGTCGGTGATGAGGCCCGAGTCGGCCTTGATCGCCAGCCGGGCCGCGATCTCCTTGCCGGACGCGTTGCTCGGGATGAGCACGGCGGCCGGGGAGACCTTCTCCACGAGGGCCGCGAGGATCTCGGCCTGCGGCGCCACGAGGTAGTCGCCCGCGTCGCCGTCCTCGACGACGTAGACCTTCTCCGCGCCGTACTTGGCCAGGGTCACCTGGGCCTTCTCGGCCCCGGGGCCGATGTGGACCGCGGAGGGCTCGCCGAGGCGGCGCGCGATCGTGAGGAGCTCTGCCGTCGCCTTGCGGAGGCGGCCTCCGGCGTGGTCGACGAGAACGAGTACTTCAGCCATGGTGTCGTGTCCTAGGTCGGGGTTCGTCGATGGGCTCAGATGAACTTCGCGCCGGCGAGGAACTCGGCGAGCTTGGTGCCGCCCTCGCCCTCGTCGGTGACGAGCTGGCCCTGTTGGCGCGGGGGCCGCTGCGCGAAGGAGACCACGGAGGTCCACGCCGCGCCGAGGCCGACGAGCGAGGGGTCGACCCCGAGGTCGGCCAGGCTCCACGTCTCGACCGGCTTCTTCTTCGCGGCCATGATCCCCTTGAAGGAGGGGTAGCGCGGCTCGTTGATCTGGTCGGTGACCGAGACCAGGGCGGGCAGTGTGGCCTCGATGGTCTCGGATGCCGTGTCGCCGTCACGACGGATCGTCACGGTCCCGTCACCGACGGTGAGCTCGGAGGCGTAGGTGACCTGGGGAAGGCCGAGGCGCTCGGCGAGCATCGCCGGCACGACGCCCATGACGCCGTCGGTCGAGGCCATGCCGGTGAGCACCAGCTCGGGCGCCCCGTCGGTGGCCTTCTTCACGGCCTCGGCGAGGATCAGCGACGTGGCCGCGGCGTCCGAGCCGTGGATGGCGTCGTCGAGGACGTGCACCCCGCTGTGGGCGCCCATCTGCAGGGACTTCTTGATCGCGTCGGCGGCTCCGGCGGGACCCACGGTGAGCACCGTCACCTCACCCTCCCCCGCGGCCTCGACGATCTTCAGCGCCTCCTCGACGGCGTACTCGTCGAGCTCGGAGAGCAGCCCGTCGACTCCGGCACGGTCGACGGTGCTGTCGGAGTCCTGGAACGTGCGCTCGGACTGTGCGTCCGGAACGTGCTTGACGCAGACCACGATCTTCATGCGTGCCTCGTCCTCTTCCTTCGCTTGGGGGTCGGTGCGGCCTCGTCGGGCCGCCGTCCATCATGTCAAGAGGGTGGCGCTCGGTCATCATCGTCGAAGGGTGATGCCCACCACGCCTCCAGCGGGAATGGCAGGATCGTCGGGTGACACGCAACGGGAACGACGTCGGGCCGGGCTCCGTCCGGCGCACGGTGGGGCCGGTCGGCGACCCCGAGAGCGTCGGGTGGTGGGAGCGGCTCTGGACCCCGTTCTGGGTGCTTCCCTCGGTGATCACCGTGGCCGCGGGCGTGCTCGGGCTCGCCCTCCCCCGCGTGGACCAGGCCATGGGCAGCGACGTGCCCTACCTCTTCGGTGGTGGCGCGGACTCGGCCCGGGGGCTGCTCAGCACGATCGCCACGGCGATGATCTCCGTCACCGGCCTGGTGTTCTCGATCACCCTCGTCGTCATGCAGCTGGCGAGCAGCCAGTTCACCCCACGGCTCATCGGCCAGTTCCTCAGCAGCCGTGTCACCCAGCTGACCCTGGGCGTCTTCACGTCCTCGTTCGTCTTCGCCCTCATCATCCTGCGCGACGTGCGCGGGGGTGCCGAGCCGTTCGTGCCGCAGCTGTCGGTGACGGTCGCCTTCCTCCTCGTGCTGGCCAGCGTCGCCGTCTTCTTCGCCTTCATCCACCACATCACCACCTCCATCCAGGTGGGGCAGGTCATCGACCGCGTGGCCCTCCGCACCGTGCAGTCCCTCGAGCGAGGGGACGACGAGGAGTGGGACAGCACCTCGGCCGACCCACCGACGTGGTCACAGGCCCCCGGACCGTCGGTGGTCGTCACCACCGGGGACGGGCACGGCACGGTGCAGCGGGTGCACTACTCGCACCTCGTCGAGCGGGCCAGCGCCGCGGGCGTGGTGGTCGAGCTCCGCACCCGGCTGGGCGACGTGCGACACCGGGGTCAGGAGCTCGCCCTCGTGCACGGTGCCGTCGCCGACGACGACATCGTCGGGGAGGTTCGCTCCGCCTTCGGGCTGGGTCGCGACCGCACGATGGGGCAGGACCCGGAGTTCGGGGTGCGCCAGCTCGTCGACATCGCCGAGCGCGCCCTCTCCCCCGGCATCAACGACCCCACGACGGCCGTCCAGGTACTCGACGAGCTGCACCGCATCCTCCGGCGGGCCGCGAGCCGGGCCGACCGGTCGGCCTACCTCGTCGACGGCGGCGGAGTGGTGCGCGTCATCGACGCCCCGACCACCTTCGCCCGACTGCTCGACCTCTCCCTCGACGAGATCGCGCACTACGGGGCCGACACCCTCCAGGTGCCCGCGCACATCGACCTCGTCCTCGAGGACCTGGAGTCGATGGCCCGCCAGGAGCACGCGGCGACGGTCGTGGCCAAGCGCGCCGACCTGCGCTCACGCCACGGCGGTCGCCACGAGGCTCCGGCCTGAGCGCGGCCGGCGGGGCTCAGGCTCCCTCGAAGGTCGCCTTTCCGGGGCCGTTCTCGACGAAGCTGCGCATTCCCTCGGCCCGGTCCTTGGTGGCGAACAGGGCGGAGAAGAGCATCCGCTCGATCTCCAGCCCGGTCTCGAGGTCGACCTCTCCGCCCCGGTCGATGGCCTCCTTGGCCGCCCGCAGTGCGTAGGCCGGTCCGCCGACGTAGCCCGCGACCCGGGCCTTCGCCGCGGCGTAGACCTCGCCCGCCGGCACGACCTCGTCGGCGAGGCCGATCGCGAGCGCCTCCGCGGCCCCCACGAAGCGACCGGAGAAGACGAGGTCCTTGGCCCTGGCCGGCCCCACGAGGCGGGTGAGCCGCTGGGTGCCGCCGGCGCCGGGGATGATGCCCAGCAGGATCTCGGGCTGGCCGAGCCTCGCGTCGTCGGCGACGACGCGGAAGTCACAGGCGAGCGCGACCTCACAGCCACCCCCGAGCGCGTAGCCGGTGATCGCCGCGACGGTCGGCTTGGGCAACCCGGCGATGGAGCGAGTGAAGTCCTGGAGCAGGGCGGAGTGGTCGACCATGTCGGTGTAGGACATGGTCTCCATCTCCTTGATGTCGGCCCCGGCGGCGAAGACCTTCTCCCCGCCGTAGACGACGACGGCCGCGACGTCCTTGCGCTGCCCGGCCTCGCGGCACGCGGCGATCAGCCCGTGCTGGATCTCTGCGTTCAGGGCGTTCATCGGCGGTCGGTCGAGGCGGATCGTGCCGATCCCGTCCTCGACCTCCAGGCGCACCAAATCGGTCACTGCTCCCCCGCCCCGTCGGCGCCCTCGGCGTTCGGGTCGATCCCGAGGATGCGCTGGTGCCACAGGTGGACGCCGGAGAGGATCACCTGGATCGACACCTGGACCAGGGCCGACACGTCGGCGCCCGGGGTGACGACGTGCTCCCCGGTGACCACGAGCGTCGTGCCGGCGATGCCGGTCTTGAGGTGGTTCATGTGCAGGTTGAGCTCGTTGCAGGTCTCGAGGAGCTTGAGCGGGTCGCCCGTGAGCTCCTCCTGGATCTGCCACTGGCCGAAGACGCGCATGATCTCGACCTCGCCCTCGGTGCACCGGACGAACAGCTGCTGCTCGTTCACCGTGAACGCGACGTCACCGTCGTTGTCGAGGTTCGGAGCGAGCCCGAGGTCGACCAGCACGTCGAGCACGCGGCCCCGCAACGGGTGCTCGTCGGCGGGTGGGGGGAAGTTGGGCAGCGAGGTGGGATCGGTCATGGGACCACCGTAACGACTCACTAGGCTCCCCTCCATGTCGCCCTGGCCGCACCCCGTCTCCCCGTCGCCGGGGCCACCGAGCCGTGACCTGGCTCCCCGCCCCGGGATCACGCTGCGCCCCGGAGGGGCCGACGTCTCGGTGTATGCCGGCCATGCCGACTCCGTCGACCTCTGCCTCTTCGAGCCCGATGACACGGCGGGCGAGAGCGAGCGGGTGGTTCCTCTCCTGGAGCGGGCCCACGGCTCGTGGTTCGGCTTCGTCCCGGGCGTGGGTCCGGGGCAGCGCTACGGGTTCCGCGTCGACGGGGATTGGGACCCGGAACACGGGATGCGGCACAACCGCGCGAAGCTCCTCATCGACCCGTACGCCAAGGCCCTGGAGGGTGAGGTGGCGTGGGGGCCCGAGGTCTACGGCCACACCGTCGACGAGTCGTGGCACGGAGACGCCGAGGATCGCTCGAAGCTCGACAGCCGAGGGCACGTTCCCCGCGCGGTGGTCGTCGACGACCGGTTCGACTGGGGAGCGGACACACCGCCCGGTCACTCCCGCAGCGAGACGCTCATCTACGAGGCGCACGTGCGCAACCAGACGATGCTCCACCCCGACGTACCCGCCGAGCTGAGGGGCACGTATGCCGGCCTGGCCCACCCCGCCTCGATCGACCACCTGACGACCCTGGGCGTGACGGCCGTCGAGCTGCTGCCGATCCACGCGTTCACCCACGAACCGCACCTGGTGCGCCGTGGCATGACCAACTACTGGGGCTACAACACCCTCGGCTTCTTCGCCCCGCACGCCTCCTACGCCGCGGCCCAGGACCCGCAGGGCGTCGTCGACGAGGTCAAGGGGATGGTCAAGCTGCTCCACGCGGCGGGGCTCGAGGTGCTGCTCGACGTCGTCTACAACCACACCGCCGAGCAGGACCGCACCGGCGCGACGCTGTCCTGGCGCGGTCTGGACCAGCGCGCCTACTACCGCCTCGACGAGCGCGGGCGGGACATCGACGTCACCGGCTGCGGCAACACCCTCGACCTTCGCCACCCCGTCGTCTGCCGGATGGTGCTCGACTCGCTGCGACACTGGGTCGAGGAGTTCCACGTCGACGGGTTCCGCTTCGACCTGGCGGTCGCTCTCGGGCGCGGCCGCGGCGACGACTACGACCCCGACCACCCCTTCCTCGTCGCGCTGCGAACCGACCCGGTCCTCTCCCGGGTGACCCTCATCGCCGAGCCGTGGGACCTGGGCCTGCACGGCTGGCGGACCGGGCAGTTCCCGCCGCCCTTCATGGAGTGGAACGACCGGTTCCGCGACGCCACGCGACGGTTCTGGGTCAGCGACGTCCGAACCATGACGCACGGCGGCCAGGGTCACGGCCTGCAGGACCTCGCGACCCGGCTCGCCGGGTCGCGCGACCTCTTCGGGCAGCGGGACCGGGGTCCGACGGCGTCGGTGAACTTCGTCGCGGCCCACGACGGCTTCAGGATCGCCGACCTCACGGCATACGACCACAAGCACAACGAGGCCAACGGCGAGGCGAATGCCGACGGCAGCAACGGCAACGGGTCGTGGAACCACGGCGTGGAGGGCCCCACCGACGATGCCGAGGTCATGGCCGCGCGCCGGTTGACGATGCGGAACCTCATCGGCACGCTCCTGCTGTCCACCGGTGTCCCAATGCTGACGGCCGGCGACGAGATGGGGCACGGCCAGGAGGGCAACAACAACCCCTACTGCCAGGACGGGCCGATCTCCTGGCTCGAGTGGGACCTCGAGCCGTGGCAGGAGAACCTGCTCGCGACCACGAAGCACCTGACCGCCGTGCGTCGATCCCTGCCCGCCCTGCGTCAGCGGGTCTGGGCGGTCGGGCGGCGGGTCCACGAGGACGGCACGCTCGACATGGACTGGTACGCCGCCGACGGCGAGCCGGTCGGCGACCGCTGGGCCGAGCCGGACAACCGCGTGGTCCAGATGTACGTCGCCGGGGCTCCGATCGGGGAGTCCTCGGCGCTGGTCGTGATCAACGGGTCGCTGGAGGACGTCGAGGTCCGGCTGCCGGCGGTGGCCGGCGTCACGGCATACCGGCTGCTGTGGGACAGCGCCTGGGATCGGCCGCGCGGCGGCGGCGAACCGCTGGCACCGGCGCCGACGACGGTCACGGCCTCGAGCCTGCGGGTCTACGCCGACGTCTCCCTGGGCTCCCCGGGCTCCACGGGGTGACCCGAGAACCCCGGTGGGGCCGTCTCAGGCGGGGGCGAGGACCCCGCTGCGGGCCACTCGCTGGAGGAGCACGATCGTGAGGATGCCGATGACGGCCGTCACGAGGCGTCCGAGGAGCACGAGCAGGCCCACGCCGGCGAGCGCCCCCACCACGGCCAGGATCCCGACGCCGAGGAGGACGTAGGCCCCTATCCGCAGGCGCTCCGCCCACCGCCGCGTCTCCTCGTCCTCGGCTGCCGCCGACTGGAGAAGGCCGTCGCACAGCTGGTGGATGACCACGGCGAGCACCAGGGTGTCGAGGATGAGGGCGACGACACTGACCCCGATGTTCACGTAGAGCAACGGCGTCCCCGTGATGACCGCGACGACGATGCCGGCGAGAGCAGCCGCACGGGCCGTGGTGAACGGGGCCGCTGTCGCACCCGCGAGCCCGATGACCACCCACGCGTAGCCGACGATGTCGGGAAGTACGTCCCAGCCCGCAAGTGGGAGGTCGAGGACGACAACGAGCAGTCCCCACGCGGTCCAGACGAATCGGGTCATGATGGTCACCCTAGATCGAGAGAAGGGACCGCTGTATGCCGCTGCCCGAGTTCGGACGCATCACCCAGTCCGCGATCTACCGCCAGGGCACCTACGGGCACCGCCCGAAGGTGCCCACCCGGGCTGCGGCGCTGGAGAAGACCGCTCGGAAAGCCATGTCCACCAAGGGCTTCGCCTACGTCGCAGGCTCAGCGGGAGGCGAGTCGACCGCCGCGGCCAACCGCGAGGCGTTCGACCGGTGGCGGATCGTGCCTCGCCTCCTCGTGGACACCACCGAGCGGGACTGCGGGGTCGAGCTGTTCGGCCGACGCCACGACAGTCCCATCCTAGTCGCCCCGATCGGGGTGCTCTCGATGGCCCACCCCGACGCCGACCTCGCGGTCGCTCGCGGCGCCCGCGCCCAGGGCGTCACCCAGATCATCAGCACCCAGGCGTCCGTCGCCATGGAGGACGTCGCGCGCGAGCTTGACGGGTCCGGCCACTGGTACCAGCTGTACTGGAGCAACGACGACGACCTCGTCGAGAGCCTCGTCGGCCGCGCCGATCACTGCGGGAGCGAGGCGCTCGTCATCACCCTGGACACCGGCTACCTGGGCTGGCGGCCGCGCGACCTTGACCTCGGACACCTTCCGTTCGCGGGTGGCGCCGGGATCGCGCAGTACACCTCCGATCCCGTGTTCCGCCGGCTGGTCGCGGAGAGGGTCGCGGCCCGGTCCGACGCCGAGCCGGAGCCGCAGCCCCGCCCGACACCCGCGGCGCTGCGCACCCTGCTCTCGATGAGCCGTAACCACCCGGGGCCCACGAGGGCGAACCTCTCTGCGCCGGAGCCTCGCGTGGCGGTCGAGACCTTCCTCGACGTCTTCGCCCGGCCCTCACTCACGTGGGAGGACCTGCGCCGGGCTCGCGACCTCACGAGCCTGCCCATCGTGCTCAAGGGGATCCTTCACCCCGAGGACGCGCTACGGGCAGTCGACGAGGGGGTCGACGGCATCTACGTCTCGAACCACGGCGGTCGGCAGGTGGACCGCGAGGTCGGGGCCCTCGACGCCCTCCCCGGCGTCGTCGCCGCGGTGCGCGGCGCCGGGTCCGGGATCCCAGTCGTGTTCGACAGCGGGATCCGCAGCGGGGCGGACGCGTTCGTCGCCCTGGCACTGGGCGCGAGCGCCGTGGCCGTCGGCCGGCCGCACGTCTACGGGCTGGCGCTCGCCGGCGCGGAGGGGGTGTCCGAGGTGCTCCGCAACATCCGGGCCGAGCTCGACCTCACCATGGCCCTCACCGGCTGCACATCGCTCGCCGACATCACCCCCGACCGGCTCGTCGAGGCCCCGGCCCGCTGAGCCGAGCCGGGGGTCTGCCCGGAGGGGAGTCCCGCGGCTGGCCCCGGGCCGGGTCAGGCGTTGGCGACCAGGCCGAGCTCGCTCGTCGTCGCAAGGCCCGCGTGCTTGGGCAGGACCCGCACGGTGTAGCCGAAGGCGCCGGAGGACCGGAGGACGAGGTCCCCGGAGAACTGGTGCCTGCCGTGCTCGTAGGTCGCGGCGTGCGAGAGCGACTCGCTCGAGACGTCGTGGAGCTCGTCGCCGTGGTGGTTGGTGCGGCCGTGGACGACCTGGACGTCGACGTCCTCGGGTGCGAGCTCACCGAGGGAGACGTAGGCGGTGACGTGCAGGGTCTCACCGAGCTGGGGGCTGTCGCCCACCCCGGAGGACTCCACGTGGTCGACGCGGACGTCACCCCAGGCACCGCGTGCCTTGGCCTTGTACGCCGCGAGGTCCTTCGCTCCGGCGTAGCCCCCCTCGGCAACCGCCCAGCCGGCTCGGGCCGCGGGGACGTACAGCCGCTGGGTGTAGTCGCGCACCATCCGGCTGGCCCGCACCTTCGGCCCCAGCGTCGTGACCGTGTGCATGATCATCGACAGCCAGTTCTGCGGCAGGTGGTCCTCGTCGAGGTCGTAGAACCGGGGGGCGACCTGGTTCTCGATGAGGTCGTAGAGGGCGCTGGCCTCGATGTCGTCGCGGCGCTCCGGGTCCTCGACACCGTCGGCCGTCGGGATGGCCCAGCCGTTCTTGCCGTCGAACCACTCGTCCCACCAGCCGTCGAGGATGGAGAGGTTGAGGGCACCGTTGAGCGCCGCCTTCATGCCCGAGGTCCCGCAGGCCTCGAACGGCCGCAGCGGGTTGTTCAGCCACACGTCGCACCCGGGGTACAGGCTCAGCGCCATCGCGATGTCGTAGTTCGGCAGGAACACGATGCGGTGACGGACCTCTGGGTCGTCGGCGAAACGGACCATCTGCTGGATGAGCTGCTTGCCGGTCTCGTCGGCGGGGTGGGACTTGCCCGCGATGACGAGCTGGATCGGACGCTCCGGGTCGAGCAGGAGCCGCTTGAGTCGCTCCGGGTCGCGCAGCATGAGGGTGAGCCGCTTGTAGGTCGGCACCCGGCGCGCGAACCCGATGGTCAGGACGTCGGGGTCGAGGATCTCATCGACCCAGCCGAGCTCGGCCGGCGACGCGCCGCGCTCGAGCCAGGACTCCCGCGTGCGGCGACGCGCCTCGGTGACGAGCTGCTCGCGCAGCTCCCGCTTGGTGGCCCACACCGCGTCGCGCGGAACGCTCGCCATCGCCTCCCAGGAGTCCTGGGTGTCGAGCTCGTGCACGGCTGCGTGGGTGCGGGCGAGCTCGAACACCTTGCGGTCGACCCAGGTCGGCCCGTGCACGCCGTTGGTGATCGAGGCGATCGGCACCTCGTCGTCGTCGAAGCCCGGCCACAGGCCGTCGAACATCTCGCGGCTCACGACGCCGTGAAGCTTCGAGACCCCGTTGGCGCGCTGCGCGAGGCGCAGGCCCATGACGGCCATGTTGAACATGCCGGGGCTGCCGCCCTCGTAGGTCTCGGCTCCGAGCGCGAGGAGCCGGTCCACGGGGACGCCCTCCATGGCCAGCGGACCGCCGAAGTAGAGCTCGATGAGCGAGGCGTCGAACCGGTCGATGCCGGCGGGTACCGGGGTGTGGGTCGTGAACACCGTGGCGGCCCGCACCGCCTCGAGGGCCTCCTCGAAGGTCATCGCCTCGGCCCGCACGAGCTCGCTGATGCGCTCGATGCCGAGAAAGCCAGCGTGCCCCTCGTTGGCGTGGTAGACGTCGGGCACCGGCGCGCCGGTGAGCTTGCTCCACAGGCGCAGCGCCCGCACGCCCCCCATGCCGAGGAGCATCTCCTGCTGGAGCCGGAGCTCTCCGCCGCCTCCGTAGAGCCGCTCGGTGACGGTGCGACCGGCATCGTCGTTGACGTGCACGTCGGTGTCGAGGAGGAGCAGGGGAACCCGGCCCACCCGGGCCCGCCAGACCTGGGCGTTGAGCTGGCGCCCCCCGGGCAGGGCGATGGTGACCAGGGCCGGGGTGCCGTCCGCCTCCCGCAGCAGCGACAGCGGCAGCCCGTCGGGGTCCAGCACCGGGTAGTCCTCCTGCTGCCACCCCTCGCGGTCCAGGCTCTGGCGGAAGTACCCGGTCTTGTAGAACAGGCCCACCCCGACGATCGGCACCCCGGTGTCGGAGGCCGACTTGAGGTGGTCACCGGCGAGGATGCCCAGGCCGCCGGAGTACTGCGGCAGCGCGGCCGCGATGCCGAACTCGGCACTGAAGTAGGCGATGGCCGATGGCACACCGCCGTCGGACTGCTGCTCGCCCCACTGCTGGTACCAGCGGTCCTCGACGAGGTACCGGTCCAGCGCCTCCTTCGCGTGGTTGACCGAGGCGACGAACGCCTCGTCGGCAGCGAGCCGGTCGAGCTCCTCGGGCGAGACCGCCGAGAGCATGGCGACGGGGTCCTGGCGCACGGCCTCCCAGCGATCCGGGTCGATGGACGCGAACAGGTCCCGCAGCGGCGGGTGCCAGCTCCATCGCAGGTTCATCGACAGGTCGCCGAGCGCGGCGATCGGAGCGGGCAGGACAGGGCGGACGCTGAAGCGACGGATGGCCTTCACGAGGCGAATCCTAGGGGGTCGCGAAAACGTTTCCACCTTCGTCGGGCCAATATCGGTCGGGATCTTGCAGCGCGAGATCAGGGGCGCCCCGGGCATCGCCGCGCGGGCCCGGGTGCCGGTAGGTTTGCCTAGGTGACTGCAGCCCCGCGAACCCATGCCCCGCAGCAGCCCATCGGGCGGATCCCCGTCCTCGACGTGCAGCCCACGGTCGACTGCGGCGCCAGACCCTCCAAGTCCGTCGTCGGTGAGGAGTTCGAGGTCAGCGCGACCGTGTTCCGTGAGGGACACGACGCGGTGAACGCCTCGGTCGTCCTCACCGACCCCGACGGCGTCGAGCACCTCGTGCCGATGACGTGCACCAACCCGGGCCTGAACACCTGGGTCGCCAGGGTCAGCGCCGACCGCACCGGCTGGTGGTCCTTCCGCGTCGAGGGATGGTCCGACCCCTACGGCACGTGGGAGCACGACGCGGTGATCAAGGTCCGCGCCGACGTCGACACCGAGCTCATGCTCGAGGAGGGCGCGCTGGTGCTCGAACGCGCCCTCGCCGACGGTGAGCGCACCCCGGCGCAGCGCGCTGTCCTCGAGGATGCCGTCCACGGCCTGCGCGACGCCGACCGACCCGCCGCCGTGCGCCTGAAGGCCGGCACCGACGGCTCTGTCGAGGCCGAGCTCGCCGCCCGTCCGCTGCGCGAGTGGGTCAGCCCCTCGGCGGAGGTCGCGCTGCTCGTCGAGCGCGAGCGTGCCCTCGTCGGCGCGTGGTACGAGCTGTTCCCGCGCAGCGAGGGCGCGACGTACGACGAGACCCACCACCGCTGGACCACCGGCACCCTGCGCACCGCCGCCCGTCGCCTTCCGGCGGTGGCCGCCATGGGCTTCGACGTCGTCTACCTCACGCCGATCCACCCGATCGGGCAGGCCGCGAAGAAGGGGCCGAACAACACCCTGGACTCTCGTCCCGAGGACCCGGGCAGCCCCTACGCGATCGGCTCGGCCGACGGGGGGCACGACGCCATCCACCCCGACCTCGGCACCTTCGCGGACTTCGACGCCTTCGTGGCCGAGGCCAAGGACCTCGGGCTCGAGGTCGCCATGGACCTCGCCCTGCAGTGCTCGCCGGACCACCCCTGGGTGCAGTCGCACCCCGAGTGGTTCACGACCCGCGCCGACGGCACCATCGCCTACGCCGAGAACCCGCCGAAGAAGTACCAGGACATCTACCCGGTCAACTTCAACAACGACCCCGCCGGCATCTACGCCGAGGTGCGCCGGGTGGTGCAGGTCTGGATCGACCACGGCGTCGAGATCTTCCGGGTCGACAACCCGCACACCAAGCCGGTCGAGTTCTGGCAGTGGCTCATCGCCGACGTCGCCAAGGACCACCCCGACGTCATCTGGCTCGCCGAGGCGTTCACCAAGCCCGCGATGATGCACACCCTGGGCAAGGTCGGCTTCCAACAGAGTTACACGTACTTCACCTGGCGGACCACTGCGGCGGAGCTGCGCGAGTACGTCACCGAGCTCTCCGGGGACGCCGCGGTCTACATGCGCCCGTCCTTCTGGCCGACCACCCACGACATCCTCACGCCCTACATGCAGTTCGGGGGTCCGGCTGCCTGGACGGTCCGCGCCGTCCTGGCTGCCACGCTCGTGCCGACCTACGGGATCTACGCCGGGTACGAGCTGATGGAGCACGTCGCGAGACCGGGCGCCGAGGAGCAGATCGACAACGAAAAGTACGAGTTCAAGAACCGGCACTGGGAGGACTACGAGGAGGGCGGCTCCAGGGCGGGCCAGTCCCTCGCCGGACTCCTCACCCGGATCAACGAGATCCGCCGAGCCCACCCCGCGCTGCACCAGCTGCGGGACATCCACTTCCACCACGTCGACGACGAGAACTTCCTGGCGTTCTCCAAGCGTCGCCGCCTGCCCGACGGCACCGACGACGTCGTGCTCGTCGTCGCCAACCTCGACCCACACTCCACCCGGGCCACGACGCTCCGCCTCGACATGGGCGCCCTCGGGCTGGACCCGGGGCAGAGCGTCGACGCCCACGACCTGCTCACCGACGAGCACTGGGTCTGGCAGCGTGACGTGTACGTCCGGCTCGGCCCTGAGGTCGAACCCGTCCACGTCGTCTCCCTGGGAGGCCTGGCGTGACGGCGATCCCCGGGATGGGCCACTCCACCCCCGGCCTGGGCGCCAACCAGCCGGGCCTGCGACACGACCCCGAGTGGTTCCGGACCGCGGTGTTCTACGAGGTGCTCGTGCGGGCCTTCGGCGACAGCAAGGGCTCGGGCGAGGGCGACTTCGCGGGCATCGTCAACCGGCTCGACTACCTCCAGTGGCTCGGCGTCGACTGCCTGTGGATCCCCCCCTTCTACGCCAGCCCGCTGCGCGATGGCGGCTACGACATCTCCGACTACACCCAGGTGCTCCCCGAGTTCGGCACGCTCCCGGAGTTCCGCGAGCTCATCACCCAGGCCCACGCCCGCGGCATCCGGATCATCACCGACTTCGTCATGAACCACACGAGCGACCAGCACCCCTGGTTCCAGGCCTCCCGCAGCGACCCCGAGGGCCCGTTCGGCGACTTCTACGTGTGGTCGGACACCGACGACAGGTACAGCGACGCCCGCATCATCTTCGTCGACACCGAGACCTCCAACTGGACCTTCGACCCGATCCGCCGGCAGTTCTTCTGGCACCGGTTCTTCTCCCACCAGCCGGACCTGAACTTCGAGAACCCCGCCGTGCACGAGGCCATGTTCGACATCGTCCGCTTCTGGATGGACATGGGCATCGACGGATTCCGGCTCGACGCCGTCCCCTACCTCTACGAGGAGGAGGGCCACAACGGCGAGAACCACCCCAGGACCCACGAGTTCCTGGCCTCGCTGCGGGCCATGGTCGAGGCCGAGTACCCCGGCCGGGTCCTGCTCGCCGAGGCCAACCAGCCGCCCAAGGACGTCGTCGACTACTTCGGCACCGAAGAGGCGCCCGAGTGTCAGATGTGCTTCCACTTCCCGGTCATGCCGATGCTCTACTACGCGCTGCGCGAGGAGCGGGCCGCGCCGATCATCGACGTGCTCGCGGACACCCCCAAGATCCCTCCGGGCACGCAGTGGGGGACGTTCCTGCGCAACCACGACGAGCTCACCCTCGAGATGGTCACGCCCGAGCAGCGGGCGGCCATGTACGGCTGGTACGCCCCGGACCCGCGGATGCGGGCCAATGTCGGCATCCGGCGCCGGCTCGCTCCCCTGCTGGACAACTCCCGGCCCGAGGTCGAGCTGATCCACGCCCTGCTGCTCTCGCTCCCGGGCTCGCCGTGCCTCTACTACGGCGACGAGATCGGCATGGGCGACAACATCTGGCTCAACGACCGCGACGCGGTGCGCACCCCCATGCAGTGGACCCCCGACCGCAACGCGGGCTTCTCCACCGCCGATCCGGGCAAGCTCTACCTCCCGGTGATCCAGTCACTCGTGAACCACTACAACCACGTCAACGTCGAGGCGCAGATGGCCTCCGGGTCCTCGCTGCTGCACTGGGTCAGGGGCATGCTCTCGGTGCGCCGGGAGCACCCGGTCTTCGGCCTGGGCGACTTCGAGGTGTGCGAGTCCTCGCACGACCGGGTGTTCGCGTTCCTGCGCGTCGACCGCCGCGACCGCGACGTCGAGGACCGCTCGGCTCGGGTCCTCCTCTGCGTGAACAACCTCTCCTCCAGGCCACAGGCCACGACCATCACGGTCCCCGAGGAGTTCCGGGGCCACCAGACCCGGGACCTGTTCGGGGGCACGGGTTTCCCCGACATCGACGAGGACGGGACCGTGACGATCACGCTGGGCTCGCGCGACTTCTTCTGGCTCGACCTCGCCGCCCCGCGAGGCGATGCCCGTGGCTGACATCATCCGCACCGCCTCCCTCTCCCCCTCCAAGCTCGACCTGGTGTCGGCCTGGATGGGCCACCAGCGCTGGTACGCCGCCAAGGGACGAGAGCCGCGCCTTCGCCTGCTCGCCGCGTGGCGCCTCGACGACCCCGAGGGGCAGGTGGGCGTCGAGACCCTCGTCGTGGTCGACGAGTCGGGCCCGCAGCCCGTCGTCTACCAGGTGCCGCTCACCTATCGCGGAGAGGCCTTGGGCAGCGCCGACCACGCCCTTGTCGGAACCCTGGAGCACAGCGCCCTCGGCCACCGGTGGGTCTACGACGCACCGCACGACCCGGTCTACGCCGCCCAGCTCATCGAGCTGCTCCAGGGCAGGGTTCGTGCCCAGTCCTCGTCGACGTCGGACACCGTCGAGGATGCCGTGAGCGGGGCACCCCAGCGGAGCTGGCAGCACGAGGTGCGCGTGCGCGCCTCACGGGTGCTGTCCGGCGAGCAGTCCAACACCTCGGTGATCCTCGACGCCGGCCTCGACGACGGCACGCACCTGCCGCTCATCGTCAAGGTCTTCCGGATGCTCTCCCCCGGCGAGAACCCCGACGTCGTGCTCCAGGGGGCGCTCGTCGACGCCGGTTCGACCAGGGTCCCGGCCGTCGTCGGTGCCGTCACCGCCCAGTGGCCACACCCCACGCCCGAGGGCGACGTCGTGGCATCCGGCCACCTCGCCTTCGCCCAGGAGTTCCTCCCCGGCGTCGAGGACGCCTGGCGGGTGGCCCTGCGCGCCGTCGAGGGGGGTACCGACTTCGCCGGGCCCGCACGGGATCTCGGAGAGGCGACGGCCGAGGTGCACGACGTGCTGGCCGACGCGCTGGGCCGCGAGCCCACGGACCACGCGCACGCGGTGGAGATCATCGACCAGATGCGGGAGCGCTTCGAGTCGGCCGTCCGTGAGGCCCCCGAGCTGGAGGACCTCCGGGCAGGCGTCGAGGAGGTCCTCGCCTCGGCGCGTGACGCCGACTGGCCCCCGGCCCAGCGCGTCCACGGCGACTACCACCTCGGCCAGGTGCTGCACTCCCCCGACCGAGGGTGGGTCCTGCTCGACTTCGAGGGCGAGCCGCTCCGTCCGCTCGCCGAGCGCTCCCGACCCGACCAGCCGGTCAGGGACGTCGCGGGGATGCTGCGCAGCTTCGACTACGCCGGTGGCACGTGGGAGCAGGCGCACGGCGCATCGGCCCGGGCATGGGTCACGGCGGCCCAGCAGGCCTTCCTCGACGGGTATGCCGCGCGATCCGGTGAGGACCCGCGATCCCACCGTGCGCTGCTCACGGCTTTCGAGCTCGACAAGGCGATGTACGAGGTCGTCTACGAGGCACGCAACCGTCCGGCCTGGCTGGGGATCCCGCTGGGCGCCGTCCACCGACTCACCTCCCACCTCGACCCGGACCCGACCGCCCAGCCGGATCCGACCACGCAAGGAGACCCGTTGTGACCCCCACACCCAGCCCCGAGGTCGACGGCGCGATCACCGCACTCGTCCAGGGACGTCACCAGCAGCCCCACGACCTGCTCGGCCAGCACCTCGAGCCCGACGGACTGCGCATCCGGGTCCTCAAGCCGCTCGCCACGTCGGTGAACGTCCGCTTCGAGGACGGCGAGGAGCTCGTCCTCCACCACGAGGCCGAAGGCGTCTGGACCGGGGTGCGCGCCGGTGCGACGCACACGCTGGACTACCGGCTGGCGGTCTCGTGGGCCGACGGCATCGAGCACCTCCAGGACGACCCCTACCGCTTCGCACCCACGCTGGGCGACATCGACCTGCACCTCGTCGGCGAGGGACGCCATGAGCAGCTGTGGACCGTGCTCGGTGCCCGCATCCACGAGTACCCCGGCCCGATGGGAGCCGTTCGCGGAGTGTCGTTCGCCGTCTGGGCCCCCCGAGCCAAGGCCGTGCGCGTCATCGGTGACTTCAACGACTGGGACGGCCGGGTGCACCCGATGCGGCTCATCGGCTCCTCCGGCGTCTGGGAGCTCTTCGTCCCGGACGTGGGGGTGGGCGCGATCTACAAGTACGAGATCCGCGGGGCCGACGACGTCGTCCGCACCAAGGCCGACCCGATGGCTCGGCGCACCGAGTGCCCGCCCAACACCGGATCGGTCGTCGACGAGGCCACCCACGTCTGGACCGACGACGAGTGGATGACCGCGCGCGCCGCCACCGACCCGCACGAGGGCCCGATGAGCGTCTACGAGGTGCACCTCGGGTCGTGGCGACAGGACACGACGTACGTCGAGATGGCCGAGCACCTCGTCAACTACGTCGTCGACCTCGGCTTCACGCACGTGGAGTTCCTCCCGGTGATGGAGCACCCCTACGGCCCGTCCTGGGGCTACCAGGTGACCGGCTACTACGCCCCCACGGCTCGCTTCGGCACGCCCGACGACTTCAAGGTCCTCGTTGACGCGCTGCACCGGGCCGGGGTCGGGGTCATCCTGGACTGGGTGCCCGGTCACTTCCCGCGGGACGCCTTCGCCCTCGCGCGGTTCGACGGGCTCGCGCTGTACGAGCACCCGGACCCCCGCAGGGGCGACCAGCCCGACTGGGGCACGCACGTGTTCGACTTCGGCCGGCTCGAGGTCCGCAACTTCCTCGTGGCCAACGCCATCTACTGGCTCGAGGAGTTCCACATCGACGGGCTCCGGGTCGACGCCGTCGCCTCGATGCTCTACCTCGACTACTCGCGCAAGGACGGCGAGTGGATCCCGAACGTCCACGGTGGTCGCGAGCACCTCGAGGCGATCGGCCTGCTCCAGGAGGCGAACGCCACGGCGTACAAGCGGGTGCCCGGCATCATGACCATCGCCGAGGAGTCCACGTCCTGGCCGGGGGTCACCAAGCCCACCTCGACCGGTGGCCTCGGCTTCGGCCTCAAGTGGAACATGGGCTGGATGAACGACACCCTCCGCTACCTGCAGGAGGAGCCGATCAACCGGCAGTACCACCACAACCTGCTGACCTTCTCGCTCATGTACGCCTTCAGCGAGAACTACCTCCTGCCGATCAGCCACGACGAGGTCGTCCACGGCAAGGGGTCCCTGCTCAACAAGATCCCCGGGAACCGGCCCGAGCAGCTCGCGACGCTGCGTGCCTTCCTCGCCTACATGTGGTCCCACCCCGGCAAGCAGCTGCTCTTCATGGGAACGGAGTTCGCCCAGCCCGGTGAGTGGGCCGACGGCCGGTCGCTCGACTGGTGGCTCCTCGACCACGCCGCGCACTACCGCGTCCACGCCCTGGTCAAGGAGCTGAACCGGCTCTACGCCCGGCACCCCGCCCTGTGGGCCCAGGACTCGCGGTCGGCCGGCTTCCGCTGGCTCGACGCCGATGACAACACCGGCAACGTCCTGTCCTACCTCCGGCTCTCGGAGGCCGACCCGGCGCGGGGCGACGTGCTCGTGACAGTGGTCAACTACGGCGGCGCCGACAGGGAGGGCCTTCGCATCGGCGTGCCACGGCCCGGACGCTGGGAGGTCGTCCTGGACACCAGCGGCTTCGACGAGCACTCCAGCCCGAGCCAGGCCGGGATAGTCCTGGAGGCCGACGCGGTGCCGTGGCAGGACCAGCCCTGGTCGGTGCCCGTGCGGCTCGCGGGTCTGTCGACCCTCTACCTCGTTCCGCGCGGTGAGGTCGTCGAGTCGCTGTCCGAGACCACCATCGCGTCCGAGGTCCTGAGCGAGTCCACCCCGCGCGCCGAGGGGTGACGCGGCAGGGCCCGGCGGGAGCGCTCCCGCCGGGCCCTCGCCCGCTGCTCATTCGTCCCAGGGCAGGGATCAGATGAAGAGCAACTGGGCGCCCTCGGTGAGCTCGATGAAGTCGCTCGCCGAGATGATTCCGTCGACGCCCTCGTAGAGGTCGTCCTCGGTCACGTGGTTCATGTCAGCCGACATCCGGCAGGCCCACAGCTGGACCCCGGAGCCGGAGAGCATCTCGAGGAACTCGGGCACCTCAGGCACGTCGAGGTCCGCGATCTGCTTCTTCATCATCTTCGTCGCCGCTGACGTGGCACCGGGCAGGGCACCGAGCATGTGGTGCACCCCCATGCCGCTGTGGCCCGGAGGGTGCATCGCGGTGTTGCCGACGAAGCTGAACTTGAGGTCGTTCATCGTCGCCTTGGTGATGATGTCGAAGCCCCAGAAGGTGAAGAACATGTGGGTCTCGATGCCCTCACCGACGGAGGCGTTGGCGAGGATCAGGCCCGGGTAGACCATGTCCAGGTTTCCCTTGGAGCAGATGATGGCGAGCTTGCGCCCGGAGCCCTCCGGTTCGTCGAACGACGGGACGAGGGGGGCGGTCTCAGTGGTGGTCATGGTGGTCTCCTGTGCCGGGGTGGATGGGTGGGGGGGTCAGACGCAGCCCTTGGGCTTGGGCAGCCCGGACACGTAGCTCATCTTCTTGGCGGGCTTGCCGGGGAAGAGGCCGAAGATGGCCTTGACGGGGGTGCTCGTCCGGGTCGAGACCCGGCGCAGGGTCGCGGTCTCTCCCTGGGCGGCGTAGTCGTCGCGCAGGAAGCGGATGAGCTCCCAGTGCTCCTCGGTCAGCGGCTCGATGCCGATGAGCTTGGCGAGCTCCGGGGCCAGCTCCTCACTCCACTGGCCGGGGTCGGTGAGGAAGCCCTCGTCGTTGACGTCGACCTGGTGGCCGGCGATCGTCGTGGTGGTCATGACAGTCGTCCTTTCGGGGGTGGTCTCAGGCTTTCGGGGGTGTCTCAGGCGGGGTTCTTGCCGGACATCGACATGTCGGCGGGGAGGCCGAGGGGTCGACCGGGAAGCAGGGCGTTCCAGTAGATGTGCCGGAAGGCGAGCTTGCCGAGGTGGTTGGCCCGCGACTCGCCCAGGAGCGTCATCGGGCCGACCTTCGGGAAGGGGAAGTGCCCGGTGAGGGGCTCGGTGTCGTAGTTGAAGTCCAGGAGCAGCGCCTTGCCGTGGCCCGACTCGACGAAGCAGTTCGCGTGCCCGTCGAACGAGTGGGTCATCGGCCGGCCGTTGATGTGCTCGATGAAGTTGTCGACGAAGACGTCCACGGAGAAGTGCGCAACCGATCCGGCCTTGCTCGTCGGGATGTTGCTCGCGTCGCCGAGGGCGAAGATGTTGTCGTGCTCCTCGGACTGCAGCGTGTGCTTGTCGACGGGGACGTAGTTCAACTCGTCGCCCAGTCCCGAGCGGCCCACGAAGTCCGCGCCCATGTTGAGGGGGATCGTCACGAGCTGGTCGTAGGCGACCTCACGCTCGTCGAAGGAGACGATGACCTTCCGGTCCTGGTCGATGCGCTCGATCATGAAGTCCGGCTCGACCGTGATCCCCTTGTCCTCGAGCAGCGAGCCGAGGGTCTCACTCGCCACCGGTTTGGTGAAGGCGCCGTCGAGAGGGGTGACGAAGACGAGCTCGGTCTGCTCACGCAGGCCGCGCTGGCGCAGCCAGTCATCGGCGAGGAAGGTGAACTCCAGCGGCGCGACCGGGCACTTGATCGGCAGCTCGGTGATGTGCACGACGAGCCGACCACCCGTGAAGGTCTCGAGCTGGTCGTGGAGCGCGACCGCGCCGTCGTAGGTGTAGAACTCGCCGACCTCCTTGTGGAACTGCGGGCCGAGCGTGCCCTCTGTCTGGTCGGGCCGCGGCGTGGTGCCGCTGGCGATGACGAGCTGGTCGTAGTCGAGGACTCGGCCGCCGACGAGATGCACCTGGCCGGCCGCTGGGTCGACGCGGTCGATCTCGCCCATGACGATGTCGATGCCGTCGTTGATGAACGGGCGCGTGTGCTTGCGGACCTGGTCAGGCGTGTTCATCCCGAACGGGATGAACAGGTAGCCGGGCTGGTAGTCGTGGACGTCGTCCTTGTCGACGACGGCGATCGACCACTCCCCGTCGGGGAGGGTCTTGCGGAGCTTGTTGACGACCATTGTTCCGGCCGTCCCGGCTCCGAGGACAAGGAGCTTCTTCGCTGTGGTGGTCATACCTCCGGTATACCCCAGTGGGTATCACAGATCTAGGGCGTCGGACGGTTTCGGGGTGTGATCTTCCGGACAGCTCTGCGAGGATCGGGCGCATGAACGCGCCCCGTGCCGGCCAACGCGCCCAGCCCTCCGACCTCGTCGACGTCGCCTCACTGGTCACGGCGTACTACACGCGCGAGCCCGACCCGGACGATGTCGACCAGCAGGTCGCGTTCGGCACCTCCGGTCACCGGGGGTCGAGTCTGCGCACGTCCTTCAACGAGGCCCACATCCTCGCCACGACCCAGGCGATCTGCGACTACCGTCGCGAGCAGGGCTTCGACGGTCCCCTGTTCATGGGCCGCGACACCCACGGCCTCTCGGAGCCCGCCTGGACCAGTGCCCTCGAGGTGCTCGCGGCCAACGACGTCACGGTGCTCGTCGACTCCGCCGACCGCTACACACCCACCCCGGCCGTCTCCCACGCCATCCTCACGGCGAACCGGGGAAAGGTCCGCGCGGTCGACGCTATGCCCCCCCGCGCGGGCCTGGCCGACGGCATCGTCGTCACCCCTTCTCACAACCCCCCGGCCGACGGCGGCTTCAAGTACAACCCGCCCCACGGGGGGCCCGCCGACAGCGACGCCACCAAGGTCATCGCGGCGTCCGCCAACGCCTACATCAGGGCGGGACTCGAGGGCGTCCAAAGGATGCCGTTCAGCCGTGCCCGCGCGGCCGCCACGTCCTACGACTTCCTCGGCACCTACGTCGACGACCTCCCCCAGGTCCTCGACCTCGACGCGATCCGCGAGGCCGGGGTCCGGATCGGGGCCGACCCGCTCGGCGGCGCATCGGTCGACTACTGGGGTGCCATCGCCGAGCGACACCACCTCGACCTCACCGTGGTCAACCCCCTGGTCGACGCGACGTGGCGCTTCATGACCCTGGACTGGGACGGCAAGATCCGGATGGACTGCTCCTCCCCGTCGGCCATGGCCGGCCTGATCGCCCAGCGCGACAGCTACGACATCGCCACGGGCAACGATGCCGACTCCGACCGGCACGGCATCGTGACCCCCGACGGCGGCCTGATGAACCCCAACCACTACCTCTCCGTGGCCATCCAGTACCTCTACGGCGGGGCGCGCCCACAGTGGCGCGATGACGGCTTCGTCGGCAAGACCCTCGTCTCCAGCTCGATGATCGACCGCGTCGCCGACGACCTCGGCCGCCGGCTCGTCGAGGTGCCGGTCGGGTTCAAGTGGTTCGTCCCCGGGCTGCTCGACGGCTCCGGGCCGTTCGGCGGGGAGGAGTCGGCCGGCGCCTCGTTCCTCCGGCGCGACGGCGGGGTGTGGACGACCGACAAGGACGGCATCATCCTCGCCCTCCTCGCCTCGGAGATCCTCGCCCGCACCGGCAAGACCCCCAGCCAGCTCTACACCGAGCTCACCGACAGGCACGGCTCGCCGGCGTACGCCCGCATCGACGCCCCGGCCGACCGGGCGCAGAAGGCCAAGCTCGCGAGCCTCTCCCCCGACGACGTCGCCGCCGAGTCACTCGCAGGCGAGGCGATCACCGCCAAGCTCACCGATGCCCCCGGAAACGGAGCGGCGATCGGCGGCCTCAAGGTGGTCACCGAGTCCGCGTGGTTCGCGGCCCGCCCGAGCGGCACCGAGGACGTCTACAAGATCTACGCCGAGTCCTTCCGCGGCGCCGACCACCTGGCCCAGGTGCAGGCCGAGGCCAAGGACGTCGTCGCGGCCGCCCTCGGGGGGTGAGGGCCTAGACGTCCGAGAGCCTCGCGATGGTGGCGGCCGCGCGGCGAACGGCCCCCGGGGGGACGTCGGCGACGAGGTCGTCGAGGAAGGCGAAGCGGCGCTGGACCGAGCGCGCGGCCGCGTTGCTCGTGGGTCGGGCGCTGACCCGGTGCCACCAGTCGGCGATGTCGCCCCAGCCGGGGGCTGCCAGCGATCCGCCGAACTCCTGGACCGCGAGGCTCGAGCAGAGCGTCGCGAAGTTGACCCGGTCGAGGAGTGGCCAGCCCGCGAGCGTCCCGACGAGCACGCCGGAGTCGAACACGTCGCCGGCGCCGGTCGCGTCGATGGCCTCGACCCGGAGGGCGGGGACGGACGCCTCCTCTCCGGTGGTGGAGTCGATGGCCAGCGCGCCCTCACGACCGTTGGTCACGACGGCGAGGGGCACGAGGTCGGCGAGCGCGTACAGGGCGTCGTGCGGGGAGTCCGTGCGCGTGTAGGCCATGGCCTCGACGGCGTTGGGCAGGAAGCCGTGGCAGAGGGACAGCTGGTCCAGCACGGAGGGCGACCAACTGTCCGTCGGGTCCCACCCCACGTCGGCGAAGAGGAGCGACCCGCCCGCCTGCGCCTTCTCGACCCAGGCGCGTTCCGGGTGGTCCTGACCGAGCGGCCGCTGCTCGTCGAGGTCGATGAGGACCGCGCGGGCTCGGGGCGGCGCGGTCTCGGTGGTTGCCGCGCACTCCGGCGCTTGGTGGCCGTGGGTGACCATGCTCCGGTCCCCACCCACGGACATCGAGACGGTGACCGGCGTGTGCCACCCGGAGTGCCGCCGGGACATCGACAGGTCCACCGACTCCTGCTTCTCCAGCACCCGCCAGCAGAACTCGCCGTAGTCGTCATCGCCGAATGCGGCGCCGAGCGAGGTGCGCAGGCCCAGGCGCGAAGCGGCGACGGCCAGGTTGGCAATCCCGCCGGGGCACGATCCCATGCCCTCGGCCCAGACCTCGGTGCCGGGGCGCGGCATCTCGCTCAGCCCCGTGAAGACGATGTCGAGGAAGACCATGCCCTGGACGAAGACGTCGATCTCGGGGTCGCCGGCGCAGCGAACCTGGGCGAGCGGATCGAACCTCTGGCTCTGCGACACTCCGCCATGGTGGACCGGCCGACGAGCGCTCCGCAAGCTGCTGTCCCGCAGGTTCGCGCAGCACCGGTCACGTCCGCTCGGCCGCGTGCGCGCGCATCGCTGCGTCCCGCCTACCGGTGGCTACGATGTGGCGGGTGCAGGCCCACCGTCGTACCACGGGATCGAGGTGGTGATCGCATGAGGCTGACCGTTCTCGGCGGTGGGGGGTTCAGGGTTCCGCTGGTCTACGCCGCGCTCCTGCGGGACGACTCCCCCGGCCGGGTCACCGAGGTCGTCCTGCACGACCATGACGACACCCGGCTGCGGGCGATCTCCCAGGTGCTCGCCCAGCTCGCCGACGAGTGCCCCGACCCTCCCGGGGTGCGCGCGACCCGCGACCTCGACGAGGCCCTCCGGGGAGCCGACTTCGTGTTCTCCGCGATCCGCGTGGGTGGCCTGGTGGGGCGCACGCGCGATGAGCGCATCGCGCTCGACCTCGGCATCCTGGGCCAGGAGACGACCGGCCCCGGCGGGCTGGCGTACGCCCTGCGCACCGTGCCCGTCGCTCTCGACATCGCCGAGCGGGCCCGCCGCCTCGCACCCGAGGCGTGGTTCATCAACTTCACCAACCCGGCCGGCATCGTGACCGAGGCCATGCAGTCGGTGCTCGGAGACCGTGTCGTCGGCATCTGTGACTCGCCGATCGCTTTGGCGCGCAGGGCGATCGATGCGCTCGAGCTGGACCACGACACGGTCGAGATCGACTACGTCGGGCTCAACCACCTGGGCTGGCTGCGCGCGCTCCGGCTGGACGGTGAGGACCAGCTCCCTCGCCTCCTCGGCGACGCCGAGCGGTTGCTCCGGCTGGAGGAGGGCCGTCTCTTCGGCCCGGAGTGGCTGGCCACCCTGGGCGCCCTCCCCAACGAGTACCTCTACTACTACTACTTCACGCGGGAGGCGATCGCCTCGATCATTGCGGCGCCGCAGACGCGGGGGGAGTTCCTGCTGGACCAGCAGTCGGCCTTCTACGACAGGGTCGCCCGTGAGCCGGACCTCGCCGCGGCGGAGTGGCGCCGGGTGCGCGAGGCCCGCGACGCCAGCTACATGCGCGAGGCCAGGGCCGAGGGGGAGGAGCGCGACGACGAGGACGTCGCCGGAGGAGGCTACGAGGGCGTGGCGCTCGCGATCATGGCCGCGATCAGCCGGGGGAAGCCGGCCAGGATGATCCTCAACGTCCGCAACGGGGATGCCGTGCCGGGCCTGCCTCGCGACGCCGTCGTCGAGGTCCCTTGCACGGTGGACCAGGACGGGCCCCGCGCGCTCCCCTGCCCGCCAGCATCCGGGCACATGCTCGGCCTGATGCAGCAGGTGAAGGCGGTCGAGCGCCACGTGATCGAGGCGGTCGTCACCGGGTCCGCCGACGCAGCCCTCAACGCCTTCGCCCTGCACCCACTGGTCGACTCCGTCTCGACGGCCAGACGGCTGCTCGCCGGATACCGCGCCGCCTCGCCGGAGATCGACGCGCTCCTGTCCTGAACGTCGAGCCACCGGACCCTGAGCCCAACGCCCGGCCCTGGATCAGCAGCCCCAGGGTGCGCCAATTGCTTTGGCCCTCAGCCTAATTCACTAAATCGAACACTTGTTTTAGTGCTCTGGGCGGGTAGAATAGTGGTGTCCGGGGATGTGGGGGGTGTCGTGGTGCTGGGGCCAGGCGAGGTGCGCGAGGCGGCGAATGAGGCGTTCGACCTGTCGGGTCGTGTGGTGTGCCCGCGGGTCTCGACGGGATGGCGGCAGGACTGGGCGGCTGCGGTCTCTGATCTCCAACGGGTGATCGATGTGTCGTCCGCGGCGCAGGATGCCGCCATCGTGCGGTTGGCATCGATCGAGGGTGAGCTGGCGGAGGACGGCACGGCGCGTGAGGCCCACCGCGCACCGGGGCACGTCGCCCTGGATGCTCCGGCGATCCTCTGTGGTGCCTTGCGCGTGTCGGCAGTGCACGCGGAGCGGCGGGTGCGTTCGGCGGTGCGCTTGGCGGCGGACGGTCCGGGTGCGGCGCGGAAGAGCGGGCTGGGCGGGTTGCATGCGGCGATGCGTGGGGGGCGGGTTGACTCCTGCCGTGCGGCGGTGATCGCTCACGAGCTGGAGGACGCGCCCCCGGACGTTGCCGCGGGTGTCGTCGCGGCGGTGGAGCCGTTCTTCGACCGTGAGGACGCGCCTCGGTAGCGGCGGCGGTGCCGGCGGGTCCTGGCGCGGGTCAGCCCGGACCTGTTGCGGCAGCGCGGGCGCGGGCCGAGTCAGGGTTGCGCCGGTGGGTGGACGAGCCCGGGGTGGACCGGTGGGAGGGGACCTTCCCTTCGGAGGACGCCGCGCGGGCGTGGGCCGCGATCGACGCACTGGCCCAGCGCTACGTGAGCGATGGGGTGTGTCCGGGCATCGAGCGGGCCAGGGCGAAGGCGCTGACGGACCTCGTCGAGGGGAACGCCACCATCGAGACCGTGGTGACCCTCACGGTTGCCGCCCCCGCTGCCGCGGGCGTGCCAAGTCTCCGCCATCCGCGCAGAAGACCCGAACCTCGACCGGATCCCCCGGAGTCGTCGACCCAGCGCCGCACGCACGTGCGCAGAGTGGCTCCGAGCCCAGCGGGAAAGCGACCGATCTGGTCGAGGTGGTCGGGCTGACTCCCGGTGAGCCGTCCCTGGTCGATCGAGGGTGGCTGGAGTGCGCCGTGGCGAGCACCCGCAGCGACGGACACGACCGCCGGGGTCGGGCGAGGGTCATCGCGTGCGACCCGGTCAGCGGGCCCTGGCCGACCCCCACGGGTCGCTGGCCACCGGCGCCTACCGGCCCGGGGCCGAACTGCGCGCGCTGGTCAAGGCCCGGGACGGGCGGTGCCGGTTCCCCGGCTGCCACGTCGCCGCCCGCTTCACCGACCTCGACCACGTCCGTCCCCGGCCCACCGGCCCGACCGTCGCGACCAACCTCATCTGCCTGTGCCGGCGCCATCACCGGACCAAACAGCGACCCGGTGGTCGGTTGCGCTCAATGGTGGCGGCACCCTCACCTGGACCGACCCCACCGGTTGCACCACGGTCACCCACCCCATCGACGCACTGCACTCCCTGACTCTCCACGCCGTCCCCGATGAGCCGCCCCCGTCCGCGGCGTCGTGCAGCACGTCGCGCACCGTCCTCCCCGCCGCACCGCACTCAACCCTGGAGTTCACCCTCGAACACCAGGTCGGCGAACAGTGGGGAGGACCCCCAGCACCGATCGAGCAGCGCGTACCGGCCACCACCTACCGGGTGGACCACCCTCCGCCGCAACGAAACTGCCGGGGCAGGCCACGACCCACCCGATCGCCGATCAGCGACCCACCACCGTTCTGACCAGTGAGCTCACCCTGCCCGGGTTCAGCCGGTAGGACGCACGTGCGACTGGTCCGAGACCCACATTCCGAGGAGGCCACCGAAGTGGGCCTCGAACCGCTCCCACTCGTGTGGCGGGTAGGTCTGCTGAATCGTCGAGATGAGCATGGCCTTGAAGTCCGGGCCGTCGATCCACTCGAGCACCATCTCGTCGACGTGCGAGAGGGAGGTCTCGCAGAAGTCGCGATACCGCTCGGTCTCGAAGTAGTCGTCCGCCAGCAACTGGTAGGCCACGAGCTTCTCCTGGTAGTCCAGCGCCTCGTCGTCCGCGACCGCGAACCAGGGTCCGGTGTCGACCTGGGTCCGGGGAGAGCGACCGGTCACGGCGCAGTACGCCGTCCACCGGAGCAGCGCCGTCATGGCCCACGGGAAGTAGTAGTGCAGGGAGGTCACTGCCACGTCGGGACACGCGTTCGCGTAGTCGATCGGGTAGACCATCCCGTCCTTGACGAGCATCTCGCATGAGTTGAACTCCCACCGGAAGAAGGCGTTGACCGTCTGGGAGATCGACACCACCTCGCGGCCCACGTCGTCGGAGAGGAAGCCGTGGCTCACGGCATACCGGCGGTGCATCGGCTCGTCCGGCCGGAAGTCCATGACCATCGTCTCCGGTCCGATGGTCAGGCTGCGGGCGAAGTGCTCGAAGTCCGGCACCGAGGCCTGGAGGTGCATGAGCATCTCCCCGGACTCGTCGTAGGACCGGTGGAGCTCATCCGTGTCACGCACCATGGACACCCCGCGCCAGCCACCGCCATCGAACGGCTTCATGAACAGGGGGTACCCGAGCGACTCCGCCAGCTCCTCGAGGTCGAAGCCGCGGTTGTACTTCGAGGAGGTGTACGCCCAGCGGGCGTTGTCGACCGGGTTCTTGTAGGGCACGAGGACCGTGTCGGGCACGTGCATCCCCAGGCGCATCAGCGCACAGTAGGCGGAGTGCTTCTCCATCGACTGGAAGGTGAACGGGCTGTTGAGGAGGTAGACGTCGTCCATGAGGGCGACCTTCTTCAACCACTCCCGCGGGTGGTAGTACCAGTGCGCGAGACGATCGATGACCAGCTCGTGGCGGACCTTGTCGCGCAGGTTGAACGGCTCGATCGTCATCCGTTCGGTGGTCAGCGAGTGCGACGACCCATCGGGTCCGGCGAAGACCCCGAGGCGCCGGGCGAGGGCCTCGAACGCCGTCGGCCAGTCCTCCTCGGCACCGAGGAGCAGTCCGACGAGGTGGTCGCTGGGGGTGGGCATGGAGGCTCCTGTGCTGGGTGGGAGGTCAGGCGAAACGGGAGAGGTGGTGGGCGAGCTGGCGCTGCCACCAGGGCCAGTCATGGGCGCTGTCGTGACCCCAGACGTCGAGCTCGTGGCGAATCCCCTTCCGGGCGAGCACGTCCGCGAACTCCCGGGTGGCCGGAAGCGAACGGGTCGGGGAGACCTCGAAGGGCCCCTGCCCGACGACGAGGAGGACCGACACCCGCGATCGGATCCAGTCGAGGTGGTCACCCTCCATGTTGGCGACGTAGGCCATCGGGTTGGCGAAGTAGGTGGCATCCCCGACCTCACCCCAGCCGTTCCACGTCGACGGGTCGTAGTTCCCTGACATGCCGATGGCCAGGGGGGCGACGTCAGCGCGCAGGAACGTGAGGTTGACCGCATGGTAGGCCCCCAGCGACACGCCCGCCGTGATGACCTCCTGCTCCCCGCCGCTCTCCTCGAGCACCCAGGGAAGGACCCTCTCAGAGAGCCAGGAGACGTACGTTCCCGCTCGCCGGGCCCGCTCCTCCGTGGACAGTGAGGAGTCCGACCAGGTCCAGCCGTCGAGGGAGTCGACGCTGAACAGGCTCACCCGCCCCGCGTCGACGAGGGGCCGTACGGCATCGAGCATGCCGTTGCCCTCGGCGTCGCGGGCAGAGCCGTTCTCGGAGGGGAAGAGGAGGACCGGCCGACCCCAGGTCCCGTACCGCACGACCTCGAGGTCGTGGTCCTGGCCCGGGACGCCCAGCCGGGCACTCGTGGTCTGCATGGGAACACCCTGCCGCTCGCGTCAGTCCCCCGCAACAACGGGGACCCACGCGCTCTGCAGGACGTCGGTCAGGCAGGGATCGAGCGCGTCCCGCCACGCCGTGTAGTTGTGCAGGTCAGCCAGTTCCGTGTACCCGACCCGGTGGCCGGCGCGCCGCAGCGCGGTCGCCATGTCCTGGTTGTTGGCCGCGTTCTCCTCCAGTGCCCCACACGTCATCCCGACGACGAGGGGGTGCTCCGCGTGCCGGGCGTCGAGCACTGACTGCACGAGGCGCGAGATCCGACCGAAGTAGCGGTAGTCACTCTCGGCCTCGTCGTGGCGGACCTGGAAGAACGAGCCGGACTGCGAGAACACGCCGCCCACCCGCGGGGCTCCGAGCAGCCCGAGCAGGAGTGCGGTCAGGCCGCCCAGACTGGCTCCCATGACGACGACCGGACCGCTCAGGGCATAGGTCTCGCCGAGCCGGTCCAGGCCCGCATTCGCGATCGTGCGCAGGTACTTGGGCGACCCGGAGTACCACGCGTCACGCACGACAGGGTGGACCAGGGCCACCCGGTGCGGGGGAAGGCGGCCGTCCTCGATGAGCGCCGCGGCGTAGGTCGTGATCGAGGCGAGCAGGTCGTACTCCGGACCGTCGTGGACCAGGAGCAGCGGTGCCGGTGTCTCGTCGGCGAGGTCGACGGGTCGCCACACCGTGACCGGGACCTCGTCGTCGGTCTCCCCCGCGAGCGTCATGGCCTCGAGGTGGCCGGCACACCCATGGGCACGGAGCCATGCCGGGGGAAGGTACCCCGGCATCTCGAGCACGGAGCGGTCCCCGAAGGCCGTGCTCACGGTGACGGGGTTGTCGGGGTCGAGCACCAGCGACGTCTCCTCGGCCGACGTCACCTCGTAGCGGTACTCCATGCGCGCCAACGGCGGCCGGGGCAGGTCGAGTACCCACGCGGCCCCCTCCGGCCTGAAATCGCGGGGTCCGGGCACGACGTGCTCACAGTCGAGCCGGACCGCCGACACCGTGGGGTCGGCGAGCTCGACCCGGAACCGCAGGTGGTCGTCGAGCAGCTTCGGTGGAGTCACCGGTCAGAAGAGCGCGCTCATCAGCGCAGTGCGGCCGGCGCGCACCCGCTCGTCGTGGTTGCCCACGACGGCGAAGAGGCCGACCAGGTGCGTGCGGGCCCGGTCACGGGCGTCGCCCTCGCTGGCGCGGACGAGGTCGAGCAACCGGGCGAAGGCGTCCTCGACGTGGCCACCGACCACATCGAGGTCGGCCACGATCGTCGCTGCCTCGACGTCGCCGGGGTCGGCAGCGGCGCGCGCCCGTGCCGCAGCCACGTCGATGCCCTGGGTCCGCTGCATGAGTCGCACCTGGGCGAGCCCGACCTCGGCCTCGCCGTCCTTGGGGTTCTCCGAGAGGGCCTGCTGGTATGCCGCAGCGGCACCATCGAGGTCACCGGCCTCGATCGCGTCGTACGCCGCCTGGTGCAGCGGAGGCAGGGCGTCCTGCTCGTCGTCGCCGGGCAGCGGCTCGAGCTCGACGCGCCCGGTGACACCGTTCTGGACGGCGGCCTGGAGCAGCTGGTCGATGACGACGCGCACCTCGGACTCGGGCTGGATGCCCGGGAAGAGCGGCACCGGCTGGCCCTGGAGGAGCCCGAAGGTGGCCGGGACCGACGCCTGCCCGAAGGCCTGCATGAGGAGCGGCTGAAAGGCCTGCAGCAGCTCGGGCGACGCCGTGAGGTCTGCGGTGAGGACCAGGACCCGACCCTCGAGCGACGCGGCAACCCTGGTGACGGTGTCGACGAGCTCACGGGTCTGCGGGTGTGCCGAGGACCAGAGCACGAGCACGCCGGGAACCTTGACGGTGCGGGCGAGGGCCTGCTGGACGTTCGCCGCGTCGACCTCGACGACGAGACCGGCCGGCACGGCCGCCGGCGCCGGTGGGCCCCCAGCCACACTGTGCGAGGTCGTGGGCGCGCTGGCGGCCGGAGCGGGGCTCCCGCCGACCGAGGACAGGTCGACGGCACCGCGGATGCCGGTGGGAGGGGTGGTCTCACTCATGGGCATGATTCTGTCAAAGACCCCCGACCACCCCGGTCAGCGGCCCTTGCCCGACACGAGCAGGTCGCTCGCCGCGATGGCCTCGGCCTCGCCGGAGGTCGGGGGCACGACGATCGCGATCGGCTCCAGGCTCTTGAACTGCGCCGAGGAGGTGACCTTCTTCGTGTCCGCGAGCTTCGCGAGGTCGCCGGGAAGGGTCAGTTCCTTCGCCCCGTCGGCCGCCTTGTACGTGTCGGTGCGCGTCATCAGCGCAAAGGTCACCGCTCCCCCGTCGGCGAGGCGGAAGGTGATGGCGTCCTCGAGGTCGGGCGCGTGCGACTGGGTGAGGCTGCCGAGCTTGCCCAGTTCCTTGGCCTGCGCGGTGGCCGAGGTCTTGAGCGCGACGGCGAAGGGATCGTCGGTCGTGACGAGGTCCGTGGCCTTGGGCTTCGGGAACGCCAGGGCAGCGGCATAGGCCTTCACGACGGCCTCCGGGGAGGCCGGGAGGCCCTCGTCGTCCGCGATGTCCATGAGGGGGGCCCCCTCGGCCGGGGCGGCGAGCGCCGGGAGCTCCGAGCCGGCCAGCATGGCGACCTGGGAGACGATGCGGAACGGCTCCGCAGGAGCGGGCGACGTCATCACGTGGAGGTACTGGGTGTTGGTCGCCGCGTCCAGGGTCGCGGCGAGGATGGCGCGGGGCCACTCCTGCCCCTGTGACTGCCCGACCACCGTGGGTTCCTGTGCGACCTCGAGGTCCGTGGGTGCCGGGGCTGCCGCCCCGCGTGCGGCGGTGGCGTTCGCCATGGTGAGCGCGTCTCCGGCCAGGACCTCGGCGCGGGCGTCGTCCCCCTTCTCCCCCTTCACGGGAGCGAGCGCGAGGGACTCGTTCACCAACCGTGTCGCGATCGCGGTCGCGCCCTCAGCGTCCAGCGGCGCGGACGAGGACTGCTCGGTCGGTGCAGGGTGGAGTCCGACGAGGGCCTCCTGGGCGCCGCACCCGCTGAGCGCGATCGCGATGGCAGCCGCGCCCGCGGCAGCGAGCCGGGCACGGGTCGTGTGTCGGCGCGCAGTCATCGCGCCACCTCCTCGGTGGTCGTGTCATCGGTCCGGGCCCCGTCGCGCCCTCGGTGCGGCAGCAGCAGGATGGCCCCGGCGGCGAGCAGGAAGAGGCCGACGAGGGCCGCGACGACGGCCTCCACGAACCAGGTCTTGTCCGTCACGGTCATCGTCACCGTCTCCAGCGCAGCACCATCGGTGGCGACGACCAGCGTCTCGGGAGCCTCGGACTGGAGCACCGTGAGCTGCACAGTGCCCTCCGCAGTGTCCTGCTTGCGCCACAGGTCGGCCTGCCCGAGCTGGGGGCTCTCACCGGACCCGCTCGTCGTCGTCGTCAACACCCAGTCGCGCACTTCCACCCCCGTGACCTCCACGTGCCGCGCGTCACCGAGCACCGCCGCCGCATCGGAGGGGTTGGCCAGCGCCATCCACACCGAACCGCCGGAGGCCGGCTCCGCCGTCACCACGACGTCGGCGTCCACCCGGTTGAGGACATCGGGCTCGATGACGAGGGGGGTGCTGGAGTCGAGTCGGGCGGAGAACTCGGCGGTGCCGGAGCTGCCCAGTTGCGTCGCGAACCAGACGCCCACGACGAGCAGGCCGAGTCCCGCGAGGGACAGGACTGCGCCGATGACGCGCTTGACGATGCTGAGCATGGGTCGGTTCCTTCAGGATCTGGGGGCGCCCGGATAACGATCCGGTGACGGTGCTGGACTCCACGATGACAAACGCGGTAGGGGCACGACAAATCCCCGCAGCACGGCACGTGACCTAGGACACGCCCGAGGGGTCCCCGTGCTGCCCCCGCTGGGCGGCCGGATCGGACTGCTCCGGGTCGAAGTCGCGTGCGCCGACCCGTACCGTGCGCAGTAGGGCGAAGAGCGCACCGTGGGCCTCCGCGTCGAGCATGGAGAGCCCGAAGTCGACCTCCTCGAGGTCCTCGGTCACCGCCTCCATCGCCGCCCTGCCCTCGGGCGTGATCACGGCGAAGGCGCCGCGCCGGTCCTCCTGGTTGGGAACGCGCTCCACGAAGCCCTGGGCCACGAGCCGTTGCACGATGTTGGTCGCGCTGGTGGGGTGGACCATGAGTCGCTCCCCGATCCGCGTCATCGACAGGCGACCGTCCCGGCTGAACGTGAGGAGCACCAGCGCCTCGTAGCGCGCGAAGGTGAGCCCCTGCCGTCCCGCGATGGCGTCGAACTGCCCGATGAGGAGCTGCTGCACGCGCATGACGGACGTCGCGGTGGCCATCGAGACCGATTTCGAGTCCTCTCCCCAGCGGGCTCGCCACAGCTCCGCGGCCCGGGCGATCGGGTCGAAGGGCAGTCGCACGGGATGCGTCACAGCACGCACGCTAGTGGAGTGGACGGGCCCACACGGGTGCCCGGCCGCGTCCCAAGATGTCGAAGGTCCCGGTCGTTGGTTGCCTGGTCCACTAGTTTCGATCTCGTGGATGGCTCGAGACGTGTGGCCTGGACCGACTTCGACGCGGTGCTCTTCGACCTCGACGGGGTGCTGACACCGACGGCCGAGGTGCACATGCGCGCCTGGGCCGAGATGTTCTCGTCGTTCCTCGCCGATCACGACGCGGTGCCCGACGCCTCGCCCTACACCGACGAGGACTACTTCGCGCACGTCGACGGCAAGCCCCGCTACGACGGGGTCCGCGACTTCCTCACCTCGCGTGGGGTGGAGCTCCCGGAGGGGCACCCCGACGACCCTCCTTCCGCGATCACGGTCTGTGGTCTCGGCAACCGCAAGAACGACGCCTTCAACGCGGTGCTCGAGCGCGACGGGGTGGTCCCCTTCCCGGGTTCGGTCGCCCTGCTCGACGTTCTGCGCGACATGGGGATGCCGCTCGCGGTCGTCTCGTCATCGGCCAACGCACCCGCGGTGCTCGAGGCGGCCGGGCTCGCGGACCGCTTCGTCACGGTGGTGGACGGTCGGGTGGCCACCACCCTGGGCCTCGCGGGCAAGCCCGCCCCGGACACCTTCGTGCACGCCGCACGCGCCTGCGACACGACCCCGCCCCGGTCCGTCGTCGTCGAGGACGCCGTGTCGGGCGTGCGGGCCGGCGCCGACGGCGACTTCGGGCTGGTCGTCGGAGTGGACCGGGGGGCGGGCGAGGCCACCCTCGTCGACGCAGGAGCCCATCTGGTCGTGACGGACCTCGGTGAGCTGGCATGAACGCCTCCCATCCGGACCCGCTGGACCGCAGCCGCTTCCCCGTCGACCCGTGGCGGCTCGTGGAGAGCCATCTGGACCGGGCCGACCTGGGCGTCACCGAGACCCTGTTCACGGTGGCCAACGGCTACATCGGGATGCGCGGCAACCCCGAGGAGGGTCGTCACGCGGCCCTGCACGGGACCTATGTCAACGGCTTCCACGAGACCTGGCCGATCCGGCACGCCGAGGCGGCGTTCGGCTTCGCGACCACGGGTCAGACGATCGTCGACGTGCCCGATGCCAAGCTCATGAAGCTCTACGTCGACGACGAGCCGCTCGTTGTCGGCACGGCCGACCTCGAGCACTACGAGCGGAGCCTCGACTTCCGTGACGGCGTCCTGCGGCGGTCACTGGTCTGGCGGACGCCCTCGGGCAAGCGGGTTCGCGTCGACTCCACGCGCATGGTGTCGATGACCCAGCGACACCTCGTGGTGATGACCCTCGAGGTCACCCTGCTCTCCGGTGATGCGCCGGTCCTCGTCTCGAGCCAGCTCCTCAACCGTCAGGACGGCGAGGACGAGTACCACGAGCCCGCGCGGGCCAAGGGTATCGCCGGGGACCCCCGCAAGGCGGGCACCTTCGATGAGCGAGTGCTCGAGCCGAAGCTGCACCTCGCCCACAAGGACCGGATGATGCTCGGCTACCGATGCACCAACTCGCGGATGACCGTCGCGGTGGCCGCCGACCACACGATGACCACCGAGGACAACCATGAGGTCGTGCTGCGCGCCGAGCCGGACCAGACCAAGATGGTCTTCCGCGTCGACGCCTCGCAGGGGCGGCCGGTGCGCATCGTGAAGACGGTGGCCTACCACACCTCGCGCGGACTCCCGGTGCGCGAGCTGGCCGACCGCTGCGATCGCACGTTGGACCGGGCGGGGCGCTTCGACGTGGCCCACTACCTCGACGAGCAGCGAGCGTGGTACGACCGGTTCTGGGCCTCCAGCGACGTCGAGATCACCTCCACCCGGGAGGGCGCCGACGCGGTGCAGCAGGCCGTGCGCTTCAACCTCTTCACGCTGGCCCAGGCGAGCGCCCGCGCTGACCAACAGGGGGTGCCCGCCAAGGGCGTGACCGGATCGGGCTACGAGGGACACTACTTCTGGGACAGCGAGATCTACGTCGCGCCCTTCCTCACCTACACCCGGCCCGAGCTCGCCCGGAACCTGCTGCACTTCCGCAGCCGCATGCTGCCGGCAGCGCGTAACCGCGCAAGCGAGATGGCACAGCGGGGCGCCCTCTTCCCGTGGCGCACGATCAGCGGAGAGGAGGCGTCGGCGTACTACGCCGCCGGCACCGCGCAGGTCCACATCGACGCAGACATCGCCCACGCCCTCGTGCAGTACGTCAACGCCACCGACGACGTCGGGTTCCTCGTCCGCGACGGCCTGGCGATGCTCGTCGAGACGGCCCGCCTCTACGCCGACCTGGGCTTCTGGCGCAGCAACGGCGAGGACTCCTTCCACATCCACGGAGTGACCGGACCGGACGAGTACACGACCGTCGTCAACAACAACCTCTTCACGAACGTCATGGCCCGCTTCAACCTCGAACAGGCCGCCGCAGCGGTCGAGCGAGTCAGGTCCGGGGAGCCCGAGGAGTTCGAGAGGCTCGCACTGCGTCTCAAGCTCACCGACGAGGAGGTGAAGGAGTGGGTCCGGTGCGGGGCCGAGATGCACATCCCCTTCGACGAGGGGCTCGAGATCCACCCCCAGGACGACTTCTTCCTCGACCGGGAGGTCTGGGACCTCAGCCGCACCCCCAGCAACCTCCGGCCGCTCATGCTGCACTACCACCCCCTCGTCATCTACCGATTCCAGGTGCTCAAGCAGGCCGACGTCGTGCTCGCCCTCTACCTGCAGGGCGACCGCTTCACGGCCGAGGAGAAGCGCAAGGACTTCGAGTACTACGACCCGATCACGACGGGTGACTCCACCCTGTCAGCAGTCGTCCAGTCGATCATCGCCGCCGAGGTGGGCTACCACGAGGAGGCCTTCCGCTACTTCATCGAGGCCCTCTTCGTCGACCTGGCCGATCTGCACGCGAACACGATCGACGGCCTGCACGTCGCGTCGACCGGTGGAGTGTGGGCAACCCTCGTCAGCGGGTTCGGAGGGATGCGGGACCACGGTGGCCGGCTGTCCTTCGACCCCCGGCTCCCCGACGGCTGGAGCGCCCTCACCTTCCGCCTCACCTGGCGCGGAACCCGGATGCGAGTCACCCTCGAGCCGACGACCCTGGTGTTCGAGATCGAACAGGGCACCTCCGACGTCTCCCTCGACGTGCGCGGAACGGCTCACGTCGTCAGCTCGGGCCAGCCGCTCGTGGTGTCGCTGGACGCGCAGGGCCCCCGCATCGACGGGCACCTCGGCAAGGCCCCGCAGACCGGAGGCACCCGCGCCGACGGCAGCAGGATCACCTCGGGTGTGCCCAGTCCCATGCCGGTCGAGGCGGTTGAGGCGGTCGAGGCGGTCGACGCCTCCTGACCCCCGGCGCCGGCATCCGCGCTCACCCCGCGCCCCGACCGCCTCGCACCGACGCCGCGAGGCGGTCGGCGGCGGAGTAGGGGTCGGTGCGGCCCGCTGCCACCGCGGCGGCCAATCCGTCGAGGGTGCCGTCACCGAGCCGCCCCGTCATCTCCGACTGGAGGGAGGCGAGGGCGAGCGCCTCGACCTCCCTGCCCGCCCGCCGGGTGCGGCGCTCGAGCAGTCCTGCGTCCCCGAGCCAGTCCCGGTGCTCGCCGATGGCTCGCACGAGGTCGCCGATGCCCTCCGCGGTGTGGGCGATCGTCGACACGACGGGCGGGGTCCACCTCTGCGGGCCGGATCCGTCGGCCATGGACACCATCGACCTGAGATCGCTGGCCGTGCGGGCAGCCCCGTCGCGGTCCGCCTTGTTGACCACGAGCACGTCCGCCACCTCGAGGATGCCGGCCTTGGCGGCCTGGATGCCGTCGCCCATCCCGGGGGCGAGCACGACGACGGTCGTGTCGGCCGTTCCGGCGACCTCGACCTCGGACTGACCGACACCCACCGTCTCGAGCAGGACGACGTCGCAGCCGGCCGCGTCGAGCACCCGCAGGGCCTGCGGAGCCGCCCGGGACAGCCCGCCGAGGTGTCCGCGGGAGGCCATCGACCGGATGAACACCTCGGGGTCGGAGGTGTGCTCGCTCATCCGGATCCGGTCCCCGAGGAGGGCACCGCCCGAGAACGGCGAGGACGGATCCACGGCCAACACGCCGACGCGGCGTCCGAGGCTTCGATAGGCGGTCACGAGGGCGCTCGTGGCGGTCGACTTCCCGACCCCGGGGGACCCCGTCAGGCCGACGACGTGCGCGTGCCCGGCATCCGGGGACAGGGCCGCCATCACCTCGCGCAGCGCAGGGTGACCGTCCTCCACGAGCGAGATGAGACGGGCCACCGCACGCGGACGCCCCTCCCTCGTCGCCCGGACGAGGGAGGGGACGTCGACGGTGCGCGGCCCGCTCAGGGTCAGTCCCGCGTGGGGACCTTGACGATGAGCGCGTCGCCCTGGCCACCGCCGCCGCACAGCGCAGCGGCGCCGGTGCCGCCACCTCGGCGAGCCAGCTCGAGGGCGAGGTGCAGCGTGATCCGAGCGCCCGACATGCCGATCGGGTGGCCGAGCGCGATGGCGCCGCCGTTGACGTTGACCTTCTCGGGGTCGAGTCCGAGCTCCTTGGTGGACGCCAGGCCGACGGCGGCGAAGGCTTCGTTGATCTCGACGAGGTCGAGGTCGGTGGGTGAGATGCCTTCGCGCTCACAGGCCTTCGCGATGGCGTGCGCAGGCTGGCTCTGCAGGGTGGAGTCGGGGCCGGCCACGACACCGTGGGCGCCGATCTCGGCGAGCCAGTCCAGGCCGAGCTCCTCGGCGCGGGACTTCTTCATGACGACGACGGCGCAGGCGCCGTCGGAGATCTGCGACGACGAACCCGCGGTGATCGTGCCGTCCTTGCTGAAGGCGGGACGCAGGCGGGAGAGCGACTCGCCCGTCGTGTCGGCCCGGATCCCCTCGTCGGTGCGGAAGTCCAGCGGGTCACCCTTGCGCTGCGGGATGGACACGGTGACCACCTCGTCATCGAAGTACCCGTCCTTCCAGGCCCGCGCGGCGAGCTGGTGGCTACGGGCGGAGAACTCGTCCTGCGCCTCGCGGGTGAACTCGACCTCACCGGCGTTCGCCGTCTCGGTGAGCAGACCCATCGCCTGGTCGGTGAACGCGTCCCACAGCCCGTCCTGGGCCATGTGGTCGTGCATCGTGACGTCGCCGTACTTGAAGCCGTCGCGGCTCTTCTCCAGCAGGTGCGGTGCGTTCGTCATCGACTCCTGACCGCCGGCGACGACGACGTCGAACTCGCCGGCGCGGATGAGCTGGTCGGCGAGGGCGATCGCGTCGATGCCGGACAGGCAGACCTTGTTGACGGTGAGGGCAGGGACGCTCATCGGGATGCCGGCCTTCGAGGCGGCCTGCCGGGCGGGGATCTGGCCCTCACCCGCAGTGAGGACCTGGCCCATGATGACGTAGTCGACCGAGTCGGGCGCGACCCCGGACTTCTCGAGCGCCCCCTTGATGGCGAAGCCACCGAGGTCGGAACCGCTGAACCCCTTGAGGGAGCCGCTCATCCTCCCCATCGGGGTGCGGGCTCCGGCGACGATGACGGTGGGGTCGGTGGACATGGTGCCTCCAGTTCGGTTCAGCGGATCGCCCCCGACTCTAGCCACGTCGAGACACGTTGCCACCCCCACGGATCGGTGACCCTCGCCACGGCCCGCGAGCCTCCACGGGGAACCCGACCTAGTCTTTGCTCCATGACGTCAGCAGCCACCAGCGACCTCTTCACCGCCATCGACCACGTCGGTGTCGCCGTGCCCGACCTCGACCAGGCGATCGCCTTCTATGAGCGTGCGTACGGCATGAGGATGCTGCACGAGGAGACCAACGAGGAGCAGGGGGTGCGGGAGGCGATGATGGGCGTCGGGGAGTCCGGCTCGTGCATCCAGCTCCTCGCGCCGCTCTCGCCCGAGTCGACCATCGCGACGTTCCTCGAGCGCAACGGTCCCGGCATCCAGCAGCTGGCCTACCGGGTGTCCGACCTCGATGCGGTGTGCGCCACGCTGCGCGAGCGAGGCCTTCGCCTGCTCTACGACACCCCCAAGAGGGGCACGAGCGACTCACGCGTGAACTTCATCCACCCCAAGGACGCGGGCGGCATCCTCGTCGAGCTCGTCGAGCCCGCGGCGGAGTCCGCCCGCTGAGGGCGGAGCGCCTACATCGGCACCGCTTCGTAGACCCACATGTCCATCGGGCACGTCGCGAGGAGCGCGACGGCCGCGTCCCTCGACTCCGCCTCCACGAGGCAGTAGCCAAGGACCGGCGCCTCGCCGACCTGCTCGACGTCGCCGGCGCGCGTCACGTCCAGTCCTCCCATCAGCGGGTTGCCCGAGTCGATGACGTGGCCGGACATGCTGTCCCACCACGCCCGGTGGGCGTCCTGGAACTGCGGTGTGGGATCCATCTCGCCGTGTGCGAGGAAGACGAACTTGGTCATGGTGACTCCTGGGTCGATGGCGGCTGCAGGTGCTCGAGGTAGTTCTCCAACGACTCGTCGTCGGTTCCCCACCACGGGTTGAGGTTCCCCACCCACGACTGCAGCAGCCGAAGCGGGTCGCGCCGGAGCGCGAGGATGTTCGTCCTCCCGATCTTTCGGCGGCGCACGAGCATCGCCGCCTCGAGCACCTTGACGTGCTTGGTCATGGCCGGGAGGGACAGCCCCCGCAGGTCGGCCAGCTGGCCGATCGACCGGGGCTGCACGGCGAGGGCGAGGACGATCTCGCGACGGTGCTCGTTGGCCAACGCCTCGAACACCGGGCTCAGCTCGTCACCACCACCCGCCACAACAGTTAACCTACTGGTGAAGTGATGCCCTGTCCAGACCTCCGGCCGCACCATCGTCCAGACCTCCGGTCGCACCCGGTCGCACCCGGTCGGCGAGGAGGAGCGGGGCGAGCACGAGGGCGACGAACGCGGGGATGACGAGGCCGGAGTCGTTGACGGCGAAGCCGACCAGTGCCAACACCGCGCACCCCTGCAGGACGATGGACCCGGTCCGCGAGGGCCGCCACCCCGTGCGCCAGGCGACGAGACCGAGCACGAGTGCGGCGACGGAGACGGTCAGCAGTGGGGGTGAGGTGAGGTTCGCGAGATTCTGGCTGAGCTTGCGACCGACGACGTCACCGAGGCCACCGTCGAGGACGGTCTGGACGAACTCGCCCAGGTGGGTGCGCGAGGCCGGAGGGCGCAGCCGGTCCAGTCCCGCCACCGCGACCATGAGGAGGCCGACCCCGACGACCGCGAGCGCGACCCGCCCCGCCGTCATCCGCACCCCCGCCGAGCGCGCAAGCACGACGAGCCCACCCAGGAGCAGCCCCGGCGGCCCGCCGAAGTCGGCCCCCAGCGAGGGGAGGCCCTCGATCGCGATCGCTGCCAGCAGGACGACCGCCGCCACCCCGAGCGCGGACCGGCGCTGCCCCGGCCGGGCCGTCGCGAGGCGGCTGACGACGGCCAGCACCGCGACCCCGTAGAGCGCGTAGCTCGTGTTCCCCAGGCCGTAGAACCGCCCGCCCACCGTGGGGTTCTGCCCGAACACCGACGCGAGCTGGAGACCCGATCCGGTGAGCACGTCTCCACCGAGAACGAGCAGGGTGGCGAGCGAGACGACGAGAAGGGCTCCGAGCCGCCACCTCGTTCCGCCGCCCAGGGCCAGGGCTGTCAGAGCCGCGGTGACCGCTGCGAGGACACCGAGGAAGGCAGAGGCGGGCGCTGCGGCCTGCCACCACGGCACGATGTTGGCCGCGAAGGTCGAGACCGGCACAGCCGCCACGACCACACCGGCGGCCGCCACCGGGCGGAGCAGCCGTCGGCGCCGCTGGAGCGAGATCGAGGCGGCGACGCACCAGGCGGCGAAACCCACCGCCAGCCCCACGGTGACCTGCGGACTCACCGATCGCATAGTCGCCGCCCGGACCTCGAGGCCCCGGAGGTCCTCCACGCGCTGCGCACCCGACGCCCCGTCCGGCTCCACCTCGACGGGACGACCCGTGAGGCCGGGGTCGGGCACCCCCGCCCACTCCAGGATCGAGGCGGTGAGGTCCTGGAGCTGGACCAGGCCGGGCTGGCGGGTCGAGGGCGAGGTGAGCAGGCCCGGGTCCGGCCCGGTGACCAGGACGGCCCGGGGGCGGACCGGGGACAGGCCGTCCCCGACCCCGGCCACGACGACCCGCGTCTGCGGACCGGCCCGGCCGACGACCTCCCGGACGAGGTCGTCGAGCCGCCTCAACCCAGCGGAGCGAGGGCCCGGATCCGCCGGGAGGGTTCCGCCGTCGACCAGTGCCACCGGGCACTCCTGCGCCACTGCGATGGTGGGTGCGGCCCCGGGGACGCGGCCCGACTCGTCGGCGGCCCCGATCGCGGCCCCCGGCCCGAACGCGCCGACGCACTCGACGTGCTCGGTGAGCAGCGAGCCCAACGTGCCGGGAACCGCGCCGTAGGAGTCGCTTCGGGCCGCCGCGAGGTAGTCCTCCCAGTGGGGCACCTCGCCTCCGTCGGGAACGGCCTCCGGCTCGCGACAGGGGCCGGGGAGGTCGGCCGCTCGCCGCCCGGAGGACAGCGTGAGCCAGCCGTCGACGGCGCAGGCCCGGGACCGGACCGAGCGCACGGTGAGCGAGGCGATGCCCGCCTCCTCGGCGAGGTCGTGGAGGAAAGGCGTCGCCGTCGGGTCGATGTCGGACCACGCCAGGCCGGGGGCCCCGACGAGGACGACGCGTTCGGCCGGCTCCTGCGCCTGCGCGCCGGTCCCGGCCAGGACCACGAACCCCACGAGCACTGCGAGTGCTCCGAGCAGCACTCGCCGGGCCCTCACCGCGGCGTCAGCTCGTGAAGGGCGATGACGACGAGCGATGCCGTCCACGCGAGGGGGGCCACCGCCGCGGGCCGGCCGTCGTGCAGCACCTTCTCCGGAAATGAGCCCGCCTCGGTGCGGTGCTCCCCCAGCCAGGTGAGCAGCGACTCGGCCTTCGAGCGGTGGCCGGTCGCCGCCCAGGCCGACGCGAACAGGGCCGTCTCGGGGGTCCAGCTGATGCCGTCCCTCTTCCACGACGCGCCGGGGGCGAGGCCACCGGCCGGCCGGCCCATCGACGTCTGGGCCCGGTCGATGGCGCTGAGCACCTCGATGTCGGGATCGGTGGCCCCGATCGGCGCCACGAGGAACGTCACGGCCGCGTCGGCCGCCGACCCCCCGAGGAGCCGGGGGTAGCCCATCGGTCCGAAGTGGGTGCGCACCTGGTGGCCCAGGGTGTCCGAGGCCGCCCTCGTCCGCTCCGCGAGCGCCATCTCCCCGACGAGGGGGAGGACGAAGGCAGCGCACCGAAGTCCGGCGAGGACCGCTGCCGCCGTCCCCAGCGTGAGCCGGTCCTCGGCGAGCTCCCAGTAGTCCGACGACGGGATGGGCAGGGCCGTCTCGATGTCGATGGACGCCAGCAGTCGGCGCGAGGCCCGGATGAGCATCGGCCGCAGGGACGCGAGGAGGTCGACGGCCCGATCGGGTTCGGCGACGGCGAGCTCGCGCGCTGCCCAGAGCACCCAGCCGCTCCCGTCGAGCTGGGCGTCCCGGTCGTCCGGAGCCGCGTGCGTCGAGATGTCGTAGCGGGCCTCGAACCAGCCGTCGGCGCGCTGGACCCGCTGGAGGTAGGCCAGCTGCTCGGCCGCGTGGTCGGCGTGGCCGGTGCGGGCCAGGGCCGCGCTCACGAACGACACGTCGCGCGGCCAGGCGTAGCGCCACCGGTCGGTCCATCCCGCGACCGCCACGGGCAGCCCGACACTGAGCGCGCGCAGGTCCAGCATCGCCGAGCGCAGCAGACCGGTGGGGTCCTCCGCACGGCGCACCCACGCGGCGCTGGACTCCAGCCAGGCGGCCTCGTGCTCGAGCAGCATCGAACTGAACGGGCGGGCAGCCAGCACCCTGCTGCCCGGAATGACATCCGTCGCGCGGCCGGCCCGCACGATCTCCCGTTCCGTGGGCGTGGCGAACGCGACGGTCTCGCCATAGAGGGGCACCTCGGCCCTGCGGCTGCGGTGCAGCGAGGTGGCTCCGACCGCGGTGCCGGTCGCGAGGAGTGCGCCCCCACCGAGCAGGGCTCGGCGCCGTGAGACGGGGGTCGGGGCCATTCCGAAACTCTATGTCGCGCGGTTTCGTGGCGCGCAGGCCTCCCGTGAGGTGGATCACGCCGTGAGTGGGGTCTCACCGTGGCGGACGCCGGGGGGTCGCCCGCTAGGTTCACCGGAGTTGTCAGAGAGCGAAGGAGCACGAACACCATGGAGCAGATCCGCGAGGCCATCCTCTCCGGGGACCGCAGCGCCGCGACGTACGCCGGGTTCGACGTCCCCGAGAGCTATCGCGCCACCACGGTCCACAAGGACGAGGTGGAGATGTTCGCGGGGCTCGCGACCCGGGACAAGGACCCACGCAGGTCACTTCACCTCGACGACGTCCCCGTCCCGGACCTCGCACCGGGCGAGGCCCTCGTCGCCGTGATGGCCAGCGCGATCAACTACAACACGGTATGGACCTCGATCTTCGAGCCCGTCTCGACCTTCGGCTTCCTCGAGCGCTACGCGAGGACCTCGGAGTACGCCAAGCGCCATGACCTGCCCTACCACGTCGTCGGCTCCGACCTCGCCGGTGTCGTGCTGCGCGTCGGTCCGGGCGTGACGAAGTGGAAGCCCGGCACCGAGGTGGTCGCCCACTGCCTCTCCGTCGAGCTCGAGGACGCCGCAGGCCACGACGACACGATGATGGACCCGCAGCAGCGGATCTGGGGCTTCGAGACGAACTTCGGCGGTCTCGCCGAGCTCGCGATCGTCAAGGCCAACCAGCTCATGCCGAAGCCGACGCACCTCACCTGGGAGGAGGCGGCATCCCCCGGCCTGGTGAACAGCACGGCATACCGGCAGCTGATCTCCAAGAACGGCGCCCACATGAAGCTCGGTGACCGGGTGCTCATCTGGGGCGCCTCGGGCGGGCTCGGCTCCTACGCCACGCAGATGGCGCTGGCCGGCGGCGCCACTCCGATCTGCGTCGTCTCCTCGCCCGAGAAGGCGGAGATCTGCCGCGCGATGGGCGCCGAGCTGATCATCGACCGCAGCGCGGAGGGCTACCGGTTCTGGAACGAGGAGGGGACGGCACAGGACCCCAAGGAGTGGCAGCGGCTCGGCAAGCGGATCCGCGAGCTCACCGGCGGCCACGATGTCGACATCGTCTTCGAGCACCCGGGGCGCGAGACGTTCGGGGCGAGCGTCTACGTCGCGCGCAAGGGCGGCACCATCGTCACCTGTGCGTCGACGTCGGGCTACATGCACGAGTACGACAACCGCTACCTCTGGATGAACCTCAAGCGCATCGTGTCGAGCCACTTCGCGAACTACCGCGAGGCGTGGGAGGCGAACGAGCTGATCGACCGTGGGCTGATCCACCCGACGCTCTCACGCACCTACCGCCTCGAGGACGTGGGCCAGGCCGCGCTCGACGTGCACCACAACCTCCACCAGGGCAAGGTCGGGGTGCTGGTGCTCTCTCCCGAGGAGGGCCTGGGTGTCAGCGACCCCGACAAGCGCAGCCGCTTCGAGGGCGCCATCAACCGTTTTCGCGAGGCCTGAGCCTGCCCCGGCTCCCCCGCCACTAGGGTGAGCCGCGGAGGTGCGAGGTGAGGCTGTCGAGCGTGTGGTCACCAGTGACACGGTGGGGTGAGTTCCGGCGACGGCAGCTCGAGGCGCTCGAGGAGAGCAACCGGATCGCCCAGGAGAGCCTCGAGGAGGACGTCGAGCAGGGCGCCGTCTCCGGAGGGGCCGGCGCCGCCCCGGGAGCCGGGGACGAGGTCGGGGCGGGCGGGGTGCGCACCCCGCCCGCCCTGCCACCCACCGGAGCGGGGGCGGGCAGCGTGCCGGTCGCGCCCTACGGCATGGTCGGGCAGCCCCTCAACCGGCACTCGCCGTTCTACCTCGGCTTCTTCGGGGCGACCGGGGCACTGCTCGCGATCGGCCTGTGGGGCCTGGTGGGTCGCCTGACCACCACCATGACGATCCTCGTGGTGTCCTTCTTCCTCACCCTGGCCCTGAGCCCCATCGTGGAGACCCTCGTCGGGCGGGGCGTGCGGCGTGCGCTCTCTGTCGCCGTCGTCTTCGCCGGCCTGCTGGTGGTCTTCGTCGTCATCGGGGCGCTCGTCATCCCGCCCGTCGTCATCCAGGGCACCGACCTGGCCCAGCAGACACCCGGGTACGTGCAGGACCTCCTCGATACCCGCTGGGTGCAGGAGCTCGACAAGAGCTACGACATCGTCGACCGGGTCCAACAGGAGCTGTCAGCGAGGATGACCGACCAGACCTTCCTCGAGAACGTCCTCGGAGGCCTGCTGGGAGCCGGGCGGGCGGTGCTCAACGGCGTGTTCCAGGTCTTCACGGTACTCGTGCTCACCCTGTACTTCCTCGCCAGCCTGCCGCGCATCAAGCAGGCCGCCTACGCCATCGTCCCGGCCAGCCGCCGGCCCCGGGTGATCTCGCTCTCGGAGGAGATCTTCCGGCGGGTGGGGTCCTACGCGATCGGTCAGGTCGCCATCGCGTCGCTCAACGCCCTGCTGTCCTACGTCATGATGCTGATCGTCGGAGTGCCGTATGCCGCGGTGCTGGCGGTCATCGTCGGCCTCCTCGGCCTGATCCCGATGATCGGCGCCACCCTCGGCGCCGTGATCGTCACCGCCGTGGCGTTCTTCGACGAGCCACGCAAGGCGCTCATCGTCATCGTCTACTCGATCGTCTACCAGCAGTTCGAGAACTACATCGTCGCCCCGCGCGTCATGCAGCGCACCGTGTCGGTTCCCGGGCCGGTGACCGTCGTCGCGGCCCTCGCCGGCGGTGCCGTGCTCGGCGTGCTGGGGGCCCTGCTCGCCATCCCGGTGGCCGCCGGCCTGCTGCTGCTCTACGAGGAGGTACTCGTTCCGCGGCAGCGCGCCCACTGACCCCGTCGGTCAGCGACCGGGCGTCGCATGTCGGCTGGACCAGCACCGCGTGTGCCAATGGCGGCGCTGGTCGATCCCGCCCACTCCCTCCGCGGGCCAGGCGACCACGTGCGGGGTCCCGACCGCGATGCCGTGGTGGCATCCGGGGCAGCGGTACTCACGCGTGGAGGACGTGCCGCTCAACCGCCTCACCGACCACGGTCGCCCGTCGTACGTCTCGGTGGCCACCTCCCCGCTCGCACTGAGCGGCCTGACCTCGAGGTCGCGGCGTCGACGGTTGGCACGGGGCATAGGCACATCTTCCCAGACGTCGCCCGACGGGCCGAGCGGCGAGGTGGTCAGTCGGTCACGCAGTCACGCGGGTGCTGCGCGGGTCGTACATCGGGCGGAGGGAGACCGTGGCGCTGTGGCGCCGACCCGCCACGTCGACCTCCCAGGCACCCTCCTCCAGCCACTGCGGGGTCACCGGAGCCCCGTGCCCGACGAAGGCCAGCCCCACCGCGCCGCCCAGGGTCCAGCCGTACGACGCCGACCGCACCGTTCCCACGACGACCCCGTCGCGCAGCACGGGCTCGGCGTGGAAGAGCAACGGCTCCGGGTCCTCCAGCAGGACCTGGACCAGTCGCTGGTGCGGCGTCCCCCGCTCCTTCGCCGCGCGAGTGGCCTCGAGGCCCACGAAGCCCCCCGGCTTGTCCAGGGCGACGGCGAAGCCGAGCCCGACACCGTAGACGTCGTCGGTGTTGTCGATGTCGTGCCCGTGGTCGCGGTAGGCCTTCTCCATGCGCAGGCTGGAGAGCGCCTTGAGGCCCACCGGCCGGATGCCGTGCTCGGCGCCGGCCTCCATGAGGCGGTCCCACACCCGCTCCCCGTCGGCCGCCGGCACCGTCAGCTCGTAGCCGAGCTCGCCCAGGTAGGTGATCCGCACGCACAGCACCTCGACCCCGTCGATGTCGACCCACCGCGCAGCCCGGAACGGGAACGCCCCCGTCGAGAAGTCGGTGCCCGTCGCGAGCGCTGCCAGCACCTCGCGCGAGCGCGGACCCTGGACGTTGAGCTGGGCGCGGCGCTCGGTGACGTCGACGACCGTCACGTCCGCCTCCCCGACGCCGCGTCGCAGGAGGCCCTCCACGGGCCCGTGTGCGGTGTCGGAGGCGATCACGACGAAGTGGTCCGGGGCCAGCTTGGTCACGGTGAGGTCCGCGTCGATCCCCCCGTCCTCCCCGAGCCACTGGGTGTACGTGATGACGCCGTCGGCGCCGTCGACGGCTCCGGCACTCAGCCGGTCGAGGACTCCGGCGGCGTCGGGACCGCTGACGTCGAAGGTGGCCATGAAGGACATGTCCATCAGCCCCACGCCCTCGCGCACCGCACGGTGCTCGGACTCCCAGTGCTCGAACCAGGGGTGATGACCCCACCCCGGGGTGGCCGACGGGGTGGTGCCGGGTCCGGCATACCAGTCGGCCGACTCCCAGCCCGACACGTCGCGCAGGAAGGCGCCTGCCGCGACCATGCGGTCATGCACGGGCGAGCGGAATGCTCCTCGCGCAGAGGTGAGCTGGACGCCAGGCGGGTGTGCGGCATACACCGTGCCGAGGATCTCGGCGGTGCGCTCGGCTCGGTGGCGCGGGTGGAGCTGCCACTCGCGGAAGCGCGAGACGTCGATACCGGTCACGTCGACGTCGGGCCGGCCGGTGCTCACCCAGTGCGCGACGATGCGTCCGAGCCCACCGGCCGAGAGAATGCCGACCGAGTTGAGGCCTGCGCAGACGAAGTAGCCGTGGATGCCGGGGGCCTCACCGACCGCGGGGACGAGATCCGGGGTGAAGGACTCGGGGCCGCAGAAGAACGTCCGGATGCCGACCGTCTCGACGACGGGGACCCGGGAGATCGCCTTCTCGACGAAGGGGCCCATCCGGTCCCAGTCCGGCGGGATCTGACCGAAGGAGAAGTCGCTCGGGATGCCGTCGACCCGCCACGCCGCGGCCCTGGGCTCGAAGAGGCCGACCATCATGCCGCCACCCTCCTCCCGGTAGTAGCCGTGGGCGGCGGGGTCCTCGAACACCGGGGCGTCCGGGCTCATGCCGTCGATCGGCTCGGTCACGAGGTAGTAGTGCTCGGCCGCCTGGTTGGGCACCATGACGCCGTTGCGCGCGGCCAGCTCGCGAGCCCACATGCCGGCACAGTTGATGACGATCTCGCACTCGATGTCGCCCTGGTCTGTGCGGACCCCGGTCGCCCCGTCGACCAGGCCTCGCTTCCGCGTGATGACCTGCGTGACGGACACCCCCTCGACCACCCGCACGCCGAGGGTGCGGGCACCCTTCGCCAGGCTCATCGTCAGGTCCACGGGGTTGACCCGCCCGTCGCCCGGAACGTGGAACCCCGCGAGCAGGTCGTCGGTGCGGGCGAGGGGGAAGAGGTCGGACATCTCCCGCGGGCCGATCTCGTGGACCTCCAGCCCGTGGTGGCGCTGGAAGGCGGCGACCCGGCGATACTCCTCGAGCCGGTCGGCGTCGGCGGCCGCCTCGATGAGCCCGACCGGCCGGAACCCGGTCGCCATCCCCGTCTCGGCCTCGAGCCGCCCGTAGAGGTCGCGCGAGTACAGGCGCAGACCCGTGCTCGTCTCACTCGTGCTGCCGAAACACGTCATCAGCCCGGCGGCGTGCCACGTGGTGCCGCTGGTGAGCCGGTCGCGCTCGAGGAGGAGCACGTCGGTCCACCCCGCGTGGGCGAGGTGGTACGCGATGGACGTACCGATGACCCCACCACCGATGATGACGACCCGCGCACGCTCGGGCAGGGACGCTCCGGTTCTCACCCGGCGACCCTACCCACCCGTCGAGTGAACAGAACACGCCGTGTGGCTCGCGCGCAGACGGCGTGTTCTGTTCACTCGACGGGGTGGATGCCGGTCAGGCGTGGGTGCGGAAGCCTCGCCCGGACTTGCGCCCGAGGTAGCCGGCCGTGACCAGGTGCTCCAGGAGCGGCGCCGGAGCGAAGCCCGGCTCGCGGAACTCGACGTACAGCTCGCGCTCGATCGCCAGCGACACGTCCAGCCCGACGACGTCCAGCAGCTCGAACGGGCCCATGGGAAGCCCACAGCCGGTCTTCATCGCCGTGTCGATGTCGTCGGCCGAGGCGTAGTTGGCCTCGAGCATCCGGACCGCGTCGTTGAGGTAGGGGAAGAGCAGCGCGTTGACGATGAACCCGGACCGGTCACCGCAGATCACGGCGACCTTGCGGAGTCGGGTGCACACGGACTGAGCCGTGGCCACCACGTCCGGAGCCGTCGCGACGGTGTGGACGACCTCGACGAGCTTCATCACCTGGGCCGGGTTGAAGAAGTGCAGTCCGACGACGTCCTGCGGACGCGAGGTGACCTTGGCGCAGTCGATGATCGGGAGCGAGGACGTCGTCGTCGCCAGGACGGCGCCGGCCTTGCAGATCCGGTCGAGGTCGCGGAAGAGGTCCTGCTTGACCTCGAGGTCCTCGGCGATCGCCTCCACGACGAGGTCGGCGTGAGCCAGGTCCTCGCGGGACGTCGAGCCGGTGAGCCGGCCCACCGTTGCCTCGGCGTCCTCCGCGCTCATCCGGCCCTTCTCGACCGCCCGGGCGAGGTTGCGCTCGATGGACGCCCGGACCCCGGCGACCTTGTCCTCGGTACGGGCGACGTAGGTGACGTCGATCCCGGCTTTGGCGAACACCTCGACGATCCCGGTGGCCATCGTGCCGGACCCGACGACCCCGACCGACGTGATCGACCTGGCCTCGACCCCGCCGGGGAGCCCGCCCGAGGGCGTCTGGGCGTCGGGGACCACCTCGGGCGAGCCCGGTTCGGCATAGGTGTAGAAGCCCCGGCCACTCTTTCGGCCGAGCAGGCCCGCGCTCACCATCTGCTTGATGATCGGGCTGGGGGCGTGCAGGCGGTCCCGGCCCTGCCGGTACATCGTGTCGAGGATCTCGTACGCCGTGTCGAGGCCGATGAGGTCGAGCAGCTGCAGCGGGCCCATCGGGTAGCCGCAGCCGAAGCGCATGGCGGCGTCGAGGTCCTCGCGGGTGGCGTAGCGGCTCTCGTACATGGAGACGGCGTGGTTGAGGTAGCCGAAGAGCAGGGCGTTGGCGATGAACCCGGCCTTGTCGCCCACGACGACCGGCTTCTTCCCGAGGCGGTCCGCCAGCCCCTTGACGTCCTCGAAGACGTCGTCCGCGGTGATCACCGTGCGGATGACCTCGACGAACTGCTGAACGGGGGCCGGGTTGAAGAAGTGCATCCCGACGACACGCTTCGGGTTGGACGTCGCCACGGCGATCTCGGTCACCGGCAGCGAGGAGGTGTTCGTCGCGAGGACGGCGTCGGGGGCGACGATCTCGTCGAGCTTGCCGAACAGCTCCTTCTTCAACGCGAGGTTCTCGGGCACCGCCTCCACCACGAGCTGGCACCCGGCGAGCTCGCCGAGGTCGGTCGCGTAGGTCACCCGCGCGTGCAGCGCGTCGTGCTCGTCCTGGGTCATCTTGCCTCGGGCCAGCGCCCGGCTGGTGCTGCCGGCCAGTACCGCCGCGCCGTGCTCCAGCCCCGCCTCGTCGACATCGACGGCGAACACGTCGATTCCGTTGCGGGCGAAGACCTCGACGATCCCCGCGCCCATCGTCCCGAGTCCGATCACACCCACACTGGTGAAGTCACGCGTCATGCGCTCGATCCTTGCAGAGCGCGTCAGCGACGACGAGGCCCAACGAGCGTGACGATTCTTACCCCGGAGCGTGGCAGACCAGAGAGGGCCTGCAGCGGGTCACCAGTCGAGACCCGAGGAGACCAGTCCGGTCTCGAGCTCGAGGCGGTGCCGTGCCGACAACGGGGGCAGCCCCGAGGTGGTCGGGACGTCGGCGCCCTCGCACAGCTCTACGAGGACCCGGTCGTAGGCGGCCAGCGCCGCTGCCCGTCGAGCGGCCCGGTGGGGTTGCTGGCTCTCCTCGGCCTTCTGGACCTCGGCGGCAAGACGCCGCAGCTCGAGCGTGAGCAGGATGTTGGGGAGCGGCTCCTCGACGCGCGAGCCGAAGCCCAGGTCCTGCTGGGCTCGGCGAAGGGCACGCGCCACGGGCCGAAGCGCCTTGGGCGTCTCGCCCTCGGAGAGCCACTTGAGGGCCTCGCTCTGGCCCACGAACCAGAGTCCGGGCACGGCGAGGAGGGACACCCAGAGCAGAGTTGCCCACATCGGCCTCACCTCTCCTTCAGTGTGCGGTAGCAGGCCCCCGGTCGGCAACTGGTTCGACCGCGGTCATCGGTAAGGTGGCTCCTCGTGCGGATGGTCATTGCGACGTGCAGCGTCGACTACGACGGGCGACTCACCGCCCACCTGCCCCTCGCGAAGCGCTTGCTGATCGTCAAGGCCGACGGCTCCGTGCTCGTGCACTCCGACGGCGGTTCGTACAAACCGCTCAACTGGATGTCGCCGCCGTGCGCCATGGCCGAGCTGGAGCCCGACGAGACCGAGACGGCCGACGGCGTCACCTCGGTGTGGGTGGTGCAGCACGCGAAGTCGGAGGATCGCCTCAGGGTTCGACTGCACGAGGTGCACCACGACTCCACGCACGCGCTCGGCGTGGACCCCGGGCTGGTCAAGGACGGGGTCGAGGCGCACTTGCAGCGGCTCCTGGCCGAGCACATCACCACGCTCGGCGAGGGGTGGACGCTGACCCGACGCGAGTACATGACACCGATCGGGCCCGTCGACATCCTCTGCAAGGACGCCGCGGGAGGCTCGGTCGCGGTCGAGATCAAGCGCCGCGGCGACATCGACGGCGTCGAGCAGCTGACGCGCTACCTCGAGCTGATGAACCGCGACCCGCACCTCGCCCCGGTCACCGGCATCTTCGCGGCCCAGGCGATCAAGCCCCAGGCACGGACCCTGGCCGAGGACCGCGGCATCCGGTGCGTCGTCCTGGACTACGACGACCTCAAGGGAATCGACAACAGCGAACACCGCCTGTTCTGACGCGTGCCACGCGACGGTGGCGGCGGCGTCGAGCGGTTTGAGGTCCGGGCGCGGGTCGCGCTCCCTGAGCCCTACCGCATGGGATGAAGCGCCTCGCCTCCCGAGCGCGAGGCCTCACCTCGGGTCTCGATATCGTGCAACACTCCACCGCATGGGTACCCGCGTGATCGGTCCGCCTCACGATCGTTGCCCGTCATGCTGAGGTGGCACTACGAAGGCCGACACGAACGCAACGCCACGCCATCGGTTCCGGTGGAGGGGCTCGACGACACCTGGGTGCTGCTGCCCGAAGCCCTGTCGGCATACCACCAGGACCCCGACCTCGACGTCGAGCTCAAGTTCGTCAAGCGCGATGATGGCAGCCCGTTCGGACTCGGCTCGTACGAGGCGATCTGGGACCCGAACGAGCGAGTGTGGTTGGAAGCGGGGGCGTTCGGCTCGACGTACAACTACGTGTCCCCACGTGGGGTCATCACCGGCATCGGGCACTTCGTGTTCGATGTCGTCCCCTACTGGTTCCTGGGAACCGACCGAGGCACGAAGCATCGCTCGTTCCTCGGCCGCGTGACCGGCAGGTAGTCGGCGCCGAGCAGTGTCGCACCAACCGAGGCTGGCCGACCAGTGGCCCCTGGCGAGGACAGGCGTGACGCGCGCGGGCAATGCGACGGTTCTCGCCCGTCTCAGAAGGGTGGCGTGACGGGTGAGCGGTCTGGCGTCTTTCTCGGCTCGCGGGCTCCGTCGGTCACGGCCTGCCCGCCGAGCGTTCCCGCGCTCGGGTCAGGCGTCCGGCCACGTGGTGGCCAGACGGCGTGGTCGGGCAGGGTGACCCGCTTGGCACCTTGGGGAGACATCCAGGTGACCGTGCCATCGGGGGCCAGCGTGTAGCGCCACCGTGCGCGTTGCTTCATGCGGTGGTGCCGCCGGCACAAACCGGCGAGGTTGCCCGGGGTGGTCGACCCAGCGGGCCAGGGTCGGGTGTGGTCGAGGTCGCACTGCTGGATGGGCCGGGTGCAGCCCCACATTCGACAGGTCCCGTCCCGGGTCTGCACGTGTCGGCGAATCGACGGGCTCGGTGAGTACGCGGCGGCGGTCGTCTCAACCAGGGTGCCGGTCGCCGCGTCGAGCAGGGCTCGGCTCACGACCAATGGCACCGTGGACAGGATCCCGGCGACGGTGCCCGCCTCGACCCACCCGACTCCGGGGATGTGGCACCCCGAGACCGCCACCCCACCGCTCGTGGGTGCCATCACGGTGGCCAGGTCCCACCCGGGCTCCCCGGAGAACCAGCCCGGGGCCACCCCTGCGAGCTCCCGGCTCGAGCCGGGAGCGAGGTGCGCGACCTCGACCACCTCGCCGGTGTCGTGGTCGGTGACCGTGTCGAGTTCGACGACCTCACCGGTGGCGCCGGTGCCGTGCGCACCACCCTCGGCGGCCTCTGGGCCCTCAGCCGCGGCCTCGACCAGCGGGTCGCACTGGGTGCCGTCGAGGGTCGTGAGCACCGGGACGCCCAGCGTGACGTCGGCGGTGACCGTGACCCGCTGGAGCATGAGGTCGACCATCGCGTCAGCCCGAGCCTGGTCGATGCTCAGCGATGGGTCGCTCCGCTGGTAGTCCTGCGCAAGCGTCCTCACCGCCGACCAGGCGACCGCCGAGCCCTCCGACGGGAGCAGAGCCCACCACGTGGTGGTGCCATCGGGGCCGGGAGAGACCTCCACCGTGCGAGTGCGCCGGTTCCTCCCAGCCTGAGCGGCCGCCTGCTGCGGGGCGACCCGGTGCGCGACGCGCCGCGCGATGGTGGTGACCCTGGCCGGGTCGAGCTCGGGCAGGCGCTCCACGAGCACCGCTTCGACCAACGCGCACGCGCGTGCGCCGAGACCCTCGCAGGCGGCGACGACCTTGCGGGCGGCGGTGGGGGTGACCCCTCCAGCCATGACGGCCTCGAGCAGCCTCGGAAACCTCTCGGCCAGGTCTGCGCCCAGCTGCACCCGGTTCCCCGCCACCCCGACGGTGGTTCCGGTCGCCAACGCCACCTCACTGGGGGCCATCGCGTCGACGAACCCCACCTCGTGGTGCACCTCGACCGGCCCGCGCGAGGTCAGCCGCGTCTCGTGGGAGGCCGCGTGCGCCGCGGCGACGAGCTGGGCGCCCTCCGCGGCGTTGACGATGCCCTGAAGCTCACCGGTCAGCTCGAACAACTCGTCTGCACCGAGGCTCGAGGCCTGCTCCGCGAGGTCGGCCCCGAGCTGCGCGACGACGGCCCGCGCGGCGGTGGCGCGATCGCTCAGCTGGCTCCTGGACATGCCTCGATTCTACTCGAACAGGTGTTCGTATCGCAAGGGGTGTGCGGCGGTGTTCACTTGCAGCAGAATCGAATTGACTGCCACCTCGTCACTCGTGATCACCCACGCACAGACCCCCTCGGCCTCCTCGGCACCGGGCCCACGACAACCTTCGACGCGAGCCCAGCACCTCGTGCGATGCCTGCACCGGTGTCCTCCTCATCCCCACTCACGTGCATGAGTCGGAATGCACCGGGTACGGACATGGTTGTCGCGGTCGGCGCCCACCGGCGCCGGTACACGCAGTCGAGCCGAGAGGACCCCCATGACCAGCACGACCGACACCACCCGCACGGTCGCCTTCCTCGTCGCCATGGAAGGCATCGAGCAGGTCGAGCTCACCGAGCCCTGGAAGGCCGTGAAGGATGCCGGAGCCACCCCGGTCCTCATCTCCACCGACAGCGGTGAGGTGCAGGCGTTCAACCACCTCGACAAGGGCGACTCGTTCCCGGTCGACGTCCGCGTCAGCGAGGCGTCCGTCGCCGACTACGACGCGCTCGTCCTGCCCGGCGGCGTCGCGAACCCCGACGCCCTCCGCACGGACACCGACGCGGTCTCCTTCATCCGTCAGTTCGTCGAGTCAGGCAAGACGGTCGCCGCGATCTGCCACGCACCGTGGACCCTCATCGAGGCCGACGTGGTGCGAGGGCGTCACCTCACCTCGTGGCCGAGCCTGCACACGGACCTCACGAATGCCGGTGCCACCTGGGAGGACCGCGAGGTCGTCATCGACGACAACCTCATCACGAGCCGTAACCCCGACGACCTCCCCGCCTTCACCCGCGAGCTGACGGCGGCACTGGGCGGCTCCGCCTAGGCCGGAGCCGTGGCGGGGGCCGGTGCGACGGAGTCCAGGCCCCGTGACTCGCGGATGACGTCGACGAAGCGCGCCATGATCTCGTTGAGCCCGAAGTCCTTCGGGGTGAACACCTCCGCCACGCCGAGGGCCTTGAGCCGGGCGGCGTCGGAGTCCGGGATGATGCCGCCGACGATCACCGGGACGTCCCCGGCCCCTGCCTCTCGCATCAGGTCCAGCACCTCGGGCACCAACTCCATGTGGGAGCCGGAGAGGATCGAGATGCCGACGAGGTGGACGTCCTCGGCGACCGCGGCCGAGACGATCTGCTCGGGCGTGAGGCGGATGCCCTGGTAGACCACCTCGAAGCCGGCATCCCTGGCGCGCACCGCGATCTGCTCGGCACCGTTGGAGTGTCCGTCGAGACCGGGCTTGCCGACGAGGATGCGCAAGCGCTCGCCCAGCTCATCGGCCGTCTGCGAGACCAGGGCGCGCACCGAGGTCAGCGCCTGGGACCCCGCGCCGACACCGACCGTGGAACCCACACCAGTGGGCGCCCGGAACTCGCCGAAGACCGACCGCAGGGCACCCGCCCACTCCCCCGTGGTCACTCCCGCTCGCGCACACTCGAGGGTCGCCTCCATGAGGTTGGTGTCCGTGGCGGCTTCCGTGCGCAGTCGCTCCAGCGCCGCGGCCGCGCGGTCACGGCGTGCACTGTCCGCGTCACGCTCCTCGCGCCACCGCTGCACCGCCGCCGAGGCGGCAGCCTCCACGCCGGGATCCACGGACTGGATGGCGGTGTCGAGGTCGGCCGTCAGCGGGTTGGGCTCGCTCGTGCGGAACCGGTTGACGCCGACGACGATGTCCTCCTCGGCCTCGATCCGCTGTCGCCGCCGTGAGTGGGAGGCGACGAGCTCGGACTTCATGTAGCCGCTCTCGACCGCCGGCACCGCGCCGCCCATCTCCTGCACCCGGTCAATCTCCGCGCGGGCCCGAGACACCAGGTCGGCCACCTTGGCCTCGACCACGACGGAGCCGGTGAAGAGGTCGTCGTACTCGAGGAGGTCGGACTCGAAGGCGAGCACCTGCTGGATCCGCAGTGACCACTGCTGGTCCCAGGGGCGCGGGAGCCCGAGCGCCTCGTTCCAGGCGGGGAGCTGCACGGCCCGGGCCCGGGCGTCCTTGGACAGGGTCACCGCCAGCATCTCCAGAACGATGCGCTGCACGTTGTTCTCCGGCTGGGCCTCGGTGAGCCCCAGCGAGTTGACCTGCACGCCGTAGCGGAACCGTCGCTGCTTGGCGTCGGTCACCCCGTAGCGCTCGCGCGTCAGCTCGTCCCACAGCTGGACGAACGCGCGCATCTTGCACATCTCCTCGACGAACCGGACCCCGGCGTTGACGAAGAAGGAGATCCGCGCGACGACCTCGCCGAAGCGCTCCGCCGGCACCTGCCCGGAGTCGCGCACGGCATCCAGCACCGCGATCGCCGTGCTCATCGCGTAGGCGATCTCCTGCTCGGGGGTCGCCCCGGCCTCCTGGAGGTGGTAGCTGCAGATGTTGGTCGGGTTCCACGTGGGCATCTCGGCGACCGTGTAGGACACCATGTCGGTGATCAGCCGGAGCGACGGCCCGGGCGCGAAGACATAGGTCCCGCGGGAGAGGTACTCCTTGATGATGTCGTTCTGGGTCGTTCCGCTGAGCACGCGGACCCCCACAGCCGGGTCCTCACCCGCGGCCTCGGCCTGCTCCTCCGCCACGACCTGGTAGAGCGCGAGCATCCACATCGCCGTGGCGTTGATCGTCATCGACGTGTTCATCCGGGACAACGGGATCTGGTCGAAGAGGGCGCGCATGTCCCCGATGTGGGAGATGGGGACCCCCACCTTGCCCACCTCGCCGCGGGACAGGACGTGGTCGGGGTCGTACCCGGTCTGGGTGGGGAGGTCGAACGCCACGGACAGCCCGGTCTGCCCCTTCTCCAGGTTGCGGCGGTAGAGGGCGTTGCTCGCGGCGGCGCTGGAGTGGCCGGCGTAGGTCCGCATCACCCACGGACGGTCGCGCTCTGGCCTCGGGCTGGTCTCAGACATGCGACGAACGCTAGCCGCGGCTCACCCGTGCCGGAATGGCTGGGCACGGTGAGAGTGCCCACACCCCGGGGTCGACGGAACCCGCTGGATGCCGGTGGGCTCAGCCCGCGACGCCGGCCAGGTCCCCGTCGGACACGGCGTGGGGGTGGGGCGCGAGGAGCACCGAGCGCAGACGGGCGCGGCGCAGCAGCCTGCGGGTGCGGTCGTCGGCCGCCACGACGTGGACCGACCTATCGGCGCGTCGCGCGCGATGCACCGACTCGACGAGGAACCCGAAGCCCGTGGCGTCGCCGACCTGCGCCTGCGCGAGGTCGACGAAGAGCGGCGATGAGCCACCCGCGATGATCCGGTGCAGGCTCAGTCGGAGGTCGGCAACCGTGCGCACATCGAGCCGACCACTCAGCACGAGATGGCACCCCCGATCGTCATGGTGCTCCTCGATACTCACGATGCAGTCCCCCACGGTCGTTCCCCTCGTCCCGGCGTGAGTCAATTGAACCCTGTCCGGTGCCGATTGCCGAGCATCTGCGGGTAAGAACTTGGCAAAGAATGGACAATGTCACTTCCGGGCCACGGTGGCTGCCGCCGCCGAGCCGAGAACCATCTGCGACGCTGGGGGCATGGTCAACCTCACCCGCATCTACACCCGCACCGGCGACGACGGCACGACGTCGCTGGGCGACCTGAGCCGAACCCGCAAGACCGACGCGCGGCTCGCGGCCTACGCCGACACGAACGAGGCGAATGCCGCCCTCGGTGTCGCCATCGCGTGCAGCGACCTCGACGAGGACGTACGCACGGTCCTCACCCGGGTGCAGAACGATCTCTTCGACATCGGCGCCGACCTCGCGACGCCCCTCCAGGAGGCCTACGAGTACCCCCCGCTGCGGGTCAAGGCGGAGTGGGTCACCGAGCTCGAGTCCGACTGCGACCACTACCTCGAGCGGCTGGAGAAGCTGCGCTCGTTCATCCTCCCGGGCGGCTCCAGCGGTGCGGCCCACCTGCACCTCGCGCTGACGGTCGTCCGGAGGGCCGAGCGCTCGGTGTGGGCGGCGGTGGAGGAGTACGGCACGGCGCCGGGGGCGGAGCGTGGCTCGGGCGGCGTCAACCCCCTGACGGCCACCTACCTCAACCGCCTGTCCGACCTGCTCTTCGTGCTGGCGCGCTGCGCAAACCTGCCGGGGGGCGATGTGCTCTGGCAGCCCGGCGGCGGGCGCGAGGAGAAGCCCGGCGGCGGGGCCTAGGCGACGTTGACGTTGAATCCGGGTGGGCTGGACTCCAGCCATGCCCGGACCGCGGTGTAGGCCGCCGGTGCGAAGGCGAAGTCGCACGAGGTCCCTGCCGCGCCACCCGTCACGGACACCGGTTCGGCGAGCCCGGGGATCGGGTCCGCGAGGGGCTTGGCCGCAGCGAAGTCGAGCTCACCGCGCAGCCACGACACCTCGGGGCGCAGTGACGGCCCGACGACGCTGAACCACTCGAAGCGCTCGGAGCCGAGCCTGGCGAGGCCCAGGCGCCACCGCTCGCCGGGGCCGTTGCGGCGCGCACACAGCATCACGGGGCGGCCGTCCCCGGAGATGAAGCGTCGGCGTGCCCACACGAAGGTGAGCACGCCGACGACGATGATGACGACCAGGGCGAGGAGCAGCTCCGTGATGACGACAGGCGACACGTGGGCGGCCCTCCCCCCGACTCAGGAGTCCATGGAGCTGGCGTCCACCGACTCGGCGACGATGGTCACCCGGTCGTGGTCGACCGAGAGGAAGCCGCCGTCGATCGTGGCCGTGCGCCAGGACCCACCGGTGTTGACCTTGACCTCACCCTCGTCGAGGACGCACAACAGCGGCTGGTGTCCCGGGAGGATGCCGAGCTCGCCGTCGAGCGAGCGGGCGCTGACCTGGCTGGCCTCGCCCTCCCAGACCTTGCGGTCCGCGGCGACGAGCTCGACCTGCAGCGATGCCATCAGAGGTTCTTCTGGATCTCGGCCCACTGCCGCTCGACGTCGTCGAGACCGCCGCACATGAAGAAGGCCTGCTCACCCACGTGGTCGTAGTCACCGTCGCAGATCTTGGTGAACGCCTCGATCGTGTCGGCCAGCGGCACCGTCGAGCCCTCGAGGCCGGTGAACTGCTTGGCCACGTAGGTGTTCTGCGACAGGAACCGCTGGATGCGACGGGCGCGGTTGACGAGGACCTTGTCCTCCTCGGACAGCTCGTCGATGCCGAGGATGGCGATGATGTCCTGCAGCTCCTTGTTGCGCTGGAGGATCTGCTTCACGCGCACCGCGGTGTCGTAGTGGTCGTCCGCGATGTAGCGACGGTCGAGGATCCGGCTCGTCGAGGTCAGCGGGTCGACCGCGGGGTAGATGCCGATCGAGGCGATCTCGCGGGAGAGCTCGGTCGTCGCGTCGAGGTGGGCGAAGGTGGTCGCCGGGGCCGGGTCGGTGTAGTCGTCGGCGGGCACGTAGATCGCCTGCATGGACGTGATCGAGTGACCGCGGGTCGAGGTGATGCGCTCCTGGAGCACACCCATCTCGTCGGCCAGGGTCGGCTGGTAGCCCACGGCGGACGGCATCCGGCCGAGCAGCGTGGAGACCTCCGAGCCCGCCTGGGTGAACCGGAAGATGTTGTCGATGAAGAGCAGCACGTCCTGGCCGGCCACGTCGCGGAAGTACTCCGCCATGGTCAGCGCCGAGAGCGCCACGCGAAGGCGGGTGCCCGGCGGCTCGTCCATCTGGCCGAAGACGAGGGCGGTCTGGCCGAGCACCCCGGCCTCCTCCATCTCGACCATGAGGTCGTTGCCCTCACGGGTGCGCTCGCCGACACCGGCGAACACCGAGACACCACCGTGGTCGCGGGCGACACGGGCGATCATCTCCTGGATGAGGACGGTCTTGCCGACGCCCGCACCGCCGAAGAGGCCGATCTTTCCACCCTGGACGTAGGGCGTGAGCAGGTCGATGACCTTGATGCCCGTCTCGAACATCGTGGTCTTGGACTCGAGCTGGTCGAAGGCCGGTGCCTGGCGGTGGATGCCCCAGCGCTCGGTGGGCTCGAAGGTCTCACCCTCGGCGAGGTTCATGACCTCACCGGTGGTGTTGAACACCTTGCCGAGCGTGATGTCGCCGACCGGGACGGTGATCGGGCCGCCGGTGTCCTGCACGGGGGTGCCGCGCACGAGACCGTCGGTGGGCTGGAGCGAGACGGCGCGCACCATGTTGTCGCCGATGTGCTGGGCGACCTCGAGGTTGAGCGACTTCTTCTCCCCGCCGATCTCGACCTCGGTGGTCATGAGGTTGTACTGCTCGGGCATGGCGTCGACGGGGAACTCGACGTCGACGACGGGCCCGGTGATGCGCGAGACGCGGCCGACTCCGCCGGCCTGCGTGTCCTCGCTCTTCTCGGTGACGGTGGCAGTCATGGTCTCTCTCTCGCTCACTTGCTCTCGGCCAGGGCGCTTGCCCCACCGACGATTTCGCTGATCTCTTGGGTGATCTCGGCCTGACGCGCCTGGTTGGACAGGCGGGTGTACTTCTTGATGAGCTCCTCGGCGTTGTCCGTCGCGGACTTCATCGCGCGCTGGCGGGCAGCGAGCTCGGAGGCGGCGGCCTGGAGCATGCAGTTGAACAGACGGGCGTTGACGTATTTCGGCAGCAGCGCGTCGAGCACGCTCTCGGCGCCGGGCTCGAAGGTGTAGAGCGGGAGCAGGTCCTCGGGCTCCGGGGCCTCCTCGCCCTCGACGACCTCGAGCGGCAGCAGGCGGATGACGTCGGGTTCCTGGGTCACCATGGTCTTGAACCGGGTGAACACCACGTGCACCTCGTCGACCCCACCGAGGTCGGTCTCGGTCGTGAAGTCGTAGACGATGCGCTCGCCCACCTCGCGCGCGACGTCGAAGGACGGCTTCTCGGAGTCACCGCTCCACTGCTCGGCGGACTCGCGCTGGCGGAACTTGTAGAAGCCGATGACCTTGCGGCCCATGAGGTAGGGAACGACCTCCTTGCCCTCATCGCGCAGGCGCGCCACGAGGCGCTCGCTCTCCTTGATCACCGATGAGCTGTAGGCACCCGCGAGACCACGGTCCGAGGTCATGATGATGACGGCGGCGCGCTTGACGTCGCCCTTCTCGGTCGTGAGCGGGTGGTCCTCGTTGGAGAACGTCGCGACGGCCGACACCGCGCGCGTCAACGCGCGGGCGTAGGGGCTGGACTCACGCACCGCCTGCTGGGCCCTGACCACCCGCGCGGCGGCCATCAGCTCCATCGCCCTCGTGATCTTCATCGTGGAGGTGACGGTCCGGATGCGCTGCCGGTACTCCCGGATCTGCGCTCCCATGTGATCCCGCCTTTCGTGGTTCTTCTGCTCGGTATGTCGGGTTGCCTGGCCGTGGGCCGGGTGCGCGTGGTGCGCACCCGGCATCCGGTCAGCGCTTCTGCTTGACGATCTGCTCCTGGTCGGACTCCATCGCCCGCTCGGCGGCGTCGTCCTCCTGCTCGTTCCCGGCGACGAGGCCGTCTGCGCCCGTGCCCTGCCAGAACTTGCTCTTGAAGGTCGTGACCTCGGACTCCAGGGCCTGCTCGGTCTCCTCCTCGAACTTGCCGCTCTCGCGGATCGCGTCGAGCAGCTCACCCTTGGTGCGGCGCAGGTGGTCCAGGAAGTCGCCCTCGAACCGGCGGATGTCCTCGACGGCGACGTCCTCGAGCTTGCCGGTCGTCCCGAGCCAGATCGAGACGACCTGCTCCTCGACCGGGAACGGCGAGGCCGCCGCCTGCTTGAGCAGCTCGACGAGCCGCGCGCCCTTGGCGAGCTGGGCCCGGCTGGCGGGGTCGAGGTCGGAGGCGAACATCGCGAACGCCTCGAGCGCGCGGTACTGGGCCAGGTCGAGCTTGAGGCGGCCCGAGACCGACTTCATCGCCTTGATCTGTGCGGCGCCACCGACTCGCGACACCGAGATGCCGACGTCGATGGCGGGGCGGACGTTGGCGTTGAACAGGTCGGACTGGAGGTAGATCTGACCGTCGGTGATGGAGATGACGTTGGTCGGGATGAACGCCGAGACGTCACCGGCCTTGGTCTCGATGATCGGCAGGCCCGTCATCGAACCGTGGCCGAGGTCGTCGGACAGCTTCGCGCAACGCTCGAGGAGCCGGCTGTGGAGGTAGAACACGTCGCCGGGGTAGGCCTCGCGGCCCGGAGGGCGGCGCAGCAGCAGGGAGACGGCGCGGTAGGCCTCGGCCTGCTTGGACAGGTCGTCGAAGACGATGAGGACGTGCTGGCCCTGGTACATCCAGTGCTGGCCGATGGCCGAGCCGGTGTAGGGGGCGAGGTACTTGAAGCCCGCGGAGTCCGAGGCGGGGGCCGCGACGATGGTCGTGTACTCCATCGCGCCGGCCTCCTCGAGGGTGCCCTTGACCGCGGCGATCGTCGAGCCCTTCTGGCCGATGCCGACATAGATGCAGCGCACCTGCTTGTCGGGGTCCCCGGTCTTCCAGAACTCCTTCTGGTTGATGATCGTGTCGACCGCCACCGTCGTCTTGCCGGTCTGGCGGTCGCCGATGATGAGCTGGCGCTGGCCGCGACCGATCGGCGTCATGGCGTCGACGGACTTCAGGCCCGTCTGCAGCGGCTCGTGCACCGACTTGCGCTGCATCACGGTCGGCGCCTGCAGCTCCAGGGCGCGACGCTCCTCGGGCTCGATGTCACCGAGTCCGTCGATCGGGGTGCCGAGCGGGTTGACGACGCGGCCGAGGAAGTTGTCGCCGACGGGGACCGACAGCACCTCGCCCGTGCGCTTGACCTCCTGGCCCTCCTCGATCTTCGAGAAGTCACCGAGGATGACCACACCGATCTCGTGGACGTCGAGGTTCAGCGCGAGGCCGAGCGTGCCGTCCTCGAACTGGAGCAGCTCGTTGGTCATCGCCGAGGGCAGCCCCTCGACGTGGGCGATGCCGTCACCGGCGTCGGTGACGCGGCCGACCTCTTCGTGAGAGGCCGCGCCGGGCTCGTAGGACCGGACGTAGCTGTCCAGGGCGTCCCGGATCTCCTCCGGACGGATCGAGAGCTCCGTCATGATCTGATCTTCTCCTCGGTCACCGGCCCCTGGTGGGGCCGAAGTCTGTGGTGGGTGTGCGTCTTGAGTTCTGGGGGCGGTGCTCGGGCTGGTGCTCAGCTGCCCGTGACGTGCCGGCGCGCCTCGTCGAGGCGGCGCAGGACAGTGCCGTCGATGACGTCGTCGCCGACCTGGATGCGGATGCCGCCCATGACCCTGGGGTCGTGGACGACCTGGAGGGTGACGGCCTTGCCGTAGTGCGCCTCGAGAACGCTGCTCAGCCGGGCCTGCTGCTGGGCGGTGAGGGAGGACGCCACCGTGACGAGGGCGGTGAGCTCGTCGCGACGCAGCGCGGCGAGGGCGAGGTAGGACTCCAGGACGTCGGCCAGCCGACGACCGCGAGGTGCCCGGACGGCCTGCTCGACCAGGGTCGTGGTCTCCGGGGCGGCCTTGCCCTCGAGGAGCCCGTGCACGAGGCGCACCTTTCCCGCGGAGTCGGTGTTGCGCGACGCGAGGGTGTCCCGCAGCCCGGGGTCGCCGGCGACGATCCGTTCGAAGCGGAACAGCTCGTCCTCGACGCGGTCGATCCGACCCTCACGCTCGGCCGTGGCGAGCAGGGCCTGAACGGCCAGGCTCTCGAGGGTGTCGCTGAGGTCGCGCTCCCTCGACCAGCGCTGGGCAGTCACCTCGCACACGAGGTCCGCGGTGCTCGGCGCCACCTTGCCGGAGAAGAGGCCACGGGCCAGGCCCTTCCTGTCCTCGGGGTCGCGCGAGGGGTCCGCGAGCGCCCGGCGCAGGGACGCGCTGCCGTCGACGACAGCGGTTACCGCGAACAGCTCGTCGGAGAGGCTCTTCCCGTCGACGCCCTGCTCGAGGGCGGCGTCGAAGTGTGCCTGCGCCTCCTTGGCCGATCCCCGTGACGAGCCCCGCATCAGGCGTCCTGACCCGCGGGGGCGACCTTCTCGGGCTTGACCTCGCCGGCCTCGAGCTCGGCGAGGAAGCGGTCGACGATGCCGTTCTGGCGCACCTCGTCCTCGAGCGACTCGCCGACGATCTTGCTCGCGAGCGTGGTCGACATCGTGCCGACCTCCTGGCGCAGCTGGACGACGGCCTGCTGGCGTTCGGCCTCGACCTGACGCTTGGCGGACTCGGTGATGCGCGCCGCCTCCGCCTGGGCCTGGCCGCGCATGTCGGCGACGATCGAGGCGCCCTGCTCGCGAGCGGACTCGCGGATCTCGTTGGCCTCGGTGCGTGCCTCGGAGAGCTGGGCGTTGTACTTCTCCAGTGCAGCCCTGGCCTCGGCCTGGGCCTCCTCGGCCTGGGCCATGCCCCCCTCGATGGCAGCGGCGCGCTCTTCGTACATCGCCTCCATCTTGGGAACGACCATCTTCGCGAAGATCCAGTAGAGGATCGCGAACGCGATGAGGCCGATGATGAGCTCGGCGGGGTGCGGCAGCAGCGGGAGCGCTTCTGGCCACCCCACGCCCTCGGCGGTGGGGACGGATGCGAGAACCACGGTCGCTTCCTTATCTCTGGGTCGGGCAGGAGTCGGTCACGCCGGCTCGGTCACTGGAAGACGAAGACGAAGACCAGACCGAGGATGGCGAGCGCCTCGGTGAGCGCCATGCCGGTGAAGGCGATGGTCTGGAGCATGCCGCGGGCCTCGGGCTGGCGGGCGACGCCGTTGATGTACGCGGCGAAGATCAGGCCGATACCGATACCAGGGCCGATGGCAGCGAGACCGTAGCCGAGGAAGGTGATGTTGCCAGTCATTGCTGTTTTCCTTTCGAGGGCGCCGGGTGGGTCCCGGCGTCGGGAGTTTCGGTGGGTCTGGTGAGGGGGGACCGGGGTTCCGGGTCAGTGCTCCTCGCTCACGGCATCGCCGATGTACAGCGCCGCGAGCAGGGTGAAGATGAACGCCTGGAGGAACTGCACCAGGAGCTCGAAGAAGGTCATGACGATGCCGAAGCCCATGCCGACGATGCCGGAGGCCTGGATGCCGATGCTGCTCCCGTGCAGCAGGAGGTACTCGCCACCGAGGATGAACACCAGGAGCATGAGGTGGCCCGCGAGCATGTTGCCGAAGAGTCGCAGGGCGAGCGTGAGCGGGCGGATGATGAAGTACGTCAGCAGCTCGATGACGAACATGATCGGCTTGAGCCAGCCGGGCAGCCCGGGGGGGACGAGCGACTTCATGTAGCCGACGACGCCGTGCTTCCGGCGCAGCGCCACGGTGTGGTAGACGACGTACACGATGAGCGTGAGCACGATCGGGAACGCGATGCGGCTCATCGTGGGGAACTGCACGAACGGGAAGATCCCCATGATGTTGTTGAACGCGATCATCGTGAAGAGCGTCAGCAGGAGCGGGACGAACGGACGGAAGTCCTTGGCGCCGATGATGTCGCGGGCGATGGTGTTGCGGACGAACCCGTAGACCTGCTCGGCGTACCACTGCCGCTTGGTCGGGACGATGCTCAGCTTGCCCGCGACGGTGATGAAGAACATCCCGATGATGACCACCGAGGCCATGAGGATGAACGAGGGCCGCGTGAACGCCCAGTTGCTCTGGTCACTGCCGAAGATCGGCCACCAGAAGCTCTCGATGCCGGGGGACTGAAAGCCCTCGCCTCCGCCCTCGGCCGCGACGATCGCGCCCTGGAGGACGTTCACGGAAACCATGCTGGGGCTCACAGCCTCTCCTCGGGGAATGCGCAGGCGCCAGCGACGGGCACCCACGGGAACGGGACGTACGCTACCGGACGCTCGCGGTGGCCCGCGACGTCGGAGCACCGCTCTGGACGGCTCCTCATGACCGGTCCCCCGAAACGCCCGAGGGTTCGTCGTAGACGGGGATCCGGGCCCCGCGCAGCGACAGGAACGCGAAGACCTGCCAGACGAGCGTCACCACGAGGGCCACGATCCCCAGGGCCATGCCGTCGACCCACGACGCGTCGTCGAAGGCGATGATGACGAGCAGCAGACCGATGACCTGGGCGAGGTAGACCGTCATCGCCACGGCGAAGAACGCGTGGGGGCTGGCGTCGCGCACGAGGCGGCTGAGCAGGAACATGCCGGAGGCGAAGAACGCGATCGAGACGACGAGTCCGAGGACCGCACCGGCGAGGGCATCACCGCCGCGCCACACCACCACGACGACCACGGCCACGACTCCCGCGATGCTCGACGGCAGGAGAGCCCCGCGAAGCATCGCGGCGAACGGTGCGCCGGCATTCGCCGCAACGGGCGGTGCGGGGTCGGTCATCGACGGATCGGCCTCTTCGGTGGTCGTGGCGGAATGCTCCGGAACGGCTTGTGAAAGTTATCACAAGCGCTGACGGGCGACAAAACAGCACGTCAGACCCGCCTGGCGAGCACCACCCAGATGGTGCGGGCGATGATCTCGAGGTCGAGGACCGGGGACCAGTTGACGAGGTACTGGAGGTCGTAGCCCAGCTTGTACTCCGCGTCGGTGTGGTAGCGCCCGTGGATCTGGGCCAGCCCGGTGAGGCCCGGGGGCACTTCGTGTCGCCTGGAGTAGCCCGCGATCTCGTTCTCGAAGCCGGCCGTGAGCTCGGGCCGCTCGGGGCGGGGGCCGACGATCGACATCCGGCCGGTGACGATGTGCAGCAGCTGGGGCAGCTCGTCGGCGCGCGTCGCCCGGACCCACCGGCACGCGAGGATCACGCGCGGATCGCCCTGCGTGGAGAGCTGGACGCCCCTCTCCCCCTCGGCGTCGACCCGCATCGAGCGGAACTTGATCATCTCGAAGGTCTCACCGCCGGCACCCACCCGGGTCTGCCGGTAGAGCAGCGGACGCCCGGCGACGGCGAGCTGGTAGAGCGCCACGAGCCCGAGCAGGGTGGCCCAGATCGGGAAGGTCACGACGAGCAGGAACAGGTCGAGCAACCGCTTGAAGTGCCGCTGCGAGGCGGGCATCGTCTGGTGGAGCAGCAGCACGAAGGGAAGCCCGGCCACCTCGCGCAGGCGGTCCAGCCCGTAGAGGGTCTCGCGGCCGGTGACCCGCAGCAGCGTCGTGACGCCGGCCTGGTCGAGGCGCCCGATGGTCCGCGGGTACCACTGCTCCAGCCAGGCACCGGTGACGAGCAGGACGTCGGTGGCCCCGGTCTGCTGGGCCCGGTCGACGACGAGCCGGGGGTCGTCGACCTCCCCGACGACGACGAGGTGGGCGGCGTGCGCACCGAGGTGGCGACGGGCCAGCTCGAGGTCGACCTCCTCCCCCGCCAGCACCACCCTGGGGGGCCCTTCACGCCGGGTCCGGATCCGGTGGACGATGCTCCGGTTGATCGCCACCGCGATACCGGCGAGGGCGATGACGAACAGCAGGTTGGGGATCGGGAACGGCAGGGCCCGCTGGATGATCGAGCCCTGCTGCTTGACCAGCCCGGTCAGGGCGAGGTTGAGCAGTGCGACGAAGCTCCCGGCGGCGAGGGAGAGCCGGGCGGCCTTGGGCAGCACCGCGGCGCCGCCGAGGCGCGGCTCACGCTCGTAGAGCCCTCCGAAGTAGAAGCTCGAGAGGAAGATCAGCGTGGAGACGATGAACGAGAGCGCGTAGGCCCCGGTGTTGTAGGTCGGCCAGGAGTCGGGTCGGCCGAATCGCCACAGCATGCTCCCCACCGCGAGGAACAGGACGGCCAGCCCGTCGAGCAGCATGACGAGACGGAAACCGCGCCGGTTGAGGCTGCGGAGGAGCGGCGTCACGGCGCCGCCAGCGGGTCTCGGCTCGGTCACGGGCGCCGGCTCAGCCGTGCGTCGCCGGCCGGGCGTACGCCGGGAAGCGGGAGACGAGGTCGGTCACCTCGGCACGCACCTCGCTCGAGACGGCGTGGTCGGGGTCGGGGTTGCCCTCGACGACCGCACGATGGATGAGGGAGCCGATGGTGCGCATCTCGTCCTCCCCCATTCCCTGCGTGGTCACGCACGGGGTACCGACCCGGATGCCGGAGGCCACGCTGGGCTTCTGCGGGTCGAACGGGATGGCGTTCTTGTTCAGCGTGATGCCCGCCGCGTCGCAGCGCGACTCGGCGTCGACCCCGGTGACCCCCACCGGCTGGAGGTCGTGCAGCGAGAGGTGGGTGTCGGTGCCGCCCGTCGTCGGTCGGATGCCGTGCTCCCCGAGCGTCTGGGCAAGCACCCCTGCGTTCGCCACGACCTGGCGGGTGTAGGCGGCGTACTCCGGCGTCGCGCACTCCTTGAAGTTGACCGCCTTCGCCGCGATCGTGTGCATCTGCGGGCCGCCCTGCATCATCGGGAACACCGCCCTGTCGATGGCGGCGGCATGCTCGGCCCGGCAGACGATCGCGCCCGAGCGCGGGCCGCGCAGCACCTTGTGGGTCGTGAACGACACGACGTCGGCATGGGGCACCGGGCTCGGAATGGCCTTGCCCGCGACGAGCCCGATGAAGTGGGCGGCATCGACCCAGAAGATCGCGCCGACCTCGTCGGCGATCGCTCGGAAGCGCTCGAAGTCGATGAGCCGCGGGATCGCCGAACCGCCGGCGAGGATCACCTTGGGTCGGTGCTCACGGGCGAGCGACTCGACCTGGTCGTAGTCGATGTCCTCGGTGTCCTTGTCCACGCCGTAGTGCACGGCATCGAACCACTTGCCCGAGAACGACACCTTGGTGCCGTGGGTGAGGTGACCGCCGTGCGGGAGGCTCATCGCCAGGATCTTCTCGCCCGGCTTGAGGAAGGCGCCGTAGACGGCCTGGTTGGCGCTCGCGCCCGAGTGCGCCTGGACATTGGCGTGGTCGGCCTCGAACAGCTCCTTGCAGCGCTCGATCGCCAGCACCTCGGCCTTGTCGACCTCGCTGCACCCGCCGTAGTACCGGCGCCCCGGGTAGCCCTCCGCGTACTTGTTCGACAGCGTCGAGCCCAACGCCGTGAGGACCCGCGGACTGGAGAAGTTCTCGCTCGCGATGAGCTGGAGACCACCACGGAGGCGATCGAGCTCGGAGAGGAGCACTCCCGAGATCTCGGGGTCGAAGGCCTCGAGGGCGTCGAAGTCGGATCCGTAGAACGTGTCAGTCATGTCTCGGTCGTCTCTCGCTGCTCGGTGGGCTGGATCTCGTCGGGCTCGTCGGGGTCGGCAGGCGGCTCGTCGGGCACTCTTTCGTCAGGCTCGGCGGGTACGTGCTCCTCGGTCTCGGCGGGCACTGGCTCGTCGGGCTCGGCGCCAGCCAACTCTAGGGCCTCCTCCCGAACACGCTCGACGACGGCCATGACCTCCTCCTGGGAGAGCGCGCCGCGTCTGAGGACCACCGGCTCTTCGCGCGTGCAGTCCACGATCGTGGAGGCGAGCCCTCCCGAGGTGGGGCCTCCGTCGAGGTAGAACTCCACGCTCGCGCCGAGCTGGCTCGCCGCCTCGACGACCGTGCGTGAGGCGGGGTGGCCGGTGCGGTTGGCGCTACTCACCGCCATCGGCCCCACCTCACGGAGCAGCTCCAGGGCGATCGGGTCGTCGGGCATGCGCAGGGCGACCGTGCCACGGGTGTCGCCGAGGTCCCAGGCGAGCGAGGGCTGGGCCTTCAGCACGAGGGTGAGCGGGCCCGGCCAGAACGCGTCGATGAGGGCGCGGACGTAGTCGGGCACCTCGGTGGCCAACCCGTCAACCGTTCGCGCGTCCGCGACGAGCACGGGCGGAGGCATGTCGGTCCCCCGGCCCTTGGCCGCCAGGAGGTCGCGCACCGCCTCGGGCGAGAAGGCGTCGGCCCCGATGCCGTAGAGGGTGTCGGTCGGGAGGACCACCAGACCACCGGCTCGAACCCCGACAGCCGCCTTGGGGATGGCATCGGCCCGCCCGTTCTCGGTGGTGCAGTCGAAGACGGGACTCATGGCGACCAGACTAGGGCTCGCAATTGCTCCGCACGCAGACGGCACACCGGCGCCGCCCTCGCCTAGGGTCTTGGGCGAGCGGACGACCGTCCGCACCGTGTCGAACAACGGAGAGGTGTCACCCATGCGTGGATCTGGTCTCATCTGGACCATCGTCGGAGTTCTGCTGATCATCGCCCTGCTCATCTTCATCTTCTGAGCAGCGGACGGTGGCGGCCGAGCATCGGCCGCCATCCGTCCGTCCCCCGGCGCTTCAGCGTCGGGCGACGGTGACCCGGGGCCTCCCCGCGAGATCAGGGTGGTCCTGCACCTCGGACCACTGACCCGTCGCCCACAGCGCCCGCGGCAGGCTCTCCCCCTGGGTGTCGGCGTGCTCCATGACGAGCACGCCCCCCGGGCGAAGGAGAGCCGCCGCTCGGGCCGCCACCGCCCGCGGCAGCGCGAGACCGTCCGCCGACCTGCCGTACAGCGCGACCGCCGGGTCGTGGTCGCGTACCTCGGGATCCACCGGAACGGCATCCTGCGGGATGTACGGCGGGTTGCTCACGACGACGTCCACGGCCCCCTCGAGCTCGGGGAACGCCTCTGCGGCGTCACCCAGCCGGATGTCGACGTCCAGTCCGAGCCGGTCCCGGTTGGCCACGGCCCAGGCGTGGGCCAGGTCCGAGAGCTCCACGGCGAGGACCTCCGCGCCGGGAACCTCGTCCTTCACCGCGAGCGCCAGCGCACCCGAGCCCGTGCAGAGGTCCACGACCCGTGGGGAGGCACCGGCGTCCTCGGCGGCCCGGATCGCCAGCCCCGCCACGACCTCGGTCTCCGGTCGCGGCACGAACACCCCGGGACCCACCGCGAGCGCGAGGCGGCGGAAGTGCGCCGTCCCCGTGAGGTGCTGGAGCGGCACCCGCGTCGCCCGGTCGGCGACCAGCCCGGCATACCGCTCGGCGAACGCCTCGTCCGCGGGCACCCGCAGGATCATCCGAGCCCGCACCTCGCCCGGTTCGGTCGAGAGGGCGAAGGCGGCGAGGGCCACGGCATCGGTCTCCGGTGACGGGACGCCGGCCGCTGCCAGCACCGAGCGCGCCGCCTCCACCTCGCCCGTGAGCGTGCGGCCCGCGCTCATTCGGCGAGGGCCGTGAGGCGGGCGGCCTCGTCGGAGTCGACGCAGGACTGGATGACCGGATCGAGGTCGCCGTCGAGGACGGCATCGAGGTTGTGGGCCTTGAAGCCGGTGCGGTGGTCGCTGATCCGGTTCTCGGGGAAGTTGTAGGTGCGGATGCGCTCCGAGCGGTCGACCGTGCGCACCTGGCTGGCCCGGGCGTCGGCATCCTGGGCGTGACGCTCGTCCATCGCGAGCTGGTGCAGCCGGGCGCGCAGCACCCGCAGGGCCGCCTCGCGGTTCTGCAGCTGGGACTTCTCGTTCTGGCAGGACACGACGACGCCGGTGGGCAGGTGGGTGATCCGCACGGCGGAGTCGGTGGTGTTGACCGACTGGCCACCGGGGCCGCTGCTGCGGAAGACGTCGACCCGCAGGTCGTTGGGGTCGATGTTCACCTCGACGTCCTCGGCCTCGGGCATCACCCAGACCCCGACCGCGCTGGTGTGGATGCGGCCCTGGCTCTCGGTGACCGGCACCCGCTGGACGCGGTGGACGCCGCCCTCGAACTTCAGCCTGGCCCATGGCGCCTCACCGGGCTTGGGGGCCCGACGGGACTTCACCGAGACCCGGGCGTCCTTGTAGCCGCCGAGGTCGGACTCCGTGGCGTCGAGCACCTCGGTTCGCCACCCGCGACGCTCGGCGTGCCGGAGGTACATCCGCAGCACGTCCCCGGCGAAGAGCGCCGACTCCTCGCCGCCCTCCCCCGCCTTGACCTCCAGGATGACGTCGCGGTCGTCCTCGGGGTCCCTGGGGATGAGGAGTCGCCGCAGCCGGTCGGCGGCCTCGGCGGCGGTGGCCTCGAGGTCCGGGAGCTCCTGGGCGAAGGCCGAGTCCTCCTGGGCGAGCTCTCGCGCGGCACCGACGTCGGCCACTGCGGCCACCCACTGCTGGTGGGCGGCGACGGTGGGTCCCAGCGCCGCGTACCGCTTGTTCAGCCTTCGCATCAGGTCCGGGTCCGAGGCGAGCGCGGGGTCGACCATCTGCCGCTCGAGGGCGGCGTGCTCGGCCACCAGGGCCTCAGCTGACTCCAGCACTCGGCACCTCTCCGGGACTCTTCGGCGTGACCGCGACGACACCCTGTGGGACGCGGGGTGGTTCCCGTGTCTCGCGGGGTCCTGGGGCCTCGAGGACTGATCGTGGAAACGACCGCGCCGGCCCGCTCCTCGGGGAGCGGGCCGGCGCGATGGATGAGCTACTTGGCCGCGGCCTTCTTGCCGTAGCGCGCCTCGAACCGGGCGACGCGGCCACCGGTGTCGAGGATCTTCTGCTTGCCCGTGTAGAACGGGTGGCAGTTGGAGCACACGTCGGCGTGGATCTCGCCGCTCTCCGCGGTGCTGCGCGTGGTGAACGAGTTGCCGCAGGTGCAGGTGACCTGGGTCTCGACATAGGTCGGGTGGATGTCCTTCTTCACGATGTCTCCTTGGATGTCTCCGGGTCGGCGGGTCCAGCGCGGTGCTGCAAACCCGTGGCGCCCCGCCTGCGCCCCTCGTGGGGGAGGCGCTCAGGAAACGCGTCGAATGCCGTGAACCGGTCCAGCGATCAAGTGTGCCAGAGGTGGCGCACGGTGACCTAAACGACGACGGCGGCCCCGACATTCCGCACCCGGTGGCGCCGGGTCCGGACCCGGAGAAGCACGCCGTCCCGGCCGCTGCGGCAGATGACGCGCGCACGAGGCCTGCTGTGTCGGCCGACCTCGGTAGCCTGACCCGGCATGAGGTTCGGAGCCGTCATCCCCCATGCCACGGAGCGCGAGTTCGCGGACCTGGCCCGGGTGGCAGAGGACGCGGGCTGGGACATGGTCCTGTCCTGGGAGGCGGTCTGGGGCCAGGACGCCTGGGTCACCCTCGGGGCCGCGGCCATGGTGACCCAGCGCATCCGCCTGGGCACGCTGCTCACGCCCGCCTCGCGACACCGCCCCTGGGACCTCGCCTCCCGCGTGGCCTCGGTCGACCGTCTCTCCGAGGGACGGGTCACCCTCGGGGTGGGCCTCGGGGCGCTGCACGGGAACTGGCTCGCGTTCGAGCAGGACGAGGGTCGGGCGGCCCGCGCCCGCAAGCTCGACGAGAGCCTTGCCGTCTACGCGGGCCTGATGCGCGGACAACCGTTCCGGTTCGAGGGTGAGCACTACAGCGCGATGCCGGTGACCGAGCTCGTTCCGCCACCCCCGGTTCAGACGCCGCACCCACCGGTGTGGTGCGTCGGAGCCCTCGTCCGCGGAAGCGCACGTCAGCGGTCCCTGGAGCGGGCCGCCCGGTGGCAGGGGATCCTCCCCTCGGCCGTGACCGAGGCGAAGGCCCAGAACTCGGGCCTCACCCTCGAGGACCTGCGCGAGATCCTCGACCGGGTCGGGGTTCTGCGCGCCGACGCCGGGCTGTCGATGGAGGGCTATGACGTCGTGGTCGAGGGTGACAGCCACGGATCCTTCGGGCCGGTGCACCCGCCGACCCGGCCGTGGGAGGACGCCGGCGCCACGTGGTGGGTGGAGTCGTGGTGGGACCTGCCCGATACTCCCGAAGGGCGCGCGGAGACGCGGCGCCGCCTCACCCTCGGACCACAGCGGTGACCCCGGTCATACGGCCGGCCACGGCAGCCGACGCCGACGCGATGCTCCGCCTGCGGGTGCTCATGTTCGAGGCCATGGGAGTTCCGGCGGGCCGCCTGGAGGACCCGGCCTGGCGACTCGCCGCGCACGGCTGGTTCGTCGACCGGATCCCGGCGGCCGGGGTGCACGTCCTCGTGGCCGAGGTCGAGGGCCGGGTCGTCTCCGGAGCGGTGGGTGAGGTGACGACCCTCATCCCCGGGCCCGGCGCACCGAACGGCTCGGTGGGGCTGATCTCCAACATCGCGACCCTGCCGGACTTCCGCGGCCGCGGTCTCGCGGCCGCGGTCACCGACGCCCTGCTCGCCTGGTTCCGCGAGGAGACCGACGTGAGTCGCGTCGACCTCTTCGCCACCCCGGGGGGATCCGCCATCTACACCCCGCGCGGGTTCACCGCCCGGGCCTTCCCGTCGATGTCCCTCCCGCTCCGCTGACCCGAGAGAGCGGACCGAACACGCCGTCCCTCATGGGGGACGGCGTGTTCGGCGCTCTCGAGGGGTCGATCAGCTCTCGCCGTCGTCGTCGAGCCTGACCGAGCTCGTCTGCTGCACCTGCACGAGGAACTCGTAGTTGCTCTTCGTCTTCTTCAGCCGGTCGAGGAGCAGCTCGATCCCCTGCTGGGAGTCCAGGGCCGCAAGCACCCGGCGTAGCTTCCACATGATCTTCAGCTCGTCCGGGGCGAGGAGGATCTCTTCGCGCCGGGTTCCCGAGTTGTTGATGTCTACAGCGGGGAAGATCCGACGGTTCGCCAGCTGGCGGTCGAGCTTGAGCTCCATGTTGCCGGTGCCCTTGAACTCCTCGAAGATCACCTCGTCCATCCGCGACCCCGTCTCGACCAGCGCGGTCGCGAGGATCGTCAGCGACCCACCGTTCTCGATGTTCCGCGCCGCGCCGAAGAACTTCTTCGGCGGGTAGAGCGCGGCGCTGTCGACGCCACCGGAGAGGATGCGCCCGCTGGCCGGGGCCGCGAGGTTGTAGGCGCGTCCGAGCTTGGTGATCGAGTCGAGCAGCACGACGACGTCGTGGCCCATCTCGACGAGCCTCTTCGCCCGTTCGATCGCGAGCTCGGCGACCGTGGTGTGGTCCTCGGCGGGACGGTCGAACGTCGAGGAGATGACCTCGCCCTTCACCGCCCGCTGCATGTCGGTGACCTCCTCGGGCCGCTCGTCGACCAGGACGACCATGAGGTGGCACTCGGGGTTGTTCGTCGTGATGGCGTTGGCGATCGACTGCATGACCATCGTCTTGCCGGCCTTGGCCGGGGCCACGATGAGGCCCCGTTGGCCCTTGCCGATCGGGGCGACGAGGTCGATGATCCGCGTCGTGAGGCCGGTCTGCTCGGTCTCGAGACGGAGGCGGTCCTGCGGGTAGAGCGGCGTGAGCGTGCCGAACTCCGGGCGTCGACGCGCCTCGTCCGTCCCCTGGCCGTTGATGGTGTCGAGCCGGGCGAGCGGGGTGTACTTCTGACGGTTGTTGCGGCCGCCGACACTCTGCTGCTGCGGCTCCTCGCCCTCACGGGCAGCCTTGATGGCACCCGTGACGGCATCGCCCTTGCGCAGACCGTTGCGCTTCACCACGGCCAGCGGCACGTAGATGTCGCTGCTGCCGGGGAGGTAGCCGGTGGTCCGCACGAACGCGTAGCTGTCGAGGATGTCGAGGATGCCGGCGACCGGCACGAGCACGTCGTCCTCGGTGATCTGCGGGTCGCCCTCGGGCTCGTTGCCGCCCTGCGGGGCACCGCCGGTGCGCCGCTTGTCGCGGTTGCGCCCCCGGTTGCGCCGGCGGCGTCCGCCACGACTGTCGTCGTCGTCGGGACGGCCCTGGTCGTTGCCGCCCTGGCCCTGGGTGGTGTTCTGGCCCTGGTCGCCGGCGCCCTGACCCTGGTTCCTGCCCTGGTTCTGGCGGTCGCCGTGGCGGTCCTGACGCCCCTGACGCTCACCCTGTGCGGACCGGTCGCCGTCGTTCTGCCGGTCCCCGTCGTTCTTCCCGTCGGGGCGCTCCTGACGGTCGGGGCCCTCCTGACGGTCGCCGACCTCGCGCTCGTCCTGCCCGCCGCGGCCCTCGTCCTTGCTGGACCGATCGCGCCGGGGCTCACGCTCGGGCCGCTCCTGACGGTCCGGCCCAGCGTCGCGGGCGGCGGGCGCGGTCACCTCGGCTCGCGCCCGACGGGGCTCACCGGTGCTGGCGGGACCGCTCTCGCCGTTCTGACGAGCCTTGATGGCGGCGACGAGGTCGCCCTTGCGCATCTTCGCGGTCCCGGAGATGCCCATGCTCGAGGCCAGTCCCTGGAGCTCGGCCAGCCGCATCGCGGTGAGCGCTCCGGAACGCCGCGGGCTTCCGCCCGACGGTGCTGCCTCAAGGGTGGTGGTGTCTGACACGAAGGATCCTTCCCCTCGTTCGTGGATGGCCTCGATGCGGCCGATCATTGGGAGTCCACGCGGGCATCCAGCCGTGGCGGCTGGGAGGGCCCTGTTCGTGGGAGGCGATCCGCGGCAGGCAACGGGTCAGAACCCGGCATCGGCTGCGGTCGCGAAATCGACTCTACCACCGCGCAGCCTCGCGCGGTGGCCTGGTCCACCCGCCCCGATCAGCCGGTGGCCACCACTCGCACCCGGGCCCCGTGGTCGGGAATCCCCGGTGTGAGAACCCGCCATCCATGCGGGGCGTGTGCCCCCGCCTCGGCGACCCGATCCCGGGTCGCCAGCACCAGCACCGACGGCCCGGCACCCGAGATGACGGCCGCGAGCCCCTCCGCTCGCAGGGCGTCGACGAGGGCCATCGATGCGGCGTACGAGGGTCGCCTCGCCTCCTGGTGGAGCCAGTCCCGGGTGGCCGCGACCAGGTGCTCCGGGGCGCTGCCCAGCGCATGCACGAGCAGCGCGGCCCGACCGGAGTTGGCTGCGGCGTCGGCGAGCCGCACCTGCTGTGGCAGGACCGAGCGCGCCTTGGCGGTGGACAGCTGCGCGTCGGGTGCGAGCACGACCGGAGCGATGTCCGGATGCACCGGCAGGTGGACGGTGGTGGTGTCGGCGCCGGGCCCGTCGGACCACGACAGCGTGGCACCCCCGTAGACGCTCGCGGACGCGTTGTCCGGGTGGCCCTCCAGCCGGGACGCGAGCAGGTTGGCGAACTCGAGGTCGACCGGCTCGGATGCTCCCCGGGAGACGTCATGCAGGGCCTGCGCCGCAACGATGCCCGTGACGATCGCCGTCGCGGAGGACCCCATGCCCCGGCCGTGGGGCACGGCGTTGTGGCAGTCGAGGACCAACCCGCTCGGCGGGGTGACGCCCAGCTCGTCCCACGCTGCCTGCATCGCCCGGTACACCAGGTGCGAGGCGTCCAGGGGAACGGCACCGGCGCCCTCGCCCGAAACCCGCACGACGAGTCCCGCCGAGCCGGACACCGTCGCCACGCAGGTGTCCCAGACCCCCAGGGCGCAGCCGACGGAGTCGAAGCCCGGCCCGAGATTCGCGCTGCTGGCCGGCACCCGGACCTCGACGCCGACGCCGACGCGCGGCGCGTCCGAGCTCATCTCACCCCTCGAGGCCGAGCGCGTCGGCGATGCTCACGGCGTCGACGGGCACCCTCACCGGGCGGACCTCGGAGCCGTCCGGGGTCCGCAGGGCCCACTGGGGGTCCTTCAGACCGTGGCCCGTGACGGTGCAGACGACGGTGGTGTCGGCCGGGACATCACCCGCCCGGTGGGCCTTGAGCAGCCCGGCGATGCTGGCGGCCGAGCCCGGTTCGACGAAGATCCCCTCGGTCGAGGACAGCATGCGGTGCGCTTCAAGGATCTCCTCGTCGGTGACCGAGTCGATACGCCCTCCGGACTCGTCACGGGCAGCCTCGGCCTGACGCCACGAGGCGGGGTTGCCGATCCGAATGGCGGTGGCGATCGTCTCGGGCTCGTCGATGGGGTGGCCCAGAACGATCGGCGCTGCACCCGCCGCCTGGTAGCCCCACATCTGGGGGGTACGGGTCGCGACCGGGTCGAGGACCTCGGCACCACGGCCGACCGTGGGGGTGGCGTACTCGACGTATCCCCTCCAGTACGCGGTGATGTTGCCGGCGTTGCCGACCGGGAGGACATGGATGTCCGGGGCATCGCCGAGTGCGTCCACGACCTCGAACGCCGCGGTCTTCTGCCCCTCGATGCGAGCGGGGTTGACCGAGTTGACCAGCTCGACGGGATAGGCCTCGGCGAGCTTGCGGGCCACGGTCAGGCAGTCGTCGAAGTTGCCCTCGACCTGGATGAGCGTCGCCCCGTGCGCCACGGCCTGGCTGAGCTTGCCCATCGCGATCTTCCCGTCGGGCACGAGGACCGCACAGGTCATGCCGGCCTTGGTCGCGTAGGCCGCTGCACTCGCGCTGGTGTTGCCCGTGCTGGCGCAGATCACGGCCTTCGCGCCGTTCCGCCTCGCGACCGAGATCGCCGCCGTCATGCCGCGGTCCTTGAAGGAGGCCGTGGGGTTGAGTCCTTCGAACTTCACCAGGACGTTGGCCCCGGTCAGCTCGGAGAGGCCCTCGCACGGGATGAGCGGAGTGCCGCCCTCCTGCAGGGTCACGACGGGTGCGCCCTCGAGCATCGGCAGCCGGGCGGCATACTCGCGGATCACCCCGCGCCACAGGTGTGCCATCGTCACGCTCCCTCCACCCGCATCACGGCCGCCACGTCGTCGACGGCCTCCAGGGCCGCCAGCGCCTCGACGGTGGCTGACAACGCCGCATCCGTGGCGGAGTGCGTGACGATCACCAGCCTCGCGCGGTCTCCTCCGCCCGGGGCAACCTTCTGTCGCACCGTCTCAATCGACACGCCGTGCCCCGCGAACGCCGTCGCGACCTGCGCGAGCACCCCGGGGCGGTCCACCACGTCGAGGCTGATGTGGTAGCGGGTCACGGCCCGCCCCATGTGCACGATGGGAAGATCGGCGTATGCCGACTCGCCGGTGCCGCGGCCGCCGGCGACCTTGTGCCGGGCGACCGCAACGATGTCACCAAGGACCGCCGAGGCGGTCGGGTCCCCGCCGGCGCCGCGCCCGTAGAACATCAGCTCCCCGGCAGCCCTGGCCTCGACGAAGACCGCGTTGAAGGCGTCGCGGACGCTCCCCAGGGGGTGGCTGCGGGGGATCATCGCCGGGTGCACACGGACGCTCACGGCGTCCTCCCCGTCTGCACCCTCGACCCGCTCGCAGATCGCGAGGAGCTTGACGACGCAGTCCATCTCGCGCGCTGCCTGGATGTCGCCGACGGTGACCTCGGTGATGCCCTCACGGTGCACGTCCGAGGCGGCCACCCTCGTGTGGAAGGCGAGGCTGGCGAGGATGGCCGCCTTGGCCGCGGCATCGAAACCCTCGACGTCGGCGGTCGGGTCCGCCTCGGCGTACCCGAGGGCCTGGGCCTCCTCGACGGTCTCCGCGAACCCTGCACCGGAGCTGTCCATCTTGTCGAGGACGAAGTTCGTCGTGCCGTTGACGATGCCCAGCACCTTGCGCACGTCGTCACCGGCGAGGGACTCCCGGATCGGGCGTAGGATCGGGATGGCCCCAGCGACGGCCGCCTCGTAGTAGAGGTCGACCCCGTGCTCGTCGGCGGCGGCGTAGAGCGTCGGCCCGTCGTCGGCGAGGAGTGCCTTGTTGGCCGACACGACCGAGGCGCCGTGCGCCATCGCCCGGAGGATGAGACCCCTGGCCGGGTCGATGCCACCGACCACCTCGACGACGATGTCAGCCCGCGTCACGAGCTCCTCGGCGTCGGCGGTGAAGAGGTCAGGGTCGACCGGCACGTCGGGGCGCGGGCGCTGTGGCCGGCGGACTGCGATGCCGACGAGCTCGAGCCGGGAGCCGACGCGGGCAGCGAGGTCGTCGGCGTGCTCCACGAGCATCCTCGCCACGGAGGACCCCACCACTCCACACCCCAGCAGGGCGACTCGCAGCGGTGCGCCGGTCTCGTACGACATGGTCGGGTCCGTCTCCTCGGTCTGTGGGCCCATGGGTTCAGTCCGCCACGTCGAGGGCGAGCAGGTCATCGATCGTCTCACGCCTGACGACCACCCGTGAGCGGCCTCCGCGCACAGCCACGACGGGGGGCCGTGGGGTGTGGTTGTACTGGCTGGAGAGGCTGCGGCAGTAGGCGCCCGTTCCCGGAACGGCCACGAGGTCGCCGGGCTCGATGTCCGCGGGGAGGTACTCGTCGAGCACGACGATGTCTCCGCTCTCGCAGTGCCGTCCGACCACCCGGGAGAGTCGTGGCTCCGCCGTCGAGTGGCGGTTGGCCAGCGTGCACGAGTAGTCGGCCTCGTAGAGGGCGGGCCGGGCGTTGTCGCTCATCCCCCCGTCGACGGAGACGTAGCTGCGCCGGTGACCGGCCCCGAGCTCGACCTCCTTGACCGTGCCGACCTCGTAGAGGGTGAACGTGCTGGGGCCGGCAATGGCACGACCGGGCTCGACGGAGATGCGGGGTGGGTTCTCGGAGACGCCACCCCCCACGGCCGCCATCTCGTGGCGCATGATGCCGGCGAGGCGGGACGCGAGCTCGGCCGGCTCGAGCGGGTCGTGCTCGGAGGTGTAGGCGATGCCGTAGCCACCACCGAGGTCCATCTCGGGGAGGTGGACGCCGTGCTCGGTGGCGATCGCCGCGTGCAGGCCGATGAGGCGGCGGGCCGCCGCCTCGAAACCGTCGGTGTCGAAGATCTGGCTGCCGATGTGGCTGTGCAGGCCCCGCAGGTCGAGGACCTCCGACAGGGCGAGGATCCGCGCGACGGCTGCCGAGGCCTGGCCGCCGGCCAGGCTGAAGCCGAACTTCTGGTCCTCGTGCCCGGTCGCGATGAACTCGTGGGTGTGCGCCTCGACGCCCACGGTCACCCGCACCATGACCGCGGCCCGCATCCCGAGCTCCCGCGCCACGCGTGCCACGCGCTCGATCTCCTGGAAGGAGTCGACGACGATCCGCCCGACTCCGTGGGCGAGCGCCGAGCGCAGCTCCTCGACCGTCTTGTTGTTGCCGTGGAACCCGATGCGCTCGCCGGGGAGCCCGGCCCGCAGCGCGACGGCGAGCTCGCCGCCGGTGCACACGTCGAGGTGCAGGCGCTCCTCCTTCACCCAGCGGGCGACGGCCGTGCACAAGAAGGCCTTCCCGGCGTAGTAGACGTCGGCTCCACCGTCGGCGGCGAACGCCTCTTGGAAAGCATCTCTGAACTCCCCTGCCCGCCAACGAAAGTCATCCTCGTCGAGCACGTACGCCGCGGTTCCGTGCTCCTGAGCCAGGGTCACGACGTCGACGCCCCCGACGGTCAGCCGACCGCGGTCGTCGCGGCTCACCGACCTGGGCCACAGCTGCGGCAACAGCTCCATGACATCGGCGGGGTAGGGAAGGTAGAGCGGCGGCCCGCCGTAGCCCTCGGCGTGCAGGACTCCGGCCTCGTGTGCGCGCATCGGTCAGTGCCTCACATCCGCTCGGGCGCACTGACGCCGAGCAGGTCGAGTCCGTTCGCGAGCACCTGGCGGGTCGCGTCGTTGAGCCAGAGCCGGCTGCGGTGGAGGTCGGTGATCTCCTCCTCGGCCGTGAGCGGACGGACCCGGCAGGTGTCGTACCACTTGTGGAACGCTCCGGCGAGCTCCTCGAGGTAGCGGGCGACCCGGTGCGGCTCCATGAGGTGCGCGGCCTGGGCGAGTACCCGGGGGAAGTCTCCCAGCGCGGCCAGCAGTGTGGCCTCGGTGGGGTCCGACAGCAGCGATGCGTCGAACCCGTCCTCCCGCCGCACCCCGTCCTCGGCCGCGAGCCGTGCGACGTTGGCCGTGCGCGCGTGGGCGTACTGCACGTAGAACACCGGGTTGTCGTTGGTCTGCTTCCGCAGCTCCTCCCCGTCCAGGGAGAGGGGGCTGTCGGCCGGGTACCGGGCGAGGGAGTAGCGCACGGCATCCGAGCCGATCCACTCGATCAGCTCGTCCATGTAGATGGCGTTGCCCCGCCGCTTGCCCATCCGCTCGCCGGCGATCGCGACGAGCTGGCCGATCTTCACCTCGATGTTGTGCTCGGGGTCGTCCCCGGCACACGCGGCGATGGCCTTGAGCCGGTTGATGTACCCGTGGTGGTCCGCGCCCAGGAGGTAGACCTTCTCGTCGAACCCCCGGTCCTTCTTGCTCAGGTAGTAGGCGGCATCGGCGGCGAAGTACGTGGGCACGCCGTCGGCCCGCACCAGCACGCGGTCCTTGTCGTCGGTGAAGTCCGTGGTGCGCAACCACACCGCACCACCATCGTCGTAGACGTGACCCTGCTGGCGCAGCCGGGCGACGGCCTCCTCCACGGCGCCCCCGTCGTGCAGGCTGCGCTCGGAGAACCAGACGTCGAAGTGCACGCCGAAGCGCTCCAGGGTCCCACGGATCGCCTCGAGCTGGGCGTGGTAGCCCAGGTCGCGCGCGAGGGCCACGGCCTCGTCGTGCTCGAGGCTCGTCAGGTCCGGACGCTCGCTGAGGACCTGCTGCGCCAGGTCCTCGACGTAGGCCCCGGGGTAGCCGCCCTCGGGAGGCTCCTCCCCCTGCGCCCGGGCGAGCACCGAGGCTCCGAACTTGTCCATCTGGGCGCCGGCGTCGTTGATGTAGTACTCCGAGGTGACGTGCGCGCCCGCGGCATCCAGGAGGCGTCGCATCGCATCGCCCAGGGCCGCCCAGCGGGTGTGCCCGATGTGCAGCGGGCCCGTGGGGTTGGCCGAGATGAACTCGAGGTTGACGACCCTGCCGGCCTCGGAGGTTCCGTGGCCGTAGGTCGCTCCCGCCTCCACGATCGCTCGCGCGAGCCCGGCGGCACTCGCCGCCTCGAGGGTGATGTTGAGGAACCCCGGGCCGGCAACGTCGACGCGCTGCACGCCCTCGATCGCCCGCACCCGCTCGGCCAGGACGGCAGCCACGTCGCGCGGTGGGATCCCGGCCTCCTTGGCCAGCCTCAGCGCGATGTTGGTCGACCAGTCCCCGTGGTCGCGGTTGCGCGGACGCTCGACCCGGACCTCCGTGGGCACGTCAACCGCGAGGTCTCCGGCGTCGGCGGCGGCCTGGAGGGCGGCACGGATCGCGGCCGCGAGCTGTTCAGGGGTCACCCGCGCGAGTCTATTGGCCCGTCCGGGACGCTCTGCCCCCGCCCGCGAGGCGTGAGACGGAGTCGACGAGATCGTCGGGGTCGAACGGCTTGGACAGGAAGGCGTCGAAGCCCGCGTCGGATGCCTCGGGTGCGGTGTGGGACATCACGGCTGCGGTGAGCAGCAGCACGGGAACCGAGTCGAGGCGCGGGTGGGACCGGATCGCCGCAATGGTCCACCAACCGTCGTAGGGCGCCATCTGGGAGTCGAGGACGATCACGGCGGGAGTGTCCAGCACCGGGTCGATGAGTCGCGCCATCGCCTCGTGGCCGTCCGTGGCCTCCTCGACGGAGTATCCGGCGAGCTCGAGGTTGATCCTCACCAGCCGGCGGATCGCCTCGGTGTCGTCGCACACGAGGACGAGCGGCACGGGACCCTGCGCCCTCCCGGATTGCATGGGACCAAGCCTAGGCTGCTAATCTCGCGGGGCGCCGGGAAACGCACGACGTTCCCGGCGCAGGCCACGCCCGGCCCCCGTAGCTCAGGGGATAGAGCACCGCCCTCCGGAGGCGGGAGCGTAGGTTCGAATCCTACCGGGGGCACCACCCCAGACGCCCGCTGACCTGCGCCCACGCAGGCGGCGGGCGGCTCTCGTCCGGTCGGGCCGAGCAGTCGCCGGTCGGACGTCGACACCGACCGTGGCAGCCGCGAACCCGCGGCCTAGATTTGCTCCCATGGCAGACATCGTCTCGGGCCTCTTCGCCCTCCTCGCCGGGGGGCTCCTCCTCTTCGCCGGTCAGTTCGTCCTGCGCTTCGTCCTGCTCCTGTGGGGCGGGTTCACGGGGTTCGCCCTGGGGGCCGGGCTGTTCGCGGGCCTTGCCGACGAGCGATTCCTCGGCAGCGTGCTCGGCTGGGTCACCGGCTTCCTCTTCGCTCTGGTCTTCGCAGCGCTCGCCTACTTCTCCTACGCCGTGGCCGTCGTCCTGGCCATGGCGTCCATCGGGTTCGCGATCGGTTCCAGCATCGTCATCGCCCTCGGGATCGACTGGAACTGGCTCGCCGTGCTCGTGGGGCTGGCGTTCGGTCTCGTCCTCGGCCTGGTGTCGGCCTTCGGTGACCTGCCGATGATCGTGCTCGCCGTGGTCAGCTCGATCGCGGGTGCCGTCAGCGTGGTCGCCGGGGTGATGCTCATCGTGGGAGCGCTCGACTCCGAGGAGTTCACCGGGGGCGCCGTCACCGGTGCCATCGAGGTCAGCCCGTGGTGGAGCGTGGCGGTGCTGGTGCTCGCCGTCGTCGGCATCGTCGCGCAGACGCGGGCGCGGAACGAGATGCGCCGCGACCTGCGGCAGACCTGGGCCGCCGAGCCCCGGTGACGACCCGGGCTGCGCAGTTACACCACCTGCACCGCGCAGCTCTCGGTCGTGGCCGACGTCTGGGTCGGCGCGGGCCTCATCGCTGTGAGGCGTCCGAGACCTCGCCGACGAGCTCCTCGAGGACGTCCTCGAGGAACACGACGCCGACGACCGCACCGTCCGTGCCCACCACGCGCGCCAGGTGCGACCCGGTGTCCTGCATGGTCTTCAGCACCGACTCGACCTCGTCGCCACGACGGACGTTGGCCATCCGGCGCACCCGCTTGCCGGGGACCGGCTCGTGCCGCTCGGCCTCGTCGGCGTAGAGCACGTCCTTGAGGTGTAGGTAGCCGCCGAGGTCGCCCCCTCCGTCGACGACGGGGAACCGCGAGAAGCCGTGCTTGGCGACGAGCCGCTCGATGTCCGCCGGTGTCGCGTCCGAGGTGACGGTGACGAGCGCGGAGAGCGGGACGCCGACGTCGGCGGCGTCCTTGTCGCTGAACTCCAGGGCCGCGCCGAGGCGTTCGTAGTGCTCGTCACCGACGAGGCCCTCGTCGCGCGACTCGTCGAGGATGTGCGCCACCTCCTCGGCGGTGAACGCCGACGCCACCTCGTCCTTCGGCTCCACGCCAAAGAGCCTGATGAGCGCCTTGGAGAGCCAGTCCATGGCGTGGATGACGGGGGCGACGACTCGCGAGACGGCGACGAGCGGCGGCACGAGCGCGACGGCAGCGCGTTCGGGCCGGGCGATGGAAAGGTTCTTGGGGATCATCTCCCCGTAGACCACGTGGAGGAAGACGACGATGGCGAGCGCCAGGGCCAGGGCCACCACGTCCGCAACGACGGGGGACACGCCCAAGCGGGCCACCACGGGTTCGAGCGCGTGGTGCAACGCGGCCTCGGACACCGCCCCCAGCAGCACAGAGCAGACGGTGATGCCGAGCTGAGCGGTGGCGAGCAGGATCCCCGTGCGCTGCAGCGCGCCGAGGGCCACCGACGCCCGCTTGCTCCCCGCCTCGGCGAGCGGTTCGAGCTGGCTGCGCCGCGCGGACATCGCCGCGAACTCCGCCCCGACGAAGAAGGCGTTGGCCGCGAGGAGCAGGACGGTCACCAGGACGGTCGTCATGAGCCGTCCACCTCCGGCCCCTCGGCGGGTCCGTGCGTGCGTTCCAGCCGGACCCGGTCGACGCGCAGGCCGTCCATGTCGACGACCCGGGCGGTCCAGCCCTCGACCGAGACACGGTCGTCGACCTCCGGCACCCGGCCGAGGGTCGCCATCACCCACCCGCCGACCGTCTCGTAGGCCGGGCCGTCGGGGATCGTGGCCCCCACCTGGCTCCGGACCTCGTCCGGACGCCACAGGCCCGGCACGATCCAGACCCCGTCCTCGACGCGCCGGAACGTGGTCTGGGACCGATCGTGCTCGTCGCTCACCTCACCGACGATCTCCTCGACGAGGTCCTCGAGGGTGACGACCCCGGAGGTGCCGCCGTACTCGTCGACGACCACGGCCAGCTGCATCCCCCCCTGCCGCAGCTGAAGGAGGAGCGGATCCAGCCGGAGGGTTTCCGGCACCAGCACGGCATCTACCATGAGCGCCGAGACGGGCACGTCGGTCCGGCGCTCGAAGGGCACGGCGATCGCCTTCTTGACGTGGACGATGCCGTCGATGTCGTCCCAGTCGGCGCCCAGGACCGGGAAGCGGGAGTGGCCGGTTCTCCGGGCCAGTGCGACCAGGTCCGCGGCGTTGGCGGTGCGCTCGATGGCGGTCGCCCTCGACCTCGGGGTCATGACGTCTGCGGCGGTCTGGTCGGGGAACCCGAGAGAGGCCGTGACCAGACGGGCCGTTCCCACGTTCAGCGTCCCCGCCTCCGCCGAGGTGCGCACCAGGGACGCGAGCTCGGCCGGGCTGCGGGCCGTGGAGAGCTCCTCCTGGGGCTCCACCCCGATGGCCCGCAGGGTCCGGTTGGCGACGCCGTTGAGCACGGCGATCATCGGCTTCATCGCGAGCGCGAACCAACGGACCGGGGCGGCAGCCACCTTCGCGGTCTCCATCGGCAGGGAGATCGCCAGGGTCTTGGGAACCATCTCGCCGAGGATCATCGAGAAGACGGTCGCGATGAGCATGGCCAGGACGGTCGACGCAGACTCCGCCGCCCCCGTCCCGAGACCGAGCGAGGTCAGTGGGCCGACGAGGAGGGCACCTATGGACGGACTCGCGATGAAGCCCAGCACGAGGGTCGTCAGGGTGATCCCCACCTGGCACGCGGACAGCTGGGTACTCAGGCTGCGGTGCGACTGCAGGACGGAACGGGCGCCCGGCTCACCCGCGTCGACCGCGCGCTGTACAGCGGGGCGGTCGAGCGCGACGAGTGAGAACTCGGCAGCGACGAACAGGGCGGTGCCGACCGTGAGGACGACGCCGACGAGGAGGAGGAGCCACTCGGTCATGGTGGGCGCCATCCTACGGGCGGATCGGCATGCACCCGACTCGCCCCTCGTGCCGGCTCTCCCACCGGTTTGCCCTGCCCCGGCGGGAGCCTGAGAGGATCAGGGCATGACACGGGGAACGAGAGCACGATGACGGCAGCAACGACCCCCGGGGCCCGGATCGAGATCCGGGGCCTGACCAAGCGGTTCGGCAGCTTCGTCGCCGTCGACGACCTGTCCTTCGACGTGGAGCCCGGCCGCATCACCGGGTTCCTGGGCCCGAACGGGTCCGGGAAGACGACGACCCTGCGCATGCTCCTCGGGCTCGTGCACGCGAGCAGCGGCACCGCCACGATCGACGGGAGCCGCTACGTCGACCTACCCACACCGATGGGCACGGTCGGCGCGGCTCTCGAGGCGACGAACTTCCACCCCGGCCGAAGTGGCCGCGACCACCTCCGGGTGCTGGCCGACGCCGGCTCGGTGCCGCTCGACCGGGTCGACGAGCTCCTCGAGCTGACCGGCATCCCGGCGGCCGCCCGCAAGCGTGCCGGGGAGTACAGCATGGGGATGCGGCAACGGCTCGGGCTCGCGGCAGCCCTCCTGGGCGACCCCCGCGTCCTCGTGCTCGACGAGCCGGCCAACGGCCTGGACCCCGAGGGCATCCGCTGGCTGCGGGGCTTCCTCAGGCACCTGAGCAACGAGGGCAAGACGATCCTCATCTCGAGCCACCAGCTCCAGGAAGTGGAGCAGACGGTCGACGACGTCATCATCATCGCCAACGGCCGCCTGGTCCGGTCAGGCCCGATCGCCGAGCTGCACGGCACCTCGGGCGCGATGGTCTCCACGTCGGACCCCGAGCGTCTCGCCGGCGCCCTGCGGGTCGCCGACGTCACGAGCACGGTCATCGACGAGGGCACGCTCGTCGCCGACACCGCCGACCTGCGCATCGTGGGCGACGTGGCCCTGCGGGCCGGCCTGCCGATCTACGGCCTGGCGCCCAAGCGAGCCGACCTCGAGGCCCTGTTCTTCGAGCTGACCGAGGGAACCAACCGCAACGAGAGCTCCTCCGGAGTCGCGGCACCCCCCGAACGAGATGCCGTGACCGGCCAGGAAGGGGCGAACCAGTGATCCCCGCGATCCGCTCCGAGTTCCGCAAGTTCTTCACGACCCGCCTCTGGTGGGGCATGGCGATCGCGATCTTCCTCGCAGGCGCTGCGTTCGCCGCCCTGTTCGGGTTCCTCCTCACCAGCGAGGCGGCCACGGCCGGCGGTCCCACCGGCGTCCCCACCGGGGACGCCACCCAGATCGCCAACAGCGTGTACACGGCGGGGCTGTCCATCGGCTACCTCCTGCTCCTCACGATCGGCGTGCTGCAGATCGGTTCGGAGTACCGCCACAAGACGATCACCGGCACACTCCTGGCCACCCCACGGCGACTGCGCGCGATGCTCGCGAAGGTCGTGGCGCTGCTCGGGATCGGCGCACTGTACGGAGTGATCAGCCTGACCGGTTCGGTCAGCGTCGGCGCCGCCGTCCTGACCCTGCGCGACCGGGATGCCTTCCCGTCCTCCGAGGTGGCGCGCACGCTGGCCCTGAGCCTGCTGGTGCTCGGACTGTGGGCGCTCATCGGACTGGGCATCGGCATCCTCATCCCCAACCAGGTGGCGGCACTGCTCATCGGCATCGGCGTCGCCTGGATCGTTGAGCCCCTCCTCGGGTTCGCCATGACGTTCTGGGACTTCGGGCGGGAGCACATCGCGCAGTTCCTGCCGTCGTCGGCCACCAACGCCATCGTGAACGCCGTCCAGAACGGTCCCGACGAGGTGCGGCTCGAGTGGTGGGGCGGTGCCCTGACCCTCACGGCGTACGCCGTGGTCCTGGCGGGCTTCGGCATCTGGCGCACGACCCGCAGCGACATCTCCTGACCAGTTCCGACGCGTAGACTCTGGGGGCGACCTCGAACGCCCACAGGTCTAGGCTGGGCCGCACACCCACCCCTCGAAGCCGACGAGCCGAGAAAGAGGCGCATTGCCCGTGGCAGAGCAGTCCCCGTCCAGCGATCCCCTGACCTCCTTCGGACCGAACGAGTGGCTGGTCGACGAGCTGTACGAGCAATACCTCAAGGACAAGAACAGCGTCGACCGAGCCTGGTGGGACTTCTTCAAGGACTACGAGCCCGGTGAGGCAGCCCTCGGGTCGGGCGCCTCCGCCACGACGGGCTCGCGGGCGACCCCGGCCGGGGCGAACGGTCACCCGGGGAAGGGCGCCACGGCATCCGGCTCATCGGGCGGGTCCACCTCCGGGACTGCGGTGAAGGAGGCTCCGACCAAGGGCGCAGACTCCAAGACCGCGCCCTCGAAGGACACCACCGCGAAGAAGGCCCCCGACACGACGAAGCCCGACGGCGGCGACGGAGCGGCGAAGGCAGCCGAGGACCGCCCCGCGGGACCCACCCCCCGCGAACCGGAGGTGCCCAGGGCCGCCGCCGCGATCAACGACGACCTCCGGGCGCCGATCCGAGGCGCCAGCGCTCGGGTCGTCACCAACATGGAAGCCTCCCTCGAGGTGCCCACGGCGACGTCGGTGCGGGCCATCCCCGCGAAGCTGCTGGTCGACAACCGGATCGTCATCAACAGCAACCTCGCGCGCAGCCGCGGCGGCAAGGTCAGCTTCACCCACATCATCGGCTACGCCCTCGTCAAGGCTCTCGCCGAGATGCCGGCGATGAACAGCGGGTTCGGCCACGACGAGAAGGGCAAGCCGGTGCTCGTCACGCCGGCCCACGTCAACCTCGGGCTGGCCATCGACCTGCCCAAGCCCGACGGCACCCGCCAGCTGCTCGTCCCGTCCATCAAGGCAGCCGAGGCGATGGACTTCGCCCACTTCTGGACCGCGTACGAGGACATGGTCAAGAAGGCCCGTGCCGGCAAGCTCACCGTCGAGGACTTCAAGGGCACGACGATCTCGCTGACCAACCCGGGCACCATCGGCACCGTGCACTCCGTGCCGCGCCTCATGGCCGGCCAGGGCACGATCATCGGCGTCGGCGCGATGGACTACCCCGCCGAGTGGCAGGGCGCCAGCTCCGAGACCGTCAACCGCAACGCCGTCAGCAAGACGCTCACCCTCACGAGCACCTACGACCACCGGATCATCCAGGGCGCCCAGTCCGGTGACTTCCTGCGCATCGTCCACGGCCTGCTGCTCGGCGACAACGGCTTCTACGACGAGATCTTCGAGAGCCTGCGCATCCCCTACGAGCCGGTGCGCTGGGTGCAGGACATCTCCGCGACCCACGACGACGACATCAACAAGGTGTCCCGCGTCCAGGAGCTGATCCACGCCTACCGGGTGCGCGGCCACCTCATGGCCGACACCGACCCCCTGGAGTACAAGCAGCGCCGCCACCCCGACCTCGACATCACCCGGCACGGCCTCACCCTCTGGGACCTCGACCGCTTCTTCGCGACCGGGGGCTTCGGCGGTGAGCCCTTCCTCAAGCTCCGCAAGATCCTCGGCGTCCTGCGCGACTCCTACTGCCGCACCATCGGCATCGAGTACATGCACATCCAGGACCCCGAGCAGCGCGAGTGGCTCCAGGCGAAGATCGAGGTCGGCTACGCCAAGACGACGCGCGAGGAGCAGCTGCGGATCCTGCGTCGACTCAACGCCGCCGAGGCCTTCGAGACCTTCCTGCAGACCAAGTTCGTGGGCCAGAAGCGCTTCTCCCTGGAGGGGGGCGAGTCGGTCATCGCGCTGCTCGACCACATCCTCTCCCGCGCGGCCGAGGACGAGCTCGACGAGGTCTGCATCGGGATGCCGCACCGCGGCCGGCTCAACGTCCTGGCCAACATCGCGGGCAAGTCCTACGGCCAGATCTTCCGCGAGTTCGAGGGCAAGCAGGACCCCCGGTCGGTCCAGGGCTCGGGAGACGTGAAGTACCACCTCGGCACGGAGGGTGAGTTCACCGCGGAGACCGGCGCGACGACCAAGGTCTACCTCGCGGCCAACCCCTCACACCTCGAGGCCGTCAACCCGGTCCTCGAGGGCATCGTCCGGGCCAAGCAGGACCGGCTCAACCTCGCCGGTGAGGACTTCACGGTCCTGCCGGTGCTCATGCACGGTGATGCCGCCTTCGCCGGTCAGGGCGTCGTCGCGGAGACCCTCAACCTCAGCCAGCTCCGCGGCTACCGCACCGGTGGCACCGTGCACGTGGTCATCAACAACCAGGTGGGCTTCACCACCTCGCCGAGCTCGTCCCGGTCCTCGACCTACTCCACGGACGTGGCCCGGATGATCCAGGCCCCGATCTTCCACGTCAACGGTGACGACCCGGAGGCCTGCGTGCGGGTCGCCGAGATCGCCTACGAGTTCCGCAAGGAGTTCCACAAGGACGTCGTGCTCGACATGGTGTGCTACCGCCGTCGGGGCCACAACGAGGGTGACGACCCCTCGATGACCCAGCCGCTGATGTACAACCTCATCGAGGCCAAGCGCAGCGTGCGCAAGCTCTACACCGAGTCGCTCATCGGCCGCGGCGACATCACCGTCGAGGACGCCGAGGCCGCCCTGCGCGACTACCAGCAGCAGCTCGAGCGGGTCTTCGTGGAGACCAAGGAGGCCCTCAAGAGCGCCGACACCGGTGCGGACAACACGTACACCGGCACCGACCTGGCCGGACACAGCGGCCTCGAGCCCCCTCGTGCCCAGTCCACCGACGCCGATGCGACGACCCACTCGGCCACGGACACCGCGGTCTCCGAGGAGGTCCTCGAGCGCATCGCCACGGCGTTCGTCAGCCCGCCCAAGGGCTTCACTGTCCACCCCAAGCTCAAGCAGATGCTCGACAAGCGGGCCACCAGCATCCGTCAGGGCGGCATCGACTGGGGCACCGCGGAGCTCCTGGCGTTCGGCTCGCTGCTCATCGACGGCACCCCCGTGCGACTCGCCGGTCAGGACAGCCGTCGCGGCACGTTCGTCAGCCGGCACGCCGTGCTCATCGACAAGGAGAACGCGGCCGAGTGGACGCCGCTGCTCTACCTCGGCGAGGGCCAGGCGAAGTTCTGGATCTACGACAGCCTCCTCTCGGAGTTCGCCGCGATGGGCTTCGAGTACGGCTACTCCGTCGAGCGCCCCGACGCGCTCGTCCTGTGGGAGGCGCAGTTCGGCGACTTCTTCAACGGGGGCCAGACCATCGTCGACGAGTTCATCTCGAGCTCGGAGCAGAAGTGGGGCCAGCGCTCCTCCGTGGTGCTGCTCCTCCCCCACGGCTTCGAGGGCCAGGGTCCCGACCACTCCTCGGGCCGGATCGAGCGCTTCCTCACCATGTGCGCCGAAGGCAACATGACGGTCGCCTACCCCTCGACACCTGCGTCGTACTTCCACCTGCTGCGCCGCCAGGCGTACGCCCGACCGAGGCGTCCCCTCATCGTCTTCACCCCCAAGTCGATGCTCCGGCTCAAGGCTGCCAGCAGCTCGCCCGAGGACTTCACGAACGGGACGTTCCGCCCCGTCCTCCCCGACCGACCGAACGCCACGGGCACCACCGTTACCCGAGTGCTCATCGCGGCCGGCAAGGTCGTCTACGACCTGGAGTCGGAGCGGGAGAAGCGCGAGGACACGTCGACGGCGATCCTGCGCCTGGAGCAGTACTACCCCCTGCCCGCTGCCGACATCGCCGCGGCGCTCTCGGACTACCCCGACGCCGAGGTGGTGGTCGTCCAGGACGAGCCGCGCAACATGGGGGCGTGGCCGTTCCTGGCCCTCAACCTCCCGGAGGCGTTGGCCGCACAGGGCGAGCACCGAAGCCTGCGGGTCATCTCTCGCAGCCCCTCCGCCTCGCCGGCGACGGGGTCGACGAAGAAGCACCAGAGCGAGCAGGCCGAGCTCGTTGCCCGCGCCTTCGACCGATGAGCACGCCGCACGGGTAACCTTTCGCCCGTGTACTTCACGGACCGCGGCATCGAGGAGCTGGCGGCTCGTCGCGGTGACGAGGAGGTCACGTTCGACTGGCTGGCGGAGCAGCTCCGGACGTTCGTCGACCTCCACCCCGATTTCGAGGTGCCGGTCGAGCGCCTTGCGACATGGCTGGCCCGGCTCGACGACGACGACGAATGAGCGAGCACATGGTTGAGGAGCAGGAGGTCGAGGGCGCGCCCTCGATCGAGTTCAGGCCCAGCGTCGACGCGCAGGTGGTCCCCGAGGGCGCCCGCGACCTCGCCCTGGTCTTCCTCGGGGCGTCGCTCGTCGCCGGGGTGGGCGACCCGAAGGGGCAGGGCTGGGTCACCCGTGTGGTCGGGCGCACCCAGCACCCGGATCTCGAGCTCACCGCGTACAACCTCGGGGTGCGGGGCAACACCTCGGCCGACCTGCTGGCCCGGTGGGAGAACGAGGTCCCCAGCCGGTGGGTCGGGCGCACCGAGCGACGGGTCGTCGTCTCCGTGGGCACCGCTGACATCATCCAGGGCATCACCCTCGCCCGGCACCGGCTCAACCTGGCGAACCTCCTCGACGACGCCGCCACCACCGGGGTGGGCACCTTCGTGGTGAGCCCCCCGCCGACGGACGACCCCGAGGTCAACGAGCGCCTCGAGGTGCTCGTCGACGCCCAGGCCGACGTGTGCTCGCGACGAGGGGTCCCCTTCGTCGACTGCTACGCCCCGCTCGCCGCCCACGACCAGTGGCGCACCGACCTGGCCGCCAGCCGCGTGGCGCACCACCCGGGCCAGGCAGGGTACGGTCTCATCGCGTGGCTCGTGCTGCACAACGGCTGGAACGAGTGGCTCAAGATCGCGTGAGCAGCCCTCACGCGGTGCTCGAGCGGGGCCCGGTCGTGCTCGACGGCGGCCTGTCCACGGCCCTCGAGGAGCGGGGTCACGACCTCTCGACCTCCCTGTGGTCCGCCCGACTCGTGCGCCACGCCCCCGGGGAGGTGCTCGCCGCGCAGCGCGGCTTCGTCGATGCCGGGGCCGAGGTCGTCATCACGGCCTCGTACCAGATGTCGTACCCCGGCTACGCGGCTGCCGGCCTGAGCGTCGGCGACTGTGACGCCGACCTCGTGGCGACGGTGCGGATCGCCCGAGAGGCCGCGCGGGACAGGGCGCTCGTCGCGGCATCGGTGGGCGCCTACGGCGCACACCTGGCCGACGGGTCGGAGTACTCGGGATACCCGGGCGTCAGCCGTAGTGCCCTTCGGGACTTCCACGCACCGCGCCTCGAACGGCTCCTGTCCGCCGGGCCGGACCTCGTCGCCTGCGAGACCCTCCCCGAGCTGGCCGAGGGCGAGGTGCTGCGCGACCTCATGGCCGAGCTCGCCCCGGCGATGCCCTACTGGCTGTCCTTCTCGGCGACGACGCGTGGGCGACTCACCGGCGGCGCGCCGTTCGCCGAGGCCGCGACGGTCGCGGCCGGGGCCTGCATCGCGGTCGGCGTCAACTGCACCGCCCCCACCCTCGTCGACGAGCTGCTCGAGAGCGCGGCGGCGCCGGTGCCCTTCGTCGTCTACCCCAACAGCGGCGCGGCCTACGACCCCGGCGCCAAGACCTGGACCGGCACCGGGACCCCGGTCTTCACCGCCGCCGCCGTCCAGGGCTGGCGGGACCGCGGCGCTCAGCTGGTGGGAGGCTGCTGCGGGACCTCCGCTGCGGGCGTGGCCGCCGTCGCCGCGGCCCTCGCCCCCTGAGGACTGGGGTGGGGGAGGGCCTGGCCCCTTGACGGCTCAGCCGACGGTGAAGACGACCTTCCCGGACACCTCGCCGGTCACCATCCGCTCGAACCCACCTCGGGCGTCGGCGAGCGGTCGCACCGAGTCCACCTGGGGTTCGATGCCGCGGTCGACGACGAACCGGGCAAGCCGCGCGAGCTCCTCCCGGGTCCCCATGGTCGAGCCGACGACCCGCAGCTGCTTGAAGAAGATCTTCGTCAGCTCGGCCTTGGCCGGCGCGTCACCGGACGTCGCCCCCGAGATGACGACGCTCCCGCCCGGGCGCAGGCTGTTCACGGAGTGCGACCAGGTCGCCGCGCCGACGGTCTCCATCACCGCGTCGACCCGCTCGGGCAGCCTCGTGCCGCTCTCGAAGGCACGGTTCGCCCCGAGCTCGACGGCGCGCTCGCCCTTGGCCGCGTCACGGCTGGTGACCCACATCCGCAGGCCGGCCGCCGACCCCAGCTGCACCAGCGCCGTCGCGACCCCGCCGGCCGCGCCCTGCACCAGCACGGTCCCACCGGGCTGCACCCCGGCGTTCGTGAAGAGCATCCGGTATGCCGTGAGCCATGCCGTGGGGAGGCACGCCGCGTGCTCCCAGGACAGGCCCTCTGGCTTGGGCACGACGTTGTGGCGGGGGACGGCCACCACCTCCGCCAGGGTTCCGTCGTGGACCTCGGAGAGCAGGCTACGGCGCGGGTCGAGGGTGTCGTCGCCGGTCCAGCCGGGCGAGGCGACGACGGCGTGCACGATGACCTCGTTGCCCTCGGCGTCGACCCCGGCGCCGTCACAGCCGAGGACCATGGGGAGTCGGTCGGCCGGCAGCCCGACGCCGCGCAGCGACCAGACGTCGTGGTGGTTCAGCGCGGCGGTGCGCAGCCGCACCGTGGTCCAGCCCTCCGGTGCCTGTGGCTCCGGACGGTCTGCGACCTCGAGGCCGGAGAGGGGGTCTGTGTCGGACTGGCTGACGGCGGATACGGCGAGCATGCTCCCGACCATACAGATGCCGCCGACACCGTGCCCTGCGTGGTCGGCGGGGCCAGGGCTAGGGGGTCCGGGGCGGGAGAACGGTCGGAGCCGCCCGGTGTAGGGCATCGCGCCAGTGCGGGAGTGGCTCGATCCCGTTGTCCGACCACATCTCGTGCGAGAGCACGCTGTACGCCGGCCTCGGGGCAGGGAGCGGGAACTCCTCGGTCGTGATGGGGGTGACCCGGTCGCGGTCGAGCCCGAGCTCCTCGAAGACCGCCTGCGCCAGGTCGAACCACGAGCACTCACCCGCCCCCGTCGCGTGCCACGTGCCGAACGGGGCGCGTGCGTCGACGATCCGCAGGATGCCGTCCGCGAGGTCCACCGTCCACGTCGGCTGCCCCAGCTGGTCCGCGACGACCGTCACCGTCTGCCGCTGCGCGGCCAACCGCTGCATGGTGGCCGGGAAGTTCGGGCCACCGGCTCCGTAGAGCCACGCGGTCCGCACGACCCAGGACCGTGGGCACTCGGCGCGGACGGCCCACTCCCCCGCCGCCTTGGTCCGCCCGTAGGCCGAGCGGGGGGCGATCGGCGCGTCCGCGGCGTACGGCTCGCCACCCTGCCCGGCGACGACGTAGTCGGTGGACAGCTGGACCATCGTCGCTCCGGCGGCGTGCGCCGCCCGGGCGAGGTTGGCGGCGCCCACGGCGTTGACCGCGAACGCGGTGGCCTCCTCGCTCTCGGCCCGGTCCACCGCTGTGTAGGCGGCGCAGTTCACGACGACGTCGGCCCCGGACACCTGCTCGCGGCACTGCGCAGGGTCGAGGATGTCGAGTCCCGGAAGATCGGCCCGGGTCACCTCGTGGCCGGCGTCCTCGGCGACGAGACACAGGTCCTGCCCCAGCATGCCGGCGGCGCCGGCCACGAACCACCGCGCCATCAGGGCGCCTCGACCCGCTGGGTGAGGGCGTACTTCGCCTCCGTGGCGTCCTTCATCGGCCGCCACCAGGCCTCATTGTCGCGGTACCACTCGATCGTCGCGGCCAGTCCGTCGCGGAAGCTCTCGTAGCGCGGCGTCCAGCCGAGCTCGGAGCGCAGCCGGCTCGCGTCGATGGCATACCGCAGGTCGTGGCCGGCGCGGTCGGTCACGTGGTCGAAGTCGTCGGGTGACCAACCCATGAGCTCGAGGATCATCCGTACGACGCCGTGGTTGTCCATCTCACCATCGGCCCCGATGAGATAGGTCTCGCCCAGGGTCCCCCCGTCGATGATCGTCCAGACCGCCTCGTTGTGGTCGTCGACGTGGATCCAGTCCCGCACGTTGAGCCCCGCGCCGTAGAGCTTGGGTCGCACCCCGTCGATGACGTTGGTGACCTGACGGGGAATGAACTTCTCGACGTGCTGGCGCGGTCCGTAGTTGTTGGAGCAGTTCGAGATCGTCGCCCGCAGACCGAAGGAGCGGACCCAGGCCCGCACGAGGAGGTCCGAGCCCGCCTTGGTCGAGGAGTAGGGCGAGCTCGGGTTGTACGGGGTGTGCTCGGTGAACCTCGCGGGGTCGTCGATCTCGAGGTCGCCGTACACCTCGTCGGTCGAGATGTGGTGGTAGCGCACGTCGTGGCGCCGAGCCGCCTCGAGAAGGGCGAAGGTGCCCAGGAGGTTGGTGTGCACGAAGGGGCTCGGGTCCTGCAGCGAGTTGTCGTTGTGCGACTCCGCCGCGAAGTGGACGACGACCTCGCAGTCAGCGACGAGCCCGTCGACCAGCTCGGTGTCCGCCACGTCTCCTTCGACGAAGGTGATCCGGTCCATGGCGCCGTCGAGGGATGTCGTCGAGCCGGCGTACGTCAAGGCATCCACGACGGTCAGCTCCACCTCGGGCCTCGTGGCGAGGGTGAGGTGGACGAAGTTGCTGCCGATGAAGCCGGCCCCACCAGTGACGAGAACCCTCATGTGCACCAGCGTACTTGCCGCATCGTACGGGTCCCCCTTGGCCGCTAGGCTCGTGGCCCATGAAGGGCATCATACTCGCGGGTGGCTCGGGCACCCGGCTGCACCCCATCACGCGCGGCATCTCCAAGCAGCTCATGCCGGTCTACGACAAGCCGATGGTGTACTACCCGCTCTCGACGCTGATGATGGCCGGGATCCGTGAAGTCCTCGTCATCACGACCCCCCAGGACGTCGCGCAGTTCGAGCGCCTCCTCGGTGACGGGGCGCAGTGGGGCATCGAGATCACCTACGCCGAGCAGCCGAGCCCCGACGGCCTGGCCCAGGCCTTCACCATCGGCGCGGACTTCATCGGCGGCGACCCCGTGGCCCTCGTCCTCGGCGACAACATCTTCTACGGCACGGGGTTGGGCACCGCCCTTCGCTCGCTGACATCGGTCTCCGGGGGACACATCTTCGCGTACCACGTGAGCGACCCGACGGCATACGGGGTCGTCCAGTTCGCCCCAGACGGCACGGTGCTGTCCATCGAGGAGAAGCCCTCGTCCCCGAAGTCGGACTACGCGGTGCCCGGGCTCTACTTCTACGACAACGACGTCGTCGAGATCGCGCGCGGACTCACGCCAAGCCCCCGCGGAGAGCTCGAGATCACCTCCGTGAACGACGCCTACCTCCGGCGTGGCGACCTGACGGTCACGGTGCTGCCGCGTGGCACGGCGTGGCTGGACACCGGCACCTTCGAGGGCCTCATGGACGCGAGCCAGTTCGTGCACGTCGTGGAAGCCCGTCAGGGCCACAAGATCGGCTGCGTCGAGGAGATCGCCTGGCGCGCCGGATGGATCGACGACGAGGCGCTGGCCGGTCTCGCCGACGCGCTCGCCAAGTCCGGCTACGGCGCGTACCTGCGCCGGTGCCTCGACCGAGGCGCGAACGCCTGATGGACATCCAGCCGCTGGGGATCCGGGGCGCCTTCGTCATCACCCCTCGACAGTTCACGGACGACCGCGGGGTCTTCCTCGAGTCCTTCCGCGGAGACCGCCTGGCCGAGCACCTGGGGCATCGCCCCGACATCGTCCAGACCAACGTCTCCGTCTCGGCCCGCGGAACGGTCCGTGGCATCCACTTCGCCGACGTCCCCCCGGGGCAGGGCAAGTACGTCACCGCCCTCACCGGCTCCCTCGTCGACTACGTCGTCGACGTCCGCGTGGGGTCGCCGACGTTCGGGCAGTGGGAGGCCGTCACCCTCGACACGGTCGACCGCCGGGCGGTCTACCTGTCCGAGGGACTGGGTCACGCCTTCTGCGCCCTCGAGGACGACACGACGGCGATGTACCTGTGCACGGCCAGCTACGACCCGAACCGGGAGCACGGCCTCCACCCGCTGGACCCCTCGGTCGGCATCGTGCTCCCCGACGACATCGAACCGCTCCTCTCACCCAAGGATGCCGCCGCGCCGTCGCTCCCAGGGGCCGCCGAGGCGGGCCTGCTCCCCACCCAGGCCGCGTGCTCATCGTGGTCGCGGGACCTCGCCGGGCGGAGGACCTGACCCTCCCACCGCACGGTGGAGGCGGCCCCCCGCGGGCACGCGGCCTACGGGGCCAGCTGAGCCCGTCGCCCCGGCGCGAGGTCGCGCACCGCCGTGGCGACGGCCTCGGCCACCCCGTCCTGGAAGACCGAGGGGACGATGCGGTCGGGGGTGGGGTGCTCGACGAGGCCCGCAATGGCCCGAGCAGCGGCCAGCTTCATCGCCTCGGTGATCTGGGTGGCACCGGCATCCAGAGCGCCCCGGAAGATCCCGGGGAAGGCCAGGACGTTGTTGATCTGGTTGGGGAAGTCCGAGCGGCCGGTCGCCACCACGGCGGCGTGCCGCCGCGCCACGTCGGGGTGCACCTCCGGGGTGGGGTTCGCCAGGGCGAACACCATTCCGCCCGGAGCCATCGCCGCGACCTCCGCCTCCGGCACCGTTCCGCCGGAGACTCCGACGAACACGTCGGCACCGTCAAGCGCGGCGGCGATCCGTCCGGTCAGCCCCCTCGGGTTGGTCGACGCCGCCAGCCTGGCCTTGTGGCCCGTCAGGTCCTCGCGTGACGCCGAGATGATTCCTCGCGAGTCGCAGACCACGACGTCGCGGACCCCGGCCCGCTGCAGCAACCGCGTCACGGCCACGCCCGCGGCACCGGCGCCGCTGACGACGATGCGCTGCTCCGCCAGGTCGCGGTCGAGGACCTTCACGGCATTGAGGAGCCCGGCGAGCACGACGATCGCCGTGCCGTGCTGGTCGTCGTGGAACACCGGGATGTCCAGTCGCTCCTTGAGCTGGTCCTCGATCTCGAAGCACCGCGGTGCCGAGATGTCCTCGAGGTTGATGCCGCCGTAGGACGGCGCAATCCTCACGATGGCCTCGACGAGCTCGTCCACGGAGCCGCTCTCCATGACCACCGGGACGGCGTCGATGTCCGCGAAGTGCTTGAAGAGCACCGCCTTGCCTTCCATGACGGGCATGGCCCCCAGCGGACCGATGTCACCCAGGCCCAGCACCGCCGTGCCGTCGCTGATGACCGCCACGGTGTTCCCGCGCGCCGTGTACCGCCTCGAGAGGGCAGGATCCTCCGCGATCGCGAGCGAGACCTCGGCGACACCGGGGGTGTACAGGAGCGCGAGGTCTTCCCTGCCGCGGAGGGGCTTCGTCGCGTGTACGCCGAGCTTCCCGCCCTCGTGAGCGCGGAACACCGGGCTCTCGGGGTCGAAGGACGGGACGAGCGGAGACGCGGACACGAGGAGCTCCTTGGGCTGCGGCGAGGGGGCTCGGCAGCGATGAGGCGCTGCGGAGCCGGGAGAAGCAGTCCGGGGAGGGTTGCGACCGGACGATCACGCTGCGGGGGTGTCCGCGGAGGATTCTCATCATGACACAGCGGGCACCCGCCCCGGGTGTGATGCCGGTCGCTCGCGTCGGTGGGAGGATCACTGCGAGCCAGGTCGGGTCTTGGACGGCCCGGCACCAGATCCGAGAGGGACCGAGCATGACGCACAGCCGGATGACGACCCTCCATCCCGGTCCGCACCCGGTGGAGTGCACCCGCCGCGCGGCGGGTGCACTCGGCCCGAGGTGAACCCCGTCCGCTCCCGCATCCCGCTGCCAGCGCTGGTCCGCGTCCACGGCCGGTCGATGCTCCCGACCTACCGCGAGGGCGACGTCCTCCTCGTCGTGCGCGGCATCCGACCGCGCACCGGCCGACCGGCGGTGGTGAGACTCCCGCCCGGCCCGGACGGCCGGCCCAGGCCGGTGTCCGTCAAACGGGTCACCGGCCCAGACCCAGACGACTCGACCCGTTGGTGGATCGACTCCGACAACGCCGCAGAGGGCGTGACGTCCTTCGAGGTGGGATCGTTGGACGACGAGTGCATCCTCGCGGTCGTGGTCGGTCTGCTACGCCGTGGGCTGGGGTAGGTTGAAAACGACCGGCTGTCCGACCCCGAGGAGTGACCCATGCTGTCCATGTTCCGCATCACCGACGTCTCCGCCCACTGCGACCTGCCGTGCGGTGTCTACGACCCGGCTCAGGCCCGCATCGAGGCGGAGTCCGTCAAGGGGATCATCGCCAAGGTCGCGGACAACGACGACCCCGACTTCCGGGTCCGCGCCATGATCATCAAGGAGCAGCGTTCCGAGCTCGTCAAGCACCACCTCTGGGTGCTGTGGACCGACTACTTCAAGCCGCCGCACTTCGAGAAGTACCCCCACCTGCACACGCTCTTCAACGAGGCCACCAAGCTCGCGGGAGCCGCCGGGACCAAGGGCGAGTTCGACGCCGGGAAGGCCGACGAACTCCTCGCCAAGATCGACGAGATCGCGGACATCTTCGCGGAGACCAAGAAGGCCTGACCTCCGCAGGTTCGCCCCGGCACCCCCGGCACCGCCGGGGGTGCCGTCGTGGGCTCAGCCCCCGGGCACGGTGACGAGGTAGAGCTCACCGGCCCCCTGCGAGTCCACGCGCCCCTCGTGCGCAGGGATGAAGGCCGACTCGACGTCCGAGAGCACCAGGCTGCGCGAAGCCGCGCGCAGGGTCACCCGCCCCCGGAGGCAGAAGGCGATCCGCGGCAGGCCCTCACCGGGAAGGCGCCTTCCCGGCGCCACCCGGTGGAGGAGGAACCGGTCTGACGCGCTGTCGAAGACCTCCAGGCCCGGCTCCAGCACCCTCGCCCGTCCGGCAATCCCCCCGGCCCGCGGGTCGACGATCCGCAAGAGCTCGGCGACGTTGATCTCCTTGGAGGTCAGGCCCGCCCGCACCACGTTGTCGGAGTTGGCCAGCACCTCGATCCCCAGGCCCCCGACGTAGGAATGGAGGACACCTGCTGCCACGTCGATGTACTCGCCCGGCTGGAGGAGGCGATGGTGCATGAGGAGGAGCACCACCAGCCCGATGTCGTCGGGGTGTTCCTCGGCCACCCGGACCACGGCTGCGCAGGCCGTACCGATCTGGTCCTGCGATCCCTCGGCTCGCACACACGCCGCCACGACTTCCCTGGCGAGCTCCGCCACCTCTGCTGCCGGCGTGTCGAGCACCGCGCGGAGCAGGTCGTGCACCGGGTCCTGCGCGCCGGCGGACTCCTCGAGGAGCCGGCTCAGGGCCGCGACCCCCAGCCGGTCAGCAAGGGTGCAAACCTCCTCGTGGTCCCGCAGGCCGACGAAGACCTCGAACGGTGCGATCGCCAGCAGGAGCTCCGGCTTGGCCCAGCCGTCGACGTACACCGTGTCGCCGGTAGAGCGACGGACGACCTCCGCCTGCTCGGCGGTGGGGTGGGCTTGGATGGAGATCGCGCGGCCGGGGGCGAGGACCTTGAGAAGGAACGGCAGCCGCGCACCGTAGCGAGTGACGCAGGCAGTGCCCAGCTCGCGGTGCGGGTGCTCCGCGATGACCTGTGCGAGGTCCGGGGCTCCGGGCCTGTCGGTGCCCGACGGGCCGGCCTCGTGCGCCCCCATCCACAGCTCCGACTCCGGCTCGGCACTGGGGATCGACCGACCCTGGAGGCTGGCGATGGAGACGTTCGAACCCCACTGGTCGGTGAAGACGACGGGGGTCAGGCGGTCCACGGCACCTCTTCGTGGTCGAACCGGTGTGTTCGGCCCCCGATGCTAGCGCCCAACGCTCTCGGTCCTGTCCGCCCAGCTCGTCGGGCCCACCGCCGAGGCCCTGGACAGCGCGTCGACGACCTCGGGGTCGTACTCGTATCCCAGGCCGAGGTGGATGCGCTCGATGGCGGCCGCGACGTCATCGAGGTCCGTCGAGCCGCCAGTAAGGTCGTCGAAGGCGTTGGCCACCTTGAGGATTCGGCTCACCATCGGCAGGTCCTGCCCCAGTTCACGCACCTGGCGGTAGGGGGTGGCCTGGAACTCGATGTAGGTCGCCACGGTGTCGAGCCCCTCGGCGTGCCGGACGATGCGGGCGCCCTCGCGGGCGATGTCCCGCTGGTCGACCGGCGCCGCCAGCACCGTTGCTCCCTGGGGGATCGGTTCCCTCAGGGCGATCTGGCCCAGGTCGTGCAGGAGTGCGGCGTACTCGAGGTCGCGGAGCTCGCGCTCTGACAGGCCGAGGACCCGCCCGATCCGCACACTGGTCTGCGAGACCCGCTCGGCATGGCCGGCGGGCGTGTACCCCCCCCTCTCGGTGAGGTGCGCGAGGGTGGCGATGGTCTGGCGGTAGGTCAACCGGTTGCGCGCGTAGCGCCCGACGGCGACGTAGGTGATGGCCAGGGGGAACAGCGCGGCCGGCAGGGACATCAGCCCGAAACTGGGCGCCATCAGGGCGACGAGCGGGCCGGAGGCCACCACGGCGAAGGTGAGTGGCGCCACCTCACCGACGTCCCCCCGCAGGACCGTGAGCCACGAGGTCTGCTCCCGCTCGGCTCGCACACCCGAGGCGAGCACCACCTCGACCACGAGCGCGATGCCAGAGACCACGACCATGGCCAGGGCGGCAACCGGTGGCGTGGTCTCCTGATCGGTCAGCAGGTCCCACACGGTCCTGCCGCCGGGGGACGGATCACGAGCCAGCACGGCGGCGACCGCCACCCCCAGCAGCCGGGCCGACACCTGGTCGACCCCGACGTCGACGCCGCGCAGCCGGTGCACCACGGCGGCGAGGCCCAGCCCGATGGCCACGACCAGGACGACGAAGCCCGAGTCCACGTCGAACGGGGGCTCGCCCTCGACCGGACCGAGGAACGCCAGCCCCAGGGCCGCGGCCGAGGCCAGCGGAGCCGTGAGCCGGCCGCTCGGCATCCGCAGTCGCGCCACCTCCCCGACGACGACGGCGACGACGAAGGCCGCCACGACGGCGCCGTGCTCCTCCAGGAGCACGGGCAGCATCGCGCCCTCGGCGAGCAGGCTGAGTGCCAGGGCGAGCGCCGCCGCAACGGCCACGGCCCACACGCGCGGGCGGAGAGACGGGATGGAACGGAAGGCCCCGACACTCATGACGGCACCCCGGGCCTCCGGGCGAGCGCCAGCTCGAGGGCTCGCACGACGTCCTCCCGTGCGGCCGGCATGGCGCGGAGCGCGGCAAGGGCCTCCCCCGGTGGGAGGACGACGCCGTCGGGCGTCCCCACCTCGGCGAGGAGGTCGTACTCGTCCGCGAGTCCGACGACCGCTGCCTGCAGGGCGTGCGGACCGGGGTCCGTGGTGAGCGCGTCACGGTGACGGGCCACGGCGTCGAGGGAGCCGGAGAGGAACGTGAGGTCCTTGAGGAGGTCTGCTCCCCTCGCCGGGTAGCCGGTGAGGTCCGCGGCCGATCCGGGCCCCACCCCTCGCACGGTCCCCGTGGGCAGGGAGGTCTGACCCAGGTCGTGCAGCATGCCCGCCACCCGGGTCTCCTTCACGCTCTGGCTTCGCAGCCCCAGGTTCTCGGCCGTCCGGGCGCTGAGCTCGGCCACGCGTTCGCTGTGGCCGGCGAGGTGGGGCGCCTTGGCCTCGATCGCCGCGACGAGCACGTGCAGCGCGCGTTCGTGGCCCTTGGCCTCCTCGGCGTACTGCGTGTACGCCCAGCGCGCGACGAGGAGCGGCGCGAGCACGAGCACGGCGCTCCACGGCCCCAGGCCGGCCGGTTGCCACAGCACCACGAGGAGGAAGGCGACCACGCCGTACCCGAGATAGGCCGGCCCGGTGGTGCGGAGCAGGCGTCCGGCCTGCGGCCGGATGCTGACCCCGTCGGACAGGCGCAGCACCCCCGCGAGGAGGAGGAGGTTCACCGCGACCTGCACGAGGTCGGCGACGAGGATGGGGTACCCGACCTGGCGCAGGATCTCCTGCGCCCCCATGAGACCGCTGCTGTCGGGGACACCCCCGGCCAGCCGGTACGCAATCCCTCCCAGGACGCCGAGGCACGCCGACATCCCCGTGTTGAAGACGCGAGCGCGCACCGGCACCGCTCCACGCTGGATCGGTCCCATGAGGATGCCCACCAGGCCCGCCCCCGCAGGCCCGAGGAGCGCCATGGCGGCAAGGAGCACGATGCTCGAGAAGGTGAGCCGCACCGTGCCGTCGACGACCACGGCTCCCGACCACCAGGTGAGCCCGGCGAGCAGGGCGATGACGATGAAGGTCTCGTCGATGACCAGACCGTCGATGACGACCGCAGCGGCCGTGAGGCCGACTCCCAGGACGGTGACGGCCGCGATGTAGGCCGTGGTTCCTGCACGGGACCGCCGATTGCGCGCCGGGGGGGCCGGAGCGTGGTCAGCCGTCATGCGTCAGGCGGTCAGCCGCCCCACTGCCAGTGGTACTGGATCGAGGGGGCGTTGACGCCGCCTGGCGGCTGGGCTTGGCTCGACGCGGGAGCCAACAGGGCTGCGGCAGCAAAAAGGGCCACGGCAGCGAGGGTGCGGATCCGGCTCATGGGGGCATCCTCTCATGCCATGGCCCTCCGCGCGCGCCAAGGCACGGGGCGAGCCGTCCGGATGTGTGCGGTGTGCGACAATGATGACCCGGGATGAGCCCCCGACCGGGCTCCCAGGACCACTCACTCACGACGAAAGGCACCTGATGAGCAAGCGCGCCCGCAAGCGTCGCTCGCGCAAGGGCAACAAGGCCAACCACGGCCGCAAGCCCAACGCCTGAGACAGAGACGACAACACCCGGTGTGCCCTGCACACCGGGTGGTTCGTGCGTGCCGGTGGACCCCGAGGGGAACGGCCGCCGGCGCCTCAGCCGTCGAGCTCCATCCGCACCATCGTGATGCGGCGCACCACCTGCATGCGCAGTTCCGCCGGGGTCTCCTCGGAGGCGCACGACCGACGCACGACCTGCTTCATCGCGGCATCGAGGTCGTGCTCGGCCAAGCACGGACCACACGCAGCGAGGTGGCTCGCCACCCGGCGAACGTCGTCGGCGCTCATCTCACCGTCGAGGTACTCGTAGATGCGGTGCAGCACCTCGGAACAGTCACTGTGACCGACATGCGGGTCCTGGCCCATCACTCCTCCTCCGTCCCGAAGCCGCGCTCGCGCGCGTAGGCGGCGAGCAGCCCCCGAAGCTGACGCCGTCCGCGGTGCAGGCGCGACATGACCGTCCCAATGGGGGTGCCCATGATCTCGGCGATCTCCTTGTAGGCGAAGCCCTCGACGTCGGCGAGGTACACCGCCATCCGGAAGTCGTCGGGGAGCTCCTGCAGCGCTCGCTTCACCTCGGTGTCGGGGAGGTGCTCGAGGGCCTGGACCTCGGCCGACTTCAGCCCGGTCCCGGTGTGTGACTCGGCTCGCGCCAGCTGGTAGTCCTCGACCTCGGCGGCGTCGGACTGCAGCGGCTCACGCTGCTTCTTGCGATACGTGTTGATGTAGGTGTTGGTGAGGATGCGGTACATCCACGCCTTGAGGTTGGTCCCCGGCTGGTACTGGTGGAAGGCCGCATACGCCTTGGCGTAGGTCTCCTGGAGCAGGTCCTCGGCGTCGGAGGGGTTACGGGTGGTGCGCATGGCCGCGGCGTACAGCTGGTCGAGAAGCGGCAGCGCCTCCCGCTCGAATCGCTCCTGGCGTTGCTCAGGGGTCTCGGTCGCGAGGTCGACCTCGGTGGTGTCGTCCTGGTCGACCGGCGTGGGTGGTGTACTCATCGCCCCCCAGCCTATCCGGGGCCGCTTGGAGGCGGTGTCGAGGACGAACACGATGACCCTTTCGGCAGGTTGCGGACAGGTCGGTCAACGCCCTCCCCGTGCACGGCATTCCCCCGGGTCGATAGGTTCGGTGTCATGTCGACACAGTTCGCGGACTTGCTCCGCTCCCAGGTCCGCAACGAGTTCACCGCGAGCCAGCAGTACATCGCCATCGCCGTGTGGTTCGACGGGCAGGACCTTCCCCGGCTCGCCGCACGTTTCCACGCCCAGAGCGTCGAGGAGCGCAACCACGCCCTGATGATGGTGCGGTACATGCTCGACAGGGAATGGGACATCGCCATTCCGGGCGTCGACGCCGTCCGCAACGACTTCGAGACGCCGGTCGACCCGATCACCGTGGCGCTGGCCCAGGAGCGGTCGGTCACCGAGCAGTGCGAGGCCCTCTTCCGGGCGGCCCGCGCCGACGGTGACGTGCTCAGCGAGCAGTTCATGCTGTGGTTCCTCAAGGAGCAGGTCGAGGAGGTGTCGTCGATGTCGACGCTGCTCACGATCGCGGAGCGGGCAGGCAAGGACTGGTTCCAGATCGAGGAGCACCTGGCCCGCGAACCTGACGCCGAGCCCGGTGCGGACTCAGCCGCCCCCGAGACCGCGGGCGGCGCCCTCCAACCGGCCCAGGGCTGAGCGAGCGACCGCAGCGGACGCCCGCTCCAGCGAGTGCGCCCCGTCGACCACGTCGAGCGTTGCCGAGCTGGGGAGCACGGCGCCCACCTCCTCCGGTGAGCCCATCGGGTCAGCTCGTCCTTGGATGACGTGCACCCTGATGCCGTGCGCCGCCGGAGCACCGAGCTCCGCGGCCCGCGAGCGTTCCGGGCGGCCGGGCGGGTGGAGGGGGAAGGAGATCGCGAGGACGGCTGCTGCCCCGACCTGAGCGGCGGTGCGACACGCGACCCGCGCGCCGGCACTGCGCCCGCCGACGACCACCGGGCCCTCCCTCTCGCCGAACCTCACCGACAGCGACAGCCACGCGCGGTCCAGCACCTCGGGGCGGGCAGCCACCCGACGACCCGCCACCCGCCAGGGCTGATCGACGAGCACGACGAGCCAGCCCGCCGCGAGGGCCACGTCTCGCACCGCGAGCACGTCGTCGGTCCAGCGCGCCCCACCGGCGCCGTGACCCAGCACGAGGGTGCCGCACGGCGAGCCCGCCGGCCGCCGCACGGAGAGCCGTGCCGGCCCCTCCGGCGTGTCGAGGAGCTCTCCCGTCACGGCGGGCCCCCCAGGATCTCACCGCTCATCGGGTCGACCACGCCGACGAGGCTCTCGCGCGGTGCCGGGTCGAGCAGGTGGGGCCCGTTGGCCCGGTTGCTGCTCACCGCGGCGGACACCGGGTATGCCGTGAACCGTCCCGGGGGTCGCCCCACCAGCAGGTCCACGGCATCCGCCGCGCCTGCATCGGGGTCGAGCCACTCGCCCCACTCCTGCGGCTCGAGGACCACGGGTTGGCGGTCGTGGATGCGGTCCAGGCCTGGCTCGGCCGGGCCCGTGATCACCGTGAAGGTCGTCAACCACGCCAACGGGTCGTCCGGGTCTGCCACCGAGGCGTCCCGCCAGAACTCGTAGAGACCCGCCATGGCCAGCGTGGCGCCGTCGACCCGGCCCGCGAAGAAGGGTTGCTTGCGCGGCTTTCCTCGTCGGTCGGTGACCGTCGGGGACGCCTGCCACTCATACCACCCCCGCGCGGGGACGAGGCACCTCCGGGTCGCGAGGGCGCGGGCGAACGCCGGCTTGTCCGCCACGGACTCGACCCGGGCGTTGATCATCCGCACCCCACCCCTGGTGTCCTTCGACCAGCTCGGCACGAGTCCCCAGGTGAGCAGCCGCAGCTGGCGGCGCGGCGGTGCCCCACGGTCCTCGCGCGGGCGCCTGGCCAGGACCACGGGCGCCTGCTTCGTCGGTGCCACGTTGTGGTCGGGTCGACCGGCGGGTGGCTCCTGGGGACTCACGAGGATGCTGCGTGACGGATCGCCCGTGCGGTCCTCCTCCACCTCGAACTCCAGGACGAGCTCGTCCGGGTTCGCCGTCGCGGCATAACGACCACACATGACGCTCAGGCTACGCCGGGCCTGCGAAGCAACTACGGTAGGAACGGATCTCCTGACCAGCAGGGACCGACATCCTGGAGGACCGATGACCCTGGTGCGACGCGTCGCCCGACCCATGCTCGCGGCAATCTTCGTCTCGGGTGGACTCGACCAGTTCAGGCACCCGAGCAGCAAGGCCGACGCGGCACGCCCCGTCGTCCAGAGGATCGCCCCGAAGGTCGGCCTGCCTGACGACACCGAGCTGCTGGTTCGCGCCAGCGGCTTGACGATGGTGGGCGCCGGAACCATGCTCGCGCTGGGGTGGTTTCCCCGGGTCGCAGCCGGCGTCCTGGCCGTCTCCCTCGTCCCGGCCACCCTCGCGGGCCACCCGTACTGGCGCGAGCAGGACCCCGAGGTCCGCGCCAAGCAGCGCACCCAGTTCCTCAAGAACGTGGGACTGCTCGGCGGGCTCGTGCTCGCCGCCGTCGACACCGAAGGGCGACCCGGGTTGGCCTACCGGGCACACATGGCGAGTGACAGCGTGCACCGCGCCGCCCGCACCACCCGCCGCGAGGCGCGCCACGCGGCCCACACCGCCTCGCGGGAAGCACGACTGAAGGCGGCCCAGGCGCAGCATGCCCTCAGCTGACTGGATCGCACCGACGGCGCCGGGGCCGGTCGCCGCCACGGTTGCGCTCCCCGGCAGCAAGTCCCTCACGAATCGCTACCTCGTGCTCGCCGCCCTGGCCTGCGACGTCTCACGGCTGCGCGCTCCGCTCAGGTCACGCGACACCCTCCTCATGGTCGACGCGCTGCGGAGTCTCGGTGCACGCATCGAGGATGTCGAGCACGAGGACTGGGTCGTCACTCCGGCGACCTTCGAGAACGGGGGCCGGGTGGACTGCGGCCTCGCCGGCAACGTCATGCGGTTCGTGCCGCCGATGGCGGGGCTGACCCGTGGCCCGGTGCACTTCGACGGCGACCCGCACGCCAGGCAGCGCCCGATGGCACCGGTGCTCGGGGCGCTGCGCGACCTCGGCGTCCAGGTCGAGGACGCCGGCACCGGAAGGCTCCCCTTCACGGTGCACGGCACGGGCTCGGTTCGCGGCGGTGCGGTCACCGTCGACGCCTCGTCGAGCTCCCAGTTCGTCTCGGGGCTGCTGCTGTCCGGCGCCCGCTTCGATCGGGGCGTGACCGTGCGGCACGAGGGCGCGGCGCTGCCGAGCGTGCCGCACATCGAGATGACCGTGGAGACCCTGCGTGACGCGGGGGTCGTCGTCGACGATGCCGACGAGGACACCTGGCGGGTGGAGCCGAGCGAGGTCAACGCCCTCGACGTCCAGGTCGAGCCGGACCTCTCCAACGCAGCCCAGTTCCTGGCGGCTGCCCTCGTCACCGGCGGCCGGGTCCACGTGCCGGGCTGGCCGCAGCACACCACCCAGGCCGGCGACGCCGTCCGCGAGGTACTGCACCGGATGGGAGCCGAGGTCCTCCTGGACCGGACCGGGCTGACCGTGACCGGACACGGTGACATCAGCGGGATCGACGTCGACCTGCACGGGTCGAGCGAGCTGACCCCCGTCATCGCCGCACTGTGCACACTGGCCCACTCCCCCAGCGTGATTCGTGGAGTCGGGCACATCCGCGGCCACGAGACCGACCGACTCGCCGCCCTGCGCACCGAGCTCACGTCACTGGGTGCGGTGGTCGAGGAGACCGAGGACGGGCTACGGATCGAGCCGCACCCCCTGCGGGGCCGCCCCTTCCACACCTATGCCGACCACCGGATGGTGATGGCCGCAGCCGTCATCGGTCTCGCCGTCCCGGGCGTGGTGGTCGAGGACGTCACGACGGTCGCCAAGACGATGCCCCAGTTCACCGACCTGTGGACGGACATGCTCGAGCACCGGGTGCCGGCGGACGCCTGATGGCCAGGTCCACGGCCGACTACGATGAGTCCGACGCCCGGATCCGGCCCAACCCGCGCGGGTCACGCCCCCGGAGCAAGGACCGTCCCGCGCACGCCGACGCCGTCCCGGGCCGCGTGGTGGGGGTGGACCGCGGTCGGTACACCACCATCGTCGAGGACGACACCGGTGGTCACGTCGTGACGGCGATGAGGGCCAGGGAGCTCGGCCGCAAGGGCATCGTCCTCGGCGACCACGTCCACCTCGTCGGCGACGTCTCGGGCGAGGACGGGAGCCTGGCCCGGATCGTGCGGGTGTCTCCGCGCCGCACGGTCCTGCGCCGGACGGCCGACGACACGGACCCCGTCGAGCGTGTGCTCGTCGCCAACGCCGACCAGCTCGTCGTCGTGTGCGCCCTGGCCGAGCCCCAGCCGCGACCGCGGATGATCGACCGGTGCCTCGTCGCGGCCTACGACGCCGGGATGGACGCACTGCTCGTCCTCACCAAGGCCGACCTCGCCGACCCCGTGCCCTTCCTCGAGCAGTATGCGCCGCTGTCCGTCCGGCACGTCGTCACGGCTCGGGGCGAGGGACCCACCGAGGGCCTCGACGAGCTCCGGTCCGCCCTCAGTGGCAGGGTCAGCGTGCTCGTGGGCCACTCGGGCGTCGGGAAGTCCACGCTCGTCAACGAGCTCGTTCCCGACGCGGCGCGCGCCACCGGGGTGGTCAACGACGTCACGGGTCGCGGGCGGCACACCTCGACCTCCGCGGTGTCCCTGGCCCTCCCGCACGACCCGGGGTGGGTCATCGACACGCCGGGCGTGCGGTCGTTCGGGCTCGCGCACGTCGACCCCGCGCGCATCGTCACCCATTTCCCCGACCTGGAACCGGGCACCGCGGACTGTCCGCGCGGCTGCACCCATGACGAGGACGAGTGCGCCCTCGACGCGTGGGTGGCGTCGGGGTCCGCCGGCCCATCGGGACCTGCCCGACTGGACTCACTGAGGCGGCTGCTCAGGTCCCGGGGCACACCGGCCGGCGACTGACCCCTGTCTCAGCCACGGGGCGGCCTGTTGTCACCCGGCTGCTCGTCGATCATCCCGGCGACCTCCTGGGGCGCCCACCTGGAGTCCTGATGCAGCGACCGCGACCGCTGCGCCATCTCCTCCTCGTCGGCCGGCTCACCGTCGGACGAGGTGTCGTCGCGCGACCCCTGCCTGGTGAAGCGGTCATCCCGCCGCTGGTCGCTCACGTCGGTGGTCTCGACGATGGTGCGGGCCTCGGCGAAGTGGCACGCCGAGAGGTGTTCCGACAAGCCGTCGTCCCGGAGCACCAGCTCGGGCGTGTCCGTGCTGCACCGGTCCTGCGCCTTGAAGCACCGGGTGTGGAAGCGGCACCCGGACGGGGGGTTCGCCGGGGAGGGGACGTCGCCCTCGAGGACGATCTGCTCACGCTTCCCGCGCAGCTGCGGGTCCGGAACCGGGACGGCCGACAGCAGCGCCTGGGTGTAGGGGTGCGTGGGCCGCGTGTAGACCTCGTCCTCGGTCCCGAGCTCGGCCATCCTACCGAGGTACATGACACCGACGCGGTCGGAGATGTGGCGGACCACGGACAGGTCGTGGGCGATGAAGACGTAGGCGAGGTCGAGCTCGTCCTGCAGCTTCTCCATGAGGTTGACGACCTGCGCCTGGACGGACACGTCCAGGGCGGATACCGGCTCGTCGCAGATGAGCACCTTGGGGTTGAGGGCGATACCACGAGCGATGCCGATGCGCTGGCGCTGACCACCGGAGAACTGGTGGGGGTAGCGGTTGATGTGCTCGGGGCTGAGTCCCACGAGGTCCAGCAGCTCCTGCACCCTGGCCCGCCGACCCCCCTTCGGGACGACGTCGCGGTGGATCTCGAAGGGCTCACCGATGATGTCACCGACCGTCATCCGCGGGTTCAACGAGGTGTACGGGTCCTGGAAGACGATCTGGATGTTCCGGCGGAGTCGGCGCAGTTCACGGCCGGAGGCGTTGCTGAAGTCCTGGCCCTCGAAGGTCACGGTGCCGTCGGTGGGCTCCTCCAGGCGCATCAGCAGCCGCCCCAGGGTCGACTTGCCGCACCCGGACTCCCCCACGATCCCGAGGGTCTCCCCCTTGTGGAGCTCGAAGCTCACACCGTCGACCGCCTTCACCTGTCCCTTGACCCGGCGAAGGACCCCCTTGCGGATGGGGTAGTGCTTGACCAGGTTCTGGGCACTGAGAATGACCTCAGGCATCGATGACCTCCTCGGCGAAGTGGCACGCAGAGAAGCGGCCGGGGGCGATCTCTCGGAGCTCGGGTCGGTCCTGGCGGCAGACGTCCTGCGCCATCCCGCACCGAGGGTTGAACGGGCATCCCTGGGGGATGCGCATGAGGTTGGGTGGGAGGCCGCCGATGGCGGAGAGCGTCTGCCCCTTCTGGTCCAGACGCGGGATCGACTCCAGGAGGCCGCGGGTGTAGGGGTGCGCCGGGCCGGCATACAGCTCGTGCACGTCGCCCTTCTCGACGAGCCGGCCGGCATACATCACGGCGATCCGGTCGGCCACGTCGGCCACGACGCCCAGGTCGTGGGTGATGAGGATCAGCCCCATCTGGCGCTCCTCCTGGAGCTCCTGGAGCAGGCCCATGATCTGCGCCTGCACGGTGACGTCGAGCGCCGTGGTCGGCTCGTCGGCGATGAGCACGGCCGGGTCGAGGGCGATCGCCATCGCGATCATGATGCGCTGGCGCATCCCGCCGGAGAACTGGTGCGGGTAGGCCTTGACCCGGTCGCGGGCGGCCGGGATGGAGACCCGCTCCATCAGGCTGATCGACTGTTCCAACGCGTCCGACTTGTTGATCCCGCGGTGGGTGCGGAACATCTCGGCGATCTGCCAGCCGACGGGGAACACCGGGTTGAGCGAGGAGAGCGCGTCCTGGAAGATCATCGAGACCTCTGGGCCGCGGGTCTTGCGTCGCTGCTCCGAGGGCATCGAGAGCAGGTCCTGGCCGCAGTACCGGATGTGCCCCTGGGGGATGACCGCCGGCGGCATGTCGAGGATGCCCATGATCGCCTGCGCGGTCACCGACTTCCCCGAGCCCGACTCGCCGAGGATCGCGAGGGACTCGCCCTGGTGGAGGTCGAAGGAGACCCCGTTGATCGCCGTGGCCACCCCGTCGTGGGTGTGGAACTCCACGTAGAGGTCCTCGACCTCGAGGAGCAGGCCGTCCTCCGGGACGTAGGGGACGTTGCCCTCGGCGGTACGCGTGTCGCTGGTCGTCGTCATGGAGTCCTCGCTCAACGGTTCTTCGGGTCGAGGGCGTCGCGCACCACGTCACCGAGCATGATGAACGCCAGCACCGCCAGGGAGAGGAAGAGGCTGGGGAAGAACAGCATGTGGGGCGTGGTGCGCAGTCCGACGATGGCCGAGCTGATGTCGATGCCCCAGGAGATGGCCGGCGGTTGAAGGCCGATCCCGAGGAAGCTCAGCGTCGCCTCGGCGGCGATGTAGGCGCCGAGGTTGATCGTCGCGACGACGATGATCGGGGCCAGGGAGTTCGGCAGGACGTGCGAGCGCACGATCCGCCCCGGACTCGCCCCCAGGGCACGGGCCGCCTGGACGTAGTCGTTCGGCTTGACCTGGATGACGCTGCTTCGCATGAGTCGAGCCAGGGAGGGCCAGCCGAGGATGACGAGGGCGAGCACCACCTTGAGCACGATGAGGAAGTAGTTGTCGTTGAAGAAGTCAGGCAGCGACACGAGGAAGATGATCGCGCCGAGCAGCAGCGGGATGGCGAAGAACACGTCGCCGATGCGCGAGAGCACCGCATCGCCCCACCCGCCGGAGTAACCGGACATCACGCCGATGATGCCCCCGATGAGCACGGTGCCGGTGGTGCACAGCACGCCGACGAGGATCGAGGCCCGGGCGCCGTAGATGCAGCGGGCGTAGATGTCGTAGCCCTGGATGTCTCGACCGAACCACGTACCGTCACCGGGCAGGGCCCGAGACTCCGAGAGGACCGCCTCGGTCGGGCTGACGTTGGTGAACAGGCTCGGCCAGATCGCCATCAGCAGGAAGATGGTGATCATCGTCGCGGAGATCCAGAACATCGGGTTGCGACGCATCGCGGCCCAGGCATCGGAGGCGAGGGACCTCTCCTCACCGACCTCCCCGGCGTCGTCGGAGGGGTGGTCGGAGGGGGCTTCGACGATTGCTTGCTCAGTCATGGCTGATCCTCGGGTCCAGCAGCCCGTAGAGCAGGTCCACGAACAGGTTGACGAACAGGTACACGATGACGAGCACGGTCACGGCTCCGACGACCGATGCTCCGTCCCGGGAACGGATCGAGCGGAAGATGTAGCCACCGATGCCGGGGATGTTGAAGATGCTCTCCGTCACGATCGCCCCGCCGAGCAGTGCTCCGAAGTCGAAGCCGATGAAGGTCACGACCGGGATGAGGGAGTTGCGCAGCGCGTGGATGCCGACGGCCCGACGCTGGGTGAGCCCCTTGGCCACCGCGGTCCGCACGTAGTCGGAGCGCAAGTTCTCGACGAGGTTGGTTCGGGTGAGCCGTGTGACGTAGGCGACGGAGAGCGCGCCGAGCACCATGGCCGGCAGCAGCAGCTCGTAGAACGACGGGTTGATCGAGGTGACCGTGACCGGGAACAGTCCCAGCTTGACACCCAGGAAGTACTGCGCCAGACCACCGATGACGAAGATCGGGATGGAGATCACGACGAGCGTGGAGACCAGCACGAGGTTGTCGAGGAAGCCGCCTTTTCGTAGGCCGGTGAACACGCCGGCCACGAGGCCGATGACCGCCTCGAAGGCGATGGCCATGAGAGCGAGCTTCGCGGTGACCGGGTAGCGGATCTTCAGCTGCTCGGCCACGGAGATGCCGTTGAACGTCTCCCCGAAGTCGCCCTGCGCGAGCTGGCCGACGTACTTGCCGTACTGGATGATGAGCGGGTCGTTGAGGTTGTACTTCTCCTCGAAGGCGGCCGCGTAGGCCGGCGGGCAGGGCCGCTCGCCGCACTTGCCCGCAAGGGGGTCACCGGGCAGGGCGAACACCATGGCGAAGATGAGGAACGTCGCGCCAAGGATCACCGGGATCATCTGCAACAGCCGTCGGATGATGTAGGTGCTCACGTCACCTCCTGCGTCTCGGGCCGTGCCCTCGCGAGCGACGGCGGGCTGTCACTGATGTTGCGAAATCCGTACCGAGGTCGAACCTAGACCATCTGCGCGAGCACGTCTCCCTTTGACGCCGTGTCCGTTGGTCGAGATCGATCTCACCAGATGGCCGTCGGCCTGCCAGCTCGCGCTGGCAGGCCGACGACGCGTGGGTCGAGCCTGTGCGGCTCGTTCAGCTCACTTCAGGGAGACCGAGGGGAAGTCGACCGTTCCGAAAGCGGTGATGGCCACCGGGTTGAGCCGGTCGGACCAGCCCATCGTGGCCTTGCCGTACCACAGGGGTGCGGCCGGCATGTCCGTGGCGAGGAGCGCCTCCGCCTGCTGGTAGAGGCTGTTCGCCTCGGCAGGGTCGGTTGCGGCAGCCGCCTGGGCGAGGAGGTCGTCGAACTGCGGGTTCGAGTAGTCCCCGTCGTTGGACGATGCGCCGGTCGCGTACAGCGGAGCGAGGAAGTTCTCGATCGACGGGTAGTCCATCTGCCAGCCGCTGCGGAACATCCCCTCCATCTTGCGGTCACCGATCTGCTGCCGGAAGGTGGCGAAGTCGACGACACCAGTGGCGTTGCAGTCGACGTCCAGGGCCTGGCTGATGCTGTTGCACGCCGCCTCGGTCCAGGCCTTGTGGTCACCGTCGGCGTTGTAGGACAGCGTCATGGTGTCACCATCGAAACCGCCGGCCTCCTCGAGCAGGGCCTTGGCCGCCTCGGGGTCGTAGACGCAGTACTCGCCGCACTGGTCGGCCTTGTAGCCGTCGACGACCGGGGAGACCCAGCCGGTGGCGGCAACGCGGGTGCCGTTGAAGATCTGCTGGATGATCTCGTCACGGTTGATCGCCATGGAGATCGCCTGACGCACCTGCGGGTCGGCGTACGCCGGGTCGACGTCAGCCGGCGGGAAGGTGATCGTGTAGATCACTCCCGTCTCCTTCTGGGCGTTGCGGTCGGGCAGGTCCGACTTGTACTTGTCGTCGATCAGCGCGCTCGTCGGGATCGACGTGACGATGTCCAGGTTGTTGGCGAGGACGTCGTTGTAGGCCGCGTCGACGTCCTGGTAGATCTTGAACGTGATCTGGTCGACCTGGCCCGGCCAGTCACCGGTGTAGCCGTCGAACTTCGACAGGACGATCGACTGCTCCTTGGTCCAGGAGTCCAGCTGGTAGGGACCCGAGCCGATCGGCTTGTCGCCGAAGGCCTCCGGGTCGTCGAAGAACGCGTCGGGAAGCGGCTGGAACGCCGAGTAGCCAAGGCGCACCGGAAGGTTCGAGACCTTCGCGTTGGTCTTGATCGTGAACGTGTAGTCGTCCACGACCTCGAGGCCCGAGAGCTCCTCGGCGGCGGGCACGGCGGAGCACTCGTCGTCGGTGCACTGCATGTCCTCGAAGCCCTCGAACGGCTCGAAGAAGTAGCCGTTGTACTGGCCGTTGGGCGCGTAGGCGGCGTAGTTCCAGGCGTCGACGAAGTTGTGGGCCTGGATCTCGGTGTCGTCGTGGAACTTGCGTCCCTGCTTGAGCGTCACCGTGAAGGTCTGGTTGTCGGTCGTCTCGATCGACTCGGCGATGTCGTTCTCGGGCTTGGCCGTCTCCGCGTCGTAGTGGACGAGACCCGAGAAGACCGCGTTCAGGACGTTTCCGCCACAGGTCTCACCCGTGTTCTGCGGGACCAGCGGGTTCTGCGGGTTGCAGCCGTAGACGGTGATGTCGCCGCCGGTCTGGCCTGCGGCCGTGGTCTCGTCGCCGCCGCCATCGTCACTGCTGCCGCAGCCAGCGGCGAGCAGTGCAACGGCGGACATGGCCGCAACTGCGACCGTGCGAGTGGTTCCTCGCATGGATGTCCTCCTACGTGAGTGGTGACGCCACCCGTTGGTCGAGTGACGGTGTCCATGAGGTGGGCCCGGTCGGGCGCACCTCGGTTCGCAGCGCTCTAGGGCGTGCGGGCTCCATGAAAGACGACAAACGGGCCCAATGGAAGTTCAGGAGCCCGCCGAGACCCGATTGTGACCGAAGCGGAACCGACTCGACGCCGGGCCGAAGATTCTGCGGCGGCAGAGCGCTAGCGTGGGGCCGTGACCGCCTACGACGACGACCTGCGGCTCGCCCACGTCCTGGCGGACGCGGTGGAGCGGGTGACGGTCTCCCGGTTCCGGGCGGAGGACCTGCGGGTCGAGACCAAACCAGACCTCACCCTCGTCAGCGACGCGGACCGTGAGGCCGAGGACGTGATCCGCCACCAGCTGAGCCGCACCCGCCCCCGCGACGCGGTGATCGGCGAGGAGTTCGCCCCGACCGGCTCCAGCCCCAGGCAGTGGGTCGTCGACCCGATCGACGGAACCCACAACTTCGTGCGCGGCGTGCCGGTCTGGGCGACCTTGATCGCCCTCGTCGACGACGGCGTCGCAGTCCTGGGGCTCGTCGCCGCGCCCGCGCTCGGTCGCCGCTGGTGGGCGACCCTGGGGTCCGGGGCCTGGGCGGGCAAGAGCCTGACCTCCGCGCGCCGGTTGGGCGTCTCGCAGGTCGCCCGGCTCGAGGACGCCTCGCTGTCCTGCTCCAGCATGACGTCGTGGGGAGCCGTCGGCCGTCAGGAGGAGATGCTCGACCTGGCCCGCGGGTGCTGGCGGGAACGGGGTTTCGGGGACTTCTGGTCCTACATGCTCCTGGCCGAGGGCGCGGTCGACATCGCCGCCGAGCCCGAGCTGGGGCTGCACGACATGGCGGCCCTGGTGCCGATCGTCACGGAGGCCGGCGGCCGCTTCACCTCGCTCGCGGGGGTCGACGGCCCCCACGGCGGGAACGCCGTGGCGACCAACGGGCTGCTGCACGACGAGGTCCTGGCCCGTATCGGGCTTCCCTGAGCCCGCCGCCGCTCGCCACGGCCACGGCGAGGGGTCAGAACAGCGAGCCCTGGTCGGCCTCGGTGGCCACGCCCTCGAGGTGGAGCAGGGTCGCCTTGCGGGCCAGCCCACCGGCATACCCGGTGAGGGTGCCGTCCGCCCCGACCACCCGGTGACAGGGCACGACGACGGGGAGCGGGTTGGCGCCGTTGGCGGCTCCCACCGCGCGCGAGGCCCCCGGTGGGAGCCCGAGGTCCGCGGCGAGGGCGCCGTACGTCGTGGTGTGCCCCCACGGGACCCGGGCGAGCAGGGTCCACACCCGGCGCTGGAAGTCGGTGCCCGCGGGCCGCAGGGGAAGGTCGAAGACCCTCCGGGTCCCCGCGAAGTACTCCGAGAGCTGGCGGTGGGCCGCACCGAGCACCTCCGACCCCCCGCGGTGGGTCCCGGGGCTCCCGTCGGGCGGCGCGTCGAACCGGATCTGCCACCAGGGCTCCCCCGCTCTCGACGAGCTCGAGCCGGCCGATGGGCGACCCCATGACCACCGACCGGGCGGGCTCAGAGCCCAACGGTGGTCACCGCAGAGCCCAGGGCCGCCTCCGCCGCCGGCGCCACGGTCGCCGCGTCCCCCACGAGGACGACGCTCCACTCCCCCGTCACCACCCGGCGGTATGCCGTGTCGAGGTCCGCGCGCGAGAGTGACCGCACCTCGGCGAGGTTCGTCGTCGTGAAGTCGAGGGGCAGGCCCTCCAGGGCGAGGGCGGCGGTCTCGTCGGCGACGGCATCCGCCGTGGCGTAGCGACCCGGCGCCGTCTTGGCGATGAAGTCGACACCGGAGCGCAGCTCGGGCTCGGTGAACCCGTCCCTCGCGGAGTCGAGGATGTCGACGACGAGGCGCACGGCATCCCCCGTCGCGTCCGCCCGGACCGAGCCGGACGTGACGAACGACCCGCCGGCCACCCTGGGACGGAACGCGGACCGGATGCCGTAGGTGTAGCCCTTCTGCTCACGCAGGACGGCGTCGATCCGGGCACCCGGCGAGCCGCCGAGGACGAAGGACAGCACCGGATGCGGTGCCCAGCCCTCGGGGCTGGATCGGTCCGGACCGGGGCAGGCCACGCTGATCTCGGTCTGGACAGAGCCGGGGCGGTCGACGACGACGACGCGGTCGGCATCCGGCGCCGGGACCGGCGCCACGGGCCGCGGCCCGGGCCGGTGGTCCGGCGCGGACCATCCGGCGAGCGCGGTCCCGAGGACGTCGTCGACGTCGAGGCCGGTCAGGTCGCCGGCGAGCACCACGGTGGCCCCGGACGGCCCGATGGCACTCGCGTGGTGGGCGACGAGGTCGTCGCGGGTCATCGCGGAGACCGACTCGGTCGTCCCTGCGCTCGGACGGGATGCACGGTCGTCGCCGTGCCACATGGTGCGGGCCAGCTCACGGGCTGCGCGGTGCGCTGAGGAGGCTCGCTCCTGCTCGATCTGGGCGAGTCGGTTCCGCAGCACCCGGCGCACCTCGGTCTCGGGGAAGGTCGGCGAGGTCAGCACCTCCGTCACGACCTCGACAGCAGTGCCGAGGTGACGTGCGGGCACGTCGACGTCGACGAGGAGCCCGCCGTCGGAGACACCCGCACCGAGCGCCATCCCGTGCCGCTCCATGAGCTCGACGAGCTCCTCCGCGTCGTGCGTCGTCGTGCCCTCGTCGAGCATCCGCGCCGTCATCGAACCGATGCCCTCGAGGCCCTGCGGCTCGGCGGCCAGGGGCGAGGGGACGACGACACGCATCGAGAGGACGTACTGGCCCGGGAGGTCATGGACCAGCGCGCGGATCCCTCCCGGCAGGCGGAGCTCGCGGGGCACCGGGAAGGTCCACGGCTGCGGGGGCACGACGAGGGGGCGCGGGGCGCTCACGCCACGTCCTCCTCGGCTGCGACCTCGGCGCGCAGGTAGGCGACCGTCGCCCGGGCCTCGGGACGCAACCATCGCCGGGCTGCGGTGAGGACCTGCTCGGGGGCCACCGCGCGCGCCCGGTCGAGGTAGGTGTTCACGGCCTCGGGGTCGTCGTGCAGGCACAGGTGCTGGCTGATGAGGTCCGCGCGCTCCTCCTGGCTCGCCAGCGCCGAGAGCCAGGACCGCTCGGCCTGGGCCAGCGACGCCTCGAGCTCGGCAGCGGTCGGACCATCGGCGAGGAGTCCCTCGAGCTCCTCGACGAAAGCCTCCTCCACGTGGGCCGGGTCGACACCGGGTGCCACGTCGAGCATGACGAAGCCCAGCGACACACCGTCGACGAACCCCCACGCCGTGGCATGGGCCCCGAGGGCGCTCTGCTCCCTCCGCACGAGCCTGCGGACCAGCCGTGAGGAGGCCAGGCCCCCCAGGCAGTCCAGCGCGAGGTCGGCGGCCAGGAAGTCGTCGGTGTCGTCGACGGGGAGCCGGAAGGCGATGTGCAGCCGGTCGTTCGGGACCTCCTCGCGTCGCACCACGCGGACCGGCGCCTCGAGCGGCGGCAGCTGGTCGACCGGCGGGTGCGGGTCGCGCCCCCGCGCGGGGAGGTCTGCGAAGTAGCGCTCCACGAGGGCGAACCCGTGCTCCGGAGTGACGTCACCACACAGCGTGATGACGGAGTTGTCCGGGCCGTAGTGGCGCCGGAAGAAGTCGTGGACGTCCTCGACGCTCGCCGCGTCGAGGTCCTCCATCGACCCGATCGTCGGGTGGTGGTAGGGGTGCCCGACGGGGAACACCGCGGCATACACGTCGATGAGGGCGGTGCCGTACGGCTGGTTGTCGTAGCGCTGGCGCTTCTCCTCCTTGACGACGTCCCGCTGGTTGTCGAGGTTCTCCTGGTTGACGGCGTCCAGGAGGTTCCCGTGACGGTCGGCCTCCAGCCACAGGGCGAGCTCGAGGGCCCCGGTCGGCACGGTCTCGAAGTAGTTGGTGCGGTCGAACCAGGTGGTGGCGTTGAGCCGGGCACCCTGGGCCATCAGCGCCTCGAAGTGCTCTCCGCTGCGCACGTTCCGGGAACCCTGGAACATCAGGTGCTCGAAGAGGTGGGCGAAGCCCGTCCGCCCGGGGGTCTCGTGACGCGAGCCCACCCCGACCCAGATGTTGACGGTGACGTTGGGCACCGTGTGGTCGGGAGAGATGACGACGCGCAACCCGTTGCCCAGGGTCCGGCGGTGGATGGGGTAGTCCAGCGGCATGGCGGTCACCCTACGTGTGGGCGGCGGCCGGCGTTCACTCGACGAGGCGGTGACGTTCCTCGAGCTCGGAGACACCGCTGACGTCGGCGTCGTCGGGGTGGCCGGGGATGGTCGGGCTCTCGTCCGTCGGGAGGCGCTTCATCGCGCGCCGCCCGAAGACCTGCTGCTCGGTCGCGACCCGCTCGGCGCGGCCCCTCCCAAGGAAGCTCACGGCCCAGTGGAGCAGGGTCGTCACGCGGTGCTTGAACCCGATGATGTAGACGAGGTGGACCGCGAGCCACAGGAGCCAGGCCAAGAAGCCCGAGAAGCGCAGCTTGCCGATCGAGGCGACGGCGCTGAAGCGCGAGATCGTCGCCATCGAGCCCTTGTCGAAGTACTCGAAGGGACCCTGCGGCTCCTTGCCGTCCAGCCGCCCGGTGATCTCCTTCGCGGCGTAGCGAGCACCCTGGATGGCGACCTGGGCCACCCCCGGGAGGTCGTCCAGGGACATCATGTCGCCGACGACGAAGACCTCGGGGTGCCCCGGGACGGTGAGGTCGGGACGCACCTCGACGCGCCCGGAGCGATCCACCGTGGCACCGGACTGCTCGCCGATCTGGCGACCCAGCGGGCTTGCCTGCACGCCGGCGGCCCACACCTTGGTCAGCGCCTCGATGCGGCTGCTCGAGCCGTCCGACTCCCTCACCGTGATGCCGGTGGCATCGACGTCGGTGACCATCGTGCCGAGCCGGACCTCCACTCCCATCTCCTCGAGGCGAGCTCGGGCGGACCCACCGAGTTGCTCGCCGAAGGCCGGCAGCACCTGGTCGGCCCCGTCGAGGAGGATGATCCGTGAGCGGGTGGGGTCGATGGTGCGGAAGTCGTTCTTCAGGGTGCGCTTGGACAGCTCGGCGATCTGGCCGGCCATCTCGACGCCGGTCGGCCCTGCTCCCACGACGACGAAGGTCAGGTCACGCTGGCACTCCGCCGGGGTGCGGGCCTGCTCGGCCAGCTCGAAGGCGCCGAAGATCCGCCCCCGCAGCTCGAGCGCGTCGTCGATGGACTTCATCCCGGGGGCGTGCGTGGCGAACTCGTCGTGCCCAAACCATGACTGCCCGGCCCCGGCCGACACCAGGAGGCTGTCATAGGGGGTGACGGTCTCGCGCCCGAGGATGCTCGAGGTCACCGTCTTCGCGTCGAGGTCCACGTGGGTCACGGTGCCGAGCACGACCCGCGCGTTCTTCTGGCGGGCGAGGATCTCACGGGTGCTCGGGGCGATCTCACCCTCGGACAGGATCCCCGTGGCCACCTGGTAGAGCAGGGGTTGGAAGAGGTGCTGGGCGGTCTTGGCGATGAGGGTGATCTCGACGTCCTTGCGGCGCTTGAGCGCCTGCGTTCCGAAGAGTCCCCCGAAGCCGGATCCGATGACGACGACTCGATGTGGGGTGGTCATGGCGGGTGGAACACGGGCAGCCCTCCCGGTATGCCGGGGGCAGGGCCGACGTGGGGCGTGTCACGCCGGCACCGGCCGTGGGATGCCACGGGTGTTCGCCCCGAACGTGGTCAGGCCCGAGGATCCGTGGATCCTCGGGCCTGACCGTCGTAGCGGGGGCAGGATTTGAACCTGCGACCTCCGGGTTATGAGCCCGGCGAGCTACCGAGCTGCTCCACCCCGCGTCGATTGAGTCACGCTTCCGAAGAACCGCGCTCGGTATGTCACGAGCGTAGACGAGAGACCCGTCGGCGGCCAAATCCGTGGAGAGCCCGCACCACCTCGTCGCAGGGACGAGGGCGCGACACCCCGGTGCGGCACGGAAGGTCGTCCGCCGCCCCACCGGGGCTTCCGGGGTGACCCCGAAAGCCCCGGTGGGCGATCAGCCCGACGGGCTGGGCGATGGACTCGCCGACGCAGTGGGGTCGGGGACCGGGCCGGCGTCGAGCAGGGGTGCGATGGCGTTGGCCCGCTTGATCGCCGCGTCCAGCTGCTTCTGCGCCACGTCGTAGGCCGTGAAGTCCCCGGCCTTGAGCGCGTCCTGGCCCGCGGTGTAGGCCGCCTGGATCTCGGCCAGCGCGGCCGCGAGCTGGGCGGCCGCCGTACCCGTCGGGGTCGTCGGAGTCGCCTCCTCGTCGGTTCCTCCGTCGCCACCGCCACCGGCGTCGCCACCGCCGGCCTCGCTGCCGTCCTCGCTGGCGCCGAACAATCCGCTGACGGCCTGCTCCAGGGTGTCACCCCAGGACACGGTGGACCCGTAGACCGTCACGGTGACCTTGTTCTGCGGGAACGACCCGGACCCGGCAGATGCCTGGACGTAGATCGGTTGCACGTAGAACATCTTTCCCTCGAGCGGGAAGGTCAGCAGGTTCCCGAACGTCAGCTGCTTGCCCGAGCCCGAGTTGTTGGTGATGTACTGCGCGAGCGAGAGCTGCTCGGCCGGGTTCTGCGATCTCACCGGTGAGTTCTGGATCTGGTTGAGGACCTGCCCCGGGCCGGCGGGCGTGGCCGCACCGAACTCGAGCAGCCGCAGCGACCCGTAGGTCTCGGCAGGTTTGCCGTCCTCCGATCCGGCATCGGCATCGACGGCCAACAGACCACGCAGGATCTCCCGGCCCCCTTCGCTGTTGCTGTTCGGCACGAACGGCGTGGTGATCGAGAAGGCTGCGGTGTCCTCGCCCGGCATCGCGATGGACTGGAACACGACCGGCTGGTCCTGCGCAGGCTGCGTCGGGTCACTCGGGACGCGCCACTTGTCGGTCGCGCTGAAGAAGTTGCCCGGGTCGGTGACGTGGTACTCGGTGAGCAGCTGGCGCTGCACCTTGAGCAGGTCCTGGGGGTAGCGGATGTGCGACATGAGGTTGCCGTCGATCTCCGACAGCGGCCGCACCGACCCCGGGAACGCCTTGCTCCACGCCTTGAGCATCGGGTCCGTCGTGTCCCAGCCGTAGAGCGTGACGCTGCCGTCGTAGGCGTCGACGGTCGCCTTCACGGCGTTGCGCACGTAGTTGAGCTGCCCCTGGCCGACCGAGACGACGTTGGAGCGCTGGGCCACGGAGTCGGACGTCGCGTCGGCGAGGTCGAGCAGCCGGCTGTTGGGGTAGCTCGCCGACGTCGTGAAGCCGTCGACGATCCACTGCACCCGGCCGTCGACGACCGCCGGGTAGACGTTGCCGTCGAGCCGCAGCCACGGGGCCACCCGCTCCACGCGCTCGGTCGGGGTGCGGTGGTCGAGGATCTTGGAGTTGGAGTTCACCGCTCCGGAGAGGAGGAAGTTGGCCTCCCGGTACTTCACGGCATACGCCAGCCGCCGGATCCCGGACCCGATGTCCACACCGCCGTCACCCTCGTAGGTGTTGTTGACGGCGGCCTCGCCCTGGTCCCCGGCGGGGTAGTCGAACTCCTGCGGCGGCTCTCCCTCGGTGGCGCCCACGACGGAGTAGTCGGGTGAGAGCTCGCCGAAGTAGACGCGGGGCTCGTACTCGCCCAGGGAGTTGCGTCCGCCGCCCTCGAAGAAGACCGGGTCGCCCTCGGGGGTGCGCTGGTTGCCGTACGCGGCGTAGAAGCCGTACCCGTGGGTGTAGACGGTGTGGTCGTTGAGCCAGTTGCGCTGGTTGTCGGGAAGCCCGTCGAGGTTGATCTCGCGGACGGACACGACGGCATCCCGGGTCTGGTCGCCGACCGTGTAGCGGTCGACGTCCAGGGTGTCGGGGAAGGCGTAGTAGTCACGCTGCCCCTCGAGCTGGCGGAAGGTGGGCGCGACGACGTTGGGGTCGATGATCCGCACGCCCGGGATGTCGTTGGCCGCCGCACGCAGCGCCGGCTTGTCATCCTCTTCCGACGGCGTGGGGTTCGGGATCCGGGTGACCCGGTCCAGGCCGAATGCCGTGCGCGTCGCGGTGATGTTCCGATCGATGTACGGGGCCTCGAGGGCCTTCTGGGAGGGCTTCACCCGAAGGGACTGGATGAGCGCCGGGTAGATCCCCCCGACGACGACGGCGGTGACGACGAGCAGCGCCACACCGGTGAGGGGAAGCCGCCAGGACCTCGACCAGATCGCGGCGAGGAAGAAGCCCGCGCACATCACCGCGGCGACCGCGAGGATCGCCTTCGTGGGCAGCACCGCGTTCGCGTCGGTGTAGGTGATCCCGGTGAGGAGACTTCCCTCCTGGTTGGACAGGCTGTAGCGGTCGAGCCAGTAGGAGGCCGCGCGGGTCAGCGCGATGAGGGCGCCGAGGATGCCGATGTGGACGTAGGCGGCGCGGGTCGTCGGTCCGCGACCGGGGAGCTGCAACCCCCCGTAGAGGTAGTGGGTGAAGGCGGCCGCGATGAAGGACAGTACGAGCACCACGGTGACGAAGCTGACGAGGAAGTTGAGCCACGGCAGCGTGAAGACGAAGAACCCGACGTCCATGTTGAACTGCGGGTCGGTCACCCCGAAGTCGCCACCGTTGCGCCACAGCAGGTAGGTGCGCCACGCGCCCATCGACCCGGAGCCGGCCAGCAGCCCCAGCACGATGGGGACGACGACCACCCCGACCCGGCGCAGCGGCTCGACCGCCTGGCGGTACTGCTCGAGCACCTGCTGGGCCGGTGTCACGGGCACGTAGAGGGGGCGGGTCCGGAAGGCGATCACCAGGCTGGCGGCCACGGCCGCGCCGGTGACGACGGCCGCCACCGAGAAGATGACGAGCTTCGTGGTCAGCTCCTTGACGAACACCGAGAGGAAGCCGACGGAGTCGAACCACCACACGTCGGTGAGGATGTCGGCGCCGATCCCGCCCACGATCGCGAGTCCGGCCAGGACCAGGAGCGTCGTCCCGAGCGGGCCCCGGCGGGCCTTCTCCGGCTGCGGGCGCGGAGGACCGGCGGTCCCGCCGTCGTCACCCCCGTCCGGGCCTGGTGCACCGTCATCCGGGCCCATGGGCCCGTCGAACCACTCCGAGCGACTCACTTCTCTCCTCGTCCCGTCACGGCTGGACCCTTGCCGACGTTGACGGCCCAACCTACATCGGCCATTCAACGGGCCGTGAGGCACCATGGTTCCGTGACCACCCAGCCCCAGCCCGTCACCGACCCCCTGACCCTCGCGGCACTCGACACCGAGCGACACGTGTCGCGTTCAGGCTGGGACCAGCCCATCCGACTCTTCGCACTGGTCCCCACGACCGAGCTGCTCGCCCTCGAGCCACACCTGGACGAGGGGCTCGCGACCCACGACTCGATCGAGGGGGCCCTCAGCGCGGTCGAGCAGGACGAGCTGCCGCGGGCCGAGGGGATCGAGGACCTCCTCGCCCAGATCGCATGGCCGGAGCAGGTGTCCGGCTGCGCCATCGCGGTCGAGAGGATCGTCGTGCCTCCCGCCGCCGAGCGCGACCTCCCCGAGGACCCGGAGGCGGCCCTGCGCGCCGTCGCCGACCACCCCGATCGAACCGACGTCCGCCTGCTGGTGGCCGTCACCCGGGGCGGCGCCGCGCGCTGCCTCCTGCGGCAGCGGGACCACGACCAGGACGACCGGGTCGCCCTCGGCGAGGACATCGCCCCGGGACTCGTCCACGCCCTGAGGGAGACGTTCGCGGACTGAGCACCGGCCGTTCGAGGGTCAGGACGGTCAGCCGCAGGCCGGCAGTGACGCCGTGTCGCCCTCCGCCACCTTCTGCACGGCGCTGAGCCCGTCGTCGAAGGTCTCGACCCGCACGACCTGCAGCCCGTCGGGCACCTGCCCGACGACCTCCGAGCAGTTGGCCGAGGGGGCGAGGAACACGGTGGCCCCTGCATCCCGCGCGCCGACCAGCTTCTGCCGGATGCCGCCGATCGGCCCCACGGTGCCGTCGTCGTACATCTCACCGGTGCCCGCGATCTTCTCGCCTCCCGTCAGCTCCCCGGGGGTGAGCACGTCGTAGATGGCAAGGCTGAACATCAACCCCGCAGACGGGCCGCCGACGTTGCCGGTGTTGACCGTCACCTCGACCGGGAGGTCGTAGTCGACGCGCAGGCTCACGCCGACGATGGTGCTGCCATCGGACCCCGCCCCCGTGGTGACCTCGAGTGTGGTCGTGTCACCGGACCGGTCGACGACCACGGGGATCGTGTCGCCGGGGTCGTGGCGCTGCACGGCGGCACGGACGGCGTCGGGGTCGGTCGCCGGGTCGCCGTCGACCGAGACGAGCACGTCGCCGGGCTCGATCACGCCGGCCGAGGGACTGGCCTCGGGCACCGCTGCGATGGTGACGACCTGGTCGACGTCCTCCCCGAGGGCGCGGAGCGCCGTGGCGGTGGCCACCGTCTGGGACGCGGCCATCTCCGCGGCTCCCTCCTCCTGCACCTGCTCCTCACTGGCGTCCGGTGGGTAGACCTGCTCGACGGGCACCACCTCCTGGGAGTCGCGCAGCCCAGCCCTGGCCACGTCGAAGACGGTGATCTTGCGCCGGCCGGGGCCGCCCTCGACCAGGACGGTCGTGAAGTCGAGGTTCCCCGTCGTCGGGTAGGTGGGCGCCCCGTCGACCGTCAGGATGGCGGTGCCGTCCGTCTCACCGAGGATGTTGGTGGCCGGGCCGGGCAGGAGCACGACGTACGGGAGCCCCACGAAGCTGAGGGCGGCGGCGATGGCGATGGTGATGAAGGTGCCCACGAGCAGCGTCCCGGACAGCCGGCCCGGGCGCCGGGGATCGACGACGTCCTGGCTGGTGGTGCTGCTCAGGTCGTGGGGAGCGGAGCTCACGGAAGGCCCACCCACTCGGTGGACCCGTCGTCGAAGTGCTGGTGCTTCCAGATCGGCGTGCTCGACTTGAGGCTGTCGATGAGGTCGCGGCAGGCGTCGATCGCCTGCCCGCGGTGGTGGGCGGACACGGCCACCACCACGGCGAGGTCACCGACCGCGAGCGCCCCCGTGCGGTGCACGGCGGCCACCCGGACCGCCGCGCTGCGTGCCGCCACCGCGGCGCAGGTCTCGCGGAGGACCTCGACGGCAGTCGGGTGGGCGGAGTAGTCCAGTGCCGAGACGTCGTGCCCGTGGTCGTGGTCGCGCACCACGCCGACGAACAGGGCGACCCCGCCGCACGTCGGGTGGATGACGCTGTGCAGCACCTCGTCGACGGACAGCGGCTCGGCACGCAGGTCGGCAAGGGCGACCGCATCGTGGTCCTGCGGCAAGAAGGCTCCTCGGTGACGGTCCCGCGGAACTTCCGGGACCGCGTCGTGGTTGGCTGTATCGAGACGACATCCTCTCACCTGCCGCGAGGAGACCCCAGTGAGTGACCCACAGGACGACGACACCCCCGACCTTCCCCCCGAGATCGAGCAGCTGCTGCGCGGTCTCACCGGTGGCGAGCTCGACCCACAGGTCGCCTCGATGATGCAGGGCATGGGTCTGGACAAGATCGACCCACAGATGCTCGCGATGGTCATGGGTCAGGTCCAGGCGATGTTCTCCGCCCCCGACACCGGCACGCCCGTCAACGCCGAGATGGCCACGGACGTGGCCCGCAAGACGGTGTCCGCGGCCGGGGACTCCCTCGCGTCGGACGGCGAGCGCCGTGCCGTGGCCGAGGCGGTACAGGTCGCCGGGCTCTGGCTCGACGGGATCACCGACCTCACGGCATCCGGCCTCACGGGCACCGCGTGGAGCGGGGCGGAGTGGGTCGAGGCCACCATGCCGGTGTGGACCGGTCTCGTCGAACCCGTCGCGGCCGGCGTGACCGACGCCGTGGGGTCGGCCATGTCCTCGCAGCTCGAGGGGCTCGGGGAGTCCGCGCTGCCGGACGGCCTCCTCGACCAGGCCGGACCGATGCTCCGGCGGATGCACGGGTCGATGTTCTCGATGCAGCTCGGGCAGGGCGTGGGCACCCTGGCCGGTGAGGTCCTCAGCGGGTGCGAGGTGTCACTCCCCCTCGTGAGCGCCCCGAGCGTCGTCCTCATGCCCACCGCGGTGCGCGCCTTCGCCGAGGGCCTCGAGGTCGACGAGCCGCAGGCGCGGCTGTACCTCGCCGTTCGGGAGGTCGCCCGGGTCCGTCTCTTCACGGCGGTTCCGTGGCTCGCGCCGGCCGCCCTGGCCGCCGTCCGCGACTACGCGGCGGACATCACCATCGACACCGATGGCATCGAGGAGGCCGTGCGCTCGATCGACCCGTCCGACCCCGAGGCGATCCAGCAGGCGCTCCAGGGGCGGATGTTCGCCCCGCAGCACTCCCCTGCGCAGCAGGCCGCGCTGCTCCGGCTCGAGACGTTGCTCGCACTCGTCGAGGGGTGGGTCGACGTCGTCACCGAGCGGGCCACTGCACCCCACCTCCCCCAGGCGGACGCGTTGGGCGAGGCCGTCCGGCGCCGGCGCGCGAGCGGTGGCCCCGCGGAGAAGGCGTTCGGAGCGCTTGTCGGGCTCGAGCTGCGCCCCCGGCGACTGCGCGACGCGGCCAACCTCTTCCGCGCCCTGGAGAACGCGACCGATGCGGCCGGGCGCGACGGGGCGTGGCGTCACCCCGACCTCGCACCGTCCGCAGCGGACCTCGATGATCCCCTGGGCTACGTGCAGCGCACCTCCTCCCCTACCGAGGACCCGATGGACGACGAGCTCGACCGGCTCCTGCGCGGCGAAGACCCCGGGTGAGCCACGCCGGGCACGACCCCGACCACTCGGCGGGTCGTGGGGCCGACCTCCGGGTCGTGTCGGCGTTCGCCGCCCTGCAGGCCGACGCGGTCAGGACCCTCGAGCGGTGGGGCGCCCCGGACCGGCATCAGGAGAGGCTGCGCACGGCATACCTCGAGCACCTGGCCGACCACCCCGACGGTGCAGCCAAGGCGGGCCCGCCCGCCCACCTGACGGCCTCGTGCCTCGTACTGGACCACACCGGTGAGCACGCGCTGCTCACCCACCACCGGCGGGCCGGCCAGTGGTTCCAGTTCGGCGGTCACCTCGAGCCGGCCGACCCGTCGGTGTGGCACGCCGCAAGCCGCGAGGCCCGCGAGGAGTCCGGCATCGATGACCTCGCACCGCTGGCCGACCCCGTGCAGCTCGACCGGCACCGGCTGGTCGGAGCCTTCGGCTCGTGCCGCGAGCACCTCGACATCCGGTTCGCCGCGATCGCCCCGGTCGGCGCCACGCCCCGGGTGAGCGCGGAGTCGAACGCGGTGCGCTGGTGGCCCGTGGCAGCACTGCCCGAGGGCACCCGCGACGAGTTGACGTCGCTCGCCTCAGCCGCTGGCGCCGCCCTCGGTCTCGTCTGAGACGCGGCCCCCCTGGTCCTCGTTCGCCGGTGCCGGTCGCCCCTCGGCGTGCGCGACGCCGTCGAGGAAGCCCCGTGCCCGCTCGAGGTGGGGGTACGAGCCGAGCAGGCGCCAGAAGCCCGGCCCGTGACCGGGGACGAGCAGGTGGGCGAGCTCGTGGAGCAGGACGTAGTCGAGCACGTGGTCGGGTACGTCACCCAAGCGGTCGGACACCCGGATCGTCCCGTCCGCAGGAGTGCACGACCCCCATCGCTTGCTCATGGTGGACACCCAGCGCACGCTGCTCGGTCTCGCGTGGCCGCCCAGGTAGGCGCGCGAGAGTCGGGCTGCCCGGGCCTCGAGGGCTCCGTCGTCGAGCTCCCGCCGCCGCTCGCCCGCCTCGAGCCGGGCCAGCATCCTGCCGACCCAGTCCTCCTCCTCGGCAGCACTGAAGGATGCCGGGATGAGCACCACCGTGCGGCCGTCCTCGCGGTAGGCGCTCACGGTGCGTCGCCGCCGCCTGCTGCGGCGGACCTCGACGTCCGGAGTGCTCATCCCCCCGACTCTAGGGCTTTCGGCTCTGGAGGTGCAGGTGGTGACGGTGTGGCCGGTGAGCCGCACGGGCCCGAGCTGTTCGCGCGTCCCGACGGCGGATCGGGCGTGGGCGTGGCTAATCTGGTGGCGTCCAGGCCGCGAACGCGGCGACCCGATCGGCGCGGCTCCGTCCGTGATCGACGACAAGGAGAACGTTCATGGCTGACGAGACATACAAGGGCGAGTTCTACTGCGTGAAGTGCAAGGAGAAGCGCGAGGCCGAGGGGAAGGTCGTCGTCTCCGAGAACGGTCGCCGGATGGCCAAGGGCACGTGCCCGGTCTGTGGCACCAACCTCAACCGCATCCTCGGCAAGGCCTGACCGCCCGAGTCTCGCGTGACGCAGGGCCCCGATCCCCCTGGGATCGGGGCCCTGCGCGCTCGGGGCCGCCCCCGACCCGGGCCTGTGGACGACGCCCACTCGCCCGGGTCCGGTGTCGGCAGGATGGGGTGGGTCGGGACGAGGCGGGTGGGGGGCGTGGTGGGTCCAGCGCAGGAGGGTGGGCCGCTCGTCGTCGTCGACGGCTGGGGTCCGATGGCCGAGGAGCTGGTGGCCCAGCTGCGCCGCAGCGGGGTGGTGGTCCATGGCGGACTGCACGCAGCCGACGGCGCCGAGCTGGCCATGCGGTCGTGGGGCGTGGCACCACGGGTCGTCGTCGTGGTCGCGGAGGGCCGTGAACCGGACTGGGCAGGGGCGCCGTGGCAGGCCCGCGGCATCCCACACGTGGTGGTCGTCATCGGCACCGACTCGGTCATGGTCGGCCCCCTCGTCCTGCCCGGACGGTCCGCATGCCTGGCCTGCGTGGCGGGCGCCTGGACGGGGTCGCTGTCCTCCGCGTCGCGGCGGTTACCTCGCGAGGCGGTGGTCCTCGCCTCTGCCGTCGCGACCGTCACCGTCCTGACGGCGCTGCGCGGCGACGACTGCCTGGCGGGGATTTCCACGGAAGTGAGCCTCGACAAGATCGCCGTCACGCACCGATTGTGGGGCGCCCGTCACGATTGTCGCTGTGCGTCAGCGACAATGACCGGGTGACCGACATCCCGCGCGGCTCGATCTCCCGGACGGCGAAGCTCGTCGGCCTGCCCCTGGGGCATGCCGGGCGCGCCGCGTTGGGGGTGGGCAAGCGGGTCGGTGGGCGCCCTGCCGAAGCGGTTGCGGCCGAGCTCCAGGCGCGCACGGCCGAGCAGCTCTTCGCCGTGCTCGGCCAGCTGAAGGGCGGGGCGATGAAGTTCGGGCAGGCGCTGTCCGTCATGGAGGCGGCCATGCCCGAGGAGCTGGCGGCCCCCTACCGCGCAACGCTCACCAAGCTCCAGGAGTCGGGCCCTCCGATGGGGGCCGACCGCGTCCACGAGATCCTCGCCCGGGAGCTCGGGCCCCGATGGGCGAGTACCAAACTGGTCGAGTTCGACGACACGCCGGCGGCCGCCGCCTCGATCGGTCAGGTGCACCGAGCGGTGTGGCGCGACGGCCGCGAGGTGGCCGTCAAGATCCAGTACCCCGGGGCGGCAGAGGCGCTGCTCTCCGACATCAACCAGCTCTCCCGCGTCGCGCGGCTCGCCGGCACCGTCGTCCCGGGCGTCGACGTCAAGGCCATCATGGTGGAGCTGAAGGAGCGGATGAGCGAGGAGCTCGACTACCACCTGGAGGCACGCCACCAGCGCCACTTCGCCAGCTCGTTCAGGGGGGACGAGGACGTTCTCGTGCCCGACGTCCTCGTCGACAACACCCACGTCCTGGTCACCGAGTGGGTCGACGGCACCCCGTTGTCGAAGATCATCCTGTCGGGTACCCAGGAGGAACGCGACGAGGCGGCGACCCTCTACCTGGAGTTCCTGCTCCGGGCTCCGACCCGCGCTCGCCTGCTGCACGCCGACCCGCACCCCGGAAACTTCCGGATCACCGACGACGGGCGTCTCGGCGTGCTCGACTTCGGCGCGGTCAACCGGCTGCCGGACGGTCTGCCCCCCGCCATGGGCCGACTGCTCACCGCCGCGCTCGCCGGTGACGGGCAGGAGGCCGTCGACGGCCTGCGGTCGGAGGGCTTCATCCGCCAGGGTGTCGACATCGACCCCGATGGTCTGTTGGAGTTCCTCGCCCCGCTCCTCGAGCCGGTGCTGCATGACCAGTTCACCTTCAACCGCGACTGGCTCCGCGCCGCGGCGGCGCAGGTCCAGGACCCACGCAGACCTCAGTTCCTCGTCGGGATGAAGCTCAATCTCCCGCCTGAGTACCTCCTCATCCACCGGGTGTGGCTCGGCGGGATCGGGGTGCTCAGCCAGATCGGCGGCACGGTGCCGATGCGCGAGATGCTGTGCGCCTACCTCCCCGGCATCGACGAGTCACGACTCCCGCCCTCCCCGAGCTGAGCCCACCGGCACGCGTTTCGCCGCCATGGTGTCCAAACGCGTGAGAGGCGCCCAGTCTTGACCGCCAGCCACGCGTTTCGCCGCCATGGTGTCCAAACGCGTGAGAGGCGCCCAGACTTGACCGCCGGCCACGCGTTTGCCGCCATGGTGTCCAAACGAGTGAGAGGCACGGGATGCCGGGCACGGCCTGGTCACCACCAGGCCGTGTCGAGCTTTCCCTCGATGCTGCGCAGGTGCTTGCGGCTGCACGCCTCACAGGTCCAGACCTGGCGCCCCCCTTCGACGCCCCGAGCCCAGGTCAGTCGCGCGCCGGCCTCGGCGGCCGCGTCTGCAGGGGTGGCTCCGCAGGTGGCGCAGACCATGTCCGACGCCTCCCCCTGCCCCTGTTCTGCCACGGGTCAGTCCTTGGCCTTGGCGGCCGCCTTCGCCGCCTTCTTGAAGTCCCGGACCTTCTGCAGGGACTCGGCATCGACGACGTCGGCCACGGACCGGAAGGAGCCTGTCTCGGCGTACGCGCCGCAGGCCTCCTCCCACCCCTCCGGGCGCACCCCGAGCTGCTTGGCCAGGAGAGCTGTGAAGATCCTCGCCTTCTGGTCCCCGAACCCGGGCAGTGCTCTGAGTCGTGAGGCGAGCTCGGCTCCGGTTCCCGCCTCCCGCCAGATGAGCGAGGCGTCGCCGTCGTAGTCGTCTCGGACCACCGCGGCCAGCGCCTGGATCCGGCCGGCCATCGACCGACCGTAGCGATGGACCGCGGGCGGCGTGGCACAGAGGTCCGCGAAGGCCGCCGGATCGGCATCGGCGACGACCGCCGGGTCCAGCGTGCCGAAGCGCTCGAGCACCTTCGCGGGCCCGGCGAAGGCACGCTCCATGGGGAACTGCTGGTCGAGCAGCATGCCCACGAGCAGGGCGAAGGGGTCCTCCGAGAGCACTCGGTCGGCGGCGGGGTCCTGGGCGATCGTCAGCGAGACCATGCGCTCAGAGTAGCCAGCACCTCGGCCCCGACGGCGCGCCAGAACGCGATCGCCGGCACGGGCTGCACGGTGAGGAGGGACGGCACTGCCCCCGACGCGACGTCGGGGGCAGTGCGCTCATCGCGTCGGGTCCTCATCGCACGGTGGTGTGCATGGTGACCCGGATCTGCTCGCGCTCGGCCGCGACCTGCGCCCGACGCTGCGCCTCGTGGACGCGTCGCTGGTGCGCGGTGCGGCGGATGCGCTGCATCGCCCTGGTGTACATGTGGTTCTCCTTGCTGGCGTGGTGTCTGTCGGTGTCGGTGTCGGTGTCGGCGGCCGGCCGGCCGGAGGGCCCGGTTCGCCGCACGCCTGTGGGTCAGGCGGCGACCTCGGCCTTGCGGGGACGGCCGCGCGGACGCTTGCGCGCAACGACCTCTCCGTGGACGAAGAGCTCGCCACCCCAGACGCCCCATGGCTCGTTCCGGGCGAGCGCACCCGAGAGGCACGCGGCCCGCGCCGGGCAGGTGGCGCACAGGGCCTTGGCGAACTCGACACCCTCGGGGGTGTCGGCGAACCACATCTCGGCGTCGTTCTCGCGGCACGGGATGCCCTCGCCGGTCGACACGGACATCTCGTGCAGGTCGAGGAGCGTGGTCAGCTGCATCGGGTGGTCACCTCCTTGCTGGTCGCGCCCGGGTCGGCGCTCGGTCATCTCGGTGCGCCGGGTGCGGCGCGGGGAACTCGGTGGGCGGTCGGTCCCGCCCTGGGCGGTGGTGCTGCTCATGTCGCGGCCTCGCGTGCTACGGATCGGGTGGTGGTCGGTGCGGCGGGAATGACAAAGGCCGCGGATCCCGGTGTCGGGATCCGCGGCCTCGAGGTGCCTGTCGTGTCTGTCAGACAGGTGGAGCCTCGAGGCGTGGATACCCGACTCCCGTGATCGGGGCGGTGACGTTCGCGCGGTCATCGATGGCGAGATCGGTGCAGCCGACGAAGGACAGGGTGCGCCCCTGGAACTGGCCGAAGATGCCTGCGTGAGCGGTGTTGGACCCGCGCCAGGGGCGTGCGGAGGTCTCACGGACAGCAGCCATCGCCATCTCCTCGGACATCGTCATCGTCTCCATCAGGGCCAACCCTCCTCACTGCTCTCGGTGCGACCGCGCTCCCGAACGGGAACGCGAGGTGTTGGAACAGGCTAGAGCAGGCCCTCACGACGTGGCAACGCATTTTCCTGAACGGGTCCGCAGGCTCGGCCGACGCGTCGCCGAGTCCCCCATGCGCGTCAGCCAGAACCGCCCGCGGAGAAGTCCCCGAGGACCGCCAGCACGGCTGCCCCATATCGCTCCAGCTTGGCCGGGCCGACACCACCGATCCGGGCGAGTGACGCCGTGTCGTTCGGCACCCGCTCCGCGATCGCCGTCAGGGTCGCATCGGTGAAGACGACGAACGCTGGGACGTCAGCCTCCTTCGCCGTCGCCAGGCGCCATTCGCGAAGGGCCTCGAAGAGCCTCTCGTCCATCGTCGCCGGGCACGCGCCGCACCGCCCGATCGTGCGCTCGCGGGCGCTGCCCAGGTGGGCGCCGCAGGTGCGGCAGGTGGACCGGGCCCGGCTTGGCGGCTCGCTTCCGGCGGTCTTCCGATGGCGTCGCTTGGGCTGGGACCTTGCCCCCTCGCCGAGGACGGCCGCCGTGCCGTCGAGGAAGCGCGACGGGCGACGGGTGGCCTTCGCACCCGGGGTGCGCGACACGGCGTACGACAGCGTGAGCCGCTCCCGGGCCCGGGTGACCCCGACGTAGAGAAGCCGCCGCTCCTCCTCGATGGCCTCCGGGGTGTCGGCCATCTTGATCGGCAGCAGGCCGTCGGAGCACCCGACGAGGAAGACGGTGTCCCACTCCAGGCCCTTGGCGGCGTGGAACGACGCCAGCGTGACCCCCTGTACCGTGGGGGCGTGCTGGGCGGCCATCCGCTCGTCGATCTCGTGGACGAACGCCGGCATCCGGGCCTGCGGGTCGGTGGCGTGGGTGTCGTCGGCGAGAGCGGCGAGGGCACTGAGCGACTCCCACCGCTCGCGGGCCGCGCCACCCCCCGACGGCGCCTCTCGCGACCAGCCCGCACCCAACAGGACGTCGCGAACGAGGTCGGGCAGGGGCACCTCACCGTCGTCGGAGCGGGCGGCACCTCGCATCAGGACGACCGCCTCCCGGACCTCCTTGCGCGAGAAGAAGCGCTCACCTCCCCGCACGAGGTAGGGAACACCTCGCTCGGACAGTGCGGACTCGAAGCCCTCGCTCTGACCGTTGGTCCGGAACAGGATGGCGATCTCGGACGGCGGGTGCCCGTCGGCGAGGAGGGCCTGGATCCGGGTCGCCACCGACGCCGCTTCGTCGGGGTCGTTGTCGGCCACCATGAGGTCCGGCGCCGTGCCGTCGGGCCGCTGGGCCCGCAGCTCGACGGAGCCGGAGCGGCGAGAGCCGCCGGGGCCGCGCAGCACGAGGTTGGCCAGACCGACCACCTGCGGGGTCGACCGGTAGTTGCGCACGAGCTCGACGGTGCGGGCCTGGGGGTGCCGGCTGCGGAACCCGAGGAGGTGCTGGGGCGAGGCGCCGGTGAAGGAGTAGATGGTCTGGGCCGGGTCGCCGACCACGCACAGGTCGGCGCGCTCCCCCAGCCACAGCTCGAGCAGCGCCTGTTGCAGCCGGTTGACGTCCTGGTACTCGTCGACGACGAAGTGGCGGTACTGACCGCGCACGGCACGCGCGATCGTGTCGTGCTCGCGCAGCATGCCGACCATGAGCAGCAGGACGTCCTCGAAGTCGATGACCCCGCGGTCGGTCTTGACCTCCTCGTAGGCGGCGATGAGACGTGCCATCGCCGTGGCGTCCAGCCCCCCGGGCACCGCGCGGCCCCGGGTGGCCGCCGCCGCGGCGTACGACTCAGGGGTGAGCATCGAGACCTTGGACCACTCGATCTCGGAGGCAAGGTCGCGGATGGCGGCGCTGTCGAGGCGCAACCGCAGCCGACCCCCCGCCTCCGCGACGGCACTCGCCTTGTGCGGCATCACCTCGGGTGCGGCCCCACCGACCGCCTGGGGCCAGAAGTAGTGCAGCTGGCGCAGCGCCGCGGCGTGGAAGGTGCGAGCCTGCACCCCACCGACCCCCAGGTCGCGCAGCCGCGTGCGCATCTCACCGGCTGCGCGCGCCGTGAAGGTCACGGCGAGCACGCGCTGCGGCTGGTACGTACCGGAGAGGACCCCGTAGGCGATGCGGTGCGTGATCGCCCGGGTCTTCCCCGTGCCCGCCCCGGCGAGCACGCACATGGGGCCGCTCGGGTGCGCAGCCACCTCGCGCTGCTCCGGGTCGAGCGCGTCGAGGACCACGTCGGCTCCGGGGTGCACGGGCAGGCTGGTCATCGCACCGATCCTAGGTCGCGGGGCCGACGTCGCCACCCACCGCCGTCGACGGCGGTGGGCCCCGGGAAGGAATGGGCACCCGCCAGACGTTGACCGGGCGACCACATTGCCGCCACGAGGAGCACGATGTCCGCGCAGCCCCTGCCCGACCCCGGCACCGTCACCATGTTCACGACGACCTGGTGCGGGTACTGCCGTCGGCTCAAGTCCCAGATGGAGCGCGAGGGCATCCGCTGGACCGAGGTCGACATCGAGCACGAGGCGGGCAGCGCCGACTTCGTGATGTCGATCAACGGAGGGAACCAGACGGTTCCCACGCTGCTGTTCCCCGACGGCAGCGTGGCCACCAACCCGTCCATCGCGGAGGTCCGGAACCGGCTCGCCTGACGGCCGGACGGCTGTGACCCGCTCAGCGCAGCGAGACGTCGGGTGCGTCGATCCTCGCCCCGTACCAGTGCTCGATGATCCTGCGAGCGATCGACACCCGACCCGGCAGCAGCAGCGTGCCGTCGGCCAGCGCCTCGTCGAGCTCAGTCCTCGTGAACCAGCGCGCGGCCTCGATCTCCTCGGCCTGGAGGTGCAGGTCGGTGTTCTCGGCCCGGCTCGTGAACCCGATCATCAGGGACGAGGGGAACGGCCACGGCTGGTCGCCGAGGTACTGCACGTCCGACACGCGAACGCCCGACTCCTCCTCGACCTCGCGGGCAACGGCCGCCGCCAGCGACTCACCCGGCTCGACGAAGCCCGCCAACACCGACATCCCGGCGCTGCGGAACCCCCGGCCACGGGCGAGCAGCAGGCGGTCGTCGCCGTCGACGACCGCCATGATCACCGCCATGTCGGTGCGGGGGTAGTGCTCACTGCCGTCCTCGCCGCACCGTCTGGTCCAGCCGGACAACGCGGGCTCGGTCCGGGCGCCGCACCGTGGGCAGTGCCCGTGGGTGCGGTGCCAGTTGCCCAGCGCGAGGAGCGTGCAGAACAGAGCCGTGCCCAGGTCGTCGAGCACTGCTCCGACCTGGCGCAGGGTCCGCAGGTCGGCGGCCACCGCGTCGTCGGCGGCGCTCCCGGCCTCCTCGACGAGGTCGTCGGCCACCACCCCCACGTATGCCGTGCCACCCAGCTCACCGAGGTAGACGCAGGGCCGGTCCCCGTCTCTCGGCTCGGGCGGCCCCAGGACGACGCGTGGACCGTCCGCGGCCTCCTCCACCTCGACCCGGTCGCCGACGAGCCGCAGGACCCGGGTCGAGGGGTCCGCGAGCAACCTCGGGAGGTGGCCCGGGTCGGACCGCAGGTCACCGCGCCGGTCGAGAGGGGCTCGGCTCAGGGCCAGCTCGGGGAGGATTCCGTCCGGTCGGGGCACGCTTCCCAGCCTAAGGGCGCTGCACGGCATACCGTTGCAGCGTGGAACGCAGCCCCTCCTTTCTCGCGGCCCTGGCCAGTGCTGCGGTGCCCGGACTCGACCCCGTCACGGTCGAGGCACTCAGCAGCACCCCCGAGCAGTCCTTCGACGTCGCGTTCATCCAGGACTCCGAGCACCGACGCTGGGTCGTTCGTGCGCCGCGCACGGAGGTGGCGGGCGCCGAGATGGACCGCACGATGTCGCTCCTCGGCCTCCTCGCGCGGCGGCTGCCGTTCGCCGTCCCCGCCCCCAAGGGGTTCGTCGCGCTCGCCGAAGGGGGTCGCGCCGCCGTCTACCCCTACCTTCCCGGGCACAACCTCGACTACGCAGAGCTGCCCGCCGGCCCGGGGCTGGCGGCCGAGCTCGGACGGGCGCTGGCTGCCCTGCACAACACCGACCCCGGGGTGTTCGAGGAGGCCGGCGTGCCGTCCTACGACGCGGACTCCTACCGGAACCGCCGGCTGGTCGAGCTCGACCGGGCGGCCGAGACGGGTCGCGTCCCCACGACGCTGTTGACCCGGTGGGAGGGCGCCCTCGAGGACGTCACGCTCTGGCGCTTCGCCCCGACGCCGACGCACGGCGACCTGACCGGCGACCAGGTCCTGGCCGTGTTCACCGACGACTCGGATGCGGCGACGGGACGGATCCGGGCGATGACGGGCTGGGAGGACGCCAAGGTCGCCGACCCGGCCGATGACTTCTCGGCGCTCGTCGCCGACGCGCCGCACGACGCGGTGGAGACCGTCTTCGAGGCCTACGCCCACGCACGCGTGGAGCGGCCCGACGCCAACCTCCTCGTGCGAGCCAGGCTGGTCGCCGAGCTCGGCCTGCTCGGCTCGCTGATGACCGCGCTCTCCCGCAAGGACGTCGGGGCGGTCGAGGTCCTGACGACCCAGCTCCGACGCCTGGACGACGCCGTGCACACGGCCGAGGCAGGAGCGGAGGACGACTACCGCAGGACCTCGCTCGCCCCCGTCGGCGTCCGGGCTCGCCCCAGCCCACCGCCTGTCCTCGTGGTCGACGAGGACGAGGAGGACCTTCCGGAGCTCGAGGACGAGGGGGACTCCCCGGAGCTCGAGGACGGTGAGCACCCCACGGAGCTCGAGGACCGGGAGCACCCCACCGAGGCCCAGCACGACGGGGGCTCCCCGGAGGTCGAGAGCGAGCACGTCCCGGAGACCGCAGAGCCCGATGCCCCCGAGGACGGGGAGAAGGTCCCCGAGGTCAGCGAGGACGGGCCAGGCTCAACACCCGGGTGATCTCGCCCGCCCCCGGCAGCTCCGGCCAGAGCGTCTCCCCCGTCGCCGCGTGGAAGAAGGCCCCCGAGACCCGGTCCTCGGGCACCCCACGCAACCTGGCCCAGGCGAGCCGGTAGGCCGCCAGCTGCAGCGCCCGCGCGCGGCCCCGGTCGCCCGTGGCAGGCCGACCGGTCTTCCAGTCGACGACGACCCAACGCGGCAGCCCGTCGGTGCCCACCTCCTCGAAGACCGCGTCGATCCGACCCCGGACCGCAACACCGTCCACGACGGTCTCGACGCTCGTCTCGACCTCGAGCGGCCTGCGGTCGGCCCACTCGCTCGCGAGGAAGGACTCCCGCAGCCGGCGCAGGTCGAGGTCGGCGTGGCCCTCGTCGGCGGAGCCCGGCAGCTCGTCCACGTCGACCATGCTCGCCATCGCGTAGTGCTCCTCGACCCAGGCGTGGAATGCCGTGCCGCGCCTGGCCGCGAGTGCCGGCGGGCGCGGCATCGGACGCCGGAGGTCGCTCGTGAACGCCCCGGGGTCCTCCGCGAGCGAGACGAGTGCCGACGTCGACAGGTGCACGGGGAGCTCGACGTCGACGTCACCCCCGCGGACCCGTCTCGTCCCCTCGTCGAGGAGCATCGTGGCCTCGGGGTCCCACCGGGTGCCCCGGGGCCCGGCGTTCGGCTGCTTCATCATCGCGGCGACAGCACCCGCCGGCGCCAGCAGCAGCTGGCGGCGCTGCACGTGGTCGGTGGTGGGCCAGGACACCGTGAGGGGCTCTGCCGTGCGCGGGTTCTGTGGCTTCGGGTCATCGACCGGAGGCATGTCGACCCACGGGCCGGGGGCCAGACGGATCTCGGTGGAGCGGAGCTCCTCGAGGAAGCGTGACGTGATGCGCGGGGTCGTCGCGGCCCCCCACACGTGCGAGGTCAGCAGCAGGTCGGAGCGGGCCCGGGTCAGCGCGACGTAGGCGAGTCGACGCTCCTCCGTGACCCCGTGGTCGGCGACGGCCGAGGTGAAGGCGTCGAAGGCGACGGCGACGGAGTCCCAGTCGTGCGGGTCGGACCAGCCGAAGCGCGGAAGCCCCTCCGCGTCACCGCGAAGGTCGTAGGGCAGGGAGGCCAGACCGACGAGCCAGCCCTTGTCGCTGGGGTCCCGGTGGCCCCAGGCCTCCCCCACGACCTTGCCCTGGGCCGCGGAGTGCGCCGGGAAGGAGGACTCGACGAGCCCGGGCACGGCGACGACGTCCCACTCCAAGCCCTTGGCGGCGTGCACCGTCATGACCTGGACGGCGTCGGGGCGCGCCTCCACCCACCCCAGGTCGAGGCCGCGCTCCTCGTCGACCGCGGCCTCGAGCCAGGCCAGGAAGCCACCCAGGCTCGACTGGTCGGCGCTCGCCGAGAAGGTCGCGGCGACGTCGGCGAAGGCGTCGAGATGGGCGCGAGCCGCACCGGTCGACCAGCCCGGGCGCGCCAGCACCTCTATGTCGAGCCCGAGGGCCGACTCGGCCTCGTCGACGAGCTCGGGAAGCCCGAGGCCCGTGAGCGACCTCAGCCGCCTGACCGTCGCCCCCACGCCATGCAGACGCTCGAGGGCGGTCGACCCGATGCGCTGCCCCTCCTCACCCACCCAGTCCGCTGCCGGCAGGTCGTCGAGGGCCTCGATGATGCTCGCGCGCTCGCTGGCGTCGGGAGCGAGGTCGGCTCCCCGTGGGCGGGCACCATGGTGCTGCCGTGCCCTCGACCACGCACCGAGCCCGTCGAGGTCAGCTGCTCCGAGGCGGCAGGACGGCCCCGTGAGGAGGCGCATGAGCCGGTCGCCCCGGGTGGGGTCCTGGACCACGTGGAGCAACGCGACGAGGTCGGCCACCTCCGGCATGTGCAGCAGCCCACCCAGGCCGACGACCTCGTAGGGCACCCCCGCCGCCTCGAGGGCATCGACGACCGGGGGGAACTGGGATCGTTTGCGGCACAGCACGGCAGCCGTTCGGCGACCCGGTCGCGCGAGCCGGGTCCGCACCCAGTCGGCGACGTGTGACGCCTCGCCCTCGATGGTGTCCAGCCGCGCGACGCCCACGTGCCCCGGGCCGGCGTCGGCGCGAGCGGACAGGGGCCGGACCTCGACCGAGCTTCTCTCCGTGAGTGGACGGGCCACGGAGTTGGCCGCCTCGAGGACGACGCGGTCGTTGCGCCAGCTCGTCGACAGGTGCAGCACCCGCGCCGCGTGCTCGTCGTCGCGGAAGTCGGTGCGGAACCGGTCGAGCGTCGTGGACGACGCACCCCGCCACCCGTAGATCGACTGGTGCGGGTCGCCGACCGCGGTGACCGGAACCGGCTCGCCTGCGGTGACGAACAGCGCGCGCAGGAGCTGGAGCTGCGCCTCGGAGGTGTCCTGGAACTCGTCGAGCAGCACCGCCCGGAAGCGCCTCCGCTCCGCCCTACCGACCTCGGGGACACTCGAGGCGATGCGGGCGGCAACCGCCATCTGGTCGGCGAAGTCCATCGCGTCCCGAGACCGCTTGAGGTCGTGGTAGCGCGCGATGATCGGCACCACCGCGGCCCGCTCCCTGAGGGTGGCCACGACGTCACGCATCGGGTGGGCCCGCTTGCGGGACCCCTCTCCCCTGGCGACGCCCTCGAGCATCGCGACGACCCGGTCGAGGTGCTCGGCCAATGTGTCGACGTCGACGAGGTGCTCGGCCATCTCGCCGGCCAGGTCGACCACGGCCGTCGTCACCGTCGACTCGGCCTTCTCGACGCCGTCCATCGGGCCGTCCCAGGCGCTGACGGCCTCGTGGGCGAACTGCCAGGCGGCCGCTTCGGTGAGCAGCCGGCTGTCGGGCTCGACGCCGACGCGGAGGCCGTGCTCGCGGACGATCCGACCGGCATACGCGTGGTAGGTCGACACGGTGGGCACGTCGTCGAGGGTCAGGGCACCGTGCTCGTCCTCGGGAGCCCACACGCCGGCCTCGCGCAGCGCCGCGAGTCGCACACCCAGTCGTTCGGACAGCTCACCCGCCGCCTTCCGGGTGAAGGTGAGCCCCAGCACCTCGTCGGGTCGGACCAGCCCGTTGGCCACCAACCAGACGACGCGCGCCGCCATCGTCTCGGTCTTGCCCGAACCGGCCCCTGCGACGACGAGGAGCGGCCGCAGTGGGGCCTCGATGACCGCTGCCTGCTCCGGGGTCGGGGCGTGTGACTGGCCCAGCGCCCGGGCCAGGTCGTTGGCGCTCCAGCGCATCCCGACGGTCACAACCGCCTGCCTTCCGGCAGCGCCGGACAGGAGTCCTTGACCTGGCAGGTGGCGCAGTGGCTGCCCGGTGTCGCCGCGAACGTGGCACCGGCCATCCCCTCCCCGGTCGCCGCGACCAGGTCGTGGGCCCATCGTGGGTCGGCGTCCTGCGCCAGGGGAACCTGGAGCTGGAGCGTCGTCGTGGTGGTGGCCGCCTTGCCCAGCTGGAGCAGGGCGGCACCCGCCGAGCGATCGCCGTGCTCGGCGAAGGCTCCCGCCTCCACGGCGAGCTGGTAGGCCCCGAGCTGGCCGTGTCGGCGCAGCTCGTCCCTCGTCGGCTTGGAGCTCCCGGTCTTGAGGTCGATGATGCGTACCCGGCCGTCGGGTGCGACCTCGACGCGATCGACGGTCCCACCCACCACCACGCGCCCGAGGGCCACCCTCATCCGCTCCTCCGAGGCCGCCCTGCGCCAGCCCACGCTCCGGGCCTCTGCCAGGTAGGTCGCGAGGCGCTCCGTCATCCTCGTGGCCAGTCGCAGGTCCCGCGTGGAGAGCCACCCCGGAGGGAGCCCGAGCCGACCCCACCGGCGCTCGAGCTCTGCGGCGTAGGTGGCGGCGTCGGCATCGCCCAGGTCGTGAGCGAGCTCGTGGACCAGGGTGCCGATGTCCTGCGCCCCCATCGAGGGCCCGTCGCCCCCGCTGGCGCGCAGCACCCACTGCAGCGCGCACCGGCCGAAGGGGTCGATCGACGAGGGCGACACGCGCACTGCGCGCTCGGCATCCCGCCGTGGGCGCTCGTCCGTGACACCGCGAAGCGCCCACCACTGGGCCGGGTCGGCGCCGGGGACGCCCGCGCGGGCCAGCCGCGCGAGGGTCGTGACCGCGTCTCCGCGCACGGCGGGGTCGGGGTCGAGAAGGGCGCGGCGAAGCTCGGCCACCAGCCCGGGAAGGGTCAGCGGCCGCGGGACGTCGGTGAACGGGCGCGCGTGCTCAAGCGGGTCCACGACGTCGAGGTACGAGGAGGGCTGCTCGTCCTCGCTGCGCACCGCCGTGACCACCAGCCGCCGGGAGGCTCGCGACACCGCCACGTGGAACAGGCGCGTCTCGTCGTGGCGCACCTGCGCACGGGCGGCCCTGGGCTCGGTGGGCCGTCCCGTCACGACGTCGACGAGGTCGCTGGAGCCGAGCAGCGAGCCACGCAACCGCAGGTCCGGCCAGACCCCCTCCTGGACCCCCGCCACGACCACGAGGTCCCACCCCCTGCCCGCCGCTCCAGCGGGTGTGACGAGGGAGACCGACTCCCCCGCCGGCGCCCTGGCGACGAGGGAGTCGCCGGCGACGTCCTGGCCCGCGACGTGCTCGAGGAAGTCAGCGGGCGCCGCGGCGGGCAGCCGGTCGACGAAGCGGGCCGCGGCGTCGAAGAGGGCGAGCACGGCATCGAGGTCGCGGTCGGCGCGACCGCCCGCAGCGGTGCCGCCGAGGGCGGTGTCGCGCCAGGCTCCGGCGAGCCCGCTGGCGCCCCACATGGCCCAGAGAACCTCCTCGACGCCGCGCCCCTCGCGAAGCGCATCGACAGCCGCTGCGAGGACGCGGTGCACGCGGCGGGCCTGAGCCGCCTCGGGACCGATGCGTTCGAGGGCGAACGGCGCGAGGACCGCCTCGGCCAGCAGCACGTCACTGGGTCGCCCCTCTCCCGCGTCGAGCTCGATCCGGCGCAGCGCCCGACGAAGTCTCCGCAGACCGACCGCGTCGGCCCCTCCGAGCGGCGAGCCCAACACCTCGACGACCACGGCGGGATCGAGCTCCTCAGCACCGGCGACGACGTCGATCGCGCACCGGAGCAGGGCGAGGAAGGGCCGCACGGCCGCCTCGGAGCGCACCGGGAGGTCGGCGCCGTCCGTGTCGACGGGCACGCCGGCACCGCGCAGCACGCGGCGCAGCGTGGCGGTGCGGGTGCCGCCGCGCACCACGACCGCCATCTGCGACCACGGAGTGCCCCCGAGGAGGTGCGCCTCCCGCAGGAGCGAGGCGATGAAGGCGGCCTCCTGGGCGACGGTACGCAGCAGGTGCGTCTCGACCTGGGGCCCGCTCGACACGTCGGGGGCGTCGCCGTGCGGCCGCTGGCCCTCCCGAGGCGCCGGCGACCGGTGCGCCGCCGTGCCGACCACCCCCACGTGGGCGACCACCCTGGCCGCCACCTCGGACACCGCGCTGCCGCACCGGTGCCCGCGGTCGAGGAGCACGGTGCGCGCCGAGGCCCACTCCTGCGCGAAGAGTCGCGGGTCGGCACCGCGGAAGGTCTGGCTCGCGGCATCCGGGTCACCGACGAGCACGAGCGGCACCGCGCCGTCGCCGGTCACGACCGACAGCAGCCGCCGGGCTGACGGCGTGAGCTCCTGGGCGTCGTCCACGACGACCAGGCGCACGGCGGCGCGGAGCCGGTCGATCGCGCCGGGGTCGTCCTCGAGGTGGTCGGCCGCCGCGGCCAGGACCCAGGCGGGGTCGAAGGCTCCGGCAGCCGAGAGTGCCGTGACCTGGTCGTACTCCCGCAGCACCGCGGCGCCGGCCACCCACTCGGGACGACCGTGGGCCACCCCGTGTGCGACGAGGTCGTCGGGCTCGAGACCCAGCTCCACCGCCCGCATCAGCAGGTCGCGCAGCTCGGAGCGGAAGCCCCGGGTCGGCAGCGCACCCTCGAGGGATGCCGGCCAGGGGGGTGCGGGGGTGGTGCCGGCGGCGTGCCCGGCAAGGAGCTCGCGGAGGATGACGTCCTGCTCCGGCCCACTGAGCAGCCGCGGGACACCGTCGCCGGCGAGCGCCGCGGCCTCGCGGAGCACCCCGAAGCCGAAGGATTGGTGCGTGCGGCCCAGGGGGGTGGTCGTCGTGCCCCCCAGGCGTGCGGTCACCTCGTCGCGCAGCCGGGCGGCCGCGACCCGGGTCGGTGAGAGCAGCAGGCAGGCATCGGGAGCGGTGCCCTCGCGCACCGCCCGGACCACGCGCTCCACGGCCACCGTGCTCTTGCCGGTCCCCGGCGCGCCGAGGACCCGCACGACGGGCGCGGTGGCCTCGACGGCTGCGCGCTGCGCAGGGTCGAGGTCGGGCGCGCCGGAGGCGGGGGTCACGGGGCGGGTGAGGATGAGCACTGTGGCGATTCCACCACGCCGCTCCGACACCCGCCCGGGCAGCCTCTCGGGTCAGTACGAGGGGACGGACGGGTCGACGTCCCGCGACCACGCGAGCACCCCACCGAGCACGTCGACGGCGTCGACCCCACGCGAGCGCAGCAGGTCGACCGCCTCCGCGGACCGTGCGCCGACCTTGCAGTAGACGTAGACCCGCCCCGTGCCGCCGGGCACCGGGTCTCCGGCTCGAACCCGGTCCAGGGGGAGGTGCTCGGCCCCCGGAATCACCGCCACCTCGAGCTCACCGTCCTCCCGCACGTCGAGCAGGGCGAAGGATGCCGTGCCGGCGGCGCGCTCCTCGAGCAGGGCGGCCAGGCCCACGGCATCGACCGAGGGGTGCCCGACGGGCCCCTCCGCCACCACGTCGGCGTTGCCGTCGTCGTCCGCGGAGCTTGCCCAGGCGAGCGGTCGGGTGGCGTCGGCCCCCGATCCGCAGACCCGGCATCCGGGGTCGGCCCGGACGGGAACGGCGTCCCAGGACTGGCGCAGTGCGTCGTGCACCAGCAGGCGCCCCACGAGGGGCTCGCCGATGCCGGTCACGACCTTGACGGCCTCGGTCGCCATCACCGACCCGATGCTGGCGCACACGGCGCCGAGGACACCGCCCACGGCACACGACGGCACGGCATCCGGTGGGGGTTGGCGCGGGAAGACACAGGCGTAGCAGGGCCCCTCGCCGGCCCACCACACCGACACCTGGCCGTCGAAGCGGAAGACCGAGCCCCACACATGGGGGATCCCCAGCCGGGCGCACGCGTCCCCGACGAGGTAGCGCGTGGGGAAGTTGTCGGCGCCGTCGAGCACGACGTCGTAGTCGGCGATGACGTCGAGGGCGTTGGTCGCATCGAGCCGCTCGTCGTGCCGGACCACGGTGGTCTCGGGGCTGATCGCACGGACCGCGTCGCTCGCCGACGTGGTCTTGGCCCGCCCGACGTCGGCCACCCCGTGCACGACCTGGCGCTGCAGGTTCGTGAGGTCGACGACGTCGTCGTCAGCCACTCCGAGGGTCCCGACACCGGCCGCCGCGAGGTAGAGCAGGGCCGGGGAACCGAGTCCGCCGGCCCCCACGACGAGCACCCGGGCCGCCCGCAGCCGGCGCTGCCCCGTGCCGCCGAGACCCGGCAGCAGCAGATGCCTCGCATAGCGGGTGCGCTCCTGGGCCGAGAGCTCCGGGCCGGGCGGCACCACGGGGGACCGTGCCATGGCGGGCACCCTACGACACCCGACGGGTGGAGTTCGGCGCACGCTGGGCTACTCGTCCGTAGGATGGCAAGGACGACCAGTCGGCGAGAAGGACGGGCATGACCACCACGCACACCGCACGAGGGCAACGGATGCCGCGCAGCGCCCGCCGCGCCCAGCTCCTCGAGGCCGCCCAGACCGTCTTCGTCCAGTCGGGCTACCACGCCGCGGCCATGGACGAGATCGCCGACCGGGCCGGCGTCTCCAAACCGGTGCTCTACCAGCACTTCCCCGGCAAGCTCGACCTCTACCTCGCCCTGCTCGACAAGCACTGCGAGACCCTCGAGGGCCTCGTCCGCGCCGCCCTGTCGACGAGCACCCACGACAACGAGGCCCGCGTCCACGCCACGATCGCCGCGTACTTCGACTTCGTCACGCGCGAGGGCGCGGCCTTCCGGATGGTCTTCGAGTCCGACCTGACGAGCGTCTCCCAGGTGCGCTCACGCCTGGATGCACTCGAGATGAGCTGCGCCGAGGCGATCGCCGAGGTGATCGCCGAGGACACCGGCGCCGACGACGAACGAGCCCTCATGCTCGGGTCGGCGCTCGCCGGTATGGCTCAGGTGGCGGCGCGACACTGGTTGGCGCAGGGCGGCGACATCTCCGAGGCCGAGGCCGCACGCACGACGAGCACCCTGGCCTGGCGCGGGCTGGGCGCGTTCCCGAAGGTCGGCCACCAGGCCTGAGCGGAATGCGACCGGGCCTTGGGGGGTTAGCCTGTGCCCGACAGCGACGCGCCGCGTCGCGTCCCATCGACGAAAGGTAGAACCGCCGTGGAGGTCACCATCGGTGTCCAGAACGTCGCCCGCGAGCTGAGCGTCGAGACCGAGTCCGACACCGCCGCGGTCACCGCCGCGATCGAGGCTGCGCTGCAGCCGGGAGGGGTGCTCCGCCTCAAGGACTCACGCGGACGTGATGTCTTCGTGCCCGGTTCGGTCATCGGCTGGATCCAGGTCGGCGAGCCGGAGAAGGGCCGCGTCGGGTTCGGCGTGACCCCCTGACCTCGGCGGCCCCCGGACGGACATCCGCACACCACGGTGCTCGTCCCGCACTTCGGCTCCGTGATCCTCTAGATTCGGGGCGGGCCCGGCCCCGGGCCCATGACGCGACGCTGATCGGCGCCGCACCCGATCGCAGCACCGTGGGCCCAGGCCCCGGAAGGAGCCCGGCACCATGTTCGAGATCATCGGCACCATCATCTTCGGCGCCGTCATCGGCGCGCTCGCCCGGCTCGTCCTGCCGGGCAAGCAGGACATCAACGTCCTCATGACCATTCTGCTCGGGGTCGTCGGCGCCCTCATCGGCTACTTCGTGTGGGGCCTGATCAGCGACCAGGGGAACACCGCCGGGATCGACTGGATCCGCTGGTTCATCTCCATCGCCGCCGCGGCGCTCCTCGTCGTCGGCTACATCTCGGTGACCGGGCGCGACAAGAAGGTCTGACCGAGCGCGGACCTCGCGAAGGGCCCCCGTTGGCACCGGACGGGGGCCCTTCGGCGTGCCCCCTCAGGCCGTGAGCCCGAGTCGGCCCATCCGCTTCTGATGGTTCTCGGTGAGCCGCGTGAACATGCGCCCGACCTCCCCGAGGTCGACGCCGCCACCCACGAGGAGCGCCGACAACGCGTCGCGGTCGACCGCCACGGCCTGCGCCTGGGAGAGCGCCTCGCCCATGAGGCGTCTCCCCCACAGCGCCAGCCGCCCGGCCGCAGAGGGGTCCGTGGCAAGGGCCTGGCGGACGACCTGCACGACGAAGTCGGCCTCGCCGGCGTCATCGAGGGCCGAGGCCATGACCGCGCGGGTGTCCTCGTCGACGAACGCGGACACCTCGCGGTAGAAGTCCTTGGCGATGCCGTCGCCGACGAAGGCCTTGACGAGTCCCTCGAGCCAGCCCTTGGGCCTCGTTCGCTCGTGGTAGGCCGCGAACGGGGCGACGAAGGGAAGCATCGCGGCATCCGGGTCGATGCCGATGGAGCGCATGTGGTCCACCAGCTCGGTGTACTGGACGAACTCGGTGTTCGCCAGCTGGGCCATGGAGGACTTCAGCGACAGCGACGGGGCGAGGTCGGAGTCGACGGCCATCTTGATGAACGCCGTCAACTCGCCGTAGGCGAGGACGCCCAGGAGGTCGACGACGGCAGCGCGGTACCCGGGCTGCTCGAGCGTGCTCTGGTTCATGTCGTCGGAGCCTAACGGTAGAGTGGGATATGTCCACGGTGCCCGGTCGGCACAGATGATCCGTTCCTTGACGTGGCGAGCCTGAGCGTATGTGACGCGGCGCGCGCCCCCGAAGACCTCCGATCGGCCCGCAGCCCGAGCTGGCGCGAGTGCGCCCGCCGACCCGGAGAGAACTTCATGACCGACGTCACCGACGCCCCCACGAGTCCCGACGGGCAGGCCGAGGCGCCCACCGTCCCCGTCCCCTCGTTCTCCGACTTCCCCATCCATCCGGAGATCGTGGAGTCCCTGGCCGACCATGGCATCACCTCGCCGTTCCCGATCCAGGCGATGACCCTCCCGGTCGCGCTGTCGGGTCACGACATCATCGGTCAGGCCAAGACGGGCACGGGAAAGACCTTGGGCTTCGGCATCCCGATCCTCAACCGGGTGGTCTCCCCCCGTGACGACGCCTGGGCCGCGCTGCCCACGGCGGGCAAGCCGCAGGCCCTGGCCGTGGCACCGACCCGCGAGCTCGCCGTGCAGGTGTCCGGCGACCTCGAGCGGGCCGGGAAGCGTCGCGGCGTGCGTGTCCTCACCGTCTACGGTGGCCGGGCCTACGAGCCGCAGATCGAGGCGCTCCAGCGCGGCGTCGAGGTCGTGGTGGGCACCCCCGGTCGGCTCATCGACCTGGCCAAGCAGGGCCACCTCGATCTGTCCCAGTGCCGCATCGTCGTGCTCGACGAGGCCGACGAGATGCTCGACCTCGGGTTCCTCCCGGACGTCGAGCGGTTGCTCGCGATGACCCCCGGGTCTCGCCAGACGATGTTGTTCTCCGCCACGATGCCCGGTGCGGTCGTCGCGCTCGCCCGCCGCTACATGAGCCAGCCCACGCACATCCGCGCGATGGGTGACGACCAGGAGAACGCCCACACGGTGAAGGCCGTGGAGCAGTTCGTCTACCGGGCGCACGCCATGGACAAGGTCGAGATGCTCGCCCGGATGCTGCAGGCCCGCGGTCGCGGTCTGACGATCGTGTTCAGCCGCACCAAGCGCACCGCCGCCAAGGTGGCCGACGACCTCGCCGGGCGGGGGTTCGCCGCCGCCGCCATCCACGGCGACCTCGGCCAGGGCGCGCGGGAGCAGGCGCTGCGCGCGTTCCGCAACGGCAAGGTCGACATCCTCGTCGCCACCGATGTCGCCGCCCGCGGCATCGACGTCGACAACGTCACCCACGTCATCAACTACCAGTGCCCCGAGGACGAGAAGACCTACCTGCACCGGATCGGCCGCACCGCCCGGGCCGGAAACACCGGTATCGCGGTGACCTTCGTCGACTGGGACGACCTGCACCGCTGGGGCATGATCAACAAGGTGCTCGACCTCGGCATGCCGGAGCCGCAGGAGACCTACTCCTCCTCGGCCCACCTCTACGACGACCTCGACATCCCCGAGGGCACGAAGGGGCGCCTCCCCCGGGCCAAGCAGACCCGCGAGGGGCTGAATGCCGAGACCCTCGAGGACCTCGGTGAGACCGGCAAGGGGGCCGGGCGCAAGCCGGCCAGCGGTGGCCGCCAGGGCCAGGGTCGCGGTCAGGCAGCGGACTCGCGCCCGAGCGAGCCTCGCGACGAGGGCGCCGACCGCCCGCGCCGCAACCGCAGCCGACGCCGCACCCGTGGCGGACGTCCGGCCGGCGAGGGCACGAGCTGAGCCGACCGCACGACGACGGCCCCGCCGGACGGTGTCCGGTGGGGCCGTCGTGGTTCCGGCCTCGAGGTGACGGCGCGGTCAGTCCGCTGCGGCCAGCGTGCTCGTGTCGATGACGCACCGGTAGCGCACGTCCCCGGCGACGACCCGGTCCCACGCGTCGTCGACGTCCGCGGCGGAGACGACCTCGATCGTCGCGGCGATGCCGTGCTCGGCGCAGAAGTCGAGCATCTCCTGGGTCTCGGCGATGCCACCGATCAACGATCCCGCGACGGCCTTGTTGCCGCCGATCAGCGATCCCGGTGGGATGGAGTACGACGACGGCGGCAGCCCGACGTTGACGACCACCCCGGAGGGCTTGAGCAGCCGCACGTAGTCCGCGATCGCGATGTCGGCGCTCACGGTGTTGAGGACGATGTCGAAGGACCCCCGGGCCGCCCTCATGGCGTCCTCGTCCGAGGATGCGATGTGCTCGATGGCACCGAGCTCCTTCGCGTCCTCGGCCTTGGCCATCGAGCGGGAGATGGTCGTGACCTGCGCCCCCATCGCCGCCGCGATCTTCACCCCCATGTGGCCGAGGCCGCCGACACCGACGACGGCCACGCTCCGGCCGGTTCCGGCACCCCAGCGGCGCAGCGGCGAGTAGGTCGTGACGCCCGCGCACAGCAGCGGCGCGGCGACGTCGAGCTCCAGGGCGTCGGGGATGCGCAGGACGAACCGTTCGCTGACCACGACCTCGCGGGCATAGCCACCCATGGTCCACTCGCCGTCGTACCCCTGCGCGTTGTAGGTGCCGACCGAGGGCTTCGTGCAGAACTGCTCCATGCCGTCCTTGCAGGGCTCGCACGCACCGCACGAGTCCACGAGGCAGCCGACCCCGACGCGGTCCCCCACCGCGTGCCGGGTGACCTCGTCGCCGACAGCGACGACGGTTCCGGCGATCTCGTGGCCGACCGTGAGGGGGAAGTGCGCTCGGCCCCACTCCTCGCGGGCGGTGTGGATGTCGGAGTGGCAGATCCCGGCGTACGCGATGTCGATCCGGATGTCGTCAGGGCGCAGGTCGCGTCGCTCGATGGTTCCCTGGCGGAAGCCGGAGGTCGCGGAGTCGGCGATGAGTGCGGGTGTCGTGGTGGGCATCGACGCACTGTATGCCGGGTCGCGGGCCTGCTCCCAATCCCTCGACCGGCAGCGGGCACCGGGCCGCGGTGCCGTGCGACCAGCCGCGATCAGTGCGATCAGAGCGTGGCGAGGATCGAGGCCGCGACCTCGCGGTACGCCGTGGCGCCCTTGGACGTGCGCGCCGTCGAGAGGATGGAGCGACCGACGGCGGGCGCCTCGGCGAAGCGAACCGTCTTGGGGATCGGCGGGCTGAGCACCGGCAGGTCGTAGCGCTCGCCCACGTCCTCGAGCACCTCGCGGGAGTGGTTGCTCCGCCCGTCGAAGAGCGTCGGCAGGATGCCGATGACGCGCAGCTTCTTGTTGAGGATCTTCTTCACGTCGCGCACGGTGTCGAGCAGCTGGCCGACGCCGCGGTGGCTCAACATCTCGCAGGGCATGGGGATGATGAGCCCGTTCGCCGCGGTGAGGGCGTTGAGGGTGAGCACGCCCAGGCTCGGGGAGCAGTCCAGGAGGATGATGTCGTACTCCTTGCGCACGGTGGCGAGGGCCCCCTGGAGCACGTACTCACGCGCCGGACGCGACAGCAGCACGGCCTCCGCGCCCGCGAGGTCGATCGAGCTGGGCACCAGGTCGACCCCGTCGTCGGACCTGACGACGACGTCCTTGAGGTCGGCGGACCCGAGCAGGACGTCATGGATCGAGGCCTCGACGACATCCGGGTCGACACCGAGGCTGAAGGTCAGGCAGGCCTGTGGGTCCAGGTCGACGAGGAGCACCCTGCGCCCCTGCTCGGCGAACGCCGCCCCGAGGGAGGCGACGGAGGTGGTCTTGGCGACTCCGCCCTTCTGGTTCGCGAGGGCGATGATCGTGGCCTTGCGCTTGGGCGCCATCGAGCGGGCCTTTCAGGGTTGCGCGGAGTGGGCGACCGATTCTCTCACCCGTCGGCGGCACCGGGACGACCGGCCAGCGCGAACCTGCGGAAGGTGTCGGCCGACGGCAGGAGGGGTCGACCGCTCATCCAGGCCAGGCCGACGTCGCGGTGGGCTCCGGGATCCGTCAGCGGGATGAGCCGCGCCCGGGCGAACGTCGCGGGCGCCTGTAGTCCCTGGGCGGGGACGACTGACACTCCGAGCCCGGCGGCCACGAGCCCGCGCACCGTCGGGAGGTCATCGGCCTCGAAGGCCACCGCCGGGTCGAAACCTGCCGCTGCACAGAGGTCCAGGCAGGCCGAGCGCATGGTCGAGGGAGCCCGCCGCAGCACGAAGGGCTCGCCGGCGACGTCGGCCAGCGGCACGCTGGCGCGACCGGCAAGCCGATGCTGGAGGGGCACGGCGAGCACCAGCGGTTCGACGAGCATCCGCTGCCACTCGTATCCGGCGCCCACGACCCGGTGTGCGGTGAGCTCGAGGTCGGCTCGTCTCGTGGCGAGGACCTGCGAGGCCCTGCCACCCTCCCCGACCGGGGTGCGCGAGAGGACGACCCGCACCCTGGGGTGGGCCGATGCGAAGTCGCGGATCAACCCGGGCACGAGCCACGAGCCGAGACTGAGCGGAAACGCGAGGGTGACGATGCCGCTCTCCGGGTCGACGAGCTGGCTGACTGCGGCGAGACCGTCGTCGAGGTCGTTGACGAGGGTGTCGACGTGCCGCTTGAAGGCCGCGCCGGCGTGCGTCATCCGCAGCACGCGACCGGAGCGGCGCAGCAGCGGGGTCCCGGCCTCCTGCTCAAGGCGGGCGAGAGCCCGCGACACGCCAGACTGGCTCACGCCGAACACCTGGCTGACCTCGGTCACCGTGTAGCCGTCGGCGACCAGCTGGAACCAGCGCAACGCATCCGTGTCCATTCCATGACTATACGTCATGGGTGAGTTGCTCCGAATTCATTGGACGCATGGCTGTGCCACACCGGAGCATGGAGACATGAGCACACCCACTCGCTGGTCCACCCTCCGTGACGACCTGCGGCAGCGCCGTGAGGCCCGCGCCGCCGACCGCGCCCTGCGGGCCGACCTGGCGCACTACCGCACCCCGAACGAGATCGACGACCTGCTCGCCATGGTCGCCGATGACGACTCGCGCGAAGCGGAGCTGGTGCGCGACGTCCTCATGGACAACCTCGCCTCCTACCGGCCCCGCCGGGCCGGCTGACCAGGGTCCACCGGACCGGTCAGGGCGTCGCGTCGACCACGGTGTCCGGGACCACCCGCAGCCCGATCGGCCCGGGGTTCCAGGCCACCTCCCACCGGAAGCCGTCCGGGTCGGCGAAGTAGGCGGTGTACCCACCCCATTCGCGCACGGTCGGCTCGCTGACCTCGGCACCGGCACCTCGAGCCAGGGCGATGACGTCGTCGACGTCGCTCGGGCGCGGCACGTTGTGCGCGAGCGTGATCGGGGGGACACCATCACCGCCCAGCGACGGAGCACCGACCTCGGCCTCGAAGGCGGCGCGGTCCCACAGGGCCAGCACGAGCCGCTCCCCGGCGGCGAACATCACGACCTCGCCCGGCACGTCCAGCTCGGGCACCCACCCCAGGCCGTCGACGTAGAACTCCCGTGAGCGGTCGAGGTCGCGAACGGCCAGGGTCACGAACGACACGTGCTGGTCCATCAGCCCAGCCTGCCGCGGCCGGCCGAGATCGGGGACGCGTCCGGCGGAGTCTCCTCGAGGGCTGCCCAGCCGGACTTCTCCGGACCGGCGAGCTGACCCTCCGGGCAGTGCGCCCGGAAGTCGCACCAGGAGCACAGGGGCCCGGTGACCGGGGGGAACATCGCCGACTCGGTCCCGTGGGCGGCGAAGTCGGCGTCAGCGCGCCGCGCGTCCTTGGCGATGGAGCGCGCCTGCTCGACCTTGCGTGAGAGCGACTCCGCGGTGTGCTCGTGCGCCGCGACCCCGCCAGTGGGCACGTGGTGCAGCTCGACCCGCAGGGTGCGCTGCCGAAACATCTTCCACACGGCCGCGGCGTACAGCGCCATCGGCAGGGAGGTGCGGGCGTCGTCGTCGGTCGAGGGCACCCGCGAGGTCTTGTAGTCGACGACGACGAGCTCACCGTCGCGGTCGTCGAGCCGGTCGATGCGCCCGGTGAGCCGGAGGTCCTCGCTCACGAACGACACGGTGCGCTCGATGCCGACCGGCTGGGTAGCGGGATCGATGCCCTCGAGATATGCCGTGACCGCGGCCCGCATCCGCTGCCGCCACTCCCGGGACTGGTCGCCGTCCCGGAAGCCGACCTCGATCCAGGCGCGGTCGACCAGGTGGGAGGCCGCCGCAGGGGTCCGCTCGGGCAGGTCCCACCAGTCGCGCAGGGCGTTGTGCACCGCCGTGCCCACGGAGGTGTGGGCCCGCTGCCGGCGCTTCTCGGGCGATGGGCGGTCGAGGTACTGGAACCGGTAGCGCCGGGGGCAGTCGAGGAAGGCCAGCAGCTTGCTCGGGCTCGCGCCGTACAACGGCGTGGGCATGCCGGGGAAGGACTCCTGCGTCGGCTGGCTGCTCACGCACGTGACGCTATCGGCCCGCGGCGACAGGTCCTGCGCGAGGCCACCACGACGAGCCCCGACCTGACACACTGACGTCGATGGCCATCAGCGCGTTCGACCTCTTCTCCGTGGGCATCGGACCGTCCAGCTCCCACACCGTCGGCCCGATGCGGGCGGCGCACACCTTCGCCGAGAGCCTGCGCGAGGGTGGGGTGCTGGACCGCGTCGGTCGCGTGCGCGCCGAGCTCTTCGGCTCGCTCGGGGCGACCGGGCACGGGCACGGCTCCGTCAAGGCGGTGCTCCTCGGGCTCGAGGGTGAGGCCCCGGAGTCCACCGACCCCCGCGGCGCCGATCCCCGGGTGGAGGCGATCAGGTCGAGTGGTCGACTCCTCCTCGGGGGGAGCCATGAGATCGCCTGCGTCGTCGACGACGACGTCGTCCTGCACCGCCGGGCCAGGCTGCCGTTCCACGCCAACGGGATGCGCTTCACGGCGTACGCGTCGGCCGACCCTGCGCAGGCCGAGGAACCGCTCGCGCAGCGCGACTACTACTCGGTCGGCGGCGGCTTCGTGCTCGACCAGGACGAGGTCGGTGAGGACGTGATCGTGCCCGACCACACGCCCGTGCGCTACCCGTTCACCACCGGCGACCAGCTGCTCGAACAGTGTGCCGAGTCGGGACTGCCGATCAGTGGGGTGATGCTGGCCAACGAGCTCGCCTGGCGCACCGAGGACGAGGTCCGCCAGGAACTCCTGCACCTGTGGACCGTCATGCAGGACTGCGTCACGGCCGGCTCGCACACCGAGGGAGTCCTGCCCGGTGGTCTGAGGGTGCGCCGCCGTGCCAGCGAGCTGCGCGACCTCCTCACCGGGGGAGCCGAGGACGACCCCCTCCGGGCGATGGACTGGGTGACCCTGTGGGCGCTGGCGGTCAACGAGGAGAACGCCAGCGGCGGGCGCATCGTGACCGCACCGACCAACGGGGCGGCCGGCATCATCCCGGCGGTCCTCCACTTCTACGTCCACTTCGTGCCGGACGCCGACGACGACGGCATCGTGCGGTTCCTCCTGACGGCAGCGGCCATCGGCAGCCTCTACAAGGAGAACGCGTCGATCTCCGGGGCGGAGGTGGGCTGCCAGGGCGAGGTGGGCTCCGCCTGCTCGATGGCGGCTGGTGGTCTCGCCGAGGTGATGGGTGGCACGCCCGAGCAGGTCGAGAACGCCGCCGAGATCGGCATCGAGCACAACCTCGGCCTCACCTGCGACCCGGTGGGCGGGCTGGTGCAGATTCCCTGCATCGAGCGCAACGCCGTGGCGTCGGTCAAGGCGATCACCGCAGCCCGGATGGCCGTGAGGGGCGACGGCAGGCAGGTCGTGTCGCTCGACAAGGCGATCAGGACCATGCGCGACACGGGCCGGGACATGAAGGTGAAGTACAAGGAGACCGCTCGCGGCGGGCTCGCCGTCAACGTCATCGAGTGCTGAACCCCACCGGAGCCCACCCCTCGGCATACCGTGGCGGGATGTCCGTCGACGACGCCCACACCCGCCCGCCCGGCACCTCCGACGTCACAGTCGAGGCGGTGGGGAAGCTCTCCGAGGCTCTCGAGGTGGTCGAGGACGCTCGCGGCCAACTCTACGACTTCCACCGCAAGTGCGGGATGGCCGACCTCGCCCTGGGCGAGGCCGTGGACCTGCTGCGCGATGCCGGGCACGGCGACCTCGCGGACCGGCTCCAGGAGGACCTCGTGGGCCGCAACATCCTCGCCGGGCGCTGGTCCTTCCAGGTCGTCGAGGAGTACGACGACGGCTACTACGCGGCGTTCAAGGACCATGAACGGCTGGCCCGGGAGGAGCTCATGGGCGGACGCCGGCACGTGTTCGAGGCCGAGATGAAGCAGGACCGCCGCACCCACGGCCGGCCGGGGCATGCCGCCACGCCCGAGGACTCGTCCCGCGGCTGACCACTCCCGGGGTGTAGCTGACCTCTCCAGAGGTGTATCAGGCGGTCGTCGGCGCACTCCTCACGGACATGCACATGATCACCCCCGGCATCGCCGCAAGCCTCACCCCGACCGAGTTGCGCCGGCGCGAGCCACGCCGCGTACACGGGAACCACGTCAGCGTCGTGGCTCGCCTCCGTGCGGGCAGCGCGCGGCTGTTGACGCGCGTTCACCTCCCCGCGCTGCACCTGCCGCACCCGACGCCACCTCGTCACCACTGAGGCCCACCGGCGACCTCCAGTCGGCGACGGCACGCCCGCCCGGGGCACGCCGCCACGCGCGAGGACTCGTCCCGCGGCTGACCGGTCGCCTCGCCCATCTCGGCCCAGCCCCGTGTCGAGGTCGGTGAGCGCGATGACGTCGAGCTCGGCCGGTAGATACTGGCGCTCCCGGCCGGCGACCTCTAGGCTGTGCCGCCACCGGTGCGTATCACGAGACAGGTTGCGCCATGAGCAACGAACTACCGACTGTGGCTCTCACGCGCCTGCTCCAGGGTGCGCGCTACGAAGTCATGCCCACACCCACGATCGCCGACAAGGTGCGCGAGTTCGTGCCGCTGTCGACACCCGTGACCGTGACGGCCGCTCCGGGCAGAGGTCTGGCGGCCACGCTCGACCTGGCCACCTCGCTCGCCGATGCCGGCTACGCCGTGGTGCCGCACCTCGCGGCTCGGATGGTGTCGGGGAGGGAGGAGCTGGCCGATGTCGTGGCACGGCTACGGGAGCACGGCGTGACGGCACTCTTCGTGCCCGCCGGTGACGCCGACCCACCGGTCGGCGCCTACCACGGCGCCCTCGACCTCCTGCGCGACCTCGACGAGATGGGTCACCCCTTCGCCCAGGTGGGAATCACTGGCTACCCGGAGTCGCATCCCACCATCGACGACGACATCACCGTGCAGTCGATGTGGGACAAGCGCCGGTATGCGACGCACATCGTGTCCAACATGACCTTCGACGCCGAGAACCTCGCAACGTGGGCTGAGCGCGTTCGACGCCGCGGCGTCGGCCTCCCCCTCCTCGTCGGCGTCCCCGGGCCCGTCGAGCGCGCCAAGCTGCTCGGCATGGCGACCACCATCGGTGTCGGGGAGTCCCTGCGCTTCCTGCGCAAGCAGCGGTCGGTGTTCGCGCGGATCGCCAGCCCGGGCTACTCCACGGACACGTTCGTCAGCCGCGTCGCGACGCTCGCGACGAACGAGGCGATCGGCGTCGAGGGCCTGCACCTGTTCACCTTCAACCAGGTCGAGGGCGTCGAGGCGTGGCGCCAGCGGATGCTGGAGGCCGCGGTCGCCGCTCGGAGCAGGACGCGATGACGGGTGCCCACACGTCACTCACGGCAGACGAGGCCGGCGAGCGCGGTGTCCAGTCCGCCGGTGCCCGTGTGACGCACACGCAGCGGTAGGCCGATGCGGTCGGCCGCCTGCTGGGCCAGCACCCTGAGCCCGGCCTGCTCGACGGAGTCGGTGCTCTGGACGAGCCAGACGACCTGGGTGTAGTGACGGAAGTAGTCCTCGCGCAGCTCCGGGTGCCGGTCGAGACCGAGCTCGTGGACCACGGTGCGGGAGAACGACCTCACCAGGAAGTCAGTGAGCAGGTACGTGCCCGGCTCGTCCTCGGCAAGCCGTTCGATGACAGGCTCCCCGGCATAGAGGTCGTAGCAGTGCAGCCCGGGCAGCCGCTCGACTCCCAGTCGCTCGCACACGACGTCGAGCGCGCCATAGGTGCCGCAGTCCGCGTAGCCGACCGCCACGCGGTCGTAGCGTGCCTTCAGCGAGACCACCAAGGACTCGACCTCCCCCGCGATCCGCCCGGGACGGTTGTGCAGCAGTGGCGGCAGGGGGAACACGTCGACGGCCCAGCCGTGACGTGCCACCGAGTCGGAGGCCGGCTGCGCGATGGCCCCGCACGCCACGAGCGCCATCCTCCCCTCAGACCGGGAAGGCGAGCTGGTCGACGAACCGGTCGTTGAAGTCCGGGCGGTCGGAGAGCTCGACATAGCGCACCCCCTCGAGAAGTGCATCGGCGCCCGCACGTTCACGAGCCGACAGGAGCACCATCTTCGCACCTTCGCCCGCGACGTTCCCCGCGGAGACGATGCGCAGGACGGGCAGCTTGGGGACCAGACCGATCTGCACCGCGGATGCCGGCGAGAGGTAGGACCCGAAGGACCCCGCGAGCAGGACCTGTTGCACCTCGTCCGGCGCCACTCCCAGCTCCTCGAGCAGCAGGGACCACCCGGTGGAGATCGCCGCCTTGGCGAACTGGAGCTCGCGGACGTCACGCTGGGACAGGTAGACCGACTCCGACACCGGGGCGTCCGGGGTGGGTCGGTGCAGGACGAAGACCCGCTCTCCCTTCTCCACGGTCGTGAGCCTGGGCGCGAGGCGTGGGAGGTCCCGCGCGGCAGCCTCCTCCGCGATGAACCGGCCGGACGCGTCGAGCAGACCAACCCGCACCAGCTCGGACACGGCATCGACCAGGCCGGACCCGCACAGACCACGCGGCTCGACCTCGCCGATGGTCCCGAGCGTCACCGAGCCTGCGTCGTCGGCGGACGCCGGGTCGATGGCGACGACCTCGATGGCCCCGTCCGCGGCACGCATACCGCAGCGAATGGCACCGCCCTCGAACGCCGGGCCGGCCGGAGCCGCGGTCGTGACGATACGGTCCCCGTCGCTCAGGGCGATCTCGCAGTTGGTGCCGACGTCGATGAACAAACGGGCCCGCTTGTCCCTGTCGAGACCCGTCGCGAGCATGCCCGCGACGATGTCGCCTCCGACATAGGCCCCCAGGGCCGGGAAGATCGTTGCGCGAGCCCCCGGGTGCACGGTGAGCCCGAGCTCGGTGGCGTGCAGGACGGGCCAGTCGGCGCTCACCTGGATGAAGGGGGCGACGCCAAGAGGCTCGGGGTCGATCGCCAGCAGCAGCGCAACCATCGTCGCGTTCCCGGCGAGCGCGACCTCGTAGACCTCGTCGCGGGCGATGCCGCCCTCCCGAAGCACCTCGTCCGACAGCGCGGCAAGGGTCTGACGGGCCAGCGAGCTGAGCCGACCGAGAGCGTCGGGGTCCATCATCGTCGCGCTGATCCGGGTGATCACGTCGCCGCCGAAGGGCTGCTGCTTGTTGAGCATCGAAGCCACCGCGACAGGGGTCCCCGTCTCGAGGTCGAGCAGCGTGGCCACGACCGTGGTCGTACCGAGGTCGAACGCGATGGCGTGGCGGCGGCCCGTCGTGTCTCCCGGCTCGACGTCGATGAGCGTCTCGTCGACCACGACCGCCGTCACCTTGAAGTCGTTGTGCCGCAACACGGTGGGCAGACGCCTGAGCGCGTGGAGATCGGGGTCGAGAGTGAGGTCCACCACCGCGTCGCGCAGCCGCTGGAGGTCGGTTCGCTGGTCGGCAAGCGTCGGCTCGGCGAGCTCGACATAGCGCTTCTGCACCCCGGGACGCAGGATGACCTGCCGACCGACGCCGACGGTAGCCGCCTTGGGCCTGGTGACCAGGGGCGGCACCTCCAGACCGAGGTCGTGGGTCGCCCGGACCAGGCACGCGAGCCGCCACCCGTCTGCGATCTGGTCCTCGGTGAAGGTCCGACGGTCGTGCCGCGTCACCGGCGCCGACCCGGCGGCCACGCGGACGAGGCACTTGCGGCACGTGCCGTGGCCCCCGCACGTGGAGTCGATGGCGATGCCGTTCCACGATGCGGCATCGAAGACGGACACCCCGGGTGGCACCCTGACCGAGCGGTCGGCCGGCGCGAAGGTCAGCCGGACCCGCCCCGTGCCGTCGTGCTCGGCACCGGACGGCGCCTCCGGCGACGGGGGCGGCGCCAGGAGGCCCTCGCGCCGCAACCCGTCGAGGACGTCGTCGAACGGCGTTCCCGGCCCGCGCTCGTCGGTCACGCCGTTCCGGCGGCCTCGGCCACGGCGGCCGCCTGACGCGCTCGGTGGGTCGAGATCCACGCGGAGCCCCATTCGTCGTTGCCCAGGAGCAGATCCGCGGCACGCACGGCGTCGACGACCTGTGGTGTGCGGGCATCCATGATGGCGCTGGTCAGGCCGGCCGACATCGCCAGCGGAAGCCACGCACCGTTGAGGGCATGACGAGCCGGCATGCCGAAACTGACGTTCGACGCGCCGCACGTCGTGTTCATGCCCCACCGCTCGCGGATGCCCCTGATCGTCGCCAGCGTCTCGCGACCCACCGTCGAGTCGGCCCCGATGGGCATCGCCAGCGGGTCGATGACGATGTCGTCGATGGCGATCCCGTACTCCTGCGTGGCGACCCGGACGATCTTCTCGGTGAGCAGCAGTCGCTTCTCGTGCTCCATCGGGATCTCGTCCTCGTCGTTGGGCAGCGCGACGACGGCGGCGTCGTACTTCTTGACGAGGGGCAGAATGGCGGCGAGCCGGTCGTCCTCGGCCGTGATCGAGTTGACCAGCGCCCGACCCTGGTAGGCGGCGAGTCCGGCATCGAGAGCCTCGACGACCGATGAGTCGATGCAGATCGGCAGGTCCGTCAGCTGCTGCACGAGCTCGATCGCCTTGACGAGCAGCTCGGCCTCGTCGGTGAGCGGGACGCCCATGTTGATGTCGAGGACGTTGGCGCCACCCGCGACCTGCGATGCGACGTCCTTGGCAATGATCGAGAGGTCACCCTCGCGCAGTGCCTTCTGGAGCACCGGGCGACCCGTGGGGTTGATCCGCTCGCCGATGACGCAGAACGGCCGGTCCGCCCCGATGACGACCTCCTTCGTCGCCGAGCGGAGCACCGTGTGGCGCAGCGGGGCGCTCACGCCAGCACCTTCGCCCGACGCTCCTCGAGCAGCGCCTTCGCCCGTTTCACCGTGGCCGAGGCGTCGGAGGCGTATCCGTCGGCCCCCACGGCATCCGCGTACTCCTGGGTCACCGGAGCGCCCCCGACCATGACGATGACCGAGTCGCGCAGACCGGCCTTCTGCAACGCGTTGATGTTGGCCTTGAACATGGGCATGGTGGTGGTGAGGAAGGCGGAGAACCCGACGATGTCGGGCCGGTGCTCCTCGATCGCCGCGACGAACTTCTCCGGGGCCACCTGAACCCCGAGGTCGATGACCTCGAAGCCTGCTCCCTCGAGCATGATGTTGACGAGGTTCTTGCCGATGTCGTGCACGTCGCCCTTGACCGTCCCCATCAGGAAGCGACCGATCGTCTGCACCCCGGTCTCGGCGAGGAGCGGGCGCAGAACCTCCATCGAGCCGGCCATGGCGCGGCCCGCGATGAGCATCTCCGGGACGAAGAAGTCTCCGCGCTCGAACCGTGCGCCGACCTCCTCGAGGGCTGGGATCAGCGCATCGAAGAGCATGCTGCCCGGCGACATGCCCGACGTCAGGGCCTGGTGGGTGAGGTCGAGCACTGCCGGGGCGTTGCCGACGAGCGTCTCGTCGTACAGCCCCCGGAGGATCTCGTCGGGAGTCATGCTGTTCCTTCCTGAGGGTGGTGGTCGAGGCGGGCCGAGAGGGCTCGGGCGTGTGCGGAGACGAGGGTGCCCGTGGACCTCAGGTCGGTGGCAAGTCGAGAGGTGGGGCCCGACACGCCGAGCGCGGCGACCACCACGCCATCGTGGGAGACGGGGGCAGCCACACCGGTCAGACCCGGCTCGAGCTCGTCGACGGTGCTCGCAAACCCGTCCTGACGGATGGCTGGCAGGCTTTCCTGCAGCGCCTCGCCCGTCGTGACCGATGCCGGGGTGAGCGCGTCGAGCCGGCCCGGCGGGACCGCCAGCGCGCCGTGTGCGAAGAGCACCTTCCCCAGGGCGGAGCAGTGCGCCGGGACGTCGGAACCGACCCAGTCGCGTGAGCCGAGGTAGTAGACGGAGTCGACCTGGGAGACCTGCACGACCGCGCCGCCGCGGGCGACACCGAGATTGACGGTCTCGCCGGTGAGATCGCTCAGCGTCTTCATGGTGGCGTCCGCGAGCCCGATGAGGAGGCTGTCGTCGGGGCGTCGGTTGGCGTAGTGGTCGAAGAGCGAGCCCGCGTTCCACCGACCGTGGTCGTCGCGGGCCAGGAGTCCCGCACGCTCGAGCGCGGACAGGAGGCGCGATGTCGTGGACCGGGGCAGGCCACTGTCCTCCGCGAGCTCGACGAAGCCCATCGGCGACGGCGACCGCACGACACGAGCGAGCAGATCGGCCGCGCGGTCGATCGACTGGGTTCCGGTGCCAGCGGTGGGCCTGCTCACAGGGGGTCCTCTCCGGTTGGGCGGACGATGCCGGGCTCGCAGGCTGCGGCCCACGATGCGGAACCACAGTCCCACATCATGAGGTTAGGATGTGAGATGGCTCACCGTCAAACGCGTCCGACAGTCGAAAGGCCCGCCGATGTTCACCAACCGCATGCCGCGCTACGAGATCCTCTCGGCCGATGCCCTCGAACAGCTCGACGCCGGCTGGCGTCGGCTCGTTACCGAGATCGGTGTCGAGTTCATGAGTGACCGCGCTCTCGACCTCTTCCGGGCCGCGGGCCAACGGGTCGAGGAGAACACCGTCTTCCTCGACCCGGATTTCGTGCTCGCCCAGGTGGCGAAGGCGCCCCGCGAGTTCGACGTCCAGGCGCGCAACGCCGAGCGCAGCATCCACATCGGCGGTGACTCGATGGCCTTCGGCGCCGTGTACGGCCCGCCGTTCGTGCGTGACGGCGAGATCCGCCGGGACGGCACGATGGAGGACCACCGCAACTTCGCGCGCCTGTCGCAGTCGTTCTCGGTCCTGGACTCCGCCGGTGGAGTCGTCTGCGAGCCCAACGACGCCCCCCTCGACTCCCGCCACCTCGACATGACGTTCGCCCTGATGACGCTCACCGACAAGGTGTTCATGGGCAACGTCGTCTCGGGCACCAACGCCCGTGACGTCATCGCCATGACCGAGATCCTCTTCGGCGGCCGCGCGGCGATCGAGGACACGCCGGCCACCATCAGCCTGATCAACTGCAACTCGCCGCTGCGCTGGGACGACCGCATGCTCGACGCCCTGTTCGAGTACGCCGCAGCCGCGCAGCCGGTCATCCTCACCCCCTTCATCCTCATGGGCGCGATGTCGCCGGTGACCATCCCGGCCGCGCTCGTGCAGCAGATGGCCGAGGCGCTGTCGGGCATCGCTCTCGCCCAGCTGATCCGCCCGGGGTGCCCGGTGATCTTCGGGTCATTCCTGTCCAACATCGACATGCAGTCGGGCTCACCGACCTTCGGCACGCCGGAGTCGGGCATCGGCCTGCTCTGCACGGGACAGATCGCGCGCCGCTTCGGCCTCCCGTTCCGCACCGGCGGCGGCCTCACGTCCTCCCAGGTCCCCGACGCCCAGGCCGGCTACGAGGCCCTCATGACCCTGCTCCCGACGTTCCTCGCCGGCGCCAACTGGGTCATGCACTCCGCGGGATGGCTCGAGGGCGGCCTGGTCGCGGGGTTCGAGAAGTTCGTCATCGACTGCCAGCTCGTCGAGATGCTCCAGCACGAGTTCACGCCGCTCGAGATCAATGCCGGTTCGCTCGCCTTCGACGCCCACCAGGAGGTCGGCCACGGGGGCCACTTCCTCGGCTCCGCGCACACGATGGAGCGCTTCCGCACCTGCTTCTACCGGCCGTTCCTCAACTCCTCCGACAACTACGAACGCTGGGTGCGCGGCGGCGCCAAAGACACCGCCACCCGTGCCGCGGCCATCTGGCGCACCCGACTCGAGGAGTACGAGCAGCCGCCCCTCGATGACGGCATCCGAGCCGAGCTGGAGGACTTCGTGACCCGGCGTCGCCGCGAGCTCGGCGACTGAGGCGAAGGCGCCGCGGAGGCGCGTCAGCTGAAGACGACGGTGCGGTCCCCGTTGAGCAGCAGGCGCGAGTCACAGTGCCATCGGACGGCGCGCGTGAGCACGCGGGACTCCACCTCTTCCCCTGCACGAACGATGTCCTCGGCCACCATCCGGTGGTCGACCCGGATGACGTCCTGCTCGATGATCGGCCCCTCGTCGAGGTCCGCCGTCACGTAGTGCGCCGTGGCGCCGACGAGCTTGACCCCGCGGGCGAATGCCTGGTGGTAGGGCTTGGCACCCTTGAACGAGGGAAGGAAGGAGTGGTGGATGTTGATGGCGCGCCCCGACAGGTCGCGGGACAGGTCGTCGGACAGCACCTGCATGTAGCGGGCCAGCACGACCAGCTCGACGTCGTGTTCTGCGGCGATCTCGCGCAGCCGAGCCTCGGCGACGACCTTGGTGTCTGCCGTCACCGGTACGTGGTGGAACGGAACGCCGTACGAGGTCGCGAGCGGCTCGAGGTCCCGATGGTTCGACACGACGGCCGGGACGACCATGTTGAGGGCGCCCGACCTCCAACGGAAGAGCAGGTCATTCAGGCAGTGCCCGAAACGGCTCACCATGATGAGCGTGCGGTATGGCGCGGCCGCTTCCCAGATCGTCCACTCCATGTCATGCGCCCTGGCCACCGGCACGAACAGCTCGCGCCACCGCTCCACGTCCGGGCCGCCGGCCTCGACCGAGAAGCGGACGCGCATGAAGAAGCGGTCGGTCCGGACGTCGTCGAACTGCTGCGACTCCTCGATGTTCGCCCCGTTCTCGAAGAGCAGCCCGGAGACGGCCGCGACGATGCCCCTCCGGTCGGGACAGGACAGGATGAGCACGGCCTCGGGCGGGAGCGTGGGTGCGGGCATGACGCACAGGCTAGACGGCGGCGTGGACCCACCCGATACTGTTCCGCCATGCGCACCACGACGCCGGCGCCGGGGACGGTGCAGTCCGTCGACCGCGCAGTGACCATCCTGGAGCTGCTCGCCGTCCACGGCACGGCCGGCATCACCCAGCTCGCTCGCGAGCTCGGGGTGCACAAGTCGACGGCGAGCCGCCTCGTGTCCGCCCTGGAGCGCCGCCGGCTCGTCGAGCAGATCGAGGAGCGAGGCCACTACCGGCTGGGGGTGGGGCTGCTCACCCTGGCGGGAGCGACGAGCGCGCGCCTCGACATCGTCAAGGAGGCCAGGCCGGTATGCCGTCGCCTGGCCGCCCGGAGCGGCGACACCGTCAACCTCGCCGTCCTCTCCGGTGGCGCGGCGCTCTACCTCGACCAGGTGGCGGGGGCTTCGAGCCTTTCCTCGTACAGCTGGGTCGGCCAGCACGTCCCGATCCACGCCACGAGCAACGGCAAGGTGCTCGTCAGCGCACTCGAGGGACCCGAGCTGACCAGGGTGCTCGGCCAGCTCGTCGCGTACACCCCGTCGACGGTGACCGAGCGGGCGCTCCTCGACGCGCAGCTCGCCGAGGTGCGGGCGAACGGGTACGCGGTCGCCGCCGACGAGCTCGACGTGGGGCTCACTGCCGTCGCGGCACCGGTCCGCGATGCCCACGGCGACGTCATCGCGTCGGTGAGCGTGTCCGGGCCCTCGTTCCGGTTCGGCGAGGCACGCATCGACGAGCTGGCGATCCTCGTCCGCGAGGCGGCTGCCGAGATCAGCAGCCACCTCACGCACGGCTGACCGGTTCGGCCCCAGCCCCCTCGGTGCGTGGTTGACCAGGTCGCACGACCGCGCCACGGCTCGTGCCGATCTCGCAGTGCCCGGGACGGGGTGTCGTCAGGCGTTGGCACGGCTCCGTCCATCTGCAACACTGTGCCCTGTTGCACATCGAGCAGCGCGTTGCGTATAGCGCACCACACGGCTGCCGTAGGAAAGGAACCGCCGTGGCCACTCTCCCCGCCTCCGCCCGGTGCGTCGTCATCGGCGCCGGCATCGTCGGGAACTCGCTCGTCCACCACCTCGCAGAGCTCGGGTGGACCGATATCGTCCAGATCGACAAGGGTCCGCTGCCCAACCCCGGCGGGTCCACGGGCCACGCCAGCAACTTCATCTTCCCGGTCGACCACTCCCGCGAGTTCGCCGACATCACCATGGACTCGGTGCGGCAGTACCAGGAGCTCGGCGTCTTCACCCAGTCCGGCGGCTACGAGGTGGCGCGCACCGAGGAGCGGATGGAGGAGCTGCGTCGGCGGATGAGCAGCGCCAAGGCGTGGGGCATCCCGGCCGAGATGGTCACCCCGGAGCACGTCGTCGAGAAGGTCCCCTTCCTCGACAAGGACGTCATCATCGGGGCGGCCTGGTTCCCCACGGCGGGCGTCGTCGACAGCCTGCGGGCCGGCACGATCATGCGCGACGGGGCGGTCGAGCGCGGCGCCCTGACCACGGTCCCCAACGTCGAGGTCACAGCCATGGAGGTGGTCGACGGGCAGATCCGCGCGGTCGAGACCAACCAGGGCCGCATCGAGGCCGAGACGGTCGTCATCGCCTGTGGCGTGTGGAGCCCCAAGATCGCCCGGATGGCCGGTGCGCACATCCCGCTGACGCCGGCGGTCCACCAGATGATCTCGGTGGGGCCGTGCGAGGTGCTGGCCTCCCGCCCCGGCGAGATCACCTTCCCCATCGTGCGCGACATGGACACGTTCTGCTACGAGCGCCAGCACGGCTCTGACATGGAGGTCGGCTCCTACGCCCACCGAGCGATCCTGTGGGACCCCGAGGACATCCCCTCCATCGAGCAGGCGAGCCTCTCCCCCACCGAGATGCCGTTCACCGAGGACGACTTCGACCCGCAGCTCGAGCAGGCCCTCGAGCTGATGCCCGAGCTGCTCGGAGACGAGCGGGCCGAGATCCGATACGCGATCAACGGGCTGCTCTCCCTCACCCCCGACGGCTTCCCGGTCCTCGGCGAGACGCCAGAGGTCAAGGGTCTGTGGTCGGCGGCAGCGGTGTGGATCAAGGAGGGCCCGGGCACCGCACGGGCGGTCGCGGAGTGGATGACCCACGGCAACCCCGAGATCGACCTCGGCCACTCCGACATCGCCCGTTTCCACCCGCACCAGCGCACCCGGGCCCACGTCAGGGCCCGCACCTCCGAGGCATTCAACAAGACCTACGGCATCGTCCACCCCGGTGAGCAGTGGTCGAGCAACCGCGACGTGCGCCTGGCGCCGATGCACGCCTCTCAGCAAGAGCTCGGCGCGGTCTTCTTCGAGGCGGCGGGCTGGGAGCGTCCGCAGTGGTACGAGAGCAACGCCCACCTCGTCGAGGCCTACGGCGAGGCGTGCATGCCCCGAGAGAACGAGTGGGACTCCCGGTGGTGGAGCCCTGTCATCAACGCCGAGCACCTCCGAATGCGAGAGACCGCGGGGCTGATCGACCTCACGGCCTTCGCGATCTTCGACGTCGTCGGGCCCCGAGCCCTCGACGCGGTGCAGCGCATCATCGTCGCCCAGGCCGACGTGCGCCTCGGGCGCGTCGTCTACACCCCCGTGCTCGACGAGCGCGGCGGGTTCCGTTCCGACCTCACCGTGATGCGGCTCGCGCACGACCGGTTCCGCGTCGTCACCGGGGGCGCCCACGGGATGGCGGACAAGAAGTGGTTCGCCGACCGGATGCCGGGTGACGGCGGCGCCGTCGTCATCGATCTCACCTCGAGCTGGGCGACGATGGGCGTCTGGGGTCCCAAGGCCCAAGAGATCCTCGCAGCGGTGACCGAGGCAGACGTGTCGCACACGGCCTTTCCCTTCGGCACCTGCCGCGACATCGAGGTCGGGGCGCTGCCCGTCCTTGCCTCTCGGATCTCCTACGTCGGTGAGTACGGCTGGGAGCTCTACGTCCCGATGGAGGCCGGAGCGGCCCTGTGGAAGCGTCTCCTCGATGTCGGAACTCCGCTCGGGATGGTGCCCGTCGGCATCGGCGTCTACGGGACGACCGGACGCATCGAGAAGGGCTACCGCGCCTACGGCGCCGAGCTCGACAGCGAGCGCACACTGGCGGAGACAGGGATGCAGCGGGCGAAGATCAAGGATGCCGACTTCATCGGCAAGGAGGCGATCGTGCGCCAGGCGCAGGAGGACCCCAAAGCCGTCCTGTGCTCGCTCACCGTCGACGACCACACCTCGAGCAGCGGCGTCAAGCGTTACATGCTCGGCGGCGAGCCCGTCCTCGAGCGTGACGGCGGCATCCTCACCGACGGCCACGGCAGGCACCCGTACGTGACGACCGCCGGGTCAGCACCGAGCCTGGGGAAGCACCTGCTCATGGCCTTCCTGCCTCCGGAACAGGCCGTCGTCGGCACCGAGCTCGCCGTCTCCTACATGGAGGAGCTGTACCCCGTCACCGTGGCGGCGACCGACGCGACCCCGCTGTTCGACCCCGACAACGCGCGGATCCGGGGTCTGGCATGACTGACGTGCTGGTCTGCGTCAAGCGCGTGCCGGACCCCACGGGCGAGGTGGTGCTCACCGACGACGCGATGCGCGTCGACGGCAGGTACGCCGGCTACACCACCAGCGCGCACGAGGAGGCCGCCGTGGCGCTGGCCGTGCAGGTGGCATCAGCCTCGAACGGCTCGGCGACCGTGCTGTCCGTGGGGTCGCAGGACAGCCTCGAACAGCTACGGGCCGCGCTCGCGGTCGGGGCGGACGACGGCATCCTCGTCGAGGCGGACGCCGACCTCCTCGGCCCGGCGGACGTGGCCGAGGCCATCGCCTCGGTGGTGCGCGGTCGTCATGAGGCGGGAACGTCCTACGACCTCGTGCTCCTCGGGAACGACGCCGCTGACACCGGGGACTTCCAGGTCGGGGTCCGCCTGTCCTACCTCCTGGACCGTCCGGTCGTCGCCGGCATCCAGACCATCGAGGTCGCCGACGGGCGAGCCACCCTGCGTGGTGAGGGACCCGAGGGGACCGAGGTCTACGACGTCGCCCTCCCCGCAGTCGTCACGGTCATGGAGGGTGGCATCACGCCGAGGTATCCGAGCGTCGTCGGACGGATGCGGGCGAAGAAGGCTGCGGTCGAGACCATCGCGTGGGCGGGCATCCCCGCCGGATCGGGACGCGAGGCGTTGAGCGTTCCCGAGGCCCCGCCCAGCTCGGTCACGGTGCTCGGCGAGGGCGCCGCCGCGGCGCCTGCACTGGCCGCGGTGCTGCGCGAGCTGGGAGTGGGTCAGCGATGAGCGTCGTCGTCCTCGTCGAGACCGAGCAGGACCGGGCCTCTCTGGTCTCCCGCGAGGCACTCACCTTCGCGCGGTCCCTCGGCGCTGGCGCGCTGCATGCCGTCGTCGTGGGCACGGCGTCCGAGGGGCTCGTCGCCGACTGCCGCGAGGCAGGCGTCGCCGTCGTGCATGCCGCGTCCGACCCGGTCCTCGAGCGGTACGCAGCAGCAGCGTGGGCCGCCGTCATCGAAGCCGCCGGACGGGCTGCGCGCGCCGACCTCGTGGTCGCTCCCGGCACGGGGCGCGGTAACGAGGTGCTCGCGCACGTCGCCGCCAGGCGAGACGTTGGCATGGCGGCCAACGTCGTGGCCGTCGAGTCGTTGTCCCCGCTCGTCGTCCAGCGCCAGGTCGTCGGGGGAGCCGCCCTCGAGCGGGCCCGTGTCTCGAGTCGGGTACGCCTGGTCACCATGGCCGGCCATGCCGTGGAGCCGCGTCCCGCCGACCAGCCGGGCGAGGCACTCCTCAGCCCCCTCCCCGTCACGATCGACCCCAAGGACCTCCGGGCCCAGGTCGTCCGCGTCGAGGATCGCGACCGGGGAGACGCCTCCGGGCTCACCGCGGCCCGGGTCGTCGTCGGGGCCGGCCGTGGCGCGGGTGGCCCCGAAGGGTTCGCGGCTGTCGACGAGCTGGCCGCGCGCCTCGGAGGCGCCGTCGGGGTGTCGCGGGTGGTCACCTCCCTCGGCTGGCGGCCGCACCACGAGCAGGTCGGCCAGACCGGATCGCGGATCGCTCCTGACCTCTACCTCGCCTGCGGCATCTCCGGTTCGATCCAGCACTGGGCCGGCTGCGCGTCGAGCAAGACGATCATCGCGGTCAACACGGACCCCGATGCACCGATGGTGACCAAGGCCGACTACGCGGCCATCGGCGACATGCATGAGGTGCTCCCAGCCCTGCTCGAGGAACTGGGCTGACCCCGACGGGCCCACTGCTCAGAACGGTGGCGGGTCGGTGGGCGTGGGGCGGGTGCTCCGTCGCCGGAGGCAGCTCCGGTGGACCAGGTCGTGCTCGACCGGGTAGGTGGCGGTCGGCGGGTGCTGGTCAACGGGCTGCCGTGGTCGGGGTCTTCGCCAGGTGTCGGCGAGGTGGTGTTCGACGGCGAACTCCAGGGCGGTGTGGGGTCCGTCGGGGACCACGGTGCGCGGTGTGCTGACCGTCGTCGACACCTGTTCGGAGACGGCGGCGGGGAGGGTCAGGGCGTGGAGGGTGTCGACGGGGTGGGTGGCCCGGGCGCGGCCGGTGGGGTCGGTCCAGGTGAGGGTGCCGTCGGGGTCGAGGGCCACGCTCCAGCCGGGGCGTTGCTTGACCCGGTGGTGGCGCCGGCAGACGGTGGCGAGGTTGGTCGCGGCGGTGGGTCCGACGGGCCAGGGGGTCACGTGGTCGAGATCGCAGAACCGCGCGGAGACGTGGCAGCCGGGGAACCGGCACCGCCCGTCCCGCGCCTTGACGAGCGCGGTGAGTGCCTTGCCGGGGCGGTAGGCGTCGGTGGACAGGTCACCGTGTGGGTCGGTCAGGGCCCCGGTGATCGGGTGGCACGCGATCACCCTCAGCCGACCCCGCCGGTCGTGACCGTCGGTGCGGGTGCTCGCCACGTTGCTGGCCACGGCGCGCTCCACCCATGCCCGCTCGACGAGCGCCGGCTCGCCGGGGGTCAGCCCGGCGACCTCGAGGAGATCAGCCGACTGTCCGGCGCTCACCGTGACCCGTCCCTCTGCGGAGTCCGGGGTCTCCTGTCCTGCCCACGCGTGAGTCTGCTGCCCGGCTGCGCCAGGACGGTCGTCTGTCTCTGGAGTGGCGACTGGTCGGACACCAGGGTCGCGTGATGCCGGGGGAGCTCCTTCCTCGGCAGGAGGTGCGGCGACGGTGAGGGTGACGACGGTCTCGATGGTGGCGCAGCCCTCCACGAGGTCGGTCAGCGCCTTCGCCCGGGCCCGCTCGACGAGCGTGTCAGATGGTCTGTGTAAGCGGTGGGTCTGATGTTGAAGGAGTTCACTGTGACTGTGACCAAGGAAGACAAGGGCAAGAAGGTCGATCCGGAGGCTCGCCGGCTGCGGCGTGAGCTGTTCTCCGATGACCTTGTCGATGAGCTGCTCGCTCGCGCTGATGAGCGTGGTGTGGCGCTGACTGGTGAGGGAGGGTTTCTACCGGAGATGATCAAGTCGGTGCTCGAGCGGGGCATGGACGCCGAGCTGACTTCGCACCTGGGCTACCAGCGAGGAGATCGTGCCGGGGACGGCACCGGCAACTCCCGAAACGGCACCACCCCCAAGACGGTCGGGACCGAGGTCGGGGACCTGAGCTTGGACCAGCCTCGGGACCGCAACTCCAGCTTCGCCTCGGCGCTGGTCCCCAAGGGCGTCCGCCGCCTGGGCGGGTTGGAAGACATGATCATCAGCCTCTACGCCGGGGGGATGACGGTGCGTGACATCCAGCACCACCTCGCCTCGACGCTCGGGACGGAGCTGAGCCACGAGACGATCTCCAACGTCACCGAGGCGGTGGCCGGTGAGGTCGCCGAGTGGCAGTCTCGCCCGCTGGAGGCGTTCTACCCGGTGGTCTACCTCGACGCCCTCGTGGTGAAGGTCCGCGACGGCGCGCACGTGGCGAACCGGGCCGCGCACATCGCGGTCGGGGTCGACACCGACGGCGTGAAAACCGTTCTGGGGATCTGGATCCAAGCCACCGAAGGGGCGAAGTTCTGGGCGTCGGTGTGCTCCCAGCTGGCCAACCGCGGCGTCAAGGACGTCCTCATCGTGTGCTGCGACGGCCTCACCGGGTTCCCCGAGGCCATCGCCGCCACCTGGGAGCGCGCGGTCGTCCAAACCTGCGTGGTGCACCTGATCCGGGCCTCGATGCGGTTCGTGTCCTACACCGACCGCAAGGCCGTCGCAGCGATGCTCCGACCGATCTACACCGCACCGGACGAGGACGCCGCGCTGATCGCGCTGGCCACCTTCGCCGACTCCAAACTCGGCAAGAAGTACCCCACGGCGGTCGCGACATGGGAGAGCGCCTGGGAGCGGTTCACCCCGTTCCTGGCGTTCGGTCCCGCGCTGCGCAAGGTCATCTACACCACGAACTCGATCGAGTCGCTGAACTACCAGCTCCGCAAGATCATCAAGAACCGCGGCCACTTCCCCAACGACGCCGCCGCGATCAAGCTGCTCTGGTTGGCGATCCGCACCATCGAGGACAAACGCGCCCGAGAACGCGCCAAGGAAGCCGGCACCCCCAAGGGCCAGTCCCGCAAGGCCTCAGGCCGCCTCGTCGAAGGCGCCACGGTCAACGGCTGGAAAGCCGCCCTCGCCGAGCTCGCCCTGATCTACCCCGAGCGCATCAACGCCCACCTCTAAACCCACCCATGACCAACATCGCTTACACAGAAGACTTGACACCCCCCGGTCAGCGCCTTCGCCCGGGCCCGCTCGACCCGGTCGCACACCCCGTCACGCACGTACTGCTGAGCCAGGGCGTCGATCGCCGACCACGCCCGCGCCGCGTCCTCCGACGGGAACGTTCCCTCCCACCGGTCCACACCCGGCTCGTCCACCCACCGGCGCAACCCCGACTCCGCACGCGCACGCACCGCACGCTGGCGCAGCAGGTCCGGACTCACCCGCGCCAGCACCCGCCGGCACCGCCGCCGCAGCCGCGGCGCGTCCTCACACTCGAAGAACGGCTCCAACGCCGCGATCACGCCGGCCGCGACATCAACGGGCGCCTCCTCGAGCTCCCGAGCAACCACCATCGCCCGGTAGGCATCCACCCGACCCCCGGCCATCGCCGCGTGCAGACCCCCCAACCCCGTCTCGCGCGCCGCACCAGAGCCGTCGGCGGCCAGCCGCACCGCCGACCGCACCCGCGACTGCGCGTGCACCGCCGACACCCGCAACACCCCCGACACGAGCGCCGGCGCATCCAGGGCCACGTGGCCCAGCGCCCGGTGCGACTCCAGCACCGTGCCGTCCTCACCCACCTCGGGCTCCACCGCCGCCAACCGCACGATCGCGGCATCCTGCACCGCCGACGCCACATCGATCACCCGCTGCGCGTCGGACACCGCACCCGCCCACTCCTCACGCGACCCCACCGCTGCACTCGGGGAGAGCACCCGGCCCAGCGCCTCGAGGGCAACGACCGCCGCGTCACACACGTCTCCCGGCCCCAGCACCACCACGATCACCCCATCCCCTGCCCCCTGACTACCCACGATTCTATCCGCGCAAGGCGCCTCGTACAAGCGTTCGAGAGCACGAATCGTGGTGTGCGCCAGGTTCTTACGACATTCTCGAGGCCAGTCGTCAGGGGCGCACGACGCGCGACCCGGTCCCCTGGGAGTCGATCTCCTGGAGCACCTCCGGCGTGGTCGTGTGCTCACCGAGCCGGTTGAGCTTGCCGTCGCCGTGGTAGTCGCTCGACCCGGTGACCAGCAGGTCCAGATCGCGGGCCAGCTCGGTGAGGTGGCGCACGGCTTCCTCGTCGTGGTCCCGGTGGTGCACCTCCACCCCAGCCAGCCCTGCTGCGGCCATCTCCTCGAGAAGCTGGTCGGGCACCACACGACCGCGCGTGCCCGACCAGGGGTGGGCGATCACCGGTACACCACCGGCGGCCCGGACGACCTCCACCGCCCGCACGGGGTCAGGCGCGTAGTGGCCGACGTAGTAGGGGCTGTCGTTGCCGAGCAAGGTGGCGAACGCCTCGTCCCGGTGCTGCACGACCCTGGCCGTGACGAGCGCGTCCGCGATGTGCGGGCGGCCGGCGGTCGCTCCCTCGCTCACCTCCGCCCACACCGCCTCCGCGGTGATGGGGATGCCGTCCGCGGCCATCCGCTCGACCATGCGGTCCAGCCTGGTGTCGCGGCTCTCCCTCGCCCGCTCCAGCTCGGCGGCGAGCACCGGGTGCGCGGGGTCGGGAAGGTAGGCCAGCAGGTGGATGCTCCGCCCCCGCCGGGAGCACGACACCTCGATGCCGGGCACGAAGACGATCCCGAGAGCGACGGCGGCCCCGGCCGCCTCGGCCCAGCCCAGCGTGGTGTCGTGGTCGGTGAGGGCGACGACATCCAGCCCGGCCTGCGCGGCACGTTCCATGACGAGCGCGGGTTCCTCGGTGCCGTCACTCGCCCTCGAGTGCGTGTGCAGGTCGATCACGTCTCGATCGTAGTTGCGCGCAGTTGCCTCGAGTGGGCAGGCAACCTTTCGCGCGTGCGCCGCGTAGGACAGGGTGGAGGAGGAGGACTCGATGACGAGAACCATGGACGAGCACGACGCCGCGTTCACGACGTTCGCGGAGTCTGCGTCGCCATCCCTGCTCCGCACGGCGTGGCTGCTCACGGCGACCACCACGCAGCGTGTGAGTTCGTGCAGGCCGCCCTCGTCAAGACCTATGTCGCCTGGCCGCGCATCCGAACGGTGGGGGCCCTCGCCTACGCGCGGAAGGTGCTCGTCAACGAGCGCACCGACACGTGGCGCCGCCGCCACGGCGAGGTCGTCGTCGCCGAAGTGCCGGAGCCGTCCACTGCTGACGGCTCGGACGACGCGGTGGCGGACCGCGACCTGGTCGTCCGGCTGCTCGCCGCCCTGCCAGAGCAGCAGCGTCGGGTCGTCGTGCTGCGCTACTACACCGACCTGCCGGAGCGTGCCGTCGCCGACCTGCTCAACGTGTCGGTGGGCACGGTCAAGTCTGCGGCATCGCGTGGGCTCGCCACGCTACGAACGGAGTTGGCGTCGACGGGAGGTGGTTCACGATGACACCCGACCTGGCCGAACAGGACCTGCGCGCCCTGCTGGTCGCCGCCGCCGACGGTGAGGATGCTCGCTACCTCGACGTCGACCCCGCAACAGTCCTTGCCCGTGGCCGGCGAGCCCTGCGGCGGCGCCGCATCGCCGTCGTGGGGAGCGTGGCCGCCGCAGCCCTGGCTCTCGGTGTCGGCAGCGCAGTCGTGCTCTCGGACCGCACGGGTGACGACCGCTCCCTGCCAGCGACGACATCGTCCGTCACCGGGGAGAGCGTGATGCTGGAACTCGGTTCGGACCCTCTGTCGGACTCGGGCGAACCGCTCGTCGCGGTCGTCACGACCGACGAGGACCAGAAGCGGCTGGGGTTCACGCTGCAGACCGAGGACGGCGCCGTTCTCAGAAGCCGGGAGACCGCGCAGCCCCGGGAGGAGCAGGCCCTGTGGGTCAGGCTTCTCCCCGGGATCACCGTGGCGAGCCTTCCCGCCACCGCGACGTCCGCCCTCCCTCTCTGGACAAGTACGGACGTGACCCCGCAGGTCTCGGTCTCGGCTCCGTCCCCGGACGGACGGGTACTCGTCGTCTGGCGGGCCAGCGGGTCCCCCGACTCTGCCTTCTCCGGCATCACGTGGACCGACGGCGAGACCGCCTTCACCGCCCAGGGCCAGGCCCTGGACTCCGTGGCCCAGGACGACGTCGTGTTCTTCGTGGGCGGATCAGAGGGGTACGTGGGGTACCTCCTGGCTCCCGACGGGTCGGACGCGCTGGGCAGCGGTGAGGTGAAGGCGGCGGGTGACATGGAGCCGGGACACTTCCCGGCCGTGTGGCTGGATGACGCCAGCGGATCCTCGGGGACCTACGCCACGTACCTGCCGCCCGTCGAGGACGTCGAGCTGGTCGTGACCGGGGACGCACGCATCCGGGACCTCACTCTGCACGACTTCGGAGACGTCGTCGGCGTGCTCGCGGTGGCGGACATCGACGGGCCCCGGGAGTCGGTGACCCATGTGAGGTTCACCGACCCGGTCCTCGGCGACGTGGGCGGTCCGGCGCCGGCCGACTGATGACTCGACCCGTCGAGCGGGTCAGCCCTCGGCGTGCTCGCCCTGCGGGCCCGGCCAGTTCCGGTCCGGCTGCGGGGTGGGCCGGCCCGGCTGCTCGCCGCCCCGTTCCTCCAGGTAGTTCGCCTTCGGCACCATGACCTTGCGCCGGAAGACGCAGACGACCGTGCCGTCCTGGTTGTAGCCGATGGTCTCGACGTGCACGACGCCGCGGTCGTCCTTGCTCGTGCTCTCCCACTTGTCGAGCACGGTCGTCTGACCGTAGAGCGTGTCGCCGTGGAACGTCGGCGCGACGTGGCGCAGGCTCTCGACCTCGAGGTTGGCGATGGCCTTCCCCGAGACGTCGGGCACGGACATCCCGAGGAGGAGTGAGTAGACGTAGTTGCCCACCACCACGTTCTTGCCGAACTGCGTCGTCTCGCCGGCATAGTTCGCGTCGAGGTGCAGCGGGTGGTGGTTCATCGTGATCAGGCAGAAGAGGTGGTCGTCGTACTCGGTGACCGTCTTGCCCGGCCAGTGCTTGTAGGTCGCCCCGACCTCGAACTCCTCGTAGCTGCGCCCGAACTGCACCGGTGTCTCCTTCGCTCGACGTGAGGCACCATCCTCCCGCGAGCGGACGGCATACGGAATCGGTGTGCCGCGTGCCGTTGCTCACCCCCGCCTGAGGCCCCCTGCCGGTGGCGGCGGGTCGGGGTCGATCGTGTCGGCCGCCGCATCGTTGGGGGCCGCCGCCGGCTCCGCACGGTCCGGGCCCGGCAGGTCGACGTCGTCCAGGGCGAGGGCCTCGAGGGCCTCCTCGCCCTGGAGGCCGAAGAGGCTCCGGACGTTGACGTCGACCTGCGGGAACGGGATCTCGATGCCGTGACGTTGCAGGGCCGAGTGCAGGGCCCAGTTGTAGGCCGCCCGCGCCGCGCCGGGACGCTTGGTGGCCTCGTCGGTGAGCCAGACGACGAGCTCGAAGTGCAAGGCGCTGTCGCCGAACTCGGCGAGCCAGACCTGGGCTGCGTGCGGTCCTTCGAAGCTCTTGGTGAACGGCACCTCGGCGGCGGCCTCCAACGCTGCGGCGCGCACCTTCGACTTCTCCGTGCCGTAGGCCACCCCGAAGGGGATGCGCATCCTGCGGGAGGCGTCCCGGTGGGTCCAGTTCGTCACGCGGCCACTGACGAACTCGGAGTTGGGGACGAGGATGTCGATGTTGTCGTTCGTCGTGATCGTCGTCGCCCGGACACGGACGTCCCGGACCTCCCCGTGGACCCCCGACTCGAGTTCGACGAAGTCCCCCACCTTGAGCGACTTGTCGAACAAGAGGAGCAGCCCGGCGATGAAGTTGGCGAAGACCGACTGGAGACCGAAGCCGAGCCCGACGCCGACGGCGCCGGCGAACAACGAGAAGGTGCTGAGCGGCACCCCCAGCAGGTCGAGAGCGAAGAAGATTCCCAGCCCGAGCACGACGTACTGCACGATGCGCCGAAGCGTGTACAGCGTGGCCCGACGCCCCTCGTTCCCCTCGCGATCCGCGTAGCGGCGCATGACCGCACGGATCACACGGGACAGGGCGAAGGCCACGACGAGCACGAGCAGCGCGGCCAGGAGGTCGAACAGGGAGACCCCGATGCCACCGGTGTCGACGACGGTTGTCTCGAGAACGTTCCGCAGGTCCTCGGGCCAGTCCATCCGTGCCCTCCCACCGACGTGTTCCATCCTCCGACAGGACCGAGACTAGTCACGTGCTTCCCCGTGAGGGGTGCGGCGCCCCGATATGGTCGGTCCATGGCTGACTTCATCGGCGCGGTCGACCAGGGCACGACGAGCACCCGGTTCATGGTCTTCGACCATGACGGGAGCGAGGTTGCCCGTCACCAGCTCGAGCACGAGCAGGTGCTGCCTCGAGCCGGCTGGGTGGAGCACAACCCGCTGGAGATCTGGGACCGCACTCAGAGCGTCATCGGCAGCGCCCTGGGCCGGGCCGGCATCGCCAGCAGCGACCTCGACGCCATCGGCGTGACCAACCAGCGCGAGACCGCGATCGTCTGGGACAGGCGCACGGGACGTCCCTTCCACAACGCGATCGTCTGGCAGGACACCCGCACCGACTCCATCGCCAAGGCCCTCGACGCCGACGGTCGTGGTGACATCATCCGTCACAAGGCCGGCCTGCCTCCGGCCACCTACTTCTCGGCGGGGAAGGTCCAGTGGATGCTCGAGCACGTCGACGGGCTGCGCGAGGCCGCCGACCGGGGCGATGCCATCTTCGGCACGCCGGACACGTGGGTGATCTGGAACCTCACGGGGGGGCCCGACGGGGGACGCCACGTGACCGACGTGACCAATGCGAGCCGCACGATGCTCATGAACCTCACCACCCTCGACTGGGACGAGGAGCTGCTCGGCTTCTTCGGCATCCCGCGCACGATGTTGCCGACCATCAACGCGAGCAGCGACGCCACGGCATACGGCACGACGACCGGCGAGCGCCGCGGCACCAAGGTGCCGATCACGGGGGTGCTCGGCGACCAGCAGGCCGCCACCGTGGGCCAGGTCTGCTTCGAGCCCGGAGAGGCCAAGAACACCTACGGCACCGGCAACTTCCTGCTCCTGAACACCGGCGAGGAACTGGTCCGGAGCGAGAACGGCCTGCTGACGACCGTGGCCTACCAGTTCGGCGACGCCAAGCCCGTCTACGCGCTCGAGGGCTCGATCGCGGTCACCGGGAGCGCCGTGCAGTGGCTCCGCGACCAGCTGGGCATCATCAGCGGGGCCTCCGAGGTGGAGCGCCTCGCTGCCCAGGTGGAGGACACCGGTGGCGTCTACTTCGTGCCGGCATTCAGCGGGCTCTTCGCGCCCTACTGGCGCAGCGACGCCCGCGGCGCGATCGTGGGCCTGTCCCGGTTCAACACCAACGCGCACCTCGCGCGCGCCACGCTCGAGGCGATCTGCTACCAGTCACGTGACGTCGTCGAGGCGATGGAGGCCGACTCCGGGGTGCAGCTGACCTGCCTCAAGGTCGACGGCGGCGTCACGGCGAACCGACTCTGCATGCAGCTGCAGTCCGACATCCTCGGCGTCCCGGTCTCGAAGCCCGTGGTCGCCGAGACGACGGCCCTGGGGGCCGCCTACGCGGCTGGGCTGGCCAGCGGGTTCTGGTCGGGAACCGAGGAGCTGCGCACCAAGTGGGCCGAGGACGAGCGGTGGGAGCCGCAGTGGGACGCCGACCAGCGCCGCGACGGCTACGCCGGGTGGAAGAAAGCCGTGAACCGCACGCTCGACTGGGTCGACGTCGACTGAGGGCGCCTGCCCACCCGCGATCCGCACCGCGGCTCAGGCGAGACCGTCCTGGACCGCCTTGTGACACAGGTCGGCGACGGCTGACACCGTCTCTCGTCCGTACGAGAAGCCGGAGCGGTTCCGGGAGAGGATGCTCAGCACGTACGCGGAGTCCGGAGAGGACACCCAGCCCGCGCTGTTGACGCGGAAGCCGTCGGGCAGCGGCCCCCACCCGTTCTTGGCGGCGACGAAGACGCCCTCCTGCTTCTCCGCGGAGAAGACGCCCCAGCGCTGCTCGGGCACGACGGCGGCCATGAGGAGCCGGACGGTCTTCCGGTTGCTGTCGTCGAGCAGGTCGTCCGACGAGAGCGCGGTGTCGAGCAACCGGTCGAGGTCGTGAGGGTTGGTGCGCCACAGGCCCCACCACCCGAAGTCGATCTCGGTGTCGTCCATGCCCACGAGGTCGGCCACCCGACGGACCTCCTTGCGGCCCACCTCCGCCAGCAGGGACTCCGTCGCCGCGTTGTCGCTCTGGGTGATCATCAGCTCGGCCAGCGCCTCCTGCTTCTCGGTGAGCGTCGTGCCCGTCTCCTGGGCACGACGCAGCACCGTCGCGAGGATGAGCACCTTGATCGTGCTGTAGCAGTAGGCCTCGTCGGTCTCGACGCGGAACGCCTCCCCGCGGCGCAGGTCGACGACCTCGAGGCCGAGGGACCCTCCTCGCCGATCCAGGAGGTCCTCGATCCGGCCGGCCAGGCGGGGCGCCTCGACGAATCGGGCCGTGGCGACGGACGGGGTCGGCGTGGGGGTGGGGGTGGGGGTGGGCGCGGGGGTCGCGCTCACGGTCGGAGCAGTGCTCGTCGGGACGGCACTGCTCGTGGGGGCCGTGGTGTCGCCCCGGACGCAGCTCGACAGCACGGCGGAGCCGACGGCCGCAACCCCTCCGCCGAGCAGCCGTCGGCGGTCGATCGGTGCCGGGGTCACCGACCAAGGCTACCGGGCCGCGGGGCGCCCTCCGACGCATCCGGAGGAGGTCAGCGCAGGCGGATCGGGGGGCCGTGGTGGTCACAGGTGGCGATGGCCACGTCGTCGACCTCGAGGACGGGCAGCCCGGGGTCCGCCGCACCCGACAGCGCGTCCCAGGGGTGCTCCATGGCGACGTGGGACAGCGGCATCCTCGCCCTGGCCGCCTCGACCGTCTCGCGCACGGCATCGGTCTCCTCGGGGGGCCAGTAGAGCCGGGTGACCGAGTGCCAGACGACGGTGAGGACGTCGTCGGCCACGGGCTCCGCCAGGCGATCGGCGACCCACGACGACGCACGTTCACTCTCGACCACCACCGGATGCCGACGGGCGACGCTGAGGGCCGCCGCCAGACGCTGGTGCCGGTCGGCCTGCCACGGCCACACGAACGACGTGAGGTAGGCCGCTCCCTCCTCACTGGTCGCATCCACCGGGGAGACGTCGCAGCCGCGGCGCTCGACGACGTCGAAGGCCTCCGGTCGGAATCCTGCGGCACCACAGCCGGGCACGACCAACGACGAGTCGGCCGGTCCGGCCGCCCACCCGTCGCCGACGAAGCGATACCGGTCGACGAGCAGTCCGAGCCCCGCCGAGGCGCCGGGCTCGAGGAGGCGCACCCGACGCAGTCCGGTGCGCCGAACGGACTCCGCGACTCCGACGAGAAGCGCGACGGACCGTGCCGGCTCGTTGGTCTGCGGAGCCTGGTCGAGGGAGGCGCGCAGCTCGTCGAATCGGGCACGGAACACCTCGCGGACCGGGGGCCACGCCTGGCCGGGGTCCAGGTCGCCCCCGAGCACCGGGTAGAACCCCGCCAGCTGTGGGGCGTCGCCGCGCAGGACGATGCGGAACAGTCCCGCAAGGAGCCGTAGCTGCGGGAAGTGCCGCGCGTCCTCGTCCTCCCACCCGGCGAGCAGCTCGCGGGTCACTCCGCCGTCCTCCCAGTCGTCGGCCATGCCGGCGAGCAGGGTGGCGTACAGGTGGTCGGCGCCCTCGAAGTGGGCTCGCAGACGGTCGGCCTGCGTCGCCCCGTCGAACGCACTCATGGGCTGGAGGCTACGTCCGATCCGTGCGGTGCGGGGGATGGAGCCGCCGCGGTTCGTGCGCAGGTTCTCGCGCCGAGCGGCCACGACCACGTGACACCATGGGACGGTGAGCGAGCAGCAGAAGCAGCCAGAGAACCGCGGTCGGCCGACGACGGAGGAGTTCCGCTCCTTCGTCCGCGACGGGTGGGCCCCCAGACGGGTGACGGTGACCGGGCCCAGCCCCGCCGCCGAGCCGGCCGCCGCCAGGCGCGACGTCCTCAGCGCCGCCTTTCCCGGGCAGCGCCTCGTCATCCCGGCGGGCGGCCTGAAGGTGCGCAGCAACGACACCGACTACGTCTTCCGCCCGCACACGGCGTTCGCCTACCTCACCGGCCTCGGGGCCGACCGGGAGCCCGATGCCGTGCTCGTCCTGGAGCCCGTCGACGGCGACGGGGGTGCCGCTCATGAGGCGATGCTGTACTTCCGGCCACTGGCCGAGCGCGACAGTGACGAGTTCTTCGCCGACCACCGCTACGGCGAGTTCTGGGTCGGCCCCCGTCCGACCATCGCCGACATCGAGCTCGAGCTGGGCCTCACCGCGCGCCACATCGACGAGTTCGGGGGCGCCGTGGCCAAGGATGCCGGTGAGGTCACCGTGCGGTTGGTGCGCGACGCCGACCTCGAGCTCACCGCGCGCGTCGACTCCGCCCGGGTCGACAACGGGGCGGCCGAGGACACGCTCGTGGAGTCCGACGAGGCCCTGGCCCACGAGATCTCGCTCCTGCGGCTGTGCAAGGACGAGCACGAGGTCGATCAGATGCGCACCGCCGTCGACGCCACCCACCAGGGCTTCGAGGCGATGATCGCCGGGCTGCGTGAGGCCGTGGCCCAGGGCCGTGGCGAGCGCTGGCTCGAGGGCACCTTCGCCCTGCACGCCAGGCACCGTGGCAACGGCGTGGGCTACGACTCGATCTGCGCGGCGGGGGACCACGCCAACACCCTGCACTGGATCAAGAACACCGGGGAGGTGCACGAGGGAGACCTCGTCCTCATCGATGCCGGTGTGGAGGTCGACTCCCTGTACACCGCCGACATCACGCGCACCCTGCCCGTCTCGGGCACCTTCACCGACGCCCAGCGCGAGATCTACGACGCGGTCTACGACGCGCAGGAGGCCGGCATCGCGGCGGTCAAGCCCGGCAACCGCTTCTCCGACGTGCACGCAGCCGCCATCCGGGTCATCGCCGAGCGGTTGCACGCGTGGGGGCTGCTGCCGGAGGGGGTCTCGGTCGAGGACACCCTCGACACCACCCACGGGCAGTACCACCGGCGGTGGATGGTGCACGGCACGTCGCACCACCTCGGGCTCGACGTGCACGACTGCGCGCTGGCGACGCGCGAGGAGTACATGGACGCCGAGCTGAGGCCCGGCATGGTGCTCACCGTGGAACCCGGCCTCTACTTCAAGGCCGATGACCTGCTGGCCCCGGAACCCTTCCGGGGGACGGGGGTGCGCATCGAGGACGACGTGCTCGTCACGGAGGACGGCTGCGAGAACCTCTCCGCGGCGATGCCCCGGCGCAGCGAGGACGTCGAGGCCTGGATCGCCCGCCTCACCTCCGGCTGACCACCTCACCGCGGGGTGCCCGGGGATCCCGCGGTCAGCGGCTGAGGACGACCTCCACCGCGAGCGCGTGGTCGACCCCCGCGGCCTCCCCCGCGCCTCCGAGGATCATCTGGAGCAGCTCTCGCGGCGCCGGGAAGTCCTCGGGCAGGGCGGCGTTGTAGGCCGCGTGTGCCTCGAGCGAGTGCACCGCCGCCTCGAAGTGCTCCCCCGACACGTCGACGAAGTGCGTCGGGCCCGGCGAACCCGCGACGGCAAGGCGGCGCACGCCGCCCCACGGCTCGAGGCCCTCGTCGTCGAGGCTGCGGTGCAACCAGCGGTTGCCCGCGTCGGCCACGGCATCCAGGGTGGCCAACCCCACGGCCCGGTGGTCCGCCTGGTTGACCATGCCGGGCCCGAAGAAATCGACCCAGGTCTGGCCCATGACGAGGTCGGGACGGTACCGGCGGATCGCCCGCGTGATCTCCCGGCGCAGGGGCACGCCGTACTCGATGGACCCGTCCGCCAGGTCGGCGAAGTCCACCTGGTCGACGCCCACCCGGCGGGCGCTCTCGCGTTCCTCCGCCTCCCGCACGACCGCTGCCTCCTCGAGAGGCATCGTGTCGATGCCCGCTTCTCCCCGGGTGAGGAGGAAGTAGGCGACCGTGGCACCCTCGCCGACCCAGCGATGGACCGCTGCGGCAGTGCCGTACTCGATGTCATCGGGGTGCGCCACGACGCACAGGACGCGGGAAGGGGTCTCGTCGAGCGGCTCGAGGCGGGCCGGTGGGTTCGTCATGACCTCACGGTAGCCCCCGGGTGCCGGGCGCGCCCCTGTCCTGGGGAACGCGAGCGCACCCGCGGGAGGTCAGGGGGTGGGTCCGGGCTGCGAGCCGCGACGTACGTCCTGCTGCCCGACCGCGCCGGCCTGCTGCTGGGCGGCGACGCGGTCACGTTCGGCCTGCTGGGCCCGCCGGACCTGCTCCTGGGCGGCGCGCATCGGGTCCATCTCGGTGAGCAGCTCACGACCGCGGGCCACGTGCTTGTGCTCGCAGAGAACCTCGTACTTCGCGGCGACCACCTGGCTGACCGAGGTGAAGTCCCGCTCGCCGCGGGTGAACTTGTAGCCCACGACGGCCCAGATGGCCCCGAACATCGCGCCGAATGCCACCGTGGCGAGCACGTTGACGACCTGGAACCCGTTCGGGTCGAAGACCGCGAAGATCACCCCCACGAAGAGGCCCAGCCACATGCCCGACAGCGCCCCGGCACCGATGACCCGCCCGCGCGTGAGCCGACCGGTGACCCGCTCGAGCTGTTTGAGGTCGGTCCCCACGATCAGCACGTCCTGCACCGGGAACTCGTGGTCGGACAGGTAGTCGACGGCCTTCTGCGCCTCCTCGTACGTGTCGTGGACCCCCAGCGACATGGGGTAGTCCAGAGACAGGGCCGCGCGAAGGCCCGGACGGTTCGGCTGCGTGCTCATGACCCCAGTATCCCAGCGCAGGCTGCATGCCGGCTGGGAGGGTGCTGAACGGCATACCCGACCCGCAGCCGGGTCCCGTTCGCCGCCGCGAGGGTCGGACGCCCCACGACGGCGGGTCAGCGGGCCCGGTAGTCCTCCAGCAGGCGCCGGCCGATGATCATCTTCTGGATCTCTGCCGTGCCCTCGCCGATGAGCAGCATCGGCGCCTCGCGGTAGAGCCGCTCGATCTCGTACTCCTTCGAGTAGCCGTAGCCACCGTGGATGCGGAAGGACTGCTCGACGACGTCCGCGCAGTTTTCCGACGCGAGGTACTTCGCCATGCCGGCCTCGAGGTCGTTGCGCTGCCCGGCGTCCTTCAGCCGCGCCGCCTTGACCATCATCTGGTGGCTGGCCTCGACCTTGGTCGCCATGTCGGCGAGCCGGAACAGGATGCCCTGGTGCTCGGCGATCTTCTTGCCGAACGTCTCCCGCTGCTGGCTGTAGGCGATGCCGAGCTCGAAGGCCCTCCGCGAGAGGCCGCACGCGCGGGCCGCGACGTTGACGCGGCCCACCTCGACGCCGTCCATCATCTGGTAGAAGCCCTTGCCGGGAACGCCGCCGAGCACCTGCGCGTCGCTCGTGCGGTGCCCCTCGAAGATCAGCTCGGTCGTGTCGACGCCCTTGTAGCCCATCTTCTCGATCTTCCCCGGCACGGTCACGCCCTGGGCGGTCTCTCCGAAGCCCGCCTCCTTGTCGACGAGGAAGGTCGTCATGTTCTTGTAGGGGCTGTCGCTCTCGCCGAGGTCGCTGCGCACGAGCACGGCCACGAGGTTGGCCGACCCGCCGTTGGTGAGCCACATCTTCTGGCCGGTGATGACCCACTCCTCGCCCTCTCGGACAGCCTTGGAGCGGATCGCGGCAACGTCCGAGCCCATCCCCGGCTCCGACATCGAGAACGCCCCGCGCACCTCTCCGGTGGCCATCCGCGGCAGGTAGCGCTGCTTCTGCTCGTCGGTGCCGTGCTGGAGGATCATGTAGGCGACGATGAAGTGGGTGTTGATGATGCCGCTGACGCTCATCCAGCCGCGGGCGATCTCCTCGACGACCAGGGCGTAGGTGAGCAGCGACTCCCCCAGCCCGCCGTACTCCTCGGGGATCATCAGCCCGAAGATCCCCATCTCCTTCATGCCCTCGACGATCTCGGTCGGGTACTCGTCGCGGTGCTCGAGCTCGGTGGCGACCGGCAGGATCTGCTCCTCGACGAACTCGCGCACGAGCTTGACGAGCTCGTGCTGCTCCTCGGTGAGGCCGTCGGTGGTCTGGAGTCGGGACATGCGTGCTTCGCCGCCTTCACGTGGTGGCCGGTGGGGGTCGTGTCGAGTATGCCGTCGGCCCGCCCGCTGCTGACCGTCGAGCGGGTGTGAGTCCCCCCACCCCGGCGCGCTCCGGAGGTGTTCCGCGGCGTCCTCACCGCCCCGCCGGGCCGGCCGCGTCGGTCTGGACCGGCTGGAGCCGATGGTGGGTCAGGCGGCGCCAGACCCACGTGGCGGGGACCCGTCGTCCCGTCGCGACGTACTCGACGCTCGCGTCGTTGAACAGCACGTCGCGCAACCGCGCCCGCCCCGACGGACCGCAGTACAGCATCAGCTCGTCACCCTCGGCCAACGGGGTCGAGGCATCCGGGAAGCTCGTGCTGCCCCCGTCCCTGAGCAGCACGGCGACGACCACGGGAACGTGGTCGTCGCGGTCCTCGGGATCCCTTGTGAGGTCTCCGACCGTGAGCACACCCCGGTGCAGCCAGTTCACGACCGCGGGTGCCTCCTCGCTCGTGAGCCCCAGCATGGAGGGCACCGGGGAGTGGCCGCCGCAGCGCTCCTCGAGCACCTCCAGCACTCCCCCGGCCCACGCGTCGTCGCGGTGCATCGCGTCCTCGACGAGCGCCCACGCATACGGTGCCACCACCCGGGTCAGGCACTCGCGCGCCACGACGTCCGCCGGGAAGAAGACGACGTCGGGTGCGAACCCGGCGAGGAGCGCTCGGGAGGTCGTGTGCACCTGCCGCAGGCAGAGGAGTACGCCGGGGTGCTCCCGCCGCAGCCGAGCCGCGATGGACAGGTTCGTCGTGTCCTTCCTGGTGGCGACGACGCAGCCGACGGACCCGGTGACGTCGGGCGAGGCGCCGTCGGCCTCGACGAACGTGACACCGAAACCCGCCTCCCGGAGGTCCTCGGCGACGCGGTCGCGGAACTCGCCGTCCGCGCAGACGGTCCAGGTGCCCGAGGCGACGGGCTCGCGCCGCGCGGGCACCTCGATGCTCGTCGGACTCGTCAGCCAGGACACGAGCCGGTAGACGTCCGGCCGCTGCACGGCGAGCACGAGGTAGTCACCGAACCGGTCGAGCGGGTTGATGACGGCGACGGGCTGGAACTGCGCCATCTGCTGCTCGGCGTCGCGGGTGGAGGCGCGGGCGATGACCGGCACCTCAGGGTGCAGCAGGGCCACCGACTGCACGACCGCCAGGTTGACGTCGTCGTCGTCGGTGAGCACCAGAACCCCGCAGCACTCGGCGAGGCCCATCCCGGCCAGACCGAGCACCGCCGGGTCGTGGGCGTCACCGACGAGCCCGGGAACCTCGTTCACCGTCTCGCTGACCTCGAGCAGGTCGATGCGCGCCTTGCGCGCGTCGACCGTGACGCACCGCTGGTCGAGCGCGTCGAGACGCATGCAGACCCGGCGGCCGGACTCCCCGTAGCCCACGACGAGGAAGAACGGCTCACCGAGCCGGCGAACCCGACGACGAAAGCGCTGGATCGTCCTCGCCGTCGTGAACCCCTCGTCCTGGGCGAGGGCGAGCATCGTCGCGAGGGCGTAGGCCCACCCGATGACGGTCGCGTAGATCATGAACGTCACCCACAGCCGCTGACCCGTGGTGAAGGGCTGCGGGAGCTCCCCGAAGCCGATCGTCGTCGCGGTGTAGCTCATGACGTAGAAGGACTCGAAGATGCTGAGGCGGTGCGGGGCTCCCGAGGCGTCGATGCCCGAGGTGGCGCTCAGCCCGACGACCGAGACCGTGAAGACGCCGACCAACCAGAGCAGCGGCGGCCGCATCCGGCGCAGCACGAGGAAGATGACGTCCGTCGACGCCGCGGCGGTCGGGACCGGCACCTCCTTGCGACGGAGCCCGTCCCGCCGCTTCGAGACGACGAGCGCGAGCAGTGGGTTGATCACGGCGCGCCGCCCTCCTCAGCGCCGGTGGGCGCCCAGGGTCTCGCCGACGAGCAGCGCCAGCGACACGATGTTGGCCAGCAGCGCACCGCCGGAGAGCGACACGACGGAGCTCATGGCGTGGATGCTGATCTGGGCCTCGCCCGAGCTCACCGCGACCCATACGACGGTCGCGGCGATGAGCTGGATCGCCGCGACGAGGCTCGTCGCGAGGTGAAGTGCGCCGATCTGGGTCCGGTCCCCGAACTTGAGGATCACGGCGATGACGTTGACGACGACGGCCGCGTAGAGCTCGTAGATGTTGTGCGCCCGGACGTCCGTCATGTCGCCGATGAAGAAGCCGAAGTTCAGCGTCGCCGCCAGCACCACGAAGAAGCCGAAGACGACCTTCTCCATGTTCATGATCGCGACACTACTCACAACCGGGGCGCGCGTCCTGAGCACGCGCGGACCACCGCCCGCAGCGCAATCCCTGAAATTCGGTGGCGCACCGGGCTGGTCGCCGGGCACGCTGGTGGTGAGCACTCGGCATCCGGCCGGATGCCGTGCCAGACGCCGCGCTCCGAGCGCAGCACGAGTGGAGGAGGCCGAGATGTCGACGACGGTCCCGGGCAGCACCCAGCCCACCCATCCCTTCCTCCACCAGGAGCCCCGCAGTGGCACACCAGCCGTTCCACCTGCCGGAGAAGCAGGCCCTCTTCTCCACTGACACCACTCCCGACGCCCCTCCCGAGGGCGAGCGCTGGTCCACCTGGGACGGCTCGACCCACGGGCCGACTCCCCGCCCCGAGTGGGTCGTCACCGACCTCGGCGCGGTCGAGGCCGACCTCGGCGTGCTGAAGACCGGCAAGGAGGCCGACGTCCACGTCGTCCGCCGGTGGGTCCCGGGCACCGACCGGTCCACCACGATGGCCGCCAAGCGCTACCGCAACGGCGACCACCGCCTCTTCCACCGCGATGCCGGGTACCTCGAGGGCCGCCGGGTGCGCAAGTCCCGGGAGATGCGGGCGATGACCCGTCGCACCGACTTCGGCAAGCTCCTCATCGCCGGCCAGTGGGCGGCAGCCGAGTTCGACGCGCTCGGACGCCTCTGGGAGCTCGAGCTCCCCGTGCCCTACCCCGTCCAGCTCGACGAGGCCGAGATGCTCATGTCCTTCGTCGGCGACCTCGACGAAGGAGCGCCCACGGCCGCGCCCCGGCTCGTGTCGACGCGACCGGACCGGGAGCTCCTGGCGGACCTCTTCGAGCAGCTGCGGACCATCATGCTCACGCTCGCGCATCACGGCTGGGCGCACGGCGACCTCTCGCCGTACAACGTCCTGCTGCACCGGGACCGGCTGGTCGTCATCGACTGGCCGCAGATCGTCGACATCATCGGGAACCCGCAGGGCTTCGAGTTCCTCGAGCGAGACGCGACGACGATGGCGACGTGGTTCGGGCGCAAGGGGCTCGACGTCGACACCGGCGAGCTCATCGGCGACCTCGTCGCCGAGGCGACGAGCCGCTTCTGAGGCGGAACGGCCTACCCTCGCTGGTATGCCGTCCGTCTTCCCCTCGCCCACCGACCCGCCAGCTCTGGCAGCCCCGCTGACGCCCGACCCGATGGACGCCCCGCCGGTGCGGTGGGGGGTTCTCGGACCCGGCGGTATCGCCGCGGTGTTCACCGAGGCCGCTCACCGGGGCACCGCGTCGCGCGTGGTCGCAGTGGGGTCCCGCTCCGCTGAGCGCGCGGCGGACTTCGCTGCGCAGCACGGCATCGAGCGCAGCCACGGGTCCTACGAGGAGCTGGTCGCCGACCCGCTGGTCGAGGCCGTCTACGTCGCCTCACCGCACAGTGAGCACCGCGCGCACGCCCTGCTGGCCCTGCGGGCCGGAAAGCCGGTGCTGGTCGAGAAGGCGTTCACGCGGACCCTGGCCGAGGCCGAGGAGGTGCTCGGGCACGCTAGGTCGCTCGGACGACTGGCGGCCGAGGCGATGTGGAGCCGCTACCTGCCGCAGTACGACGTGGTGCGGCGCACGGTGGAGGCGGACACGCTCGGCACCGTGGTCGCCGTCGAGGCCGACCACGGCCAGCGCCTGTGGCCCGGGGGCCCGGACCGCCTCTCGAACCCACACCTGGCCGGAGGGGCGCTGCTCGACCTCGGCGTCTATCCGGTCTCCTTCGCCGACCACGTCCTCGGCGGGCTCTCCGACGTGACCGCCCGGGGCACGCTGAGCGACCAGGGCGTCGACGTGACGACGACGATCCAGGCACTGTCGCCCGCCGGGGCCGATGGTGGCCGTGCCATCGCCCACCTCTGGTCCACGATGGCTGCGGCGAGCCCCTGCACCGCCCGCGTGGTGGGCACGCAGGCCCGGCTCGAGCTGACCGGGAGGTTCTACGCCCCCGGTCCGGTACGACTCGTCGGCCCGGACGAGGCGGTTCTCGATGAGTGGGTGCCCGACGTCGTCGACCACGGCTTCCGCTTCCAGATCGCCGAGTTCGCGCGGGCGCTGGCGATGCGGCGGCTCGAGACGTGGTCGATGCCCTGGGAGGCGACCCGGCGTGTCATGGGCGTGATGGACGAGGTGCGCCGCCAGGTCGGGGTGCGCTACCCCGGCGAGCCGGGCTGACCGCGACCTCGCGCGGCCCCAGGGGGTCAGCCGCGACCCTGTGGGGGTGGGGTCACGCGCGGTCGGGTCACGAGGATCGTGACGCTCACGAGCAGCACCCAGGACGGGAAGATCAGCTGGGTCCACTTCTGCGCGTCGGCCGCGACGAGGAGCACCGCCGCGCTGGCATACCCGAGGAAGGACACCCACCTGGGGAGGGCTGAGGTGCGCAGCCCGACGGTGCTGACTGCCAGGGTGAAGACCGCCGCCATCCGCATGGCGAACACCGACACGAGCGCCTGGACGCTTCCGGTGCCGAACTCCCACGTCGCCGCGTCGAGCGTGGGGACCGTGGCGATGCGGATCAGGCTGGTCGTCGTCGCGGCACCCGTGAAGAGCAGGGCGAGGAACAGCAGACCACTGCCGAGGAAGACCGTCGAGAACAACCGGTCCTCGATGGAGCCGAGCTGCTCGCGGATCACCCCGATGAACCACAGGAACGAGATGCCGGCGAAGGGGACGAGGTTGAGGCTCCAGCGCACGAGCGCGCGGCGGCCCGGGTCCGTGCGCAACGCCGTCAGCCCGTCGTCCGCCAGGGCGACGCGCAGCATGGCCATCGCGGCGATGAGGAACACGGCGAAGAGGATGCCGGCGACCGCGGCGGACCGGCGGCTGCGCCAGAACCGGCTGGTCAGGACGGGCGGGTCGGGGCTCACGTGCTCAGCATGGGGGCGGCGTCGGCACGATGTCGAGCCTGACCCTCAGCGGACGACGACCGTGGCGCCGATCGGCATGAGGTCCTTGGACCAGATCATGTCGATCGCGGCGTTGCTCAACCTGGCACAGCCGTGGGACGCCGGCCAGGGTGGGATGCTCGGCGACCCGTGCACGGCGAAGCCGCGGTGGAAGAAGCGCGGTCGCCACAGCTCACCGAGGGAGTTCGTGAGCGGGCCGTCGACGCCCCGGTAGACCTCGAAACGGCCCTTGGGAGTGATGGCAGTGGCCGGGTTGCCCTGGGTCGAGGTGTACTTCTCCCCGTTGCCGGTGGAGGTGTTGAGGACGGTGCGCACCGTGCCGCCGCGCACGACGAGCAGCACCTGGCGGTCGAGGTCGATCTCGACCCCATCACCCTTGAGCGTCGGTTTCGGCCGGACCCCGTCGGCGAGCGCCCTCGTGGTGCGCGGACCCACGACGCCGTCGCGGCTGAGGCCGGCGGACTTCTGCAGGGCCCAGACCGCCTGCTGGGTCAACGAGCCGAACCTGCCGTCCGGTGTGCCGAGCCAGTAGCCGAGCTCGCTGAGCCGCTCCTGCAGCTCGAGGACCTTCTCGCCGCGGTCCCCACGCACGAGGCTGGTGCGGGGCTTCGGGGTGGGCTTCGGACTCGGGGCCGGCTTCTTCGTCTCCGCGGGAGTCGGTGTCGGGCTCGGAGCCGGTTCCTTCGTCGCCGTCGGAGAGGGAGTCGGCGTCGTGCTCTGCGGCGTCGTCGGCGACGACCACGTCGGTGCGGCGCCCGGCGACGACGTGGCACCCGGCCCCGCCGAGGACGCGTCGCCGGTCGCGGCGGTGGACGTGCCGCCCCCAGCCACCGCCGTCGCACTCGTCGTCGGGGCCGGCCCCTCACGGGCGGCCGAGGGCCCGAGGTCCTGGAGCGTGCCGCAGCCGGCGAGCAGCGTCGCCGTGGCCACGGCCGCGGTGAGCACCCCGGCCCGCCGAGCACCGTTCACGTCGTTCACCGGGTCATCCACCTCCGCTCGCCCCTCGTCTACCCATCATCCAGCACACGCGAGGACGGCGAAAATCGCCAGCAGGCGCGCCCGTTCGTGACCGAGTCGTTGCCTACCCCAGCGTCCTCAGCGGCGCGCCCGGATCGCCTCGTCGGTCGCGATGACCCGCTTGGCGACGTCGACGTGGAGGTTCTCGACCATCCGGCCGTGGTAGGTGACGACACCGGTCCCCGAGCCGGACCCCCAGGCCTCCAGCACCCCGCGAGCCTCCTCCACCTCCTCCGCGGAGGGGGCGAAGACCTCGTTGCACGGCTCCACCTGCCCGGGGTGGATGAGGGTCTTGCCGTCGAAGCCCAGGTCGCGTCCGGCGATGCACTCCTCCTCGAAACCCTCCGGGTCCCGGACGTCGTTGTAGACACCGTCGAGGATCGCGATGCCGGCGGCACGGGCCGACAGGACCGCCATCGACAGGGCGGTCGCCAGCGGCGCACGACCGGGGACGTGTCGGGCCCCGAGCTCCTTGACGAGGTCGTTGGTGCCGATGACGAGCACGGTCAGCCGTTCGCTGGCGGACGCCAGGTCCGCCAGGCCGAGGATCGCCTCGGGCGTCTCGACCATGGCCCACAGCGCCGTCCGGTCCGGGGCGCCGTGGGCCTCCATCGCCGCCACGAGGTCACGTACCTGCTGTGCCGAGCCGACCTTGGGGACGACGATGCCGTCCGGCCCCGCGGCACACGCGGCTGCAAGGTCCTCGTCGTGCCACTGCGTTCCGACCCCGTTGACCCTGATCGTCACCTCTCGCAGACCATACTCACCGGATGCCGCTGCCGCGCACGCATTCTGGCGCGCGTCGGCCTTGTGGTCGGGCCCGACGGCATCCTCGAGGTCGAGGATGAGGCCGTCGACGGGCAGCGTCTTGGCCTTCTCCAGCGCCCGCTCGTTGTTCGCCGGCATGTAGAGCACCGACCGGCGTGGCCGGTACTCCGTCGCCGCGCTCACGCTCCCGCCTCCTCGACCGAGGAGGTGGGCTCCACGGCATACAGGTCCGCGAGCTCCGGGTCGTTGGCCGACAGTCGGTCGGCGAGCTCGAGGATGACGAGGCACTGCTTGAGGCTCGCGTCGTCCTCCATCTTGCCGTCGAGCATGACCGCACCGGTGCCCTCGCCCATGGCCTCCTTGACACGCCTGGCGTGCGCGACGTCGTCGGCGCTGGGGCTGAAGACCTTTTTGGCGATGGCGATCTGCGCCGGGTGCAGGGTCCACGTGCCGACGCAGCCGAGCAGGAAGGCGTTGCGGAACTGGTCCTCGCAGGCGACGACGTCGGCGATGTCGCCGAACGGGCCGTAGTACGGGAAGACCCCGTGCATCGCGCAGGCGTCGACCATCCGGGCGATCGTGTAGTGCCACAGGTCCTGCTGGTAGGTCGCCCGCTCTCCGTGGACGTCACCGTCCACGGGATCCTGCCGCACGAGGTAGCCGGGATGACCTCCGCCGACGCGGGTCGTCTTCATCCGGCGGTCGGCGGCGAGGTCGGCCGGGCCCAGGCTGATGCCCTGCATCCTCGGGCTCGCGCCGGCGATCTGCTCGACGTTCGCGACGCCACGCGCCGTCTCGAGGATGGCGTGGACGAGGATCGGTCGCGTCACACCCGCCCGCGCCTCGAGCTGGGCGAGCAGGCGGTCGACGTAGTGGATGTCCTCGGGCCCCTGCACCTTGGGCACCATGATGACGTCGAGCCGGTCGCCGATCTCGGCGACGAGAGTCGTGAGGTCCTCAAGCGCCCACGGGGAGTCGAGCGCGTTGACCCGGGTCCACAACTGGGTGTGCTCCCCGACGTCGGTCGCCTTGGCGATGGCCACCAGCCCGGCGCGGGCAGCGTCCTTGCGGTCGGCCTTGACGGCGTCCTCGAGGTTCCCCAGGAGGACGTCCACCGAGCCGACCAGCTGGGGCACCTTGGCCGCCATGCGCTCGTTGCTGGGGTCGAAGAAGTGGATCATCCGCGACGGGCGCGCGGGCACCTCCCGGAGGGGAACGGGCGCCCCCACCGCGAGGGGGGCGAAGAAGTCCTTGGCGCTGCGCATGCTGAGGTGGCCTCTCGAACGCTGGATGGGGTCTGTCGGGGACGCTAGCAGCGGCCGGCCGGGTTCCGTTGTGAGAGAGTTCACGGTGTGACGGACGACGCCACGACCCCCAGCGCCCCCGCACCGGGGCCCAACGTCACGCGCCTCACCCACGAGGCCGCGAGCAAGTCCGGGATCCTCTGGGTCAGGGTGCCCGGTGGGGGCACCCACCCGGTGTGGCACGTGTGGCACGACGACGGGGACGAGCGCGGCACCGGCCCGGCGGCCTACGTCGTCTCCGGCCCCGGCGAGCAGTCCCTTCCGTGGCTGCCCGACGAGGTCGAGGTGATCCTGCGGAGCAAGGGCACCGGAGGCCGCCTGCTCACCCTGAACGCCACAGCCCGCGAGGTGACCCCCGAGTCCCCGGAGTGGGAGGCCGCGAGCGAGGTGCTTCGGCCGGAGCGCCTCAACGCCACGGGCGACACGGTGCAGCGGTGGAGTCAGTCGTGCACCATCCACGTCCTCACTCCCCACGGACGCCCGATCGAGGCCCCCGGCTCCTACTCCACGGACTCCGGCGCCGCAGCCGTCCGCCCGGCGTCGGCGGCGACGGTCCGCTGGCGTCCGTGGCACTGGGGAGGCCGCTCCGGGGCACGGCGCAACACGGGCCGCTGAGGGCGTGCCGCACGAGTCGCGCCGGATAGCCTGTGCCGTGTGAGCACGCCCACCCGCGCCTTCGTCGGCCGCCTGACCGAGCTGAGCGTCTTCGACCCGCTCGGTGACCAGGTCGGTCGGGTCCGCGATGTCGTGGTGACCTTCAGCTCCAGCCGCACCCGGCCGAGAGTCATCGGGCTCGTCGTCGAGGTGCCGGGCCGGCGCCGGGTCTTCGTCCCCATGACGCGGGTGACCTCCGTCGAGGGTGGTCAGGTCATCACGACCGGCCTGGTCAACATGCGCCGCTTCGAGCAGCGCCCCAACGAGACCCTCGTCGTCGCCGAGCTGTTCGAGAGGTTGGTCACGGTGCGCACCGAGGAGGGCGACCTCGTCGAGGCCACCATCGAGGACATCGGCATCGAGCAGTCGGGACCGCGCGGCTGGAGCGTCGCCCGCGCCTACGTGCGCAAGGGGCGGACCCGGGTGGGGCTGGGCCGCATCGGCCGACGGCGCGGCGAGACGTTCCTCGTGCCGATCGAGGAGGTCCGCGGCATGCGGGACGCCTCGGAGGTCCAGGGGGCGGCCAAGCTCCTCGAGACGTACGAGGACCTCAAACCGGCCGACCTCGCCGAGGTCATCCACGACCTGGCACCGCGCCGGCGCGCGGAGGTGGCGGCGGCCCTCGGCGACGACCGCCTCGCCGACGTCATCGAGGAACTGCCCGAGGACGACCAGGTCGAGATCCTCGCCGGCCTCGACGTCGGTCGCGCAGCCGACGTCCTCGAGGCGATGGAACCCGACGACGCGGCCGACCTCCTGGCCGGGCTGCCCGTGGAGCGCCGGGAGGAGCTGCTCCAGAAGATGGAGCCCGACGAGGCCGCCGACCTGCGCCGCCTGCTCACCTACGAGGAGAACACCGCGGGGGGTCTGATGACCACCGAGCCGGTCATCCTCGGCCCGGAGGACTCCATCGCGGAGGCACTCGCCGTCGTGCGACGCAAGGAGCTGTCGACGGCCCTGGCGTGCACCGTCTTCGTCTGCCGGTCCCCCCTGGAGACCCCCACCGGGAAGTACCTGGGCATGGTCCACATCCAGCGGCTCCTGCGCGAGCCACCACACGCCCCCATAGGGGGCATCCTCGACAAGGACGTCGACCCGCTCCTGCCCAGCGCCACCCTCGGCCAGGTGACCCGGATGCTGGCGACCTACGACCTCGTCGGGGTGCCGGTGGTCGACGAGGAGGGCCACCTCCTCGGGGCGGTCACCGTCGACGACGTGCTGGACCACATCCTCCCCGACGACTGGCGCGAGGGCCGCCACGACGTCGTCGCCCCTGCCACGGTGACCCATGGCTGAGCGCCGGTCCCGCATCGACCAGCCCCGCGAGGGTGGCCGCCGGTTCTCGACGCCCGCCCTTTTCACCGAGGAGGCCTTCGGGATCGTCTCGGAGAAGTTCGCGCGCTTCATGGGCACGCCGTACTTCCTCATCGGGATGACCGTCTTCGTCATCGGGTGGATCGGCTGGAACATCCTCGCGCCGGTGTCGCTGCGCTTCGACAACTACCCGTTCATCTTCCTCACCCTCATGCTCAGCCTCCAGGCGTCGTATGCCGCACCGCTGATCCTGTTGGCCCAGAACCGGCAGGCCGACCGCGACCGCGTCGGGTTGGAGCAGGACAGGTCCCGCGACGAGCGCAACCTCGCCGACACCGAGTTCCTCACCCGCGAGGTCGCGGCCCTGCGCATCGCGATGCGTGACTCGGCCACCCGGGACTTCGTGCGCGGCGAGCTGCGTGACCTCCTCGACGAGATGGAGGAGCGTGGCCTGGCGATGACGCGGGTGGCCGACCCCGACGAGGGCGCGGTCGGGAGCACCACGCCACCGATCTAGACTCGACCCCATGTCCCCGGTCAGTTCCGACGCCCTGCACGCTGCTCTCGAGACGGTCATCGACCCCGAGATCCGCAAGCCCGTCACCGAGCTCGGCATGGTCGAGAGCGTCGTCGCAGACGACGCGGGCCACGTCTCGGTGACCATCCTGCTCACCATCGCCGCCTGTCCCCTGAAGGACACCCTGACCAAGGACACGACGAGCGCCCTCTCGGCCGTCGAGGGCGTCACCGGGGTGACGGTGACCCTCGGGGTGATGAACGACGAGCAGCGCGCCGAGCTCAAGAGCCACCTGCGCGGCGGCGTCGCCGAGCGGGAGGTCCCGTTCGCCCGGGCCGGCTCGCTCACCCGCGTGTACGCCGTGGCGTCCGGCAAGGGCGGGGTCGGCAAGTCGTCGGTCACGGCCAACCTCGCGGCCGCGCTCGCTCAGCAGGGGCTGCGGGTCGGCGTCGTCGACGCCGACATCTACGGCTTCTCGATCCCGCGCATGCTCGGGGTGGAGGGCCGGCCGACACAGGTCGACGACATGATCCTGCCGCCGGTGAGCCATGACGTGAAGGTCATCTCCATCGGCATGTTCGTCCCCGGCAACCAGCCGGTCGTGTGGCGTGGCCCCATGCTCCACCGGGCGCTGCAGCAGTTCCTCGCCGACGTGTTCTGGGGTGACCTCGACATCCTCATGCTCGACCTTCCCCCGGGCACCGGCGACATCGCGATCTCCACGGCCCAGCTCGTCCCGGGCGCCGAGATCCTCGTGGTGACCACACCCCAGCAGGCCGCGGCGGAGGTCGCCGAGCGCGCGGGCGCGATCGCCCTGCAGACCCACCAGCGGGTGGCCGGTGTCATCGAGAACATGAGCTGGCTCGAGCTACCGGACGGCACCCGCCAGGAGATCTTCGGATCCGGCGGTGGTCGCGGGGTGGCCGAGTCGCTCACGCGTGCGATCGGCTCCGAGGTCCCGTTGCTCGGGCAGATCCCCCTCGACACGCGCCTGCGGATCGGCGCCGACCAGGGGATGCCCGTCGTGCTGGGCGAACCGGACACGCCGGCAGCGGTGGCCCTTCGAGGCATCGCCCGCGGGCTCGGCACCCGCGCCCGAGGGCTGGCCGGTCGCTCGCTCGGGCTGACTCCGTCGGGCCGCTGACCTCGCACTGGCTCCCTGGGTGCTGACTCTCCGGCCCCACGCCACGCGTGCATCGTCGGGACGCCCATGTGACCCGGCGCGGGTGACTCCCCTGCGCGGGCGACTCAGGTGGCGTCTACGTCGTACGGCGTCGGCCGCTTCGGGTCCCAGGCACGGGGGTCGCGGGGAGTCCTCGGAGCCGCCGAGAACTTCTGCTCGGGCCTCAGGGGTCCCGTCGCGCCGTCACCCGCAGCCCCGGCCGTTGCGCCGTCGTCATCGGACGCTGCGGACGTGCCCGCCACCGCGGCGGCACCGGCCGCTGCCGCCGCGGCGCCGCCGGCAGCGCTCTTGCCGTCCTTGAGCCTGGCTGCCGAGCGGACCGAGCCGATCTCGTCGCGGACGGGGGCCACCGCCTCGTCGAGCGGGTCGAGGAGTGCCTCGCGCACGATCCGCCTGGGGTCGTACTGACGCGGGTCGTACTGACGCCAGTTGATGTCGTCGTACTCCGGACCGAGCTGGTCGCGCAGCTGCCCCTTGGCTCCCTCGGCCATGTCGCGGAGCTTGCGGATGCCGTGGGCCAGCTTCGCGGCATAGTCGGGCAACCGGTCCGGGCCGAGGACGAAGACCGCGATGAGCGCGAGGAGGACGACCTCCCAGCCGTTCACACCAAGCATCGCGTGGTCACCGTCCTTCCTGGGCGTGGGACTCCGGCGGAGTCGGGCTCAGCTGCCCGAGCCCTTGAGGACCATCGTGACATCTCGGTCCCCTCCGTCGCGACGCACGGTCAGGACCACGGAGTCGCCGACTCCCTGGGCGCGGATGGCGACGACGAGCTCCCCGTCATCGGAGACCGGCCTGCCCTCGAACGCGACGATGACGTCGCCCGGCTCGATCCCGGCGGCAGCCGCAGGCCCGTCGGGGTCCACCGCGGGCTGGCCGTCGGGACCCTCGTCGGCGACCCGGACCCCCTCTCCGGAGTAGGTCGAGTCGAGGTAGACCCCGATGACGGGATGCTCGGCCGTGCCGGTGGCGATGAGCTGCTCGACCGTCTTGGCGACCTGGTCGCTGGGGATGGCGAACCCCACGCCGATGCTTCCACTCTGGCCGCCGAACGAGCTTCCCGACACCCGGGCGATCGCGCTGTTGACCCCGATGACCCGACCCTGCATGTCGAGCAGCGGCCCACCCGAGTTGCCCGGGTTGATCGCGGCGTCGGTCTGGATGGCGTTGATGAACGACTGGTCATCGGCCTCACCCGGCGTGACCGGGCGGTTCAGGGCGCTCACGATGCCGGTGGTGACCGTCGAGTCGAGTCCGAGGGGCGCACCGACGGCGATGACCTGGTCCCCCACCACGACGTCGGCGGAGCTCCCTAGCGGGAGCGGCGTGAGGTCGGTGCGATCGACCTGGACGACGGCGAGGTCGTAGGACCCGTCGCGACCGACCACCTCGCCCTCGAGCTGTGTGCCGTTGGCGAGCACGACGGTGACCTGTCCCGAGTCCCCCGCGTCGGCGACGACGTGGTTGTTCGTGACGATGTGGCCCTGGTCGTCGTAGACCCAACCGGAGCCCGTGCCGCCACCAGCGATCCCACCGACCCGCAGCGTCACGACGCTCGGGGTGACGTTCGCGGCGGTGTTGGCGATGGAGCCCTCGGGGCGCGTCACCGCTCCCGTACCGGGCTCGGGCGCGGCGGCAGTCGACGAGCTCGCTGCGCCGTCATCGGCGAGGGAGCCCCCGATGATCCCCCCGGTGGTGCCCGCCACGAGTGCGGCGGCGACCGACACACCGATGAGCGCGCCCCATCCGGGGCCACGTCGCGGCGGCGTCGGGGTGCCTGTCGCCTGTGCCGGCGCGGGGGCCACGGCATACGGGTCCTCGGTGCCGAGGGGGCCCGGGCCGACCCCGGCTGGTGCGTCGCTCCACCGAGGGGTGGCCACCCACGCCGGCTGGGAGGCTGCGGCCGGCCCCGGTTGCGGCTCGGGCCCCACGGGGATCTCCTGGGTGTGCTCGGGGCCGACCCCGGACTCCGCGCCCCCAGCGGGACGGCTCCACGGCTGCCAGGGCTCCGGTGTCGCGTCGTCCTGGTCGCTGCTCATGGCGTTGATTCTGCCTGTCGGGTGGGGCGGGGCACGACACCGGTCCGCGCCCACCCCGCCGGGACGACGCTGGCCGTGCCGAGGGTGGGTGACTGCGTCTGGCCGGGGGACCCCACGGCCGGGATGGCCGGGGTGGCCGTGGTGCCGACCCGGGCGGGGGGCGTGCTGATGACGGTGAGGCTCAGCGCAGCGGCCGCCGAGGCGCCGGCTGCGGCTGCGGCGATGACCGTCGCTCGCAGCGCACTGCGGTGGCACGGTCGGGCACCGGGAGACAGGACCATGAGCGGGTCGACCCGGCGAGCCGCCTGGCCGGACGCGGCGGGGGCGAGCGGGCCGCCGCCACCCAGGGCCAGGAGGCTGGCCCTGAGGTCCCCCGGCATCGACGGCGCACCGGCGAACGCAGCCTGCAGGCGACGTTCCTCCGCCACCGCGTGCGCGCACGTGCCGCACGACACCAGATGGCGCTCCCACGGGCGCCGACGGGCGGCGTCCAGTCGTCCCGCTGCGTAGTCGCCGAGCTCCTCGTCGAGACAGCGGACGCGCTGGGCGTCGGTCATACGATCCCCGCGGCAGGGCGACGCACCATGCGAGCCCGGCGGGCCGGGGCCGGGCTCTCGGCCGGGGGCTGGGGTGCGCGGTGCGCGAGGGCCTCGCGGAGCTGGGCGCGGCCCCGGTGGATGCGGGAGCGGACCGTTCCGAGCTTGATGCCCAGGGTCGCCGCGACCTCCTCGTAGGACAGGCCCTCGATGTCGCAGAGCACGACGGCCGCCCGGAAGTCCGGGGAGAGCGCATCGAGTGCCCGCTGGACGTCGTCGTCGAAGTGGGTGTCGTCGAAGCGCTGCTCCGGGCCGGGACCCCGGCTGGGGAGGCGGGCGGCGGACTCGTCGGAGAGCGCGTCGAACCTGATCCGCTGCTTGCGCCGCATCTTGTCGAGGAAGACGTTGGTGGTGATCCGGTGCAGCCACCCCTCGAAGGTCCCGGGCTGGTAGGTGTGCAGTGAGCGGAAGACCCGGACGAAGACGTCCTGGGTGAGGTCCTCGGCATCGTGGACGTTGCCGGTGAGGCGGTAGGCGAGTCGGTAGACCCGGGCGGAGTGTTGCTCGACAACCTCCTCCCAGGTGGGTGGCTCCCACCCGGCGACCGGCGTCCCGGCATCCCGCGCGGCATGCATCGTCGTCATCGGCTCGTCCCTCACCAGGCTGCTCATGTTGCCTATCGATACGCGTTCTGGGTGCGAATTGTTCCCGCCCTACCTGAACGAACGCTGGGAACGTCCGCGTGCGCCGCGCGCGGGGCCCGTGGTCGTAGGCTGGCCACATGAGTCCCCTGAAGCCCGCGAGCTGGTCCTACGCCGAGGATTTCGTGACCGAACCGGAGGTCGTCGACAACGCCCGTCGACGCGGCCTGGAGTTCGGCGACGCGGTCCCGGTCGGCACGGGCGCCGGTGCGGTGCTCAGGTTCGTGGCGGCGGCGGTGCAGGCTCGGCACGTCGTCGAGGTGGGCACGGGAGCCGGGACCTCGGGGCTGTGGCTCCTGTCCGGCATGCCGGACGACGGCGTGCTGACGACGATCGACTCCTCGGCTGAGCACCAGCGGGCAGCCCGCGAGGCCTACGTGGCCGCGGGGTACGCCCACCAACGGACCCGGGTCATCACGGGGGCGGCTGCGGAGGTGCTGCCGCGGATGACCGACGGGGCCTACGACCTCGTCCTCATCGACGCCGACAAGCCCGGCTACCCCACCTACGTCGAGCACGCCGTGCGCCTGCTCCGTAGCGGCGGTGTCCTCGTCATGGACAACATGCTCTGGCACGACAAGGTGGCCGATCCCGCCGCCCGCGACGAGACGACCGTCACGCTGCGAGACCTCGGCAAGGCGGTCAGGGACCACGACGACCTCACATCGGCGCTGCTCCCGGTCAGTGACGGGCTGATCGTCGCCGTCAGGCGGTGACCCTCACCGGGGCCCTCGCACTCACGTGACGTCCGGTCCCGCCCCGCGACGAAAGCCGGCCGGGCCCTCGGCGATGGCGACGACCTCCCAGTCCTCGATGACGACCGGCGGCGAGCCGATGAGGGCGCTGCCCGGCGACTCGGCGGCCCCCGGCTCGAAGCCCTCTCGGAACACCGAACGCTCCTGCTCGGTGTCGAAGACGTAGGTGCCCTCGAACCATTCCCCCGCGCGCATCCGCCACACCTTGAACGCCAGGCCGTCCAGGAACATGAACCGGGCGATCGAGGTGCCGACGACGTACTCCCTCAGCTGGTCCGGGACACCGGCCGGGGCATCCTGCAGCGACCAGCGAACCGTGAGCCCGTACCCGGCGTTCATGCGATCTCCTCCAGCCACCGCAGCAGCAGTCGTGTCCCGAACCCGGTGCCTCCCTTGGCGAGGATGCCGGCGTCGACGTCCGACCGACCTGTTCCGGCGATGTCGAGGTGCGCCCAGCTGCGCTCCCCGACGAACTCGCGCAGGAACAGTGCCGCCGTGACGGCGCCGCCACCAACGCCCGGCGCGATGTGGGCCACGTCGGCCACATCCGAGTCGAGGGCTCGACGGTAGGTCGTCGCGAGGGGCATCGGCCACAGCGTCTCACCTGTCGTCCTCCCCGCTTCCACGAGTGAGTCACTCAGGGGCTCATCGGTGGCGAACACCGGGGCCATGACGCGGCCGAGGGCGATCCTGGCCGCCCCGGTGAGGGTGGCGACGTCGACGAGCCAGTCAGGCTCCAGGTGCGCGTCGGCGTAGGCGAGGGCGTCGGCCAGGACGATGCGTCCCTCGGCGTCGGTGTTGCCGATCTCCACGGTTCGTCCGCCGAACTGGGTGACGACGTCACCGGGTCGGTAGGCCGCGGCGCCGACGGCGTTCTCGGCCAGGGCGAGCAGGCCGGTCACCCGGACCGGCACGTCGAGCTCACGACAGGCGGCCAGCACTGCGAGGACCACGGCCGAACCCGACATGTCGGTCTTCATCGCCAGCATGCCGTCGGAAGGCTTGACCTGGAGACCCCCGGTGTCGAAGGTGATGCCCTTGCCGACGAGCACCACCCGGGGCGTCGTCGCGGTGGCCCCGGGGGGCACGTGGTCCACGCGCACCAGTCTGGGAGGGGTCGCCGATCCCTGGCCCACGGCGATGAGCCCGCCGAAGCCGTCGCGCCGCAGCGCGCGCTCGTCCCACACCGTCACGTCGAGCCCTCCGCGACGCCCGAGGGTGCGTGCCTGCCGGGCCATCCAGGCGGGGTTCTTGGTGTTGGAGGGGGTGATCGCGAGCCCGCGGGCCAGCAGCTGGGCGCGGGCGCGCACGACCGACCGGCGCACCCGGTCGGCGACCCCGTGGTCACCGGCGCCCGTGACCACGGCGGTCGCGGCGGGACGGGTGCCGGGGACCGGGCCCTCGGCGGTCCACCGGGGGGATGTCCACCCTCCGAGCACGGCACCCTCGACGTAGGCCGACAGCGTGTCAGGGCCCGCCAGCGACCCCACCGCATGAATGGCGACGTCGCGCTCCCGCGTCGCCCGACCCACTGCGGCGCCGGCCCGTCGCCAGTCGGCCGGGCCGGCCGACCCCACCCCGACGAGGAGCACGCGCCGCACCGCGTGGGCGCCGGGGAGCAGCGGCACCGTCGTGATGCTCCCGGCCGTCCTCGCGGGCTCGTGGGTGCGCCGCACCGCCTGCGGGTCGAGGCCGAGGTCAGCCAGGAGGGCGTCGACGTCCGGGTCGCGCTCGGTCCCGTCGTGGAGCGGCAGGGCCAGGTCGGCATGGCTCGTGGCGACGCTCGCCGGGACGACGTCTCCGCTCGTGTCGGAGGACCAGTCGGACACCGGGGGGCTGAGGATCACGTCGGAGGGCACCGGATGACCCTACCGAGGGACCCGGTGCGGGCCGTGGGGACCATCGCCGCCTGGGCGGCGGCCCTTCCGGGCCGGCGTCGGCGCACGGGGCGGTACGCACGACGGGGCCCCCACCATGGTGGGGGCCCCGTCGACTGACGTCAGGGAATCGTCAGGCCAGACCTTCGCAGTTCTCGATCGCCGTACCGAGCGCACGCACCTCGTCGGGCGTCATCTCGACGACCAACCTTCCGCCGCCCTCGAGGGGCATGCGAAGGACGATGCCGCGACCTTCCTTGGTGACCTCGAGCGGGCCGTCGCCCGTCCTCGGCTTCATTGCCGCCATGCGTCTTCCCTTCTTCGGCGCGGCCGTCGTACACCGCGCTGTGCTCCGACGCCGGACAGTCGGAGATTGACCCCCATTATCCCGCAGCGCTGCGGCAGGACGAAATCCGGTCCGGTCTTCACCCCCCAGGGGGTGTGGGTCGGCAACGAGCGCGGACGGCCCCTGCGCCGTCAGGGCGTGCCACCGTCCACGTCTCGCACGTCCCAGACGTCGACACCACCCTCGCTCGTCGGGGTTCCGAGGACTCGCGAGAGAGCGTCATGCAGCAGCGCGGCGTCGGCACGGTCCTGCGGCAGCACCACCGCGTCGACCCGCCCGTCGACGAGGTCCTGGCGGAGGACCGCGACCTGCGCGTCGTCCAGGGGTGGCGCCACGCCGTCCACCACTGTGCGGCCGATCCACTGGGTCAGGGCAGTGGGGGTCGCGCCGTACTGCCCCACCCGGTCGGCGCCCGGTCCGGGCCCCACGAAGTAGCCGGCGACGACGGGGAAGCCCCACCGCGCGGCGGCCTGCCAGTCCAGGGCGCGGGCATCGGCGACCGATGGTGGTGGAACGGCGTAGACCGACCCGTCGTCCACCCACTGCTGCCATGACCCGTCGGTGAAGAAGGCGGGAACCTGGGGCCGCGGGTCCACGACCAGCGGGGTGGGCACGACGGGGAGCAGGACCAGGACACCCGCGCCCACGCCCGCCGCGAGCGCTGCCCCGGCGTTCCCGGCATACCGAGCGGTGGCGACGCGCACCATCTCGACACCGATCGCCAGCAGCGCCGCCAGCGCGGGGACCGCCACGAGGGCGAGGCGGGTGGGCAGGACGTTCTGGACCACCGGGAGCGCTTCGACCACCGCCCAGGGGCCGGGGATGCCGGTGGCCCGCCCGTGCACGGTCACCTCCTCACCGAGGGAGAGCCAGGAGGAGAGCACGACGACGGCGCCGAGGGCCTGCACGAGGGGCCGGCGCCACCCCACCCCCACGACCACGGCGGCTGCGACGAGGAGCGGGATGCCGAAGAACGAGTTCTCCTCGGTGCGGTTCATCGAGAGGGCGGCGGAGGCCCACGGATCGGCGCCCACGGTGCGGGTGGCGCGGGACCACAGCTGGGCGAGGTCGTTGCCGGCCGGCGGGTGCCAGATCGTCGCATAGCTGCGTGGGCCGAAGAACTGCCACCACAGCGGCACCGCGGTGATCGCCAGCGCCACCACCGCACCGACCGCCAGGCCGGGGAGCATCTCGCGCACGGGCACCCGGCCGTGGGCGAGCAGCACCAGGCCTCCGATCGTCATCCCGATGACGGAGAGCAGCAGCACCTCCTCACCGATGAGCACCTGCCAGGCAACGAGGAGACCGAGGACCACGCCGTCGCGCACCGCCCGACGGCCGTCGGCGAGGCGGAGCACCCGGTCCAGGATGACCGGGACGAGCATCTGGGCCACGAAGTTGGGGTGGCCGTTGGCGTGCGAGACCAGGCCCGGGGCGAAACCGGCGAACAGCCCACCGAGGAAGGCCGCCGCCGGGTGCACCGGGAGCCACCGGCGGAACACCCAGAACCAGGCGCTCGCGGTGAGGGCCAGGCCGAGCAGCTCCACGAGGAGGAAGGTCACGGAGGGGCCGGCGAGGAGCGTCAGCGGGGCGAGGGGGATGCCGAGTCCGAGCATCGAGGCGTTCGCCATGAGGTTCACGCCGTCGGGGAAGTTCTGGAGGTCGGTGAACAACGGGTTGGAGAAGGTCGTCAGGTTGTGGGCCGCGGCACCGAAGTACCACTCGAAGGCCTGCTGATCCTGGACTCCCTGGGAGAGGTAGCCGCCCCGAACCGCGCTGATGAGGCCGGAGAGGACGTACGCCGCGACGCCCAGGTAGGCAGGGACGGCGAGGAGGTCGAGTGCCCGCAGCGGTGCGGGGGGCCCGGCGGCCGGCCTGCGGGTGTCGCCGGCTGCCGGCCCCCGGCCGGGGGGCGGCTCCTCGGCCACCGCTGGGGCAGGGGGCGGGGCCTCCCCGCTGAGCTCGGCGATGAGCACGTCCTGACGCGCGAGCTGCGCCTGCAGGGCGCCCACGACCTCCTCGACCTGCTCGCGCCGGTAGCCCCACAGCGCGGTGCGGTAGGCCGGTTCCGGCGACGGCTCCTCGATGGCGGTGTCGGCGCGGAGGTCGGTGCCGGCGCGCTCGGCGCGAGGCCGGCCCAGCAGCCACGCGCCGCCGACCACCACGACGATGCCGACCGCGAGGGCCGCCCAGATCATCGGGGGCCCCGCGTCACGGGGAGGGCCGGCCGGCTGCCGCACCGGCCAGCAGGCCGTCGAGGGCGGGGCCGAAGAGGAGGGGGCCGAGCCGGTCACCGAGTGGCCTGGTCAGCCGCCGTAGACCGGGCAGCCAGAGCTCCTCCACCCACGTCACCCGCGAGCCCTCTCCGTCCTCTTCGACGGTGATCTCGGCCCAGCCGCGCAGCCACAGACCTGTCTTGACCAGGCGCAGGCGGGTGCCGGGGTCGATGCCGGTGACGAGCATCCGGTCGGCGAACCCGACGGGGCCCAGACCCGTGCGAGCGACGACCTCGCTGCCGAGGACGAGGCCGGGACCGCTGACGCGAACCGTGGTCAGCGGGACGTGCCGGGTGTGCTCGGCGAGGTCGGACACGGCATCCCACGCACGGCGGGCCGGGACGCGGGCGCGGCGGACGAGGGTGAAGGCCATGCTCAGCCCCTCCCGTCCTCGCGCAGGGCCGCGATCCGGCGTTCCTGCTCGGCGAGCCGGTCCCTCAGCTCGTCGAGGTGGGCATCGACCTCGCGCGGGAGGTAGCCGGTCGGCGCCGTGTCGAAGCGCACTGCGTCGACGTCGGCCGACTCCGGAGCTGCTGGGAGCCCGTGGTCGGGGGCGGAGCGCGTGGCGGGGCTGAGCGGGTCGACGCGGATGCGGCCGCTCGCCACCCCCAGCACCACGGCGACGAGTGCCACGGCGACGAGGAGGAGAAGGAGAAGGAGCGGGATCACGCCGCCGATCCTACGGTCCCGACCCAGCCACTACCCGGCGTGGACCGGCAGGGACGCAGCCAGCAGCTCCAGGGTGGCTGCCCGTCCGGGCGAGGCATCCAGCGGCTCTCCCTCCCGGGCGGCGGCGACGGGCGAGATCATCACCTCGTCCACGCCCCACCGGGCCGCGAAGGCCCTCAGCCGGCCGGCGACGTCATCACCGGTGCCGACGAACCACGACTGTCGGGCCGCCGCCATCGCCTGCTCGGCAGCGGGGTCACCCTCGTCGGCCAGCGCGGACGCCGCCTGCTCGACCGTCTCGAGCGGGCCCAGTGGCCTGCCGAGCCGCAACCGGGCCATCATCCGCAGCTGCGGCACGGCGCGAGCCTCGGCCTCCTCCGCCGTGGGCGCGGCGACGGCGTTCGCCGTGAGGAAGGTGCGGGGGGTGTCGAGGGACTCGCTCGGCCGGAACGAGCCCCGGTAGAGGTCCAGGGCGTGCTCCAGCCCGCGGCCGGCGAAGTGGTTGGCGAACACGTACGGCATGCCGAGGGCGGCCGCCAGCTGCGCCGAGTAGTCACTGGAACCGAGCAGCCACACCTGGGGGGCGCTCGTCGAGGCCGGCGTCGCGTGCACCGAGTAGGTGTCACCGGAGGCGAGGCGCACCGTCGCACCCTCGGCGGACAGCAGCGAGACGATGTCACGAACGTGGTCGGGGAAGCGCTCCACGTCGCTCGTCGTGCCCGACATCCGCAACAGCTGGCTGATGACGGGGTCGCTGCCCGGCGCCCGACCGACGCCGAGGTCGACCCGACCCGGGGCGATGGCTTCGAGGGCGGCGAACTGCTCGGCCACGACGAGTGGTGCGTGGTTGGGCAGCATCACCCCACCCGAGCCGACCCGGATCCGCTCGGTGCGTGCGGCTGCCGCGGCCGTGAGCACCGGCGGCGTCGTCGAGGCGACGGCCGGCATGTTGTGGTGCTCGGCGAACCAGTAGCGGCAGTAGCCCAGCCGGTCCGCAGCGTCGACGAGCGCCAGGGAGGCGGCCACCGCCTGGGCACTGCTCTGCCCCGCACGCACGGGGACGAGGTCGAGGACGGACAGGGACGGGGCGGGGGTGGCAGTGGTCATCGACACTGCCAACCCCCGCCCCGGGTCGGTCATTCCTGCTCACCCCTTGGCGCGCGGCTCCTCGAGGCGACCCAGGAAGAGCCAGGCCGTCGAGTCACTCTCGGTCGGGCCGCGGCTCGCCAGCAGCACGCGTGAGCGCCGCCGCGCGGTCCGAGGCGACGATGAGGTCGACCGCCTCTGCGACGTCGTCCGTGAGGGTCAGAAGATCGAGGTCGGCCTCACCGATGGTGCCCGCTGCGACCGCCGTGCCCCTGAGCCAGTCCAGCAGCCCGCCCCAGTAGTCGCACCCGAGGAGCACGATCGGGAAGCTCGTGACCTTCTGGGTCTGCACCAGGGTGACCGCCTCGAAGAGCTCGTCCAGCGTGCCGAACCCGCCGGGAAGGACGATGAAGCCCTGGGCGTACTTCACGAACATCGTCTTGCGCGCGAAGAAGTAGCGGAAGTTCACGCCGAGGTCGACGAACTCGTTGAGGCCCGCCTCGAAGGGCAGCTCGATGCCCAGACCCACAGAGGCACCTCCGGCATCGAGCGCGCCCTTGTTGGCCGCCTCCATGGTGCCGGGCCCGCCACCGGTGATCACGGCATACCCGGCCTCGACCAGGGCTCGGCCCACCCTGGCGCCCAGCTCGTAGGACGGCTCGCCGGGTTTCGATCGAGCAGAACCGAACACGCTGACCGCGGGACCCACCTCCGCGAGCGCGCCGAACCCCGTGACGAACTCGGACTGGATGCGCATGACGCGCCACGGGTCGGTGTGCAGCCAGTCGGATGAGCCCGAGCTGTCGAGGAGCCGCTGGTCGGTGGTCGACCGGGGCACCCTGGAGCGGCGCATGACCACCGACCCCTGGTAGTAGTCGCGGTCCGGCACGCCGCCGGAGGGCCGAGGGGACTGCGGGTCGTCGGTGTCGTCCACGGCGCCACTGTATGCCGGGCGGGTGTTTGGCCCGTTCAGGTGAGCCAGCGCAGCAGTGCCGCCTCGCAGTCGGTGTACTGGACCACCGGGCACTGCTCGTCGTCCATGTGGGCGAGGTTGGGGTCCCCGGGTCCGAAGTTGACGGCGGGCACGCCCATCGCGGAGAAGCGCGCGACGTCGGTCCACCCCTGCTTGGCCTCAACGGGGAGGTCGAGCGCCTCGATGAAGGCCTTGGCAGCGGGCAGGTGGAGCCCCGGCCTGGCGCCCCCGGCGTTGTCGACGACGGTCACCTCGAAGCCGTCGAGGACGTGGCGCACGTGCGACTCGGCGTCTTCCTCCGAGAGCGACGGCGCGTAGCGGTAGTTGACGGTGACCGTGCACCGGTCGGGGATGACGTTGGTGGCCACGCCCCCGTCGATGAGCACCGCGTTGAGGGCCTCGCGGAACTCGAGCTCGTCGACCGTGCGGGTCTCCGGCTCGTACGCCGCGAGTCGGGCGAGGACCTCGGCCGCATCGTGGATCGCGTTGTGGCCCTTCCAGGGGCGCGCGCTGTGGGAGGCGAGGCCCGTGGTGGTCACCTCGGCGCGCAGGGTGCCCTTGCAGCCCCCCTCGACGCGTGCGTCGGTGGGCTCGAGCAGCACCGCGAAGACCGCATCGGTGATCAGCTCGGGCCGCTGTTCCTGGACGTGGAGGAGCCCGTTGAACTGGCTGTCGATCTCCTCGGCCTCGTAGAAGACGAAGGTCACGTCGCGGACCGGCTCGGACACCTGGAGGGCCAGTCGCAGCATCACCGCGACGCCACCCTTCATGTCGACGGTGCCCCGGCCGCGCAGCACCTCTCCCCCGTCGGCGCCCGGCACCCGGGTGGTGGGCAGGTTGGCCGGATCGCTGGTGAGCGGCACGGTGTCGATGTGCCCGGCCAGCACCACGCGCTCGGCGCGGCCCAGGGACGTGCGGGCGAGGACGGTGTTGCCGATCCGGGTCACCTCGAGGTGGCGGAGCGGCATCAGCGCGGCCTCGACGGCGTCGGCCAGCGTGCCCTCGCCCAGGCTCACCGACTCGATGTCGCACACCGCCGCGGTGAGCGTGGTGACGTCGGTGGCGAGGTCGAGCGCGGGGGTCGTGGACGGCATACGGGGCAGCGTATCGAGCGACCCGGGGGGTTCGTCCGGCGGTCTGCTGCGCCCGTAGTCTGGTCGCCATGACCCGCACCGCCTGGGCCCACGGCCTGCTCACCACCACCGACGCCGGCGTCGTCCTGGACGCCTGGTACCCCGAGCCCGCCCTCGGGGAGGCCGGCCAGGAGGCACCCCCGACGCACCTCGTGGCGCTGACCGGCGCCGACGAGCTCCGCGGTGTGCGGCGCGCACTGCGACTCGTCAGCATCGACCTGGACTCGGCGCCGGTGGACACCGCCGATGCCTACCTCCGGCTCCACCTGCTCTCGCACCGGCTCGTCCGACCCAACACCATCGACCTCGACGGTGTGTTCGGGGTGCTGCCCAACGTCGTGTGGACCACTCAGGGGCCGTGCCCACCCGAGGGTTTCGAGTTCCTTCGTGCGCGGATGCAGGCGCGGGGACCGGTGCAGGTGCTCGGCGTCGACAAGTTCCCGCGGATGGTGGACTACGTGGTGCCGAGCGGCGTGCGCATCGGCGACGCCGACCGGGTTCGGCTCGGCGCACACCTCGCCAGCGGGACCACGGTGATGCACGAGGGCTTCGTCAACTTCAACGCGGGCACGCTCGGCAGCTCGATGGTCGAAGGACGGATCAGCCAGGGCGTCGTCGTGGGCGACGGCTCGGACATCGGCGGTGGGGCCTCGACCATGGGCACGCTCTCCGGCGGGGGCACGGAACGTGTGTCGATCGGCGAGCGTTGTCTGCTCGGAGCCGAGTCCGGGCTCGGCATCGCCCTCGGTGACGACTGTGTCGTCGAGGCTGGTCTCTACCTCACGGCTGGGACCAAGGTCAGCCTCCCGGACGGGTCGGTGGCCAAGGCCCGGGACCTGTCGGGTCAGAGCAGCCTGCTGTTCCGGCGTAACTCGGTGACGGGCGCCGTGGAGACACGACCGCGCGACGGACACGGCATCGTCCTGAACTCAGCCCTCCACGCCAACGACTGATCGCACCACCGACCGACCTGACCGACTGACCGCACCACCCAGCACACCGCACCGACCGCCGAAGGACGACGACCGAGAATGCCGCGCAACGCCAGGGCCGAGGTGACCCTCGCCGAGGAGGGGCCCCGCACCCCTCGCCAGCGCCGGGTCGCCGTGGGGCTCACCCTCGCGGTGGTGGCGGTCCTGGGCACCGCCGGCTACCTCGGCGTGCGCCACCTCACGGACCTGGTCGCGCGGGAGCAGTGCCAGGTCACCGCGTCCGGATCGACGTTCGACTGGGCCCCGGACCAGGCGAGCAACGCGGCGGCGATCACCGCGATCGCGATCCAGCGCGGCCTGCCCCCCCGTGCCGCCAGCATCGCGATCGCCACGGCCATGCAGGAGTCGAAGGTGCGCAACGTGGGCTACGGCGATCGGGACTCACTCGGGCTGTTCCAGCAGCGCCCCTCCCAGGGGTGGGGCACCGAGGAGCAGATCCTGGACCCCGAGTACTCCACCAACAAGTTCTTCGACGCCCTCGTCCTGGTGGCCGACTACGAGTCGATGGACATCGCCGACGCCGCCCAGGAGGTCCAGCGCAGCGCGGACGGAGCGGCGTACGCGCAGCACGAGGCCAAGGCCCGGGTGACCGCCTCGGTCCTGTCCGGCCAGACGCCCGGAGGGATCGGGTGCGCGCTCAAGGAGCCCGAGGCCCCCGGTGACACCGCGGCGCTCGCGGCCCTCGTCGAGAAGGACTTCGGCCTCACCCCTGACGTCGGCGACGGCGTCGTCACCCTGCGGGCGGACGACGCGGACACGGCGTGGGCCGTGGCGTCGTGGGCCGTGGCGCGGGCCACCGACACCGGCGCGATCCGGGTCGGTGTCGACCAGCAGCAGTGGGACCGCAGCATGACGAAGGACGCCCTGAAGTGGCAGCCCGTCGAACTGGCTCCGGCCGAGGACGCGCCAGACCCGAACCTCGTCGTCATCCACCTCACCTGACTGCGGCGCGCCCCGAGGCCCGGGATGGGCGTCGGGGGGTGGGGTCAGCGCTGGTCGAGGGCCACGTAGTCGCGCTCGCCCTCGCCGACGTAGACCTGCCGGGGACGGCCGATCTTGGTCGCCGGGTCGGCCATCATCTCGCGCCACTGGGCGATCCACCCGGGAAGCCGACCGAGCGCGAAGAGCACGGTGAACATCCGCGTGGGGAAGCCCATCGACTTGTAGATGAGACCGGTGTAGAAGTCGACGTTCGGGTACAGCTTGCGCTCGATGAAGTACTCGTCGGCGAGCGCGATCTCCTCCAGCCGCATGGCGATCTCGAGGAGCTCGTCCCCACCGGAGGTCTTGGCGAGGATGTCGTGCGCGGTGTCGCGGATGATGGCGGCGCGGGGGTCGTAGTTCTTGTAGACCCGGTGGCCGAAGCCCATGAGCCGGACGCCGTCCTCCTTGTTCTTGACCCGCTTCATGAACTCGTCGCTGGAGTACTCCGCCGACTGGATCCGCTCCAGCATCTCCAGGACCGCCTGGTTGGCGCCGCCGTGCAGGGGGCCGAAGAGCGCGTTGATGCCCGCGGAGACCGACGCGAAGAGGTTGGCCTGCGAGGACCCGACCAGGCGCACCGTCGACGTCGAGCAGTTCTGCTCGTGGTCGGCGTGCAGGATGAGGAGGAGGTCGACGGCCTTGACGATGTCGGGGTCGAGGTCGTAGCCGGTGGCAGGCACCCCGAAGGTCATCCGCAGGAAGTTCTCGACGAGGCTGAGGTTGTTGTCGGGGTAGAGCAGCGGCTGCCCGATCGACTTCTTGTAGGCGTAGGCCGCGATGGTCGGCAGCTTCGCGAGCAGCCGGATCGTGGAGATCTCGACCTGCTCGTCATCGAACGGGTCGAGGCTGTCCTGGTAGAACGTCGACAGGGCCGAGACGGCTGAGGACAGCACCGGCATCGGGTGGGCATCCCGGGGGAAGCCGCCGAAGAAGCCCTTGAGGTCCTCGTGGAGCATCGTGTGCTGCCCGATCTTGTGCTCGAACCTGGCGAGCTCGTCGGCAGAGGGCAGGTGGCCGTAGATCAGCAGGTAGGAGGTCTCGATGAAGGTCGACTGCTTCGCGAGCTGCTCGATGGGGTAGCCCCGGTAGCGCAGGATGCCTTCGTCGCCGTCGATGTACGTGATCGCGCTGGTACAGCTGGCCGTGTTGGTGAATCCGGAGTCCAGCGTGACGTTGCCGGTCTCCTTGAGGAGCGCGGAGATGTCGTAGCCGTTGTTGCCCTCGGTGGCCTTCGCGAGTGAGAGATCGAGCTGCTGCCCGGCAGCGGAGAGAGTCGCACCATCGGTCATGTCGGGGTCCTTGTCGTCGGCAGGGTCGAGGTCAGGTCTGTTTCGACCCTACCCCCCGGTATCGGCGCCCGGAAACGCAGACGCCACGAGGATGTGCCGTCAGGTACGCGCCAAGCGACGGACGGCGGCGTCGATGCGCTCGTCGGTCGCAGTGAGGGCGATGCGCACGTGCTGGCGACCGGCCGCGCCGTAGAAGTCCCCGGGCGCCACGAGGATGCCGCGGGCGGCGAGCCGCTCCAGGGTCGCCCGACCGTCCTCGCCGGCCGTGGCCCACAGGTACAGGCCGGCCTCGGAGTCCTCGACGGTGAGGCCGAATCCCTCGACCGCCGGACGAAGGGCGTGCCGCCGAGCGGCGTACCGGCTGCGCTGCTCGGTGACGTGGGCGTCGTCCCCGAGCGCCGCGAGCATGGCGCGCTGCACCGGCCAGGGCATCATCATCCCCGCGTGCTTGCGCACCTCGAGCAGCGTGCCGACCAGGGCGGGGTCACCCGCCACGAGGGCCGCACGGTAGCCGGCGAGGTTGGACTGCTTGGACAGCGAGTAGACGCAGAGCAGGCCCTCGTGCGAGCCGCCCGTGACCCGGGGGTCGAGGATGGACGGTGTCGTTCCCGGTTCGAGCGACCCGGCCGGTCGGGGCCGCCAGTCGAGCTCGGCGTAGCACTCGTCGGAGGCGACGACGACCCCGTGGTCCCGTGCCCACGCCACGACCTTGGCCAGGTGCTCGACACCGAGCACCTTTCCCGTGGGGTTGCCGGGGGTGTTGAGCCACAACACCTTCGGCGTCGTCGCCGTCGTGAGGGGACCCAGAGCCGTGAGCGCGTCGACCGCCACCGACGTGGCGCCTGCCAAGCGCGCTCCGACGTCGTAGGTGGGGTAGGCGACCCGCGGGAAGGCCACCACGTCCCCGGTGCCCAGACCCAGGATCGTGGGGAGCCAGGCCACCAGCTCCTTGGAGCCGATCGTCGGGAGAACGCCGGACGGGTCGACGTCGGGCACGCCGCGCCGTCGCGCGAACCACGAGGCGATCGCCTCGCGCAGGTCGGCCGTTCCCCACGTCTGCGGGTAGCCGTGCGCGTCGGAGGCTGCAGCGAGCGCCTCTCGGACCACCTCGGGTGTCGGGTCGACCGGCGTCCCCACGCTGAGGTCGACGATCCCCGTCCCCGCCGGGCCGTCCAGGGACGGATCCGAGAAGGCACTCGCCCGCTCCCTGGCCGGAACGAGCGAGTCCCACGGGAAGTCGGGCAGGGGGATCATGGGGACTACTCGTCGTGCTCCTGCGGGGGGAGGTCGGCGATGATCGGGTGGTCCTTGGGGATGACGCCCAGCTTGGCGGCGCCCCCCGGGCTGCCGAGGTCGTCGAAGAACTCGACGTTGGCCTTGTAGTAGTCGGCCCACTGCTCGGGCACGTCGTCCTCGTAGTAGATCGCCTCGACCGGACAGACGGGCTCGCACGCACCACAGTCGACGCACTCGTCGGGATGGATGTAGAGGCTGCGCTCACCCTCGTAGATGCAGTCGACGGGGCACTCCTCGATGCAGGCCCGGTCCTTGAGGTCCACGCAGGGCTGCGCGATCACGTACGTCATGGTCCACATACTATGCGGGCCATGGAGGAGGACGCGCCCGGGCCGGACGCCGGTCTCCGGGTGGGGGTCCGGGTGGTCGTCCGGTACCGCCTCGAGGAGCCCGACCCGCTCACCGGTGCCACCCTCACCGACGTGGTGGGTGACCTCGTGGACCTCGACGCGACCTCGATCGTCGTGGCCACGAGGAAGGGTCGACGGCGCGTCTCCCGCTCGTCCGTCACGGCCGCGAAGGAGGTGCCGCCACGCCCCTCCCGCCGCGGCGCCCCGCACCTGGCGTTATCCGTCGAGGACCTCCAGCGGGTCATGGTGGGTGCTTGGCCGGCGATGGAGACCGCCCCGCTGGGCGACTGGTTGCTGCGCGCCTCCAGGGGGTTCACCCAGCGCGCCAACTCGGTCATGACGGCCGGCGACCCCGGTCGACCCCTGGCGGCCGCGGTCGATGCCGCCGAGCACTGGTATGCCGCTCGAGGGCTCCCGGCGAACTTCACGCTCGCCGGGCCGGTGGGCTTCGACCCGGCGAGCGACCCCCTGGGCCGCGAGCTGGCGGGGCGCGGCTACGTCGCGCGGGTCGCCACCCTGACCCTCACCGCTCCCACCCGGCGCATTGCCCTCCCGCCACGTCCGGGGACCCAGGACGGGCCGCCGGACGTGGCCGCGCCGGAGCCGGTCGAGGTCGACGACGCGCCGAGCGAGGCATGGCTCGCGGCCTACCGGTCCTACCGGGAGGTCGACGAGGTCGCGGCCCGGGCCGTCCTGCGTGGCTCGCCGCGCCAGGTTTTCGCATCCGTCCGGCACGACGGGGACGTCGTGGGCATCGGCCGTCTCGGGGTCAGCGCGGGGTGGGGTGGCATCGCGGCCATGTGGGTGGCCCCGCGGGCCCGCCGCGCCGGAGTGGGCGCCGCTGTCCTGCGTGCCCTGGCCCTCGCCGCGGACGGGCTGGGGGCGACATCCGTGCACCTGCAGACTGACAGTGACAACCCGGGAGCACTCCGCCTCTACGAGGGACACGGGTTCGAGCGGCACCACGCCTACGTCAACCTGACCTCCCCCGGCACCGACCGGCTGCGTCAGGTTCAGATGCAGGTGACGTCGTCCTCGGGGTCGTAGTTGGTCGTGTACTTCTCGGTCTTGACCACCTTGCCGTCCTGCTTGAGGATCCGGCCCACGTCGACGCTGAACCCCTCGACCGGCGACTGGTCGACGCAGCCCTCGGCGTCGTCGATGATCTTCGTCGGCGCCTTGATGTTGTAGCGCTTGCTCTTCGTGGCCTCGACGTCGTACATCTTCGTGCCGTAGAAGTTCACCGTCATCGAGGTGTCCGTCGTGACGATCTCGATGAGCACCCCGCCGTCGGTCACGTTCGTGAACTTGTTGTGCAGGTCGGGCCAGGAGATCGTCGCCTCGCGGCCCTCGGGGTAGCGGGAGATGTAGTAGAAGTGCGGTGTCCACGCATCGAGCTGCATGCCCGAGAAGAACGCGGCGTTGAAGATCGTCGTGGACACCTGCGAGATGCCGCCGCCGACGTTGTTGGTGGCACGTCCATAGGCGATGACCCCCGCTTCCACGTAGCCCTTTTCTGGGGTGCGCTCACCGAGGACGGCGTTCATGCTGAACTGCTCACCGGGGGGGATGTAGGTGCCGCTGATGGTCTTCGAGGCCAGCTTGATGTTCGACACCCGGCTCTGACCCGGCTGGTAGTACGTCGTGAAGCTCGAGATCTTCTCCTGGGGGAGGGTCGCCTCGGCGCGAGCCGTGGTGAACTCCGGCTCGACCTCCGTCGTCTCGACGACCGCGGTGCGGCTGTCCGACCCGATCGCCTTCCACACCTCGGTCACCACGGACCCCTCCTCGAGGCTCACCCCGCTGACGGAGTCCTTGACGCTCGGCGTGCGCCCCTTGAACGTCACCACGGCGTCCTTCGGCTTCACCTCGATCGCCGCGTCCTCCGCGGCCTCGTGGACGACCTCGAGCAGCTTCTCCTCGTCGGCCCGGGGCGTGATCGTGCCGTCTTCCGCCGGGGTGAGCACGATGGCGGACGCGAAGGCGCCCGGAGCGATCTCGGCACTCTTGCCGTTCGCCTCGACCGTGACCGGCGCCGACACCGCCACGTCGGCGAACTCTGTACGCACCCGGTTGAGCTCGTCCCCGGAGACCATGGGCTCCAGCGGCTCGGCGGACACGGTGACCGTGTCACGACCCGGCCACGAGGCCCGGACCGCGTCGATGGTCCCCTCGGTGTCCGTGCGGGTTCCGGTCACGGGGTTCTCCAGCGTGACCGTGCCGCCCTCGACCGACAGCGAGCCCTCGACCGGCTCTGCATCGAGCTCGCCCCTCGCCTCCTCGACGACCGCACCGAAGACGGACTCGTCGACCACGACGGACGCCGGTTCGGCAGATCCACCGACGACCTTGTGCCACAGGGCGGCCGGCTCGAGCGTGAAGCCCACGAGGGCGTCCACCGTGCCGTCGAGGTCGAGCGTCAGACCGGCCTCGCGCGGCACGACCTCGACCGAGCCGGCACTCGACGCGAGCGTCAAGGGCTCGTCCTCGGCACCGCCCAGCTCGGTCGTGAGGGTCACGCTCGCCTCGTCGCCGGTCTGTCCCCCGATGTCGACGCCGGCGACCGTCGTGCCCCGTGCCACCCGGTCCGCGAACCACCAGGCAGCCGCGCCGTAGGCGACGGCGAGGGTCAGCAGGACGAGACCGGTCACGAGCAGCAGCCGGGCACGCGCGGGGGGCAGGCCCTCCTCGGGAGGCAGGTCGGCGAAGGGTTCGAGGGTCATGCGATGCTCCCGTAGCGGCCTCTGTAGTGGACGAGCGCTGGTCCGACGGTGTCGGGGAGGGAGACGCCCAGGACGCCCGCCACGACGATCGAGTGGTCCCCCGCCCCGTGGACGTCGACGGTGCGGCACTCGAGGTGCATCAACGCGCCCTCGAGGAGGGCGGCACCGGTGTGCTCGCCGCGGGTGAGCGGGGTGCGGTCGAGCTGTCCGTGCAGCGGCCGACCCCGCGTCGCGAACCAGTCCGACAGCGGCCGCTGGTCGGCAGCCAGCACGCTGGCGCCGAAGAAGCCCGCCTCGGTCACGGCCGCGTGGAAGCGCGTCTCGTTCTCGATCGAGACCAGCACGAGGAGGGGGTCGAGGGAGACCGAGGTCAAGGTGTCGGCCGTCATCGCGTGGTCGTGCCCGTCAGCAACGGTCGTGAGCACGCAGACGCCCGCGGCGAGACGGCCCATCGCCTGGCGGAAGAGAGCGGGGTCGAGGTCGTCGCCGGTCACTCGGGTCCCTCCTGGCTCGGCCGACCCGTGCGCGGGTCGAGCACGGCGTACCCCTCTCGCCCGGCGAGCCGGGTCACGACGTGGTTGGACAAGGCATACCAGCCGTCGCCCACGACCACCTGGGTCTCGTGGCAGCGCAGCGCCGCCTCCTGCGACGGCACCACCGTGGGGTCCACCACGTGATGGGTCACCTTCTCGTCGTCGACGACGGAGGAGGGGAACGGATCTCCCTCCCCGGGCACCACCCAGCCCTCGCCCGCGGGGACGTGGCGCGAGAGCCACACCCGATCCTCGATCGCCCAGGACCGGGGGGTCAGGGCGGCGTAGAGCCGAGGCGGCGCGGCGGCATCCGCCAGGGCCCGGCAGGTCGCCGCGTGCGTGCGCACGTGGTCCGGGTGCTCGTAGCCGCCCGTGGCGTCGTAGGTGACGACGACGTCCGGCCGGACGTGCTCGACCTCCCCTCGCACTGCGTCCGCCGCGAGCTGCAGGTCGATGCCCGCCCAGGCCCGCGGGTGCGCCGCGGCCGCGGAGCCGGCCATGCCGGAGTCCCGGTACGGGGTGGGCTCGCCCGGCCGCTCCGCGCCGAGCAGGTGGTGGCTCACTCCCAGCCGGGCCATGGCGGAAGCCAGCTCCTGCCGGCGGTGGGCCGCGAGTGGGTCGCCGGCAGCGCCCTCGAGGTGCGCGAGGTGGGCCGGAATGACCTCGCCCTCCTCGCCGAGTGTGCAGGTCAGCACGTGCACGTCGTCGCCGCGCGCCACGTGGTGCGCGATCGCCACCCCGGTCGCAAGTGTCTCGTCGTCGGGGTGGGCGTGGACGAAGAGCAGCCGCGACGGCCGGCCCCCGAGGTCGTCGGTCAGCCCGGTCACTGGGACACCGCGATGTCGGCGAACTCCACGACGCCCGCGAGGGCGTTGCCCGAGAAGTTCCGCACGTCGGAGCCTGCGATGTACAACGAGCGTCGTTCCGCGAGGCCGATGTAGGCGCCCTGCTCCAGCAGCGAAGCGTCGATGTCGGCCCAGGCCTGCTCACGCTGCTCGGGATCGGCGATGGCGGAGGCGTCGGCCATCGCCTTGTCGAGGTCCTCGTCGGCCCAGTAGCCGTAGTCGCGCCCCGGGCCGGCCTTGGTGATGTTGATGGTGCTGTCGAACAACGGCGGGAGGACCGTCGAGGCCGAGGCCCAGGCCGGCGCCCAGTTGGACCAGAACACGTCGACCTCGTCGGCCAGGGCGGGGTCGCTGATCGCGGTGAAGTAGTCGTCGGGGATGGGCCGGAGCACGGGGTCGAAGCCGGCGTCGCGCCACCCGGCGACGAGCGCGGCCATCGCCTTGTCGGTCGTCTCGCTCGACCGGTAGGCGATGGTGAACGTCACCGGCTCGGTGACCTCGGCCGCCGAGAGGAGGGCCGCGGCCGCGACCGGGTCGCCCTTCGTACCGGCATCCACCGGATCCTCGTCGTGCGCGGCCGGCAGGCTCGGGGGGATGAGCGAGACGCTCGGCTCGGCGGCCCTGGCACCTCCGATCGCCGTGACGTAGGCATCGCGGTTCGTCGCCGCGGCGAGGGCGAGCCGGACGTTCTCGTCGGCGAAGGCCGGGCTCTTGACGTTGGGCACCAGGTAGTCGACCACACCGGTGCGGGGGTTGATCGAGCGCTCATCGAGGCTCTGGACCGCGGTGATGTTCTGTTGGATGGCCGGCGGCGCGGAGCTCAGCGACACCGACGTGCGCCCGGTCTGGCCGTCCGCCATGATCTGCTGTGCGACGGCCTGGGTCTCGAGACCCTCCTGGTAGTCGATCCGGTCCGGGAACGCGCTGCGCACCGGGTCGGTTGACGCGTCCCAGTTCGGGTTGCGCACGAAGGTCCCGCCCTGACCGGGCACCCACTCACCCTCGAGCATGTACGGCCCGGCAGAGAAGATGTCGTGAGTTCCGTCTGCGCCCCGGTCGGCAGACTCCTTGGCTGGCCCGAAGGCGGGCTGGGTGAGCATCTCGTTGAAGTCGCTCATCGGTGTGCTCAGGGTGAAGGTGATGACGTCGTCCGCGCACGTCACGGCCTTGTCGAAGGCCTCCTGGCCCTTGGCCGCCGCGTCACCCGCCTCATAGGGCCCGAGGTAGGTGCTGGTGCCGTCGGCGTTCCGGGGCACCGCGAGCACCGCGAGGGCGTCCGTGGGGCCCCCTGTCACGACGTCCGTCGCGAAGGTCCGGGAGATGCCGTAGGCGACGTCCTCGCAGGTCAGCGGGCTGCCGTCCTGCCACAACAGTCCGTCGCGCAGGGTGAAGGACCACGTCTTCAGGTCCTCGCCGGGGGTGCCGGTGTCGGTGGCGAGGTCCCCGACGAGCCGGGCCTGGGCCTCGGGGTCGGTGTCGGGGGCGTAGGCCGTGAGGGTGCGGGCGAAGACCCGGCCGGCGTAGGCCATGTCGTCGCGCGAGCCGATTCGCTGGGGGTCCCACGTCGCGACCGGTCCCAGCGCAAGGGCGTGGATCGTGCCTCCCGCGGTGTCGACGCGGTCACCCACGGCCGACGTCGGGGTCGCCAGTTCCCCGACCGGGGTGTCCTCCCGCGTGACCGCCAGCACCCCGACGACCGCCAGGGCTGCCACGAGGACGGCGACCATCGCGGTGGTCCGGCTGCTGGGCCGTGTCCGGCGAGTCCTGCCACGACGGCTCGCACGGGTGGCCCCCGAAGGGGTGTCTCCCGGGTCCACCACCAGAGATCAGCCCTTCCTGGCCCTGGCTGCCGAGCGGGCGCGCAGGGTCTGGTTCAGCTCGACCTTGCGGATCCGGACACCGTCCGGGGTCACCTCGACGCACTCGTCCTCGCGGCAGAACTCCAGGGACTGCTCGAGGGACAGGGTGCGAGGGGGTGCCAGCCGCTCGAGGATGTCGGCACCGGCGGAGCGCACGTTGGTGAGCTTCTTCTCCTTGGTGATGTTGACGTCCATGTCGTCGACCCGGGAGTTCTCGCCCACGATCATCCCCTCGTAGACCTCCGTCGTCGGGGCGATGAACATCGAGCCGCGCTCCTGCAGGTTCGCCATGGCGTAGGCGGTGGCCGCGCCGGACCGGTCGGCGACCAGCGAGCCGCTGATCCGGGTCGAGATGTCACCGGCCCACGGCTCGTAGCCGTCGAAGACGTGGTGGGCGATCCCGGTTCCCCGGGTGTCGGTGAGGAACTGCGTACGGAAGCCGATCAGGCCGCGCGAGGGCACGAGGAACTCCATCCGCACCCAGCCCGTCCCGTGGTTGGTCATCTGCTCCATGCGCCCCTTGCGCGCGGCAAGCAGCTGGGTGATGGGGCCGAGGTACTCCTCGGGGGTGTCGATCGTCAGCCGCTCGACGGGCTCGTGGACCTTGCCGTCGACCGTGCGGGTGACGACGACCGGCTTCCCGACGGTCAGCTCGTAGCCCTCGCGGCGCATCTGCTCGACGAGGATGGCCAGCGCGAGCTCGCCGCGGCCCTGCACCTCCCACGCGTCGGGGCGCTCGGTGGCGAGCACGCGCATCGACACGTTGCCGACGAGCTCGCGGTCGAGACGTTCCTTGACCAGGCGCGCGGTGACCTTGGCGCCCTTGACGCGACCCGCCATCGGGCTGGTGTTGATACCGATCGTCATCGAGATCGCCGGCTCGTCGACGGTGATGAGCGGCAGCGGGCGGGGGTCGTCGGCGTCGGCGAGCGTCTCGCCGATGGTGATCTCGGGAATCCCGGCCACCGCGATGATGTCGCCCGGACCGGCTTGGTCGGCCGGTCGCCGCTCGAGTGCGTCGGTCATGAGCAGCTCGGTGATCTTCACCTTCTCGACCGACCCGTCGCGGCGGCACCAGGCCACCTGCTGACCCTTGCGGATGGTGCCGTTGTGCACCCGCAGGAGGGCGAGGCGGCCGAGGAAGTTCGACGCGTCGAGGTTGGTGACGTGGGCCTGGAGGGGCAGGTCGGAGTCGTAGGACGGCGCCGGGATGGTCTCGATGATCGTGCGGAACAGCGGCTCGAGGTCCTCCCCGTCGGGAAGCCCGCCGTCCTCCGGCCGCGTCATCGACGCCCGGCCGGCCTTGGCCGACGCGTAGACGATGGGGAACTCGAGCTGGTCCTGGTGGTGCTCGGCGTCGACGAGGAGGTCCATGAACAGCTCGTAGACCTCGTCGACGACCTCGGCGATCCGCGCGTCGGGACGGTCGACCTTGTTGATGCACAGCACGACCGGCATCTTGGCCGCGAGCGCCTTGCGCAGCACGAACCGCGTCTGCGGCAGCGGGCCCTCGCTCGCGTCGACGAGGAGGACGACCCCGTCGACCATCGAGAGACCGCGCTCGACCTCGCCACCGAAGTCGGCGTGGCCGGGCGTGTCGATGATGTTGATCGTCATGCCCTCGCTGATGCCCGCGTCGAGGGCGGCCTTGCCGGCGTAGCGCACGGCGGTGTTCTTCGCGAGGATCGTGATGCCCTTCTCGCGCTCGAGGTCACCGCTGTCCATCGCGCGGTCGGCGATGTGGTCGTGCTCCCCGAAGGCCCCGGACTGCCAGAGCATCTTGTCGACCAACGTGGTCTTTCCGTGGTCGACGTGGGCGACGATGGCGACATTGCGGAGGTCGTCGCGAGAGGAGGCAGACATGCCCACCAGTCTCTCAGGTATTGCGACGCCGACCCAATCGGTGTATGCCGCCCGGCTCAGGTCTCACTTGGGTAACCGTCGCCGTACGGCGGGTCCGCGGCGCGGGAATGCCGTTATGGTCACCCTCACGGCGGCGCAGTGGGCACCACGGTTGTCTCCGGACCCTCGTCCGCCCGACCCGGGCGGCTCGAGTGATTGCACACCCAAGCGAGGTTTATCGATGAAGCTCCAGCGGAAGGCACCGCTCGCCGTCATGGCGGTGGCGGCCCTCACGATGACCGCCTGCGCGCAGTCGGACCGGGACTCGGGCGACTCGACGTCCGACACCGGCAGCAGCGACATGAAGGACACGTTCACCTTCGGGGCAGCAGGCGCTCCCAAGCTGTTCGACCCGTTCTATGCGACGGACGGCGAGACCTTCCGGGTGACTCGGCAGATCCACTCGGGCCTGCTCGGGGTCACGCCCGGCACCGCCGACGTCGAGCCCGACCTCGCCGAGAGCTGGGAGCCCTCGGAGGACGGCCTGACCTGGACCTTTGCGCTCAAGCCCGACGTCACCTTCTCCGACGGTGAGCCGTTCAACGGCGAAGCGGTCTGCTACAACATGGACCGCATGTTCAACCAGACCGGCGCCGGCCAGACCGCCGCCGAGTACTGGGGCTACTTCTTCGGGTCCTTCAGCGACGACCCCGAGGGCTCGCTGTACCAGTCCTGCGAGGCCCCCGACGATTCCACCGCCGTCATCACCATCAGCCGGGCCACCTCGAGCTTCCCGACGATCCTGTCGCTGGACTCCTTCGCGATGCAGTCCCCCAAGGCCCTCGAGGAGGGTGACGCCAACAACGTCGTCGCGGCGGGCGAGGGCTTCACGTACCCGGAGTACAGCCAGGCCCCCGTCGGCATCGGCCCCTACAAGCTCGACAAGTACGACGAGGCCAACAAGACGGTGACCCTGGTCGCCAACGACAGCTACTGGGGTGAGCAGCCGAAGACGGCCAACCTCGTCTTCAAGATCATCCCCGACGAGAGCACCCGACGACAGGAGCTCGAGGCCGGGTCGATCGACGGCTACGACCTGCCCAACCCGGTCGACTGGGCGGGGCTGGAGGAAGAGGGCAACAAGGTCGAGGTGCGACCCGCCTTCAACATCCTCTACATGGGCCTGAACCCGGAGAAGAACGAGACGCTGAAGGACCTCAAGGTCCGCCAGGCCATCTACCACGCCCTCAACCGCGAGCAGATGGTCCAGACCCAGCTCCCCGAGGGCGCGACCGTGGCGACGCAGTTCATCCCCGACACGGTCGCCGGGTACAACCCCGACATCGAGCCCTACGCCTACGACGTGGACATGGCCAAGTCGCTGCTCGCGGAGGCCGGCGCCGAGGGCATGGAGCTGACCTTCGCCTACCCGACCGAGGTCACGCGCCCCTACATGCCGGACCCGCAGAAGATCCACGACGCCTTCAAGCAGGACCTCGAGGCCGTCGGGATCAAGGTCAACGTCGTCAACAAGCCCTGGAACGGTGGCTACCTCGACGACGTGAACAACGGCAACTACGACGCCTGGCTGCTCGGCTGGACCGGCGACTACAACGCGGCGGACAACTTCCTCGGCACCTTCTTCAGCAACCTCGACAGCAACGACTTCCACACGAGCGTGATGCCGTGGGGCGAGACACTGTCGAACGACCTGAAGGCCGCGGACGCGATCGTCGACGAGGGCGAGCGTGAGGCTGCGTACCAGACGATCAACCAGCAGATCGCGGACGAGTACCTGCCCGGCCTGCCGATCAGCAACTCCCCGCCCGCCCTGGTCACCAGCGGCAACGTGGAGGGACTGGTCGCGAGCCCGTTGACGGCGGAGACGTTCGACACCGTCACGGTCAGCACGAACTGACCCTCCGGGGGTTCGTCCCCCGAAGGTGGCACACGTCCCCACGACGGCCGCCCCCACCGACTAGGTTCGGGGCGGCCGTCGTGCGTGACCCGAGGATAAGGAGCCGGCCTTGGCGAGATTCGTCATCAGACGCGCCCTGCAGATGATCGGCGTCGTTCTCGTGCTCTCCCTGCTCATGTTCTTCTGGCTACGGTCCCTGCCCGGCGGCACCGTGTCCGCGATCCTCGGCGAGCGGGCGACGCCCGAGACGCGTGAGGCGCTGACCAAGGCGCTGGGTCTGGACCAGCCGGTGTGGGTGCAGTACGGGAAGTTCATGTCCCGAGCCGTCCAGGGCGACTTCGGAGCCTCGACCGGCGTGCTGCCGGGCAAGGACGCCTTCGACCTCTTCCTCACCCGCATCCCGGCCACGATCGAGCTCAGCCTGTTCGCGCTCGGCATCGCGATCGTCCTGGCGGTCCCCCTGGGGTACCTCGCCGCCCGCACCGCCCAGTCGCCGCTCGACAGCGGGCTGGTCATCGTCTCCCTCGTCGGGGTGGCGGTGCCCGTCTTCTTCCTCGCCTTCCTGCTGAAGTACCAGTTCGCCGTCGACCAGCAGATCTTCCCGGTGTCCGGCCGCCAGGACCCGAGCCTGAACTGCACCCGGGTGACCGGCTTCTTCGTGCTCGACGGGCTGCTCACCCGGGAGTTCGACTGCGCGGCCGACTCGCTGAAGCACCTCGTCCTGCCGGCCGTCACCCTGGCCACGATCCCCTTCGCCGTGATCTTCCGGATCACCCGCGCGTCGGTCCTGGAGGTGGTCGGCGAGGACTACGTGCGCACCGCCGAGTCCAAGGGCCTCACGGTCTCGGTGGTCCGCAGCCGCCACATCATGCGCAACGCCCTGCTCCCCGTCGTCACCACGGTCGGGCTGCAGACCGGAGGACTGCTCGCGGGCGCGGTCCTCACCGAACGGGTCTTCTCCTGGGGTGGCATCGGTGATGCCCTCGCGCGAGCCTTCGAGCTACGGGACTACGCGGTGCTTCAGGTGCTCATCCTCGCGGCGGCGGCGATCTACGTCTTCGTCAACCTCCTCGTCGACATCGCCTACGCCATCATCGACCCGCGGGTGAGGACCCGATGACTCCCTCGCACGAGCTGAACCCGATGAAGCGCCGCAAGCAGCGCATCGACGACCTGGCGGCGTCATCCGCCCCGGCCGGTGGCCCGGGTGGGCGCCCCACGGCATCCGGCTCGGTCGCCGTGCTCGATGCCGGGGCCGTCGACGACTCACCCGGTGTCTCGCTCATCGCGAGCGCCTGGGAGCGGCTGCGCCGCGACCCGGTCTTCCTCATCGGCGCCACGATCACCGTGCTGTTCATCGTGCTCGCGATCATCTCGCCGTGGATCGCCCCGCACGACCCCGCGGCCCGGCTCCTCATCGACCAGGTCCGACGACAGAGCAACCCCATCCCGGGGCCGCAGCCCGGCTTCCCCCTCGGCGCCGACGACGTGGGGCGCGACCTCCTGTCCCGCCTGCTCGTCGGCAGCCGCCAGACCCTCATCGTCGGCGTCTTCGCCACCCTCTTCGGGCTCATCGGCGGTCTCGCCCTGGGCACCCTGGCCGGTGCCATCGGCGGCTGGGTCGATGCGGCCGTCATGCGCACCGTCGACGTCCTCCTGTCCATTCCGTCCCTGCTGCTCGCCGTGTCGATCGCGGCGCTGGCGAGCCGGCCGAGCCAGTGGACGGTCATCATCGCCATCTCGGTCGTGCAGGTGCCGATCTTCGCCCGACTGCTCCGCGGCTCGATGCTCGCCCAGCGCGCCAGCGACCACGTGCTGGCCGCACGGGCTCTCGGCGTGAGGCGACGGGCCATCGTGTTCCGGCACATGCTGCCCAACTCGATCGGACCGGTCATCGTCCAGGCCACCCTGGTCCTCGCGACGTCGATCATCGACGCCGCGGCCCTGTCCTTCCTCGGGCTGGGCAACCCCGACGACAGCAAGCCGGAGTGGGGCCAGATGCTGGGCGACGCCCAGGAGTACTTCAACGCCTTTCCCCACCTCGCCATCTATCCCGCCATGTGCATCATCCTCGTGGCGCTGGGCTTCACCCTCATGGGCGAGTCGCTGCGCGAGGCACTCGATCCCAAGAGCAGGAGGTGACCCGCAGATGACCGCCACGGCGACCCCACCCCCCAGCGCCACCCGAGGCGATGCCCCCCTGTTGTCGGTACGCGACCTCAGGGTGACGTTCCAGCGACGCGGACAGGAACCCTTCCGGGCCGTGGACGGCGTCACCTTCGACGTCCGCCCCGGCCAGACCATCGGCCTCGTCGGGGAGTCCGGGTGCGGCAAGTCCGTGACCTCGCTCGCGATCATGGGGCTGCTGCCGGACCGGGGCAACACCGTCGAGGGGGAGGCCCTCTTCGAGGGAACCAACCTGCTCACCCTCGACCAGCGCGAGCTGCGCGATCGTCGGGGCCGCGACATCGCGATGATCTTCCAGGACCCCCTGTCCTCGCTCAACCCGGTCATCTCGGTCGGGCTCCAGGTCACCGAGGTGCTCGAACGCCACCGCGGAATGAGCCGCAAGGCAGCCCAGCCGGTGGCTCGTGACCTGCTCGAGCGGGTGGGGATCCCCGACCCGGACCGGCGGCTGAAGGACTACCCCCACCAGATGAGCGGGGGCATGCGCCAACGCGCCCTCATCGCCATGGCGCTCGCGTGCGCACCGCGCCTGCTCATCGCCGACGAGCCCACCACCGCGCTCGACGTGACGATCCAGGCCCAGATCCTCGCCCTGCTCAAGGACCTGGTGAAGGACACCGGTACGGCCCTGATCATGATCACCCACGACCTGGGCGTGGTCGCCGGGCTGTGCGATGAGGTGAACGTCCTGTATGCCGGTCGCATGGTCGAGCGCGGAGAGCGCCACGAGCTGTTCGCCGACCCCCGCCACCCCTACACCCACGGGCTTCTCGGGTCGATCCCCCGCCTCACCGCGCCCCGCGGGGAGAAGCTCACGCCGATCCCGGGGTCGGTCGCGGACAACCTCCCGTGGGACCATGCCTGCGCCTTCGCCCCACGGTGCTCCCAGCCGATCGACCTGTGCACCAGCACCAGTCCCCCTCTCGAGCAGTCGGCGAGCCGGGCCCTGCGCTGCCACAATCCCGTGAGGTGACCCGATGACCGACACCAGCACCGACGCACCGGCGACGAACGCCCCCGACCCCGAGGTCCTCGTCGACGTCAGGGGCGTCAAGGTCCACTTCCCGATCACCCGCGGCGTCATCTTCGACAAGGTCATCGGCTACGTCTACGCCGTCGACGGGGTGGACCTCCAGGTCCTCCGGGGCGAGACCTACGGCCTCGTCGGCGAGTCGGGGTGCGGCAAGTCGACGCTCGGCAAGGCCATTCTCAACCTCGAACCGCCGACGGCGGGGAGCGTCGAGTTCGACGGCACGGACATCGCCTCGCTCCACGGTGAGGAGCTGCGCCGCAAGCGCAAGGACATCCAGATGGTCTTCCAGGACCCGATGAGCAGCCTGGACCCGCGCCAGTCGGTGGAGTCGCTGTTGGTGGAGGGGATGAAGGCCCACGGCCTGGCCTCCGACGACAAGGCCACCGCGACCCGTCTGCGCGAGCTGCTCGCCGCCGTGGGACTACCTCCGGCGGCGCTGTCGAAGTACCCCCACGAGTTCTCCGGCGGTCAGCGCCAGCGCATCGGGATCGCCCGGGCCCTCTCCGTCGAGCCCAAGCTCATCGTCGCGGACGAGCCGGTGTCGGCCCTCGACGTCTCCGTGCAGGCCCAGGTCATCAACCTCCTCGAGGAGCTCCAGGACGAGTTCGACCTGACCTATCTCGTCATCGCCCACGACCTCGCGGTGGTGCGCCACATCAGCGACCGGATCGGTGTCATGTACCTCGGTGGCCTCGTGGAGGAGGCGACCGCCGACGACCTGTACGCCACGCCGCTGCACCCCTACACCAGGGCGCTCCTCTCCGCGGTCCCCGTGCCCGACCCGACGGTCGAGGACACCCGTGAGCAGATCCTGCTCACCGGCGACCTGCCCTCGCCGTCCAACCCACCGACCGGATGCCGCTTCCACACCCGCTGCCCCTGGCGCCAGGAGACGCAGTGCGACGAGGAACGGCCAGAGTTGCGCTCCGTCGACCTCCCGGGGGTGCCGGGCAGCCACCGGGTCGCCTGCCACTGGGCCGAGGGCATCGCGGCCGGCGAGATCGTCGCGCACACGGTGGTTCCCAGGTTCACCGATCTATCGGGGCCCCTCACCGAGCACGAGGCCGACATCAACGCGCCGCACATCGTGCAGGACCTGGAATAGCGGCCTCCCCTCCCCTGCCCTTCCGGCACGTCGTGCGGGAGGATTGGCCCCATGAGCCGACTGCTGAGCACCGAAGAGGTCACCACCCAGCTCCGGGACCTGCCCGGGTGGTCCCGTGACGGCGACACGATCGTGGCGGAGATGGAGGCGCCGGACTTCCCGTCGGCGATCCGCCTCGTCGTGGCCGCCGCCGACGCGGCCGAGGAGATGAACCACCACCCGGACATCGACATCCGCTGGCGCACCACCCGCTGGGCGCTGACGAGCCACGACGCCGGTGGGCTCACCCAGCTCGACATCGAGCTGGCCCACCGGATCACGACTGCCGCCCGGAACGAGGGTGCGCTCCCGGATGGCTGAGTCACCGCCCGACATCTCCGTCCCCGACCACGGCGAGCCCCACGAGGGGTCGACGGCAGGTCGGCTGAACTGGCTGCGGGCGGGAGTCCTCGGCGCGAACGACGGCATCGTGTCGACGGCCGGGCTGGTCATCGGCGTGGCAGCCGCGACGACGAGCCAGGGCGCGGTGGTCACCGCGGGGCTCGCCGGGCTCGCCGCCGGTGCCCTGAGCATGGCGGTCGGCGAGTACGTCTCGGTGTCGACCCAGCGTGACTCGGAGCAGGCACTGATCGCCAAGGAGGTCCGCGAGCTGCGCGAGGAGCCCGAGGCCGAGCTCGAGGAGCTGGCCGGGATGTATGCCGCCAAGGGCCTCAGCCCCGAGCTGGCCCACCAGGTCGCGAAGGAGCTGACGGCCCATGACGCCCTCGCGGCTCACGCCGAGGTGGAGCTGGGCATCGATCCCGAGGAGCTGACCAACCCCTGGCACGCCGCGTGGGCCTCCATGCTCGCCTTCACGGTCGGAGCGGTGCTCCCGCTGCTCGCCATCGCCTTCCCCCCGGTGTCGTGGCGAGTGCCCGTGACCGTGGTGGCGGTGGTGCTCGCGCTGGCCGGCACCGGCCTGGTCAGTGCCAGGTTGGGCGACTCCGACGCCGGCCGAGCAACGGTTCGCGTCGTGCTGGGTGGCCTGCTCGCGATGGGGGTCACGTACCTCATCGGCGCCCTTCTCGGCACCCAGATCGCCTGATGGCTCGCCTCCTCGTCATCCAGCACGAGCCCGACGCGCCCGCCGCGTGGCTGGGCGAGTGGTGGTCGGCAGCCGGGGTGGACCTCGACGTCGTGCGCGGCGACCTCGGCGAGCGGATTCCGGATGACATTCGGCACCACGACGGGCTCGTCGTACTCGGCGGTGCCATGGGTGCCTGCGACGATGCCGAGAACACCTGGCTGGAGCCGACCCGGGCGCTGCTGCGGCATGCGGTCGTGCGCGAGCTGCCCACCCTCGGTGTGTGCCTCGGGCACCAGCTGCTCGCCGTGGCGCTCGGGGGCCACGTCGACCGCAACCCCACCGGTCGCACCGTGGGCCTGGTGCCGGTGCGGCTCACCGAGGCCGGCCGGGCCGACCCGCTGCTCAGTGACGTGGACGGCCTTGCGGCGATCCACTACAACGACGACGTCGTCCTCGACCTACCGCACGGGGCAGTGGCCCTGGCCGACCTGCCCGACGGCCGAGCCCAGGCGGTGCGCTACGGACCGGCGGCGTGGGGCGTGCAGTTCCACCCGGAGACCTCCCCCGAGGTGTTCGAGTCGTGGCTGCGATGGGACTTCCCGGAGGGGTTGGCACCGGATCAGGCGACCCTGCTCGAGGGCGTCACCGGGGCCCGTGGCCGGCTGCGTGCGGACTGGCAGCCCTTCGCCGAACGCTTCGCGGCACTCCTGACCCGCCCGGGTCAGGGGCCGGCCGCTGGGTCACTCCGCGGGGCCGGCCGCTAGGTCACTCCGCGGGGCCGGCGCGCAGGGCCTCGAAGAGCCGGCCGGCGAGCTCCGAGCCGCGGATGTCCTCGAGCATGACCGGTGTGCCGTCGGGAGAGGCGAGCGGGATCCGCCAGTTCGGGTACTCGTCGTTGGTGCCGGGCTGGTTGATGGCCCGGTGGTCACCGACGATGTCGGCCAACGAGGCGGCGAGCATGCGGCTCGGGGTCTGGGCGAGCCACCGGTGGAGAGCGACGACCACCTCGTCGAGCGGCGCGGCGGGTCCGAGCAGGCCGCGGGCCATGAGCGCGTCACGCACCCGGGCGATCGACGCCTCCTCCTGGGCGCGCTCCTCCTCGACGGGCCGGGTGAGGAGGCCGAGCTGCTCCCTGATCGCCACGTGTTCGAGCGAGAGGTAGCCGGCCGACGGAGGCAGGTCGTGCGTCGTCACGGTGGACAGGCACAGGGACCGGTAGTGCTCGGGCGGCTTCGGCCGGTCGTCCTCCCACTCGAACCACAGGATGCTCGTGCCGACGAGTCCCCGCTCGAGCATGTAGTCCCGCACGTGCGGCGCCACGACGCCCAGGTCCTCGCCGATGACGACGGCGCCCGCGCGCTGGGCCTCCAGCACGAGGATCCCGAGCAACGCCTCGTGGTCGTAGTGCACATAGGCCCCGTCCGCCGGCGTCCCACCGCTCGGGATCCACCAGAGCCGGAACAGCCCGATGATGTGGTCGACCCGGATCCCCCCTGAGTCGCGCAGCACCGAGCGGACCATGTCGCGGAACGGCGCGTAGCCGAGCTCGGCGAGCCGGTCGGGCCGCCACGGGGGCTGGCTCCAGTTCTGGCCGAGCTGGTTGAACTGGTCCGGTGGTGCACCGACCGTGACGCCGCGGGCGAGGGCGTCACCCAGGCCCCAGGCATCCGCACCGATCGGGTGCACGCCCACGGCCAGGTCGTGCACGATGCCCAACGACATCCCGGCCGCCGTGGCCTCGCGCTGGACGCTGGCGAGCTGGTCCTCGAGCAGCCACTGCAGCCACCGGTGGAAGTCGACGTCGGCGGCGTGAGCGGTCCGGAACTCCGCCACCGCCGGGTCCTCGGGGTGCTGCAGCTCCGGCGGCCAGGTGGTCCACGGCAGGCCGTGGTGCTCCGCGAGCGCGCACCATGTCGCGTAGGTGCTCAGGCCCTCGCCCTCACGGTCGCAGAACTCCGTGAAGGACCGGGCCTTCTCGTCGTCGAGACCGAGGTCGAAGACCAGGCGCAGCGCCCTCCCCTTCGCGGCCCACACCGCGTCGCGGTCGATGCGGTCCTGCCCGTTCAGGGCGCGGGCCCGCTCGGCGAGCGCCGTGGCCTCGAGCCGGTCGGCGCCCGCGAGGCCGGCCAGCTCGGGCACGTCCTCCACCCGCAGGTACAGCGGGCTCGCGAAGCGCCGCGTCGTCGGGAGGTAGGGCGAGGGCTCCACCGGTGAGGTCGGCTCGGCAGCGTGCAACGGGTTGATGAGGACGAAGTCGGCACCGTGCTCGGACGCCGACCAGGTCGCGAGGTCGGCCAGGTCGCGAAGGTCGCCGAGCCCCCAGGACCCCGCTGAACGCACCTGGTAGATCTGGGCCATCAGGCCGACGACCCGGCCCCTGGACACCGAATCGGGTAGCTCGAGTCGCTCGGGGGTGACGACGAGGGTCGCCTCGGTCGTCGCTGGGTCGACGGCAGGGCCGTCGAGGGTGGCGACCAGCCGGTGCCACCCCGTGGGGAGGTCACCGGGCACCTCGAACGTCGCCCGACCCACGGGCCGCCCGTCGACGACACGGTCGGCGACCCAGTGGTCGACGGGCTGGACCGGGCGCCGGATGCCGTCCTCCTGCACGACCTCCAAGCGGATGCCGGTGCCGGCCACGACGTGCGTGGACACCCGGGGCGTGAGCCCCTCACGCGTCACCACGGTGGCCGGCAGCGTCCGCCGCCAGGGAGCGTCCTCGTGGGCGGCGATGGCTCGCTCGACGGCGTCCTCGCCGTCCGCGTCGACGCCGAGGGCCCCGAGGATGGTCCGGATCGATGCCGCGCTGACCTCGACGTGCTGGCCGAGCCAGTCCCAGTACTCGGTGGCGACGCCGTGGGCGTGGGCGAGATCGACGAGCCGGGGCGGAGGGGAGGCAGACGGCATGCGGTCCATCCTGCCCTGCCGGGCCCGGGGCCTCAGACCTCGTCCCGCCAGGAGTGCTCAGGGGCGTAGCCCAGGACCCGGCGCGCCTTGTCGATGGACAGCAGCGTGTCGTGCTCACCGAGGTCCCCGCGCACCTCGACCCCCGGGAACACCTCGGCCACGAGGTCGGCGCTGCTCCGGCTCATCACGGTGTCGGGCGACGCGATGACGAAGCGGTCGAAACCCGTGGTCTCACGGGCGAGGGCCCGCTCCACCGCCTGGGCACCGTCGCGACCGTCGATGTAGGCCCAGAGGTTCCACTTCCGGAGCATGGGGTCGGCATCGAAGGACGGGAACTCTGCGTAGTCCTCGACGTCCATGACGTTGGAGAAGCGCAGCGCCGTGATGGTCAGTCGCGGATGCCACCGGCACAGCTCGATGGCCATCGTCTCCTCGAGGTGCTTGCCGAGGGAGTACACCGACTCCGGACGTGCCGGGTAGTCCTCGTCCACCGGGACGTAGGGCGGTGGGGCGTCGAAGGGTAGTCCGAGAACGGTCTCACTCGATGCGGTCACGACGCGGGTGATCCCCAGGCGGATGGCCGCGTGCAGGACGTTGAAGGTCGTGACCATGTTGTTGTGGAACGTCGCTGCGTCGGGGTGCAGCCCGGGTGCGGGGATCGCCGCGAGGTGCACCACCGCCTCGACCGGCGGCTGCTCGCCCTGTATCCCGCCGAGGGCGTCGATGACCTGCCCGTAGTCGGTGAGGTCAATGCTCGTCCAGCCCGTCCATCGCTTGCCGTGGCTGTCGAGGTTGACGACGTCGTGGCCCCCGGTCCGCAACCTGTCGACCACGTGACGCCCGAGCTTGCCCGACCCTCCGGTCACCGCGATTCTCATTGTCGCACCCTACGCCGTGACCAGGGGACGGACGCAGGTGCGTGACCCGGTCGGCATGATGGAGCAATGCCAACGATCGTGTTCCTCCACGCCCACCCCGACGACGAGGCCTCCCAGACCTCTGGCTCGATGGCCAGGGCCGCCGCCGAGGGGAGCCGGGTCGTCGTGGTCTTCGCCACGAACGGCGACCACGGTGAGGCGCCCGCCGACCTCGCTCCCGGGGAGAGTGTCGTCGAACGGCGACGCACCGAGGCTGCGGCATCCGCCGACGTCCTCGGCGTCCAGCGTGTTGTCTGGCTGGGCTATGCGGACTCCGGCATGACTGGCTGGGAGCAGAACTCGCACGAGAACGCGTTCGCCGGAGCGTCGGTCGACGAGGCTGCCCGGCGCTTCGCAGACGTCCTCGACGAGGAGGATGCGGACATCGCGGTCGGGTACGACTGGCACGGTGGCTACGGTCACCCCGACCACGTCCAGGTCCACCGCGTGCTGCACCGGGGCGCCGACCTCGCGGCCCGTCAGCCACGCGTCCTGGAGTCGACGATGAACCGGGACACCCTGCGCTCCATGGCGCAGGCGGCCAGCGCCGCCGGGGAGGACATCTTCGACCCCGACGGTCCGATGGATGACGGAAACCCCATGGGGACGCCGGCTGACGAGATCCACTGGCGCGTCGACGTCACGGAGCAGCTGCCCCAGCGCCGGGCGGCCCTGCAGTGCCACGCGAGCCAGACGAGCGACGTGGGGATGCTGCTCGCCATGCCCCAGGAGGTCTTCGACGTGTTCTTCGGTCACGAGCACTACATCGAGCCGGGGCGCGATGCCGACATCACCGACGGGTGGCCCTTCGCGGGCTGAGCCGCTGGGGCACGAGGCCGGGAGTCAGTGCGCCACCACGACGACGCGACCCGCCCGGTCGACCACACGCCGGCTCACGGAGCCGAGCAGCAGCCCGACGAACCCTCCGTGACCACGGCTGCCGACCACGACGAGGTCGGCGCCGACGTCGTCGGCCACCTCGACGATGACGTGCGCGGGCGTGCCGTGCCGCACGACGACGTCGACCGGGACCTCCGGGTGCCTGGCGGCGACCGGGTCGACCACCGAGTGCGTCACCGCCCTGCAGTCTGCTTCGATTTCGGGGACCCCCTCGGCCCACGACTCCACGACGACGACGCCGAGCGTCACCTCCGTGGTCCAGCCCATGACGCACGTGACGCGTCCGCCACTCGCGGCGGCCGTCTCGAACGCGACCTCCACGGCAGCCTCGCTGCCCGGGCTCCCGTCCACTCCCACGACGACGTGGGCCGGGTCCTGCACGGAGATGCCGTCGGGCACCACCACCACGGGGCATCGAGCGTGGGCGACCACCGGGACGGCCACCGAGCCCAGCAGCATCCGCTCCAGGGGTGCCGCGTGCGAGCCGCCGATCACCAGCCGTACGGCGTCGGCGCTGAGCTCGACGAGAGCCCCTCCCGCGGGACCCCAGGGGACGCTGGTCCGGACCTCCAACGCGGGATGACGCGCCCGCACCCTGTCGAGGCCGGGGGTGAGGAGTGTCTCGGCCTCCAGCTCCAGCTCCTCGGCCAGGCTCGGGGCCCCGGACATGAGAGCCGGGTACGGCGTCAGCTGCACGCCGGGGTCCACGACGTGGACGAGTCGCAGAGCGACCCCCAGGCGGCGGGCCTCGTCAGAGGCCCAGTCCATCACCGCTGCGTCGAGCGTCGAACCGTTGAGCCCCGCGAGGACCTCTGCCGGACCGCCATCCGTGGCTGGCTGCCTCCCGGCCACGTCACTCTCCGTTGAGGGGGTCATCTGCACCGCATCCTTCCTGACTCGCCTCCGGACATGCCGGCCTCACTTGACGATCGCGACCACCGTCGTGGCGCGTTCGAGAACACGTTTGGCGACCGAGCCGAGGAGCAACCCTCGGAAGCCACCGAAACCGCGGCTGCCGAGGACGACGAGGTCGGCATCCACCTCGTCCGCCGCCTCCAGCACCGCCCGCGACGGCTCGGCGTGTCGAACGTCGATCGTCACGTCGACCTCCGGATTCCGCGACCGCGCGACGTCGAGCGAGCGCTGCGCCACCCCGGCGTACCGGTGCTCGACGGTCGTCCAGGCGTGCGTACCGGGCTCGGTCACGACCGTGCCGTCGACCACCTCGACGCTCCACCCGACGACGCAGCGCACCTCGGCGCCGCTTCCCGACGCGATGGACAGCGCCAGGTCGGCAGCGCGGTGACTGGGCGGGCTGCCGTCGACCGCGACGACGACGTGCCGGGGTGCGCTGACCCGGACCGCCATCGGGACCACGACGACGGGGGCGGACCCGTGGTGGACGCAGGCCAGCGCCACGGAGCCCACGACAGCCCGCTCGACTCGGCCGCGAGGCCTGGAGCCGACGACGAGCAGTCGGGCATCGCGAGCGTGGCTGACCAGCACATCGGCAGGAGAACCCCATTCGACCGCCACACTCACGACGACCGACGGTTGTCGATCCGTGCAGCGCCCTCTGCCTCGCTCCACGATGACGCGTGCCGCCTCCTCGAGGCCGGTAGCCACTCCGGGCGCCTCGCCCAGGAGCATCTCGTGCGGGGTGAACTGCATCCCCGTGTCGAGCACGTGCAGGAGGTGGAGCGAGGCGCCGTCCCGGGCGGCCTGGTCGGCAGCCCAGTCGATGACGGCCTCGTCGGCGGCAGTCCCGTCGAGAGCTGCGACGATCCGGAGGGCGTTGCCCTCCCGATCGATCCGCGCCTGTCTGCCACCCCTGTCGACCATTCCCTCATGCTCCTCCGACGAACTCGGGTTCGCAGTCTCGTGGATCACACACTGATACTCCGTAGGGTAGGAGAAAACCCGAACGAGAGAAGGACAGCACCATGGGGTACGCGCTCAGCGCCACGGTAGACCGCCCGTTCGACGAGACCCTCGAGGGAGTGCGCTCGGCGCTGGTGGACCACGGCTTCGGGGTCCTCACCGAGATCGACCTCGCAGCGACCCTCAAGGCGAAGATCGACGTCGACATCGAACCCCACGTGATCCTCGGGGCGTGCCGCCCGGCGCTCGCCCAGCAGGCCGTGGCGGCCGAGCCGTCGGTCGGCCTGCTGCTGCCCTGCAACGTCGTCGTGCGGTCCGCGGGTGAGCACCGCACGATCGTCGAGGCCCTCGACCCCGACGTCATGGTCTCGCTCACCGGCAACGAGGGCCTGGCCGAGGTGGCTGCGGATGCCGGCGCCCGGCTCGCAGCCACCCTCGCGGCCGTCGTCGGCTGAAGGCGCCTGGTCGCCGGACCGTGCGCCATGACCGTCACCCGCGCGCGCGACGACGTCGGTGACACCTCGCTGCCGGCTCACCGACCGTGCAACCGCACCTCGACCGCCCTAGCTCACCTCGACCGAGCGCGCCGGGCGCGCGTCGGCGTCGTCGCTACCCCCCGCATCGCCGTCCCCCTCGTCGCCCCGGACGGCGGACACCGCGCCCAGGTCGCCGCCGGCCTCCTCGAGCAACAGCCTGGCGGCTGCGCGACCCGCCTCGACCATCCGGTCGAGCTGGTGGAACTCGAGGAGCCCCACGCCCATCGACGACGGACTGACGACCCACGCACCCCGGTTGCGGGCAGCCTCGACGGCCCCGCCGCTCCCGATCATCATCGTGCGCATCAGGGTCTCCCCCAGGCCGGGCACGCGCGGCCGGCCGGTACGCGACCTCACGTCGCCGCCGGAGCCGATGTTCACCGCGACGACCGGGCCCTCGTCGCGCTCGACGAGGAGGTCGGTCGGCATGTTGTCGAGCACCCCACCGTCGACGAGCAGGCGACCGTCGTCCAGCGGCACAGGGGCGAACAACACCGGCAGCCGGCAGGACACCATGGCGGCCTGGACCAGGCTCCCCCGCCGGTGCACCTGCCGGGTACGGCTGACCAGGTCGACGCTCACGAGCGACACCTGCCGCGGGAGACCCTCCATGACCGTGTCGGCGCCGTAGGCCCGGGTCAGCCCTGAACGCACACGACCCCCCTGAGCAAGGGACGTCGCGGAGAGCCGGTAGTCGCTGAAGGGGCGACGCCGGACGAACTCCGCGTAGCAGACCTCTTCCAGCGTGGCGCCGTCGACGCCGGTCCCGTGGAGCGCGGCGATGATCGCCCCCACGCTCGCCCCGGCGACCCTGTCGACGTGCAGTCCGGCCTCCTCGAGTTCGCGGAGCACCCCGATGTGCGCGAAGGCCCGGGCTCCCCCACCGGCGAGAACGAGGCCCAGGGACCGACCGCAGAGGCGGTCGGCCAGCGCACGGAGCCCGACGTCCAGGTCACCGTCGACCAGGGTCAGCTGACGCGCGTCGGTGGCGGCCACCCAGGCCTCCCGACGCTCCGCTGTCGGTGCCGGCCCGACGAGCACGACCTCGGGTGGGCCCGAGGGAGACACCACGGGGGCATCGGGGACGGGAGCATCGCTGCGTGCGACGAGCACGAGGGCATCGGCCTGCCGCACGCACACGTCGCGCCACGCCCCCTCGTCGGCGTCACGTGGCGCCTCCGAGGACAGCACCACGCGGTCGTGCTCCCTCTCGGCACGGGCCAGACCGGGCGGCTCGACCCGGCCCGGGTCCACCACGGACAGGTGCTGCCCCATCCTGCGCACCACCCGCTCTGCGACGACGCCGGCGCCTGCGCCCTCGTGGAGCCCCACGACGGAGACCACGCCGAGCCGCTCTGGCGGTGGTGGTCCCGCGGGAACTCCGGCGGTTCGCAGGCGATCGGCCACCTGGCTCAACACGATGCGCGTCGCGGCGGGATCGCTGTCGAGGAGGCCGGCGAACGCGTCACGAGGGATCTCGAGGACCGTGGAGTCCCGTCGGGCCCGGACCTCGGCGGACCGGGGTTCCCCGGTGAGCAGTGCGATCTCGCCGATCACCTCTCCCGCACCAAGCTCGCGCACGACTCGGCCGCCGACCGCCACCTCGAGGCGACCGCCGCGCACGACGAAGGCAGACCCCGGAGGGTCCCCGTCAGCGATGAGCACCGTTCCTGCAGGGACCTCGACGATCCGCGCCGCCTGTTCCAGGCGGCGCCGGGCGTCCCGCGGCAGTGCCGCCAGGAGGGGCACGTCGGACAGGTCCGTCGGGTCCGCCGACGACGGAGTCTCGCGCGTTGCCCAGGAAGGGGGTGGCGTCGGGGAGTTGACGACCGGCGGCCGGACGTCGTCCTCCGAGTCCTCGTCGGCCTTGCGGAGACGGCCGAGTGGCAGGGCAACGAACGCGACGACGACGAACGCGACGATCGAGAGCACCCAGCCCTGGTGGAAGACGTCCACGGCCGTGGCGGGTGTCGGCTCGCCGAGGATGACGACGAGGATCGCGATACCGAGAACACCTCCGAGCTGGCGGGCACTCGACGAGACGGCGGAGGCAGTGGCGTAGCGCCCTCCCGGGACCGCTGCCAGCGTCGCGCTCCCGAGCAGGGGGAGGGTCGCGCCCACCCCGATGCCGCTGAGCACCTGCCCGGGGAGCCACTCCGCCCAGAAGGCCGGCTCGAGCCCGACCATCTGGTGGTACCAGACGTAGGCGCCGGCCCAGATCAGGGCGCCGGGCACCACGAACAGGCGATAGCCGTGCCTCTCGGCCAGCGGGCCCAGCCGCGCGGCCACCACCGCAGCGACGAGGGCGCCGGGCACGAGGGCCAGACCGGCCTGCAGAACCGTGTATCCCCAGACGTACTGCAACCAGAGGATGTTCGTCAGCAGGTAGGCGTAGAAACCGAAGCCGGCCACGATCGTCGCGAGTGACCCGATCGAGAAGGACCGCAGGCGGAGGAGGGCCGGGTCCAGGAGGGGAGCACGGTGCCGCCGCGAGCTGAGCACGAACAGGCCCGAGAACACGATCGCCGCCACGAAGCACCCGATGACCGCTCGGCTGGTCCAGCCCCAGTCGCTGCCCTTGACGATGCCGAGGTTCAGCACGGCGAGCGCCGCGACGAGCAGGCCCGCACCGGCGAGGTCCGGCATCCGCCGCCGCCCTGGGGCACGGCTCTCCACGAGCTGGCCGCGGGCAGCCCACACGGCAAAGAAGCCGAAGGGGATGTTGACGAAGAATGCCCACCGCCACCCCCCCAGCTCGACGAGCGCCCCGCCGATGGGAGGGCCCAGCCCGGCCGCCACGGCCGCGGAGGCCCCCCACAGTCCAATGGCGTGGGCACGTCGCTCGCCGGGGAAGGCTGCGATGACGAGCGCGAGCGAGGCGGGCACGAGCATCGCCGCGCCGAGGGCCTGGACCACCCTGAAGGCCACGAGCAGCTCGACCGAGGGAGCGATGCCGCACAGGAGGGAGGCGAGAGTGAAGACGAACACCCCGGTGATGAAGGTGCGACGTCGGCCGACGAGGTCGGTGAGCCTGCCGAAGACGATGAGGAAGGCCGCGAAGACGATGTTGTACGCGTTGAGCACCCACGACAGGCCACCGATCGTCGAGTCGGGGAAGGACTCCCTGATCGATGGGAAGGCGACGTTGACGATCGTGGCGTCGAGGAAGGCCAGGAAGGCTCCGAAACACGCAACGAGCAGTACACGGGACGCGGGGATTCTTGCTGTCGGCAGCGCTGCCGTCATGCGGACCTCCTTGTGACCTGCTCGAACCTAGCGCAAGGCGTAGCCAGCGATAGGGCCTCCCGGACAACGGATTCCGCAGTCTTGCGGCAGAACGCCCATCTCACGGACCGCTCGCTGTTGTCGATCGGGCCTGGCTTCGGACATGCCGTCGGGCGTGTCGCGCGTCGGTGCGTCGGCCCTCCGAAGCGCGAGGATGGCCGCATGGTCGACACTCGAGAACCACAGGCGTCCATCGCGGACCGAGCTCGAGCTGCCGAGCCGGGCATCACCCGCCGGCTCGTCGGAGGGGCCCGCCCCGGCCCCGACGCCGAGCTGCGCGACCTCGCCGACGTGGCGGCGTCCGCCGGCGGCGGCGAGTGGGACCGCTATGGCGAGCACGGAGCGGTGACGGCACTGGAGCTTCGGATCGCCGAGCTCCTGGGAAAGCCCGCGGCTGCGGTGTTCCCGAGCGGGATCATGGCCCAGCAGGCAATGATCCGGGTCTGGTGCGACGAGCAGGGGTCACGGCGGGTGGCGCTCCCGGGGTTGTCGCACCTCGTGCTGCACGAGGCTGACGGGCCCCGCCTGCTCCACGGGCTCGACCTCGTCCCCCTCACCACTGGCCCGACTGTGCCGCAGGTCGAGCACCTCACGGCTGTCCCCGGACGGCTCGGGGCCGCGCTGCTGGAGCTGCCGCTGCGTGACGCAGGGTTCCTGCTGCCCTCGTGGGAGGAGCTCGTGGCCTTCGCCGAGGCCTGCCGGTCGCGCGGGGTCCCCCTGCACCTGGACGGGGCGCGGATCTGGGAGTCGGCACCACACCTCGGGCGCAGCCCCGCCGAGATCGCTGCGGTGGCCGACAGCGTCTACGTCTCGTTCTACAAGGGGCTGGGCGGGATCGCGGGAGCCGCGGTCGCGGGCCCGCACGAGCAGGTGTCCGAGGCCCGGGTGTGGCGCACCCGGATGGGTGGGACGCTCTACACCCTGATGCCCTATGCCGTGGCGGCACTGCGGGGACTTGATCGTGAGCTGCCTCGGATGGCCGAGTACCACTCCCGCGCAATCGAGTTGGCTGCGCAGCTGGAGGCGCACGGTATTCGCGTGAGCCCGTCTCCACCGCACTCCAACGCCTTCCGCATCCACGTGCAACGCGAGGTCGCCGACCTCGACGAGCGTCGGGTCTCGGCGATGGAGGGTGAGCGCCTGGCGCTCTCCCCGAGATGGTCCGCCGCAGACGTCCCCGGGTGGTCCTGGACCGAGTTCGCCGTTGGCCCGACCACGATGCAGTGGGACGTCGACGAGGCGATCGAGGCGCTGGTCCGGGTCTTCGTCCGGTGAGGACCATGCCGACGGCCGGACTCGCAGGTCGGTCAGGTCTAGCCTGACCGAGGTGAGCAGTGACCTGACACCGGAACTTGAAGCGGTGTACGTGGAGGAGACCGTCGGGCGTCTCGAAGCGCGGATCAGGGCTCGGTTCCCCGACCGGAGGTGGGAGGCGCCGCGCACGCGCTGCGCACGGCGGTGCCACAGATCCACGACGCCTTCGAGGCCTCCAAGGTGCGGCGGAGTCGGATCCGCTGGGTCACTCGCGTGACGGGGGTGGTCATCGTCCTCGTCGCCGTCATCGCGACCGCGCTGGCGCTGCGGGATCCGGTGTTCGACGGCACCCAGAGCACGGTCGACTGGCTCCCGATCGTCGAGAGCACCGTCAACGACCTGGTCTTCACCTCGATTGCCGTCTTCTTCCTGTGGGCCCTGCCCGAGCGCCTGGAACGGCGTGCCCTGCTCGACCTCCTCCACCGCCTGCGCTCCCGCGCCCACGTCGACATGCACCAGCCCGACAAGGACCCCGAGCAGACGCGCTCGGACTACCAGCGCACCACGCACAGCCCCACGCGTCAGATCCTCGACTCGGAGCAGCTGCATCAGTACCTCGACTACTGCAGCGAGCTGGTTTCCCTCATCGCCAAGACGGCCGCGCTGTGTGCGGAACGGATCTCCGATCCCGTGGTGCTCGGCACGGTGAGCGAGGTCGAGACGTTGACGGCGCAGATGTCGCAGAAGATCTGGCAGAAGATCTCGCTGCTCACGCCACAGGGGTGAGCATCCCCGGTGAGTCGCCGAGCAGTTCCTGGGGGCTAGTTGCCGAGCAGTTCCTGGGGGCTAGTTGCCGAGCAGTACCTGGATCAGACCTGACCGGTCGACGGCGGCATACCGCCCTGCCCCAGCGAAGCCTCCAGCTGATGCGCCAGGAACCTCAGGTCGTCGGCCGACGCGCCGACTCCCGGGGAGGCCACCGCCTGCTCGACCCCTCGGCGAGCGCTGCGGACCCCGTCCCTGAGGCTCAGCGCCCGGGAGCGCCGCTGGTCATCCGGCGCGGAGGCCTCCAGGCGAGTCAGCTGGTCCTCGTTGGCGAGGACCCGATCCGCCGAGACCTGCCACCCTCCGGCCCATAGATCGGGAGTGGCCGCCATCCACAGTCGGGGCAGGAGGTCCCGGGCGAACCACGCCGCCTCCCGCTCGGCCGAGGCGAACTCCTCGTCCCACTCGCGCCGCCGACGAGACCTGGGCACCAGGACGGCGAAGACCAGCACCAGCCCCAGGGCCAGCAGCCCCAGGAGCCACCAGACCCAGGCCGGCTGGCCTGCGTCATCCGCGGCGTCGGGCTGGCCGGCGGCCTCGGGCGATGCCTCCGTCGTCGGCTCGGGCTCCTCCGTGGTCGCTTGCGGTTCCTCGGTCGTCGGCTCGGGCTCCTCCGTGGTCGGTTGCGGTTCCTCGGTCGTCGGCTCGGGAGCGTCAGTCGTCGCCTCGGCCTCCTCCGTGGACTGATCTCCGGTCCGGCTGGGCACTGAGATCGACGGAGTGATCACCGTGCCGTCGGAGCGCGTCACCGTCGGCAGGGTGACCCCCTCACCACCGCAACCCGCCAGAGCCAGCACGAGCGCGAGCCCCACCGCCCCGCCACGGACCACAGACCTCGCGTTGGTACCGGCCCGGTGCTCGCTGCGCACGACCGCACACCTCCCTGCTCGACGGACATGAGGGCGGGAAGCCAAGGGGCTCCGCCGCCGGTGAGACCGGGACACGCTCGCCCGGGCTCGTCACCAACGTAGCCGCGCGCGACAGCAATTGCCACGACATCTCATCGGCGGGTGTCAATGGCCCAGTCGAGCCATCTTGCACGCGCTCAACCCGCAGTAACCGCCCGCATGACAGGCCACGGACCTCACCGCGGCTCGTGACGACCACTCAAGGAGAGGTGTCTTCCATGAAGCGCACGGCATCGGTCTGCATCGTCGCACTCGGACTCGTCCTCGGCGGAGCAGCCACTGCTCAGGCCGGCGAGTACAACGGAAAGTGCGGAGCCGTTCCCGGTGGGCAGAACGGGAAGTCCGAGTGCTCGTACTCGGGCCGCGACGTGACCGACGACCTCGAGGGCAATCCCCCCGGCTACGACGACGACTTCCTCACGTCGCAGCGCAACTACACCCAGAGCTACGGCCTCTTCGTGAGCCTGGGCATGAAGGACATGGCCCCCAGCCCCGGAGTGGCGTGCCGGGGCAACGCCGCGCACTCGTAGCCGCCCCCACGGAGCGCCGGCTCCGCGAGCTGCCGGTGCCTCACCACGTTTGGCCGCCACGGTGTCCAACCGCGTGGATGGCGTCCAGTCTTGCCCGCCGCTGATGCGTTTGGCCGCCATGGCGTCCAAACGCGTCTTCACGCCTCCTGGGTTTCCCTGCCTTTGTGTCCGTGCTCGGCGCCCCTCCGAACCGTGGTGCTCGCCACTTTGCCCTACGACGCCCGCGCCACACACGCCTGTCCATCTATGATCCGCACGAGCCCTGAGTGATCCCGCGGAGCAGAAGGAAGAGTGATGGAAGCGGTCGGTCGTCCACTCTCTCGTGCCGAGCGCCGCCGGACCATCGGCCTGGGGCTCCTCCGCGGCTTGGCGTACACGGTCCTGCTGACGGTGGTCTACTTCGTCGCGCCCCTCGACGCGGCCACCCGTGCCCCCCTCTGGCTGGTCCTCACGGTGGGGCTCGTGGTGGTAACGGCGGTCGCGGCCTACCAGGTGCGCGCGATCGTCACGTCAGGTCACCCCGCCGTACGCGCGGTGGAGGCCATCGCGATCACCGGGCCGCTCTTCCTGCTCCTCTTCGCGGGGACGTACGTCGTGCTGTCCGGGATGGACGACTCCAGCTTCAGCTCAGCATCCCTGTCTCGGGTCGACTCCCTCTATTTCACCGTGACGGTCTTCAGCACCGTGGGTTTCGGTGACATCACGGCAACCAGCCAGACGGCGCGGATCCTCGTGACGGTGCAGATGATCCTCGACCTCATCGTCATCGGCGCGGTGGTACGCGTCTTCGTGGCCGCCGTGGGGATGGCCCGCCGCAGTGACGCCCAGCTCTCGGAGGGCTCCCCCAAGGGACCCTGAAGAGGCTGGCATCCGCTCGAGCCTGAGGGGTCTGGTCTCACGGCGCGGAGCGAGGGTGGGTGGCGTCAGTCTCCCAGCGCATGGCGCCGCCGCTCGACGAAAGAGGAGAGCCGTTCCTCCACACCCGGGTCGAGCGGCGGTGCCTCGTAGGTGTCGATGGTCGAGCGCCAGATCTCTCCAGCCCGGACGGCGGCGTCGCGAGCGCCGTTGCGGGTCCATCGCTCGAAGTTCTCCGTCGAGCTGAGGAGGGGCCGATAGAAGCAGTCCCTGAATCGCTCCAGGGTGTGCGCCGCGCCCAGGAAGTGGCCCCCGTGGCCGACCTCCTGGTGCGCCCCGAAGGCCAGCGACCCCTCATCGACCTCCAACGGCGTGAACTGCCTGCGCAGGGTGCGCAGCACCTCGATGTCGACCACGAGCTTTTCCGGGCTGGAGACCAGCCCGGACTCCAGCCATCCGGCCGCCTGTACGACGAGGTTGGCGCCCGCACCGAACGCGGCCTGGAGGGTGTTGAACGCTTCATAACCGGCCTGGGCGTCCACGACCTGGCTCGAGGTCAGGCCACCTCCACCGGCACGCCAGGGCAGGTGGTAGCGCCGCGCCAGCTGACCCGATGCATAGAGGCCCTGAGCGGACTCGGGCCCGCCGAAGCTCGGTGATCCCGACTGCATGTCGATGGTGGAGAGGAAGGAGCCCATCACCGAGGGCACCCCGGGCCTGATCAGCTGCATCAGCGCGATCCCGGTCAACACCTCCGCGGTCTGCTGCGTCAGTGCCGCCGGGACCGTCACCGGGGACATCGCGCCCATCAGCAAGAACGGTGTCACCACAACGGCCTGCCCTGCCTTGGCATAGGCCAGCAAGGCCTCGAGCATCCGGGTGTCGTACCGAAGCGGGGAGTTGACGTTGACGATCGACATGATCGATGTCGTCGGGCGCGGGTCGTCATCGCCTCCGGGCACGAAGAGGTCCAGACCGGCATGCAGCATCCGGGCGAACTCGATGCTGTCTTCGGCGTTGCTGGTCGACAACGCGGATCCGAAGACCGGCTTGGACGTCGATCTGGTCGCGGTGAGCAGCATGTCGAGGTGCCGGGAGTCCAGGGGCACGTCGTCAGGCTCGATCACCGGCATCGTCACGAGGTCGAGCTCCGGGAAGGAGTGCGCCAACTTGGCCATCAACGCGTAGTCGGCCAGTCTGCCATCGCGTCGTTCGTCGCCGACCCTGAAGAACGGCGGGCCGGAGACCGTGGCGAACACCATGTTCCGGCCGCCGATGGTGACGTCGTACTGGGGATCGCGGGCTCGCAGGTGGAACTCGCTCGGAGCCTTGGCAACCTGCTCCAGGACCCAGTCGGGGTCGAAGTACACGACTTCGCCATCCACGCGTTGGCCAGCCGCGCGGAACAGGTCAAGGGCCTCGTCGTGCATGAACTCGATTCCGATCTCTCTGACCAGCCGCCTCCAGCCAGCCTCGATGATCTCGATCGCCTCCGGGGACAACACCTCGACGTAGGGCATGTCGTTGCGAAACATCACGCGGCGCCGTTCTGGCCCCGCGCTCGCGCGCCGGCCGGGTCATAGGGACTGTCGGCGACGACCCGGGCGGGTGTTCGCTGCCCGACGACGTGGACCACGAGCTCGCTGCCCACCTGCGCCCAGGCGCGGTCGACGTACGCCAGAGCCAGACTCGTGCCCACACTGTGTCCGTAGCCGCCGGAGGTCACGAAGCCCACCCGTCGTTCGCCGGACCAGAGTGGGTCGAACGTCCCCGCCTCGGCATCGATGCTGTCCACGGCGAGGGTGACCAGACGCTGCGTCGACCCCTGGTCCCGCTCTCGAAGCGCGGCGTCGCGGCCCGCGAAGGCCGGCTTGTCGAAGGCCACGAACCGGTGCAGCCCACTCATCCCGGGCGTGTAGGCCCAGGTGAACTCGCGCGACCAGATGCCGAAGGACTTCTCCAGGCGCATCGAGTCGAGCGCCTCATACCCGAGAGGTGCGACGTCCAGGCCGTCCGCCGCCCCACGCACCAAGCGGTACAACCCGGCCAGCTGGGTTGCGGGAACGTTGAGCTCATAGCCCAGCTCCCCGGTCACGCTGAGCCGTCCCACGCGCACGCGATGGGGACCCAGATCAAGCTCGGTGGCACGCAGCCATCGCAGGTCATCGGCGCCCGACGTGAGTCGTGACAACAGCTCCAGCGAGTGTGGCCCGGACAAGGACACGCCGCTGATCCGGTCGGAGATGTCCTCGAGCCGGACACTCCCGTCCGGGGGCAGTCGGTCCCTAAACCACCGCATGTGCCACGCCCGCAGGTAGTAGGACCCCATCAGCCAGAACTCGTCCTCGGCCCAGCACGTCGTGGTGAGATCGCCACTCAGGCGCCCCGAGTCGCTCAGCATCGGGGTCAGCCGGATGCGGCCCGGCTCCGGTATGACGCCGGCCAGCAACCAGTCGAGCCAGGCCCTGGCCCCAGGGCCCGTGATCTCGTAGCGAGAGAAGGCGGTGGTGTCCAGCACGCCCACGCCGGCCCGCGCGGCGCGCACCTCGGCCGCCACGACGCCGAAGGCGTTGCTGCGTCGCAGCGACGGTGTCTCGGTGAAGTCCGGGTCGTCCGGAACGAAGTAGCGGGGGACCTCCAGGCCCCAGTTCGCTGCGAAGTGCGCGCCCTCGGTGACCAACTGGTCGTGGATCGCGCTCACCTTCAGCGGTCGGCCGGCGGGGAGCTGTTCGTTGGGGTAGGACATCACGAACCGGCGCCGGTAGAACTGGCCGGTTGTCGCCGTGAGATACCCGTCGGCGCTGGCGAACGAGCCGTAGCGAGCGACATCCATGCCGAAGACATCACGCTCCGGTTCGCCATCGACCATCCACTGCGCCAGCGCCAGCCCGACGCCACCGCCCTGGCTGAATCCCGCCATCACCCCGCACGCCACCCAGAACCCGGGCAACCCGGCGACCGGACCAACGAGCGGGTTGCCGTCCGGGGTGAAGGTGAAGGCGCCGTTCACCCAGCTCCTGATGCCCGCAGTCTCCAGGCACGGGAACCGGGACAGGCCGATCTCCAGCTCGGGTCCGATCCGATCGACGTCGGGCCGGAGCAGGCGCATCCCGAAGTCCCACGGGGCACCTTCGACGTGCCAGTGCCGGGGGTTGAGCTCGTAGACCCCGAGCAGAAGCCCCTGTCCCTCCTGCCGGAGGTACGTGAAGCCCTCGAGGTCCATGATCATCGGCAGCTCGCCGTCGTGGCCGGCCACCTCGGGAATCATCTCGGTCACGAGGTAGTGATGCTCCAACGGCGCCACCGGCAGATCCACCCCGGCCATGCGGCCCACTTTGCGAGCCCACAGACCTCCCGCGTTCACAACATGGTCGGCGGTGATCGTTCCGTGCTCGGTGACCACGCTCCAGCCTCCGGGCCGCTGATGCAGCTCGACGACGCGGTTGTGCAGCACGATCTCGGCTCCGCGATTGCGGGCCGCGGCGGCATAGGCGTACGTCGTACCGGACGCGTCCAGGTGGCCCTCGTAGGTGTCGTACATCCCGCCGTAGATGCCGTCGATGTCGACGATCGGACACAGTTCCTTGATCTCGTCCGGTTCGACCAGGCGCACCGTCTCGTTGCCAATCGTCTGGAACTTCGCCCATTGCGAATGCAGCCACTCCCAGCGCTCCGGGGTGCCCGCCAGGTTGATTCCGCCGGTCATGTGCAGACCACAGGACTGGCCGGTCTCCGCCTCGAGCTCGGTGTAGAGGTCGATCGTGTACTTCTGCAGGGCGGCGACGTTGGGGTCGCCGTTGAGGGTGTGGAAGCCGGCCGCCGCGTGCCACGTCGAACCGGCGGTCAGCTCGGATCGCTCGATCAGGAGCAGGTCGCTCCACCCGAGCCTGGCCAGGTGGTACAGGACGCTGGCGCCGACGACACCTCCACCGATGACCACGGCCCGGTAGTGAGTCTGGGTCACGACTACTCCCGTCCGTGCTACCGGTGCTCGCGGACTGGGTTCGGCGAGCCGCTCAACCCAAGACGGTGTTGCTGCTCTCCGGGCTGGGTTGGCGTAGCCGACTGTACGCCGACAGGTCCAGAGTGATGCCGGAGTGCGGCAGAAGACAGCGGGCCGGGGTCTGGTCGTGATCGACTCCCGACTCGCAGGCGTCGATGATGGCTCTCAGATAGCCACCCACCAAGGGGGCGTTCTTGAACTGGTTGCCGCTGGTGCCGATCGCGACATAGAAGCCGGGCAGGGCTGTCTTGTCGTAGATCGGAATCCAGTCGTCGGCCACGTCGTAGACGGCAGCGATACCGCGGGGGGTGCCCGGGACGCCGAGTTCCGGCAGACGTCGGGCGGCGCGGTACACCTGCGCCTCGTAGATTGACCGGGTCACGGATGGGTTGTAGTCGTCTGGGTCCTCCAGCCACTCCAGCGGGTCGCAGGCCGGCTCGGCCCCACCGATCAGCAGCTCGCCGGAAGGAGTCCCTCGGAAGTAGGTGCCGAGGTCGACGTCGGCGACCAGCGGGCCGGGCCGGTCCGCCACCTGAAACCTGGGTGGGGCCGGCACCAAGTGCGTCTCCACCCGCAGCGGGCGGGTGTGGACCGCGAAGTCCTCTGAAACGCCCGCCATGTCATTGACGTAGCCGGAGCTGGGTCCGGAGACATTGACCACCACGGGCGTGTCCACCACCGTCCCGCCAGCAAGCTCGACCCCGGACACCCGATCGTCCCGGCGCCGGATCCCTGACACCGTGGTTCGGAACAGGAACTGGACTCCACGCCGTCGGGCCGCCGTCGCAAGATTGTGGGCGGCGAACGAGGGATCGTCGATGAACCCCGAATCGGGTGTGTAGTACCCCCCGACCTCTCCGGATGGCTCGTCCCAGAACGCGTCGCTGTCGACCGGCTTCGGAGGGTAGTGGCGGGAAGGATCGCACCAGGGGTGAGCCCGCCGAATCTGCGCCGCGGTGAGCACGTCGTAGGGAACCCCGACCCTGTCGAAGAGGCGTAGGACCTTGGCCGGATCGTGAGAGGGCGCATCGAGGCACAAGGATCCGGTACGCCAGAACTTCGCCACCGAGCCGTCCTCGTCCGGACCACCGAGGAACCCTTCCCAGTCCAGCCAGGACCAGTGCGCCTCCCATGCCGTGGCCACTCCGGCCAGAGTCGAGTAGTTGAAGCGGATGATCGCAGAGGAGGCGCTGGTCGATCCTTGGCCAGGGCCCGCGTTGCGATCGACCACCAGCACCGAACGATCCGGACCGGCCAGGGCGTGCGCGATGGAACATCCGATGACTCCGGCGCCGATGACCACGACGTCCGCGGTGCGACGCATCGGATCAGGCTATCGGCGGTTCCGACGCCGGACGAGTGGCACGCAGCGAGTTTCGCCCTGTGGAGCACTGGCACAGCGGGCCCCGAGCGGGACCCGCCAAGAGGCCGTTCGAGGCACCGCCTCGCGGACTGGGAGGAGTCGCACGCCTCTGACCTGCGACTGCGTGCCGTTTCAGACGTTGAAGCGGAACGAAGAGCGGTGTTCTCGACCGTCGTCGGTCTTCGTCGGCGACAGCCGGAGAATGCCGTCTGACCTGCAGTTATGCGCGGATCCAGCCGTCGGGCGTCGTTGGCGGCGAACGGCCTCCGCCGGACGTCTTACGGACTGTTTGCGGACCGCCGGTCAGGTCGAGACGCCTCTGGTGAGGGCGGCGTCGAACAGCGTCCGCGCGACCTGTTCGGCCTTCTCGGTCGCCGCTGCCCCCACCGGCTTCGCCTCGTAGCGGTCCTGGTTGCGGGCGCGTCGCAGGCGGTCGAACTCTCGGGCTGCCTTCTCTGCCGGAGGCTTGTCGAACACAACGCGCAGGTAGCGGCCGAGCGCCTCGTGCTGGCCTGGCCCGTTGGTCGTCCTGAAGCCGTACGCCGCCAGCAGTGCCTCGCCGGTGTCGTGACAGGCGTCGTAGGCGACGCCGTACCTGACGGTGACGCTCGTGAGCAGCGGCAGTTGGTCCAAGCGCTCTTGGGCCTGCCGCAGGAACGAGGTCGCCCGCGCGAAGTCCGCGGGCACGGCGTCGAGTCGCCGCGCCTCGACCAGCGCGAGGACCGTTGCCTGCTGGACGCGGGTGAGCGGGGTCAGTGCCACGGCAGATCTCCGATGACGGCGACGGCAGAGCCGCTGCGTACGTTGTCCAGAAAGCCGGAGGACGCCGCGAACTCCTCCGGGGTGAGGATCGTCGGGTTGACGGGACGGTGCACCGCCGACTCGACGCGTGTGCACGCCTCGTAGACCGCGTCCACGTCGGGCTCGCCGAGCACCATGAGGTCGATGTCGTGCGGGGCCGGACCAGCATCACCGAGCATCCGAGCGGCGAAGGAGCCGTAGAGGAACGCCGTCTCGATCCCGTCGATGCGGGCAAGCTCCTCGGCCAGGATCACCACCGGGCCGGTCACGACCGTGAGGATCTCGCGCAAGGGGCCGACCAGCGGACTCTCGTCGCTGGCGCGGATCAGCCTTGTGCGGCCCACGTGTCGCTCGTTCAGGATGCCGGCATCGACCAGGCGCGCGACCTCGCGGTGGGCGGTCGGGTACGCCAGGCCGGCTCTCTCGGCCAGGTCAGTGAGACTCAGCTCGTCGCCGGAGAGCAACAAGGTGGAGAGCAACCGCGCCTGGCCGTCCGACCGGAAGATCGGAGCCAGGAGCGGTGCCTCAGTTCTCATATAACTGAGATTATCCTCCATCATATCGACAGTCAACGAGCCGGTCACTAACCCCAGAAGATCGGGTCACCACTCGTCCCGATGTGGTCGAGGAGCGCCTGGACGTTCTTCGTCGGGCGCTTGCGCCTGTACTCGTGAAACTCGAGGTTGCGGTCGCGCCAGTAGATCGCCCACACGCCGGTCGCCTTGGTGTAGCGCAGTCGCGCGATCGGGAAGCGTGTGTTCTCACCGACGCCGTCCCACGGCGGCCGCACCTCGACGATGTCGACGTGGCGATCGGAGACGTCGGCCTCGACCTTCAGCTCATCCCACAAGTGCTCGGGCACCCGCTCTCGCGCCCACAGGCGGATGCGGTGCAGGTCAGTCTCCGGAAGTGCCATCACACCACTCCATAGCGCAGAACCCTACGAGGCATCATGAACATCGGGGACGACGCCAGCCGCCTGGCCGCGGAGGCGCGTGCCCGGGTGCTCATCGACCGCCAGCTCATCGGCGTCCGTAGGTCGTCGCTTCCGCCCTCGAATCCTCTTCTGCCGACTCCTGATCTGCTCGCTCTTCGCGACCCCTGCCACCTTCGGCTCGTCTACAACCGTTGGCTCTTCACGGTTCCCAGAAATCCCTCACCGGCATCCCTCACCTCCCCGCCTTGCGGCTTACCACCTTCATTCACAGCGGCACCAATGCAGCGTCACGCACAGCGCGAAAGCTGCGTCGCTGCGCCGCAAGAGCTCCCTGGACATCGACATGAGCCGACAGAACAACCCGGTACGACCCAGCCCAACGGTCAGGAGGCCGACCAACTGATGAGCGCTGGCAAGGCCGCCACGCCGCTGCTCGGAGGACGATGTGGCCATGACCGTCGATGGGCTTGCCACCTACCGCGCCAAGCGCGACCCCGCCCGCACGCCCGAGCCGGTGCCGTCGCCAGGCCCCAAGGCCCAGGGCAATGACGACACGTTCGTCGTGCAGGAGCACCACGCGAGTGCCCTGCACTGGGACTTCCGCCTCGAGCGAGACGGTGTGCTGGTCTCGTGGGCGGTCCCCAAGGGCCTACCGCTCGACCCGTCGCTGAACCGCCTGGCGGTGCAGACCGAGGACCACCCCTTGGCGTACGCCAGCTTCGAGGGCGACATCGGCGAGGGCGAGTACGGCGGGGGCCGGGTGCGCATCTGGGACTCCGGCACCTACGAGACGCAGGAGTGGACCGACGGCAAGGTCAAGGTGGTGCTACACGGCTCGCGGGTCGACGGCCGGTACGTGCTGTTCAGGACCGGAGGGAAGAACTGGATGATGCACCGGATGAGCCCGCCTCCCGACGGCTTCCTGCCGCTGCCCGAGAGAGTTGCGCCGATGATGGCGACCCTGGCCGACTCGCTGCCGGCCGACGACGAGCGGTGGGCTTACGAGATGAAGTGGGACGGCGTGCGCGCGGTCGTGCACGTCGACGGCGGTCGCCCGACGGCGTGGTCGCGCAACGACATCGACATCACCGACACCTACCCCGAGCTGCGCGCGATGGCCGAGTCGATGGGGGCGACCCAGGCCGTGCTCGACGGCGAGCTCGTGGCGCTCGACAAGGCTGGGCGCCCCAGCTTCGAGCGGCTCCAGCCCCGGATGCACGTGACGGGCGCGGCCCGGATCCGGCGCCTGGCCGAGTCGGTCCCCGTCACCTACTACGTCTTCGACGTGCTCCACCTCGATGGCCGCTCGAGCATGTCGCTGCCGTACCGAGAGCGCCGCGTCCTGCTAGACGAGCTCGGCCTGTCCGGTCCCTCGTGGCAGACCCCTCCCGCCTGGTTCGGCGGCGGGCAGGCCGTGCTCGCCGCCGCCCGTGAGCAGCACCTCGAGGGGGTGGTCGCCAAGCGGGTCGACTCCGCCTACGAGCCCGGGGCACGGTCGCGGCGCTGGCTCAAGGTCAAGAACCTGCGCACCCAGGAGGTGGTGGTCGCCGGCTGGCGGCCGGGGCAGGGGCGGCGAGGGGACGGTATCGGGTCACTGCTGTTGGCGGTCCCCGGTGCCGACGGATGGCAGTACGTCGGCAAGGTGGGCACCGGCTTCACCGCCGATGCACTGCAGGAGCTTCAGCGTCTACTCGAACCGCTGACCATCGACGTCTCCCCGCTCGGCGACGACGTACCGAGGGCCGACGCCCGTGACGCGCTCTGGGTCAGGCCCGAGCTGGTCGGCGAGGTGCGGTTCACCGAGTGGACGCGTGACCGACGGCTGCGGCACCCCGCGTGGCGCGGCCTGCGACCCGACAAGAGCCCCGACCAGGTCGTCTGCGAGACCTGACAGCGGTGAGGTCCCCGCTCGGGCCGGCTGCACGGCATCCGGTGCAGTCGTGGGCAGTCACTCCCGAGGGCGACGTCAGGGCGGCGCCGGTGGAGCCCTTGGCGGCAGCGACGAAGTCCGCGCTGAGAGGCTGCGACCACACCGCCGCGTCCGCGTCGATCGTCCTCGTGCTCAACCCCGTCGCGCATCGACGAACAGCCGGAGCAGCTCTACGACGGCAGCTGGGTCGGGAACCCGGTTCAGCGCAACGCTCTTCCCGCGGCCTACCTTGATGGTGAGGTCGCCCGAGGGGGGGTCGAGCGCGGCGAACGCCCGCTCGTCAGTGGTGTCGTCGCCCAGGTAGAGGGTCGCGTCCGACCGCGACGCGAGCGCGAGGTCGGTCAGGGCAGTGCCCTTGTCGGCCGGGGAGACGGACAACTCGACGACCTCCTTTCCGCGGATGACCTGCACTCCCGCGTGTCGAGCCCCCACCTCGAGTGCGGCCGCCGTCGCCGCCTCCGCCATGGACCGTCCGACGCCACGGGTGTGCAGCACAACGGCCGCAGGCTTGTGCTCCAGCCGCACTGCGGGACAACGCAACCAGATCTCCTCAAGCTCGTCGCCGAGCGCCCCCATCAGCTGGGTCGCCGAATCATCAAGGCCTGCAGCACCGGCGGTGGACCTCGCGAGGCCCACCCCCGGGCGGTTCGTCTGGGCACCGTGGCTCCCCACGAGCGTGATGCCGTCGTCCGCCTCGATCCCGGTCAACGTCGCCAGGGTGTCGAGGTCGCGCCCGGACACGACCGCCGCCGTGACTCCCGGCAGCGCTGCCGCCTCTCGCAGCGCCTCGAGGCCGTCGGGGAGTGCCCTGGCCTGAAGCGGGTCGGTGACGAGTGGGGCGAGCGTGCCGTCGAAGTCGACCGCCACGAGCACCCGGGGCAGCGCGGCGAAGGCGCGCAGTGCCGCCCGCAGGTCCTGACCGAGCGAGCTCACCGGGCGGTCGCCGCTTCCCCCTGATGGGGCCGTGCCGGCGCGGCCGCGAGAGCGTCGAGGTAGCGCGACGCCCACCGGTGCACGTCGTGGTCGGCGACCCGCTTGCGCATCGCCCGCATCCGGCGGCGGCGCTCGTCGTCGGAGGCATTGATGGCGCGCAGGATCGTCTGCTTCATGCCCTCGATGTCGTGGGGGTTGCAGATGAAGGCCTGGTGCAGCTCGTGCCAGGCGCCGGTGAACTCCGACAGCACCAGTGCGCCGCCGAGGTCGTTGCGGCAGCTGACGTACTCCTTGGCGACAAGGTTCATGCCGTCGCGCAGGGGGGTCACGAGCATGACGTCCGCGGCCACGAACATCGCCGCCATCTCCTGACGGGGGTAGGAGTGGCGCAGGTAGTGGATCGGCGTCGAGCCCAGAACCTCGTATTCGCCGTTGATCTGCCCGACGGTGCGCTCCACCTCGTCGCGCAGCAACCGGTAGGCGTCCACCCGCTCCCGTGTGGGCATGGCGACCTGCATAAGCGTCACCTCGGGTGGTGACACCGCCTTCTCGTGGAGCAGCTCGCCATAGGCCTTGAGCCGGTGCCGGATCCCCTTGGTGTAGTCGAGCCGGTCGACGCCCAGCATGAGGATCTCGGGGTCGCCGAGTGAGGCCCGGATCTCCGCCGCACGGGCTTGGACCTCCGGGGTGTCTGCCAGCGCCGAGAGCCCCTGGAAGTCCACCGAGATCGGGACGGCGGTCGCCCGCACGGTGCGCGGTGCCGAACCATGACCAGCCGGGGTGAACGTCACCGTGTGGCCCTTGGTGGTCAGGCCGAGCAGGCGGCGGCAGGCACGCAGGAAGTTCTCGGCGTCCGCCGTGCGCTGGAAGCCCAGGAAGTCGGCGCCCAGCAGCCCCTCGACGAGGGCGGCACGCCATGGCAGCTGGGCGAAGAGCTCGACCGGGGGGAAGGGGATGTGGTCGAACCAGCCGATGCGCAGGTCGGGCCGCAACGCCTTCACCATCGCGGGCACGAGCTGAAGCTGGTAGTCGTGCACCCACACGGTCGCATTGGGCGCGGCCATCTCGGCGACGGCTTCCGCGAACCGGCGGTTGACCGTGCGGTAGGTGTTCCACCACTGGCGGTGGAACGTCGCCGGCACGATCACGTCGTGGTAGATCGGCCACAGCGTGTCGTTGCTGAACCCCTCGTAGTACTCCTCAACCTCGTCAGCGCTCAGCGGGATCGGGTGCATGAGCAGGGTGCCCTGGTGGAACGGGTCGGGTGCCGCCCCTGGCTCACCGGCCCAGCCCACCCAGGCCGCCTCCCGGTCGGCCATCGCACCCTCCATCGCCGACACCAGGCCCCCGGGGCTGCGCTGCCAGGTGCCCTCGCCGGCGTCGTCGACGACGAAGTCGACGGGCAGGCGGTTGGCAGCGACCACCAGGTCGAAGCTTGCTCCAGCACCGGTCACACGCGATCAACCCCTGTTCGCGGACGTGCTGTCAAACCTACCCGACGGTTTTTCGTTCACCCCGTGCCGAGCCCTCGGCCTGCCCGGACGCCTGCCTTTCACCGTCACTGTGCGAGACCCTGGTGGCCCACCGGGTAGCGCAGGTGCGTCACGTCGACTCCCCGGGTGACGGTGGGGTTGCCGAGCACGGCAGGTGCGGCGGCGAGGTGGTCGAAGAGCCGCACGCCGGAACCGAGGAGCAGCGCGGCGAGGTCGATGTGCAGCTCGTCGAGGAGACCCGCGTTGAGGCAGTGCTCGATCGTGTCGGCCCGTGGATCCCGACGGACTTGCCGCCGGCGGCGGCCCTGGCCTGCGCGACGGCGGTCTCGATGCCGTCGGTCACGAAGTGCACCGTCGAGTCGGGCCGGGGCCACCCGCCGGGGACGTCGTGGTCAGCACGAACGCCGGGCCGCAGGCATGGTTGCCGCCCCAGCCCTGCGCCACCTCGAAGGTCCGCCGACCGGTGAGCACGGCGCTCAGGGCGCGGCACGCGATGGTGGTCGACATGGGAGCTCCTTTCGAGGGTGGCTCCGCGGGCGCGACCCGGGGGAGCACGCGCGCACGGCTGCTCCCACCTGTACCACGAACGGCTCGGCCCGGATGCGACAGCGGCACGTGGGTCTCTGCCGCCCAGAAGCTCCCGCGCGGGCGCTCACGGGGCAGGGTTCGCCGGCTTGCGCCGCTCTCGCTGCAGCACCGACGATGGGGGATGCGCTACGTCGAGCTACACCGGCACACCGACAACGACGGGGACGAGCTGCCGGCCCAGGGTGTCGCCGATGCCGAGGCGATCGGCCGCGACCACCTGCACCCGCCGTACGCCGCCTTCATCTCAACGGGTGCCGCCCGGGCCACCCAGATGGCCACCATCCTGCGCCACGCCGCCGGGCAGGACGACCTGCCGATCACGGCGGCGACCGGGCTGCGCTCGACGGTGGAGGACCGCTGGCGAGACGCCGCCAAGGCTGCGGGCAAGGGGGCCACGGTCGAGCAGATCCGCAAGGTCGACCCAGACCTGGTCGAGCACGAGGAGCGGCTCCTCGGCTCGGCGCTGCGGGTGGTCGTCGAGTCGCTGCCCGAGGGTGGGCGCGCGATGGTCGTCGGCCACAGCCCGACGAACGAGGCAGCCCTGGCCGGCCTCACCGGGCAGGTCGTGGAGCCGCTCGCGAAGGGTGCCGGCGTGCTGCTCGTCGAGGACGCCGGGCGGTTCTCCGTCCGGCGGTTGTAAAGCGACCACTCACGACCGACGCACCCGGATGCGAGAGCCCATTGGCTGAATCAGACTCGGGTGCTCGTCCGCCGTCGCGAACGCGGCGGTGAGTTTCGTCACCGCCAGTCCGCCTCACCGGAGCGCTCTAGGTTTCGGCCCGCCCTTCGCAGCCACCAGGTAGTCGAGCATGCGCTGCATCCCCCGGGGTCCGCCGAGGTCGCGCAGGCTCGGGATCAGGCTGCGCGGGCTGATGCTGGCTCCGATGAGAAAGACCACGAAGTCGCCGTGGATCTTGGCGGTGTGTCGGCCCTGGAATGCCTTGCCCATGCATCGATTCTTCCGACCGATCAGCTCGAGGACATCACTCGATCGAGGGATATCCGGAAAGCACGAGCCGATGCGCGGCTGCCCCGGTGGGCCCTCGAGCCCTCGGCTCGAGACGCTGGGTCCAACCTGCGTCCTCCCGCCTTCATGCGGTCATTGACTCTGGCGCTCTGCACCCGTGTCGAAGTAGCGGTCGAGGTACTCCTCGGTGGAAAGGTCGCTATCTCGCATCAGGCTGAAGACCTCGGCGCCGCGCTCGACGGGGTCGGCAAGAACGTAGCCTGCGCGAGTCCGGTGTAGGTCGCGTCGATCATCTCCGCGTACTCCAACGCTTCGTACTCAGCGAGCTGGATGCCGACCGCCACGTCCGAGGCTCTCCAGATCGTCACGCGCTCTTCGAAGGTCCGCGTCCCGTCGACCTCAGACTGAAAAACACACCGGACCCCTACCCAGCCGCTGGACGCCATTGGCCGAGTCTGCCAGTGGGCTTCAGCGGGTTACGGGTCTCCCACTTCGCCACGAAGCGTGCGGGTGCGGCGGAGTCGATTCAGGCGCCGAAGCGCTGCTGGGCGGCCTGGCGTGTGGTGTCCAGGGCGGCTCCGATGATGCTCCAGGAGTCTCCGGCGTCGCGGGCGGCGTGAACGGCGTCGCGCAGTTCCTGTTCGGCGGCCGCGAGGTTGGCGCGGGCGGCGAGGATGCGCCGGAAGTTGGCGGCGTCACGAGCCGGGGTGGTGGCCGGGTCGAGCTGGTTCAGGCCGGTGGCGTCGTGGCCGGACTTGGTCTTGGTCATCGTGTCTTCACCTCACCTCAGGTAGTCGTAGAAGGTTGGTCGGAGTCGGTCGGCGTGGATGATCCAGTGGGCCTGGAGACAGCCCTCACAACAGCCAGATCGAGCCGATCACGCTGAACTCTTGCGTACTGTGTGCGGACTAAGAGGAGTCGCACCCCATCTGAACTTCGCAAGCACAGACATTCAGACGTTGAACCGGAACTCGACCACGTCGCCGTCGGCCATGACGTAGTCCTTGCCCTCGATGCGCACCCTGCCGGCCGCCTTGGCCGCGGCCATCGACCCGGCCGCGTCGAGGTCGGCGAACGAGACGATCTCGGCCTTGATGAACCCACGTTGGAAGTCGGTGTGGATCACGCCCGCCGCCTGCGGGGCGGTCCACCCCTGGTGGATCGTCCAGGCCCGCGACTCCTTCGGCCCGGCCGTGAGGTAGGTCTGCAGACCCAGGGTGTGGAACCCGACGCGCGCGAGCTGGTCGAGACCGGACTCCTCGGCACCGAAGGACTGGAGCATCTCGAGGGCGTCCTCGTCGGACATCTCCATGAGGTCCATCTCGAGCTTGGCGTTGAGGAACACGGCGTCGGCCGGAGCAACGAGCTCGCCGAGCCGCGCGTGCAGGTCGGCGTCCGCCAGCTGCTCCTCGTCGAGGTTGAACACGTAGATGAAGGGCTTGGTGGTGAGCAGCCCCAACGCCGCGGCCATGGTGAGGTCGACCCCTCCGGCCCCGCCACCGGCATACAGGGTGGTGCCTTCCTCCAGCACCTTCTGGGCGGCCAGGGCGTTCTCGTGCAGCGGCTTGGACTCCTTCTTGATCCGCGACTCCTTCTCGAGCCGGGCCACGGCCTTCTCGAGGGTCTGCAGGTCGGCGAGGATGAGCTCGGTGTGGATCGTCTCGATGTCCGAGCTCGGCGACACCTTGCCGTCGACGTGCACGACATCGCCGTCCTCGAACGCGCGGACCACCTGGCAGATCGCGTCGGCCTCGCGGATGTTGGCGAGGAACTTGTTGCCCAGCCCCTCGCCCTCCGACGCCCCGCGCACGATGCCGGCGATGTCGACGAAGTCAACCGTCGCGGGGAGGATCTTGGCGCTGCCGAAGATCTCGGCGAGGCGGGTCAGCCGCTCGTCCGGGAGCGGCACGACGCCAACGTTGGGGTCGATCGTCGCGAACGGGTAGTTGGCGGCGAGGACGTTGTTCTTGGTCAGGGCATTGAACATCGTGGACTTGCCGACGTTGGGCAGTCCGACGATTCCGATCTGGAGGCTCACAGGGCCGAGAGTCTACTAGCGCCGGACGAGGTGCCACGCCGCCGGTCAGGTGCCCGTGGGCTCGCTGTTCTCGAGGTATGCCGTGTGCTCGGCATGAGCCGCGACCTCCAGCATCCGCGCGGTGTAGGGCGCCACGTGAGGGGCCGCCGCCTCGACGGAGCACCAGTGCACGTCGGCGATCTCTCGCCGCAGGAAGAGGTCGGGGTCGAGCTCGCCCGCCTCATGCACCCCGAGGTCGAAGAGGAAGAGGTGAGCGTCATCCCAGCCGCGCCATGGCGGGAGCCAGTTGACGGCGAGCAGCCGGCCCGCGGTGACCGTGATGCCCAGCTCCTCCTGCACCTCGCGCTCGACGCACGTGGCCGGGGACTCCCCGGGGTCGACCACGCCCCCGGGCAGGTCCCACTCGGACTTGTAGGTCAGCTCGCAGAGGAGCAGGTCGCCGGCGGGATCGCGCAGCAGCCCCTGGGCGATGTTGCGCTTCTTGGGGAGCCGCGCGTTGAGGATGCCGATGCGCCGCCGTCGGTCCTGCTCCGACTCGGTGCGTGATGCCATCCCCAGAGGCTAGTCGCCTCCCGGGCGATGTCCGAGGTCGGTGGCAGGCTCCGCCCCATGAGCGCGTGGGTGTGGGGTGTCCTTGGTGTCGTCCTCGGAGCCGGGTCGGCGGTGGTCCTGGCTCAGCTGGTGTATGCCGCCCGGTCGGCCGCCGCCGTCGCCGAGCGCGACCTTCTGCGCGACCGCGTCGTCGACCTCGAGACCTCCCTGGCCGAGGACCTCGAGACAGCAGCCCTGCTCGCCCCGCTCCGTGACGCGCTCGGGCGGGTCGAGCAGCAGGTGGGCTCGTTGGAGCGCGACCGCATGGAGCAGTACGGATCGCTGCGCTCGCTGCTGTCGCGGGTGGAGGGCGAGACCCAGCACCTCGGGCAGCAGACCGCCTCGCTGGCCGGGTCGCTGCGGTCCTCCACGGTGCGCGGGGCCTGGGGGGAGGTGCAGCTGCGGCGCGTGCTCGAGGCGGCGGGGATGCTCTCGCGCTGCGACTTCGACGAGCAGGTCCGAGCCGTCAGCACCCTCGGCCGTGGTGTGCGACCCGACGTCCTCGTCCACCTGCCCGGTGACAAGGTGCTCGTCATCGACGCGAAGGCACCGATGACGGCCTTCCTCGACGCCCAGGGCGAGGGGTTGGACAGCGAGCAGCGCGAGGCGCTGCTCGTCGAGCACGCGACGTCGCTGGGCGGGCACGTCTCAGCGCTGGCAGCCAAGGAGTACTGGACCGCGTTCCGGCAGACGCCCGAGATGGTCATCTGCTTCGTGCCCAGCGACGCGATGCTCGGAGCCGCGCTGGCGGCACAGCCCAGCCTGCACGAGCGGGCGCTCGGGCAGCGGGTGGTGCTGGTCGGCCCCGGCACCCTGATGGCGCTCCTGCGCACCGTCGCCTTCACCTGGCAGCAGGACGCCCTCTCCGAGAGCGCCCGTGACCTCATGGCCCTGGGTCGCGAGCTCTACCGCCGGCTCGGCACGCTGGGGGCGCACACCGCCAAGGTCGGCCGCAGCCTCCAGTCGAGCGTCGAGGCCTACAACGCGATGGTCGGGGCCCTGGAGTCCCGCGTCCTGGTCACGGCTCGCAAGATGCACGACCTCGAGATCGTCGGCGACGAGATCGAGGTCGTCAGGCCCGTCGAGTCCGGACCTCGCCCCCTGACGGCCCAGGAGCTCATCGACGCCGCCACCGGTGCGGACGCGCGCCCCGACCTGCTTCTCGACCTCGGGAGCGGCGACGGCGACCCGCACGAGCAGCGGCGAGACGCCGCCGGCTGAGAGCAGGCGCCCCGGTCGCGTCGATGACCGCGAGGTCGTGACGAGGCATGTGGCCCAGCCGGATCGGCGCCACCACCACGGGGCCGAGCCCATCTCCTCTTTCCGTGGACGGCCTCCACGAGCCAAGGTAGCCTCGGTCGGGTCGCGGCGATTCAGGAGTGGCCAGGCGTGTCGCCTCGTTCGCGAACCACGAGGAGAACTGATGCCCAGTCCGCGCGACCACCATGCCCGCACGATGCTCCCGATCCCCGATCGCCCCGGGCCCGGACTCACCACATACGACGCCAAGGACCCCGAGACCTCCTACCCGCCCATCGAGCCGCTGCTCCCGCCGCGCGGGGCGCCCAACGTCCTCGTCGTGCTCCTCGACGACGTCGGCTTCGGCGCCGCGAGCGCCTTCGGGGGGCCCTGCAGCACACCGACCGCCGAGCGCCTCGCCGGCGGGGGGCTCCGGTTCAACCGCTTCCACACGACGGCGCTGTGCGCGCCCACCCGTCAGGCCCTGCTCACCGGCCGCAACCACCACTCCGTGGGCATGGGCAGCATCACCGAGACCGCCACCTCGGCGCCGGGCAACAGCTCGATGCGGCCGAACACCAAGGCTCCGCTCGCGATGACGATGAAGCTCAACGGCTACTCGACCGCCCAGTTCGGCAAGTGCCACGAGGTGCCTGTGTGGCAGTCCTCGCCCATGGGGCCCTTCGATGCCTGGCCCTCCGCTGGTGGCGGCTTCGAGACCTTCTACGGCTTCATCGGTGGCGAGAACAACCAGTGGGACCCGGCGCTCTACGACGGCACGACCCCCGTCGAGCCGCCCGGGACCCCCGAGGAGGGGTACCACCTCACCGAGGACCTCGCCGATCGCGCCTGCAGCTGGGTGCGGCAGCAGAAGGCGCTGATGCCCGACAAGCCGTTCTTCATGTACTTCGCCCCGGGCGCGACGCACGCCCCGCACCACGTACCCAAGGAATGGGCCGACAAGTACGCCGGGCAGTTCGACGACGGCTGGGACGTGCAGCGCGAGCGCACCTTCGCCAAGCAGAAGGAGCTCGGGGTCGTCCCCGCGGACACCGAGCTCACCGCCCGACACGACGAGATCCCGTCGTGGGACGACATGCCCGACGAGCTCAAGCCCGTGCTCGCGCGGCAGATGGAGGTCTACGCCGGGTTCCTGGAGCACACCGACCACCACGTCGGGCGGCTCATCGATGCGATCGAGGACATCGGCGTGCTCGACGACACGATCGTGTACTACATCATCGGCGACAACGGCGCCTCGGCGGAGGGCACGGTCAACGGCGCCTTCAACGAGATGGCGAACTTCAACGGCATGGCCGCGCTCGAGACGACCGAGTTCATGATCGAGAAGATGGACGAGTTCGGCTCGCCGGAGTCCTACAACCACTACTCCGTCGGCTGGGCCTGGGCGATGAACAGCCCGTTGCAGTGGACCAAGCAGGTTGCCTCGCACTGGGGTGGCACCCGCAACGGCACCATCGTTCACTGGCCCTCCGGCATCGCAGAGCCGGGCGGGCTCCGCGAGCAGTTCACCCACGTGATCGACATCGCCCCCACGGTCCTGGAGGCTGCCGGGCTCCCGGAGCCGACGATGGTCAACGGTGTGCAGCAGTCGCCCATGGAGGGCACGAGCATGCTGTACACGTTCGCCTCGGCCACCGAGCCGGAGCGGCACGACCTGCAGTACTTCGAGATGTTCGCCAACCGCGGGATCTACCACAAGGGGTGGAGCGCGGTGACCAAGCACCGCACGCCCTGGGTCATGGTCGGCGGCGACCTCCCGGCCTTCGACGACGACGTCTGGGAGCTCTACGACGGGAGCAACGACTTCAGCCAGGCCCGTGACCTGGCCGCGGAGCACCCGGAGATGCTCGCCAAGCTGCAACGCCTGTGGCTCATCGAGGCGACGAAGTACAACGTCTTGCCGATGGATGACCGGACGTCGGAGCGACTCGTGCCGGCCATGGCGGGGCGCCCGACCCTGATCCACGGGGACACCCAGCTCTTCTACCCGGGCATGGGGCGGCTCTCCGAGAACAGCGTGGTCAGCATCAAGAACCGCTCGTTCTCGGTCACCGCCGACGTGAACGTTCCCTCCGGAGGTGCCTCGGGAGTGCTCATCGCGCAGGGCGGACGCTTCGGTGGATGGGCCTTCTACCTCGCCGACGGCGTTGCCAGCTTCGCCTACAACGTGCTCGGCATCGAGCTGTTCACCACGGACGCCAGCCGCGCCCTCCCCGAGGGGCACCACCAGGTGCGCGTCGAGTTCGCCTACGACGGTGGCGGCCTCGGCAAGGGCGGCGACGTCACCATCTACTACGACGGGGAGTCGGCCGGCACCGGCCGGGTCGAGCGGACCCAACCGATGGTCTTCTCCGCCGACGAGACCACCGACATCGGCTACGAGTCGGGCACCTGCGTCACCCCGGCCTACACGACGGCGACGAGCCGCTTCTCCGGCAAGATCTCGTGGATCCAGCTCGACGTCGACCAGGACGACAACGACCACTTCATCGACCCGGACGAACGCTTCCGCATCGCGATGGCACGCCAGTAGGCGGCGCGACCGCCGGCCGGCGCGCCACTCGACGCGCCGGCCGGTCAGGCGACTGCCACGTAGACCGAGTTGGAGGAGGTCCCGCCCGTGAGGGGGTTGGCGAACGGCACGAGGTGAGCCTCGGCCGTGCCGAACCCCTCACGGAGCAGGGCGAGGAAGTGCTCGTCGGGCGGGTCGTCCGACCAGAGCGCGAAGACACCGCCGGGATGCAGGTGGGCGCGCAGGCCCTGGAGGCCCCGCGCGCCGTAGAAGGGCGCGTGACTCGGGTGCAGCACGTGGCTCGGGGTGTGGTCGATGTCGAGCAGGATCGCGTGCAGCAGCGCCGGGGTGCCCTGCCCGAACCCCTCGCCACCGGCCACGAGCGCGAAGAAGTCTCCGTGCACGAACCGGGTCCGCGGGTCGGCGGCCAGCCCCACGGCATCCGGGAGCAGCTCCCGCTCGTGCCAGGAGATCACCGGTGCCAGGGCCTCGACCACGGCGAGCGACCGCACCCGAGGGTCCTCCAGGGCCGCCACGGCGGTGTAGCCCAGCCCCAGTCCCCCCACGACCACGTCGAGACCGCCACCTGCCGCGGCATCCTCGGACGTGGATGCCGTGATCGCTCCCAGCCCGAGGCGGGCCAGCTCGATTTCGGCCACGGGGAAGAGGCTCGACATGAGGAACTCCTCGCCGAGCTTCACCTCGAACACGTCGACCCGCAGGGTGGACTCGACGCGCCGTCGCAGGCTGATCTCGCCCATGGCGGTGACCTGCCAGTCGAGCTCCTCGAAACGCCTGCTCATCAGCCCGGGCCCCTCAGCGCAGTGCGCCGGCCTCCTCGAAGCTGGCGTCGTGACGCATCTTGTCGGACAGCCCCGCGGCCTTGAGGTCGCGACGGATCTCGCTGGGCAGCGAGAAGAGCAGTGACTCCTCCGCAGCCACGACGGGTGACACGTCCTCGAAGCCGTGGGCCGCGAGGAGGTCGAGCACGCCACGGACGAGGATCTCCGGCACCGACGCACCCGAGGTGACGCCGACGGTCGACACGCCCTCGAGCCACGCGACGTCGATCTCCTCGGCGAAGTCGACGAGGTGGCCCGCCCGGGAGCCGTGCTCGAGCGCCACCTCGACCAGGCGCACCGAGTTGGAGGAGTTCGTCGAGCCCACGACGAGCATGAGGTCGCACTCCGACGCCATCTGCTTGACGGCGAGCTGGCGGTTCTGGGTGGCGTAGCAGATGTCGTCGCTCGGCGGGTCCTGCAGGCTCGGGAACCGCTCCCTGAGCCGGCGCACGGTCTCCATCGTCTCGTCGACCGACAGGGTGGTCTGCGACAGCCAGACGACCTTCTCCGGGTCGCGCACGGTGACGTTGTCGACGTCGTCCGGGCCGTCGACGAGCTGGATGTGCTCGGGTGCCTCACCGGCCGTGCCCACGACCTCCTCGTGCCCCTCGTGCCCGATGAGCAGGATGTCGAAGTCGGAGTCGGCGAAGCGCACCGCCTCGCGGTGCACCTTCGTCACGAGCGGGCAGGTGGCGTCGATGGTACGCAGCGACAGGGCCTTGGCCTCCTCGTGGACCACCGGCGCGACGCCGTGTGCGGAGAGCACCACGGTGGCCCCCTCGGGCACCTCGTCGGTCTCGTCGACGAAGATCGCGCCGCGCTTCTCCAGGGTGGTCACGACGTGCTTGTTGTGCACGATCTGCTTGCGCACGTAGACCGGGGCCCCGTAGAGCTCCAGGGCCTTCTCGACCGTCACCACGGCTCGGTCGACCCCCGCGCAGTAGCCCCTTGGGGCGGCGAGAAGCACACGTTTCGTGGAGTCAGCCATGCCGTCCATGGTAGGTGCCACTCGCGATCGAGCCGAACTCGCCGGTGGCCTCAGAGCGCGTACGGCCCGAAGCGGCCCCACGCCACGACGAGCGCGAGCAGCAACAGCACGACGTTGACCGGGATCATCTGCGTCTCCCCGCGGCGCACGTGCACGACCGCGGCGAGGGCCATGAGGACCGCCACCCCCACTGCGGCCACCGGCGTGAGCCACGGGAGGATGCCGGTCGCGGCAGGGAGGATGAGCCCGATCGCACCGAGCACCTCGAGGGTGCCGATCAGCTTGATCGTGCCGTCGGAGAAGTCCTCGACGTAGGGCGTCCTCTCGTGCAGTTGCTCCCGGGTTCGCAGCAGCTTCATCAGGCCGGCGCTACCGAAGGCGCCGGCGAGGATGATCTGGGCAACCCATAGTGCGGTGTTCATGTGCGGTCCTCACGTCGTCTGGAATCGGAACTCATCCTCCGCTTGTCCTGTGAGCACGCCAACAGCACAACTGGAGGCACTATTCCACTTAGTCTGGGTGACATGACGTCCACAGAGCCCTGCGATCCGGGACGCCTTCGAGCCGACGCCGCCGCCAACCGCGCCAAGCTGCTCGACGCGGCGCGCACGGTCTTCGGCAGGGAGGGCGTGGCTGCGCCCCTGACCACCGTCGCCGCGGAGGCGGAGGTCGGCATCGCCACGCTCTACCGGCGGTTCCCCGACCGCGAGAGCCTGCTGCTGGCCGCCTACGGCGAGGCGGTCGTCGACCTCGCCCGCAACGTCGCCGTGGCTCTGGCGGAAGCGGACCCCTGGGAGGGCTTCGCAGGCCTGGTGACGCGCCTGGGCGAGATCGAGGCACGCAACCGGGGGTTCACCCACGTCGGTCAGTCGATGGCGCCCGGGTCGCGTCGTACCGCTGCCGTCCAGGACCGCGGGTACCGCTCCGTCGTGCAGGTCCTCCAGCGCGCCAAGGATGCCGGGGTGCTGCGGGAGGACATCACTCCGGAGGACCTTCCCGTCCTCTCGTTCGCGATCGCCGGCATCCTCGGCGCCACCCGCGACGACGTGCCCGAGGCGTGGCGACGCCACGTCGCCCTCTTCCTCGACGCGTGCCGTCCAGTCGCCGCGAAGGCTCCCCTGCCCGCGCCGACCGATCCCACGCTCCTGCACCGCGCGGTCATCCGCTCCACCCGTCGCCGCGAGTCCCCGGCGAGCAGGTGACCGCGCCCTGCCAGGCCGGCCGGACGTCCGAGCGCGGCCCTAGGGTGTCCCCATGACGCCCCTGCCCGAGCGCGCGGCCGACACCAGCGCCGAGCAGCCCTGGCCCGTGCGGCTGCTGTCGATGAAGATCGGCGAGTACGTCGAGAAGATGTCGGTCGTCTGGATCGAGGGGCAGGTCGTTCAGCTCACCCGCAGGCCCGGCGCGCGCACCGCCTACCTCACGCTGCGTGACCCCGACGTCGACATGAGCCTGTCGGTGTCGATCCACGTCAACGCCCTCGACGCGATGCCCGGCCCGCTGGGCGACGGAGCGCGAGTGGTCCTCCAGGCGAAGCCGACGTTCTGGAACCAGCGCGGCAGCCTCATGCTCGACGCCCGCCAGATCCGGCCGGTCGGCGTCGGGGAGCTTCTCGCGCGCCTGGAGTACCTCAAGCGCACCCTCGCCCAGGAGGGGTTGTTCGACGCCGACCGCAAGCGCGGCCTGCCCTTCCTCCCCCGCCGGGTGGGTCTGGTGTGCGGGCGCGCGAGCGCCGCCGAGCGCGACGTCGTCGAGAACGCCCTCCGGCGGTGGCCGACGACGCAGTTCGAGATCCGTCAGGTGGCGGTGCAGGGCGCGAATGCCGTCGCCGAGGTCAGCGCCGCCCTCGCCGAGCTTGACGACCACTCCGAGGTCGACGTCATCGTCATCACCCGAGGCGGCGGCAGCGTCGAGGACCTGCTCCCGTTCAGCAACGAGGCGCTCCTTCGCGCGGTGGCCTCCGCGCGGACGCCGGTCGTCAGTGCCATCGGGCACGACGTGGACTCACCCCTGCTCGACCTCGTCGCCGACCACCGCGCGTCGACGCCCACCGACGCAGCCAAGGCGATCGTGCCGGACGCGGAGGCGGAGCACCGGGCCATCGACGCCTGCCGGGACCGGGCCACCCGAGCGGTGACCTCCGCGCTCCAGAACGAGCGCCGCCGACTCGTCGAGCTGCGCAGCCGCCCCGTCCTCACCGACAAGGGGGCCTTCGCGCGCGGCCAGCGTGAGGTGGTCCGCGCACTGCGGGAGCGGTCCGTCCACGCCCTGGCGGCCCGCCTGCACCGGGCCCGGGACCACACGGCACACCTGCGGGCCCAGGTGCGCAGTCTCTCGCCCCAGTCCACCCTCGACCGGGGCTACGCCATCGTCCAGCAGGCCGATGGCACCGTCGTGCGTGACCCCGCCCAGCTCGTGCCCGACGAGCTCCTCAGGGTGAGGGTGTCGCGGGGCGACTTCGGCGCGAGCACCGTCGGCAGCAACAGCTAGGCTGCCGCGCATGGCGAAGCAGCCCGATGCACCTGCCCAGCCGTCGACCGACGGTGACATCGCCGACCTGACCTACGAGCAGGCCCGCGACGAGCTTGTCTCGCTCGTCGCCAGGCTCGAGAGCGGCCAGGTCGGCCTCGACGAGAGCATGGGGCTGTGGCAGCGCGGCGAGGCGCTGGCAGCCCACTGCAGCCAGTGGCTCGACCGGGCCGAGGCCCGGATCGCCGCCGAGGACTGATCCCTCCTGCGCCGAGGACAGAGCACTCCACGCTGGGGCGTGCCGTGACGATGGGCGAGGGCGCCCGGCCGAGGAGTGGGCGGGGAGCTGCTAGGAGGCCACCGGCTGGAGGTGGGTCGCGAACTCGCCCATCTCCTCGAGACTGGCGGTCCCGGTGATCAGCGTGGTGAGGTCGCCCTCCGTCTGCGGGTCGTCGAGCAGGCTGTTCTGGGTCTTGGTGTCGCGCACGAACGTCGTCCACGTGGTCCCGGCGGCCTCGACGGTTCCGACCTCGGGTGCCCCGTTGGTCTGGGCCTCCACCCATGCCGGGGTGGGGTCCATGGTCTGCTCGACGGCGACGTAGCTCCCCGAGGGCAGCTGGTAGCCGGCGTGCCAGGTCATGAAGCCTCCGGTCGTGCGCACGTACCGCGCCGACGTCTCGGTCCAGCCCTCGGGGAGGCCCACGGCCTCGACGATGGGCCAGCCGGTGCGCTCGGCGACGTCGACCGCGGTGGCGTTGACGTCGACGGCCGGGCCGCCGACCGAGTTGACCCGGGGCACGACCAGCACGAGAACCGCCATCATCCCCAGCACGGCGAGCAGGGAGAAGACGAGGTTCTTGGCCGAACCCATCGAGTAGCGGCTCCGCGGCGCCTCGGAGGGCGCGCCGTCGGCCGGGCCGTCGAGCGCACCGGTGGGCGCATCGCTGGGGGCGCCGGGAGTACTCACTCCCCCATCGTCCCTGACGGGTGCCCCCGCGCCCAAACCGCTGCGGCGCTAGGGTTTGACCAACCCACCCCGGACCGCACGGAAGACAGGTCGAGATGCGCCAGCTCCCCTACTCCCTCCGGCAGTGCCCCTCGCGCACAGGAGCCTGACGATGGGCCCCGAAGCTCCCGTCGTGGTCATCGGCGAGGTCCTCGTCGACATCGTGAGGTCCCCGGACGGCGCGACGGACGAGCACGTCGGTGGGTCCCCCGCCAACGTCGCGCTCGGCCTCTCCCGTCTCGCGCACGACACCCACTTCGCGACCCTGGTCGGCACGGACGAGCGGGGGGCGCGCTGTCGCGCCCACGTCGAGTCGGCCGGGGTGCAGCTGCTCCCCGGGAGCACGAGCCCGGCCCACCCGACCTCGACGGCGGTCGCGACGGTCGATGCGACCGGTGCCGCAACCTACGAGTTCGACCTGCACTGGGACCTCCGGCCGGTCGCCCTTCCCGAGGGCACCGGCCACATCCACACCGGCTCCATCGCCACGACCCTCACCCCCGGGGAGGCCCGCGTCACCCAGGTGCTGACCGGGGCCCGGCCCCACGCGACGATCTCCTACGACCCCAACGTGCGCCCGTCGATCATGGGCGGGGCCGATGACGTGCGCGAGCGGGTCGAGGAGCTCGTCGCGCTCTCCGACGTCGTCAAGTGCTCCGAGGACGACATCGAGTGGCTGTACGCCGGCCAGTCGCCCGCACAGGTCATGGCCCACTGGGCGCGTCTGGGCGCCTCCCTCGTGGTGGTGACCCTCGGCGGCGACGGGGTGACCTGGCGTGCTCCCGACGGCACCGAGGGGTCCGCCCTCGCGCGGGTCGCCGCGGTCGTCGACACCGTGGGTGCCGGCGACTCCTTCATGGCCGGTCTGCTCTCCGGCCTGCTGGATGCCGGCCTGCTCGGGGCACCCGACGCTCGGGCCAGGCTCCGCGAGGCCAGCGGCGAGGACTTCGTTCCGGCGATCGACCGCGCACTGACGACGAGCGGGCTCACGGTGCTTCGTGCCGGTGCCTACGCGCCCACCCGGGAGGAGATCTCATGACCGACTTCGCCTACGAGGACATCCTGCCGGCAGGGGCCGACGAGGCCCCGTACCGCCTGCTCACCACCGAGGGGGTCTCCGTGCTCGACGGCCCGGGCGGCCGCCGGTTCCTCGAGGTCACACCCGAGGCGTTGCGGATGCTCACCGAGACCGCGATGCACGACATCGCCCACTACCTGCGGCCCGCCCATCTCCAGCAGCTCGCCTCCATCCTCGCCGACCCGGAGGCGAGCAACAACGACAAGTTCGTGGCCCTCGACCTGCTCAAGAACGCGAACATCGCCGCGGGCGGCGTGCTCCCGATGTGTCAGGACACCGGCACGGCCATCGTCATGGGCAAGCGTGGACAGCACGTCCTCACGGCGGGCCGCGACGAGGAGGCCATCAGCCGCGGCGTCTACGACGCCTACACCCGGCTCAACCTGCGCTACTCGCAGATGGCGCCGGTGACCACGTGGGAGGAGAAGAACACCGGCTCGAACCTGCCCGCCCAGGTCGAGCTGTACGCCGACACGGCCGGCGGGCACGAGACCACCTACACGTTCCTCTTCATGGCCAAGGGCGGGGGCAGCGCCAACAAGTCCTACCTCTTCCAGGAGACCAAGGCGATCCTCAACCCCGAGGGGATGATGCGGTTCCTCGACGAGAAGATCCGGGGCCTGGGCACGGCGGCCTGCCCGCCCTACCACCTGGCCATCGTCATCGGCGGCACGAGCGCCGAGTTCGCCCTCAAGACGGCGAAGTACGCGAGCGCCAAGTACCTCGACCAGCTGCCCAAGGCCGGCGACCCCGCGACCGGCCACGGGTTCCGCGACACCGAGCTCGAGGAGCAGGTCCTCGAGCTCACCCGTCAGCTCGGCATCGGCGCCCAGTTCGGCGGCAAGTACTTCTGCCATGACGTCCGCGTCGTGCGCCTCCCCCGGCACGGAGCCTCCCTCCCCGTCGCCATCGCCGTCTCCTGCTCGGCCGACCGGCAGGTGCTCGGCAAGATCACCCCCGAGGGCGTCTTCATCGAGCAGCTCGAGACCGACCCGGCCCGATTCCTCCCCGACGACACCCATGACAGCCTCGCCGCCGGTCCCGATGGCGAGGAGGCCGTGGGAGCCTCCTCGACGGGTCAGGGCGCGGTGGTCGAGATCGACCTCAACCAGCCCATGGACCAGATCCTCGCCGAGCTCACCCGGCATCCGGTCAAGACCCGGCTCTCCCTGACGGGTCCCCTCGTCGTGGCCCGCGACATCGCGCACGCCAAGATCAGGGAGCGGCTCGAGGCGGGCGAGGACATGCCCGCCTACCTGCGCGACCACCCCGTCTACTACGCCGGGCCCGCCAAGACCCCGGAGGGCATGCCGTCCGGGTCCTTCGGCCCCACGACCGCGGGCCGGATGGACTCCTACGTCGACCAGTTCCAGGCGGCCGGTGGGTCGATGGTCATGCTGGCCAAGGGCAACCGCAGCCAGCAGGTCACCGATGCCTGCCGGACCCACGGCGGGTTCTACCTCGGGTCGATCGGTGGCCCGGCGGCGCGACTCGCCCAGGACTGCATCAGGAGCGTCGAGGTGCTCGAGTACCCCGAGCTCGGCATGGAGGCCATCTGGAAGATCGAGGTCGAGAACTTCCCTGCCTTCATCGTCGTCGACGACAAGGGCAACGACTTCTTCGCGAGTGTGACCAAGCCAGTGGCGTTCACCATCGAGAAGCGCACCGGCCTGCTCTGACCCGGCCTGCTCCGACCCGGCGCCTTCGACATCCTCGCCCCGACGCCACTCCCTCGACGTCTCGAGGAGTCCGGTGGGCCGCCGCTGATAGCCTCCCCACCGTGATCACCCGGCACCGCACGCAGCCCGGCACCCGCCCGCGTTCCCCCGAGGAGGCGTGGCGCGTCCTCGCGGCGGGCAACGCCCGGTTCATGGCCGACGAACGAGCCCACCCGCACCAGGACGTGCACGTCCGTAGCCGGATCGCGCTCAAGCAGAACCCCTTCGCGATCTTCTTCGGGTGCGCTGACTCGCGGGTCGCTGCCGAGATCATCTTCGACCAGGGCCTGGGCGACCTGTTCGTCGTCCGCACCGCCGGCCACGTCGTCGATCCCAGCGTGCTCGGCTCGCTCGAGTTCGGGGTCGGCCCGCTCGACTGCCAGCTCATCGTCGTGCTCGGCCATGACTCGTGCGGCGCGGTGAAGGCCGCGAGCGAGGCGGTCAGCACCGGCGAGGTGCCCGGCGGCTACCTGCGCGACATCGTCGAGCGGGTGACGCCGAGCGTCCTCGCGGCCTCCCGTGGAGGTCGCACGCCCACGATCGAGGAGATCGAGACCGAGCACGTCGAGCGCACCTGCCAGCTGATCGGCGAGCGCTCGACGCTCATCGCCGACCGCCTTCGCGCCGGCACCCTCGCCATCATCGGCGCGGAGTACGACCTCGCCCATGGTGAGGCCCGGGTCGTGCACGTCATCGGTGACGTGGGCATCGAGGCGTGATCCGGGTCGAGGGCCTGGCCCTCCACCCGGTCAAGAGCACCCGCGTGCGGCCGGTCGGAACGGCCACCGTCGAACCGTGGGGGCTCGCCGGCGACCGCCGCTGGATGGTCGCGGGAGCCGATGGTGAGTGCCTCACCGCTCGCGAGCACCGACGGCTCCTGACGATCACCGCGGACACCCCGGCCACCACGACGGTGACCAGCGCCCTCCGGCTGCGCGCTCCGGGGCTCCCCGACCTCGACGTCGAGGAGCCGGACGGCGAACCGGCGCCGGTCACCGTGCACGGTAGGGGCCTGGACGCCGTCGTCGCCCCGCCCGGGGCCGGCGCGTGGGTCGAGGCGGTGATCGACGTCCCGGGAGTGCGCCTCGTGCACGTCGCCCGACCCCGGCCGCTCAACCCGGCACACTCCACCCTCGGGGATGCCACGGCGTTCGCGGACGCCTACCCGGTGACGCTGGCCTCGGCCGTCTCGCTGCGCCGGCTGGATGAGTGGGTCACCCGGACGGCCCTCCAGCAGGGCGAGGAGCCGGGCGGCCCGCTCGAGGTGTCCCGCTTCCGGCCCAACCTCGTCGTCGACGGCGGGCTCGAGCCGTTCGAGGAGGACCACTGGCGTCGCGTGCGGGTCGGTGACGTGACGTTCCGCGTCGCCAAACCCGTGGACCGGTGCGTCATGACGACCATCGACCCCGTCACCGGTCGAGGTGGTCACGAGCCCATCCGCACCCTCGCCAGGCACCGCGCGTGGGACGGCGCGACCTGGTTCGCCATCCAGCTCATCCCAGAAGCGCGAGGCCCGATCACCGTCGGCGACGAGGTCTTACCCGAGCGGTAGCGTGCTCCCATGCAGACCTTCGACCGCACCCTTCCCGACACCTTCCTGTGGGGAGCGGCCACCGCGAGCTACCAGATCGAGGGCGCTGTCATTGAAGACGGTCGCAGCCCGTCGATCTGGGACACCTTCTCCAGGACCCCCGGCAAGGTCGCCAACGGCGACACCGGCGACGTCGCCTGCGACCACTACCACCGTATGCCCGAGGACGTCGCGCTCATGCGTGACCTGGGACTCGACGCCTACCGCTTCTCGATCGCGTGGCCACGCATCGTCCCCGGGGGAACGGGCGCGGTCAACGGCGCGGGCCTCGACTTCTACAGCCGGCTCGTCGACACGCTGCTCGAGGCCGGCATCCGGCCGGTGGCGACCCTCTACCACTGGGACCTTCCCGAGGTGCTCGACGAGCGGGGCGGGTGGCTCAACCGCGACTCCGCAGGCTGGTACACCGACTACGTCCGAGCGGTCGTCTCCGCCCTGGGCGACCGGGTGACCAACTGGACGACGTTCAACGAGCCGTGGTGCTCCTCGATCCTCAGCTACTCGGTCGGCGCCCATGCCCCGGGCCATCGCGACCCCGTCGAGGGAATGGTCGCTGCGCACCACCTCATGGTGGCCCACGGCACCGCGGTGCCCGTGATCCGCGAGGCGTGCCCCGAGGCGGAGGTGTCGATCACCCTCAACCCCACCCAGGTCTACGGCCCCGACGACGGAGACGAGCGCGACGCCGATGCCGTCCGCCGCATGGACAACGTGCTCAACGGCCTGTTCTTCGGCCCCCTCTTCCACGGCGAGTACCCCGACGGCTTCCTCGACGACACCGCCCACCTCACCGACCACGCCTACATCCACGACGGTGACCTCGACACGATCCAGGCGCCGCTGGACAACCTCGGGGTCAACAACTACTTCCCCACCCGTGCCCGCGCGGCACGCGATGGTGAGACCCCCGACGCGGTGATGCCGGGCTGCGACGGGGTCGTCGAGGTCGCACCCCGGCCCCCGGTCACCGACATGGGCTGGGAGGTCAACCCCGCGGCGCACCGGGCCATCATCGAGCGGTCGGCCCGAGAGTGCGGCCTGCCGATCTACGTCACCGAGAACGGCTCGGCCTGGCCCGGCGACGTGGTCGGTGACGACGGCCACGTGCACGACCCGGAGCGGGTCGACTACCTCCGGGGCCACCTCGGCGCGGTCGCCGACGCGATCGATGCGGGCACCGACGTGCGCGGCTATTTCGCCTGGTCGCTCCTCGACAACTTCGAGTGGGCCTACGGCTACGACAAGCGCTTCGGCATCGTCCACGTCGACTACGACACCCAGGTTCGCACCGTCAAGGACTCCGGCCTGGAGTACGCCCGCATCCTCGCCGCGCACCGGAGCCGATGACCCGCAGGCCGCGAACCGTCGTCGTCGGCGGCGGCATCCTCGGGCTCGCCGTCGCCGAGCGCCTCGTGCGCGAGCGCCCCGGCACCGACGTCATGGTGCTGGAGAAGGAGCCGGGCTGGGCCTCCCACCAGACCGGGCGCAACAGCGGGGTCATCCACTCGGGCCTCTACTACCCCCCGGCGAGCGCCAAGGCCCGCTGGTGCCGCGAGGGGGTCGCCGAGCTCGTCGACCTGGCCCGCACCGACGGCGTCCGGTACGAGATCACCGGCAAGCTCGTCGTCGCCGTGGACCCGGCGGAGCTGCCACGGCTGGACGACCTGGCCCGCAGGGGCCGGGCCAACGGCCTCGACGTCGAGACCTTGACGGCGGCGCAGTCCCGCGAGCACGAACCGCACGTGGCCGCCCTGGCCGCCCTGCGGGTGCCCGAGACGGGCGTCATCGACTTTCCCGGCGTCTGCGCGGCGCTCGTGCGGCGCCTGGAGCGGGCGGGCGCGACGTTGCGCCTGGGCACCGAGGTGCTCGGCGCGTCGACCGTGCCCGGCGGGCTGGTGGTCGGCACCACCACCGGCGACGTCAGGGCCGACCTCGTCGTCAACTGTGCCGGTCTGCAGGCCGACCTCGTCGCGGCACGACTGGGGCATCGTCCGTCGGTGCGGATCGTGCCCTTCCGCGGCGAGTACCGCGAGCTGACGCCGTCGTCCGCTCACCTGGTCCGGGGCCTGGTCTACCCCGTGCCCGATCCGAGCCTGCCCTTCCTCGGGGTGCACCTCACCCGCGGCGTCGACGGCCACGTGCACGCCGGGCCCAACGCCGTGCCGGCCCTCGCCCGAGAGGGGTACCGCTGGAGGGACGTGAGCCCACGCGATCTGGCCGGCGTGCTGGGGTATGCCGGGTCCTGGCGCCTGACGCGCCGCCAGGCGAGGACGGGTCTCGCTGAGGTCGCCCGGTCGCTGTCCCAGCGGCGCTTCACGGACAGCGTGCGGCGTCTGGTTCCCGCCCTGACCGGCCAGGACCTCGTCCCGGCGCCGGCCGGGGTCCGCGCCCAAGCTGTGCGGCGCGACGGCACCCTCGTCGACGACTTCCTCGTGGAGCGCTCGGAGCGGGTGGTGCACCTGCTCAACGCGCCCTCCCCCGCGGCCACGGCATCCCTGGCCATCGCCCGCAACGTGGCGGCAATGCTCCCGACGTGACCACCTGGCGTCGCCTCAGGCGGGGCGCCCCACCACGGTGACGTCGATGTTCCCTCGCGTGGCCTTGGAGTAGGGGCAGACCTCGTGCGCGGCCTCCGCCAGCTGCTGCGCGGTGGCCGCATCGGCACCGGGCACCGTCGATACGAGCTCGACGGCCAGACCGACTCCCGTGTCGCCGGTCGCTCCCAGGCTCACCGCGGCCTCGGTGACCACGCCCGCGCCGTCGAGGCCCTGGGAGGTCGCGATCCGGCCGAGCGCGTTGTTGAAGCACGAGGCGTAGCCCGCCGCGAAGAGCGTCTCCGGGTTCGCCTTGGGGTTGGTCGCGCTCCCGGGCTTGCCGAGCTCGACGTCGATGACGCCGTCCTCGCTGCGGACCCGCCCTCCGCGGCCACCCTGGGCGCTGGCGGTCGTGGTGTAGAGCGTCTTGGTCAGGGACTCGTGCGGCACGAGGGCTCCTTGTCTGGGGTCGGGCTGGACTGCGAGCACAACCCTCCCTCGCCGCCCGGCATTCCCCCAGAGGTCCGGCGCCCCAGCCCGCGCGGCGGCGCCTGAGCCCGCTGACGTGGCCGCGGGGAACCGGTCGGGTCAGAGCGCGAGGCGCTCCCGCACCACGTCGGCCAACCGGTCGGCGACCGAGCCCGCCTCGTCCTCGGTGGAGGCCTCGACCATCACCCGCACGAGCGGCTCGGTGCCCGATCGGCGCAGCAGCACCCGACCGGTTCCGTCGAGCGCCCTCGTGGCCTCGGCGACGGCGGTCTGCACCTCCTCGTCGGTGTGCACCCGAGTGGTGTCGACGCCCTTGACGTTGACGAGCACCTGGGGGAGCCGGGTCATGACGGCACCCAGATCGGCGAGGGAGCGGCCGGTGTCGGCGACCCGGGCCGCCAGCATCAGCCCGGTCAGCACCCCGTCCCCCGTCGTGCCGTGCTCGAGGAAGATCACGTGCCCGGACTGCTCGCCCCCGAGGCAGTGGCCGGAGACCCGCATCTCCTCCAGCACGTAGCGGTCACCCACGGCGGTCTGCACCACCGAGATCCCCTCGCGCTCCATGGCCTGCAGGAGGCCGAGGTTGCTCATGACGGTGGCGACGAGGGTGTTGTGGGCCAGGGCCCCGCGCTCCTTGAGGGCGACCGCGAGGATCCCCATGATCTGGTCCCCGTCGACCTCGGTCCCCGTGGCGTCCACGGCCAGGCAGCGGTCGGCGTCTCCGTCGTGGGCGATGCCGAGGTCCGCGCCGGCGGCGGTCACGGCCGCCATGAGCGGCTCCAGGTGGGTGGAGCCGTAACCGTCGTTGATGTTCAACCCGTCAGGTGCCGTGCCGATCTCGACCACCTCGGCCCCGGCGAGACGGAAGACCTCGGGCGAGACCAGGCTGGCGGCTCCGTGGGCCCCGTCGATCACGACCGTCAGCCCATCCAGCCGGTTGGGGAGCACGCGCAGGAGGTGGGCGATGTAGCGGGTGTGCCCGTCATGCATCGTGACGATCCGGCCCACATCGGCACCGACCGGCCGGCTCGCGGGCTGGTCGAGCGCCTGCTCGATCTGGTCCTCGACGTCGTCGGGAAGCTTGTGACCACCTCGCGCGAAGAACTTGATGCCGTTGTCCGGCATGGGGTTGTGCGAAGCCGACAGCATCACCCCGAAGTCGGCGCCGGTGTCGTCCGTGAGGTAGGCGACCGCCGGGGTGGGCAGGACGCCGACGTCGTAGACGTCGACGCCGGCCGACGCGAGCCCGGCGATCACGGCGGAGGAGAGGAACTCACCCGACGCGCGTGGGTCTCGGCCGACGACCGCCTTCGGTCGGTGCCCGGCCTCGACCCCGGCGTCCCCGAGCACCCGGGCTGCCGCCACGGACACCGCCATCGCGAGCTCTGCGGTGATGACCGGGCCGTTGGCCAGGCCGCGGACACCGTCGGTGCCGAACAGTCGTGTCATGTGCATGGGCCTTTCACCGGGGAAACCGTGGGCAAACCTACCGCCGAACGCACCGGAGGCGGCACCGGTGAGGGTGCCGCCTCCGGGCGGGCACGGCACGCGGGGGCATGCCGTGGAGCGCAGGTCAGCGCTTGCTGTACTGGGGAGCCTTGCGGGCCTTCTTGAGGCCGGCCTTCTTGCGCTCGGGGACACGGGCGTCACGGGAGAGGAAGCCGGCCTTCTTCAGCGCCGGGCGGTTCAGCTCCTCGTCGACACCGTTGAGCGAACGGGCCACGCCCAGGCGGACCGCGCCGGCCTGACCGGAGGGACCGCCACCGTGCACGCGCACGAGCACGTCGTAGGCGCCGTCGAGCTCGAGGATCGCCAGCGGCTCGTTGACGATCTGCTGGTGCACCTTGTTGGGGAAGTACCCCTCGAGGGTGCGGCCGTTGATCTTCCACTCGCCGGTGCCGGGCACGATGCGCACGCGGGCGACGGCCTGCTTGCGACGACCGGTGGCGGCACCCGGGGCCGAGGCGCTCGGGCGGCGCACGGCCTCGCCGCCGACGGCGGCGGTGTCGGTCTGGGAGGTGTACTCGGAGACGGGCGCGTCGTTGACGTCCGTGCCGGCGGTCTCGTCGATCTGGGCGTTCTCGGACATCACTGGGCCACCTGGGTGATCTCGAAGGGCTTGGGCTGCTGGGCGGTGTGGGGGTGCTCGGCGCCGGAGTAGACCTTGAGCTTGGTCAGCTGCTGGCGGCCGATGGTGTTCTTGGGGAGCATGCCGCGCACGGCCTTCTCGATCGCCTTCTCCGGGCTCTTGGCGAGCAGCTCGGTGTAGGACTGGGACTTCAGGCCGCCGGGGAAGCCGGAGTGGCGGTAGGCCTTCTTCTTCTCCAGCTTGGCACCGGTGAGGGCGACCTTGTCGGCGTTGATGATGATGACGAAGTCGCCGGTGTCGACGTGCGGCGCGAACGTGGGCTTGTGCTTGCCGCGCAGGAGGATGGCGGTCTGGCTCGCGAGGCGGCCGAGCACGACGTCGGACGCGTCGATGACGTGCCACGCCCGGGTGATCTCGCCCGGCTTGGGGGTGTAGGTGCGCACAGTGCTTCCTAGCTGGTGGTGGGTCAGGACGGGGTATGCCGCGTGCTCCCGAGAGGGACCGAATGGCCCCTGTCGGAGGCGCACGGCACAACAGTCGTCAAGTCTACGGGGGGCCACCGTGGTTCCCAAATCACTCGGTCGTGGCCTCCCCGCACCCTCTGACCTGCGAATATCCGACTCTGAACTAACTTGCAGAATACCTATGCAAACATAATGTGCACATGTATTCTGCATGTATGGCCTCCTCCGACGACTCCCTGACCGGCATCCGGCTCGACTCCACCGCCCTCAAGGCCCTGGCCCACCCCCTGCGATCACGACTCCTCTCGACGCTGCGCCGTGGTGGCCCCGCGACGGCGACCGACCTCGCGACCGCCCTGGGCACGAACACCGGTGCCACGTCCTACCACCTCCGACGGCTGGAGTCGGTGGGCCTGGTCACCGACACCGGCGACGGCGAGGGCAAGCGTCGGCTGTGGCGGGCCTCGACCGACAGCCACGAGTACGAGCCCAGCGACTTCGCGGGCGACGAGGACGCCGAGACCGCGCTCAACTGGCTCGTGCGCGACTACATCCGCCACCTCGGCGAGCAGTTCGAGCGGTGGCTCGACGTCGAGACCACGTGGCCGGCCGAGTGGCGCGACGCCGCTGGCATGGGCGACTCCTACGTCGTGGCCACCGCGGAGCAGGTTGCGGCGATGCGCGACGAGATCTGGGAGGTGCTCGAGCGCTACCGGCGCGTCGGGGCAGGCAACCCCGACGCGAGGCGACTCGCGGTCTACTCCATCGCCTTCCCGCTCGACCTCGACCGCACTCCACGAGGAAACCAGTGATGAACCACTCCCCGGTCCGGGTCACCGCACGCGAGGCGACACGCACCCTGCAGCTGCTCACCTTCACCCGGTGGTTCCCCGTCGGGCTCACCATCGGGGTGACCGCCCTGCTGCCGCTCGAGCGTGGCATGTCGCTCTCCCAGATCGGCGTGATCTTCGCGATGCAGGGCTTCGTGGTCCTGGGGCTCGAGCTCCCCACGGGCGGGTTCGCCGACGCCCTCGGGCGGCGTCCCGTGCTGCTCGCCTCGGCAGTGGTCTCGCTGCTCTCGGCCGCCATCTTCGTGTCGGCCCAGACGTTCGCGGCGTTCGTCGTGGCCCTCCTGCTCCAGGGCGTCTTCCGGGCGCTCGACTCCGGGCCGCTCGAGGCGTGGTACGTCGACGCCGCCCAGGCCGACGACCCCGACATCCCGGTCGAGCAGGGCCTGGCCAGGGCCGGCACCGTCCTCGGTGTCGCCATCTCCGCCGGCGCACTCATCTCCGGAGGGCTCATCGCCTGGCACCCCGTGTCGGCGTTGTCGGCGCTGGTCCTGCCCTACCTCGTCGCCATCGGGCTCTCCGCCGTGCACCTCGTGGCCATCGTGCTGCTCGTCAAGGAGCCCACCACCCATCTGGACTCGACCGGGTGGCGTCGGGCCGCCGCATCGGCGCGCCAGGCACCGCTCGTCGTCGCCGACGGCGTTCGCACGCTCGGCGCCTCGCGGGTGCTGCTCGCGCTGGTGCTCGTGGAGGTCTTCTGGTCGGTCGGCATGATCGCGTTCGAGACCCTGATGCCGGTGCGCCTCTCGGAGGTCGCCGGCGGCGAGACGCGGGCCGGAGCTCTCATGGGCCCGGTCTCGGCCGCCGCCTGGGGGCTCTTCGCCGTCGGCTCCACCGCCGCGGGGCTGGCGAGCAAGCGCATCGGCGTCGCGTGGGTCGCCGTGGTGGCACGCGTCGCCAACGGCGCCATGATCGTCGTGATGGGCTTCATGGCAGGCCCCGTCGGTCTCATCACCGCGTTCCTCATCACCTACACCCTGCACGGTGTCGGGGGTCCGGTGCACGCCACGCTGCTGCACCGCCAGGCGGAGGCCCGCAACCGCACCACGGTGCTGTCGATGAACTCGATGGTCGCCGGCGGGGCCTACAGCCTCGGGCTGCTCGTGCTCGGACCGCTGGCCGAGGCCACGACCACCGCCACGGCGATGATCGTGGCAGGGGCGTTCAGCGTCATCGGAGCCCTGCTCTACCTGCCGGCCATCCGCCAGGAGCGCGCGAGCGCTGCGCAGCCGCTGGATGCTGGCACCCTTGGGGAATGAAGAACTTCCTCCTCGGGGTCGCAAGCACGCTCGCCGTCCTGTTCGTCGTCGCCGCCGCGTCCGTGTTCCTCCTGGGGAGCGGGGCCGATCCCCGGCCCACGGCGACGGCATCCGGCAGTGTCTCCGGTGCCGGGACTCCCCCACCCACCGACCTCGGCGACGACGAGACCTGGCTCGGCGAGGTCGAACTGCGCAGCGCGGACGTCGTCTCCCCCGACGGCGACCTCGTCGACGTCGCGGCCGCAGGCGCGGGGATCCGCTTCTCCGAGGAAGGGCTTCGCGCGCAACGCCTGGACATCGACGCCACCATCCCCTTCGACACCGTCGCCGAGCAGATCGGCACTGACGTGCGCCTCTACGCCGCCGGGTCCGGGCTCACCGGGGTCGAGCGCGACGTCACGATCCTGGGCCGCGACCTCACCGTGCGCGCCACCGGCTCCGTGGTCGCCGACGGTGGGCAGCTCGTCATCGAGCCGGAGACCGTCGACCTCGGCGGACCCTCGTTCCTCAACTCCGCCGTCAGCACCATCGCCCGAGAGCTCGTGACCATCCGCCAGGATGTCCCGGGGATGCCCGAGGGCATGGACCTCACGGAGATCTCGGTCTCGGGCGCGGGGTTCGACGCCAGCCTCAACGGCACCGACGTCCTCATCACCCGCTGACCACCCCGCCCCACCCCGCCCCCGCTCGTCGGGGACGGGGACGGGCTGTGGTCGTCAGCCGACCTCGACCTGCGTGAGGTGCGTGGCCGAGTCGTAGAAGAACGACACCTTGGTGCCGTCGGCCGGCACCGTCAGCGCGATGTTCCCTGAGCCACCACCGGCGCCGTAGGACTCGTCCCAGGACAGTCCGTGGGTCACCTTGAAGCTGTACTCACCCGCGGGGATCTTGGTCGTCGCCAGGGCGAACACCCCGTCGCCGTCCTTGTCCTGAAGCCAGGGCCTCATGCAGTCGGGCTGAAAGTCGGCAGAACACCCGAGCTCGGACTGGAAGTCGCCGGCCGCCGTGATGATCTCGGTCTGCTCGTCCGAGGTGGCCCAGTGGGTGGCGTGGTCGTAGTAGAACGTCACCGACCCATCGGTCTCGTAGCTGATGTTCGCGCCGTCCCGCACGCCCTTGTCGCCGTAGTTCTCCGTCCACGCCTTGTCGATCGCGGCCTTGTAGGCGTACGGCCCGGCCGGCAACGTGAAGGTCTCCTTCCAGATCTGGTCATTGGTGTCCAGCCCGAGCTGCGCCTGGTCGCAGTCAGGCTGCCAGTCTCCCGAGCACCCCATCTCGGAGTTGTGCATCCCGGGCACCGACACCGCCGTCGGCTGCTCGACCGGGTCGCCGATCTCCGCCTCGGTGGGCGGGGCCTTCGGCACGACCACCGAGGCCCAGGCACCGTCGGCGGCGACGTGCCCACCAGCGTCCTTGACGACGGCGCGGTACTCCAGCACCGAACCCAGCGGCATCCCGGACACGTCGTGGAAGACGCGGAAGGGCGCGTTGTCGTCGACGCCGACGGTCCGCCACTGCGTGGTGCCCACGGGGCGGTAGAGGAAGGTGGTCTGGGCGAACGTGCCGGCCTTCACGTCGGCGCTCAACTCGGCCCGACCGGACACCCCGTCCTCGGGCACCGACAGCGTCACGGTCGGCGCCGCGACCTTGGTCTCCATCGGGGCGCTCGCCCGGTAGACGACGACGCTCAGCGGCGGCACCGTCACCGTGACCGTGCCGCTCTTGCTCGGCTTCATGGGCTTCTTGGCACCCATGACGGGCACGAACGCGCCTCGCGTGGTCCACGTGTCGAAGGATGCCGTGCTGGACTCGGTGTCGTTGTTGGCGACGACGAGGTACTCGGCCTTCTTCTCGGGGTCGATGCGCGAGATGGCAAAGATACCCGAGCCCTCCGCGGCGTACCGCTGGACCTGCGCGCCGTCAGCCAGCGCAGGGTGCTTCTCGCGCAGCTGCGACAGCTCCTTGATGTGCTGGTAGAGCGGGTGCATGGTGGAGTAGCGGTCGCGCGAGCCCTCCGGCCCGGCGAGCACCTCCTCGGTGTTGTAGATGTCGACCTTGCTCGCGAACATGTCCTCGCGGGCGAGCTGGTCCCCGCCGGTGCCGATGAAGCCCTGCTCGTCGCCGTAGTAGGTGACGGGGTTGCCGCGCGTGGTGAACATGAGCGAGTCGGCGAGCTTGACGCGGGCGAGGTGCTCGGCCTCATTCGCCGACGCGTCCTGCAGGAACATCGCGACGCGGCCCATGTCGTGGTTCCCGAGGAAGGTCGGCAGCTGGTACGCGTTGCTGTCGGCGTCGGTGTACCAGTCGTCCTTGGCGAAGAACTCCGCCAGGACGTTCGCCGGGTTCCCCTTGGCGAAGTCGACCCCCTGCTGCTGGAAGCCGAAGTCGAGGGTGGCCTGGAGCTTGCCGGATGTCGTGTACTCCGACATCACCGCCGGGTTGCCGTCGTAGACCTCACCGAAGGCGAAGAAGTCATCGTTCTTCACGGCCTTGGCCTCTCCGAGGATGTCCGGCACGAACTTCTGCCAGAACTCCAGGTTGACGTGCTTGACGGTGTCGATCCGGAAGCCGTCGATGCCGAACTCGACCCATGACGTGTAGATCTCCCCCATGCCGTCGACGACCTCGGGCCGCTCGGTGAAGAGGTCGTCCAGGCCGATGAAGTCACCGTAGGTCGAGGACTCGCCGGCGAAGGTCGAGTCACCACGGTTGTGGTACATCAACGGGTCGTTGAGCCAGTCCGGGGTCTTCGCGTCCTCGTCACCGGCATGGAAGAACGGTGTGTACGGGAACGACGTCGCCGGGTCCATCGCCGGGAAGTCCTTGTTGACGTAGTCCCGGTCGTCGAACGTGGAGCCGTCGGCCTTCTCGTACGGGAAGGACTTCTTCGACCGGTAGGTGTACTGGCCCTCCTCGTAGTCGATGACGTCCGCGGTGTGGTTGGTGATGATGTCGAAGAAGACCTTCATCCCCTTCCGGTGTGCCGCGTCGATGAGCGCCGTCATCTCGGCGTTGGTGCCCAGGTGCGGGTCGATCTGGGTGAAGTCGGTGATCCAGTAGCCGTGGTAGCCGGCGCTCTCCTCGCCCGGGCCCCCTTGCACCGGCTTGTTCTTGAAGCTCGGCGTGAGCCAGATGGCGGTGGTGCCCATGTCCTTGATGTAGTCGAGCTTGTCGGTGATGCCCTTGAGGTCGCCACCGTGGTAGAAGCCCTTGTGGGTCGGGTCGAAGCCGGTCGTCAGGGGCCCACCGGTGAGACCGCCCGTGTCGTTGGCGGTCGAGCCGTTGGCGAAACGGTCGGCCATGACGAAGTAGAAGCGCTCGCGGGTGAGGGACTCCCGCAGGGAATCCTGCGCCAGTCCCGTATCGGCCTTGGCCGTGCCGCCGGTCAGCCCACCCGGGGTGAGGGTCGTCAGGTGCGTCTCGTCGTCGTAGCTGAAGGTCAGCGTCGCGGGCCCCTCGAGCACGAGCGGGATGTTCGCGCCACCGGCGGCACCGCCGGCGCCGTAGTCGACGTCCCAGGTGTCGTTGAGGGCGACCTTGTACTCGTACTCGCCGGCCGGGAGGTCGAAGGTCGCGGTGTAGGTGGCCGTGTCGCCGACGCGCGCGAGTTCGCTCTGGGGGCAGGCCGGGTCCCAGTCAGTGGCACAGCCCACCTCGGTCTGCAGCGACCCCACCAGGGCGACCGACGTCGTGTCGGCGGCCGCGGGGCCCGCGGCGACGACACCCAGACCCAGGACGAGAGCGACGCCGCCGAGCACGGCGGACAGGCGGGATTGACGGGGCATCGTTGCTCCTCCGGGCTGGCCGGGGCGCTGACGCTCCCGGTGTGCTGCTTCCTTGGCAAGAATCTAGGCTCCCAACCGCCCCACATCCATGGTCAGCGACGAAAACTGACGATTCCTTTACCTTGGCCCTCGCCCACCCGCTGCCCGGTCGGTGCTGGCGGCCAGGGCGCACTCCAGGGCATCCGCCCCTCCGGCCGCGCCCGCTGAGGACCGGATGTCGGCCCCGAGCCGCGCGGCGGCAGCCCCGGATGCGCGGTCGGTGAGCAGCGCCCGGACCGCGGACCCGATCTCGCCGGCCGCGGCCCCGCGACGCAGGAGCCTTCCGGCCCCGGCCCGCTCGAGGCTGCGGCCCACCATGACGTGGTCCGACCTGGGCTCCAGCGGCAGGACGACGACGGGGGCGTCGTGCGCCAGCGCCCTCATCGTCGTGCCGTGCCCGCCGTGGCCGACCACGACGCTGGCGCGCGGCATCAGCTCGTCGTGGGGGACGACCCGGTGCAGCTCGACACCGCCCGCGGTCCGCAGCGACGCAGGGTCGACGTGCGGCCCGGTCGTGACGACGACCCGGGCCGGGACGTCGGCGCACCCGTCGACGGCCACCTGGAGCCGCTCGGCCATCCCGGCGTAGCCGAAGGTGCTCAGGCTCACCAGCACCGTGGGCTCACCGCTGACGCGCGGGCGCCACGACACGACGGGGCCGACCTGCCGAGCCGAGCCCCCGGGACGGATCCGGTCGAGCTCGGGCAGCGACGTCACGACCCGGACGGCAGCCTCGCCCACAGCCCGGCCGGGCCGCAGCCCCCTGGCGCGGGCGACGAGGCCGAGCGGCCCGCGCAGCAGGCCGCGGTAGTACTCGTCGTAGAAGTGCTCGAGGATGGCATACGGCACCTCCGCGGCTCGCACGGCCTCGAGGGCGCCGAGCATGAGCGCGTCGACGAGCACGAGGTCGGCCGGATGGCGTGCGAGCTCGGCGAGCAGGTCGCGCCCCATCCCCGGGTCGGTGAAGGTCGCGAGGAGGTCGCGGGGCGAGTGGGGCGCGCCCGCCCTGAAGTCGCGCGCCCGCACCGACGGGACGGCTGCGAACCCGGCGGCCTCTATCACCTCCCGCTGGGCCCGGTGCCCGAGCACCCGGATGCCGTGTCCGCGCGCGGCGAGCTCGCGGGCGATGTCGAGCGCGGGCGGGACGTTGCCTCCTCCGTCCCAGGTGACGACGACGATCTCGGCCATGATGACTCCTTGGGTGGACGTGAGGCCGAACCCGGGGTCCCGGGCCGGGTGGACTTCAGCTGGGGTGACCTGCCGCGGCGAGCACCGAGCGCACGAGCGTCTCGATGCGCTCTCGCGTGGTCGGTACGGAGTGGCCGCCGTCTCTGCGAAGCAGCTTCCACGTGTAGACGTCGGTGGCGACGACGAGGAGGTCGATGGACTCCTCCTGGGCGGCACCTGGCGGGAGAAGCGGAGCGAACACCTCGCTCACCCAGCGCCGGTGCAGGGCTCGGCCCTGGGACGTCACTCGGGCCGCGAACGCCTCGGACCCTTCCTGCGCGAGGAGGAGGAGCACACCGTCACCCCGCTGCTCGTAGTGGTCGACGATCGCGCGGACCGCCCCGCCGACGTCACCCGGCCGGGTGCGCCGCTCGTCCTCCACGGTCGCGGTGGCCCGTTCCAGCGCCGCCTCGCCGAGGCCTTCGCGGCTGCCGAAGTGGCGCAGCAGGGTCTGGACGCTCACCCCGGCCTCGGCGGCGACGTCGGCCAGCGAGATGTCCGATGCCAACCGCTGCTCGTGCAGTGTCACCATCGCATCGAGCACCCGGTCGCGGGTCTCCTGCACGGCCCGTGCTCGCGCCGTCATCCGGTACGTCCGGGCCGATGTCGGGGTCCGCGTCGGCGATTTCATGTCACCAGACGCTAACGGCAAATCTTATTCATGTCAATGGGCACTGACACCAATATCGGCGGACCCTCCCCCTCCCCAGCACCGGTCGGCCGGGACGCGCCCCCGTCAGATCAGGCCCAGCTGGTGCAGCAGCGAGAGGTCGTCCCCGACGATCCACCGCTCCACCACCCGGCCCTCGTCGTCGAACCGCCGGAAGGTCATGGCCTCCCACTGCAGCACGCGCCCGGTCGGCGGCACCCCCCGTAGCGTGTCGCGGTGCGTTCCTCGATACGTGATCCGGGCGGCGAGCAGGTCGTCCTCGGCGACGACGGCGTCGACCTCGGCGCGCACGTCGGGCAGGGCCCGGCGGATCTCCGTGAGGACCTCCCGGTGGCCGGCGGGGTCGGCGGTGACGTGGTCGGGCAGTCCGTGGACGACGGCGCCCTCGGCGTAGATGCTGAGGTATCCGTCGATGTCGCCCCGGTTGAGGGCGGCCACGGCGTCGAGCGTGCGTTCCTTGTTTCGCTGAGCGTCCATGATCCAGTCTTGCGCCGCCACGGGGACACGACAAGGGTGCCCGGGTGTGACGTCAACCGGATCGGCGTGACGTCAGCGGGATCGCTGGACCCTCCCCTCGTCCCACACGGGCTCGTGGCTCTCGATGACCCGGCCGTCGGCACGGAAGACGAGGAACCGGTCGAAGCCGCGCGCGAACCAGCGGTCGTGGGTCACGGCGAGCACGGTGCCCTCGAAGGTGGCCAGTGCATCCTCGAGCGCCTCGGCGGAGTGCAGGTCGAGGTTGTCGGTCGGTTCGTCGAGCAGGAGCAGCGTCGCGCCGGACAGCTCGAGGAGCAGGATCTGCAGGCGAGCCTGCTGTCCCCCGGAGAGCGAGTCGAAGGTCTGCTCGGAGGCCCGGGCGAGGCCATAGCGGTCCAGCGCCCGGGCGGCGAGGTCCCGGGGCTTGCCGTCACGGTGCTCGTCGCCTCGGTGCAGGATCTCGAGCAGGGTGCGCCCGTGCAGGGCGGCGTGGTCGTGTGTCTGCGCGAACCACCCCGGACGCACCCGGGAGCCCAGCACCACTCGCCCGGTGTGGTCCACCAGGGTGGGACGGATGTCGCCGACCGGCTGGTGCTCGACGTCGGGGTCGCTGCCGCCTGCGGCGAGCAGCCGCAGGAAGTGCGACTTGCCCGAGCCGTTGCTGCCCAGGACGGCCACCCGCTCGCCGAACCAGACCTCGAGGTCGAAGGGACGCATGAGCTGCTGGCCGTCCACCGCGAGCTCGAGGCCGCTCGCGGTGACGGCCCGCTTGGCCGTCCGGCCCCCCGTGAGCCGCATCGACACCTGCTGGCGCAGCGGCACGGCCTCGGGGGGACCCGCCTCGACGAAGCGGCGCAGGCGGGTCTCGGCGGCCTGGAGCCGGGCCGCCATGTCGGAGTTGTAGGCCGCCTTCTGCCGGTACATGACGACCAGGGCCTTGAGCTTGACGTGTTCCTCGTCCCACCGACGTCGCAGCTCGTCGAGGCGGGCGTTGCGGTCGGCCCGGGCCTGCTCGTAGGTCGAGAAGCGCCCCGGGTGCACCCACACCGTGTTCCCCGCGCTCCCCTGCTCCAGGGTGGCGATCCGGGTGGCGACCGTGTCGAGCAGCTCGCGGTCATGGCTGACGAAGAGCACGGTCTTGGGCGACTCGACGAGCTGGCCCTCCAACCACCGCTTCGCCGGGACGTCGAGGTAGTTGTCCGGCTCGTCCAGGAGGAGCACCTCGTCGGGGCCGCGCAGGAGCGCCTCGAGCACCACCCGCTTCTGCTCACCGCCGGACAGCGTGGCGACGCGCCTCCACTGGGCCTTCTCGTAGGGCATCCCGATGGCCGCCACCGTGCAGACGTCCCAGAGGGTCTCCCACTCGTAGCCGCCGACGTCACCCCAGTCCGCGAGCGCCTGGGCATAGTCGAGCTGGTCCCGCTCGGAGTCCCGCTCCATCATCGCCAGCTCGGTGCGGTCGACGGCCGCGGCCGCCTCACGGACCGCCGACGGCGCCACCGAGACGAGGAGGTCACGCACCGTGGTGTCGTCGCGCACCTTGCCGATGAACTGGCGCATCACCCCGAGGCCACCGCTGCGCGTGATGGCGCCCTCGGATGCTGCGAGGTCGCTGGCGAGGATGCGCAGCAGTGTCGTCTTCCCCGTGCCGTTCGGCCCGATGAGCGCGACCCTGGCACCGTCACCGACCCGGAAGCTGACGTCGCGCAGCAGCGGCCGGCCGTCGGGCAGGGAGAAGGAGACGGTGTTGACGTCGAGGTGGCCCACGAGGGACCAGTCTCCCCGAACCGGTCGGCGATCTCATCCGGGATTCTCCACCACGAGCGAGGTCGGTCGGCGGGGCCGGCGACGAGAGTCAGTGCAGCAGCGCCTTGAGCACGACGAACAGGGCGCCGAACATCCCGGCGACGATGGTCGACACGATCCGTTCGCGCGTCGAGAGCCGGCCGCCACGGCCGATCGTCCAGCCGGCCAGGCACAGCAGCACGGTGCTGCAGACCAGGGCCGCGAGCACCGCCGTGTCCAGGGGCGCCCGGAACAGGGTCAACACCGCGAGGGTGATGAGGGGCAGCGTGGAGGCGGTGACCATCTCCCAGCCGTGGGTCAGCTCGTAGCGCACCGAGGTCCAGCTCGGCCGGTGGCCCTCGTGGATGCGTTCGGCGACGACGCGGGCGTAGCGCTCGGCACCCCAGTAGACGATGAGCGTGACGAGCACCGCGATCATGACGGCCGAGGCCTTCTCGGCGTGCGAGGCCGACATGACGGCCGCACCGACGATGACCCCGTAGATCCCCGAGGCAGTCGCCTCCCGGTCCTCGCGTCGCATCGTCACGCGTGCGCTGACAGGGCGCGGCACGTCGTCGTCGAGCGCCATGGGCTCACCCCTTTCCGCCGCGGCGGGTGGTCGGCACCGCCGGTGGGTACGACCATGGTGCCCCACGGCCCGTGAGGGACCTCACCTCGGCCACGTCGCGGACGACGCAGGCATCGGGCTCACCCCGGCAGCTCTCGCGGGGCCCGCGCCTGCGCGGCACGCTCGGCGAGCGCGCGGTCCGGGGGGTAGACGACCTCCTCGAGGGACAACCCGTGGGCCGGCATGACCCGCACCCGCGAGTCGCGCCGACCGGCCGTGAGCACGCCCGCCGGGACCTGCGGCGGCAACCGCCCCTGCCCCACCGGCACGACAGCGCCGACCAGCGCGCGGACCATGTTGTGGCAGAACGCATCCGCAAGCACGGTCCCCTCGATCACCCCGTCGCCCGCCCGTCGCCAGGAGTACTGCAGCAGGTCACGCACGGTGGTGGCTCCCTCACGCTTCCGACAGAAGGCAGCGAAGTCGTGGAGCCCGACCAGCCTCGAGGACGCCTCGTCCATCGCTGTCACGTCGAGCCGCTCGCGCACCACGACGGTGTCACGGCGCCGCAGCGGGTCCGCGCAGGTGGCGTGGTCGCAGATCCGGTAGAGGTAGCGCCGACGGAGGGCCGAGAACCGTGCGTCGAAGCCCTCCGGCGCGCGCGTCACGGACCGCACGACGATGTCGTCGGGCAGCACCCCGTTGAGCCTCCTCACGGCGGCGGCCTCGGGATCGCGCTCGGACCGCCCGGGGAGGCTCTCCCAGGCGCCGTCGTCGATGTCGGCGTGGGCAACCTGGCCGCGGGCATGCACCCCGGCATCGGTCCGCCCCGCCACGGTGACCCGCACCTCGTCGGTCGCGCGGAGCACGGTGCCCAGCCCTGCGCAGAGCTCTCCCTCGACCGTGCGCCGCCCTGGCTGGGCGGCCCAGCCGGAGAACTCGGTGCCGTCGTAGGCGAGGTCGATCCGGATCCGCAGGCTCACCGCGCCAGCGTAGTGGGGTCCCCTCTCGCCGCCCGGCTCCCCTTCCACGGCTCCGGCCAGGCTTTGGGTAGCTGGTCAGGGCATGCGCGGGGTCCGGGCATGCGCGACGGCCCCCTCCCCGCGAGGGGAGGGGGCCGTTCACGGCATCCGGGTGGGAGTGCGGCTCAGGCCTCGTCCTCGACCTGCTGCTTCGCGACGCCACCGGCGGGCTCGAAGCCGGCGGCCTCGGCAGCCTCGGCGTCCTTGAACCAGAACTCGGCCTCGGTCTGGTCGAACCACTGCGAGCCCTCGACGTGGAACTTGCCGGAGTCGGCGTTGCCCTTGACGGTGTAGCCCTCGGGGGCCGAGCCGTCCTCGTTCGCGGCGACGGCGCCCTCGGGGAGCTCGACCGCGGCCGGCTCCTCGGGGGTGTCGGCCTCAGCGGCCTGGGTCTCGGCGGCGGCGTCCTTGGCCTCCTGCTGGGCTGCCTCGCGCCTGGCGGCGTCGTCCTTGGACGCACGCCTGGTCGCTGCCTCGGCCTCCTTGACGGTGGCCTTCTTGGCGACGGGCTCGCGGACGAGCTCGATGACCGCCATGGGGGCGTTGTCGCCCTTGCGGGCGCCGATCTTCGTGATCCGGGTGTAGCCACCCGGACGGTCGGCCATGTCGGGGCCGATCTCGACGAAGAGACGGTGGACGACGCCCTTGTCGCGGATGACCGTCATCACCCGGCGACGGGCGTGGAGGTCACCTCGCTTCGCGAACGTGATGAGGCGCTCGGCGAGGGGGCGCAGGCGCTTGGCCTTGGCCTCCGTCGTCGTGATGGAGTCGTGCTCGAAGAGCGAGGTCGCGAGGTTCGCCAGGATGAGCCGCTCGTGAGCGGGACCGCCTCCGAGACGGGGACCCTTCGTGGGGGTGGGCATTGCTGTTCTCCTTGATTAGGGGCCGGGAGGCGTGGTCAGAGCTGCTCGTCCTCGGTGTACGCGGTGTCGTCCTCGCCCTCACCGAAGGTGAAGTCGTCATACCGGTCCGCGATGAGGCTGGGGTCGAACCCGGGGGGGCTGTCCTTGAGCTGGAGGCCCATGCCGACGAGCTTGGCCTTGACCTCGTCGATCGACTTCGCGCCGAAGTTGCGGATGTCGAGCAGGTCGGCCTCGCTGCGTCCGACGAGCTCACCCACGGTGTGGATGCCCTCGCGCTTGAGGCAGTTGTAGGACCGCACCGTGAGGTCGAGGTCCTCGATGGGGAGGGCGAGGTCGGCGGCCAGCGCGGCGTCGGTGGGCGAGGGGCCCATGTCGATGCCCTCGACCTCGACGTTGAGCTCACGGGCCAGGCCGAAGAGCTCGACGAGGGTCTTGCCGGCCGAGGCCAGCGCGTCACGCGGAGCCATCGAGTTCTTCGTCTCGACGTCGACCACGAGGCGGTCGAAGTCGGTGCGCTGCTCGACACGGGTCGCCTCGACCTTGTAGGTCACGGTGAGGACCGGGCTGTAGATGGAGTCGACGGGGATGCGCCCGATCTCCTGGTCGCCGGCCTTGTTCTGGTTGGCCGAGACGTAGCCGCGGCCGCGCTCGACGGTGAGCTCCATCTCGACGGTGCCCTTGTCGTTGAGCGTCGCCAGGTGCAGGTCGGTGTTGTGGATCTCCACCCCGGCCGGCGGGGCGATGTCCGCCGCGGTGACCGCGCCGGCGCCCTGCTTGCGCAGGTACATGACGACCGGCTCGTCGTGCTCCGAGGAGACGACGATGCCCTTGACGTTGAGGATGATCTCGGTGACGTCCTCCTTCACCCCGGGGATGGTGGAGAACTCGTGCAGCACGCCGTCGACCCGGATGCTGGTCACGGCCGCACCCGGGATGCTCGAGAGCAGCGTGCGACGGAGGCTGTTGCCGAGCGTGTAGCCGAAGCCGGGCTCGAGGGGCTCGATGACGAAACGGCTCCGGGACTCGGAGACGACGTCCTCGGAGAGGACGGGACGCTGTGCGATGAGCACGGTGATTCTTCCTTCCCACGGGCGACCGCTATATGACGCCTCGTGTATGCCGGGTGCGAGGACCCGGCGCCCGCGTCACCTCTGTCCGTGGTGCGGGCCGAACACCGGCCACCGCCCGCCGGTGAGGGCGGGCGGCATCCGGTGGTGTGTCAGTTCTTGGAGTAGAACTCGACGATGAGCTGCTCGGCGAGGACCGTGTCGATCTGGGCCCGCGTCGGAAGCTGGTGGATGAGGATCTGCAGGCTGCCCGGGACGACCTGGAGCCAGGCCGGGGTCGGACGGTCGCCGAAGGTCTCACGCGCCAGCTGGAACGGGAGGGTCTCGACGGACTGCTTGCGCACGGTGATGATGTCGTACTGCTCGACCCGGTAGCTCGGGACGTCGACGCGCACGCCATTGACCAGGAAGTGGCCGTGGGTCACGAGCTGACGCGACTGGCGTCGGGTCCGGGCGAGCCCGGCGCGGTAGACGACGTTGTCGAGACGGGACTCCAGGATCGTCAGGATGTTCTCACCGGTCTTGCCGGGGCGGTTGGCCGCCTCCTTGTAGTACCGGCGGAACTGCTTCTCCATGACGCCGTAGGTGAAGCGGGCCTTCTGCTTCTCCTGCAGCTGGGTGAGGTACTCCTTCTCCTGGATCCGACGACGGCCGTGCTGGCCGGGCGGGAAGGGACGGGTGTCGAAGTTCTTGTCGCCGCCGACGAGGTCGGTCTTGAGCCGGCGCGACTTCTTGGTGATGGGTCCGGTGTAACGGGCCATGTCTCTCTCTTACCTTTCGCGAAGTCTCTGGGCGCTCAGACGCGGCGGCGCTTGGGCGGGCGGACGCCGTTGTGCGGGCTGGGGGTGACGTCCTGGATCGAGCCGACCTCGAGGCCGGCAGCGGTCAGCGAACGGATGGCGGTCTCACGACCGGAACCCGGACCCTTGACGAAGACGTCCACCTTTCGCATCCCGTGCTCCATGGCACGGCGGGCAGCAGCCTCGGCGGCGGTCTGCGCGGCGTACGGCGTGGACTTGCGGGACCCCTTGAAGCCCACCTGGCCGGCGGAGGCCCAGGCGATGACGGCCCCGGCGGGGTCGGTGATCGAGATGATCGTGTTGTTGAACGTGCTCTTGATGTGGGCCTGGCCCACTGCGACGTTCTTCTTCTCCTTGCGGCGCACCTTCTTGGCGCCCGCGGTACGGCCCTTGGGAGGCATGTGTTCTCTTTCCTACGAGTTCTTCGGAAGCGGTGTGCCCGACGCGCGGGGGCTGCCCGGCAGTCGGGGGGTCCACGGGAGGCGAGGCCCTCCGTGCGTCACTTACCGGCCTTCTTCTTGCCGGCCACGGTGCGCTTGGGGCCCTTGCGGGTCCTCGCGTTGGTCTTGGTGCGCTGGCCACGCACGGGCAGCCCACGGCGGTGCCGCAGCCCCTCGTACGAGCCGATCTCGACCTTGCGGCGGATGTCCGACTGGACCTCGCGACGCAGGTCACCCTCGACCTTGAGGTTGTCCTCGATCCAGTCGCGCAGCTTGACGAGCTCCTCGTCACCCAGGTCCTTGACGCGGGTGTCGGGGCTGACCCCTGTCGCCACGAGGGCCTTCTGCGCGCTGGTCCGACCGACTCCGAAGATGTAGGTCAGTGCGACCTCGACGCGCTTCTCGCGCGGGAGGTCCACTCCAACTAGACGTGCCATCTGAGGATGGTTTCCTTTTCTGTCGTCCGGAGGTCTGGTGCAGCCACCGGTCCGGCCCATCCTGGTCCGGTCCTCGGCCTCCGGGCCGAGGGTGACGTCCCGCGCTCACCTGCTACCAGGTGACCCGTCGGGGGTCGGGTGCTGCGTGCTTCTTCACTTCTGCGTGCTCGAGTCCTGTCGACCCGTGCGGCCCCGGGTGGGGCGGCCCTGCCCTGACTCGCGTCAGCCCTGTCGCTGCTTGTGGCGCAGGTTCTCGCAGATGACCATGACCCGACCGTTGCGGCGGATCACCTTGCACTTGTCACAGATCTTCTTGACGCTCGGCTGAACCTTCATGTCGCCTTTGCTGTCTCGTCGATGCGTGGTCAGCGGTATCGGAAGACGATGCGGCCACGAGTCAGGTCGTACGGGCTGAGCTCCACCACCACGCGGTCCTCCGGGAGGATCCTGATGTAGTGCTGGCGCATCTTCCCAGAGATGTGCGCGAGAACCTTGTGACCGTTGGTGAGCTCGACCCGGAACATTGCGTTCGGGAGAGCCTCGACGATCGTTCCCTCGATCTCGATGACGCCGTCCTTCTTGGCCATACCCTCTCTCTCCGCCGTTGGGCGACTCTTCTGGATGTCGATCCGCCCATGGAAATCGGCCTCGTGCTGCACATGCAGGGACTTCACCCATGCAAGGACGCACACGTGACCGACATTCGATGATACGGCAGACCGGGTTCCAGCACGAAATCGGCGTCGGACGGGGCGGCCCCGTCGCGCCGGCGGACGCCGACTACGCTCCCGGAGCATGACCGTACGCCTCCTCGTCGTGGGCCGTGGGGCGCCCGGCACCGGGCAGCTCTCGGCCCTCGCGACGCGGTGGGGAGTGCCCTTCGGTGACCTCGAAGTGGTCCCCGCCGCGCCCGAACACCTCGGTGCGGTCGACGGCGCCGACGGGGTGTGGGTGGCCCCGGCCCGGGACGGCTCGGAGGACGAAGGGGGGCGCCGGGCCCTGCGCGCGGCGCACCGCGCCGGCATCCCGGTCCTGGCCAGCGGTGCGGGGCTGGGCCTGTTGGCACGCGACGCCGCGGAGACCGTGGCTGCTGCGGGACCGGTGGGTGTCGCCGGACCACGGGATGCCGCCGCGCCCGCGACGCCATCGGCCGGGGCGGTGCGGCTCGACCCGTCCGACCCGGTCACCGCCCGGCTGCTCCGCCGCGGGTGGGTGCTCGAGGCGAACGCTGCCGGCGTTCCCGCCGACGTGCTGCGCCTCCCCGGCACCCCGTTCCTCCTTGCGGTGCCCCACGCCGAGCCCCTGCTCGTGGACGGCCCAACTCCCCACCCGGTCCTGTGGGGCTTCCTCGGCGCCGCGCGGGCGAGGTCCGAGGCGCGTATCGGGAGGGAGCGGCGTGAGGCTCTCGCGATCGAGGAGGCGCGCCCGAGGTCCTACGTGCACCAGATGCGCGGTGCCCACCACCGGTGGTGGCGACCACTCGTGGCACTTCTCCTCGTGGTGGTCGGCTTCATCACGGTCTCGGGCGCCATCACGGTGCCGTTCGCCGTGCTCGGACTGCTCCCGGAGGACGAGTCGTCGTTCGTCGTGACCACCGGCGCCAACCTGTGGCTCAACCTCGTGCTGGCCGCACTCATCCCCGTCACGCTCTTCGCGGTGTGGGTGGCGTTCCGCCGTTCTCCCATCCGGGTGCTGTCGGTGACCGGCCGGGTGCGGTGGGGCTGGCTCGCGCGGTGCGCCGCGATCGTCCTCCCGGTGTGGGTGGTCTACCTCGGCGCCTCGTGGGTGATCTTCGACCAGGAGGTCCTCCCCCGGCCCCAGGACTGGGTGGGGCTGCTCGTCGTCACCCTCCTCACGACGCCGCTGCAGGCCGCGGGTGAGGAAGTCGCCTTCCGCGGGGGGCTCGTCCAGATCGTCGGGGCCTGGATCCCCTCCGAGCGGGTCGCCCTCGTCGTGACCACGGCGCTGTCGGCCGTGGCGTTCGGGCTCGCCCACGGGTCCCTCGACCCGTGGATCCTCATCGACGTGGGCAGCCTCGCCATCGCCGGCTGCTACCTCGCGTGGCGCACAGGAGGGCTCGAGGCCCCCATCGCGATCCACGTCGTCAACAACCTGCTCATCACGGTCACCGGGGTCCTCGCCGGCGGCCTCGAGGAGTCCTACATCGACACCGACACGACCGGGTCCGCCCTGTCGACGGTGCCGGGCGTCATCGCGATGGTCCTCGTCACGGTCCTCCTCGTGCGGTCGGCCCAGCGGCGCGGCATCGCCCCACCCGGCTGGCTCGCGCCCGCGCGCGGCTGACCCCGAGCACCGACAGGAGGGGCCCGGCGCCACGCTGTTGCCCGGCTCACGCGAAACCGCTCAGGTCTGTCGCAGGTCCCCGGAGAAGAGCTCGAGGATCCTCGCGCTGCCGTCGACGGCGCTCAGGCTTCCCGAGCGGACGGCCCCCTCGATCCCGGCGCGCTCCGCCCGCACCGACTCGCTGTGTCGCACGGCGTCCTGCAGGTGCTCGTCGACCATGGCCCACATCCAGTCCTGCTGCTGGCGGGCCCGGCGGTGCTCGAGCGACCCCTCGGCCTCGAGGTGCGCGCGGTGCTCGAGCACCGCGGCCCACACCTCGTCGAGCCCCGTGCCCGTGAGGGACGAGCAGGTCAGCACCGGCGGCCGGCGGGTGTCCTTTCCGGGCATCATCAGGCGCATCGCGCCCGCGAGCTCACGGGCCGCGACCCGGGCCGGTCCCTCGCCGTCGCCGTCGGCCTTGTTCACCGCGATGACGTCGGCGAGCTCGAGGATGCCGCGCTTGATCCCCTGGAGCTGGTCACCCGCGCGGGCCAGCGTGAGGAGCAGGAAGGTGTCGACCATCTCGCTCACGGCGATCTCGTTCTGTCCCACCCCGACCGTCTCGACGACGACGACGTCGAACCCCGCGGCCTCGAGGACGAGCATCGACTCCCTCGTGGCCCGGGCGACCCCACCGAGGTGGCGACCCGCGGGACTCGGCCTCACGAAGGTGCCCTCCCTGCTCGTGAGGGCAGCCATCCGGGTGCGGTCCCCGAGAATCGAGCCCCCGGTGCGGCGCGAGCTCGGGTCGACGGCGACGACGGCGACCCGGTGCCCGCGATCGACGAGGCGACTGCCCATCGCGTCGATGAAGGTCGACTTCCCCGCGCCGGGCACGCCACTGATCCCGACGCGCACCGCGGCGCCGGTGTCGGCGGCGATGGCGTCCAGGAGCTCGGCGGCCCGCTCCCGATGGTCCGCACGGCTGGACTCCACGAGCGTGATGGCCCGGGCGACGTGCCGGCGGGAGCCTGAGCGGATGCCGGCCACGAGGTCGGCGACGTCGGGCGAGGTCACTCGAGCCGCTTGCGCAGGTCGCCCACCAGGTCGATCGCGGCCCGGCTGATGACGGTGCCCGGCGGGTAGATCGCGTCGGCTCCGGCCGCGCGCAGCTCCTCGAAGTCCTGCGGCGGGATGACCCCGCCGACGACGACCATCATGTCCTCGCGCCCGAGCGCGTCGAGCTCGGCACGCAGTGCGGGCACGAGGGTGAGGTGGCCGGCAGCGAGCGAGCTCACCCCGACGACGTGCACGTCACCCTCGACGGCTTGGCGGGCGACCTCGGCCGGGGTCTGGAACAGCGGGCCCACGTCGACGTCGAAGCCCAGGTCCGCGAAGGCCGTGGCGATCACCTTCTGCCCGCGGTCGTGCCCGTCCTGGCCCATCTTCGCGACGAGGATGCGGGGTCGCCGCCCCTGGGCGACCTCGAACTCCTCGACGAGGGTCTGGGCGGCGCGAACGCTCTCGTCCTCCCCCGCCTCGGCGCTGTACACGCCTCCGATGGTACGGATCTGGGCGGTGTAGCGACCGAACACCTCTTCCATCGCGGCCGACATCTCGCCCACGGTCGCCTTGGCGCGGGCGGCGTCGATGGCGAGCGCGAGGAGGTTGGTCTCGAGCGAGCCGTCGGACCCGGCGCGGGCAGCCTCGGTGAGCCGGGACAGGGCGGCGCGGCACTCCTCGTCGTCCCGCTCGGCGCGCAGACGCTCGAGCTTCGCCAGCTGGCTGTGCCGCACCGCCTCGTTGTCGACCTTGAGCACCTCGATCGGTTCATCCTGGTCGACGACGTAGGTGTTGACCCCGATGACCGGCTGGGCGCCGGAGTCGATGCGGGCCTGGGTGCGGGCGGCCGCCTCCTCGATGCGCATCTTGGGGATACCGGCCTCGATCGCCTTCGCCATCCCGCCGGCGGCCTCGATCTCCCCGATGTGCTGCCAGGCCCGCTGAGCGAGGTCGTGGGTGAGCCGCTCGACGTACGCGGACCCGGCCCAGGGGTCGATGACCCGAGTCGTGCCCGACTCCTGCTGGAGGACCAGCTGGGTGTTGCGCGCGATCCGGGCGGAGAAGTCGGTGGGGAGGGCGATGGCCTCATCGAGGGCGTTGGTGTGCAGGCTCTGGGTGTGGCCCTGGGTGGCTGCCATCGCCTCGACGCAGGTGCGCACGACGTTGCTGAAGACGTCCTGCGCGGTGAGGGACCAGCCGGAGGTCTGGCAGTGCGTCCGGAGCGAGAGCGACTTGGGGTTCTGCGCCCCCTGGGCCTGGACGAGCCGGGCCCACAGCAGCCGGGCGGCCCGGAGCTTGGCGACCTCCATGAAGAAGTTCATCCCGATCGCCCAGAAGAAGCTTAGCCGGGGCGCGAAGGCGTCGACGTCCAGGCCCACGGCCCGTCCCGCGCGCAGGTACTCGATGCCGTCGGCGAGGGTGTAGGCGAGCTCGAGGTCCTGCGTCGCCCCCGCCTCCTGCATGTGGTAGCCGGAGATGGAGATCGAGTTGAACCGCGGCATCCGCTGGCTCGTGAACGCGAAGATGTCGCTGATGATCCGCATGCTCGGCTCGGGCGGGTAGATGTAGGTGTTGCGGACCATGAACTCCTTGAGGATGTCGTTCTGGATGGTCCCCGACAGCTGCTCCGGCGCGACGCCCTGCTCCTCCGCGGCCACCACGAACAGCGCGAGGATCGGGATCACCGCGCCGTTCATCGTCATCGACACCGACATCCGGTCCAGGGGGATGCCCTCGAACAGGGTGCGCATGTCGTAGATGGAGTCGATGGCCACGCCGGCCATGCCGACGTCGCCGGTGACCCGAGGGTGGTCGGAGTCGTAGCCGCGGTGGGTCGCGAGGTCGAACGCGACGGACAGGCCCTTCTGACCGCCGGCCAGGTTGCGCCGGTAGAAGGCGTTGGACTCCTCGGCGGTGGAGAACCCGGCATACTGCCGGATCGTCCACGGCTGCGTCGTGTACATCGTCGGGTACGGCCCCCGCAGGAACGGCGGCGCCCCGGGGATCGTGTCGAGGAAGTCCAGGTCCTCGAGGTCGTCCCCGGTGTAGACGGCCTTGACCGGGATCTGCTCCGGGGTGAGCCAGGGTTCGGTGACCTCGGACGCCTCGGCAGTCTCCGTGCGCGCCTCGGTGGGGCCGGTGCCGGAGGGTTCCGGGGTGGCCGGGCCCAGGTCGACACCGGTCAGGTCGGGGATCGTGCTCATGCTTCTGCTCCCGTCGGGGACTCGAGGGTGTCCAACACCGAACCGAGGAAGGCCACGACGTCGCTACCGACGAACACCTCGCCGTCGACGAGGTCGGCATGATCGCCGAGCTCGCGGGCTCGGCCCGCGACCCACACCCGGATCGCCCCGCTGCGTCGCAGGTCCGCGACCGCCTCGGCCGCGTGCGCCGCGTAGCCCTTCGCGCTGGAGGCAATGACCGCCACCGGCACCCCGCTGTCGACCACCCGGATGCCGCCGGCAGCCAGGAGGTTGGTGACGAAGGCCTGCCGGGCGGCGAAGTCCCGTGCTCCTCCGAGGGTTCGCACGGCGACCGCCGGCTCGCCCAGGGCACGGGCCCGGTCGCGCAACGCCTCGTAGGCCGCGGCGTCGCGGTGCGGCGGCAGACCGCCGTCGCGGGTGGGAAGGGCGGCCCGAGGCCGGCGCACCAGGGCGGGCTGGTCGAGGATCGGGAAGGTGGACACCCCGGTGAGCTCACGGCGCCGCGTCGCCAGGTCCTTGTCCCTCGCGGACGCCGCCTGCTGGATGCGGGAGTGCACGGACCCACTGCGGAGCGCCTCGAGCATGCCGCCGGCGCGCTCCAGGTCCTGGACGGTCGCCCACACGGATCGGGCGACGTCGTCGGTGAGCGACTCGAGGTACCAGGAGCCACCCGCGGGGTCGGTGACCCGGCCGACGTTGGCCTCGTCGGCCAGGAGGATCTGGGTGTTCCGGGCGAGCCGCCGGGAGAGCCGCTCGGGGAGGCCCCAGACGGTGTCGTAGGGCAGCACGGTGATGGCGTCGGCACCGCCGAGGGAGGCGCCGAAGGCCGCCAGCGTGCCGCGTAGCACGTTGACCCACGGGTCCTCGCGGCTGGCCATCCGCAGGCTCGTCACGGCATGGGTTCGCGCGGCGCGGTCGGCTACCGCGACGCCGGACACCTCACCGACACGGGCCCAGACCCGGCGCAGGGCCCGCAGCCGCGCCGCGGTGAGGAACTGGTCGGCCGTGGCCGACACCCTGAACTCGATGCTCTGGAAGGCCTCGGCCGGGGGGATCCCCTCGGCCTCGAGGTGGCGCAGGTAGGAGAGACCGGTCGTCACGGCGAACGCGATCTCGTCGATGTCGTCGGCACCGGCGTCGTGCAGCGCCCGGGTGTCGACGGCGATCGCGAGCAGGCCCTCGCGGTCGGAGCAGGACCGCACCGCGTCGGCGAGGTGGGAGAGGTCCGCGGTGGTGCCCAGCCGGCCCGCGGCGCCCACGGGGTCCAGGCCCAGGTTGCCGCCCACGGAGCCGTCTCCCAGGGCGGCGAGGAGGGCGTTCGCGGCCCCCTGCTGGTCGGTCGTGCTGGAGACCACGACCGGGGCGAGGTCCAGGCGCACGTCGGCGAGGGCCTCGGCGAGGTCGTCAGGGGCGAGCCCGTCGTCACCCAGATGCAGCCAGACGGAGGTGACGCCGTGCTCGAGGTCGTCGAGGACCGCGGCACGGGTCAGCGCGACGTCGGGGTCGTCGTGCAGCGCACGGACGTCCCAGGCCAGGGTGACGTCGCGCAGCGTCCGACCACGGGTGAACGGCATCGCTCCCGGCATCCCCGGATCGAGAAGGGGCTGGGGGCGCATGTAGAGCGGGTCGAGCGTGACTCCCCCGTCGATGGACACCCGGAGCGAGGCCTCGGCCTCCTCCGGCGTGAGCTGCTCGGACTCCGGGCGCCTCCGGTTGACCACCCCCGCCGCGAGTGCCCGCCAGTCCGCGAGGTCGTGCTCGGGAAACCCTGCTGCCAGGGCCACCGCCTCGGGTGCCGCCGTGGACTCCGTCATCCCACCACTCCCTGTGACCGTCGATGAGCCGAACCCCTGACGTCCGTGGGCCGTGGGGCCGACCCGGTCCGCGTGTTCCGGCCTGTCCACCCTAGTGGCCACTCGCCCCGGACTCAGCGAGAGATGGCGCACACCGGCTCTTGCCGGATCGGCCCGGACCTCGCGCGCCGAGGAGGCACTCCCCCGTGACGGGACGGGTGCTCAGGCCGGAGCGATCGCGGCGTGAGGCACCCCGAGGGATCGCAGCCTGGCCTCGCCGCCGTCCGACGCGGTGAGCACGCAGATGCCCTCGGACGTCACCGCGACGGCGTGCTCCCAGTGCGCCGCGCGCGAGCCGTCCCGGGTGACGATGGTCCACTCGTCGTCGAGCACCGTGTTGTCCTGGTCGCCGAGGGTCACCATCGGCTCGATGCAGATCGTCGTGCCCTCCACGACCTTGGGGCCCTTGCCCGAGACGCGGTAGTTCGGCACCTGCGGGTCCATGTGCATCGACGTCCCGATGCCGTGACCCACGTAGTCCTCGACGATGCCGTAGTCCCGGCCGCGGGAGCTGCCCGATGAGGTGAGGCTGTCCTCGACGGCCGCGCCCACGGCATACAGGTCCCGACCGACCGCGAGGGCCGTGATGCCCGCCCACAGCGAGGCCTCGGTGTCGTCGATGAGCTCGAGGTCCTCCGGGCGGGCCACGTCGCGGCCGCCGACCACGACGGTGATCGCCGCGTCGCCGTTCCATCCCTGCACCTGCGCCCCGCAGTCGATGGACAGCACGTCACCCTCCTGGAGCACCCGCCCGCCGGGGATGCCGTGCACGATCTCGTCGTTGACCGACGTGCAGAGGGTGTGCCGGTAGCCCGGGACGAGCTGGAAGTTCGGGGTGCCGCCGTGCTCGCGGATGTGCGCCTCGGCCAGCTCGTCGAGCTCGAGGGTGGTCACTCCCGGCCGGACGGCGGCCTCCACGAGCCGCAACGTCTCGGCGACGAGCAGGCCGGCAGTGCGCATCTTGGCGAGCTGCTCGACGGACTTGCCCTCGCACCGGTCGCGACTGAACATTCCCATGGCGCCGCACCCTACCCGCCGCCCCGTCCTCCGCCCCAACCCGTCGAGTGAACGGAACACGCCGCTCGCACGAGGGTGTGGACGGCGTGTTCTGCTCACTCGACGGGTGAGCGTGCGGTGCTGGTCAGGTGCTGAGTGCGGCGATGACCCGCTCGGTGACCTCGTCGACCTCACCGAGCCCGTCGACCTCCACGAGGAGGCCACGCCCGCGGTAGGTGTCCGACAGCGGCTTGGTCTCGCGGTGGTAGATGGCCATTCGCTCGCGGATGACCTCCTCGGTGTCATCGGAACGGCCCTCGACCTCTGCCCGCCTGAGCAGCCGGTCCACGACGGCGTCGTCATCGACGGTCAGCTCGAGGACGTGGTCCAGAGCCCCGCCCGACTCGGCGAGCATGCCGTCGAGCGCGTCGACCTGGGCGAGCGTCCGGGGGTACCCGTCGAGCAGGAAGCCCGGTGCGCAGTCGTCCTGGGTGAGCCGGTCGGCCACGATCTCGTTGGTGATGTCGTCACTGACGTAGCCACCGGACGCGAGGATCTCCTTGACCTGCAGCCCGAGCGGGGTCTCGCCCTTGATGTTGGCCCGGAAGATGTCCCCGGTCGAGATCGCGGGGATGCCGAAGTGCTCGGCGATCCGGGACGCCTGGGTGCCCTTTCCGGCACCGGGGGGACCGAGGATGATCAGGCGCATGCCGGGACCTCCGGGACCTGGGGTGCGAGCCGGACGCACCGGGTGGGCGAGACAGCAAGAGATGACATCAGCGAAGGAACCCTTCGTAGTGGCGCTGCTGCAGCTGCGCTTCGATCTGCTTCACGGTGTCCAGACCGACACCCACGATGATGAGGATCGAGGTGCCGCCGAACGGGAAGTTCGCGTTCGCGCCCACGAGGATCAGCGCGATGAGCGGGATGAGCGAGACGAGCGCGAGGTAGATCGCGCCGGGAACGGTGATCCGGGTGAGGACGTAGTTGAGGTACTCGGCCGTGGGTCGCCCGGCGCGGATACCTGGGATGAAGCCGCCGTACTTCTTCATGTTGTCGGCGACCTCGGTCGGGTTGAACGTGATGGAGACGTAGAAGAAGGTGAAGAACATGATGAGGGCGATGTAGAAGATGATGTAGGCCGGCTCACCGCCCGAGACCAGGTTGGCGTTGATCCAGTTCACCCACCCCGGGTTGTCTCCGTCCGGGCTGGTGTTGAACTGCGCCATCAGCGTCGGCAGCGACATCAACGAGCTCGCGAAGATCACCGGGATGACACCGGCCATGTTGACCTTGAGCGGGATGTAGGTCGAGGTGCCGCCGTAGACCTTGCGCCCCACCATCCGCTTGGCGTACTGCACGGGGATGCGCCGCTGGCTCTGCTCGACGAAGACGACGATCGAGATGATGACGAAGCCCATCAGGATGATGCCGAGGAACACGGTCCAGCCCGAGCGCTGCTGGATGGCCCACAGCGAGCTCGGGAAGCCGGCGGCGATGGAGGTGAAGATGAGGAGGGACATGCCGTTGCCGACACCCTTGTCGGTGATGAGCTCACCGAACCACATGATCATGCCGGTGCCCGCGGTCATGGTGAGCACCATGATGAGGATCGTCGGCACCGAGTCGCTGCTGAGGATGTTCGTGCAGGCCGGGTTGTTGAACAGCGTCGAGGGGTTCTGCGCGAAGGTGATGAGCGTCGAGGACTGCAGGACGGCCAGGGCGATCGTCAGGTAGCGCGTGTACTGGGTCATCTTCGTCTGCCCGGCCTGGCCCTCCTTCTTGAGGGCCTCGAACCGTGGGATGACGACGGTGAGCAGCTGCACGATGATGCTCGCCGTGATGTACGGCATGATCCCCAGCGCGAAGATCGACAGCTGGAGGAGGGCGCCGCCACTGAACAGGTTGACGAGCCCGAGCAGCTGGTTGCTGTTGTCAGCGCCGCGGATGCACTGCTGCACGAGCGGGTAGCTCACACCCGGCGTCGGCACGTGGGCGCCGAGCCGGTAGATCACGATGATGAAAATCGTGAACAGCAGTTTCCTGCGCAGGTCCGGCGTCTTGAACGCGCGGCCAAAGGCGGAAAGCACAGGTCCTCCATGGGTGCGGCCGGTGATGCCGCGTCGTCAACGATCCGTCACAAGATACCTGCCGGTGCCGCCGTTGGTGGCATCGGCAGGACTGACTCCGTATGCCGCAAGGGCTGGTCCCGAGGTCACCCGGGAGCCAGCCCTGCGGCATACGGTCATGGTCTGGGTCAGACGGTCGTCGCCGACCCGCCCGCCGCCTCGATCTTCTGCTTGGCGCTGGCCGAGAACGCGTTGGCCGTGATGTTGACGGCAACGTCGATCTCGCCGGTGCCGAGGACCTTGACGAGGTGGCCGTCGCGGACGGCGCCCTTCTCGACGAGGCTCTCGACGCTCACGTCGCCACCCGAGGGGTAGAGCGATGCCAGCTTGTCGAGGTTCACGACCTGGTACTCGGTCTTGAACGGGTTCTTGAAGCCGCGAAGCTTCGGGAAGCGCATGTGCAGGGGCGTGGTGCCACCCTGGAAGCCCTCCGGCACCTGGTACCGGGCCTTGGTGCCCTTGGTACCGCGACCGGCGGTCTTCCCACGACGACCACCCTCACCGCGACCGACGCGGATCTTGGCGCTCTTGGCGCCGGGGGCGGGCCGCAGGTGGTGCACCTTCAGCGCGGGAGCGCCGTCGGTGGCCGCGGACTTCGCTGCCTTCGTGGTGTCAGCCATGCTCACTCAACCTCCTCGACGGCGACCAGGTGGGTCACCGTGTTGACCATCCCGCGGATCTCGGGACGGTCCTCCTTGACGACGACGTCGCCGATGCGCTTGAGACCGAGGCTGCGCAGCGTGTCACGCTGGTTCTGCTTGCCGCCGATCTCCGAACGGGTCTGGGTCACCTTGAGTCGGGCCATCACGCACCAGCCTTCGCCTCGGCGATGCCGGCGGCCTGGGCACGCAACATCGCAGCGGGGGCGACCTGGTCCACGGGCAGACCGCGGCGGGCCGCGACCTCCTCGGGACGCTCCAGGCCCTTGAGGGCCTCGACGGTCGCGTGGACGATGTTGATCGCGTTGTCCGAGCCGAGGCTCTTGGACAGCACGTCGTGGATGCCGGCGCACTCGAGCACCGCACGCACCGGACCACCGGCGATGACGCCGGTACCGGGGCTGGCGGGGCGGAGCATGACGACGCCGGCAGCGGCCTCACCCTGCACGGGGTGCGGGATGGTGCCCTGGATGCGCGGGACCTTGAAGAACTCCTTCTTGGCCTCCTCGACGCCCTTGGCGATCGCGGCCGGAACCTCCTTGGCCTTGCCGTAGCCGACACCGACGGTGCCGTCGCCGTCACCGACGACGACGAGCGCGGTGAAGCTGAACCGGCGGCCGCCCTTGACGACCTTGGCGACGCGGTTGATCGTCACGACGCGCTCGAGGTACTGGTTCTTGTCGGCGTCCCGGGAGTCACGACCGCCGCGGCGGTCGTCGCGGTTGCCGCGGCCTCCGCGGTTGTCGCCGCGCTCGGAGGTGGCGGTGGTGGCGGGCCCGGTGCCTCGACGCTGGGGTCCTGGCATCAGATGTTCCTCATCTCAACAACGGTGGTGGTCAGGGTGGCGGTCACAGTGAGAGCCCGCCTTCCCGGGCGCCGTCCGCGATGGCGGCGACGCGACCGTGGTACTTGTTGCCGCCACGGTCGAAGACGACGGCCTCGACACCGGCGGCCTGGGCGCGCTCGGCCACGAGCTCGCCGACCTTCTTGGCCTTCGCGGTCTTGTCGCCGTCCAGGGTCCGCACGTCGGACTCCATGGTGGAGGCCGACGCGACGGTCCTGCCCACGGTGTCGTCGACGACCTGGACGAAGACGTGGCGCGTGGAGCGCGAGACCACGAGGCGGGGACGCACGGCGGTGCCGGTGACCTGCTTGCGGACGCGGAAGTGACGACGGCTGCGAGCGGCAACCTTGCCCTTGGCGCGCTTGACGATCAATGCCATGGCTTACTTACCAGCCTTTCCGACCTTGCGGCGGATCTGCTCGCCCGCATAGCGGACGCCCTTGCCCTTGTACGGGTCGGGCTTGCGGAGCTTGCGGATGTTCGCGGCGACCTCGCCGACGAGCTGCTTGTCGATGCCCTGGACCGAGAACCGGGTCTGGTTCTCCACCGCGAAGGTGATGCCGGCCGGGGGCTCGACGGTGATCGAGTGCGAGTAGCCGAGCGCGAACTCCAGGTTGGAGCCCTTGGCCAGCACGCGGTAGCCGGTGCCGTGGATCTCGAGCTTCTTCTCGTAGCCCTCGGTGACACCGAGGACCATGTTGTTGATCAGCGAGCGGGTCAGGCCGTGGAGCGACCGCGACTCGCGCTGGTCGTCGGGGCGCTTGACCTCGAGGCCGTTCTCGCCCTTCTCGACGATGATCGGCTCGGCCACGACGTGGCTGAGCTCGCCCTTGGGGCCCTTGACCTTCACGGTCTGGCCGTCGATGGCGATGTCCACACCGGAGGGGACGGTGACGGGGAGACGTCCGATACGCGACATGTCAGTAACCCCTTACCAGATGTAGGCGAGGACTTCCCCACCTACACCCTTGTTGGCGGCCTGCTTGTCAGTCAGCAGACCGGAGGACGTCGAGATGATCGCGACACCCAGGCCGCCGAGGACCTTCGGCAGGTTGGTGGACTTGGCGTAGACGCGCAGCCCCGGCTTGGAGACGCGGCGCACACCGGCGATGGAACGCTCGCGGTTCGGGCCGTACTTGAGGTTGACGATGAGCGTCTTGCCCACCTCGGCATCCTCGACGGTCCAGCCGGCGATGTAGCCCTCGGCCTCGAGGATCTCGGCGATGTGGCTCTTCAGCTTGGAGAACGGCATGGAGACGTCGTCCTTGTGCGCCGAGTTGGCGTTACGGACGCGGGTCAACATGTCCGCGATCGGGTCGGTCATGGTCATTGGGCTCTCCGCCCTCTCTCACCGCGGTTTCCTCCGAGCAACACTCGGCGGACCTTCGATGTAGATGGTTTGGTCTGGGGGTGCCGCGGCTGCGGCGGGTGGGGCGCTCCGGTCGTTGACCGACCGGCGCACCCCGGTGGTTCACCAGCTGGACTTGGTCACGCCGGGGAGCTCGCCGCGGTGGGCCATCTCCCGGAGGCAGATCCGGCACAGGCCGAACTTGCGGTAGACCGAGTGCGGACGGCCGCAGCGCTGGCAGCGCGTGTAGGCGCGGACGCCGAACTTCTGCTTCTTGTTCGCCTTGTTGACGAGGGCGGTCTTGGCCATGCTCAGTTCTCCTTGAACGGGAAGCCGAGCGCCTTGAGCAGCGCGCGTCCCTCGTCGTCGTTCGTCGCCGTGGTGACGACCGTGATGTCCATGCCGCGAACGCGGTCGATCTTGTCCTGGTCGATCTCGTGGAACATCGACTGCTCGGTGAGACCGAAGGTGTAGTTCCCCCGGCCGTCGAACTGCTTCGGGGACAGGCCTCGGAAGTCACGGATGCGGGGGAGCGCGGTGGTGACGAGCCGGTCGAGGAACTCCCACATCCGGTCGCCGCGCAGCGTGGTGTGCGCACCGATCGGCATGCCCTCGCGCAGCTTGAACTGCGCGATCGACTTGCGGGCCTTGGTCACGACCGGCTTCTGTCCGGTGATGGCGGTGAGGTCACGGACGGCACCCTCGATGAGCTTGCTGTCCTTGGCCGCGTCGCCGACACCCATGTTGACGACGACCTTGACGACGCCCGGCACCTGCATGACGTTGGCGTAGCCGAACTGCTCCCGCAGGGAGCCCTTGATCTCGTCCTGGTAGCGCGACTTCAGCCGCGGCTTCGTTGCAGTGTCTGCCATGTCTCTCACAGGTCCTTGCCCGAGCGCGCGCCGACGCGGACACGGGTCGCCTTCTGGCGCCCGTCACGCTCGACGGTCTCGACGCGGGTCTTGATCCGGGTCGGCTTCTTGTCGGAGGGGTCGACGACGGCCACGTTGCTCACGTGGATCGGCGACTCCTGGACGACGAGACCACCGGTGCGGCTGCCACGGTTGGACTGGCCGGCCTTGGTGTGCCGGGTCACCCGGTTGACACCCTCGACGGTCACGCGCTGGGTCTCGCGGTTGACCGAGATGACCTTGCCCGTGGCGCCCTTGTCCTTGCCGGTGAGCACCTGGACGGTGTCACCCTTCTTGATCTTCATCGCCATGGTTCAGAGCACCTCCGGCGCGAGACTGATGATCTTCATGAACTTCTTCTCGCGCAGCTCGCGGCCCACGGGCCCGAAGATGCGCGTACCCCGAGGGTCACCGTCGGTCTTGAGGAGCACCGCGGCGTTCTCGTCGAACTTGATGTAGGAGCCGTCGCCGCGGCGGCGCTCCTTCTTGGTCCGGACGATGACGGCCTTGACGACCTCGCCCTTCTTCACGTTGCCGCCCGGGATCGCGTCCTTGACGGTGGCGACGATGGTGTCGCCGATGCCGGCATACCGGCGACCCGAGCCACCGAGAACACGGATGCAGAGAATCTCCTTGGCACCGGTGTTGTCGGCGACGCGCAGTCGCGACTCCTGCTGGATCACTTGTCTTTTCTCCTAAACGTCGTGCTGGTTCTCTGCCTGGGCCATGAGGCTGCAGAGCCTGGCCGAACTACGCGGGGGGTGCGGGACACTCCCCCAAGGGGATTACTTGGCCTTCTCGAGGATCTCGACCACGCGCCAGCGCTTGGTCGCCGAGAGGGGCCGCGTCTCCATGATGAGCACCCGGTCACCGACGCCGGCCACGTTGGCCTCGTCGTGGGCCTTCACCTTGCTCGAGCGGCGGATGACCTTGCCGTAGAGCGCGTGCTTGACACGGTCCTCGACCTCGACGACGACGGTCTTGTCCATCTTGTCGCTGACGACGTAGCCCTGGCGGCTCTTGCGGTACTGGCGCTCGGAGGCGCTGGCCTCGGTCACGGTCTCGTCCTTCATCTTCTCGCTCACTTGGCCTCACCCTTCACGCCGATGCCGAGCTCGCGCTCGCGCATCTCGGTGTAGATCCGGGCGATGTCCTTGCGGACGGCACGGAGCCGGCCGTGGTTGTCCAGCTGGCCGGTGGCCGACTGGAACCGAAGGTTGAACAGCTCCTCCTTGGCCTTGCGGAGCTCGTCGACGAGACGCTCGTCGTCGAACCCACGCATCTCCTTGGAGGTCAGGTCCTGGGAACCGACTGCCATCAGAAGTCACCACCCTCACGCCGGACGAAGCGGCACTTCATCGGCAGCTTGTGCATCGCGAGGCGGAGTGCCTCACGAGCGGTCTCCTCGGGAACACCGGAGATCTCGAACATGATCCGGCCCGGCTTGACGTTGGCGATCCACCACTCCGGTGAACCCTTGCCGGAACCCATGCGGGTCTCGGCCGGCTTCTTCGTGAGCGGACGGTCCGGGTAGATGTTGATCCAGACCTTGCCGCCACGCTTCATGTAGCGGGTCATCGCGATACGCGCGGCCTCGATCTGACGGTTGGTGACGTAGGCGGGCTCGAGAGCCTGGATGCCGTAGTCGCCGAAGGCGATCGTCGTCCCACCCTTGGCAGCGCCCGAACGACCCGGGTGGTGCTGCTTGCGGTGCTTGACTCGACGGGGAATCAACATGGTCAGGACTCCTCGGTGCTCGCGGCGGCAGGAGCCTGCTCGGCCGGAGCCTGCTCGGCCGGGGCCTCGGCCGCGGGAGCGGCAGGGGCCTCGGTGCGACGGGCGCGAGCCGGACGGTCGGCGCCGTCACGACGCGGTCCACGGCCCTGGCGCGGCGCGGTGGCCTGCTGGGCTGCGAGCTCGCGAGCGGTCATGTCGCCCTTGTAGATCCACACCTTCACGCCGATGCGGCCGAAGGTGGTCTTGGCCTCGTAGAAGCCGTAGTCGATCTGCGCACGAAGGGTGTGCAGCGGCACACGCCCCTCGCGGTAGAACTCGGTGCGGCTCATCTCCGCGCCGCCGAGGCGGCCGGAGACCTGCACGCGGATGCCCTTGGCGCCGGCGCGGGTGGCCGACTGCATCCCCTTGCGCATGGCGCGACGGAAGGACACGCGGGCGCTGAGCTGCTCGGCGATGCCCTGTGCGACGAGCTGGGCCTCCACCTCGGGGTTCTTGACCTCGAGGATGTTGAGCTGCACCTGCTTGCCGGTGAGCTTCTCGAGCTCCCCGCGGATGCGGTCGGCCTCGGCGCCGCGGCGGCCGATGACGATGCCCGGGCGGGCGGTGTGGATGTCGACGCGAACCCGGTCACGGGTGCGCTCGATGTCGACGCGGGCGATGCCGGCGCGGTCCATGCCCTCGGACATGAGCTTGCGGATCGCCACGTCCTCCTTGACGTAGTCGCGGTAGCGCTGACCCTCCTTGGTGGAGTCTGCGAACCACCGGCTCTTGTGCTCCGTCGTGATCCCGAGACGGAAGCCGTGCGGGTTGACCTTCTGACCCATCAGCGAGTGCCTCCGTTCGTGGTCTTGGCGGGCTTGGGTGCGACGACCACGGTGATGTGGCTCGTGCGCTTGTTGATGCGACCGGCGCGGCCCTGGGCCCGCGGACGGAAGCGCTTCATGGTCGCGCCCTCGTCGATGAACACGGACGCGATGACGAGGTCGTTCTCGTCGAAGCGCTCCGCAGTCTTCTCGGCCTTGACCCGGGCGTTGGCGATCGCGGACTCGAGGACCTTGAGGATCGGCTCGCTCGCCCCCTGCGGCGCGAACTTGAGCACCGACACGGCGTCGGTCGCGTTCTTGCCACGGATGAGGTCGACGACCCGGCGCGCCTTCTGCGGCGTCACCCGGACGTGGCGGGCGACGGCCCGCGCTCCGGTGGTGGTGTCGGTGTCCATCAGCGACGACGTCCCTTCTTGTCGTCCTTCACGTGACCCTTGAAGGTGCGGGTCGGTGCGAACTCGCCGAGCTTGTGGCCGACCATCGCCTCGGTGACGAACACCGGGACGTGCTTGCGGCCGTCGTGGACGGCGAGGGTGTGGCCGAGCATGTCCGGTGAGACCACCGAACGGCGCGACCAGGTCTTGATGACGTTCTTGGTGCCCGCTTCGTTCTGGACGTCGACCTTCTTCTGAAGGTGATCGTCGATGAAGGGGCCCTTCTTCAGGCTACGAGGCATTCCAGGCTCCTATCAGCGCTTCTTGCCAGAGCGGCGGCGACGAACGATGAGCTTGTCGCTGGGCTTGCCGGGGCGACGGGTGCGGCCCTCGGCCTGGCCCCAGGGGGACACCGGGTGGCGCCCGCCGGACGTGCGGCCCTCGCCACCACCATGCGGGTGGTCGACCGGGTTCATGACGACACCTCGAACGGTCGGGCGCTTGCCCTTCCAGCGCATGCGGCCGGCCTTGCCCCAGTTGATGTTGGACTGCTCGGCATTGCCCACCTCACCGACGGTCGCGCGGCAGCGCGCGTCGACGTTGCGGATCTCGCCGGACGGCATGCGCAGCTGCGCGTAGGGGCCGTCCTTGGCGACGAGCTGCACGCGGACACCGGCCGAACGGGCGATCTTCGCGCCGCCACCGGGCTTGAGCTCGACGGCGTGGATGACCGTACCGGTCGGGATGTTGCGCAGCGGCAGGGCGTTGCCGGGCTTGATGTCGGCGCCGGGGCCGTGCTCGATGGCCATGCCCTGCTCCAGGCCCTTGGGGGCGAGGATGTAGCGCTTCTCCCCGTCGGCGAAGTGCAGCAACGCAATCCGGGCGGTGCGGTTGGGGTCGTACTCGATGTGAGCGACCTTGGCCGGGATGCCGTCCTTGTCGTGGCGACGGAAGTCGATGACACGGTAGGCGCGCTTGTGGCCCCCACCGATGTGTCGGGTGGTGATGCGGCCGTTGTTGTTGCGCCCGCCGCTCTTGGTCAGCGGACGGACCAGGGACTTCTCGGGGGTGGAGCGGGTGACCTCGACGAAGTCGGCCACGCTCGACCCGCGACGCCCTGGCGTCGTCGGCTTGTACTTGCGGATACCCATTTAAGTCTTCCTCACGTTCCTCAGGCGCCGGCGCTGCCGAAGATGTCGATCGAGCCCTCGCGGAGGGTGACGATCGCGCGCTTGGTGTCCTTGCGCTTACCGGTGCCGAAGCGGGTACGGCGCGCCTTGCCACGACGGTTCATCGTGTGGACCGAGTCGACCTTGACCTTGAAGATCTGCTCGACGGCGATCTTGATCTCGGTCTTGTTCGAGCGAGGGTCGACGATGAAGGTGTACTTGCCATCGTCCAGCAGCCCGTAGGACTTCTCGGACACGACCGGCGAGATCAGGATGTCGCGGGGGTTCTTGCCCTGGCTCACTTCTCGTCCTCCACATCAGCCTTGGGGGCCTTGTCGGCCTTGGGGGCCTTCTCAGCCTTGGGGGCCTTCTCAGCCTTGTCGGCCTTCTCAGCCTTGGGGGCCTTCTCAGCCTTGTCGGCCTTCTCAGCCTTGGGGGCCTTCTCGGTCGTGGTCGCGGTGACCTCGACGCCGGTGAAGGTCTCGTAGGCAGCCTGGGTGAACACGACGTCGTCGGCGCACAGCACGTCGTACGTGTTGAGCTGGTCGACGGCCAGGACGTGGACGTTCTCGAGGTTGCGGACCGACTTCATCGACACGACGTCACTGCGGTCGAGCACGATGAGCATGTTCTTGCGCTCGCTCAGGCCGGTCAGCAGCGCGGCTGCGTCCTTCGCCGAGGGCACGTCGCCCCGGGAGATCGAGTCGACCACGTGGATGCGGTCGTGGCGGGCCCGGTCGGAGAGGGCACCACGCAGGGCGGCGGCCTTCATCTTCTTGGGCGTGCGCTGCGCGTACTCGCGCGGCTGCGGACCGTGGACGATGCCACCCCCGGCGAACTGCGGCGCACGGGTCGAGCCCTGGCGCGCGCGGCCGGTGCCCTTCTGGCGGTATGGCTTGCGCCCACCGCCACGGACCTCCGCACGGGTCTTCGTCGAGTGGGTGCCCTGTCGGGCAGCCGCGAGCTGGCCGACGACGACCTGGTGGATGAGCGGGACGTTGGTCTGGACGTCGAAGAACTCCGCGGGGAGGTCGACGGTCAGGGTCTTGATAGCCATTCGGGTCAGGCCCCCTTCGCGGCCGAACGCACGAGGACCGTCACGCCGCGGGGGCCGGGAACGGCACCCTTGAGCAGCAACAGGCCCTTCTCGGCGTCCACGGCGTGGATCGTGAGGTTCTGGGTGGTCTGGCGCACGCCGCCCATGCGACCGGCCATCCGCATGCCCTTGAAGACGCGGCCCGGGGTGGCGCAGCCACCGATCGAGCCGGGCTTGCGGTGGTTGCGGTGCGAACCGTGCGAGGAGGAGACGCCGTGGAAGCCGTGACGCTTCATGACACCCGCGAAGCCCTTGCCCTTGGTCGTGGCGGACACGTCCACGGCCTGGCCGGCCTCGAAGGTGTCGGCACCGAGCTCCTGGCCCGGGGTGTAGTCGGCGGCGTCCGCAGTGCGGATCTCGATGAGGAAGCGGCGCGGGGTCACGCCGGCCTTGTCGAAGTGACCGGTGAGCGGCTTGGTCACCTTGCGCGGGTCGATTGCGCCGTAGCCGATCTGCACCGCGGCATAGCCGTCGGTGTCGGCGTCGCGCACCTGGGTGACGACGTTGGCGCCGGCCTGGATCACGGTGACGGGCACGAGACGGTTCGTCTCGTCCCACACCTGGGTCATGCCGAGCTTGGTGCCCAGCAGGCCCTTCTGGGTCTTGGTGGCAGTGGTGGTCATGTCGTCAGCCTCAGAGCTTGATCTCGATGTTGACGTCAGCCGGGAGGTCGAGACGCATCAGCGAGTCGACGGCCTTGGGCGTCGGGTCGATGATGTCGATGAGGCGCTTGTGGGTGCGCATCTCGAAGTGCTCTCGGCTGTCCTTGTACTTGTGCGGCGACCTGATGACGCAGAACACGTTCTTCTCCGTCGGGAGCGGCACGGGGCCGACCACGGTCGCTCCGGCGCGGGTGACCGTGTCCACGATCTTGCGCGCCGAGCTGTCGATGACCTCGTGGTCATACGACTTCAAGCGGATGCGGATCTTCTGTCCCGCCATCTGACGTTCCCGTCTCTCTACTCGCCGTCCATCTGTCTAGGTGCCGGTCTCATGTGACCTCCGACCCCCGCGGTCGGGCGTGTCGCCCTTGTTCCACGGCCCGACGTCATGCAGTTACCCGCATCGGCGTCTAATCGGCTGTCCCGGTGAGACCGGGGCCTGGCACTTCGCTGACGAGCCGCCCCGCCGTTGTCGGCGGTTCGATACCTCGTCGCGGTGGGCTACGTCCGCCCCGTCGGGGCAGGCGCAGCACGCCAAGCAACCTGATCAGTGTGCCAGAGGCGTACGTGGTCCTCCAAATCGAGCGTTACACCCTAGGGCGCCCTTCCCCACGAACCACCGCCCACGTGGCGCGCCGTGCCCCCGTTCAGCCCCCGTCCCTCGTTCGATCGGCGGTATCAGAACCGGATCGACCGTCACCCCGGCCCTTCCTGCTGGCACCGGCCTCGAGTTCCACGCCGTCGCGCCGTGCCGGATCATCGACACCCGCTCCGCCGGCCGGGCGATCACCGCAGGATCTGGCACCTTCGATGCCTCGCTCTCGAACCGCACTCCCAGGGTGGCAAGGCGGGCACCTGCACCATCCCAGAGCACGCGGTCTCGGTGCAGCTCAACCTCGGCGCCATCTCCCAGGACGACACGACCAGCGACGTCAAGGGTTGGGCCCACGGGGAGGACCGAGCCGCTGGCCCCTCCTGGTGAACGACAAGCCGTCGGGACCGGTCGCGAACATGGTGACGATGCCCGTGAACGCCACGGGGACGCTCGCTGGCACGACGGTCCTGGCTGCGGACCAGAGCGGGGCGGCCGAGACGGTGTACGTCAACGCCCGGACGACGGGGGGGCGCCCGGACGACTCGTCCGCCAACCTCACCATGACCTGCTGATCGGGGCGTGGAGGGGCTCGGGCGCCACCCGGCATCCGGACCCTTCGCGCACCGACCCGGCGACGGCCGAAGGGCCCCTGCACCGGCTGGTGCAGGGGCCCTTCGGCCGTGCCGGGCGGACCCGGCATCAGGTCACTTGTTGATCTTGGTGACCCGGCCGGCGCCGACGGTGCGGCCACCCTCGCGGATGGCGAACTTGAGACCGTCCTCCATGGCGATGGGCTGGATGAGCTCGACGGACATCTCGGTGTTGTCACCGGGCATGACCATCTCGGTGCCCTCGGGCAGCTTCACGACACCGGTGACGTCCGTGGTGCGGAAGTAGAACTGCGGGCGGTAGTTGTCGTAGAACGGGGTGTGACGGCCACCCTCGTCCTTGGACAGGATGTAGACGTTGGCGTCAAAGTCGGTGTGCGGGGTGATCGAACCCGGCTTGACGACGACCTGGCCACGCTCGACGTCCTCCCGCTTGATGCCACGAAGGAGCAGGCCGACGTTCTCGCCCGCGCGGCCCTCGTCGAGGAGCTTGCGGAACATCTCGATGCCGGTGGCCGTGGTCTTGGCCGCGGGGCCGGTGTGGATGCCGACGATCTCGACCTCCTCGTTGACCTTGAGCACGCCGCGCTCGATGCGGCCGGTGACGACGGTGCCACGACCGGTGATCGTGAAGACGTCCTCGACGGGCATGAGGAACGGCTTGTCGATGTCGCGCTCGGGCTCGGGGATGTAGGTGTCGACCGCGTCCATGAGGTCGAGCACGCTCTGGCCCCACTCGGCGTCGCCCTCGAGGGCCTTGAGCGCCGAGACCTTGATGACCGGAAGGTCGTCACCCGGGAACTCGTAGTCCGAGAGCAGCTCACGGACCTCCATCTCGACGAGCTCGAGGATCTCCTCGTCGTCGACCATGTCGGCCTTGTTGAGCGCGACCACGACGTAGGGGACGCCGACCTGGCGGGCCAGGAGGACGTGCTCCTTCGTCTGCGGCATCGGGCCGTCGGTGGCGGCGACCACGAGGATCGCGCCGTCCATCTGGGCCGCACCGGTGATCATGTTCTTCACGTAGTCCGCGTGACCGGGGCAGTCTACGTGGGCGTAGTGACGCTGCTCGGTCTGGTACTCGATGTGCGCGATGGAGATCGTGATACCGCGCTGCTTCTCCTCGGGCGCCTTGTCGATGTCGTCGAACGCGAACTGCGGGTTCAGGTCGGGGTACTTGTCGTGCAGAACCTTGGAAATCGCAGCCGTCAGCGTCGTCTTACCGTGGTCGATGTGACCGATGGTGCCGATGTTGACGTGCGGCTTGGTCCGCTCGAACTTTGCCTTCGCCACTTGATGTCCTCCTCAGGACTTACTAGGTGAACGCCGTTACGACCGGGCAGGACGTGGCGTCGTCTTTGGGGTTGGTTGGGTTGACTTCTCAGTCGAGACCAGCGACCAGTCTAGCGGTCACTCGCCCCGCGTCTTCTTGATGATCTCCTCGGCCACCGACTTGGGGACCTCGGCGTAGGAGTCGAACTCCATCGAGTAGTTCGCGCGACCCTGGGTCTTGGACCGAAGGTCGCCGACGTACCCGAACATCTCCGACAACGGGACGAGGCCGCGCACGACCTTCGCTCCGCTGATGTCCTCCATGGCCTGGATGTGGCCACGGCGGGAGTTGATGTCGCCGATGACGTCGCCCATGTAGTCCTCGGGCGTGCGCACCTCGACGGCCATCATCGGCTCGAGGATCACCGGCTCGCACTTGCGGACGGCCTCCTTGAGCGCCATCGAGCCGGCGATCTTGAACGCCATCTCCGAGGAGTCGACGTCGTGGTAGGCGCCGTCGAGCAGCGTGGCCTTGATGCCGACGAGCGGGTAGCCCGCGAGAATGCCGTACTGCATGGCGTCCTGGATCCCGTGGTCGACCGAGGGGATGTACTCCCGCGGGATGCGACCACCGGTGACCTTGTTGGAGAACTCGTACAGCTCGCCCTCGGCGGTGTCGAGCGGCTCCAGGGCGATCTGGACCTTCGCGAACTGGCCGGAGCCACCCGTCTGCTTCTTGTGGGTGTAGTCGTACTTCTCGACCGAGCGCTTGATGGTCTCCCGGTAGGCCACCTGGGGCTTGCCGACGTTGGCCTCGACCTTGAACTCTCGGCGCATACGGTCGACGAGGATGTCGAGGTGGAGCTCGCCCATGCCGGCGATGATCGTCTGGCCGGTGTCCTCGTCGAGGTGCACCTGGAAGGTCGGGTCCTCCTCGGCGAGCTTCTGGATCGCGGTGCCGAGCTTCTCCTGGTCACCCTTGGTCTTGGGCTCGATGGCGACCTGGATCACCGGCTCGGGGAAGGTCATCGACTCGAGCACGACCGGCTGGGCCAGGTCGCACAGGGTGTCGCCCGTGGTCGTGGCCTTGAGCCCGATCGCGGCGTAGATGTGGCCCGCCATGGCCTCCTCGACCGGGTTCTCCTTGTTGGCGTGCATCTGGAAGAGCTTCCCGATGCGCTCCTTCTTCACCTTGGTCGCGTTGAGCACCTGGGTGCCCGCCGAGATGTGACCCGAGTAGACCCGGATGAAGGTGAGGGTGCCGAAGAACGGGTGCGAGGCGACCTTGAAGGCGAGCGCAGAGAAGGGCTCGTCGGTGCTGGGGTGGCGGACGACCTCCTCGTTCTCGTTGCCCGGGGCGTGACCGACCATGGCGGCGACGTCGAGCGGGGAGGGGAGGTAGTCGACGACCGCGTCGAGCATCGGCTGCACGCCACGGTTCTTGAAGGCCGAGCCACACAGCACGGGGTAGACCTCGGAGGCGATGGTCAGGGCGCGGATGCCGGCCTTGATCTCCTCCGGGGTGAGCTCGCCACCGTCGAGGTACTTCTCCATGAGGGCGTCGTCAGCCTCGGCCACGCGCTCGATGAGGTGGTGGCGGTACTCCTCGACCCTCTCGACCATGTCGGCCGGGATCTCCTGGACCTCGTACTTGGCGCCCATGGTGACGTCACCCTTGGCGTCGCCGGGCCACACGAGCGCGCGGCGGAAGATGAGGTCGACGACACCGACGAAGTCGTTCTCGGCACCGATCGGCAGCTGGAGCACGAGGGGCTCGGCGCCGAGGCGGTCCTTGATGGTGTCGACGGTGAAGTAGAAGTCCGCGCCGAGCTTGTCCATCTTGTTGACGAAGCAGATGCGGGGGACGTTGTACTTGTCGGCTTGGCGCCACACGGTCTCGGACTGGGGCTCGACGCCCTCCTTGCCGTCGAACACCGCGACGGCCCCGTCGAGGACGCGCAGCGAGCGCTCGACCTCGACGGTGAAGTCGACGTGACCGGGGGTGTCGATGATGTTGATCTGCGACCCCTCCCAGAAGGAGGTCACGGCGGCAGACGTGATCGTGATGCCGCGCTCCTTCTCCTGCTCCATCCAGTCGGTGGTGGAGGCGCCGTCGTGCGTCTCGCCCATCTTCCGGTTGACGCCGGTGTAGAAGAGGATGCGCTCGGTCGCCGTGGTCTTGCCGGCGTCGATGTGCGCCATGATGCCGATGTTGCGGACCTTCTTGAGGTCAGTCAGGACGTCCTGTGCCACGTTCGTGTTCTCGTCTCGTCGCGTTGTGTGCGGGGTTCGGTGCGTGGGTCAACGCCACCGGGTCCTCCGGTATGCCGGACGCATGGGTGCGCGTCCGGCATACCGGAGGGGTGGGTCACCAGCGGTAGTGGGCGAAGGCCTTGTTCGACTCGGCCATCTTGTGGGTGTCCTCGCGGCGCTTGACCGCGGCGCCGAGCCCGTTGGAGGCGTCGAGGATCTCGTTCATGAGGCGCTCGGTCATCGTCTTCTCACGGCGCTGACGCGAGTAGCCTACGAGCCAGCGCAGGGACAGGGTCGTGGCCCGGTTGGGCTTGACCTCGATCGGCACCTGGTAGGTCGCGCCACCGACGCGGCGGGACTTGACCTCGAGGGTCGGCTTGATGTTGTCGAGCGCACGCTTGAGCGTCGCGACCGGGTCGGTGCCGGTCTTCTCGCGGCAGCCCTCGAGGGCGCCGTAGACGATGGTCTCCGCGATCGACTTCTTTCCGTCGAGGAGGATCTTGTTGACGAGCGAGGTCACCAGGGGCGACTGGTAGACCGGGTCGACGTGGAGCGGCCGCTTCGGTGCGGGTCCCTTGCGTGGCATCAGGCCTTACCCTTCTTCGCGCCGTAGCGGCTGCGGGCCTGCTGACGGTTCTTGACGCCCTGGGTGTCGAGGGCGCCGCGGATGATCTTGTAGCGGACGCCGGGGAGGTCCTTCACCCGGCCACCGCGGACGAGCACCATGGAGTGCTCCTGGAGGTTGTGACCCACGCCCGGGATGTAGGCGGTGACCTCGATGCCGCTCGTGAGGCGCACGCGGGCGACCTTGCGGAGGGCAGAGTTCGGCTTCTTCGGGGTGGTGGTGTACACGCGCGTGCAGACGCCTCGGCGCTGCGGCGAGCCCTTGAGGGCCGGCGTCTTGGCCTTGGACGTCTTGTCCTGACGGCCCTTGCGCACCAGCTGGTTGATGGTAGGCAACCTGGATCCTTTTCTTGTCTGGTCGATGCCCCGGCAACAGCGCCGTGGCTCCTTGGTGTGGTCCGGTGCGACCCCCGCGTTCGGGTGTGTCGCACCGGGTTCCCTTCCCTGCACTCCCCACGGCTGACCCCGTCTCAAGGGTGGTGTGGGGCGCCCGGCAAGAGGTGGGCGAGGCTCTCGCTCCCCACCTCACGGCGGGGAGCCAGGCTCCAGGGTCTGGACCTAGCCAGACACGATGTCCAAGATTACCGGTATGCGGTGGCCGGTCCAAATCGATGCTCGGGGGCCACTCAGCAGAGGTTGGTGGAGGAACCACATGCAGGAACCTGCGCTTGGCGCACGAACCTCTGCTAGCAGAGGTTGGTGGAGGAACCACATGCAGGAACCTGTGGTTGGCGCACGGACCTCTGCTAACAGAGGATCGTGCGCCGGGGGTCAGGCGGGGAGCCGCGCGAATGCCGGGGCGTAGCGGAAGGCGCCGGCCAGCTCGGGGCGCCACGCCTGGAGGCGCTTGACCTGGAAGTAGCGGTCCTCCCACGGGCCCGGGGACCCCACGCCGTGGGCAGCAGCGGCCTCGAAGCCGAAGTGCGCGTACCACCCGGGATCCCCGAGCAGCACGATCGATGGCTCGGCGAGCTGGTCGGCCGTGACGAGCACCGCGGCGACCAGGGCGGACCCGATGCCCTCCCCCTGCCGGTCCGGGGACACCGCAATGGGGCCTAGCCCGACCGAGGGCCCCTCCCCCATGCTCGCGCGGCTGCACACCACGTGTCCGACGACGTCGCCGCCGAGCTCGGCGACGAAGGTGAGCTCGTCGATGACGTCGCCGTCGGCGCGGAGCCCGTCGAGCAGGACCGTCTCGGCGGCGTGCTCACCGCCCTCGGGCGCGCCGAAGGCCTGGTCGTGCAGCGTCCGCGTCGCCTCGCGGTCCGCGGGACGCTCACGACGGATGACGAGCGAGGGGTCCATGACGGCATCCTCTCAGGGGGGCGGAGTCAGGGGGTGGACGGGATCCGGCGCCGGGTGCTGCGGACCCGACCACGCCGGCCGGGAGGTCAACGCCGACGGGCGGGTGTGCCCAGTGGTCTCCCACCTGCACACCCGCCCGTCGTGCGACGGTGCTGGACCTCAGATGCGGTCCAGGCCCAGCTCGCTGTCGTCGAGCCGGACGGCCTCACCGGAGCCGGGCCCGAAGGCGGCGTAGGTGTAGTCGTCGTAGCTCGGCATGGAGTACATCGCGGCCTTGGCTTCCTCGGTCGGCTCGACCGTGATGTTGCCGTAGCGCGGCAGGCCCGTCCCCGCGGGGATGAGCTTGCCGAGGATGACGTTCTCCTTCAGGCCCAGCAGCGGGTCGGACTTGCCCTCCATCGCGGCCTCGGTGAGGACGCGGGTCGTCTCCTGGAAGGAGGCGGCGGACAGCCACGACTCGGTCGCGAGCGAGGCCTTGGTGATGCCCATGAGCTCGGGACGACCCGAGGCCGGCTTGCCACCCTCGGAGACGACGCGACGGTTCTCGTCCTCGAAGCGGCCCCGCTCGGCGAGCATGCCGGGCAGCAGGTCGGCGTCGCCCTCCTCGATGATCGTGATCCGACGCAGCATCTGCCGCACGATGACCTCGATGTGCTTGTCGTGGATCGACACACCCTGCTGGCGGTAGACGTTCTGCACCTCGTCGACGAGGTGCATCTGCACCTGGCGCGGGCCGAGGATGCGCAGCACCTGCTTGGGGTCGATCGACCCCTGGGTCAGCTGGGAGCCGACCTCAACGTGCTCGCCGTCGGTCACGAGCAGACGCGCTCGCTTGGTGACCGGGTAGGCGTGCTCCTCGGTGCCGTCGTCCGGGGTGAGGAGGATGCGGCGCGCCTTGTCGGTCTCCTCGATCGTGATCCGCCCGGAGGCCTCCGCGATCGGGGCGACGCCCTTGGGCGTGCGAGCCTCGAAGAGCTCGACGACACGGGGCAGACCCTGGGTGATGTCGTCACCGGCCACACCACCGGTGTGGAAGGTGCGCATCGTCAACTGGGTGCCGGGCTCACCGATGGACTGCGCCGCGATGATGCCGACGGCCTCACCGTTGTCGACGAGCTTGCCGGTGGCCAGCGAGCGGCCGTAGCACTTCGCGCAGGTGCCGACCTTGGAGTCACAGGTGAGCACCGAGCGCACCTTGACCGAGTCGACGCCCGCGGCGAAGATCGCGCCGATGACGACGTCACCGAGGTCGATCCCTGCCGAGGCGAGAACCTCGCCGTCCTTGACGACGTCCTCGGCGAGGGTGCGGGCGTAGACCGAGGTCTCGACGTCGTCGTGGACCGCACGGGTCCCGGTGCGCTCGTCAGTGGCCGCGATCGGCATGCTCAGGCCACGCTCGGTGCCGCAGTCGTCCTCACGGATGATGACGTCCTGCGACACGTCGACGAGGCGACGGGTCAGGTAGCCCGAGTCGGCGGTGCGCAGCGCGGTGTCCGCCAGACCCTTTCGCGAGCCGTGCGTCGAGATGAAGAACTCGAGCACGGACAGGCCCTCGCGGAAGTTCGCGCGGATGGGTCGCGGGATGATGTCGCCCTTCGGGTTCGACACCAGCCCACGCATGCCGGCGATCTGGCGCAGCTGCATCCAGTTACCACGAGCACCCGAGGAGACCATCCGGTAGATGGTGTTCGTCCGCGGGATGTTCGCCTCCATCTCCTTGGCGATGACGTTGGTCGCCTGGGTCCAGATCTCGATGAGCTCCTGGCGACGCTCGTCGTCGGTGATGAGACCGCGCTCGTACTGCGTCTGGACCTTGGTGGCCTTGGTCTCGTACTCCTCGAGGATCTCGAGCTTGCGCGGCGGGGTGACGACGTCGGAGATGGCGACCGTGATGCCCGAGCGGGTCGCCCAGTGGAAGCCGTACTCCTTGAGGGCGTCCAGGGTCGCGGCGACCTGCACCTTGCTGTAGCGCTCGGCGAGGTCGTTGACGATCGTGGAGAGGCGCTTCTTGTCGACCTGGTCGTTGACGAACGGGTAGTCCATCGGCAGCGTCTCGTTGAACAGCGCGCGACCCAGGGTCGTCTCGACGATGAGGTCCTTGACGAAGCCCTCGGCGTCGACCTCCACACCCTCGGGCAGGTCGGTGAGCGGCGTCGGGACGAGGTGGTCGAGCCTGATGCGGACCATGGACCCGAGCTCGATCTCGCCCGCGTCGAAGGCCATCCGGGCCTCGCTCGGCGTCGAGAACACCCGGCCGGCACCCTTGCCGTCCTCCACCTCGGTGGTGAGGTGGTAGAGACCGATGATCATGTCCTGGGTGGGCATGGTCACGGGACGGCCGTCGGCCGGCTTGAGGATGTTGTTCGAGGAGAGCATGAGGATGCGCGCCTCGGCCTGGGCCTCGGCGGACAGCGGCACGTGCACGGCCATCTGGTCACCGTCGAAGTCGGCGTTGAACGCCGTGCAGACGAGCGGGTGGATCTGGATGGCCTTGCCCTCGACGAGCTGCGGCTCGAAGGCCTGGATGCCGAGGCGGTGCAGCGTGGGTGCGCGGTTGAGCAGCACGGGGTGCTCGGTGATGACCTCTTCGAGCACGTCCCACACGACCGAGCGCTGACGCTCGACCATCCGCTTGGCGGACTTGATGTTCTGGGCGTGGTCGAGGTCGACGAGCCGCTTCATGACGAAGGGCTTGAAGAGCTCGAGCGCCATCTGCTTCGGCAGGCCGCACTGGTGCAGCTTGAGCTGCGGGCCGACGACGATGACCGAACGGCCCGAGTAGTCGACGCGCTTGCCGAGGAGGTTCTGGCGGAACCGGCCCTGCTTGCCCTTGAGCATGTCGGAGAGCGACTTCAGCGGGCGGTTGCCCGGCCCGGTGACCGGGCGGCCACGACGACCGTTGTCGAAGAGGCTGTCGACAGCCTCCTGCAGCATCCGCTTCTCGTTGTTGACGATGATCTCGGGCGCGCCGAGGTCGAGCAGTCGCTTGAGGCGGTTGTTGCGGTTGATGACCCGCCGGTACAGGTCGTTGAGGTCCGAGGTCGCGAACCGGCCACCGTCGAGCTGCACCATCGGGCGCAGGTCCGGCGGGATGACCGGGATGGCGTCCAGGACCATGCCGGCAGGCTGGTTGGTCGTCGTCTGGAAGGCGCTGACCACCTTGAGGCGCTTGAGGGCGCGGGTCTTGCGCTGGCCCTTGCCGTTGGTGATGATCTCGCGCAGCAGCACCGACTCGGCGTCGAGGTCGAAGGTCTCGAGGCGCTTCTGGATCGCCGCGGCGCCCATCCCGCCCTCGAAGTACAGACCGAAGCGGTCACGCATCTCGCGGTAGAGGACCTCGTCGCCCTCGAGGTCCTGGACCTTGAGGTTCTTGAACCGGTCCCAGACCTGCTCGAGGCGCTCGACCTGCTGGTCGGCCCGACGGCGGATGGCGTTCATCTCGCGCTCCGCGGAGTCGCGAACCTTGCGCTTGGCGTCGGACTTGGCGCCCTCGGCCTCGAGCGCGGCGATGTCGTCCTCGAGCTTCTTGGCGCGGGAGTCGACGTCGGAGTCGCGACGGTTCTCGATCTCCTTCTTCTCCACCTGGATCTGCGCCTCGAGGGAGGGCAGGTCGGCGTGACGCTGGTCGACGTCGACGCTGGTGATCATGTAGGCCGCGAAGTAGATGACCTTCTCGAGGTCCTTCGGGGCCAGGTCCAGGAGGTAGCCGAGACGGCTGGGGACACCCTTGAAGTACCAGATGTGGGTGACGGGGGCGGCGAGCTCGATGTGGCCCATCCGCTCGCGGCGCACGGCGGCGCGGGTCACCTCGACGCCGCAGCGCTCACAGATGATCCCCTTGAAGCGGACGCGCTTGTACTTGCCGCACGCGCACTCCCAGTCCCGGGTCGGGCCGAAGATCTTCTCGCAGAAGAGTCCGTCCTTCTCGGGCTTGAGGGTGCGGTAGTTGATCGTCTCGGGCTTCTTGACCTCGCCGTGGCTCCAGGCGCGGATGCTCTCGGCGGTGGCGAGACCGATGCGGAGCTCGTCGAAGAAGTTGACGTCGAGCACGTGGTTCCTTCTCTCGTTAACTACGAAAACTGTGGTCTGTTCAGGTGATCAGTCGAACCGGGTGGCGGACCCGGGATGCCGCGGACGGCATACCGGGTCCATCACCTGTCAGACCTCTTCGACGCTGCTCGGCTCGCGCCGGGACAGGTCGATGCCGAGCTCCTCCGCTGCGCGGAAGACGTCCTCCTCGGCCTCGCGCATCTCGATCGTGGTGCCGTCACTGGACAGCACCTCGACGTTGAGGCAGAGGCTCTGCATCTCCTTGATGAGCACCTTGAAGGACTCGGGGATGCCGGGCTCGGGGATGTTGTCGCCCTTGACGATGGCCTCGTAGACCTTCACGCGGCCGTTGACGTCGTCGGACTTGATCGTGAGGAGCTCCTGCAGCGCGTAGGCCGCGCCGTAGGCCTCGAGGGCCCACACCTCCATCTCACCGAAGCGCTGGCCACCGAACTGGGCCTTACCGCCGAGCGGCTGCTGGGTGATCATCGAGTAGGGACCCGTGCTGCGTGCGTGGATCTTGTCGTCGACGAGGTGGTGGAGCTTGAGGATGTACATGTAGCCGACGGACACCGGCTCGGGGTACGGCTCGCCGGAGCGACCGTCGAAGAGCCGCGCCTTGCCGCTGCCGTCGATGAGACGGACGTCGTCGCGGGTCTTGAGGGTGCTGTCGAGCAGACCCACGATCTCGTCCTCGCGGACACCGTCGAAGACCGGTGAGGCGACGCGGGTTCCGGGCGGCGCGCTGCGCGCGTCGTCGGGGATCTGGTTCGCCCACTCGGGGTTCCCCGCGATCTCCCAGCCCCGGCTGGCCGCCCAGCCCAGGTGCAGCTCGAGGATCTGGCCGACGTTCATCCGGCCGGGAACACCGAGCGGGTTGAGCACGACGTCGACGGGCGTGCCGTCCTCGAGGAAGGGCATGTCCTCGACCGGGAGGATCTTGGAGATGACTCCCTTGTTGCCGTGGCGCCCGGCGAGCTTGTCGCCGTCGGTGATCTTGCGCTTGTTGGCGACGTAGACGCGGACCAGCTGGTTCACGCCCGGGGGGAGCTCGTCGCCCTCGTCCTTGTCGAAGACCTTGACGCCGATGATGGTGCCGGTCTCGCCGTGGGGGACCTTGAGCGAGGTGTCGCGGACCTCACGGGCCTTCTCGCCGAAGATCGCCCGGAGCAGGCGCTCCTCCGGGGTCAGCTCGGTCTCACCCTTGGGCGTGACCTTGCCGACGAGGAGGTCGCCGTCGCGGACCTCGGCGCCGATGCGGATGATGCCGCGCTCGTCGAGGTCGGCCAGGACGTCCTCGGAGACGTTCGGGATGTCCCGGGTGATCTCCTCGGGGCCGAGCTTGGTGTCGCGGGCGTCGACCTCGTGCTCCTCGATGTGGATCGAGGAGAGGACGTCGTCCTGGACGAGGCGCTGGCTGAGGATGATCGCGTCCTCGTAGTTGTGGCCCTCCCACGGCATGAATGCCACGAGCAGGTTGCGCCCGAGCGCCATCTCGCCGCCGTCGGTCGCGGGGCCGTCGGCGAGCACGCCGCCGACCTCGACCCGGGCTCCCTCTTCCACCATGACGCGCTGGTTGTAGGAGTTGCCCTGGTTGGACCGGGTGAACTTGTTGATCCGGTAGGTGCGGGTCGTGCCGTCGTCTCCGGCGACCGTGACCAGGTCGGCGGACACCTCGGTGACGACACCGGCCTTCTCCGCCACCACGACGTCACCGGAGTCGACGGCGGCACGGAACTCCATGCCGGTGCCGACAAGCGGCGCCTCGGAGCGCACCAGAGGCACGGCCTGACGCTGCATGTTCGAGCCCATCAGGGCGCGGTTGGCGTCGTCGTGCTCGAGGAACGGGATGAGCGCGGTGGCCGCGGAGACCATCTGGCGTGCGGAGACGTCGATGTAGTCGACGGCGTCGGCCGGGACGTACTCGACCTCGCCACCCTTGACGCGCACGAGGACGCGCTCGTGGGCGAAGCGGGTGCCGTCCTCGGTGAGCGTCGCGTTGGCCTGCGCGATGACGAACTCGTCCTCCTCGTCGGCGGACAGGTAGTGCACCTCGTCGGTGATGCCGCCCTTGGTGACCTTGCGGTAGGGGGTCTCGATGAAGCCGAAGCTGTTGATCCGCCCGTAGGAGGCGAGCGAGCCGATCAGGCCGATGTTCGGGCCCTCAGGAGTCTCGATCGGGCACATCCGGCCGTAGTGCGAGGGGTGGACGTCGCGGACCTCCATGCCGGCGCGGTCACGGGAGAGACCGCCCGGGCCGAGGGCCGACAGGCGCCGCTTGTGGGTCAGGCCCGCCAGCGGGTTGTTCTGGTCCATGAACTGGGAGAGCTGACTGGTGCCGAAGAACTCCTTGATGGACGCGACGACCGGGCGGATGTTGATCAGGGTCTGCGGCGTGATCGCCTCGACGTCCTGGGTCGTCATCCGCTCGCGCACGACGCGCTCCATCCGCGACAGGCCGGTGCGGACCTGGTTCTGGATGAGCTCGCCGACGTTGCGCAGGCGGCGGTTGCCGAAGTGGTCGATGTCGTCGGTCTCGACGCGCACGTCGACGGCCTCGCCGCGGCGGGTGCCCGGCATCGTCTCCTCGCCGGCGTGCAGCGCGACGATGTACTTGATGGTGGCGACGATGTCCTCGACCTGCAGGGTCGACTGGGAGAGCTCGGCGTCGACGCCGAGCTTCTTGTCGATCTTGTAGCGACCGACCTTGGCCAGGTCGTAGCGCTTGCCGTTGAAGTAGAGGTTGTCGAGCAGGGTCTGCGCGGCCTCCTTGGTCGGCGGCTCGCCCGGACGCAACTTGCGGTAGATGTCGAGCAGGGCGTCGTCCTGGCCGGTGGTGTTGTCCTTCTCGAGGGTCAGGCGCATCGACTCGTAGTCGCCGAACTCCTCGAGGATCCGCTCGTTGGTCCAGCCGAGGGCCTTGAGCAGCACCGTGACGGACTGCTTGCGCTTGCGGTCGACGCGCACGCCGACCATGTCGCGCTTGTCGATCTCGAACTCGAGCCACGCGCCGCGGCTCGGGATCACCTTGCAGGTGTAGATGTCCTTGTCGGACGTCTTGTCGGGCGTGCGCTCGAAGTAGACGCCCGGGCTGCGGACCAGCTGCGAGACGACGACGCGCTCGGTGCCGTTGATGATGAAGGTGCCGCGCTCGGTCATGAGCGGGAAGTCACCCATGAAGACCGTCTGGCTCTTGATCTCACCGGTGGTGTTGTTCATGAACTCCGCGGTGACGAACAGGGGCGCCGAGTAGGTCTGGTCGCGCTCCTTGCAGTCCTCGATGGAGTACTTGACCTCCTCGAAGCGGTGGTCGCGGAAGCTCAGCGACATCGAGCCGCTGAAGTCCTCGATGGGGGAGATCTCCTCGAAGATGTCTTCGAGGCCCGAGCGGTCCGGGACGTCGTCGCGGCCCTGGGCGCGCGCCTCGGCGACACGCTCCTGCCACCGCTCGTTGCCGAGGAGCCAGTCGAAGCTCTCGGTCTGGAGCGCGAGGAGGTCTGGGACCTCCAACGGCTCACGGATCTTTCCGAAGGACAGACGGCCAGAAGCCGTCAGTGCAGTGTTTACGTGCTTCGACGTGGTGCGCGAGGCAGCCAAGGAGGGTTCCTTCCACGGGCCTGTTCAGACTTCTTGGATGGCTGCACCCGACCGTCAGACTCACCACGGCCGTCGGGCCACGACTTCCTCCCGGGAGAGCCGGGGGCATGGCGACACGACGACTCATCGGTGAGCGAGGGGGTAGGGGGCAGCGCAAAGAGATAGCATACCCGATGAAGGCAGGGCCGTCCAACCCGGTCAAGCCTCTCGGCCCCGGGCACCGACCTCCCGGCGGACCGGGTGACGCAGACAGGATGTCTGCACGACTCCCCCGCGTCAAGGGCTGAGGGGTTCACGGCGCGTCTCCGGCGCCGGCCCGCCCACGACCCGGCACGCCTGGCGCCCCCCGCGGCCGCGACCGTGCGCGGCTCCTCGCCCTGCCGTGCGACCCGCTGACCTGCCCGGACACCGCAAGGGGCGGGCCCGGACCTGTCGGTCCGGACCCGCCCCTGGTGCGGTGCGTCAGTCCCCTTGCGGGGACGGGCTCACTTGAGCTCGACGGAGGCGCCAGCCGCCTCGAGCTGGTCCTTGGCCTTGTCGGCCGCGGCCTTGTCGACCTTCTCGAGGACGGCCTTGGGGGCGCCGTCGACGAGGTCCTTGGCCTCCTTGAGGCCGAGGGAGGTCAGCGCGCGGACCTCCTTGATGACGGCGATCTTCTTGTCGCCGGCCGCGGTGAGGACGACGTCGAACTCGTCCTGCTCCTCCGGGGCGGCGTCGCCGTCACCGGCGGCGGGGGCGCCCGCCGCGGCAACCGCGACGGGGGCGGCAGCGGTGACCCCGAAGGTGTCCTCGAACTGCTTGACGAACTCGGAGAGCTCGATCAGGGTCATCTCCTTGAAGGCGTCAAGGAGCTCGTCGGTGCTGAGCTTGGCCATGTCTGGCGTCCTTTCTTTCCTGCTGTATGCCGTGAGTGGCGTTTCGTTGGTGGAGTCACCGCACCCGGTTGCCCGGGCGAGCAGTCACTCCGCGTCGCCACCCTCGGCGACGTCGGTGGCCTCGGCCGCGGGTGCGGCCTCGGCGGGTGCCTCGTCTGCCGCGTCAGCGGCACCGGAGACCGGTCCTTCGGCCTCGACCTTGGCCCGCAGCGCGTCGACCGTGCGAGCGGCCTGCGAGAGCGGGGCGGCGAAGAGGCGAACCGCCTGGCTGAGCGAGGCGTTCATGGCGCCTGCCAGCTTGGCGAGCAGCACCTCGCGGGACTCGAGGTCCGCGAGCTTGGTGATCTCCTCGGCGCTCAGGGTCTTGCCGTCGAGGACGCCGCCCTTGATCACCAGGAGTGGGTTTGCCTTGGCGAAGTCACGAAGACCCTTGGCCGCCTCCACCGGGTCGCCCTCGACGAAGGCGATGGCGGACGGGCCGACGAGCTGACCGTCGAACGCGGTCACCCCGGCGTCCTTGGCAGCGAGCTCGGTCAGCGTGTTCTTGACCACGGCGTAGGTCGCGTTGCCACGCAGGGAGTTGCGCAGGTCGGTGATCTGCTTCACCGAGAGCCCGCGGTACTCCGTGAGGACGGCGGCGTTGCTGCTGCGGAGCTTCTCCGAGAGCTCGGCGATGGCCGTGGCCTTGTCGGCACGTGACATGGGGCCTCCTTCCGTCGTGTAGACCGTCGGGAAGGGCCCGGACACGGAACGAGCCCCGGCACAGGGCACGGGGCTCATCACGGGGCATCCGGCGGAGCGAACTCCACGGCATACCGTGACGGGTCATGTCCTGCGCTGGTCGCCCGCGGGTGCGGAGCCTTCGATCTCGTGCGGGTGCACGCGACAACCGGCGGTCTTCGGTCATGCCCAGAGTACGGGAGGGCAGGCCCCCGCCCAAATCGCCGCTCGGTCAGGTCGGGCTCAGCGCCGTCTCGATCTCCGTGGACCGGCTGCGGACGATCAGGCCCAGCACGATGAACACGATGCCCCAGGCGATGGCGACGATGCCGATCAGCCAGATGATCGCGACGACCGAGGTGCCCGGGTTCGCGACGAAGAGGATACCGAGCAGCAGGTCGAGGAGGGCGCCGAGGACGAGAAGCCAGCGTGGGGCGGACCGCGTCGAGGAGAACGCCCCGAAGAGCTCGAACAGGCCGCGGACGATGAGCCAGATCCCGAGGACCCAGGTCAGCGCCGCCGCGGTGAGTCCCGGGCGGAAGAACGCGAAGAAGGCCGCGGCGATGCCGATCAAGGCCATGATCCCGAAGAGGATGCGCTGACCGGTGGGGCCGGGCCGGAAGGCCGCCGCACCCATCGCGATGCCGTCGACGAGGGCCCAGACACCCCAGATCACCACGAGGGCGAGGATCGTGATGTTCGGCCAGACGAGGGCGACGATGCCGAGGATCACGGCGATGACGCCTTGGGTGACGAGCACCTTCCAGGACCAGGTGACGACGTCGGAGAGATCAGTGGGCACGGGCAACCTCCAGAGGTGTGTGGGTCGGGCGGGTCACTCGGTCTTCGCCACCCGTGGGGCGTCGACGAGCGTCGCCCCGGACAGCATGGGACTCAGCCACCTGCTCCGCGGGTCGGCGTCGACGAGAAGTGCCTTGGCGAGGATGGTCATCGGCAGGGCGAGGATCGCGCCGATCGGTCCGAGCACCCAGGCCCAGAAGACGAGGGAGAGGAACGTGAGGGTGGTCGACAGTCCCAGCGCGTCGCCCTGGAACTTGGGCTGGATGATCGACTGGATGACGAAGTTGATCACCGAGTACACGACGATGACCCAGATCATCAGGCTGGGCCCGCCCTCGAGCAGGCCGAGGATGGCCGGCGGGATGACCCCGATGACGAAGCCGATGTTGGGGATGAAGTTCGTGACGAAGGCCAGCACCCCCCAGGTCACCGCGCCGGGGACGCCGAGGAGGTAGAGGGCGATCGTGTCGATGACGGCGACGATGAGTCCGAAGACCGCCGACACGGACATGTAGGTACGCGTGCTCGTCGCGAAGTGGACCAACGCACCGATGACGGCCGGGCGCTCTTCGTTGGCCGCGCTCAGCTGGCTGGGAAACTTGCCGGAGTCGAAGCCGATGAACACGACGAGCACCGCGACGAACGCGACGAGCGAGAGGATGCTGAAGGCGCTGCTCGCCACGTCTGCGAGGAGCCCGACGAGCTGCGAGGGGTCGAGCGAGGATTTGACAGCGTCGAGCTGGCTCTGCTGGACGCCGAGGGAGGACAGCCAGTCCCCCGCGCTCGCGATGAGCTTGTTGAACTCGTCCGAGTACTGCGGGAGGATCTTGGCCAGCTGGGCGCCGGACACGACCATCGCGATGATCATCCCGGCGAGGATGGCGTAGACGAGGAGGATCGTCGCGATGCCGGCGGTCCACGCGGGCGCTCCCCACCGCATGATCCACCCCCGCGCGGGAGCGACGGTCACGACGAGGATGACGCCGAGCATCGTCGGGGCGATGATGCCCGCCGCGGCCTGCATCCCGGCGACGACGAGAGTTGCCGCACCCAGCCCCAGGAGGATGAGCAGGGCGCGGGGAAGGCCACCCGCCTTGCCGGTCGCATCGGTGTCCGGCGACGGAGCAGCTTCGTCCGGGGTCGTCGGGTCGGGCTCGACCACCTGACCGGTCTCGGCGCCCTCGATCGGCTGATCCCCGCTCACGGTCGCTGCTCCGAGACGTCTCGCTGCTCGATGTTGAGCATCAGTGCACCCTTTCCAGACCCATGCGGTCCCGACTCCTACGGGCCCATCACGCCGGAGCCTATCCGTGCACCGACCTGCACGTCAGGCACCCCGCCGCGAAAGCACGAGAGCCCGCCATCCCGAAGGGTGGCGGGCTCTCGTGAGGCGACGATCAGGCGTCGACGCCGTCCTCGAGGAGGTTGCGGGTCTTGCCGGCATCCAGCGGGATGCCGGGGCCCATCGTGGTGGCCAGGGTGGCCTTCGTGATGTAGCGACCCTTGGAGGAGGCCGGCTTGAGACGGAGCACCTCGTCGAGCGCGCTCGCGTAGTTCTCCACGAGGGCCTTCTCGTCGAAGGACACCTTGCCGATGATGAAGTGGAGGTTGGCGTGCTTGTCGGTGCGGAACTCGATCTTGCCGCCCTTGATGTCAGTGACGGCCTTGGCGGTGTCCATCGTGACGGTGCCGGTCTTCGGGTTGGGCATGAGCCCGCGCGGGCCGAGCACCTTGCCCAGGCGGCCGACCTTGCCCATCATGTCGGGGGTGGCGACGACCGCGTCGAAGTCGAGCCAGCCGCCGGAGACCTTCTCGAGCAGGTCGTCGGAGCCGACGAAGTCCGCTCCGGCAGCCTTGGCGGCCTCGGCCTTGTCACCGTTGGCGAAGACGAGGACCCGGGAGGTCTTGCCGGTGCCGTGCGGGAGGTTGACGGTGCCGCGGACCATCTGGTCGGCCTTGCGGGGGTCGACACCGAGGCGGAAGGCGACCTCGACGGTCTCGTCGTACTTCGCGGATGCCGACTGCTTGGCGATCCGTACCGCCTCGAGCGGCGAGTAGGTGGTGTCGGGGTCGATCTTCTCCGCTGCGGCGCGGTAGGCCTTGCTGCGCTTCATCTGCTGCTCCTGGTGTTTCGGTGTGGAGTCGTGGTCCTCGGGCCAGCGCCGGCCCTGCCACTGGTGGGGCACCGGTGGTGGTGCCCCACCCGGCATACGCGGTATGCCGTGTGGACCGGGCTCAGAGCTCGGTCGTGATGCCCATCTGGCGGGCGGTGCCGGCGATGATCTTCATCGCGGCGTCGATGTCGTTGGCGTTGAGGTCGGGCATCTTCGCCTCGGCGATCTCGCGCACCTGGTCCTTGGTGAGGGAGCCGGCCTTGACCTTGTGCGGCTCGCCGGAGCCCTTCTGCACGCCCGCGGCCTTCTTGATCAGCTCGGACGCCGGGGGCGTCTTGGTGATGAAGGTGAACGAGCGGTCTTCGTAGACCGTGATGACGACGGGGATGATGCTTCCGCGCTGGTGTTCGGTGGCCGCGTTGTAGGCCTTGACGAACTCCATGATGTTGACGCCGTGCTGACCGAGGGCCGGGCCGACGGGCGGCGCGGGCGTGGCCGCACCGGCCTGGATCTGCAGGTTGATGAACCCGGAGACCTTCTTCTTGGGGGGCATGTCTGTTCCTTATCTGGTGGTGTGGGCCTACGCCGTGGGCGATGACCCCTTTGCAGTGTCCCCGGCACCCCGGGGAGGGGCTCCGACGGTCAGATCTTGGCGACCTGGCTGAAGGAGAGCTCGACCGGGGTCTCCCGGCCGAAGATCGAGACGAGCACCTTGAGCTTCTGGGTGTCGGGGTTGATCTCGGAGATCGAGGCGGGAAGGGTCTCGAAGGGCCCGTCCATGACCGTGACGGACTCGCCGATCTCGAACTCCACGAGCGTGCTCTCCTGGCTGGAGCCCGTCGTGGTGCCCTGTCCCGTGGAGGAGGTCGCGCCGGCGGATGCCTCGAGGTCGGCAGGCTTGATCATCCCGTAGACCTCGTCGAAGGTGAGCGGCACCGGCTGGTGGGCGTTGCCGACGAAGCCGGTGACGCCGGGCGTGTGCCGCACCGCGCCCCAGGACTCGTCGGTGAGGTCCATCCGCACGACGACGTAGCCGGGCATCCGGACACGCCGGACCAGCTTGCGCTGGCCGCCCTTGATCTCGTTGACCTCTTCCATCGGGACCTGGATCTCGAAGATGTAGTCCTCCATGTTGAGGGACTGGATCCGGGTCTCGAGGTTGGTCTTGACGCGGTTCTCGTAGCCCGCGTAGGAGTGGATGACGTACCAGTCGCCGACCTTGCTCCTCAGGTCGTCCTTGAAGGCCTTGACCGGGTCGACGGCCTCGAGGAGGTCGCCGTCCTCGTCCGTGGTCTGGGCCGCAGGAGCCTCGTCGGCGACATCTGCCGCGGGGGCCTCGTTCGTGTCCTCGTCGACCGGAGCCTCGTCGGCCACGGCGGGCTCGTCGGCCACGGCGGGCTCGTCAGCCGCTGCTGGCTCGTCGGCGACGACGGGCTCGACGGCCACGGAGGACGGGTCGAGCGACTCCTCGGCAGCGTCGGGCAGCACCTCGGAGGCGTCGGGGGACGCCTCGTCAGGGGTGTCGGTCCACTGGTCGGACACGGGTGACCTCTTCCTTTGTTGCGATGAGCCTGGGTCGAGCGGATGGCGCGGGGGCGCCTCAGTCGCCGAAGACCAGGCCGACGAGTTTGGTGAAACCGAAGTCGAGCGCTGCCACCATGGCCATCATGACCGTGACGAACACGATCACGACGAGCGTGTAGTTCCACAGTTCCGAGCGAGTCGGCCGGACGACCTTGCGCAGTTCGTCGAGGATCTGGCTGACGAACAGTCCGAGCGCACGGAACCACCGGGAGATGGGGTTGCCGCCCCGCTCCTTCCCCTTGCTGGGGCGGGAGGGAGTCCTGGTCTGACCCACGTCAGTCACGGTGCCTCTTCACGTCGAGTGCTCTTGGGTGCCTTTCGCGCGGCACGACCGCGAAGGCAGCCCACGACGTGTCGCGAGCCGCAGTCGTGGACGAACCACACGTGCGACGCAGGGCAGGAGGGACTCGAACCCCCAACCGCCGGTTTTGGAGACCGGTGCTCTACCAATTGAGCCACTGCCCTACGGACGCCCCGGTCGGGGGGAACGTCCGCGCGGTGTGACGACGATCCTGCGGGCACGCCGAAGGATGGTGATCACACCGAGGGGCAAGCATACGTGACGGCCAGCACCGGGCGCGAACCGGCGTGAACCGGCATCGATCGGTCGCGGTGCCCACGGCCCGGGCGCCACGCGCCGCACCACGCGCGCTCTGCCACCATGGGGGGTGTGAGCCCCGAGACCCCTTCCGCGCCCGACCGCACACCCCTCCACCAGCGCTCCGCGGAGGAGCTGGCGACGTTCCTGGAGGAGCAGCGGTCGGCGTACGCCGACCTCAAGGGGAGGGGTCTGACCCTGGACCTCACGCGCGGCAAGCCCGGAGCGGAGCAGCTCGACCTCTCCGACGCGCTGTTGAGGCTGCCGGAGGGGCACCTCGACGGCGACGGCGTGGACGTGCGCAACTACGGGGGCCTGGCCGGCCTGCGTGAGCTGCGCGAGATGTTCGCCGAGCTCCTGGGTGTCGAGCCGGCGCAGATCGTCGCCGGCGGGAACGCCAGCCTGACGATGATGCACGACGTGCTCGTCTACCACCTGCTTCACGGCGGCGTCGACTCCCCGCGACCGTGGAGCCAGGAGGAGAAGGTCACCTTCGTCTGCCCCGTGCCCGGCTACGACCGCCACTTCGCCATGCTCGCCTCCTACGGCATCGACATGGTCACCGTGCCGATGCACGAGGACGGACCCGACGTCGAGGCGGTCGCCGCGCTGGTGCACGACGACCCGAGCATCAAGGGCATGTGGATCGTCCCGACGTATGCCAACCCCACCGGATCGGTGGTCAGCCAGGAGGTGGCAGCCGCCCTGGCGTCGATGCCGACGGCAGCCCCGGACTTCCGGATCTTCTGGGACAACGCCTACGCCGTGCACCACCTGACGCCCGAGGAGACGAAGTCGGCCGACATCCTCTCCCTCGCGTCCGCCGCGGGCCACCCCCACCGCCCCGTGGTGTTCGCCTCCACGAGCAAGATCACGTTCGCCGGCGCCGGCGTCGCCTTCCTCGCCGGGTCGAAGGAGACGATCGGGTGGTACCTCGGCCACCATCAGTTCGCCTCGATCGGCCCCGACAAGGTCAACCACCTGCGCCACGTGCAGTTCTTCGGGTCGGCCCAGGGGGTCCGGGACCACATGGCGCGTCACCGCGAGATCCTCGCCCCGAAGTTCGCGGCCGTCGGGGCGGCGCTGGAGGCCGGGCTGGGCGGTCTCGACGTCGCGGAGTGGACCACGCCTCGCGGCGGCTACTTCGTCTCCCTGGACGTTCTCGACGGGTGCGCCTCGCGCGTCGTCACCCTCGCGAAGGATGCGGGCATCGCCCTGACCCCCGCCGGGGCCTCCTTCCCCCACGGTCAGGATCCCCGCGACCGCAACATCCGCCTCGCTCCGTCCCTGCCGCCGCTGGCCGAGGTCGAGGCGGCCATGGCGGGTGTGGCCACATGCGTCGCCCTGGCCGCCGCCGAGCGCCTCGCGGCGGACGTAGGCTGACGGCATGGCCGAGCAGCACGAGAACATCAGTGACGACCTGGGCGACTACAGCGTGGACGCCGAGGACCAGCTCCAGCCGGAGGACACCCTCGAGCAGGACGACGTCGAGGACGTCCTGGACCGTGGGTTCTCCCCCCCGGACACCGACCGCGGGTCGCGCGCCCACGGTGTGACGGCTCACGAGCAGGGCCGGGAGGAGACCATCGAGGAGCGGATCCAGCAGGAGGTCCCGGACCCGTCCTCCGCCTACGGCGCGCCGCACAACGAGTCGGGTCTCGACGAGCCCCGGGTCGGGGGCGACGACCCGGACAGCATCGACGCCGAGGACGACTGGCTCGGCGACGGCGAGGTCGGCAACCGGCGGGCCGGGCGACTGGTCTCGCCCGACGAGGGACTGAGCGAGGACACCGAGGCCGACCTCGTCGGTGAGGACGTCGGCGTCGACGGCGCGGCCGCATCCGCCGAGGAGGCCGCGGTCCACGTCATCGACGACGACGACGACGACCGCGAGTGACCGAGCCGGGCCCGGCCCCGTCCGGGCCACGCTCGCCCACGGCGCTGCCCAAGGCGCACCTGCACCTGCACTTCACCGGCTCGATGCGCCTGTCGACCGTGCGCGACCTCGCGGCGCACCACGGCATCCGACTGCCGTCGGCCCTGCTCGACGACGCGTCACATCAGTTCGACACGGGTGACGACCGGGGCTGGTTCCGTTTCCAGCGGCTCTACGACGCGGCGCGGGCCTGCGTGCGGCGCGAGGCGGACATGCGCCGGATCGTGCGGGAGGCCGCGCTGGACGACGGCGCGGAGGGATCGCGCTGGCTCGAGATCCAGATCGACCCGACGTCGTACGCGCCCTTCGTGGGCGGGATCACCCCGGCGCTGGAGATCGTCCTCGACGAGGCGGCGGCTGTGAGCCGGGAGCCGGGCGCCGCCCAGGTCGGTGTCGTCGTGGCCGCGAGTCGGATGCGGCATCCGCTCGAGGCCCGGACGCTCGCCCGACTCGCCGCCCGGCACGCCGGAACCACTGCGGGCTCGGTCGTCGGTTTCGGGCTCTCCAACGACGAGCGGCGCGGGGACACCGGGGAGTTCGCCCCGGCCTTCCGCATCGCCCGGAACGCAGGTCTCCTCCTCGTTCCCCACGCCGGTGAGCTGCTCGGTGCTGACGCGGTGGAGGAGACCCTCGACGCCCTCGAGCCCGAGCGCCTCGGGCACGGCGTGCGGTCGGTGGAGGACCCGCGGGTGCTCGACCGGCTGGTGGAGGCGGGGGTCACGCTCGAGGTGTGCCCCGCGTCGAACGTGGCGCTGGGAGTCTTCGAGTCACCGTCCTCGGTACCGCTGCGTGAGCTCCTCGCGGCGGGGGCCACGGTCGCGCTGGGCGCCGACGACCCCCTGATCTTCGGTGCCAGGCTCGCCGACCAGTACGCCTCGGCCAGGGCCGACCACGGTCTGGACGACCTCGCCCTTGCGGGTCTGGCCCGCGCGTCGCTGGCGGCGAGCGCCGCCCCCGCCGAGGTGCGAGCAGATGCGGAGCATGACATCGACGCCTGGCTGAGCTCCGGACCGCCGACCACATAGCGGACGCCCACGGCTCGCTGCCAGCCTGGACTGGTTGCCCACCACGATCTCGACTGGTTGCTCACCACGAGCGGTCGCACACCACGACCGCCGCCCTCCTGGGCGCATTGCCCGTCACCACCGCGTGCCCGCCACCTCCGGCCGCCCGTCACGACCGGTCGCCCGCCACTACCGATTGCACCCCACCAACGAGCACCTCTCAAGGGTGCTCACTGGGGGCGGGCCCCACTCGATGTGCAGCCGCGCAGCGAGCAGATTCGAGAACTGCGTCCCCAGGGGAGGCATTCGTTATCGCGCGCACGGGGATGGTCACCGCCCGGCACAGGGCGTGGTCGGGTCTTCGCCGTGCACAGCGCCCTCCCAGGCCCCGCCCCGTCCACAGGGACGAGCCGGCCCTACTCGACCGCGCCCCTCCGGGCGAGGCTGCTCGCCATGGAATGCACACCACCCTCGTGGCCGACCTTCGCTCGCGAGCTCCTCGCGGCCAGGGACATGCTGGACCTGAGCACCGAAGTCGGGTTGGCCATCCGAGCCGACCGGCACAAGCGCGGCCTCAGCCAGCGCGCCTACGCCGCCGTGCGGGGCCTCACCGTGTCCTCCGTGATCCGCCTCGAGAGCGCCGCGTCCGGCCTCAAGCTGGGCGACGTCGTCACCGCCCTGGAGGGCACCGACTTCATGGTGTGCCTCTGCCATCGCCCGCAGCCCCCCGTGCCTGCGCTCGCCGCGGTCGAGCTCCCGGCCACATCGACCGAGACCGACGGGGCCCGCGACGACGTACGCGATGTCGCACCCGGCCCGGCGCCCGAGGCGCCACCCGCTCCCGTCCACCCCACCTACTGGCCCCGCAGCGAGCTCGTGGCCCGGGTCCGAGGGAGGTCCCGCCGGTTTCCGGCCCACCACGTCGTCGAACAGACCTCGAGCGCGCCGCCGTGGTGGTGGTACGCCGAGTCGACCCTTGCGGGAGCGGTGGCCCCGGGGTACGCGCCCCGCTTCACCCGGCGCCGCCCCAGTGCCTGAGGCATCGAACCCGTCCCTTCAGAGGGTCAGGCCCAGGAGCACCGGCTCGTTGACGAGGGTCACGCCGAAGGCGTCCCACACCCCGTCCCGCACGGTGCGCGCGAGCCCCACGACGTCGGATGCCGTGGCTGCGCCGCGGTTCGTCACCGCAAGGGTGTGCTTGGTCGAGAGGGTCGCCGGCCCCGGAGCCCCGAAGCCCTTCCCGAACCCTGCCCGCTCGATGAGCCACGCAGCGCTGGTCTTGACCTGCCCGTCGACGCCGGGGAACCGGGGTGGCGCGGCGGCATCCGCGCCGAGGTGTTCGGCCACCCGCCGTTCGAGGGCGTCGAAACCGTCGTGCGTGAGAACGGGGTTGGTGAAGAACGACCCGCAGCTCCACGTGTCATGGTCCGCCGCGTCCAGCACCATGCCACGGCGTCGCCGCTGCTCGAGCACGGCTTCCCGTGCATCGGCCAGCGGGACGCGCCCGCCGACCTCCACGCCCAACTGCGCCGCCAGGTCGGCGTACGCCACCGGTCGTGACATCGACCCGGGGACGAGCTGGAACATCACGTCGATGACGACGTGGCGATCCGTGGACTTGAAGAGCGAGTGCCGGTACGTGAACGCACACTCCGCCGAGGTCATCGTGCGCACCCTCTTCTCGTGGCGGTCCCACACCCGCACCCTGGCGATCGTCTGGGAGACCTCCTGCCCGTAGGCCCCGACGTTCTGCACGGGCGTCGCACCGGTGGATCCCGGGATGCCGGACAGCGCCTCGATCCCCGACCACTCGTTCTCCACGGCGAGCGCCACGAGATCGTCCCACCCCTCCCCGGCGGCGACGGTGACGTTGGCGCCCCCACAGGAGTCCTCGGACTCCACCGTCACGCCGCGCGTGGCCACCTTCACGACCGTCCCGGCGAACCCCTCGTCAGCCACGACGAGGTTCGAGCCCCCGGAGAGAACGAGCAGCGGCTCGTCGGCGTCGTCGACCGCCCGCACCGCGTCGACCAGCTCGTCGGGGGTCTCGACGAGCACCATCCGCTGGGCCGGGCCGCCGACGCGCATCGTCGTGTGCGCCGCGATGGGCTCGTCGAACAGCTCGAGCATCAGTCGAGCCGGACCACGGCCAGGCAGCGGCCGAGCACCTTCACCCCGTCACACGTCGTGGTCAGCTCGACGGTGGCGAGCGAGGACTCGGCATCGACGCTCTTCACGACTCCCTGGACGACGATCTCGTTTCCCGACGAGGGCACGACGACCGGCTGGGTGAAGCGCGTGCCGTACTGGACCACCCGCCCGGCATCCCCCACCCAGTCCGAGACGACCGTGCCCGCAGCACCCATCGTCCACATGCCGTGGGCGATGACGTCCGGCAGCCCGACCGAACGGGCGAAGGCCTCGTCCTGGTGGATCGGGTTCTGGTCACCTGACGCGTTCGCGTAGGCCACCAGGGTGTCACGCGTCACGGGGATGGTGACCGGACCGATGGTGTCGCCGACGGCGACCTCGCTGAGCTGACGCACCGACATGCTCACTCCCGTCCCCCACGCACGACCATGGTCGAGAGGCAGGTCGCGAGCGCCTCGCCCCCCGTGGTCGTGAGCTCGGTGCGCGTGGTGACCATGGCGTGCCCACCGGCCGCGCGGGCCTGGTCGACGGTGACTCTCCCGAGCACCTCGTCCCCCGCCGTGATGGGCCTGTGGTGGACGAATCTCTGTTCGCCGTGCACGACCCTGCTGTAGTCGATGCCGGCCTCCGGATCGGTCACGTAGATCCGGTCGGTCATCTGCGCGAAGCGCACCGCCATGGTCGGCGGGGCGATGACATCGGCGTACCCGGCCGCACGCGCCACCTCGCCATCGGTGTGGACCGGGTCGGTCGCGCCCACCGCGGCGGCGAAGGAGGCCACGAGGGCGGCGTCGACGGCATAAGGCCCGCTCGGGGGGTAGGTGCGCCCGACGAAGTCAGTGTTCACAGCCATGACGCCACTCTAGGGCCCGCGCACCGGGCCGGGCGCCCCGCACAGCGAGAGGCCGCCGACACCACGTGGTGTGCGGCGGCCTCTCGCAGGCGAACCCGTGTCAGCGGGTCTCGCGGTGGGTCGTGTGCTTCTTGCAGCGCGGGCAGAACTTCGCCAGGTCGAGCCGGTCGGGGTCGTTGCGACGGTTCTTCTTGGTGATGTAGTTGCGCTCCTTGCACTCCGTGCACGCCATCGTGATCTTCGGGCGGACGTCGGTGGCCTTGGCCATGGGGGCAACCTGCTCTCGGGGAGTGAATCGATATCGGGGCGTCGCGCCGGACGCGGGAACGCGCGACACCAGCACAACAGGATACGCGAGCACTGGCATTCCCAGAAATCGCGATCTCGGTAGCGGGAGCGGGGCTCGATCCCGCGACCTCACGATTATGAGTCGTGCGCTCTAACCAGCTGAGCTACCCCGCCTTGGGGCGCCGGCCGCCCGGTGGAGCCGGTCGGCCGATGCAGAGCCCCCTGTCGGAATCGAACCGACGACCTTTTCCTTACCATGGAAACGCTCTGCCGACTGAGCTAAGGGGGCGCGCGCCACTGACGGAGAACCGCCCGGGCGCGACGGAGACACTACACGCTCAGGATCGGTCCAGCGAAATCCGGGCGGCGACGAGCGAAGGGCCGTACCAGGTGAGCAGACGGCCCGACACCAGCCGCGTCGGAACCGACCTGAACGCCTCCGGGCCGTCGGTGTCCGTGAAGACGTAGGGCTCGTCCGGAAGAAGCACGAGGTCGGCCACCGAGGGGTCGTCCAGCGCCTCCAGGTCGACCGACGGGTAGCGACCGGGCACCCCGGCGCTCGTCGCCTCGAGACCGCTCCGGGCGAGCAGGTCGGCGGTGAACGTCGGGCGTCCCACGACCATCCAGGGGTCGCGCCAGATCGGCACCACCGCGCGTGCCGACGGGTCGGGCGCGGGGCCCTCCCACGCCGCATCCGCCTCGGCCAGCCACGCGGGGTCGGCGGGGAGCCCCAGCACCTCAAGGAGGAGCCGCCGCATCGACGCGATCGCACCCGGAACCGTCTCGATGTCGGTCACCCACACGCGCACCCCGCGCTCCCGCAGCCGCCGCACGTCGAGCTCCCGGTTCTCCTCCTTGTTGGCCACGACGAGATCCGGGCGGAGCTCCTCGATCGCGCGCAGGTCTGGGTTCTTCGTGCCGCGCACCCGCGTCACGCCGCGCGCGTCGAGGTCGGCCGGGTGGGTACACCAGTCGGTGGCACCGACGAGAACGTCCGGACAGCTCGCCGCCAGCGCCTCGGTCAGGGACGGGACGAGCGACACGACACGTCGGGGTCGCCGAGGCACCTCGACGGGATGCCCCAGGTCGTCGGCGAGGGTGCGCGCCACCTCGGCCGGGTCGAGCGCGGTCAGCGCGGCGCCATCCGCAGGGCGCCGTCCATCCGGATCGTCTCGCCGTTGAGATAGTCGTGGTCGACGATGGCGAGCGCCAGTTTGGCGAACTCCTCGGGCAGGGCGAGCCGCTGCGGGAACGGCACGCCGGCGGCGAGACCTGCCCGGAACTCGTCGGAGACGGTGGCCAGCATCGGGGTCTCGACGATGCCCGGGGCGATCGTCATGACCCGGATGCCGTGCTGGGCCAGGTCGCGCGCCGCGGGCAGGGTGAGCCCGACGATGGCGCCCTTGGAGGAGCTGTAGGCCGCCTGGCCGACCTGGCCGTCGAACGCGGCGATGCTCGCGGTGTTGATGACCACCCCGCGCTGACCACCGGCGTCGGGCTCGGTGGCGGCGATGGCCTCGGCGGCGACCGCCATGACGGTGAACGAGCCGATGAGGTTGATCTCGACGACCTTGCGGTAGACCGAGAGGTCGTGCACGCCCTTGCGCCCCAGGATCCGCATCGACGGGCCGATGCCCGCGCAGTTGACGACGGTGCGCAGCGGCCGGGACGGGTCCTCGGAGGCACGGGCCACGGCGGCGCGCACCTGCTCCTCGACGGTGACGTCGGTGGGAGCGTAGGAGACTCCCTCGACCTCCGGCCCGCCCTCGCAGGCCTCCGGGAGGTCGAGGGCGAGAACCTGCGCGCCGGCGCCGGCCAGAGCGGCCGCGGTAGCGGCCCCCAGACCCGACGCTCCCCCGGTGACGATGGCTGTGGTGTCGGTGAGCAGCATCCCGTCATCCTGCCACCCGGCGTCTTGCCCCAGAGGACATGGGGGCTCAGACGTTTCGGCGGTACTGCCCACCCACCTCGAAGAAGGCCTCGGTGACCTGCTGCAACGAGCAGACCCGCGCCGCCTCCATGAGCACCGCGAAGACGTTCTCGCCCGAGGTCGCCGCGTCCTTCAGCCGGGCCAGGGCGATCTCCGCCTCCTCGCGGTGCTCGTCCCGGAAGTCGTGCACGCGGGTCAGCTGCCCCGCCTTCTCGGCCTCCGAGCCCCTCGCGAGCACGACCTCCCTGGGGGAGTCGCCCTCGTGCGGGTTGCGGAAGGTGTTGACCCCGACGATCGGCAGCGAGCCGTCGTGCTTGCGGTGCTCGTACAGCATCGACTCGTCCTGGATCTTGCCGCGCTGGTAGCCGGTCTCCATCGCGCCGAGCACTCCCCCGCGCTCGCTGATCCGGTCGAACTCCGCCAGCACCGCCGCCTCCACGAGGTCGGTCAGCTCGTCGACGACGAAGGACCCCTGCAACGGGTTCTCGTTCAGCGCCAGGCCCCACTCCTTGGTGATGATCATCTGGATCGCCAGGGCCCGCCGCACCGACTCCTCCCCCGGCGTCGTCACGGCCTCGTCATAGGCGTTCGTGTGCAGGCTGTTGGCGTTGTCGTAGATCGCGGTGAGCGCCTGGAGGGTGGTGCGGATGTCATTGAAGTCCATCTCCTGGGCGTGCAGGGACCGTCCCGAGGTCTGCACGTGGTACTTCAGCTTCTGGCTGCGCTCGTTGGCGCCGTACTTCTCCTTCATCGCGATGGCCCAGATCCGCCTGGCCACCCGGCCGATGACGGTGTACTCCGGGTCCATGCCGTTGGAGAAGAAGAAGGACAGGTTGGGGGCGAAGTCATCGATGTCCATGCCCCGGGCGAGGTATGCCTCGACGTAGGTGAAGCCGTTCGCGAGGGTGAACGCCAGCTGGCTGATCGGGTTCGCCCCGGCCTCGGCGATGTGGTAGCCGCTGATCGAGACCGAGTAGAAGTTGCGCACCTTGTTGGCGATGAACCACTCCTGGATGTCGGCCATCATCCGCAGGCTGAACTCGGTGGAGAACAGGCAGGTGTTCTGGCCCTGGTCCTCCTTGAGGATGTCGGCCTGGACCGTGCCACGCACCTGGGCCAGGGCCAAGGCACGGATGCCGTCGGCCTCCTGCCCGGTCGGCTCGCGTCCCTGCTCGGCTGCCCGAGCCTCGACCTCCCGGTCCATCACGGCGTTGAGGAAGAACGCGAGGATCGTCGGGGCCGGACCGTTGATCGTCATAGAGACGCTGGTGGTCGGCGAGGTCAGGTCGAAGCCCGCGTAGAGCTCCTTCATGTCCTCGAGCGTCGCCACGGACACGCCGGACGTGCCGACCTTGCCGTAGATGTCGGGCCGGCGGTCGGGGTCACGCCCGTAGAGGGTGACCGAGTCGAACGCCGTCGACAGGCGGGTCGCGGGCTGCCCCTCGGAGAGCAGGTGGAACCGGCGGTTCGTGCGGAACGGGTCGCCCTCACCGGCGAACATCCGTGCCGGGTCCTCGTTGTCACGCTTGAAGAGGAACACCCCTGCGGTGAACGGGTAGTGGCCGGGCAGGTTCTCCCGACGCAGGAACGACACGAGGTCGCCGTCGTCGCTGTAGCGCGGAAGGGAGACACGCCGAATCCGGTTGCCGGAGAGCGTCTCTCTCACCAGCGACGTGTGGATCTCCCTGTCCCGCACCGTGACGACCTGCTCGTCACCGACGTAGGCCTCGACGACCGAGGACCAGCCGGCCAGCTGACGTGCCACCGACAGCGGGAGGTCCTCGCGCGCACCGTCGAGGAGCGCGTCGACGGCGGACCGGTCGGCACCGGCGTGCGCGAGGTCCTCACCGACCTCGGCCAGCCGCTGCACCCGACGGGCCGCCGCGGCGAACCGCTCGGTGTCCTCGTGGTAGCCGCGGACGGTCTCGGCGATCTCGGCGAGGTAGCGGACCCTTTGGGGCGGCACGACCTGTCGCAGCACCGAGGAGTGCCGTACGGACACCGGCGCGAGGGCGCCGTCGGAGATGCCGAGACCCGCGCCGACGAGGAGCTCGCGCAGCTCCTGGTAGAGCGCGGTCACCCCGTCGTCGTTGAACGTCGCTGCGGAGGTGCCGAAGACCGGCATGTCCTCGGGCCTCTTGCCGAACGCCTCACGGTTGCGCACCATCTGCCGGCCCACGTCGCGCAGGGCGTCCATCGCGCCACGTCGCTCGAACTTGTTGATCGCCACGACGTCGGCGAAGTCGAGCATGTCGATCTTCTCGAGCTGGCTCGCTGCTCCGAACTCCGGGGTCATGACGTAGAGGTTGACGTCGGCGTAGGTCGTGATCGCCGCGTCGCCCTGGCCGATGCCGGGTGTCTCGACGATGACGAGGTCGTAGCCGGCGGCCTTGAGGATGGTGACGACGTCGCCGAGGGCCTCGGGAACCTCACGGCCGCCGCGGGTCGCCAGTGACCGGAAGTAGATGCGGTCACCGTCGAGGGCGTTCATCCGGATCCGGTCACCGAGCAGGGCTCCGCCCCCGCGGCGCCGGGTGGGGTCGATGGCGACGCAGGCGACCCGGAGCTTGTCCTGCTGGTCCAGCCGGATCCGACGGACGAGCTCGTCGGTGAGGCTGGACTTGCCGGAGCCGCCGGTGCCGGTGATGCCGAGGACCGGAACCGCCCGGCCGGATGCCGCCTGGGCGAGCTCGGACCGCATCTCCTCGGACAGGTGGCCGGTCTCGGCGGCGGTGATGGCGCGCGCGACGGCGGCTCGCTCACCCGACATCACGGCGTGTGCCGTCGTCGGGTGATCGTCCCAGAGGTCGGTGTCGCAGGCCTGGATCACCGTGTTGACCATGCCGGGCAGCCCCAGGCGCTGGCCGTCCTCCGGGCTGAAGATCGTGACGCCGGCCTCGCGCAGCCGGGCGACCTCGGCGGGCACGATCACGCCCCCGCCGCCGCCGACCACCCGCACGTGGCCGGCACCGGCATCCTGCAACAGCTCAACGAGGTACTCGAAGTACTCGACGTGCCCGCCCTGGTAGGAGCTGACGGCCACTCCCTGCACGTCCTCCTCGACGGCCGCGTCGACGACCTCCTGGACCGATCGGTTGTGCCCGAGGTGGATGACCTCGGCGCCCTGGCTCTGCATGATCCGCCGCATGATGTTGATCGACGCGTCGTGCCCGTCGAAGAGGGCCGATGCGGTCACGATGCGCACCGGGTGGGTGGCGACGTGGAGCTCGGGCTTCGGGCTGGACGGCTGCGCTGCCATGAGGGTCCCTTCTGAGGCGGTCTCCCGATACTAGGACGCCCAAATACCTACCCGCGAGTACCGGGACCCACCTCCGACCGGGGGCCCGGTGTGCTGTTCCCGCCGGGCCCGCGAGGCTCAGACCCGACGGTCCGCGACCCAGAGGATGGCCTCGGCGTATCCGGGCACCCCCCGGCCGATGACGTGGTGGTCGCAGACGTCGCTGAGGTAGGACTGGTGGCGGAAGTCCTCGCGAGCACGGATGTCGCTGATGTGCACCTCCACGCGAGGCACCCGGCAGGCGGACAGGGCGTCGCGCAGCGCGACGGAGGTGTGCGTGTACCCGGCTGCGTTGATGACGATCCCGGCGCAGGACGCCCGCCCCTCCTGCACCCAGTCGACCAGGGTTCCCTCGTGGTTGCTCTGGCGGAAGTCGAGCTCCAGCCCGGCGCCCCGGGCGGTTGCCTCGCACAGGTCCCGGACGTCGGCGAGGGTCGCGGTGCCGTAGACGTCGGGCTCTCGCTCCCCCAGGAGGTTGAGGTTCGGCCCGTTGAGCACGAGAACGGTGCGGGAGTCCATGGTCGAGAAGTATGCCGGTGCCGACCGGTCGTGGCCCGCCAGTCGGGGGTGAGGGCGGGACCGCGGTATCCGGGGTCGTCGGGGCGGGCGCCGGGTGCCCCGTGGTGAGCGTGAATCGCGACCTCAGGGCGCGCGGTACTCCGAGGACAGGGAGGGCGCGCAGTCCACGGAGGCCCCTGTCGGGTCCGGGAGCGGCGGGAGGGTCGCCGCGCTGGCGGCTGCGCGGGACCTGCCGAGGTTCCACGAGAGGGCGTCCTCCGTGGGCTCCGAGCCGCGCTGGGCGCCGACGATGCAGGTGGCCAGCTCGGTCGGGAGCCGGTCGACGATGACGGGCGTCGCGTCCGCGCTGAGCGTGGCGAGGTAGGACGCGTCGACGACTCCGGTCTGCTCGAACCGGTCGATGTTGCGAGCCGCGACCCAGGCGTCGGGGTTGAGGGCGACGAAGCCGACGGTGAAGACGGCACCGCTCACGAGAGCGGCCCGCGGCAGCCAGCTCCCGGAGAGCCGCACGAGGGCCACGAGCAGCATGAGGACGAGCAGACCCAGCCACAGCTCGAACCCGTCGACGAACACCCGCAGGACCGTGAAGCCGAAGGCGTCCTGGTAGAGCGACATCCGGTAGAGCGCCGACGCGACGACCGCGAGGGTGAGCACGCCGAGCGCCCCGACCAGGCCGCGCACGAGGGCGCGGTCGTGCGTCGTCGCCACGGACGCGACCCGGAGGGTGATCGCTGCCACGACGAGGGTGAGGGCGGTCGCGACGGTGAGCTGCGCGAAGCCCTGGTGGACGTACTCCGCGTACGACAGGCCCGTCGTACGGCGCAGGTAGTCGACCCCGCCCCACATGGCCGTCGCCTGGGCGAGCAGGAAACCGGCGAAGAGCGCGACGACCAGGGCGACGGGCACGGCCCACTCCCAGGCCTGCCGGGAGCGCGGCGAGTCGGGCAGCCGGACGAGGTCGACCGCCGGCGGGTTGATCGCGAGGTACCCCCCCGTGAGGGCCACACCGCTCACGAGCGCCAGCAGGAAGGTCCTCAGCACGATGGTGTCCCAGCCGAGATCGGGCACGAGCGCCGAGGCCCAGGAGCCGAAGACCGCGTCCCCACTCGCGAACAGGCCGCCGAACACGGCGAGCGCCACGATCGAGAGCCCCACCGTGCGCAGCACCGGCCAGAGCAGCGAGAGCCGGCTCGTCGCCGAGAAGGTGCGACCGAGCAGGGGCAGCCCCCGGATCGCCGAGAGCGGCCACGCCAGGACGGCGGCGACGTGGGCGAGCAGCCCGTGCGCCCGGGTGAGACCCGCCGCAGTCACCACGACACCGGCCAGGACCGCGAGCGTCACGACGCCGCCGGCATCCCGCAGCACCGTCGTCAGCGCGAGCGCGGTGGCCAGCACCCCGCACGCGACGGTCCACGGGCGGCTCCTGTTCCGCGCCACGACCCACATCAACGCCCCGGCGAGCAGCAGGACCGCCGCCGTGGCGAGGCCGATGCCTCGCTCGGGCCACGTCAGTGCCGCCAGGGTGCCGATGCCAAGCGCCGACAGGACGACCGCCGGGCGCGGGCGCCGGTCGCGCTCGGGCCAGACCGTCGCGACCGCGGAGGGCGGTGGGTTCGTGGCGGACGGGGCCGCGGGCCCGGCCGAGCCGGGCGCGGGGGCGGGGGCGGGGCCGGGGCCGGGGCCGGGGGTCGAGGGTGACGCGGCGGGCGGCATGGGGGCCTCCTGGGTCGTGGTGAAGGGTCGAGGGGCTCGGGGCAGCCGCACGCGCAACAGCGCCCCGGTCTGCCCGGCGGGAGTGGGCACGACGGCGACGGTGCCGCCGTGCAGCTCGGCGACCCAGCGGGCGATGGCCAGCCCGAGGCCGGTGCCGCCGCCCGCGGCATCCCCCGAACCGAACCGGTCGAACACCCGGGCCGCCTGCTCCTGCGGGATGCCGGGGCCGTCGTCGCTGACCTCGAGCACCCAGACGTGCTCGTCGACGGCGCGGGCGAGTACGCGGACCTCGCCGTCGGGCGGGCTGTGGCGGGAGGCGTTGTCGAGGAGGTTCGCCAGGAGCTGGGCGAGCCGTGCCGGGTCGGCGACGACCGTGAGGTCGGCGGGGAGCACGGTGTGCTGGACGCGCACCGGCCGGCCGTCGACCGCCGTCTCGTCCACGGCGCGGCGCAACAGGTCCTCGACCCGCACGTCGGCCAGTCGCAGCGGGGCGGCGCCGGCGTCGATGCGGGAGAGGTCCAACAGGTCCGCGACGAGCTCGCTCAGGCGCTCGGCCTGGTGCAGGGCCTTGCGCAGGGCCTCGTCGTCCGGGCGGACGATGCCGTCGACGAGGTTCTCGAGAAGGGCGCGCTGCGCGGTGAGCGGGGTGCGCAGCTCGTGCGAGACGGTGGCGACCAGCTCGCGCCGCTGCAGGTCGGCCGAGGCCAGGTCGGCCGCCATCGCGTTGAAGGCGCCGGCCAGCACCCCCACCTCGTCCGACGACGTCGCCGTGACCCGTTGTCCGTAGTCGCCGGAGGCCATGGACCGCACTGCCGCGGTCATCTCGCGCAACGGCGCGGTCATCCCCCGGGCCAGCCACTGGGTCGCGGCGAGCGCCGCCGCGACCGTGACCGGGATGCTCACCCACGACGGCACACCCGCGGCGTCGCCGATCGCGGCGACGAGCACCGCCACGACGACGCTGGCCGCGACGAGGAGGCCGAGCTTGACCTTGATCGAGGAGACGGGGTCGAGGGGGCGATCGGGGCTCATCAGGAGACCTCGAGGGCGTACCCCACGCCGTGGACGGTGCGCACCCGGTCAGCGCCGATCTTCGCGCGCAGCGCCTTGACGTGGCTGTCGAGCGTGCGGGTTCCCGACGCATCGGCCCACCCCCAGACCTCGCGCATCAGGATCTCGCGGGTCCGGACGACGCCCGGCTGCGCGCCGAGCGCGCAGAGGAGGTCGAACTCGAGCGGGGTCAGGTGCACCTCGCGCCCGTCGAGGCTCACCCGCCGGGTCGGCGCGTCGACCACGAGCCCCGCGATGTCGACCCGGCCGCCCCCCGCGGTGGCCAGGTCGTGGGCGCGCTCGACGCGGCGCAGCAGTGCGCGCACCCGGGCCACCACCTCGCGCATCGAGAACGGCTTGGTGACGTAGTCGTCGGCCCCAACGCCGAGCCCCACGAGCAGGTCGGTCTCGTCGTCGCGGGCGGTCAGCATGAGCACGGGCACGGGGCGGTCCGCCTGGATCCGCCGACACACCTCGAGACCGTCGAAGCCCGGCAGCATGACGTCGAGGACGACGAGGTCCGGCATGTGCGCGGCGAAGGCGGCGACGGCGCCCGGGCCGTCGTGGGCCTGGACGACTCCGAACCCCTCGGCCCGGAGTCGATCCGTCACCGCCGTGTTGATCGTCGGGTCGTCCTCGACGACGAGGACGATCGTCGGCTCACTGTCGGTCCCCTCGGTCATGGTCCGAGCGTAGGAGTGCGGGTCCGTCGGCCGTGGGTGCACGGTGTGGAGATCGTGTGAAGGTCCCCCTGCGGGAGAAAGCCGCACATACGCCCGAGCGAGGTATCACGGGGAGCCCGATCGGCTCCTCACCGGTGACCAGCGACCACGGGCGAGGGCACCGACGCCCTGCGTGACGCCGGGCCGCTCTCGAACAAGGGGGTTCCCCATGCCTGTTCCGACCACCCGACGCCGAGCGCGAGCGCGGACCGTCATCCTCACCAGTGCCCTGTCCGTCCTCGCGCTGGCCACCGCCGCTCCCGCGCTCGCCGGCAGCACCACCGCCCCACTGCCCAACGGTGCCGACCTCACGGTCGAGGTGACGTCACCGGTGGACGGCGACACCTTCGTCGTGCCGGCCGGTGCCACGACCGTCGACGTACCGGCATCCGGAAGCGCCAGCGTGGCAGTCGGCACCCCGAGCGTGTCCTGGGTCTACATCGTCGACGTCTCGGGAAGCACGTCCTTCGCATGCGGGGGCTCGACGATCCTGGGCTGCGAGAAGGCCGCGGTCGCCGGCCTCAACGACCTCGTCGTGACCGACGGCTCGGCCATCGACGTCGGGCTCGGGATCTTCGCCGAGGGAGGAGCGGCGGCCGACATCTCCTCGTCCGCCGGCAACCAGCTGGTCACGGCGCCGACCAGTCCGGACGTCGACACCGTGATCGGCTCGATCTCGGAGGGCGGTGTCGCCCAGTTCACCCCGAGGTCGGTGGGCAGTGGCTTCACGAACTTCGCCGCAGGCCTCCAAGCCGCCGACACGATCGTGCAGGCCGCCGCCGGGACGTCCGTCAACGTCGTGTTCCTCTCCGACGGTGCCTCCAACACGGGGGGCGGCTCCTTCGCCGCTGCCCTCGCCGCGGTGAGCTCGGACGCGACGATCTACCCGTTCGCCGTGGGCGCGAGCGCGTCCTGCTCGGCCGGAACCGACGGGACCCTGGACGAGATGGCCACGGCCAGCGGGACGAGCTGCTTCAGCGTCCCGGACCCTGCCGACCTCCCCGACGTCATCAAGAACGTCACCGCCACCTCGCTCACCGGTCTCGCCGTGGAGGTCGACAGTGGAGCGGCGACGGAAACCGTCGTCCCGGCGTTGCCACAGGCCGGGCCGACCTCGGTCGCCTGGACCGCCCCCCTGGAGGACCTCGCACCCGGGAGCCACGAGGTGTGCGCGACCGCAACGGGTGTCGGGCCGGCGAGCGACGCGACGGCCGAGGAGTCGGTGGAGCGGTGCGAGACGTTCTCCGTCTTCGGTTTCGCCCTCACGCTGCCGACCGCCACCAACGAGCTGGGCTCCGACGACACGCACACGGTCACCGCCACGGTGTCCGGGCCGGCCGGGGAGCTCGGGGGGTGGCCGGTCGACTTCTCCGTCGACACCGGCCCGAATGCCGGTGAGTCGGGGACGTGCGCCCCGGCGAGCTGTCAGACGAACGCCTCGGGTCAGGTGACGTTCACCTACACCGTTCCAATGGAACCGGACTCCCTCGGCACCGACACCATCTCCGGGACGCTGGACGTCAACGGCGACACGGTGGCGCTCGAGGTGGAGAAGCTGTGGCAGGACACCACTCCCCCCGTCGCGGAGTGCACCCCGAGCACCAACCCGTCGGGCCACACCCCGGCGGCACCGGGCAAGGGGGGCCAGGGCCAGAACCAGGACGGCTTCTACCGCCTCCTCGCCTCGGATGACGTGTGGCCCTCGGACAGCCTCGAGGTCTTCGTCAAGGACACCCAGAGCCCCACGGTGTTCGGACCGTTCGGCGTCGACACCGACGTGAAGTGGACCGAGGCGAACGGTGCCAAGCCCTCCCAGAAGCGGGGATCGGGCGAGGTCGAGTGGAAGCTCAAGGGCAAGGGCGACATGGAGGTGTATGCCGTGGACGGCTCGGGAAACGTGTCCGACACGGTCGTGTGCCTCGTGCCGAACGCCCCGAAGTGACTCCTCACTGAGGGCGGAGGCGAACCCGCGCCGCCCGGATCCAGGATCCGGGCGGCGCGGGTTCGTCGTTCAGGCTCTAGGAGCAGCGTCGCCCCAGGACGTAGCCGAGCACGGCGCCGGCGAGGGCGGCGACGGCATACGGCGCGTAGGTGCGCAGGAGCACCGGCAGCACCGTGGCACCGAGGTCGATCGCGTCGTCCGCGGGTGCCGTGTGCGACCGCGGCGTGACCGCCGGCCGGTGCGCGGCCGGTGCGAGGTGGGGGGAAGCGGCCGGTGTCGCCGGCGCCCCCTGTGTCGCGTCCCTGGCGGGCGACTCGGGCGCGTCCGACGCCGCAGGCGCGGCGTCGGACGCGGACGATGCCGCCGCGTCGGGCGCTGAGCCGGGTTCCGTCGCTGCCTCCGAGCCCGAGTCAGGCTCCGGCTCCGGCTCCGGCTCCGGCGCCGCGAAGCGGCCCTCGATGCACGCGACGAACTGCTGGAGCAGCTTGTCGGAGACGTCCTGCATGACGCCCCGCCCGAACTGTGCCGGCTTCCCGGTGACCGACAGGTCGGTGACGACGTGGACCCGGGTGCCCCCGGGATCCTCAGCGAGCTCGATCTGCACGGTGGCACCCGCCGTGCCGTTGCCGCGCTTGTCCTTGCCCTTCGCCTCGATCACCGCGTGGTGACTGGCGTCGTCACGCTCGATGAAGGTGCCGCTGCCGGCATACTGCAGCGCGATCGGCCCGAGCTTGACCTTGACGGTGCCCGAGAAGCCCTCATCGGAGACCTCGGTGACCTGGGCCCCGGGGAAGCAGTTGCCCACCGACTCCAGGTCCATGAAGGTCGCCCACGTCGTGTCGACGTCGGCAGGCACGGCGAAGTCATGGGTCAGCTCCATGCGGCGATCAGCCCCCCATGGCGGCCAGCACGGCCCGCCGCGTGAGGACGGCGGCGAGGTGGCGGCGGTAGTCGCTGTCGCCGTTGAGGTCGCTGGGCGGGTTGGTGCCCTCGGCCGCTCCGGCGCACGCGGCAGGGACGTCGTCCATGGCCCTGCCGCGAAGCGCCTCCTCGACGCCGCGAGCCCGCAGCGGGGTGGAGCCCATGTTGGTCAGGCCGACACGGGCTTCCTGGATGACCCCGCCCTCGACCTTGACGGTCGCCGCCACGGCGACGATCGACCACTGGTGGGAGACCCGCACGAACTTCTCGTAGCACGAGCCCCAGCCGGTGTGCTTCGGGACGCGGATCGAGGTGAGCAGCTCACCCTCGCCGACGGCCGTCTCGAAGAGGTCGACGAAGAAGTCGTCGGACGAGACGGTGCGCTCGCCCCCCGGGCCGGCGATGACGAGCTGTGCGTCGAGGGCCATGATCGGGGCGCCGACGTCGCCGGCGGGGTCGGCGTGCACCAGGGCCCCGCCGACCGTGCCACGGTGCCGGATCTGCGGGTCGGCGACCTCGGCGATCGCGTCGACGAGCAGGCCCGCGTGCTCGCGCACCAGGTCGCTCTCGACGACATCGCTGTACGGGGTCATCGCGCCGATGACGAGGTGGTCACCCTCGTCGCGGATACCGCGCAACGCCTCGATCCGACCGAGGTCGATGACCTTCTCGGGTGCGTTGAGCCGCATCCTCAGGATGGGCAGGAGGGACTGGCCCCCGGCGAGGACCTTTGCGTCGTCTCCCCCCTCGGCGAGTGCGGCGAGGGCGTCCTCGACGCTCGTCGGGGCGAGATAGTCGAATGCTGCGGGGATCACTGTCCTGCTCCGTCCGTCGCGCCGCTGGCTGGGTCCTGGTTGGGCGCCTCGGCCGCGAAGTGCGGCTGGGCGTCCTCGGTGGTGGTGGCCGCCGCACCCTGGATGGCCGTGAACACCCGCTGAGGGGTGCACGGCATCTGGATGTCGTTGATGCCGAGGTGACGCACGGCGTCGACGATGGCGTTGACGACCGCGGGCGTGGAGGCGATGCAGCCTGCCTCACCCACGCCCTTGGTGCCGAGGGTGTTCGTCGTGGAGGGCGACGTGGTGTGCCCGGTGACGAAGCTGATCGTGTCAGCGGCCGTCGGCAGGGTGTAGTCGACGAAGGACCCCGACACGAGCGTGCCGTTGTCGTCGAACTCCGCCCCCTCCCAGAGCGCCTGGGCGATGCCCTGGGCGACCCCTCCGTGCACCTGCCCCTCGACGATCAGGGGATTGATGATGTTGCCGATGTCGTCGACGCAGACGTAGGACCGCATCTTCGTCGCGCCCGTCTCGGTGTCGACCTCCATGGCGCACAGGTGCGTGCCGTGGGGGAAGGAGAAGTCGACCGGGTCGAAGGTCGCGTCGGCGTCGAGGCTCGGCTCGGCACCGTCGGGCAGGTTGTGTCCGGTCCACGTCGCCAAGGCGATCTCGGTGATTCCGACGCCCTTGTCGGTGCCCTTGACGGTGAACTTCCCGCCGGCGAACTCCAGGTCGTCGACGCTGGCCTCGAGCATGTGGGCCGCGAACGGCTTGGCCTTCTCGATCACTCGGTCGGCGGCCAGGACCAGGGCCTCACCACCGACGACGAGGGAGCGGGACCCGTAGGTGTCCATGCCCTTCGGCGCGATCTGGGTGTCACCGTGCAGGACCTCGACGCTCTCGAACGGCACCCCGAGGCGGTCGGCGACGATCTGGCTCCACGCCGTCTCGTGACCCTGGCCGTGCGGGGACGTTCCGGTGATGACCTCGACGGTGCCGGTCGCGAGCATCCGGATGCTCGCGCTCTCCCAGCCACCGGCGCCGTAGTTGAGGGCGCCCAGGATGCGCGACGGGGCGAGTCCGCACATCTCGGTGAAGGTCGAGACACCGAGCCCGAGCTGCACGGGGTCGTTGCTCTCGCGGCGACGCTTCTGCTCGGCCCGGAGCTCCTCGTAGCCGAAGAGCTCGAGGGCCTTGGCGGTGGCGGCCTCGTAGTTGCCGGAGTCGTAGGTCATGCCGGCGACGGTCGTGAAGGGGAACTCCTCGTGGGTGATCCAGTTCTTCTCCCGGATCGCGATCGGGTCGACCCCGACCTCCGCGGCCAGCTCGTCCATGAGCCGCTCGATGGCGTAGGTCGCCTCGGGCCGGCCGGCTCCGCGGTAGGCGTCGACCCACGTCTTGTTCGTGTAGTAGGTCGAGCAGTTGAACTGGTAGGCCCCGAACTTGTAGATCGAGTTGTACATCCATGCGCCGAGCACTGGCACACCGCCGCCGACCAGCGCCGCGTAGGCGCCGAGGTCGCAGAGGAGGTCGACCTTCAGCCCGGTGACGGTGCCGTCCTTCTCCGCGGCGAGGGTGAGCTTCTGCCACTGGTCGCGGCCGTGGTGCCCGGAGACCATCGACTCGGAGCGGGTCTCGGTGTACTTGCACGGCTTGCCCAGGGTGCGGGCGACGGCGAGGGTGACGAACTCCTCGGGGGTCGTCTGCAGCTTGCCGCCGAACCCGCCGCCCACGTCGGGGGCGATGACCCGGATCTTGGACTCCGGCAGGCCCGTCGTCGCCGCGATGCAGAAGCGCAGGACGTGCGGCACCTGCGTCGAGGACCACATGGCGACCTGCTCGCCGGAGGGGTCGACGACGGTCGAGCGGGGCTCCATGAAGGCGGGGATGAGGCGCTGCTGGCGGTACTCGCGCTCGATGACGATGCCGTTCTCGCGAGCCGCGGCGATCGCCTCCTCGACGTCGCCGCCGCTGCCCTGTCCGGCGGAGTCGAGCTGCCAGAAGGCGGACTGGTTGGTGCCGAGGTCGGGGTGCGCCAGCACGGCGTCGCTCGCGGCCTCCTTGAGGTCGAGCACCGCGGGCAGCTCGTCGTAGTCGACGTCGACGAGCTCGGCGGCATCCCGGGCGGCCGCGGCAGTGCGGGCGGCGACGACCGCGACGATCTCACCGGCGCAGGCCACGCGGTCGAGTGCCATGGGCAGGTGGTTGGGGGACTTCTGGTCGGGCGTGATCGGCCAGGCGGTGATGTTGACGCCCTGGATGTCCTTGATGTCCTCGCCGGTGAGCACCGCGATGACGCCGTTGGACTCGCGGGCCGCACTCGTGTCGATCGCGGTGATGGTCGCATGGGCGAAGGGGCTGCGCACCATCGCGAGGTGCAGCATGCCCGGGAGCTGGATGTTGTCGGTCCACTTGGTGCGGCCGGTGATGAGGCGCTGGTCCTCCTTGCGCTTGCGCGCGGTGCCGATCTCGGTGCTCGGGCGGTCGTCGACGGCGGTCATCAGGCCTCACTCCCCTGGGGGGCCGCGGTGCTCGCGCATGCTGCGACGGCCTTGACGATGTTGTGGTATCCGGTGCAGCGGCACAGGTTGCCCTCGAGGCCGACCCGGATCTCCTCCTCGGAGGGGTTCGGGTTCTCGTTGAGCAGGTCGACGGCCTGCATGATCATCCCGGGCGTGCAGTAGCCGCACTGGAGGGCGTGGTTCTCGTGGAAGGACTGTTGCATGGGGTGCAGCTCACCCCTGGGGGCGAGGCCCTCGATGGTCGTCACCTCGCGCCCGTCGGCCTGCACTGCGAGGACGTTGCAGGACTTCACGCTCCGACCGTCGAGGTGCACGGTGCACGCTCCGCAGTTGCTCGTATCGCACCCGACCACGGTGCCGACCTTGCCGAGCACCTCTCGGAGGTAGTGGACCAACAGCATGCGGGGCTCGATGTCGTCGGAGCTGCTCACTCCATCGACGGTGACGGTGACGCGAGTCATCGTTGACTCCTTCAGCGTGGGGGGACCGTGTCGTCCTCGTGATCCTCACAAGATCGGTGCCCCAACACAAGGGCATCGAAGGATTCGGTTTTCGAGAAGTCGGTGGGATGAGGTCCGTGGACGCGTGATCGGCCGGGGTACCCGTCATCGCGAGCGGGAAGGCGCTGCAGGTCAGCCGGTTCCGTGGTGGTGGATCGGGCCGCCCGTGTCCTGCAGCCGGCGGCCCTGTCCACCCCAGCGCAGGGCGACGATCTCGGCAGCGATCGAGACCGCCGTCTCCTCGGGGGTGCGGGCCCCGAGGTCGAGACCGATCGGGGAGGAGAGCCGGGCCAGCTCATCGTCGGCGACCCCCGCCTCCCGGAGCCGTGCCAGGCGGTCCTCGTGGGTGCGGCGGGACCCCATGGCGCCGACGAACGCCACCTCGGGGAGGCTCAGGGCCACCTCGAGCACGGGGACGTCGAACTTCGGGTCGTGGGTGAGCACGCAGATGACCGTGCGGGGGTCGATGCGCTCGGCGTCGACCTCGGCCTGGAGGTACCGGTGGGGCCAGTCGACGACCACCTCGTCGGCGGCCGGGAAGCGGCTCGCCGTGGCGAACACCGGACGGGCATCGCACACCGTCACCCGGTAGCCGAGGAAGGACCCCACCTGGGCCACGGCCGCAGCGAAGTCGATCGCGCCGAAGACCACCATCCGCGGCCGAGGCGCGTAGGAGGCGACGAAGACCCGCATCCCCTCGCCTCGCCGTTCGCCGTCCGGACCGTAGGTGAGGGTCTCGGTGCGACCGGCGGCAAGGAGTCCTCGGACGTCGTCGGTGACGGCGGCGTCGGTGCGCGGCGATCCCAGTGTCCCTCCCCCGGCGTTGGCCCCGGGCGGGTCCTGGGGGGCCGAGGGGGCGCCGTCCTCCGGCCCCTCGGGGCGGACCACCAGACGGCGTCCCACCCACTGCGGGTCGGGGTGCTCGACGACGGTCGCGACGGCGACGGGCCGACCCGCCTCGATGTCGTCGGCGACCGACTCGAGCTCGGGGAAGCTCTCCGGCGAGACCGACTCGACGAAGACGTCGAGGATGCCGCCGCAGGTGAGCCCCACGGCGAAGGCGTCGTCGTCGGAGACGCCGTAGCGCTGGAGCACGGGAGTACCGCTGGCGACGACCTCCTGGCCGAGCTCGTAGACCGCGCCCTCGACGCACCCTCCGGAGACCGAGCCCACGGCCTCACCCCCGGGGCCGACGAGCATCGACGCGCCGGCCGGGCGGGGCGCCGAGCGGAACGTCGCGACGACGGTGCCGACCCCGACCGTCTGGCCCGACCGCCACCACCCCATCAACTCGGGAAGCACGTCACGCACGGGCAACCACCTCCGTCAGCTCCTCGAACGCCGCCATGGAGTGCCCCGCGACGAAGTGGTCGACATGGGGCAACACGGCCATGATGCCGCCCTGCACCGGTTCGTACCCAGCCCGCCCCCGGTGAGGGTTGACCCAGATCACGCGGTGGGCGACGGCCTGGAGGCGTCGCACCTGCTCCCCCAGCGCTTCCGGCTGGTCGCGCTCCCAGCCGTCGCTGAAGACGACGACGACCGCACCGCGCGCCATCCCGCGCCGTCCCCAGCGGTCGAGGAAGACCTTGACCCCCTCGGCCAGCCGCGTCCCCCCTGACCAGTCGGGGATGGCCTCACCCGCTGCGACGATGGCCCGGTCGGGGTCCCGCTGGTGCAGTGGGCGGGTGACGTGCGTGAGCCGGGTGCCGAGGGTGAATACCTCGACCGGCACACCGGAGGTGCAGTAGGCGTGGGCCAGGCGGATCAGCGCGTCGGAGTACGCGCTCATCGACCCGGAGACGTCGACGAGCAGGACGACCCGGCGCGCCCGGGTGGCCCGCCGACGCCAGCGCACCTCACCGGGCTCACCCATCCGGCGGAGCGTCGAGCGGAGCGTGGCCCGGGCATCGACCGATCCGCGCCGGGACGGGGTGTGGCGGTGCGCCCGGCGGCGCGGAGCCCGCGGTCGCAGGGATCCGAACATGGCGGCGAGGGCCTCCCGGTCGCGCCTGTCGAGGGTGGCCACGTCGCGATGACGCAGGACCTCGGTCGAGCTGGCCTGCGCCTGCAGGGTCTCCGGCTCCTCGGGGGTCTCACCCGTCGCCGAGTGCGTGTCGTCGAGGCCCGCCTGGGAGACGGGCCGCATCGCGGGGGGACGCTTCTTCACCCCGGCCCGCACGCCGCCGAACCAAGCGTCGAACACGTGGTCGTATCGCTCGAGGTCGGCCGGCGACGCACACAGCGTGGCCCTGCCGGCGTGGTAGACGGACCGCTGGTCCTCGAGCCCCACGGCCGCCACCGCCTCGAGGTAGGTGCGCTCCCGGTCGGCTGACACCGCCACCCCGGCGGCGCGCAGGGCCCGCGCGAAACCGAGGAGGATCTCCCCCGGCACACGGTTCCCTCCGGGGCCGCGAGCCTCGACGACCTCGGTCATCGAGCCAACATCAGGTCGAGCGCCCGACGCACCCGCTCGGCGTCCTCCCGGTACTTCACGGCGACGCCGAGGGTGGCGGCGGCCGTCTCGGTGTCGAGCTCGCGGGTGCCGAGCTCGTGCAGGGCACGCGCCCAGTCGAGGGTCTCGGCGACCCCGGGTGGCTTGAGCATCTCGCGGTCGGCGCGGATGGTGTGCACGGCGCGGACGACCTGCTCGGCGAGCGCGGGCGCGACCTCCGGCGCCCGGCTGGCCACGATGGCGAGCTCCCGCTGGATGCCGGGGTGGTCCAGCCAGTGGTAGAGGCACCGGCGCTTGAGCGCGTCGTGGAGCTCGCGGGTTCGGTTCGAGGTGAGCACGACGACGGGGGGAACGGCGGCCGACACCGGGCCCAGCTCGGGGATGGTCACCTGCCACGTGGAGAGCACCTCGAGGAGGAACGCCTCGAACTCGTCGTCGGCACGGTCGATCTCGTCGATGAGGAGCACGCACGGCGCGTCGCGCAGCGCTCGCAGCACGGGGCGGGCCAGGAGGAAACGTTCGTCGAAGAGGCTCTCCTCGACCTCGCGCACGTCGCTCGCGGCGCCCTCGACGGCCTCCAGGGCCCGCACGTGGAGGATCTGCCGTGGGAAGTCCCAGTCGTAGAGCGCCTGGGTCGAGTCGATGCCCTCGTAGCACTGCAGGCGGATCAGCGGAAGGTCCATCGTCTCCGCCAGGGCCTCTGCGAGCGCGGTCTTGCCGGTGCCCGGCTCGCCCTCCATGAGCAGCGGTCGCCCCAGTCGCAGCGAGAGCCACGCGACCGTGCTGAGCGCGTCGTCGGTGAGGTAGCCCGTCGAGGCGAGGGCGGTGCCCAGGTCGTGCGCCGATGGGAACGTCGTCCGCGGGTCCATGGCGTCAGCATTCCCGACGAGAGGCCCGAACGGAAGCGTGGGCTCAGGCGAGGTCGGCGAGTGCGGCGACCAGCTCCCCCGTGGCCAACGCCCCGACGAGTGCGGCGACGACTGCCGGGAGGCGGCCGTCGGAGAGCACGGAGAATGCCGGCTCGCCTTCGTGCGGGCGGGCCGCCCGCCGATCGCGCAGGGTCGCGAGGACCACCCACAGGGCCAGGCCCGTCGACAGGAGGGTCGGGACGACGACGGCCGCGCCGAGGGTGTCGAGGGTCAGCCGGCCGATGGTGAGCGCGCCGACGACCAGCGCGAGCCCGGTGCGGCGCCAGGCGAGTGTCGTGCGTTCCTGTTGGGCCCCGCGGTCGCGCGCTGCCTCGCTCACGAGCCCGCCCCGCGCATGAGGCTCGAGACTCCGATCGCGACCGAGGCGACGGCCACGGAGACCGCGACCACGACCATGGCGGGGTTTCCCGGGAGCGGCTCCTCCGCACGCATCGCCCGCTCCACGCGGGCCCACCCCCACCACGCGGCGGCCGCCGTGAGGAAGGAGGCGATCGCGAGCAGAGCGGCCAACAGGCCCTGGAGCGTGTCGTCGAGGGGGAGGTCCAGCGCGTCGAGCGCGGCCGCACCCGCGAGGAGCGCCAGACCGGTGCGGACCCAGGCGAGGAAGGTGCGCTCGTTGGCGAGGCTGAACCGGGGGTCCGGCTCGCTCCCGTGGTCGTAGACCCGTCCCGGCCAGCGTCGCGTCGTGCTCACCCGGACATCATCTCGTGTCCAGGTCCGCCGACGTGTCGACGTCGCGTCCGGACGCCAGGTCGCCGCACTCCACGAGACACACGGTGTGCGACCCCAGGTGCGCTCGAGCCCCGCGGTCGCCGACCGCCCCCTGGAGGACCTCCGCCCAGTGCTCGCGCCCGAGGAGCACCGGGTGCCCGGGGCGACCGTGGTAGGCGGCTCTCGCGAGGACCTCGGCCGACGTGGCCTCGGCCAGCACCCGTCGGTGGACCCGATCGTCCACGTCCGGCAGGTCGACGAGGGTCACGAGGACGCAGCTCGGGGCTGGTTCCTCGGTCAGCAGGTGACCGAGACCGGCACGCAGCGAGGCGCCCATCCCCTCCTCCCAGGTGGGGGCGTGGACGACCTCGGCCCCGGCCGCCCGTGCGATCGGGCCGGAGTGCTCGGCAGACGCCCCGACCACGACGACCACACGCTCGAGCCCCGCGGCGAGGAGCTCACCGATCGCGCACTCGACGCGGGTCGGTCCGTCGGGGCGCAGTCGCAGGAGCGCCTTGGGGCCGCCCATCCGCCGCCCCGCACCGGCAGCGAGCAGGAGCCCGACGGTCGAAGTCACGAACCCCAGCCTGTCACGGGCCCCGCCGTCACCCCGGGGAGGGTGCCATGGGTGCCCGGCGGGCGCGGGGTGACATCGTGGTGAGCGCTTCGTGCACGCTGCGCGACCACCGATGGCCTCCCTCCACGCACCAGGGCACACGCGGCGGGACTACTCTCGCCCGGACCGGCGTTGACCGTTCGGTCGACCTGTCCGCGTGCCGGGAGAGGAGGTGCCGACGTGATCGCTGCCCTGACGGGAATGGGCCTGTCCGCCGCCGCGGGGCTCAACGCCTACATCCCGTTCCTCGTGGTCGCCCTGGTCGCCCGCTTCACGGACCTCATCACCCTCCCCGCCGGCTACACGTGGATCGAGAGCAACTGGGCGATCGGCATCGGCGCGGTCCTGCTCCTCACGGAGGTCGCCCTCGACAAGGTGCCGGGGGTCGACACCGTCAACGACACGATCCAGACCGTCATCCGCCCGATGATGGGTGGGTTGATCTTCGCGGCGACCACGGCGGCATCCGAGCTGGACAACTCGACCTGGATGGCGGACAACCCGTGGGCGCCCGTCGCCCTGGGCATCGTGGTGTCGGGCATCGTGCACACGGGGAAGATGGCCGCGCGACCCGTGGTCAACGTCGGCACCGCCGGTCTCGGTGGCCCGGTGGTCTCGACCGTGGAGGACGGCGCGTCGTTCGGGTTGTCGCTGATCGCGATCATCGCCCCGGTGCTCGTCATCGTCGCCCTGGCCCTGCTGGCCTGGCTCCTGATCTGGATGGCCCTGCGGGTCCGCCGGCGGCGCTCGTCGGGCGCCGCACCGGCGTACCCGTCCTCCTGACGACCTTCGACCCGGGGGGCGAGCTCAGCCCTCGTCGACGACCGCGGAGGCCGGGGGCGCGGTGAAGGTGTCCACTCGCCCCCACCGGGTGAAGGCGAGGTCGGCCGGTGAGTCCGTCGGACCCACGAGCCGCAGGAGGGTGGCGCTGCCGTCGGCGGCCACCGTGAGCTCGGCCCCGTCGGCCCCGCTGAGGACGTAGACCGGTTCGCCGTCGAGCTCCTCCTCCTGGACCGGCTCGCTGCTGGTCTCGATCGCGGCGATGGCCGGGTCGGAGAACTCCTCGGTGAGGATGCTCCGGACGGTGAAGGAGCCCAGCTCCTTGGCGTCCGACTCCGCGATCGGGACGTACCTGCCCACCATCGCCTTCCCGGCCTCGGCATCACCGGTCTGCTCGACCCAGAACGCCTCGTCCCCACCGAGCCAGTACTCGTCGCCGACCGTCAGCACCTCCGCCCGCCCGCCGCCGTCCACGACGAGGAAGAGCTCCTGGTTGCTGCCGCCCGCGGTTCCCTCGACCTCCACCTCGATCGCCTTCCCCTGACGCTCGAGCGAGCCCTCGATCCGCGCGGACTCGGCCGCGAGCGCCGCCGTCCGGGCCGCGCGGAAGAGCTCACCGGTGGCCGGGAGCTCGTCGGAGGTCGACGGGCTCGGCGCCGTCTCGCTCGTCGTCCCAGCACTGCTTGACGGGGTCGCGGACGGGTCGTCGCTCGTGCATCCGGCCGCGAGGGCCAGGGCAGCGGCGATCGTGACGGCGCGCAGCGCTCGGCCCGGACTGGTCAGCACGATGACTCCTGTGTGGGTGGGGGCGACCATGGTAGGCCGGACGACCCCGCGCGCCGTACAGGGGTTCCCGCCCGCGCGCCGGGTCAGCCGTGCTCGCGCAGCCCCAGCACGACGACCGGGACGGCCGATCCGACGAATGCCGTGCGCTCCTCCCGCGGCAGCCGGGTTGCGGTGGCCAGCACCCCTTCCAGGGCGGCGACGCCGATGGCGGCACGCCGTCGAGGGTCCGGGGCACCGCTGCGGGCCACCATGTCCTCCACCACGCCGACGAGGCCCTGGCGCCACCGGTCGAACACCACCATGAGCTGGGGTCGCCGGGTCGCCTCGAGGGCGAGCTCGGACTGGGCCCGCACGACGTCGACGTCCTCCAGCCACCCCAGGAGGAGCAGGGTCGCCGCGAGCGCGACGGCATCGGGGTCCTGAGCGTGCGGCGCCACCCGCAGGGCCATCTCGTCCACGTCGTGGGATAGCCGGTTCCCGACGTGCTCGGTCAGCGCCTCGAGGAGGGCCAGGCGGGTGCGCAGGTAGGCGGAACAGGTGCCCTCGGCGAGCCCGGCCCGGGCGTCGACCGCGCGGTGGGTCAGGCCGCGCAACCCGGCGTCCGACACGACGTGCACGGCCGCGTCGAGCAGCTCTCCGCGGCGTCCGCGGGCTTCTGCAGGGGTGGCGCTCACGGCCCCCATTGTGCGGGGTCAGGGGTGCGGGGAACAGGATGGCGGGGACCCCGGTTACTACAGATGTAGAATCCTCTACGCCCGTAGAAAGGAATGTCCCATGACCCCCGTCGCCACCATCACCCTCTCCATCATCGTCGCGCTCTGTCTGGTCGGCGTGACCGTGCTCGCGATCGGTCTGGCCGTCGCGTTCCCCCAGGTCTGGACGAGCCGCCGCGACCGCCGCTCGCACCGCCTGAGCATCCCGGAGTACTACCTGCGGCACGCGGCAGCCTGAGCCCCGCGGGCCTCCCTGCGGTTCCCAGCGGGCATTCAGCGAGCACCCAGCGACCCGGCGGACGCCCGGCATACGCTGTCCGCCATGCGGCGGCAGCAGCTCACGGAGACCTGGCTCGTCCTCGGCGTCTCCCTCGGCGCCTCGGCGATCTGGTCGCTGCTGCGCATCGTCGACCGACTGACCCGGGTCGAGACGCTGGGCCAGCAGACGGCCGCGATGAACACCTCGGTCACGCCCGACCGACCTTGGCTCGACCTCGCCTACCAGCTCACCGGCATCCTGCTGGCCCTGGTCCCGGTCCTGCTCGCCCTCCACCTGCTCAGGCGCGACGATCCGGCCGAGCCGCACACGATGGGCTTCGACCTGCGTCGCCCCTGGCAGGACCTGGGTCGCGGGGTGCTGCTCGCAGCGGTCGTCGGCATCCCCGGGCTGGGGCTCTACCTCGCAGCGAAGTCGTTCGGACTCAACACCACGGTCTCCGCCGCCAACCTCGAACAGACCTGGTGGGCCGTGCCCGTGCTCATCCTCGCCGCAGCGCAGAACGCGGTGCTCGAGGAGGTCATCATGGTCGGCTACCTCTTCAAGCGCTGGGGGCAGGTCGGGTGGAGCCCCTGGCGGATCATCGTCACGAGCGCGCTGATCCGCGGCAGCTACCACCTCTACCAGGGCTTCGGCGGGTTCGTCGGGAATGCCGCGATGGGGCTGATCTTCGGCTGGCTCTACACCCGGACCAGGCGCGTGATGCCCCTCGTCGTGGCACACACGATCCTCGACGTGGTCGCCTTCGTCGGGTACGCGCTCGTCAAGCCCCACGTCTCCTGGCTCTGACCCGACTCATTGCGCCGCAGCCACGTTCCAGGGGCCATTCAGGGCCTGGGAACGTGGCTCACGCGCAATATGTCGGAGGGGAGGCCAGTGAGGCGGGGAGGTCAGTGGCCGGTGCGAAGGGCCGAGCGGAGGTCCTTGTTGAGGGTCGAGATGACGTCCTGGGGGATGCCCTTGGGGCAGGCCTGGGAGCAGGCACCGACGTTGGTGCACCCGCCGAAGCCCTCGTGGTCGTGCTGCCCCACCATCGAGACGACCCGCGCCATCCGCTCCGGCTGGCCCTGGGGCAGCTCGGAGAGGTGGGTGACCTTGGCGCCCATGAACAGCATCGCGCTGGCGTTGGGGCAGGCCGCCACACACGCACCGCACCCGATGCACTCCGCGGCCACGAAGGCCCGGTCGGCCGCCGGCTTCGGCACGAGCGTCGCGTGCGCGTCCGGTGCGGAGCCGGTGTTGACCGAGATGTAGCCGCCGGCCTGCACGATGCGGTCGAAGGCGCCCCGGTCGACGACGAGGTCGCGGATGACGGGGAAGGCGTTGGCACGCCACGGCTCGATCGTGATGGTCTCGCCGTCCTTGAAGCTGCGCATGTGCAGCTGGCAGGTCGTGGTCTTCTCGGGGCCGTGCGCCTCACCGGAGATCATCAGGCCGCACTGCCCGCAGATGCCTTCGCGGCAGTCCGAGTCGAACGCCACGGGCTCCTCGCCCTTGGCGTTGAGCTGCTCGTTGAGGACGTCGAGCATCTCGAGGAAGCTCATGTCCTCGCTGATGTCCGCGACCTCGTAGGTGACGAGGTCGCCCTTGTCGGACGGCCCGGTCTGGCGCCAGATCTTCAGGGTGAGGTTCATTCGTCGATTCCTTGCATCGTGCACCGTCGGGGGGTCGGGGGTCACGGGGGGTCGAAGCCCCCGTGCGTTACTTGTAGCTCCGCTGCTTCAGCTCGATGGCTTCGTAGGCGAGGTCCTCCTTGTGGAGCACCGGGGAACCCATCAGGCCGTCGGTCTCACCGCCGCCGAACTCCCAGGCCGCGACGTAGAGGAACTCGTCGTCGTGGCGCAGCGCCTCGCCGTCCTCGGTCTGGGACTCGCCGCGGAAGTGGCCGCCGCAGGACTCCCTGCGGTGGAGGGCGTCGATGCACATCAGCTCGCCGAGCTCGAGGAAGTCGGCGACGCGGCCGGCCTTCTCGAGGCTCTGGTTGAGCGTGTCGGCCGAGCCGAGCACCCGCACGTTGCGCCAGAACTCCTCGCGCAGGCCGCGGATGAGGTCGATGGCCTTGAGCAGACCCTCCTCGGTGCGCTCCATGCCGCAGTACTCCCACATGATGTTGCCGAGCTCCTTGTGGAAGGAGTCGACGCTGCGCTCACCACGCACCGCGAGCAGTCGCTGGGTGCGCTCCTCCACAGCCTCGCGGGCCTGCGCGACGGAGGCCGTGTCGGCCGACAACGGCTCGTACGGGCCCTTGGCGAGGTAGTCGCGGATCGTGTTGGGGAGGACGAAGTAGCCGTCGGCGAGCCCCTGCATCAGCGCCGAGGCGCCGAGCCGGTTGGCCCCGTGGTCGGAGAAGTTCGCCTCGCCGGTCACGAACAGGCCGGGGATGCTGGACTGCAGGTCGTAGTCGACCCAGAGGCCACCCATGACGTAGTGCACCGCGGGGTAGATCCGCATCGGCACCTCGTACGGGTTCTCCCCCGTGATCCGGGCGTACATGTCGAAGAGGTTGCCGTACTTCGCCTCGACGGTGGCCTGGCCCATCCTCCCGATGGCATCGGCGAAGTCGAGGTAGACCCCGCGGCGGAAGTCACCGACGACCGGACCGACACCACGGCCCTCGTCGCAGACGTTCTTGGCCTGTCGAGAGGCGATGTCTCGGGGCACGAGGTTGCCGAAGCTGGGGTAGATCCGCTCGAGGTAGTAGTCGCGGTCCTCCTCGGGGATGTCGCGCGGGTCCTTGTCGCAGTCCTCACGGTTCTTCGGCACCCAGATCCGGCCGTCGTTGCGCAGTGACTCCGACATCAGGGTGAGCTTGCTCTGGTGGTCGCCCGACACCGGGATGCAGGTCGGGTGGATCTGCGTGTAGCAGGGGTTGGCCATGTAGGCGCCCTTGCGGTGTGCCCGCCACGAGGCCGTGACGTTGCACCCCATCGCGTTGGTGGAGAGGAAGAAGACGTTGCCGTAGCCGCCGGAGGCGAGCACCACGGCATCCGCGAGGTGGGTCTCGATCTCGCCCGTGACCAGGTCGCGGGCGATGATGCCGCGCGCCCGGCCGTCCTCGACGATGAGCTCGAGCATCTCGTGCCGGGTGAACTGCTCGACGGTGCCGGCGGCGACCTGCCGCTCCAGGGCCTGGTACGCACCGATGAGGAGCTGCTGGCCGGTCTGGCCGCGGGCGTAGAAGGTGCGCGAGACCTGGACCCCCCCGAAGGACCGGTTGTCGAGGAGCCCACCGTACTCGCGGGCGAAGGGCACCCCCTGGGCGACGCACTGGTCGATGATGTTCGCGCTGACCTCGGCGAGACGGTAGACGTTGGTCTCGCGCGACCGGTAGTCGCCGCCCTTCACCGTGTCGTAGAACAGCCGGTAGACGGAGTCGCCGTCCTCCTTGTAGTTCTTCGCGGCGTTGATACCGCCCTGCGCGGCGATCGAGTGCGCCCGTCGCGGGGAGTCCTGGTAGCAGAAGGACTTGACGTTGTAGCCGGCCTCACCCATGGTCGCGGCCGCCGAGGCGCCGGCCAGTCCGGTGCCGACGATGATGACCGACAGCTTGCGGCGGTTGGCGGGGTTGACCAGCGCGGCCTCGAAGGTGCGTGTCGTCCACTTGTCCTTGATGGGGCCCGGAGGCGCCTTGGTGTCGGCGATCGTCTCGCCCTCGGTGTAGAGACCGTGGGCGATGCCGGGGTTGACGGGGGTCTGGGTCATGACGGTGCCTCCTTAGATCAGGCCGAAGAGGATGGCCAGCGGCGGGATGAGGAAGCCGACCGCGATGAGGGCCGCGAGCACGTAGCCGGCCAACTTCGCCCGGCTGTACGCGGCCGCGGTTCCCGTCCAGCCGAGGGTCTGCAGGGCGCTGAACACGCCGTGGGACAGGTGGAGCGCGAGCGCGCCCATGGCCAGGACGTAGATCAGCGTGACCCAGGGGACCTCGAAGCTCGCGTAGACGAGCTGATAGGGGTTGTTGGTCACGTCGGGCCCGGTCGCGTCGGGGTTGGCGGAGAACTTGACGATCGTGAACTGCAGCAGGTGCCACACGAGGAACAGCAGGAGGAACACTCCGCCCCAGCGCATCCACATCGTGCGCGACGCCGTCTTGACCGCTGCGTACTTGGTGCGGCGAGCTGTTCCGGCGCGGCTCCACAGGGCGAACGCGGCGTAGACGTGCCCGACGAGGCTGAGCACCAGGACGACCCGGATGATCCACAGCAGGCCGGCATACGGGAGGAACGGCTCCCCGATGGTCCTCAGGTGCTCGGCGTAGGAGTTGAAGGCCTCCTCGCCGACGAGCAGCTTGAGGTTGCCGTACATGTGCAGGAGGACGTACCCGACGAACACCAGTCCAGTCCCCGCCATGAGGATCTTCAGGGCGATGGTGGTGCGGCGGGCCGTCGCGGGACGCGGAGGTGCTGTCGTTGTGGCCACGGGGGTCAGGTTATCCGGGGCCACCGTCGGGGGCGAGGGCAGTCTCGGGCTGTCCAATGTGACATTGACCCGGTTACCCGCCGGTATGGCGGCCGGGCTCGACGCCCGACGTGGCCGGACCGGCACCTCCCGTCAACCTCGCCCGGAACTCCAGCGCCGAGTCGTAGAGGACCTTCTTCGACAAGCCGCTCGCGCGCGACACCTCGGCGCACGCCTCCTTGAGCCGCTCCCCCGCGGCCACCCGCTCGAGCACCCTCGCCACCTCGGTGGCCAGGTCCGCGGAAGGTGCTCTCGCTCCGCCGACGACGACGGTGATCTCGCCGCGCACCCCGTCCTCGGCCCAGGTCGCGAGCTCGGCCAGACTCCCCCGGCGCACCTCCTCGTAGGTCTTGGTGAGCTCGCGGCACACCGCCGCCCGGCGGTCCGGGCCCAGCACCTCGGCCATGGCCGTCAAGGTCCTCGCCAGCCGGTGGGGCGCCTCGAAGAACACCATCGTCCGGGGCTCCTCGGCCAGGGCCCGCAGCGCTGTGGCGCGCTCGCCACCCTTGCGGGGCAGGAAGCCCTCGAAGCAGAACCGGTCGACCGGCAGGCCGGACACGGCCAGGGCCATGAGCACCGCGGAAGGCCCCGGCACGCAGGTGACCCGCACGTCCACGTCGACCGCGGCAGCAACCAGCCTGTACCCCGGGTCCGACACCGACGGCATCCCGGCATCCGTGACGACGAGGACCCGGTCCCCAGCGAGCAGGCGCTCGACGAGGTCCGGGGTCCTCTCGGCCTCGTTGTGCTCGTGGAAGGAGAGGACCCGGCCCGTCGGAGCGGCGTCGATGGCCTGGCAGAGGCGGCGGAGGCGGCGGGTGTCCTCCGCGGCGACGACGTCGGCACCCCGCAGCTCCTCGGCGAGACGAGGTGCCGCGTCGCGGGGGTCTCCGATCGGAGTCGCCGCCAGGACCAGGACGCCAGCAGTCATGGCGCGATCCTCGCACGGTGGGACGCGACCTAGGATGTCCCGGTGACCCGGACGGACGAGCTTCGCGCCCGCCTGCTCGGGTTCCGACCGACCGACCGGCTCTGGGGGTGGCTCGGTCCCGGCCTCATCGCGCTGGTGGGTGGGGTGCTCCGGTTCTGGAACCTCGACCGGCCGCACGCCCTGGTCTTCGACGAGACCTACTACGTCAAGCAGGGCTACTCCATGCTCCGCTACGGCGTCGAGATGCGGGTGCTGGACTCCCTCAAGGACCCGGATGCCGCATTCGTCGCCGGAGACTCCGACGTGTTCTCCTCCACGAACGGCGACTTCGTGGTGCACCCGCCGGTCGGCAAGTGGGTCATCGGCTTCGGACAGTGGATCTTCGGCGCCGACAACGGCGTGGGCTGGCGCTTCTCCGTCGCCGCGGTCGGCACCCTGTCGATCCTCATCGTGGGACGTGTGGGGCGCCGGCTGTTCGGCTCCACCGCGCTCGGCTGCATCGCCGCGTTCCTCCTCGCCTTCGAGGGGTCGCACTTCGTCATGTCCCGCACCGGGATCCTCGACATCATCGTGATGTTCTTCGCCCTGTGCGCCTTCGCGGCGCTGCTCGTCGACCGGGACCGCAGCCGGGCGATCCTCGCCGAGAAGGTCGGGGCGCTCCCCCGCGGAACCTGGCCGACGGGCGGCGGGCCCTGGCTCGGGTGGCGGCCCTGGCGGTGGGTCGCCGGGGTATCACTCGGCCTGTGCACCGGGACGAAGTGGTCCGGTCTGTTCTTCCTCGCTGCCTTCGGCCTGATGACCGTGTGGTGGGACATGGGTGCGCGGCGCGCCGCGGGGGTACCGCACTGGGCCCGGGGCGCGCTGCTCAAGGACGGCCCCTTCGGGGCCCTCCAGATGGTCGGGACCGCGTTCGTCGTCTACACCGTGTCGTGGACCGGATGGTTCCTCTCCAGCAACGGCTACCACCGCCACTGGGACGTCTACAACCCCGGCGAGGGGGTGCAATGGCTGCCCCCGGTGCTGCGCAACTGGGTGAAGTACCACCAGGACTCCTACGCCTTCAACACGACGCTGGAGACGCCACATCCCTACGAGTCCAACCCGTGGTCGTGGATGCTCCAGCTCCGCCCGACCTCGTTCTTCTACGAGAGCCCGGAGACGGGTGTGGACGGCTGCACCGCCGACCGGTGCTCGTCGGCGATCAACCCGATCGGCACGGTCTCGGTGTGGTGGCTCGGGATCCTCGCCCTCGCCGTCGTGCTGTGGTGGTGGCTCAGGCGACGGGACTGGCGGGCCGGTGCCATCGCCGCGGGCTTCGTCGGGGGGTACCTGCCGTGGTTCTTCTACCAGGACCGGACGATCTTCACGTTCTACGCCGTGGCCTTCGAGCCGTGGGTGGTGCTGGCCATCGCGTTCATGATCGGGCTCTGGGTGGGTCGCCGGGAGGAGGACCCCCGCCGGTGGCGCCGCCGATGGCTGGTCGTCGGCGGATACCTCGCTCTCACCCTCCTGCTGTTCGCGTTCTTCCATCCCGTCTACGTCGCCGACACGATTCCCTACGAGCAGTGGCGCTGGCGGATGTGGATTCCCAGCTGGATCTGAGGCCCTGGAGCACCCGGTCCGGGCCGGTGGCGGCTCCCCGGGCGACTCTGGCGGTGGCCGCTGCACGGGTCCGGCTCGCTGGGTCGGGGCACCGCTGCGCTGTCGGAGGCGCTGGGTAGGTTCGGAGCATGTTCCTCCTCGACGGCGAGCGTCTCGTCATCAGCGCGAGCGACCTGCGCACGGCGGCCCAGTGCGAGTTCGCCGTCGTCGCCGAGCTCGACGTGCGGCTCGGTCGGCGCGCCGCCATCGAGGCCCCGGAGGACCCGATGCTCGCCCGCGTCGCGGCCCTCGGCGACCAGCACGAGCAGTCCGAGCTCCGCCGGCTGCACCGGGCCCACCCCGGTGGCGTTCGCCAGCTGCCCGCTCCGGACTACACCGAGGCGGGCCTGGCCACCGCGATGGCGGCGACGTTGGACGCCCTCGCGTCCGGCGCGGAGGTGCTGTCCCAGGCGACCCTCTGCGACGGAGGCTTCGTCGGGCGCGCCGACTTCCTCGAGCACACACCCGGGGGGTGGCTCGTCAGCGACACCAAGCTCGCCCGGCACGCCACCGTGCCTGGCCTCCTCCAGATCGCCGCGTATGCCGCGCTGCTCACCGACGCGGGCGTCTCCGTCGCTCCGGTGGCCCGGTTGGTGCTCGGCGACGGGGAGGTCCGGGACCTGCCCCTTGCCGAGATCCTGCCGGTCTACCGCGCTCGCCGGCGACGGCTCGACGACCTCCTCTCCGAGCACCTCTCGAGCGGCGCCGCGGCTACGTGGGGTGACGACCGGTGGCTCGCCTGCGGGTCGTGCCCCACGTGCGAGGTCGAGGTCGAGGCCAGCCGCGACGTGCTGCTCGTCGCAGGGGTCCGCCGACCCACCCGCCGACGGCTCGCCGATGCCGGGGTGACGACCATCGAGCAGCTCGCCGAGCGCACCGAGCCCGTGCCCGACGTCCGCGACGCCACGCTCACCCGGCTGCGCGACCAGGCCCGGCTCCAGCTGGAGCAGGAGGTCGACCCCGGCGGTGGCGTGCGGCACGAGGTGGTCGACGCCGAGGCGCTGCGCCTGCTCCTGCCACCCCCCAGCCCCGGAGACATCTTCTTCGACTTCGAGGGTGACCCGCTGTGGCAGGAGCCCGGGTCCGCGATCTGGGGCCTGGAGTATCTGTTCGGCTTCATCGAGGTCGACAGCGGTGAGCGGCGTTTCGGCGCCTTCTGGGCCCATGACCGCGCGCAGGAGAAGCAGGCCCTCGTCGACTTCGTCGACCACGTCAACGCCCGGCGCCGGGCGTGGCCGGGGCTGCACGTCTACCACTACGCGCCCTACGAGCCGGCGGCCCTGTTGCGGCTGGCCGCGCGACACGGCGTCTACGAGGACGAGGTCGACCAGCTCCTGCGCGACCGGGTCTTCGTCGACCTCTACGCGGTGGTGCGGGCCGGCATCCGGGTGTCGCAACGCTCGTACTCGATCAAGAAGCTCGAGCCGCTCTACATGGAGGCTCGCGAGGGCGACCTGCAGGGCGGAGCCGAGAGCATCGTCGTCTACCACCAGTTCACCGCGGCCCGGATCGAGGGCCGCGAGGACGAGGCGGCCGAGCTGGTCGCGGAGATCGCGCACTACAACGAGGACGACTGCGTCTCCACCCTGCTCCTACGGGACTGGCTCATCGAGCGCCGCACGGAGCTCTTCGGCGACGGCCCGGAGCCGGTGCCGGTGCACGAGGTCGTCGAACCCGTCGTGAGCGACAAACGCCGCGCAGCGCTCGAGCTGGAGGCGAGGATCCGTGCCCTCGTCGACGACGTGCCACCGGCGGAGTGGTCACCGGGCCAGCGGGCGACTGCCATGGTGGCCTCCTCGGTGCTCTTCCACGCGCGGGAGGACAAGCCGAAGTGGCAGGAGCACTTCGACCGCATCAGGCTGCCGGTGGGTGACTGGCGCCGCACCGAGGGTGCCTTCGTGGCGGACCGGGTCGAGGTCGTCAACCACTGGTCGCAGCAGTCGTCCCGACACAACCCCCGCCGAACCCTGCGGCTCACCGGCGAGGCGACCGGCGGAGCTCCTCGCGTGGGCGAGTGCCACGTCCTCTACCCGGCCGCGGGTCCTGAGGCGTTCCCGGCGGAGCCCACCGAGGCCAACACGGTGAACCCCAGCGCCGGCCGGGTGCTGGAGGTGGTCGAGCGCACCGGCCCGTCAGGGCGCCCGGCGCTGGTCGTGACCCTCGAGGAACAGCACTCCAAGGCCGCCCCCGACCACGACGAGCTCCCCGTCGCCCTCGGGCCCCCGGGCCCGTTGCGCACCGACTCCCTCGACCGGGCGCTCTCCGAGGTGGCTGCCACGGTGCTCGACCTCGGCGGGGTCCCCGTGACAGCCGGCACCGACCTCTACCTGCGACGGTCCCCCCGGCTGCGCGGTGGTGCGGCACTGCCCGCGGTCGGCTCCGGCGAGAGCCGATTCGTGGACGCCATCTGTGCCTCGCTCGAGGGGATGGATGACTCCTACGTCGCCGTGCAAGGGCCCCCCGGCACGGGCAAGACCCACGTGGGCTCGCACGTCATCGCCCGGCTCGTCGAGCTCGGATGGGCGGTGGGTGTCTGCGCCCAAGGGCACGCGGCCGTCGAGAACGTGCTCACGGCCGTGGTCCGGGCCGGTCTCGACCCGAGCCAGGTCGGGAAGGCGGCCAAGGCGACGGTCGACCCGACGTGGACCCCTCTGCGATCGGCGGACGAGCTCGCACGGTTCGCCGACGGGCACCAGGCGGCCGGTCGCGGCTACGTCATCGGGGGGAGCGCGTGGGACCTCACCAACGAGAAGCGGGTCGCGCGAGGTCAGCTCGACCTGCTCGTCATCGACGAGGCCGGGCAGTTCTCCCTCGCGAAGACCCTGGCCGTGTCGGTCGCCGCGAAGCGCCTGCTGCTGCTCGGCGACCCCCAGCAGCTCCCGCAGGTCACCACCGGCGTGCACGCCCAGCCGGTCGACGAGTCCGCCCTCGGGTGGCTCGCCGACGGTGCCGCCGTGCTCCCCGACCGGTTCGGGTACTTCCTCGAGACGACCTGGCGCATGCACCCGGCGCTGACCGCCGCCGTGTCCGACCTCGCCTACGCGGGTGAGCTCCGCTCCGAGGAGTCGGTCACTGCCGCCCGACGCCTCGATGGCCTGCAGCCGGGCCTCCACGTGCTCCTCGTCGACCACCGCGACAACTCCAACGACTCGCCGGAGGAGGCCGAAGCCGTTCGGGAGCTGATCCGCGACCTCCTCGGGCGCGAATGGCACGACCCGTCGGCCCGCGGTGCGGAGGGTCGACCGGGCGAGGACGGTCGACCGAGCGGCCCCCGCCCCCTCGAGCAACACGACATCAGGGTCATCACCCCCTACAACCGACAGGCCGACCGCCTGCGGCTCACCCTGCGTGAGGCCGGTCTGGAGCACGTCGAGGTCGGAACCGTCGACAAGTTCCAGGGGCAGGAGGCGCCCGTCGCGATCCTGTCGATGGCGGCGTCCTCGAACTCCGACGTCTCGCGCGGCATGGGCTTCCTGCTCGACCGGCACCGCCTCAACGTCGCCATCTCGCGTGGCCAGCACTCCGCCTTCATCGTCCGCTCACGGGTGCTCACCGACTTCTCCCCGCGAACTCCCGACGAGCTGAGGGCCCTGGGCTCGTTCCTCCGACTCTGCGATGCCGCCGTGACCACGACGTCGAACCGCGACGTCGAGCCGCTACCCGCCTGACGGCCGCGTCGCCTGTCGACGGACCCGCGACCTCCTGCGCCGGGACCGCCATCTTCCGTCGAGGACGGTGCAGCTCGTCGCCCCGGGCCCATGCCCATCCGACTCCATGGCGAGAGGGACGGGACGGGCAAAGGCCATCGTCGCGCCGCCGTCCCCTTGCCCGCCAAGCCGAGGGCTCGCGACCCTTGTCGCTCCTGCGCTCGCCCGTCAGCTCACGGCACACGGACAGCTGAGCATCGACTCTCCGAACGGCCGTCCCGGCACCCTGTCGGGGCGGCCGTTCGCGTCTGTTTCCTCCCTGCTGATCGACAGGGAGGACCGAGGGTCCTGACAGGAACGCGCGAGATCCTTCGGTCATGGACTTGCGTCGTCGTTCCGCCCACGGCCCGTCTGCTGCGCGGGTGACACCATCGACGTCCCGCCGGAGGGTGCCCACCCGGCTGGGCACGCTCGTGCCTCGGGGCAGGAGCGCCGCTGCAAGCCTGGCGCTCGTCACCTCGGCCCTCGTCGCGGGCCCTGCCTCCGGGGCCAGCGCCGCTGAATCGGCGACGTTGGAGCGCACGGTGGTCGTGGCGTCCGCGTCCACCGAGCTACGCGATGCGGAGTCGGCGCTGGGGGCACGCCTCGCGCTGGGATACGCCGGTGCCGTGCCGGCTGCGGACGTCGAGGCGCTGGTCCGGGAGGTGAGCCGTCAGCTGCACGAATCCGCATCGCCGAGCGACCAGCTCCTGCAGACGACCGAGGCCGTGTCCCGCCGTGCCCTCACGGACTTCCTGACGCGCGGAACCCCGCTGCCCATCGGGTGAGGCTCCGGCGCCGCAAACGACGGACCGGCTCGACCGGAGGCCCCGGCGGGAACGGGATGGGCGTCACCGAGGAAGCGTGCGACCACCTGCCCACGCGGACCACGCCCACGAAGCACGTGGGTCCGTCAACGCTCGGGGCCCTACGGCCTCTGCGGGTAGACGCCATTCACCGCGATGCAGTAGATCCCCCCACCACTCGGTCCTGGCACCGTAGGAAGGGCAAAGGTGGTTCGCCCATCTCCGCCGTATGCCGGTCCGAGCAGGGAGTACAGGGCCTGGTTCTGTTCGATCGGCATCATCTGTCCCTTGCACTCGGCCCACCCTTCCGGGGCCCAGGTGAAGCCGAACAAGCGGATCTCACCGAGTAGCGGTTCCATGCCCGAACTCCTGTCGCGAGGGACGCGGCGCGTGCCACTGAGGCCATCTCCAGCAGAGTCCCGTGGACCGCGCCAGCGGTAGCGGTGCACTGCACCAGCACACATGGTGACCGCAGCCCCCCCGGGGGTGGCGGACCCGTCTGAGGACCCCGAACACACACCGCGAACCTGTATGCGGTGGGCCGACCGGCGTGACCCCCCTCGGGTCAGCCTCGAGCAGAGAGGTCCTTGAACCAGGTGTCCGGCGGGTAGGCCTCGACGTCGCCGCCGAGCGCCTCGATCCTCGGGCGGATCTCGTCCGAGCTCCAGGAGAGCCAGCGCGTCGGAACGATCTCGATGGTCGTGTCCTCGTACGCCGCCAGGACGAGGCCGATGGTGGCGAGCCCCGCCTCGGTGAGCAGCCTCTGCCGGATACCTTCGTTGGTCCGGGCGGCCGCCTCTCCGGTGACGACGCTCGCTGGGCCGGTGCACGAGACCCAGCCCCCACCCTGCAGCGACACGAAGAAAGTCGCCACGGGGCGGGCCACGACGTTCGCGACCTTCCGCGTCGAGTGGGGAGTCGGCACCGCCACGCGGTCGTCCTCGCCGAGGGAGAAGAGCACCTCGGTGAGATGCGGCGACCCGTCGGGATCCACCGTCCCCAGGACGCAGTTCCCCTCGGCGGACAGTCGCCGGCGCAGGTCGTCAGAGAGCCCCCGAGGCGTCCGGTACACGGGCGGGATCTCGGCCATCAGCCGAATCTACGCCGCCGGCCGCAGGTGCACCATGGTTCAGTCCGAGGCAGCGCGGCGAGGTCGAGCTCGGCCTCCCACCGCTGCAGCGCCGAGATCCGCGCAGCGCGGTGCCCAGTTGCCTGACCCGCTTCCCGTCGGGTCTCGTGCCCGTTGCCGTGATGATGCCTACGGTGTAACCATGGCAGTGAACAGGAGCCGACGCGCGCGGGCGGCGCGGCGGCGTCAGCGGCGGATGTCCGCTGTCGATCACGACCTCACGGACGACCAGTGGACGGCACTCACGGCCGCCTGGGGTGGCTGCGCGTACTGCGGTGTCACCGGGCGACCGCTACAGCGCGACTGCGTGCTCCCGATCTCGCGCGGCGGGCGCTACACCCTCGAGAACGTCGCGCCGGCCTGCGGACCGTGCAACGCGAGCAAGTGCAACGACGAGGTCACGTCGTGGCTCCGCCGCAAGGGCCTGGACGAACACACCTTCCTCGTTCGCCACGCGGAGATCCGCGCCCGCCTGCTCGCCTGAGCGAGCCGTGTGGAGCGCGGGCCGATCCTGCCCTGCAGAAGCGCTCCCGAGGATGCCCTGGGGCGTCACCGCGCCGAAGGTCTCTATCCGATGACGTCCCGCTACCGCTCTGCAGACTCGGCGGGCTCGGCTCGGCGGTACGATCCGAGGCGTGGACGAGGCCGAGGTCCAAGAGCGACGGCGCACCCTGTCCGACGCGTTGATCCAGCAGTTGGCGGCCTCGGAGGACCCGGTCCTCGCCTACAAGGCCAGCGTGCTGGCAGGCCTGGGTCCGGACTCGCCGAAGGCCCGGTCGATGCAGGAGCGCATCCCCGACTCCGCGATCGCCCGGTCGCTGCTGCGGGTCTTGGGACAGGACGCCAAGACGCTGCACCACACGTACCGCAAGTGGCAGGGCCCGCACTGGACGCTGACCTGTCTGGCGATGATCGACTACCCGGTCGGCGACGAGCGGCTGCGACCGCTAGTGCACCAGGTCCACGACTGGCTGTTCTCGAAACACTTCCTCGAGCCGCCCCTGACGGCGGTCTTCTCCGGGCAGGAGGACCGGGTCCGGCACTGCGCGTCCATGGACGGCAACGCGATCTGGTACTCCGTGCGGCTGGGGCTGGAGGAGGAACGCACCCGCGATGTCGTGGACCGGCTCATCGGCTGGCAGTGGCCGGACGGCGGCTGGAACTGCGACAAGAGCCGTGGGGCCACTCATTCCTCCTTCCAGGAGTCGCTCATTCCGGCGCGGGGGCTGTGGGCATACGGGCGCGCACACGGCCATGCAGCTGCTCTCGATGCAGCGCAGCGGGTGGCTGACCTGATGCTGCCTCGGCGCCTGCTGTGGCATCGGTCCGATGACAGCCTGATCGTGCCCGACTGGGCCGGCAAGCCGGGCCCCGACCGGATCCACTACCCGATCCAGTTCTTCGACGTCCTGTTCGCGCTGCAGGTGATGGCCGACCTCGGACGCCTGGACGACTCACGCTGCTCCGATGCGGTGGAGATGCTGGAATCCAAGTGGCTCCCCACGGGAGGCTTTCCGCGGGAGGCGACGAACGCGGTCACCGCCGATCACGTGATGAGCCGCGGCAGCTATGCCGACTGGGGTCCTTCGGGGCTGCGGCGCGACAACCCCCTCGTCACCCTCGCCGCGCTGGCCGTGCTCCGTGCAAGGACCGGAGGTCACCGCGCCGGCCATGACGGGTGACCACCACGGGTACCTGACCGCGGTACTCCACCCCCCGGGCGGCGATCTTGACGTCGGCGCTCTCTTCCTCCGGAATGGGCACGAAGGAGAACGGCGCCGGTCCCGCCACTCGACCACGGGACCTTCGAACTCGAAGTCCATGTCGCTCGCCGGACAAGTATTGCCCTTTCGACGTGTTCACCCCGCGTCCTTCGTCCGACCGTCGACGAGGCGGCGTCGGCGACGACGCAATGGGACCAGCTCGACGGCACCCCGACGATGCCAGGGACAGACGGCTCAGGAACTCCCGGTCAGAGCAGTGAGGCCGATGGTCACGAGAATCCCCCCGATCACTGCGAACGAGAGCCTCAGCACCAGGGATGCGTTCGACACCAGCCAGGCATGAAGGGTCCTGAGCAGGGGTCGTACTCGTCGCGGCGCCAGGACGTTGGCGAGTACGAGACCGACCACGGTGGAGACACCGACGACCACGAACAGGAGAATCGAGAGTCCACCTGCGAGCAGCGTGATCGGGGCCGCTCCGATCGCGACTCCCGCTGCGAAGGTGAGGGCGAGGTTCTTGGGTCGTACGTTCATGAACACACCGAAGGCAAAGGCGCGCCGAGCGTCGAGGCTGCTGGCCGCCTGGAGCCATTCGGGTGGGGCAGCTGGTGTGGCACGGCGACGCTGGTGCATCGCCGACAGGACGCCCTCGACGATGAGGACTGCGCCGACGGCGATCTCCACGTAGTGAACCCACGCCGGCATGGACCTGGATGAGTCCCCCGGCACCATCCGAGCGCCGACCGCGAATGTCGATACCAGCACGACGAGGCCGAGCGACCACCCGAGGGCATACGAGGCGCTGGGCCTGGTGGTGCTACCGGCAAGCAGCAGCAACAGAGCCGCCAGCACCGGGAAGATACTGAGAGCGACCGCAATCGCCAGCGGTAGGACGTACCAGAGCACCGAATCCACACCCGAAGACTAGTGAGCCACCTGCCCGAGGGTGACGGTCTGGCTCCCCACCGCCGGACCGCCCTGTCGACGCGACAGCCCGGTACGCCCCTCTGGCCCTCGGGCGACCTACTGACGGAGGACGACCGGACGGAGTACGTGTGGGCGGAGGTGTCGCGGTGGACACCTGGTACCGGTGGCGGGATGCTGAGGCCATGCCCTCGGAGACGATGATGGCGGTGGTCACCACCGGGACCGGGGGCTACGACCGGATGGAGTACCGCGAGGTGCCGACCCCGGCGCCCGGGCCGGGCGAGGTGCTCATCCGGATGCTCGCCGCCGGGGTGAACAACACCGAGATCAACACCCGTCTCGGGTGGTACTCGTCGGAGGTCACCGAGGGAACCGCAACGACAGCGCAGGGCCCGGAGGAGCCCGCCCGGCACCGGCCCGACGGCGGGTGGCACGCGGCCACCCCCTTCCCCCTCATCCAGGGCACCGACTGCTGCGGCGTCGTGGAGACCGCCGGGCCGGACACCGACATCTCGGCACTCGGCGGCCGGGTCCTCGTACGACCGTGCATGCGCCCCGACGGCTTCGGGTCGATGGACAACGTGTGGATGGCCTCGGACTTCGACGGAGCCTTCGCGCAGTACGTCGTCGTCCCCGCGGGTGAGGTCTTCCCCGTCGACTGCGACTGGAGCGACGCCGAGCTCGGCTCGATCCCCTGCGCCTACGGGACGGCCGAGAACATGCTCCACCGCGCCCGGGTCGGCCCGGGCGATCGGGTGCTCGTCACCGGCGCGTCGGGCGGGGTCGGCTCGGCGACGGTCCAGCTCGCGGCCCGTCGTGGGGCGAGCGTGACCGCGGTGTGCGGCGCCGCCAAGGCGGACGCCGTTCGCGCCATCGGGGCCGACAGGGTGGTGGCCGCGAGGCGGATCTCGTCGAGGCCATCGGAGCGGAGTCGGTCGACGTGGCGGTCGACAACGTCGCGGGGCCCGGTTTCGGTGCCGTTCTCGGTGTCCTGAGGAGGGGCGGCCGGTACGCCTCGTCCGGTGCGATCGCCGGACCGGTCGTCCAGCTCGACACGCGCACGGTCTACCTCAAGGACCTCACGCTGCTCGGCTGCACGGCGTGGGACGAGCCGGTCTTCCCCGGCCTCGTGTCCGCGATCGAGGCGGACGAGATCCGACCCCTCGTCGCGAGCACGTTCCCGCTGGAGGACATCGTCGCAGCGCAGAGGGAGTTCCTCCTCAAGAGGCACGTCGGCAAGATCGTCCTGCTCCCCCAGGTCATCTGAGCTGCGGCGCGAAGGACCGAGGTGATCCCACCCGCAATCGTGTGTGCCAACGGCGCGTGGAAAGGGCTGCTCCGAAGCGCGCATCCGGGTGACCACGCCGAGCCAACAGCCCCTGTTGTGATCCCCGTCACTCGCCGTATAGTCGGTGCTCCACCGGAGTCGACGCAAGGGAGGGGCCGGGCATCACGGTGGTTCGTCGCCCTCAGGGCCGCGGCAACGACCGGAACGAGCGGGAGTGGCCGTTGCACGTCCCGCACTGAGACGAGACAGGGGGATGATGGCCATCTTGCTGCTGACCGGCACGCCGGCCCAGTTCGAGCAGTTGCTCACCGTCCCTGGCTTCTACCTCGACCACCGCACGCTGATCGAGGCGGGTGGCGGCCGGAACACGATGTCGACCTTCATGGACGAGTCGGCGATCCCCGACATCGAGGCCCTCGGCATCTCGGTCGAGGTCGAGGTGACCGACGCCGAGCTCGCGACCCACATGGCCTCGTTCCACGACGACGGACCGCCGGTCGGGTAGGGGCTGAACCGTGGTCTACCCGAGTTCCGTCGCCGACATCGAGGGCCGGATGACCACGCTCGCGACGAGTGCGCGATGCCGCAAGACCGCCCTCGCCCACGCGACCATCGAGGGGCGCACCGTCAGCTACCTCGAGATCGCTCCCGCGACGGCAACATCCGCCACACCCGTGGCGATGTTCGTCGGTGGCCTGCACTCTCGCGAGTGGGCTCCCCCTGACGCCCTGCTCTCCTTCGCCGAGCGGCTCGTCCAGGCAGCCGACGCCGGTACGACGATGCACTATCCGGCCTTCAGGGACGGACCGGTGCGCTACGCCAGTTCCACCGTCAACCGCACCGACGTCCAGCGCTTCGTCGACGACGTCGTGATCATCATTCTCCCAATGGCGAACCCGGACGGGCGGAACCACTCACTGACCCGCAACACGGCCGGCGACACCGGACCCCAGGGCGCGCGCTGGCGCGGCAACCGACGAGTCTCCGGGCCCGGTTCGTGCGTCACCCACGGCGTCGACCTGAACCGCAACTTCGCCTCGCAGTGGGATCTGAACCCCTACTACACCAGCAACGACGAGACATGGATCCTCACCAACGGAGCCCGCGGGACCTGCGACCCGGACCCCGCCGGTGACCCGATCTTCCGAGGGGCCAGCGCCGCGAGCGAGCCCGAGACCCAGAACGTCCAAGAGCTCGTGGACACGTTCCGACCGCAGTTCTTCATGGACACCCACTCCTACGGTCGCAGTATCGCCCTGCCCTGGGGCGTCGCCCGGAACCAGAGCGCGACGCCATCACAGAACTTCGGGAACGCCGCGCTGGACCGCACGGCAGCGCCGGGCTCGGGCCGCGACGTCATCGGTGGCACGTACGAGGAGTACGTTCCGGACACCGCGGACATCCCGCTTCAGCGGTGGCAGCGGACCATGGCGACGCACATGATCGACACGATCCGCAGCCAGGCCGGAGCGGACGCGACCGCTCGTGCGCGGTCGACCTACACCGCCGTGCCGACCGTCGACTTCTACCTGCCGTACTTTCCCGGGATCTCGGGCGCGCCGCTGCCCGGTGCGTGCGACGACTACGCCTTCGGCCGCCCTTTCCGCGCCAACGAGCCGATGGCCTTCGCCTGCACCCTCGAGTGCGGCTACGCGACCCAGGGCGAGATGGGATTCTTCCCACCCACCGGCGTGAAGTACGAGAAGATCGAGCGCGAGGTGCACGCCGCGATGTGGGCCCTGCTCGACGTGGCGTCGGGTTTCGGCGTCCCGGGGACGGGGGCGCCCCTATGAGCTCACCGGGCACCCTCGAAGTCGTCGGCCAGACGCTCGGACGCATCCTCGAGCCGCTCGGGGAGTCCTTCCAGACCCAGGACGGTGCCCGGGAGCTCCTGGCCGACCTCGGGCTCGACCTTCCCGACGCGTTCTGGGCCCGACCCTCCACGGTCGACGCGCTCGACGACGCCGTCACCGCCGTGACCGGACTGCCGACCACCCTGACCGCCCTCGCCGACGCCATCGACGGCGATGATGTCGGCGCGGTCGTCTCGGCGGGGGTGGACCTGGCCGATGTCGTGCGTGCGGTGTTCGTCGCGGTCGACGCCGTGGGGACCGAGCTCGGCCAGGCCACAGCCCTCGTCGCCACCCTCGACCCGGCCGACCTCGCGGCGTTCGCCTCGGAGCTTCCGGACCGCCTGCTCGGCTACCTCGTCGTCACCTACCTGGACCGTGAACACCAGGCCGTGCTCGCGGCTCTCTACCTGCTCGGTCTCGCGGACCGCGCCGTCGAGCGACCCGACAGCACCGACCCGAACCGGCCCGCGGCCTTCCGGCACCAGCTTCGCCTCGACCGCCTCCCCGACCTGCTGTCCGATCCGTCCACCCTGCTGACCGATGTCTACGGATGGGGCACCGACGACCTCGACGCAGAGCGCGTCATGTTCGGCCTCCAGCGGCTGCTCGACGCGGTCGGGGTCTTCGCCGTCATCGATCGGTCCGGCGGAGACCCCGTCGTAGAGACCATCGTTGCCGACATCCGCCACCGATCCGACCTCGACCCCCAACCGATCGAAGCGGAGTTCGTGTTCGGCACCGGTGCCGGAGTGGACCGCACCGTCGACCTCGGCGGCGGATGGAGCGTCACGATCGAGATCGCTGCCTCGCTGGACGCCGGCGCTGTCCTGACGATCGCGCCTCCGCTCGAGATCAGCGCCCAACCCACCTCCGTGCCCGTACAGGGCGAGGTCGGGGTCGCCTTCACCCGGTCGAACGGCCCGGGCGGCGACCCCGTCATCCTGCTCGGCGTGACCGGCGGACCACGGCTCGAGGCGGATGAGATCAGCGCCCGGTTCGCTGCCGACATGACATGGGACGTGGTCAGCGGCACCGCGAGCGCGGACTTCGAGGTCTCGGTCGCGTTGGAAGGCGGCCGCGTCGTCATCACCCTCGACGGCGCCGACGGCTTCATCGGCGGCCTGCTCGGCGAGGGACTCGTCATCCAGGCCGATGTCGAGGCCGGCTGGACGATGTCGGAGGGCCTGTACTTCCGCGGCGGGGTCGGTATCGAGGTCGACGTGCCGGTGGACCTCCGCCTTGGCGGCCTCACCGTCTCGACGCTCCACCTGGCGCTCGGCTTCAGCGACGGCCGGTTCGAGCTCGAGGCCTCCGGTGCGATCGGCGCCCAGCTCGGCCCCTTCGCCGTCGCCGTCGAGCGGATGGGCATCATCGCCGACCTCAGCTTCCCCGACTCCGGCGCCAACCTCGAGGTCGCGAACCTGGGATTCGACTTCAAACCCCCGTCCGGGCTCGGCTTCGTCCTCGACGCCGGGGTCGTCAAGGGAGGCGGCTACCTCTACTTCGCCCCGGAACGCCACGAGTACGCCGGGGTCCTCGAGCTCGCGCTGGGCCCGGTGTCGATCAAGGCGATCGGCATCCTCACCACCGAGCTGCCCGACGGTGAGGAGGGCTGGGCCCTCCTCCTCCTCGTCTTCACCGAGTTCTCCGCCGTGCAGCTCGGCTTCGGTTTCACCCTGAACGGGGTGGGCGGGGTCATCGGCCTCCAGCACGGCATCTCGACGGACGCGCTCCAGGCCGGGATGCGAACCGGGGTGCTCGACAACGTTCTCTTCCCGTCGGATCCGGTGGCTCGAGCCCCCGAACTGCTCGGCGACCTACGGGCGGTGTTCCCCATCACGCCGGGAGCGCTGACTGTTGGGCCGGTGCTCAAGCTCGGCTGGAGCACCCCGCCCATCATCACGATCAGCATCGGGCTGATCCTCCAGTTCGACGACGTGCTCAACTCTCCGGGCGCCACGCCACAGCTCACCCGGATCGTCCTCCTCGGCCAGCTCAAGGTGCAGGTCCCGCCCGACCTCGGCACCGGCACCCCCGAGCTCATCAGGCTCATCATCGACATCATCGGCAGCTACGAGGTGCGCGAGAAGACCCTGGCGATCGACGCGGCCCTGCGCGACTCCCACGTCGCCGGCCTGCCCATCACCGGGTCGCTCACCGTGCGGGCGAGCTTCGGGTCGCAGCCCTCCTTCCTCATGGCGGTCGGGGGCTTCCACCCCCGGTTCACCGACATCCCGCCCGGGGTGCCGGAACAGACCCGGCTGGGGATACAGCTCGAGTACGACATCGTCACGGTGCGGATCGTCGGCTACACCGCGGTGACGTCGAACAGCTTCCAGATCGGGGCCGAGGCGTCCCTCGTCGCGGCGGCGGCTGGGTTCCGGGTCGATGCCTACCTCGGCTTCGACGCCCTCTTCATCTTCCAGCCGACGTTCCACTTCGAGATCGAGTTCCGGGTCGGCGCGTCCATCAAGTACCGCTCGATCAGCCTGGCGTCGATCGCGGTCCGGGGCATCGTGTCCGGCCCGGGCCACTGGATCGTCGCCGGGCACGCGTCGATCTCGCTGCTCTTCTTCGACGTCGACATCGACGTGGAGGTCGAGTGGGGCAGCGCCCCGGCGACGCCGCTCCCGAGCGTCGAGATCCGTCCGCAGATCGTCGCCGCCCTCGAGAAGCCCGAGAACTGGCTCGCGCAGATGCCGGCCGGTGGTGAGTCGCTGGTGACCCTGTCCCAGCCGACCACCGACGCGATCCTCGCCCACCCGCTCGGTGAGGTGTCCGTCATCCAGCGGGTCGTCCCCCTGCAGACCGACATCACCCGCGTCGGCAACTCGCGACCGTCCGACGGCACCCGGTTCGACATCAGCGGTGTGGCGATCGGCGCGGGACCCACCCAGCCCCCGCGGCGCCACACCGAGCACTTCGCCCGAGGGGAGTACCTCGATCTCACCGAGGAGCAGAAGCTCTCCACCCCGAGCTTCGAGCAGTTCCCGGCAGGCATCTCCGTCTCGAGCGACGACTACCGGGTGGGCGGCGGCCAGGTCGCCTTCGAGCCGGACATGGAGACGCTCTACCTCGAGCAGCCGGAGCTGCGCTTCGTGCACCTCGTCCCGAAGGCCCTGTTCCAGACCCTGGCCGCCCGCGGCGCCGCCGGCAAGTCGCCGCTGCGTGCCAAGCAGCGCCTCCTTCCCTCCGACGCTGTGGTCCTCTCGGTCACGGCGGCGCCCTACGTGACAGCCGACACCCGGACACCCACAACCGCCCTGGCCGAGAGGCCTCTCACCTACACCGCGGCGGCCGCGAGCGCGGCATCCGCCGGCCGGCCCACCCTGGTCGTCGAGGTGGCTGAGGTGGTGGCGCCGTGACCTACCGGTTCCTCCCCTGGGTCCGCCGCGGACTCGCCGCCGAGATCGAGACGGTCGACCGCCACGACGGCTCGATGCCGGCGAGGGCGACGTTCCCGGTCACCCTGGCGGTCACCGGCGCCGGACCCGACGCCGCCGCCGATCTCCAGCTCTACGGCCCCGGGGACGTCATCGGGCTCGACACCCGGTCGATCGTCCGTACCGAGCCGAAGTCCCGCACGGTCGATCATCCGCCGAACCAGTTCGCCTCTCTCGAACTCGACGAGCCGGGGCTGCCCTGGATGCTCACACCGGCGCGCGCCGGCACCGACGAGCGCCTGCGCCCTTGGCTGGTGCTCGTCGTCGTGGAGAAGCAGGCGGGTGTCTCCGTCGAGGTCTCGAGCGCCACTCCGCTCCCCGTGCTGATGATCTCGGCACCCGCCGACACGACCGCCGAGCTTCCCGACCTCAGCGAGTCCTGGGCGTGGGCGCACGCACAGCTCATCGACGACGGCTCTGCCGTGCCCGACCAGCTCGCCGCTGATCCCGACCGCAATGTGGCGCGCTTGGTGGCCCCACGTCGGCTGGAGACCAACACAGACTACATCGCGGCCCTGGTCCCGGCCTTCGAGTCGGGGCGCACGGCGGGTCTCGGTCTGCCCGAAGCAACCGCAGCCACGACCGGACCTGCCTGGCCGACCCCTCCCCCGGCCGAGGTGCGCCTCCCCCTCTACTACCACTGGGAGTTCCGGACCGGCCTTGCCGGAGACTTCGAGTCCCTCGCCCGACGGCTGCGGCCGATCGAGCTGCCGGACGGGGTCGGTTCCCGGCCGATGTTCATCGGCGCCGCGGACCCCGCCGTGCCGCCCCTGGCACCCGACGCGGGCGGGGTCATCGACATGGAGGGTGCGCTGCGCTCACCCGACGTCGGTACCGGCGGATCTCTCGGGCCCGAGCACCAGGCGCTCGTCGAGGCGCTCACCACCGCTCTCGATGCCGGGCAGGCGAACGTCGTCGGGGGCACCACGGCATCGGTCCTCGCGGCAGAGAACGTCGCTCCGCCGATCTATGGCAGCTGGCATGTCCGCACCCATCAGATCCCCTCGGCCAACCGCGCGCCGCGGTGGCTCCGTGAGCTGAACACCGATCCGCGGCACCGCGTCTCCGCCGGCCTGGGAACCGCAGTGGTTCAGGCCAACCAGGAGCGGTACATGGACGCTGCCTGGGAGCAGGTGGGCGACATCATCGCCGCAAACGCGGCGCTCGAGCTCGCCCGCCTCATCCAGCTCGTCTCCGCTCGCGTGATGAAGCGCCACGTGCGTCCGCTCGCACCGGACGTCCTGCTCGGGTTCACGGCACCGAGCCAGATGAGGACCGTCGTCGGCACCACGACCGTCGAGCGCCTCATCGGCGCGAGCACGGTGCCGGGTCGGGTGACCGACGTGGCCTTCCGCCGCCGGGTGACCCCCCGAGGCGCCCTGCTGAGCCGTGCCGCGCGCCTCGGCGCGGGCCACGTGCTGGCCGGCGGGGGGATCGAGCTGACCGCCATCGCTCGCCTCGCCGGTGCCGAGCTCGTCCTCGACCTCGACCGGCAGGTCGACGGACTCGCCCGGTCGGCACTGCTCGGCGGCGTCCGGATCGGCTCCGGCCTGACGGTCGAGCCCCTCGACCTGCGCCCAGCCCTGCGCACCGAGCTCGGCCGCACCGTGGTCGCGGCAGCCGACACCCTGGCCAGGGTCGGCGGCGACCTCGTCACGGCCCCGGGCGCGATCCGGCCCGACCTTCAGCTCACCGGTGTGCTGCTCGACGAGCACGTCGCCGAGATCGGTGGCCTCGAGCCCTCGGGCGGGCGGTCAGTGACCGGCACACTCGGTGAGCTGCTCGAGCTGCGGGCGACGACGCGTGACCTCGTGGGATTCGGCGTCGGCGCCGACGGCGCGCCGTGGGCGATCACGAACGACGGTGACCGGATCCTCGGGTCACGCCTGGACCTCGACGAGCCACTCGACCTCGGCCGTGTCGACTCCCGGCTCGCTCGTGCCCCCGAGCTCCTCGGACGCGTGCTCGGGCGGCTGCCGAACGGGGTGCTCGACGGCGGGGATGCGGCACCGAACGTCCGGGTCCGGCTGCCCGGGAACCGCAACCGGGTGAGCAACCCCGTCGAGGCGGTCACGCGAGCCCGGTCGGGAGGAGCCCGGTCCGGAGGGGCGACGGAGGTACCGTCCCGACCCCGTGCGACGCTCTTCCCGCCGGTCGTCTCGACCCCGGTGGTCAGGGAACTCTCGACCGGCCTGACAGCGCACCTCAAGGCAAGCGTCGCCTCGGTGGTGTCGACGGTGCCCCAGCCCGCACCCCTCGACCTCGCGGGGCTGGGCGCCACCATGGTCGCGGCGGTCGACCCACACCAGGTCATCGAGGCGCGGGTCCAGGGTCGCATCGGAATCGTCGGTGGCCTCAGGGTCGGTGAGGTCGACCTCCCGACTGATCGCTTCCGGCAGCGCGCGCCCGTCGCGCCGATCATGGTCGGTCCCCAGCTTCCCGAGCCGCTGTACGCGGCGCTCGCCGCCCACGACCAGGAACGGTTCCTCCCGGGTGCGGCCAAGCTGCCCGCCAACGCGATCACGCTGATGGAGACGAACCCCCGCTTCGTCGAGGGATTCCTCGTCGGTGCCAACCACGAGATGAACCGCGAGCTGCTGTGGCGGAAGTTCCCGACCGATCGCCGCGGGACGCCCTTCCACCACTTCTGGGACCGGATCGACGGAGGCGAGGACATCGGCCCGATCCACCTGTTCAACGGTGCCCGCCGGCTTGGCGGCAACAGCGTCGGGCAGATCGAGGGCTCGCTCGTGCTGCTCGTCCGGGGCGACCTGCTGCGCCGATACCCGAACTCGATCGTGTACGCCGCACCCGCGCTGGCCGACCGCACCCTCGACCCCGATCCGGACCGGGTCGTCCTCCCGGTCTTCGACGGCCAGCTCGCTCCGGACATCACCTTCGTCGGCTTCGACCTCACCGTCGAGGACGTCCTGCCCGGCCCGGGGTGGTTCTTCGTCATCCAGGAGCAGCCGTCCGAGCCGCGGTTCGGCCTCGACGAGCCGGATGGTGGTCCCGGTGGCGGGGCGCCGGCGAGCTGGGCGGACCTCAACTGGGCCCACCCGGGCACCTCGCCGGGAGGGTGGCTCTCGCTGGGGTCGGTGGGGTCGGTGTCGCGCACGCTCGCGCCCAGCGGCACGGTCCAGGCGAGGTGGGGCGACAACGCCGCACACATGGCCGCGATCACGTTCCAGCGCACTTTCCGGGTCGCGGTGCACAGCGACGAGGTGCTGGACGGCACCGGACGGAGGCCCTGATGCCACTGGATCGTCAGGAACTGGCCGCGGCTCGCGAGAAGCTGGCCGGCCTCGACCGGGAACTGGTGGGCGTCGAGCGCGAGCTGGCCACGACGTCCGTGACGCTGCAGCGGATGGAGCGCACGGGCGCAGGCCGGGGCGCGCAGCGCGAGCTGGCAGGCACCCTGCGCGAGCTGTCGACGAAGCGCGAGGAGCTGCTCCGGGGCCGGCTGAGCGCGACCGCCCTGATCGACCGGATCCGCGACGGGGTGCGTGTGCCGCGCACGTTCGAGCAGGCCATCGGCGACCTCGAGGGGTCGGTGCCGGTGGCGATGTTGCCGGTGCGGCTCGAGACCCGCTTCATGAACGGCAACTCAGAGCTCTGGGTCAGGGTCTTCCCCGACACAGTCCACCAGCACAGCTTCGAGCCCGAGCTCACCGACGCGGAGCTGGCGGCGGCGACCGACTACTGGACGACGCGATGGACCGGAACGAGCGACGAGACCCGGGCCGTGTGGGAGCAGATGGCGCGCGCCTTCCGACCTCCTCGTGCGCGCTGGCTCGTCGACGCCACCACGCCGACGAACCTCGCCGACATCGGCACCGGCGAGCCCAAGCTCCCCGAGGTGGGTCTCAAGGCCGCCCCCTGGACGCGCCCGGCCGTTGCCCGCCAGCTGCCGGAGCGCTGGGTGGTCCTTGGCTACCGCAAGGGAAAGGAGGTGGCCCGGGTCTGGGGCCAGCGCATCGCCGATGACCTCCAGATGGGACCGACGCCCGACATCACGGCGGCCGACGACGCGGCCCATCCGCTGCACGAGCCGCCCGACGAGCAGGACACGCAGGCCTTCGATGACGGCCTGCGCTGGATGGTCGACGTCGATGCCGCCCTCGAGGCCGGGATGGCGGTCAAGCTCATGGACCGCGACGTCGGCGGCGGGGTCGCTTCGGGCTTCGACCTGCTCGTGGTCGTCGGCGTCGACTGGACGCTCGACCCGACGGAGGCCGCGGACTCGTTGGGCGCTCACCTGACATCGCACGGCTACACGGACGGACTGGCGTATCCCGCGGTGGGGACGCCGACCAACGTGACCGATGACGCCGCCCCGCCCTCGGGTGTGCTGGGAGACCCGTCACTCCTGGACCCTGCGGCCGACCGGTCGCCCGCGGATGACGCAGCCGGCCCGGCGTTCACCGCCGCTCTGGGCCTCGGCGAGGTGCCCTTGGTCTCGGCCGCTCCCGGCGGCGAGGACCGGTCCGACGTGGCCGCCCGACACATGAACTCTGCGCTCTGGGCGCCCACCTGGGGCTACTTCCTCGAGCAGCTGATGCGCCCGCACTTCAGCACGGGCGAGGTCGAACAGGTGCGAGCCCATGCCGTCGAGCACCTTCGCGGCCGCGGCCCGCTGACCACCGTGCGCATCGGTCGCCAACCGTACGGCGTGCTGCCGATCGTGGCCAGCCGCCCGTTCAGGTCGTCGTCGGCCTTCGAGAACGCCCTGGCCGGGTTGTTGGGCAACCTCAAGCGGCACTGGCTCGATGCCGCCGATCGGGTGCCGAACCTGGTGGACGCCGAGCGCCCCGACGAGGCGATGGTCACGCTGTTGCGGATGTCTCCTCGGTCGGAGACCTTCCGGTTCCGACAGGCGACCGGCGCCGCCGCCGCATCCAGCTTCGAGGGGATGGGCGACGTGGCGACGTTCCAGGAGCTCCTGGCCATCTGGCTGCTCGCCACGGTCGACGTGCGGACCCGCCCGGCGATCGTCGACGTCACCATGGCCGACGAGACCCGGGTCGTACCGGTGCCGCTGGTCGCCGCGACACCGTCATCCACCGATCCCCTGGACCCGAACTACATCAGCACCACCCTCGGGCGGCTGCGCACCGTCGGCGGGTTCCGCCAGATCATCGGCGACCCCTCGAAAGCCAGCACCCTGCTCGACGCCCTGCTCCGCCAGAGCGCCCAGATCGAGCTGGCCCGAGCCTCCTATCTGCTGGCCGTCGAGGCGGCGGTGGCGGACCAGCTGATCCGCCCCGACACGGTGCCGAACATCGAGGCCGTCGTCATGCCACGGGAACGCGAGGTCCACCTCACCGTCGACGACGGCATCACGGTCGAGGTCGAGTCTGCCCCGACGCCCGAGTCGGTCGTGCTCAGGGAGGGCGAGACCCTCCTCGAGCTGACCGGACGCGCGGTGGCGGGCGTCTCCGGTCGCACGACGATGGCCAACCACCTGGTCCAGCTGTCGGAGCTCGACCTACGACGCCGGTTCAGTACCGCCAGGTTCGGCGACTTCCGCGCGGCACTCGAGCACCTCGCGCCCCTGCCCTCGCAGGTGCTCGATGAGCTCGCGGCCGAGACCCTGGACACGACGTCTCACCGCCTCGACGCGTGGTTCGCCTCGCTCGCGTCACGGCGGCTGGCGGCCTCGAGGAAGGCCTCGCCCGGCGGCGTCCACATCGGTGGCTACGGCTGGGTGGAGCGGCTTCGCCCGGCCGGTGCGCCGGTGTCGACGGGCTACATCCACGCGCCGTCGGTCGGCCACGCGACAACGGCGGCGGTCCTGCGCAGCGGCCACCTCGCGCGACGTTCCGGCGACGACGCCTTCGCTGTCGACCTGTCCTCGCGCCGGGTCTCGCTCGCGCTCTCGATCCTCGACGGAGTCAGGCAGGGGCAGCCGATCGGAGCCCTCCTCGGCTACCGCTTCGAGCGCGGGCTCCGGGACCGCGACGTCACCCTCGCCAAGTACATCCTCGACTTCCGCCGCGTGGCCCCGTTGGCCACCTCGACCGACGGCTTCGACGACGGCCGCCCCCTGGAGGCCGTCGCCGCCCGCGACGTCGTCGACGGAGCGACCCTGGCCGAGCGAGCGCAGAGCGACGCGAACGCGCTGCTCTCACAGGTGGGGGTCACCGGCGCCGACCGCTCCAGCGTGACAGCCGAGCTGGAAGCGCTCGTCGATGCGCTCGACGCGGTCTCCGACCTACTGGTCGGCGAGAGCGTCCATCAGGCGGTGATGGGCAACAGTGAGCGGTCGGGGGCGGCACTCGACGCGCTCGACCGCCAGACCGCCCCACCCGACGTCTCCGTCGTACGGACCCCCCGGACCGGGGTCGGAGTCGGACACCGAGTGGTCCTCGCCCTGGCCGACGCACCGGCCGACGGCGCCTGGGCGGGGCTCGTCGACGCCCGCTCCGACGCGGAGCCGCGACTCAACACGTGGGCGGCTGCGGCCATCGGCGACCCCGGCCTCGTGCGAATCGCAGCCAGCGGGCGACGAACCTCACCCGACGGGACGACGACCGACACCCCGCTCTCGCTCACCCTGGCCGACCTGGGGATCTCCGCGATCTCCACGGTGCTCGCATCGGTCAGCGGCGGCAACAACCGACCGAGCGAGCTGCACCAGCGGCTCGCCGACGCCTGCTTCGGCCTCGACCCGACCGCTGACGAACTGCACTTCGACGAGGCAGCACCGGCCGACTCGCCGGCGTCCGCGATCGGCCTCGCGGAGCTGCTCGAGGTGTGCCAGGAGGTGTACGACCTGATCGCCAGCGCCCGGCCCGCGACCACCTCGGACCTGCTCGTGCCCACCGAGCGGGCGGACGACGTGGCCGATGCTGCTGAGCTGGCGCGGCGGGCCGACCGTGCCGTCGCCGCACTCCGCCGTGCGCTGGGCACCCTGCCCGCAGCGGATGCCGCCGAGACCGACGACGGGCTCCGCAGCCGGTTGCGGGCAGCCGCCGACGCAGGCACCCGGGGCGCCGTTCCGCTGGCGACCTCGACCGACGGCCTCCGCTCACAGGTGGAGGCAGCCCGGGCCGACGCCCAGCAGCGCCTGGAGCGGATCGACTCGCTGGGCGCCGACTTCACCCGCGCGACCGCGTCGAACGCCGAGCAGGTGCGGTTCGACCTCTCCCGCCTGCAGACCGTGTTCGGGGAGGGTTTCCCGGTCGTACCGGTGCTCGAGCCGGCAGGAAGACCCGAGCTCGCCACAGCGATTGCCCAGGCCGACACGGTGGTGGGCGGCGACCCACTCGTCGTGACCGACTGGGTCCAGCGCTACGCACTCGTTCGACCCGCCATGGCCCGGCTGCTCGACGTGCTCGAGCACGCGGAGGCCCGGGGAGGGGCGTTGGACGCGACGCAGTTCGGGATCGTCCAGCTCAGCTCGAGGCCGACGGACCGTTGGGTCGGCCTCCCGGTGGCCGAGGACTCGGCGTTCCCGGCCTCCGCACTGTCGGTCGTCCTCCACCACACGGCGCCACTCGACGCGGACGCACCGCTCTGCGGGCTGGTGGTCGATCAGTGGTCGGACACGGTGCCGAACACGACAGAGACAACCGGGCTGGGGTTCCACTTCGACGCCCCCGGAGTACGCGCCCCGCAGGCGATCCTGCTCGCCACACCCCCCGACCTCGACGCGGTGGGATGGTCGCTCGACGCCCTCGTCTCGACCGTTCACGAGGCGATCGACCTCACCCACATCCGCGCCGTCGACGCCGATGTGTTGGCGGGTGTCGGCCGCTTCCTCCCCGCCGGCTACCTGACGTTCAACCTCGAGCGCAAGGCACCGACGTTCGACGTCTGGGGCCTCCTGGACCTCGGTCTGCAGTTGCAGAACGTCCGCTTCGCGGAAGGAGACGGCTGATGCCCGCCTCGATCACGACGTGGAACCGGCTCGAGCCGCTTCCCAAGCAGGACGACCTCGGGCCGGGGCTGCGGGCCGAGATCGCCGACCCGCTGTGGGCGCTGGCTCGGCAGCACCAGTTCGGCGAGATGCGCGGTGAGGACGCCGGGTCGCCGATCGAGGCCCAGGTGCGGGCGACGACGGGACGGCTGACGCGGTACCACGCCGGACCGACCGGGAGCAGGCCGGCGGATGGTGCGGTCGACATCGACCCCACGGTCCCCCTCGAGACGGTCGTCGAACGCGAGCCCGTGTGGGGCGTGCCCGGAGACGGGCACCTGCGGGTGCGGGCCGGCCTCCACTTCCTCCGGCTGCTGACGGCGCACGGGGCGACCAACCGGCGCGCGGAGTTCGTCACCGAGTTCGGGATCCGGGCCGAAACGCTGCTCGGCGACGACCCGTCCACGACCCGGCTGCGACGGACCTCCGTGGGGCGGGTGCCCGACGGGCTCGTCCTCCGGAGTGCCTTCATGGCCGGGACCGATGCGTCAGGCGTCGTCACGGCCCTCCCGGCCGCGCCCGACGTGGGGTCCGACGCCGACAAGGTCAAGACCGCCGCCACCGCCTTCCTCGCGTGGATGGCGGCGTTCGTCATCGAGCCCGGCTCCGGCGAGGACGCGTGGGTGAGCCAGCACCTCGAGCACGAGTTCGCCGTCCAGGCCGAGCTCCCGCGGACCCGGGTCACCCTGCGCGCCGACGAGTACGCCGGTGGGCGACTCGACTGGTACGACTTCACCGTCGACCCCGCGGTGAGCCTCGGCGACGGGGGTGGGCAGACGCGAACACTGACCCGCACGCTCCTCCCGACCCCCGCGACCTACGGGGGGATGCCGGCGGACCGGTGGTGGGCATTCGAGGACGCCGCGGTCCGGTTCGGCGGCCTCGCGAGTGGGCGCACCGACCTCGCGCGCCTCCTCCTGGGTGAGTTCGCGTTGACCTACTCGAACGACTGGTTCGTCATCCCGGTCGACCTGCCGGTGGGGTCGGTGACCCGGATCGACACATTTGCCGTGACCGATACCTTCGGGGTCAGCACGAAGGTTGCCCCGGTGGCCGACCCCGGCTGGTCGATGTTCCGTCTGAGCGGAAGCTCTGGCGACGACGCGAGCATCACGATGCTGCCGCCGACCCTGCTCGAGACCCAGGAGTCGCCGCCACTCGAGGACGTCCTGTTCACCCGCGACGAGATGGCCAACATCGTGTGGGGGATCGAACGGTCCGTGGCCGGTGACGGCGGCCGGTCGGTCGACCGCTACGAGGAGCAGCAGCGAGGGCTCGCGGCCGGCCAGCGCCAGCTCATCCCGACGGACATCGGGGAGGCGGAGCTGGTGTATCGCCTGCAGAGCAGGGTGCCGGACCACTGGCATCCGTTGGTGCCGGTCATCGACCCCCGGTACCAGCTCGAACGACGCGCGGTGCAGCGGGTCGACGGCGACGGCACCCTCACCGTCGTGCCCGCGCTGGGTCGGATCCTCACCGCCGCCGACCCGCTTCGCGTCGACGAGGCCGAGGTTCCCCGTTCGGGCGCGCTCGTGACCCGCAACTTCCAGCTGACCCGGTGGACGGACGGGCGACTGGTGGTCTGGTCCGGGCGGCGGAAGCGGGCCGGGCGGGGCGAGGGGTCGAGTGGCCTGCGCTATGACTCGGCCACCGAGGTCCGGGCCGGCAGCACGCGACTCGCGACCTGAGCGCAGGCGCACGACGGTGTCGCCACTCCGCCAGGTTGCTTTCGGGGTCCCACGAGGCTGCAGGGTTCATCGCGACCACGGCGGGTCGCGCGGCCCACGACGCGGACGAGGCCGATGTGGTCGCGACGCTGGCGAGGCTGCCCCGGCCCTCTTGCGGAACGGCCGGTATAGGTAATATTCTCATTACGTAATGGTTCCCTTACAGGATGACCTCGACGAGGTGTGGCAGGCGCTGGCGAACCGGTGGCGACGGCGGATCCTCGACGAGCTTCGATCCGGGCCTCGGCCCACGGGCGAGCTGGCGCGGGCGCTCGGCGCAGACCGACACCAGCTCATGCCCCACCTCCAGGTGCTTCGCGCAGCTGGCCTCGTGGTCGTCGAGAGGCGGGGTCGGCAGCGGTTGAACCACCTCAACCCCGTCCCGATCGGCCAGATCTACCACCGCTGGGTCTCGGCCTACGAGGAGTCCTGGACGGATGCCCTGGTCGGGCTGAAACGCACCTTGGAGCACGATGACGGAGGCGAGCACGTTGGCTGAGTTGATCCAGAGAATCGAGATCGACGCACCGATCGAGTCGGTGTGGGCCGAGATCACCAAGCTGGGCAGCGTGCAGCGACCGCTGCTGAACACGGTGCTCCAGACGACCTTCGAACCCGGGTCGCCGATTCGCTACACGAGCCCGGATGGCAAGCGCACCTTCGTGATCGGCAGGATCGTCGAGGTCAGCGAGCCAACACTGTTCTCGCACACGTACGTCATGACGATGCACGACGACCCTCCCACCCTGGTCACCTGGCACCTGGAGGAGCTCGCACCGGGCCGGGTGCAGGTCACACTGACGCACGAGGGGTGGGCCGACGACAGTACGAACATGGCCAAGCACGGCAAGACGTGGGCCGGCATCCTGGCCGACCTCAAGCGACAGGTCGAGACCGGCGACGTCCCCACCAGGACCAAGATCTCGCAAGCGGTCATGAGTGCCTTCATGTTCGCGATGCCGGCCAAGACCAAGACCCAGAACGTGAAGCCGCCCCAATAGGCGCCCTGGCAGAGGCGATGATCGCCGAGCTCGAGGCGGGTCCGGGGTGGGATCGATCAGCCGTTGAACATGTCGACGAACTGCACGCTGGCCTGCGAGATCTGGGTGCGGGCGTCGTCCCTGCTGATCGTCGGGGTGCCGTCTCCCCGCTGGGGGCCGTAGTCACCGAAGTTGGCGTGCGATGCGCCGTCGATGACGGTGAAGAAGGCCTCTGGCGGGAGGTCGGCACGTGAGGCGTCGATCTGCGCGGGCGTCGACAGGCCGTCCTCGGATCCGGAGATGGACTCGACCGAGGCGGTGAGCGAGTCGCCGATGTCGCCTGCTGGGTACGAGGCGTAGAGAAGGAGTCCGACGGCCGGAGCGACCGAGTCCGTGTCCGCGGAGTCGGCCTGCATCGCGGCGACGACGCCCCCGAGGGAGTGGCCCCCCACGACCCACTGGGAGACCTCGGGATGGGCTGAGCGGGTGCTGTCGAACGCGGGCAGGGAGAAGAAGGCGATGCCCAGGGGTGGCTTGGCGATGACGACCGTGTGGCCGCTCTCGGCCAGTGGCCTGAGCACTGCCGCGTAGGCACGGGGGTCGACGAGGGCCCCGGGCTGGAAGAGGACGCCGGTTTCGCTGGCCCCACCCCGGGGGGTCAGGACGATCTGGGTCGGGGACTCCTCGACCTCGACCGCCCCATCCGAGTGCATCGCGGTCAGGGCGGGCTCGACAGCGCCCAGTGGGCGAAGCCATGCCACGGCCGCGATCCACCCGATGCCCAGGACGAGCAAGCCGACGCGGGCCACCCTCCGCCACCCCGTACGACCGGGACGTGGTCGCCGCGCCCACCACACCACCGCGAGGGACGCGACGAGCATGACCACGAGCAGGATGCCGTAGGCCGGGTGGGAGTGGACGACGCCTCCCCACTCGGTCCCCAGCACCCACGCGAAGACGATGACTCCCGTGACTGCCACGGCGAGGGCGAGCCACCGCAACCACTCGGGACCAGGGTTGGGAGCGGGCTCGGAGCCGGGAGCGGGCTCGGAGCCGGCCGCCGGGATGGGGGAATCAGGCATTGGGGTGGGACCTCCTGGGCTCGTCTCGGCGTCGGAACGCCCGCGCGTCCGGCCGAGCGCCCTGACAGTATCCGTGGCGTACGCCGTGGTCACGACGCGGTGGGGCGGCCGCCGCGGCGACGGCATCCGGTGCCCAAGAAGCCGGGACTACAATCGAAGTGACGCGGACGTTGCTGCCTCCTGGCGACATGTGTGCGGTGCCGAGGGCTTGAGGCCTGCGCCGTTCCCGGTGTCGTACCAAGGAGGCCTGAGACCCAGGATGAACGCCCAACCCGTCAGCTCCCGGCGCCACGCGGCGCACCCCGAGACGGCCAGTGTCGAGGGCGACCTGAAGACCCTGCCCCTCCCGGAGGTCGAGAAGCGGCTGGCGACGTCGCCTGAGGGGATCAGCCAGGCCGAGGCGGGCACCCGGCTGGCGTCCTACGGGCCCAACGAGCTCGTGGAGAGCAAGCCCAACACGCTGTTCACCCTGCTCGGCTACTTCTGGGGCCCCATCCCGTGGATGATCGAGGTCGCCGTCGTCCTGTCGGCGGTCCTCGAGCACTGGGCCGACTTCGTCATCATCCTCGTCCTCCTGCTGGCCAACGCGGGGGTCGGGTTCTGGGAGGAGCACCAAGCCGGCAAGGCCATCGACGCGCTCAAGGCCCAGCTCGCGGTCAAGGCGCTGGTGCGCCGCGACGGGGCGTGGGTGACCATGCCGTCGCGGGAGGTGGTGCCCGGCGACGCCGTGCGGCTGCGGATGGGCAACATCGTGCCGGCCGACGCCCGCCTGCTGGCCGGCGACCCGGTGGAGGTGGACCAGTCGGCGTTGACCGGTGAGTCCCTGCCCGTGGAGGCCCGGACCGGCGACGCGGTCTTCTCGGGCTCCATCATGCGGCAGGGCGAGATCGACGCCCTCGTGTACGCCACCGGAGCGGACACCTACTTCGGCCGGACCGCGGGGCTGGTCCAGGAGGCCTCCTCGGTCAGCCACTTCCAGCAGGCGGTGCTGCAGATCGGGAAGTTCCTCATCGGCCTCGCCCTCGCCCTCGTGACGCTCATCGTCGTCATCTCGATCCTGCGGGGCGAGCCCGTTGCCGACACCCTTCAGTTCGCGCTCGTGCTCACGGTGGCCGCCATCCCGGTCGCCATGCCGACGGTGCTGTCCGTGACGATGGCCGTGGGCGCCTGGCGACTGGCCGACCAGCAGGCGATCGTCACCCGGCTCGTGGCCATCGAGGAGCTGGCCGGGGTCGACGTGCTGTGCTCGGACAAGACCGGCACCCTGACCCAGAACGCGCTGACGATGGGCGACCCGTTCACCCTGGACGGCGTCTCGGCAGAGCAGGTGATCCTCGACGCAGCCCTGGCATCCCGGGCCGAGGATGACGACGCCATCGACCTGGCCGTGATCGACGGTCTTGCGGATGCCGACGTGCTGAGCCGGTACCGCGTCGGGCACTTCCAACCGTTCGACCCGGTCGGCAAGCGGACCGAGTCCTGCGTCACCGCCGCGGACGGGACGGAGTTCAGGGTGACCAAGGGCGCGCCGCAGGTGATCATGGCGCTGGTACCCGACGGGGAGCAGATCGGTCCCGCCGTCGAGGCGGCCGTGGCGGACTTCGCTCGGCGCGGTTTCCGCTCCCTGTCCGTGGCGCGCGCCGACGGCGATGGGCCGTGGCGGCTGCTGGGTGTGCTTCCGCTCTTCGACCCGCCCCGCACGGACGCCGAGGAGACCCTCGCCACGGCACGAGGGCTCGGGGTCTCGGTGAAGATGGTGACCGGCGACCAGGTGGCCATCGCGCAGGAGACCGCCAAGTCCCTGGGCCTGGGTAGCGACATCCTCGACGCGGGCTGGCTCGGCTCGGCTCCCCACGAGGGTGCGACGTCGCAGGAGGCCGGTCGGTACATCGACGAAGCCGACGGCTTCGCGCAGGTCTTCCCCGAACACAAGTTCCGGATCGTCAAGGAGCTGCAGGCGCACGGGCACATCGTCGGCATGACGGGCGACGGCGTCAACGACGCGCCCGCGCTGAAGGCGGCTGACTGTGGCGTGGCCGTCTCCGGGGCAACGGACGCGGCGAGAGCGGCCGCCGACATGGTGCTGCTGACCCCGGGCCTTGCGGTGATCATCGACGCGATCAAGGAGAGCCGCAGGATCTTCCAGCGGATGAACAGCTACGCCATCTACCGCATCGCCGAGACCCTGCGCGTGCTGCTCTTCATCACCCTCGCCATCCTGGCGTTCGACTTCTACCCGCTCACCGCGATCATGATCGTCATGCTCGCCCTGCTCAACGACGGCGCGATCCTGTCCATCGCGTACGACAACGTCTGGTACAGCGACCGCCCCGAGGCATGGGACATGCGCACGGTCCTGAGCATCGCCACGGTGCTGGGGATCGTCGGTCCCATCGCCGCCTTCGGCCTGTTCTACCTCGGTGACCGCGTGTTCGGCCTCGGCCACCCCCAGCTGCAGACCCTCATGTACCTCATGCTGTCCGTCGCCGGGCACCTGACGATCTTCCTGACCCGCACCCGAGGCCCGTTCTGGTCCATCCGGCCCGCCCGCATCCTCCTGATCGCCGTCCTCGGCACCCAGGTCATTGCGACGGTGATCGCGGTGTACGGCGTGTTCATGACGCCCATCGGTTGGGGCTGGGCGGCCGTCGTCTGGGGGTATGCCCTGGTCTGGTTCGTCCTGAGCGACCGGATCAAGCTGCTCGCCTACCGGGTCCTCTCGAGGGGGTAGGAGCCCCGGGAAGCCCGTCGGACGCGACGCTCAGCCACGGTTCTGCAGGACGATCCCACCGGCGACGAGGACGACCACGAGCACCACCACCCAGCGCCGCGTCGGTCGCCATTTCTCAGTGCCTGACGCCCCGAGGACGGCTCCGGCAGCGGCGAACTGGAGGACGAGGGTCAGCCACCAGGCCATCAGCACGACCACCGGCACCGTGGTGAACGACCACAGCCCCAGCACCACAGCCGTCGCGAAGAGGCCGCCGGAGCCCAGGCCGGTGCGCACGCCGCTCGTCACACCACGGGAGCCGTTCGCCCGCAGCAGCCAGGCGAGGAGCAGGACCTCGAGAAGGAACGAGGCATACCCGGCTGGGATCCGCCGGAAGAGGGCCTCCGGGGACAGGACCGCCTCGCTCGAGGCCTCCTCGAGCAGCCCGGCAAAGACTCCACCGAAGACGAAGAAGTCGATCGCGATCGTTGCGAGCCACGCGAGCCCCACCGACCACGCAGTCTGGCGCTGCGCCATGCTCGTCGACACTACTGGCGATGTCAGGACGTGTCACCCGCGCGAGGACGTCCGCACGAGCCATTGACCGCAACCGCCCACCCCTGATCCGATGGAGGGTCGGTCCGCACTGACTCATCGGTCGGAAGGTCGGTGCGGTGCCCGAGTCGTTCGAGCCAGCGCACCAGCTGGTGGTGGACGGCATCGGCCCCGTGCAGGCGCCCGCGCTCGTCGAGGAGGTCGGCGTCCATCGACCACTCCACCGGATGGACGAGCAGGGGCCTGGACTGCCATCCACCGAGGCCGCCGTGGCATCCCACGAGCTCCTCGAACGCCGCGACCTCGTCGAGGACGGGGTCGTAGAGGCTGTTGACGTAGGTGTCGGGGGCGTTCTCGAAGGACATGACGTGGATGAAGTCCGCAGCCGCGTCGGGCCCGAAGAGCGCGAGCGGGTCCTCCCCCACGACCTCCCCGGTGCCGAGGTCGTGGGTGCCGGCAGCACCCAGGGCGATGGGCCCGGTGGAGCCAGTGACGACGACGAAACCGATGCCGGGGTGAGCGGACAACGCCGTGAGCAGGCCCGGGTGCAGCGCCTCGATGTCGCCCGCGGACAGCCGCTCCGCCTGCTGGCTGAACCACACACCCCCGAGGTTCCCGGAGCCGACGACGGTCAGTTCAGCCGGTTCTCCCGCGTCATCTGCCGGCGCCCGCGCCGGACCGACGGCCGCCTCGGGGTCACGCTCGCCGATCGCCTTTCGGGTCAGTCGACCCGACACCGAGTCCTGCCCCGACAGCTGTCCCAGCAGAATGTTGACCGGCCCCCAGGACTCGACCTCGTCCGTCTCCGCGGTGACGGTGGAAGCTCCCTCGAGGTTCTCCCGGATGAAGTCCTCGAGCGAGTGCCCGTAGCGCTGGAGGAAGGTCGCCCCCTGGCTCTGGCCGTGGTCGGAGACGAGCACCACGTGGTACGGCCGCGGCGCGATGCCGGAGTCGATCACCTGCTCCAGAGTTCGCAGGGTGTCGTCGAGCCCGTACAGCGCAGCCAGCGACTCCCCGCGGGTGACGCCGGCGTGGTGGGCGATCTCGTCGTAGTCGACGAAGTCGACGTACACCGACTTCGCCCCCCGAATCATCGCCTCGACCACGAGCGCCACGTTCAGGTCGCGCAGGAAGACGTTCGTCACGGCCCGGAGGGCCACGTAGGAGCCTCCGCGGTGGATCCTCGGCTCGACCCCGCGGCGCACCTGACGTCGTGCCTGGAACAGCTCCTTGACCATCTCGCCCACAGTGAGGATGAGCGCGCGCAGGAAGCCTGCGGGGTGGGTGAAGAACGCGGCATACGACGACGACGGGCCGAGCCCCGACGCGCCCCTGCGCAGCCCGCTCATGGTGAGCAGCGACTGGGGGGCGTCACCGGAGAAGAGGTTCGAGATGCTCACTCCGTCGTCGGCGAGCAGACCGCGACCGTTGCTCGCTCGCGCCTCGATCCACGAAGGTCCTGGACTTCCTTGCCCGGCTCACGGTGCTGGCCGCGACGATCGCCCTGGTGCCCGGGATCAGGGTGTCGAGCTCCGACTCGATCCTTCTCGCTGTCGTGATGATCTCGCTGGTCGGGGGGCTGCTGCGGCCGGTGTTCGTCCGGGTGGCGCTCGTCTTCGGCTGGTTCGGCGCGGCGCTGTTGGCGCTGTTCTCGAACGCGGCGGTGCTGGGCGCAGGGCTCTACCTCACCCCCGGGATCGACGTATCAGGCCGTTTGATGCGGCATCCGCCGGCCGGTTCGCGACGAGCAGGCGGCCGAGCTCCCGGTCGAACCACCTGGACGCCGGGATGCCGTCGCTCTGGCCGTGCAGGAGGCCCGCCTGGCTGACCGGAGTGGTCGACGGCACCCGTGCCGTCCACTCGGTCCAGGTGTGGCTGCCGCAGCGATCCGGACAGCTCGGTGTCGCGGCGGGAGTCGTAGAACCGCGAGGCAGCGGGGTTCCACATGAGGAAGACCGTGACGACGGCCGCCGCGAGGCCCACGAACCCCTCCCCCCGCCGGATGCCGAGCTCGGCGACGAGGAACCAGGCGTGGGCCTGGCGCAGGATGAGCACCAGTGTCAGCACGAGCCTGGCCGCGTTCACACCCCGGGCCAGGAGCACCGCGAGCACGGCCTGGCTCACCCCCAGGCCGATGAAGACCCAGCCCAGCAGCTGCGCGAGCAGCACGGTCTGGTCGGCGGTGAGGTCCAGCGACGACGGTGTCTCCACCGAGCGGGCCGCCGCGAGTGCGCCCACCCCCACGACGATGTCGATCACCGCCGCCACGCCGGTGAGGAGGACCACGATCGTCACCGTGGCAGGGCGTCGCGCCGATGGACGTCCGCTCATGGCGTCATGCTCCTGCCCACGAGGAGCACGACCAGCACGACCAGCCCGACCGGCACTCGGGATCGTCGAGGTCGCCGACCAGCGCCAGCCAGGCCACACCGAAGACGAACGCCGGACCCCACAGCCTCCGGACCAGGCGCATCACGAGCACCGCGAGCGAGTCGACCCTCCCGCCGCCCAACGACCGGGCCGCGAGGTGCCGGAGCTCGCCGGCGACCGGCCGGACCTCAGGTGCGAGCGCCACCACCTCCGGCTCCGGCGCTGGGCGTTCGTGCTGCTGGGACATCGGGACATTCTCCACGGTCGCTGCGCGTCCCGTGAACCCCGCCGTGGCCCCACGCGTGGTTCGGAGATGTGCGATCGACCGGTAGAATGGAGGTGTTGTCGCGTGCCCCTCGGCGCGGCTGGCGCCCCGTCCACATCATCTGGGCGCCGTAGACAACCTCGGTGCGCGCCCGTCCGGCCGGTGCACCGCCCCGATACCGCCGCCGCCCGGCCCATCGCTGTCCCGGGTGCAGGCCCACCCAGGTGGGCCCCCCACCCGCCAGCAGGAGCCTGCCCATGCCCGCACCCTCCCCCACCCGTGCAGCCGAACCATCGCACCCGGACCACGTGACCTTCGCGCACGAGCACGACGTCACGTCCGTGCGAGCCGCCCTGCGCTCCCCGCGACGGTTGCGGACCGAGGTCCTCGCCGGGCTCGTCGTCGCCCTCGCCCTGATCCCGGAGGCCATCTCCTTCTCGATCATCGCCGGCGTGGACCCCCGCGTCGGACTCTTCGCGTCCTTCACCATGGCGGTCTCCATCGCGTTCCTCGGTGGCCGCCCGGCGATGATCTCCGCGGCCACCGGCGCGGTCGCCCTCGTCATCGCCCCGCTCGTGCGCGAGTACGGCCTGGACTACCTCATCGCCGCCGTCATCCTCGGCGGGCTCATCCAGGTGGCGTTCGGCCTGCTCGGAGTCGCCAAGCTGATGCGGTTCATCCCGCGCTCGGTGATGGTCGGCTTCGTCAACGCCCTGGCGATCCTCATCTTCATGGCACAGATCCCGCACCTCACCGGGGTGCCGTGGGCGGTCTACCCGATGGTCGCCGTCGGCATCGCGATCATGGTCTTCCTCCCGCGGGTCACCACCGTGGTACCCGCGCCCCTCGTCGCCATCGTCGTGCTCGCGGCCTACACGGTCGCGGCCTCCATCGCCGTGCCGACCGTCGGTGACGAGGGCGCGCTCCCCGAGAGCCTGCCGAGCCTCTTCTTCCCCGACGTGCCGTTCACCATGGAGACCCTGTCGATCATCGCGCCGTTCGCGCTGGGTGTGGCCCTCGTGGGGCTCATGGAGTCCCTCATGACGGCCAAGCTCGTCGACGACGTGACCGACACCCACTCCAACAAGACGCGCGAGGCCTGGGGCCAGGGTGCCGCGAACGTCATCACCGGCTTCTTCGGTGGAATGGGTGGCTGCGCGATGATCGGCCAGACGATGATCAACGTCAAGGCCTCCGGCGCCCGCACCCGCATCTCGACCTTCCTCGCCGGGGTGTTCCTCCTCGTGCTCGTCGTCGGGCTCGGCGACATCGTCGGGCAGATCCCGATGGCGGCGCTGGTCGCCGTGATGATCATGGTCTCGGTCGGGACCATGGACTGGCACAGCCTCCAGCCGAAGACCCTGCGCCGGATGCCGCGCAGCGAGACCTTCGTCATGGTCGCGACCGTGGCCGTGGTCGTCATCACCGACAACCTCGCCATCGGCGTGGTCGTCGGCGTGCTCGCGGCGATGGTCATGTTCGCTCGCCGGGTGGCCCACTTCACCGAGGTCGTCGACGTGGCCCACCCCGACGACGACACCCGCGTGTACGCCGTGCGCGGCGAGCTGTTCTTCGCCTCCAGCAACGACCTCGTGACGCAGTTCGACTACGTCAACGACCCGGTCAACATCGTCATCGACATGTCGGGCTCCCACATCTGGGACGCCTCCACCGTCGCGACGCTCGACGCCATCACGACGAAGTACGCGGCGAAGGGCAAGACGGTGACCATCGTCGGCCTCAACGACTCCAGCCAGGCGCGGCACGACCTCCTGGCCGGCCACCTCGGCTGACCCGTCCGTCGCCCCACCAGCCCCCACCTCCCTCAGGGGCCGGCCTCAGCCGTGGATGGCGAGCACGACGACGACGGCAGCGATGTTCCACAGTGAATGCGAGACCACGGATGCCGTGAGCCGACCGGTGACCAAGAACAGCCCCGCGTAGGATGTGCCCGCCACCAGGATCGACACGACATCGGGCCCGTTGACGGGGAAGTGGAGCACCGCGAAGAGCACCACCGAGACGAGTGCCGCCACCCACACCGCGCGCTGCCTCTCGCCGAACGCCTCCGGAAGTACGCCCATCAGGAAGCCGCGGAACCACAGCTCCTCGGCGACACCTCCCCCGACCACCCCGAGCACCAACGTCGCCGCCACCGCGGCCGCCCCCGCCGCGGCGTTGTCGAGGACTTCCACGACACCCGGGTTGCTCGCTCCCCCCGACGCCGGCACGAGCACCCCGAACTCCAGAAGCAGTCGGACCGGCACGATGGCCGCCCCGAGCGCCGCGTCTCGCAACCAGTGCGTCCTGGCCAGCCCCGTGTCGCGCCAGGACAGGTTGCGCCGGTGCAGCCACCAGCGCACCAGCCCCCACACCAGGGCGAGCTCGACGACCGCCACCACTACGAGCACTGCCGGGTCCTGGTCGGTGAAGACGCCCGCGACCAGCGGTGGCGCGAGCAACGACAGCAGGGTGCCGAGGACGAAGAACGCACTGGCCCACCACGGCCGCGGACCGCCCGCTGCCCGGGTCACTCCGACGAAGGGCCCCCGGACTTCACGCCCGCGAGCCGCAGCCAGGTCTCCACGACCGTGTCCGGGTTGAGCGACATCGACCCGATGCCCTGCTCGAGCAGCCACTGGGCGAGGTCCGGGTGGTCCGAGGGCCCTTGGCCGCAGATGCCGACGTACTTGCCGCGCGCCGTGCACGCCTCGATCGCCATCGACAGCAGCTTCTTCACCGCGGGGTCACGCTCGTCGAAACTGGCGGCAACGAGCGAGGAGTCACGATCGACGCCGAGGGTGAGCTGGGTGAGGTCGTTGGAGCCGATCGAGAAGCCGTCGAAGTGGTCGAGGAAGGCGTCGGCGTTCACGGCGTTCGAGGGGATCTCGCACATCATGACGACCTCGAGCCCGTTCTCGCCGCGCTTGAGGCCGTGGGCCGCCAGCAGGTCGATGACCCCCTCCGCCTCGGCGACGGTGCGCACGAACGGGATCATCACCTTGACGTTCGTCAGGCCCATCTCGTCGCGCACCAGCCGCAGCGCCTCGCACTCCATGGCGAAGCACTCGGCGAAGTCGGCGGAGAGGTAGCGCGCGGCTCCGCGGTAGCCCAGCATGGGGTTCTCCTCGTGGGGCTCGTAGCGCTCCCCACCCAGCAGGCCGGCATACTCGTTCGACTTGAAGTCCGACATCCGCACGATGACCGGCTCGGGGGCGAAGGCGGCGGCCAGCATCGAGATGCCCTCGGCCACCCGCTTGACGAAGAAGTCCCTCGGTCCGTCGTAGGCCGTGATGAGGCCCTCGATCTCGGCGCGCACCCCGGGCTCCTGGTCCTCGAGCTCGAGCAGGGCCTTCGGGTGGATGCCGATCTGCCGGTTGATGATGAACTCCAGCCTGGCCAGCCCCACCCCGTGGTGCGGCAGGTGCGAGAACTCGAAGGCCTGGTCCGGCGTGCCGACGTTCATCATGATCTTCACCGGCAGCTCCGGCATGTCGTCCAGGGCGGTCTCCGACACCGTGAACTCCTGGCGTCCCTCGTAGACGAAGCCGGTGTCACCCTCGGCGCACGAGACGGTGACCTCCTGACCGTCCGAGAGCACGCGGGACGCACCCCCGGTGCCGACCACGGCGGGGATCCCGAGCTCGCGCGCGATGATCGCCGCGTGGCAGGTGCGACCGCCCCTGTTGGTCACGATGGCACTGGCCCGCTTCATGATCGGCTCCCAGTCGGGGTCGGTCATGTCGGCGACGAGCACCTCCCCCGGCTCGAAGTCGTGCATCGCCTCGACCGAGTCGAGGACCCGCACCGCCCCCGCACCGATCTTCTGCCCGATGGCGCGACCCTCCACGATCACGGGGCCGCGCGCCTCCATCCGGTAGCGGCGCAGCACCGAGCCGCTCTGGCGTGACTTCACCGTCTCCGGTCGCGCCTGAAGGATGAAGAGCCCGCCGTCGACGCCGTCCTTGCCCCACTCGATGTCCATCGGTCGCCCGTAGTGCTCTTCCAGGGTGAGGGCGTGCCGCGCCAGCTCGGCGACGTCGTCGTCGGTGAGGCTGAGCCTGGACCGCTCGGCCTCGTCGACGGGCACGAACTCGGTCGAGCGTCCGACGGTCGAGTCGTCGGTGTAGACCATCTTGGTCGCCTTGCTGCCCAGCCCCCGTTTGAGGATCGCCGGACGTCCAGCACGCAGGGCCGGCTTGTAGACATAGAACTCGTCGGGGTTGACCGCGCCCTGGACGACGGCCTCACCCAGCCCGTAGCTGCTCGTGATGAAGACGGCATCCGAGAAGCCCGACTCGGTGTCGATCGTGAACATCACACCTGAGGCGCCCACGTCGGAGCGGACCATCCGCTGGATGCCGGCCGACAGCGCCACGGCGGAGTGGTCGAAGTCGCTGTGCACGCGGTAGGAGATCGCCCGGTCGTTGTACAGCGAGGCGAAGACCGTCTTGATCGCCACGAGGATGTTGTCGATTCCCTTCACGTTGAGGAAGGTCTCCTGCTGACCGGCGAAGGACGCATCGGGCAGGTCCTCGGCGGTGGCGCTGGAACGCACCGCGAAGCTGACCGCGTGGCCCGCCTCCTCCACCAGGCGGTCGTACGCCGTGCGGATCTCACCCTCGAGGTCCTCGGGGAACGGCTGGTGTTCCACGGCCTCACGGATGTGCGCCCCGACCCTTCTCAGCTCACGGGTGTCGTCGACGTCGAGGTCGTCGAGCATGGCGTTGATCCGGTCGGCCAGGCCCTCGTGGGTGAGGAACCGGCGGTACGCCTCCGCCGTGGTGGCGAAACCGTTGGGGACCCGCACCCCCGCCTCCGTGAGGTGCTGGACCATCTCCCCGAGGGAGGCGTTCTTGCCGCCGACCGACTCGACGTCGCCGAGCCCGATCTCGGCGAACCAGGCGATGCTGCGGGTCTCTTCCTCGGTGCTGGTCACGGCATTCCTTTCATCGGAGGGCGGCCTGCGACGAGACGTCGCGGGATGGTGCGCTGGAGGTCAGGCATGGGTCGGGAGCCTGCTGCTCTGCATGATGACGGCGGCCATCTCCTCGACCGACATCGAGGAGGAGTTGATCGAGGGGATCCGGTGGGCGCGGTAGAGCGCTTCGGCCCGCCGCAGCTCGTAGCTGCACTGGGCGAGGCTCGCGTAGTCCGACCCCGGGCGGCGCTCACCGCGCACCTGACTCAGCCTGGCCGGCGTCGAGAGCAGGCCGAAGGCGACCTTGTGGAGGTTCCGGAGGGGGCGCGGGAGCTGGGTGCTGCCGAAGTCCTCCTCGACGAGGGGGTAGTTCGCGACCTTCAGCCCGTGCTGGAGTGCGAGGTAGAGCGACGTCGGCGTCTTCCCGCACCGCGACGGTGCGATGAGGATGAGGTCCGCCTGCTCGAGGTTGCGCAGGCTGGCCCCGTCGTCGTGCTCCATCGCGTACTCGATCGCCTTCATCCGACGGTCGTAGCGACGCAGGTCACCGACACCGTGCAGGGCCCCCGCGCCATGAGTGGCGTTGACGTGCAGGACCCGCTCGACGGTGTCGAGGTGGGACCCGAAGAGGTCGACGAACGCACAGGTGGTGCGCTGGAGCTCGGCGCGGACCGCTTCGTCGGACACGGTGGAGAAGACGAGTGGAGTGACGCTCTCGGTCATGGCGGCATCGAGGGTCGCCACCACGTTGCGCGCCAGCTCCACCGAGGTGATGAACGGGATCTTCTGCCGCGCGAACTCGACGCTGGGGAACTGCTGCAACATGAGGTTGCCCAGCGTCTCGGCCGAGATGCCCGTGCCTCCTGCGAGGAAGAAGACGGGAGTCGCGGCGGCCGGGGTCACCACCCCACTCTGGCAGAGCGAACCGGCTCACGTCCCGCTGGTCCGTGGCGCCTGTGCCGACCGGCAGACCTGTGGGACGCCGAGGAGATCGGATCACCCTCGTGGCGCCGACGACGACAGCCCCGTGGGATGCGGCGGCGTCGCTCCGTAGCGCTCATGTTCGTCCTGATCAGCCGGGCGGATGCGGACGCCGTGCTGGGTGACGACGTCGTCAGCCGCGCCACGCGTCGCATCTTGGCTCGGTCGGCGGAGGTCGTTCGGGCGGGCCAGGACGCAGGAGTGGTCCGCGACGGTGACCCGCTCGCGTTGTCGATCGCATTCTGGGGTGCGCTCCAGGGCATCGCTCAGCTGGTCGCCCTCGACCACGACGCCGCTTGCCCGGAACCGGAGTGGATCGTCGCACTGCTGCGTGGTCAGCGCGGCGGCACACACGTCGGGGGGTTGTCATGAGGCGGATCACCAGTATCGCCCTCATCGTCGTCGGGGTCGGTTTCGCGGCTTGGGCGGTTGCGGGGCGCTACGTCGTCCTGCCCGGGTTCCTCGAGACGCTCGAGGCCGGCACGGGAGAGCCGGGCGCCGTCCCCGACGATGTCGAGACGTGGCGGGTGCTGCGATTCCTGGTGTGGGCATTCTCGTTCAAGATCGGCATCCTGCTCATCACCGTGGCCGCGCTGCTGCGTTCAGGCGTGTCTCGCAGGCATCTCACCATCCACCTCGCTGCCGGGCTGGTCTACCTCGCCACGGCCTACGCCCCCCTCGCCGCGCCGGGAATCGTGTTCGGCATCGGCGGCACGGTCATGCTGGCCCTCATCATCCTCACCATCCTTCGCGCACCGGGAGATGGCGCAGTCGGCGGGCCGTCGCCCCTGCAGCGAGAGCTCCGGTTGGCGGCGTACTTCCTCTTCGCGACCGCCGCCCACATGCTGTGCGGGCTCTTCGGCACCAGGGTCTTCGCGCTCGAACCCGAGAAGATGATCGCCTACGGGCTTCAGGAAGACGCCCAGTCGTTCGCGCTGCACGTCCTGCTCGAACTCACCGTCGCATGGTCACTGCTCTTCTTGAGCCATCAGCTGGGAGCGCGTCCCGGCGCGCCGGAGCCGGCACACCCGACCGGAGCGCGCGCCGTCGAGGTGCCCACCTCCCCTCTCCAGACGGTCCGATGAACGCAGGCCCGCGAGAGGCGTAGCCGGCTGAACGGCCGACCCAGCCGGCGGGATGCCGCAGTCCTCGCGGTGGCAGGGACAGCCCCGGCCGGTCCCGGGAGACGTGGGACGTCTCGTCGGGAGCGATGTGGAAGACCAGCTGTGCGCCGTGGCCGCTCGCGGGCGCGGAGGAGAACCAGTCCTCCCCGGCGAAGAACGGCGCGAGGATCCACCTGTCCTCTTACGCTGGCTGGGGATCCCGCCGGGCCCGGCCGCAACCGGGCTGCTCAGCCACCCAGCCCGGCCCGGTGCGCCAGCATGACCAGCTGCGCTCGGTCCCGGGCGTCCAGCTTGGTGAGCAGGTGGCTCACGTGCGTCTTCACGGTCGAGTAGCTGACGACCAGCTGGTCGGCGATCTCGACGTTGGACAGCCCGAGCGCCACCCAGCCGAGCACCTCGTGCTCCCGCTGCGTCAGCGGGGGCAGGTCGATCGGCTTCCGTGCCGCGCCGCCCTCGGCGAAACGGTCGAGCATGCGCCGGGTGACCTCGGGCGCCAAGAGGGCGTCTCCTGCGGCCACCACCTCGACGGCGCGCACCAGGTCGGCGGGCTCGGTGTCCTTGAGGACGAAGCCACTTGCTCCGGCTCGAAGCGCGGCGACGACGTACTCGTCGGCAGCGAAGGTCGTCAACACGAGCACTCTCACGCCGGCCGTGCTCGGGCTCGCGGTGATGTGCCGCGTGGCCTCGATGCCGTCCATGCCCGGCATCCGGATGTCCATGAGGACCACGTCCGGGCTGAGCCGGCGGGCCGCCGCCAGCGCCTCAGTCCCGTCAGAGGCCTCGGCGACGACCTCGATCCCCGGCTCCGCGCCCAGGATGAGTGAGAACCCGGACCTCACGAGTGCCTGGTCATCGGCGACCACGACCCGGATCACGGCTTCGCCACCAGCGGGAACGTGGCGCGGACCCGGAACCCGCCTTCAGGTCGGTCGCCGGTCGCGAGTTCGCCGCCGTACGCCGCGACCCGTTCTCGCATCCCGGACAGGCCGTGTCCGCGGGCCGGGTCAGGTCTCCCGTGACCCAGCCCCGAGCCGTCGTCGGCGACGAGGATCTCGACCTCGTTGGGCCGGTAGGTCACGTCGACGGATGCACACGTGGCGCCGGAGTGCCTCAGGCAGTTGGTGAGGGCTTCCTGCACGACGCGGTAGGCGGCAAGCCCGACCCCTGGAGGGACCTCTGAGGGAACTCCGTGCACCTCCACGACGGCGGGCAGCCCTGCGTGGCCGACCCGGGCGACGAGGGAGCTCACATCGGTCAAGGTCGGTGGCGGCGCGAGTGGGGCTCCTTCGCCCTCGGTCTCGCCGTCTCGCAGGACTCCGAGCAGGGTGCGCATCTCGGTCATCGCCTGGCGCCCGGTGGTCTCGATCTCCGACACGGCCACTCGCGCCCGAACGGGGTCGGCAGTGTCCAGGAGTCGTCCCGCGGCGCCGGCCTGCACGACCACGACGCTCATCGCGTGGCCGATGACGTCGTGGAGTTCTCGGGTGATCCGCAGTCGCTGCTGGGTGGCGGTCAGGGCCGCCCGCTCCCGCTCGGCATCGGCCCTCTCCCGTTCGAGCGCCACCCGTTGTTCCGCGCCGCGCACCTCGGCTTCGGCGGCCTCGCGGCGTGCTCTGGTCGAGGTGGCCAGCAGGATGACGCCGGCGAAGGCCGCACCGCTGATCAAGGCGCCCTCGGCGCTCAGGTCGACCGGCCTGAGGATCGCGGTCAGGGCCAGCGCGAGGATCACGAGGGCGATCGCGCGCCGGGAGTTTCGAGGGCTGGCGTAGGTGACGGCCGTGTATGCCGCGATGAGCGGCCCGATCGTGGCCATCCCGACGGTGCCTTTCACCAGGACCAGCCCCACGACGCCGACCAGGGTCAGCTCAAGGACCGTCAGCGGATACCGTCGTCGAAGAGCGATGGCGCCCACCGCAAGCACGGTCAGGGCGAGGGTGATCGCGTCCGGGTCGCGGTTGGCGGTCACGGACTCCGCGCCGCTGAGGTTGACGGCCAGGGTGACGGCCAGACAGCCAACGGCCAGCAGCACGTCGAAGGTGACCTGGCGTGGCGAGAGTGCTGGCACGGCATCGCGTGGGGCCGTGGGCGGTGCGGCGTCGGTGATCATCAGAACCTGACTTCGCGGAGTCCTGTCACTCTAGGCGCCGTGACGGCGGCTCCTCCTCCGTCTGGAGGATGAGATCGCACGGGCGGACCGGGTCCCCGGTACCGGCGCAGGTCGAGCCCCTGGGGCGATGCCTCGTACCCCTGTCGAACGCCACCGTTGTCCCGAGGCGCCGAGAAGCGGCGTCACTGCCAAGGGAGACACCGTGTCCTCGCTCGTCCGGCTCGCCCGGAGACATCCGATCTCCGGCTTCGCCATCCTCGCCTGCCTGTTCGGCTGGCTGCCCTACGGTCTGGCAGCACTCGGCATCGGCTCGAACCCGGAGAACATGCCGCTCGGTCCCGTGATGGCCGCACTGGTCGTGACCTCCTGCCAGGGTCGCCAGGCACTGTTCGCCTGGGGGCGCACCCTGCGACGATGGGTCGCGTCTCCGTGGCTCTACGCCGTGGCCGTCTGCGCGCCGATCGCCATAGACGTGACCATCGTCCTGCTGAACCACCTGTTCGGAGCCCCCCTGCCGGCGCCTGACCAGCTGAGCGGGTGGCCCGCCATCCCCGTGACGTTCCTCGTCATGCTGTTCATGGTCGGCCTCGGTGAGGAGGCCGGCTGGTCCGCCTTCGCTGCACCCATCCTGCTGCGCCGGCACGGTCTGTGGGGCGCGTTCGCCGTGCTTGCGCCGCTGCGGATCTTCTGGCACCTGCCGCTCATGATCAGTGGTGACATGCCCTTGGTGATCGGTCTCCTGGGCAACGCCGGGTTCCAGCTCATCGTGCTCCAGATGATGCGCCGACGGGGGGGCTCGTGGACCCACGCCGCCGTGTGGCACGCGATGCTGAACGCCTTCGGCAACGCGTTCTTCTTCGCCATGGTCACCGGCGCCGACAAGCAGCGCCTGGGCACGCTGCTCGGCCTGGCCTACGCGGGCGTCGCGCTCCTCACCCTCGTGCCGGCGCTGTACCGGCGCAGCCGCGACGACCGGGGCCCGACCATGACCGCCCCTCACACGCCCGTGCTCGACCCGGCCAGACGCTAGGACGGTCCGGCGGCGGCCTGAGCCAACTGGCCGGACCCACGACCGAGCGAGCAGCATGGATGACAATCGTCATCCCAAACCCATGATGCGGTGCACTACCCGGCCACGGTCCCCAAGGCGACGCTTGAGCCATGGCAGGCATACCAGTGAACGGGCGGGTCGCGGTGCAAGACACGGATCCACGAAAGTCGAGCATGGTCGACTCGACCGCCGCTCGTATCCTGCCCACGCGGCAACCCAGTTTGACCAACCTGGTGGGATCCGTCGCGCCCGTCGCGGTGTTCCTCATCGCCGACACGGCGTGGGGCCTGGTCCCCGGCGTGCTCGCGTCAACCGCCGCAGCGGTCGTGGCAGCCCTGGCTCGGCTCCGGGGCGGTCGGGGAGTCGGGTGGTTGTCTCCAGCGCTGCTCGGCTATGTCCTGATCCGCGGCGCCGCCGGCGCACTCACCGGCTCGCACCACGTGTTCTTCGGCATCAGTGTTGCCGCCAGCATGGCCGTCGCCGCCACGGTGCTTGCCACCGCATTCACCACCACCCCACTCGCGTCCCACCTGCTCCCCGTACTCGTTGGCCGCAGGCTGCGACCTGACACCGTCGCTCACCCCACCTACCGGCGCGTCAGCGCGCAGGTGACCGCCATCTGGGCGGCATCGGAGATGGCCGTATCCGGCGGGGAAGCATGGCACCTGTGGCGCGTCGGCGCGGTCGAGTTCGTCGCCACTCGCGCCCTCCTCGGCTGGCCCACCATGGCCGCCATCATCTTCGTCTGCGCGTTCTACGCCCGATTCCGGATCGAGTTGCTCCAGGGCCCCTCGACACCACCCGGCTGAGCACCCGCAGCCGGGTTGCGGGCCCAGAAGCTCCGGCCCGACTCCCGGGTGCGTCTTGCTCGTGAAACGGTCGTGCTCCGCTCCGGGCCCGGATTGACGCGGAGCCTGAGCCTGCCGATCCGCTCGTCCATGCCGGTGAGGGTCCTCCATCAGGGAGGTGCTGGTCGTCCGGTGTAGGCCACCCCGAGCCTGAACACGGCCCACAGCACCCCGGTCACAGCGGTGGCGATGAGTGCCAGCCCCAAGTCGGGGGCGAACAGTCGTATCGTGCCGATCGGCGCGCCCCCTACTCTCGGCACCAGGGCGAAGATGGCCCAGGCCGCGACGAGCGTGGTGAGCAGGGGGAACCACAGGCTGAAGCGGCCGGAGATGCCCGATCGCGACTTCGCGCGGATCGCGGCGCGGTATCGCCACGCCCAGATCATGGCGAGCAGGTAGATGATCGGCAGGGCCACCAAGGAGATGAACAGGACCTTCTGCCAGATCCGTGGGCCCTCGCCGTCGTAGTCCAGGCCCAGCGCCCCGGCGGTGACACCGTTGAGCAGCGGGGCCACCTCCCCGAAGCCCAGCCCACTGCCGCCGTTGACCAGCACCACGACCCCGTCCTGATCGGCGGGGACCATCGTCGCGAGCGTCTCGACACCGGGAGTCGATCCGGAGTGCCACACCGTTCGGTTGCCCGAGTCGATGTACCAGCCAAGGCCGTAGAAGGGCGATGCTGCGCTGGCCGGGCGCATCATCTGCGCCTTGCCCGCGGCGCTGAGCACGTCGTCCTCGCCATTCATCATCATCCGCAGGTAGCGCGCCAGGTCGCTGGCGCTGGCGACGATCCCGCCTTGCGGGGCCGTTGCTCGGTCGGTCGTGTTCTCGGGCAGCGGTCGTTTGCTGCCGAACCACGGCCGGTGCCCGGTGGCCATCTCTTCGTGGATCTCGCCGTCGGCGACGAAGCTGTGCTCCATGCCGACCGGGTCCAGGATGTTGGTGGTCACGTAGGTCTGGAAGTCCTGGCCGCTGACGACCTCGATCAGCCGACCGAGGACCTGGTAGTTGGTGTTCGAGTACTCCCACCGCTCGTCGGGTTCGTAGTCCGGAGTCACGTCGGCAAGCCCGTCCACCGTGCGCGCAAGCGCATCCTCACCACCAGCGGTCTCCGTGTGCGAGGTGTTGCCCTGAAGGGTGGAGAAGCCACTCGTGTGGCTGAGCAGCTGTCGGATCGTGACGTCGCCGGCGGGTTTGCCCGAGAAGCCGTCCAGGTACTGCGAGACCGGGGCATCCAGGTCGACCTTGTCCTGCTCGACCAGCTGCATCACGGCCAGCGCCGTGAAGCTCTTGGAGATCGAGCCGATCACGAAGGGCGTGTCCGGCGTGACCGACGTGTCGCCCCCACGTCTGACAACCCCACGCGCGCCGGCCGTCGTGGTCTCACCATCGGCCACGACGGCGTAGGCCAGGCCCGGCACGCCGGAGGCAGGCATCTCGGCATCGATGACGTCCTCGATCGAGCCAGCAGGCGCACCTGCGGAGAAGACCGCGCTCAGGCCAAGAGCGAGGACGGCAAGGAGCTGTCGCACAGAATCATCCTCCGCTTCGTGTGTGTCAGATGCTTTGGTGGAGTAGCACGTCCAGGACCTCGCCGCCTCCTGCCGCGGAGTCTGCACCATGTCGAGCTCAAGCGAGCAACAGCCCGTGACGTGCACGGTGCAGGAGCACCGTGACGTAGTCCGGTGGTGAGGGCCCCAGACTACAAGCGCCCACGATGCTTCCTGGTTGATCGGCTTGGAGCGCCGATCGCGACGCCCTCATCCTCGAGTCCCGTCTGGATCGCGCGGACGTCCACGAACGACCCGGGTCTCTGCATCCGGTTGCGGAGACCCGGGTTGAAGGTGTGAATTCTCCACCCGAACACCCCATGAGGCACTCCGATCGTGATGGGGCATCTCTGGTCAGTCCGTGGGCCCATGGCAGTCTTGACGCGTGACCGTGATCAAGATCAATGCCATCACCGTCCCCGCCGGGTCTGGCGACGAGCTCGCCCATCGGTTCGCTGCGCGAGCGGGCGCTGTGGACGGCGCAGACGGTTTCGAGGGTTTCGAGTTGTTGCGCCCCACCGACGATCGTGAGCAGTGGTTGGTGATCACACGGTGGCGTGACGAGGAGTCCTTCCAGTCGTGGGTGAGCTCACCCGGGTTCGCCGAGGGGCACCGTTCTGCTGTCGAGCGCGCGGGGGGTGAGGCCCCACGTCCCGTGTCGACGCACAGCGAGGTCTGGAACTACGAGGTGGCGGGCGGCTCGACGGCGCAGCCGGAGCACGTGCACGATCACACGAGCTTTGACGACGAAGCAGCGACCTGGGATGACGATCCCGGCCACGAGGAGCGCCAGGTGGCGGTGGCCGAGGCCATCCAGAAGGCCGTGAACCTGAGCCCCCGGATGAGTGCACTCGACGTCGGCGGCGGCACCGGTCGGCTGAGCATCCTGCTCTCCGACCGGGTCGGCTCCGTCGTCGTGACAGACCCTTCCGCCGGCATGGTGCAGGTGGCGCGGCAGCGAATCGCGGACGCCGGACTCGATGGTCGGCTGCGCGCTGTCCGGGCAGACCTCACGACAGATGCGCTCGAGGGTGCCTATGACGTGGCGTGGAGCTCCATGGCGTTGCACCACGTGCGGGACCTCGACAGCCTGTTGCGTTCCGTGGCAGGCCTGCTCGTCGACGGTGGACGGCTGGCGATCGCGGACCTCGACGAGGATCCCGACGGCGCCTTCCACGCCCAGAAGGTCGACTTCGACGGACATGACGGATTCGACAGGCAACGCCTCACCGAGCAGCTGACCCACGCCGGGTTCGCCGACGTCACGTTCGTCGACGCGACGACGATCCCCAAGGGCGACCGCGAGTTCGGCGTGTTCCTGTGCACGGCGACCAAGGGTTCATGAGCCCAGAGGGGGTGGCGAACGCGATCCGCCGTTGAGCGGCGTCAGGTGACTGCGGCGACACGCTTGCTGAGGTCGGCGATCCTCGTGTGGAGGGTGTCGTGGGCGGAGTCGAACGCGGCCTGCGTGCCGGTCGGGACCGGGTCGGGGATCGACCAGTGCGCCCAGGCCAGCGCTCCCACTTCCTCGTGGGCACGGTCGCAGACGGTGATGACGATGTCGCCCTCGTCGAGGCTGTCATGCAGCGCCCGGGGCGGGGCGTCCGGGAGGTCGAGGTGGTGCCGTCGCGCGGCAGCGCGAGCGCCGGGGTGGATTCGTTCGCCGGGATGGGTGCCGGCCGAGGTCGCGGCGACGGAACTGGCAGCCCGCCACAGGGCAGCAGCGAGGTGGGAGCGGGCGGTGTTGGCGGTGCACACGAAGACGAGCCGGCGGGCGGCGGTGTCGACGGCCGGGTTGGGCCACCGGGGCAGCGCATCGGTCCTGAGGGTCAGGTAGGTGCGTCGCCGGTCGCCCTCGGAGCGGTGACGGAGCAGCAGGCCGGCGTCCTGGAGGACGCCCAGGTGGTGGGCGAGCAGGTTCGAGGGGACGCCCAGGGTGGCGCCGAGCTCGGCGGAGGAGAGGTCAGTGGTCGCGAGGAGGTCGACGATCCGCAGGCGGGTGGGATCACCCAGGGCGGAGTGCACCCGCGACCTCAGCTCCAGCTCGGCTGTTTGCTCACTGTTCATTGACTCAAGTTTGACTGAGTCATGGGAAGGAGTCAAGATGGGCCCGTGTCCGAGCACCCCCTGTTCCCCCACCCCGGCGAGCGCTCCGAGCACCACGGCGCTTCCATGAGCGACAGGAACCGCTGATGTCCACCCCGACGGCCAAGAACCCCTACGACGAGCTCGTGAACGACCTCGCCTACTCGTATGAGGGGGTGTTCTCCCACGACACCGTTGCCGCCGCCATCGACGAGGCGCGCGCGCTCCTCGAGCCCCGTGCCACGGTCAAGAACTACCTTCCCGTGCTCGTGGCCCGGCAGGCCCGCGAGCAGCTGATGTCCGCCGCGCAAGCACAGGGTCGCGTCGCCAAGCAGGTCCCCGAACTGCTCTTCGTGTGCGTCCACAACGCCGGCCGGTCCCAGATGGCCGCCGCACTCGCCGAGCACCTCTCCGCCCGCCGCGTCCATGTCCGCTCCGCCGGGTCGAACCCCACGTCCCAGGTCAACCCGGTCGTCGTCGCTGCCCTCGAGGAACGCGGCATCCCGCTGACCACCCCGTACCCGAAGCCGCTCTCCGACAGCGTGCTGCGGGCCGCGGACGTCATCATCACCATGGGCTGTGGCGACGCCTGCCCGATCTACCCCGGCAAGAGGTACGAGGACTGGGCCGTCGCCGACCCAGCCGGGCGGCCGCTCAGTGTCGTCCGCGACATCCGCGACGACATCCAGGCCCGCGTCACCACTCTGCTCCGGGACATTCTCGACTGACCTGTCGAGGTCCGCTCCGCCGGCTCCGAGCCGGTGACGAGCTCTGGTCACTCACCTGCCCGAGAGCGCATCCCGTGCTTCACGGCTGCTTCGGGCGCTGGCTGCAGCAGGGCCTCCGAGCCGTACCAGCAGGCTGCGATGAGGAACATCAGTCGCTGCAGGACCCCCCACACCGGGGCATTCATGAGCAGCGGGATCGTGCCGGTGAGAAGGATCGCGGTGATGTCGCCCGCGGTGTGCGCGCCGGTGCGCGGCCTCCGTGCGGCCAGGGTGGCCGCCACCCCGGCGATGAAGGAGAACCCCACCACTGAGGCGAACACGGAGTGCAGGTGGTCCTCCAGCTCGACGTAGGGGACGCCGGCTTCCCACGGAGCGTGGGAGTAGACCGCCACCATGACCATCCCGACCCCGAAGCAGGCGTGCAGTCCCGTCGCCAGGGTGCGCCACGCCCGGTGGCGCAGCACGCAGACCCCGAGCACGGCCAACCCGAGGAGGACGAATCCCAGACGGGCGACCCAGGCCCCCGCAACGCCCTGAGCGGCCGCCTCACTCGTGCCGAGCTCCACCCACGAGTAGGAGGAGGGCAAGGCCAGCGGCGCCAGAGACAGCAGGAGCATCGAGGAGGCCAGGGCTGCGAGCAGGGCGAAGCGCGGTCGTCTGTCCGAGCTGCGTGCAGCCGCCACGAAGACGATCGTCCAGCGGCAGACAAGAACGGTCAACTCCGAGCCGACGCCGCTGAGCTGGACGGGCTCCGGGGCTGGGTGGAGCTGCACAGGAGGCACGGTGACCTGCTGCACTCGGGGGTCGTGGTGCACGCCGACACCACGAACCCGGCCCTGCAGCTCGACGGCGTCGTAGCCGGCGACGGCCGAGAGGCGCTGTTCAAGCTACCGATGCTCGAGCGCAGCCTCGTCTGGCCCCCCGGGCGCGTCGTACTCCCCGGCCTCGACCCTTCGACACGCTACCTGGTCACGACGGTGACGGACCGGTGGTGTCTCCCTCACATCGACACCACCGGTCCGCGTTCTTGGGCCCGGCGCCCGACCGTCGGGCTGTGGGCTGACACGTTCGACGACGCGCGAACCGCGCCGTTGGCTCCTCACCCCTTGACTGCTCCGCTGGTCATGCCGCGGATGAAGTACCGCTGCAGGGAGAGGAAGATGAGGATCGGCACGATGATGGTGATGAACCCCGCTGCCGGGATGAGCTCGCGTCCTGCTCCGGTCTGGCCTTGCAGGCCTTGCAGGGCCACGGTCGCGACGGTGTTGTCGCCTCGTCCGAGGAAGATCAGGGCGACGAGTAGGTCGTTCCAGACCCAGAGGAACTGGAAGATCGCGAACGAGGCCAGTGCCGGGGTCGACATGGGCATGATGAGGCGCCAGAACGTGGTGAAGTGGCTTGCGCCGTCGATCTTGGCGGACTCGATGATGGCCGTGGGCAACGTGGACATGTAGGTGCGCAGGATGTAGATGGCCAGTGGCATCCCGAACCCGATGTGGGCCAGCCAGACCGCGGGGAACGTGCCGTTCAGGCCCAGGGCGCCGTACAGCTTCACCAGCGGCACGAACGCTACCTGGTTGGGCACGACGAGCAGCCCGACGATGACGACGAACATGAGGTCCCGCCCGCGCCACTGCATGAAGGTGAACGCGTACGCGGCGAAGGCGGCGATCAGGATCGGGACCACCGTGGCCGGGAGCGCCACAATGAAGCTGTTGAGGAACGCCTCGGACATGGGGATGCCTGCGGTGCTGCTGGTCAGCGCCTCTGTGTAGTTGTCGATCGTCCACGAGGACTGGAATGGGTTGAAGAACGCCGTCCACCACCCTGAGGAGAACTGTTCGTCACGCGGGCGGAACGAGTTGACGAGCATCCCCAGTGCGGGGACCACCCAGGCGATGCACAGGATGAGCAAGCCGACTCGAACTGGCCACGTCGCGCTGCCGGCACCCCTGCCGGGCCTGGCCTTGCGCATCTTCTGCACATTGCTCGCAGGCGTTGTCGTTCCGGGCTGGACTGTCGTGGTCATCGTGCGGCCTCCACTCGGCGGAAGTTCCGGATTTGGTAGACCAGGACCGGGGTGATCATGACCATGAGGATGACGACGATCGCCGACGCGTACCCGTTGTTGCCCTGCGTGTACAGCTGGTCGTAGAAGAGGCGTCCGATGACGTCGGTGTTGTAGGCGCCGTTGGTCGTGACGTACACGACGTCGAACACCTTCATGACGCCGATCAGCACGGTGATGAAGACGGTGATCACGGTCGGCCAGATCTGCGGAACGATGATGCTGAAGAAGATCCGTCGCTCGCCTGCGCCGTCGATGCGGCCGGCCTCGACGGTGTCCTCCGGCACGCTCTTGATCGCGGACGACAGCAGCACCATGGAGAACCCGACCCCTGTCCAGATCAGGATGATCATGAGCAGCAGGCTGTTGAAGTGCAGGGTGCTCTCGCCGTACCAGAACACCGGGTCCTTGCCGAAGAAGCCCCGGACCGCGTTGAGCATGCCGGTCTGGGGGGCGCCTGCCGGCTGGTAGTCGTAGACGGTGCGCCAGATGGTCGCGGCACCGACCATGCTGATGGCCATCGGCAGGAAGATGACCGTCTTGGTCGTCTTCTCGCCTCGGGGTCGCAGGCGGTCCGTGAGCACTGCGACGCCCAGGCCCAGCACCACGGTCATGGCCGGGACGACGACGATCCACAGGGCGTTGTTGAACAGTACCGACAAGAACCCGTCGTCGGTGAAGAGGTCGATGTAGTTCTGGACGCCGACGTACGCCGTGGTGTTCGCGTTGGCGAAGCTGTACTGGAACGTGACAACCGCCGGGTAGATCAGGTAGACGGCGATCGCGAGGATCGCGGGCCCGGCGAACATCCACGGCTTGACGCGGTCCTCCCACCGGCCCTTGAGGGACTCGGCCAGCTTGTTGAGGATCCAGAAGATGATGATGGCGCCGCCGATGCCGCCGATGATCGCAATCACTGCGTTCAGAATCTTGATGCTCATGACACTTCCTCTCTGAAGCGGGTATGAGGCTGTCGGCCGCGAGGGTGGGCGGTGTACCACCCCCGCGGCCGGGCGGACGTCAGCTGGTGGCCTTGGGGAAGCTGTCGTCGATGTTCTTCAGCGTGGCGTCGAGGTCCTGCTGGCCCGAGAGCCACTTCACGGGCTCGGTCCAGAAGGTGCCGGCGCCCACCTTGGCGGGCATCAGGTCGGACCCGTCGAAGCGGGCAGCGGTGGCCTTGTAGAGCACCTCGCTGGCGATGGTCTGGAGCGTCTTGTTCGGCAGGAGCGAGACGTCCGCGGTGGTGTGCGGTGAGAACCCGCCCGCCTTTGCCTGCTCGGTGCCGTTCTCCTTGCTGGCGATGAAGTTGCGCACCTTCAAGGTGTTGGCGTCGTTGTTGAAGGCCGCGGCGATGTCACCACCGAGGAGGACAGGGTTGTCGCCCTCGGTCGTGCCGGGGAAGGGCAGCGGGCCCGTCGTGGTGTCGACCTCGGCGATGACGGTGTCCGGGAAACCGCCCTTGTTCGCGACGAAGGTGGCCTGCTTGAACAGGTAGCAGCCAGGGGGCGAGTCGAACAACGCGTTGCCGCCGGTCTGGAAGTTCGTCGCGACGATGGACTTCGTGCCACCGCGCACGTAGCCGTCGCCGAAGGCGATCTTCTCGAAGTACTCCCAGGCGGGCCTGATCTCCGGGCTGTCGTTCTTCAGTTCGCCCTTGACCCACTTGTCATAGTTCTCGGCGCCGGCAAAGCGCAGGACGAGGTCCTCAATCCAGTCGGTGATCGGCCAGCCGGTGGCAGCGCCGGACTCGGCGGCGATGCACCACGGGGTCGTGCCGTCGGCCTTGATCTTCTCGGTGAGGGCCAGCAGCTCGTCGAGCGTCTTCGGGGCCGTGTACCCGGCCGCCTTGAACGCTGGCGCGTCGGTCCACAGGACGCTCTTGACGCTCAACGCGGTGGGCAGGCCGTAGACCTGGCCGTCGGCACAGGTGCCGGCCTCGATGACGCCCGGGACGAGCGTCTCCTGGTTCAGGGCGACGGTGGCCGCGTCGTAGGGGATGAGCTTGCCCTGCTTGGCCAGGTCGCACATGAGCCCCGGCTGGGGGAACAGGCCCACGTCGGGGGGGTTGCCGCCCTGCACCTTGGTGCGGATCTCGGTGTCCCACGACCCGGCCTTGATGAACTCGATAGTGATGCCGTTGGCCTCCGCGAACTTCGAGAGGTCGGCCTTGAAGCCAGGCTCGCTGTCAGGGCCGAGGCCGTACATCACCGAGATCGACGACTTGCCGGGGCCGGACGCGGCCGAGCCGTCACTGTTCGCGTTCTCCGACGGTGACGATGACAGACAGCCCGAGGCGAGCCCGGCGACGCCGAACCCCGCAATGGCTGTGAGGGTTGCCCTTCGATTGATCATCTCTACTTCTCCTTGGAGGTTGGAGGCATCGTTGCCCCACGCTGACCGGTCACACCTGATGCCCGGTTTCGAAAGGAACCGGCGGGGCCGCCGGTGACTGTGCTGCTGGGGCGAGCTCGCGGATCACGAGACGGTCGCCCTGCCATTCGACGTGCTGCGGATCAGCGAGCGCACCGACGAACTCCCCCTCCTCGACGTTGCGGAAGGCGAGGAACTGGGTGGCTCCCGAGGCCCGGTCCACGACGAGCTTCCCGACATAGAGCCGTGGATCGGCCAGAAGGTGCGCCCGGGCGACGTCGTAGGGGCCGGTGGGGGAGTCGATCGGCACGGCCCAGATGCCACCGGGCGTTTCCTCGCGGCGAGCGATGGACATGTCCTGCGACAAGCAGTTGAAGATGAGGACGTGGCGACCGTCAACCTGTGCCACGTGGGGCACCTCGAGCTGGCCGAACCCGCTGCCCGGCGCCGTCAGGGGCTCGCGAAGCTCCCAGTGCTCCAGGTCTGCCGACCACGCGTGGCCCAGCACGCCTCGGCCGATGGTGTCCTGCGGCGCCGACGCCGGGCCGTGGGCCGAGCGCGCCGTGATGAGCATGTGCCACCCGTTGCCGTCCGGGTCAGCGAAGACCCACGGGTCACGAAATGCCTCGTCGTGCCAGGTCCCGTCCGGAACATAGGTCTCGTACCACCGGGGATCCGCCTGCAGGGGCGGCGCGGGCGACTTGTCCCACGTCATCAGGTCCAGCGAGGAGGCGCAACCGATGGACTGAACGTTGACGCCGTCCTGGTTCAGGCTGGCGCCGGTGTAGAACATCAGCCACCGGCCGTCGGGATGACGGACCACCGAGCCGGTCCAGGTGGCGAGGTCGTCGAACGCCGGCGGGTCGCTGCGCACGAGCGCGTCCGGGACCCTGTGCCACGACCGGAGGTCGGGTGACACCGCATGGCCGATCGATGCCCGGTGGTGGCGCAGCTCGGGGTCCTGCAGTGCCCGTGAGGCGTAGAGGAAGAACAGGTGGTACTGCTCCCCGTCGTCAGCCACCCAGAAGTCCCAGACCCAGGAGTCGGCGAGCTCGAAGGCCATCAGGCACTCACCATGTCGGCGCCCTGGTCGACCTCGCGAGGCGCATCGTCGAACAGGGGCTTCATCAGGGTCCTCCAACGGTCAGACATGGTCAGGTAGGCCTTGCTAAATCGTTACAGCGGGACAGTACTCGCGTGAGCCACCGCCGCGCAAGGGTTCGCTAAATCGATTTCACCTGAGGATTTGTCTCGGACAGGCGCGCGGAGGACGTAGGCTGCCGCCATGCCGAACCAGCGCGGTACCCGTCAAGGCGGTGGCGGGGGTCAGCGAGCGACCTTGGCGGATGTCGCCGCGCGGGTCGGGATGTCCAAATCCGCCGTCAGTCTGGCGCTCAACAACCGCCCCGGCTCGCGACTGTCGCAAGAGGCCGTCGCGCGCATCCATGCAGCGGCGCGTGAGCTCAACTATCGACCGAACCCGGCAGCGCGGTCGCTGCGGCTCGGTAAGAGCGGCACAGTCGGCTTCATCTCGAAGGAAGTCACCGTGACGCGGTTCGCCTCGGCGATGATCCGCGGCATCCTCGACGTGGCCGACGAGCAGGAACGAGGCGTGCTGATCGCTGAGACCGGCGGCCACCCCCAGCAGTTAGAGCGCGCGCTGGACTCGATGGTGGACCGGCAGGTCGACGCCCTCATCTTCGGTTCTCTCGCAGCACGGTTGATCGATGTTCCCGCACTCCCGGGACACATCCCCACAGTCACCGTGAACTGTTCCAGCGACCCCCCTTCCAGATTCGTCTTTCCGGCCGAGGAGGAAGCCGGCTACGCGGTGACCATGCAGCTCCTCGACGCAGGGCATGGCGACAGTCTCGCCGTCATCGGCAATGCTCTGGATACCCAGTGGGAACCCAGGGGATCGGTGATGATCCCGCGGCGCTTTCACGGCATCCAGCGAGCGCTCGACGAGGCCGGGGTCGCGCCTATCGCGGTCGTAGACCTCGAGGAGTGGGAGCCCTCAGAGGGCTACCGGGGCACGCGAGCCCTCCTTGAGTCGCGCCAAGCGTTCACCGGGCTGATCTGTCTCAACGACCGGATCGCGTTCGGCGCCCAGCAGGCGCTGACCGAGTTCGGGCTGCGTGTTCCCGATGACGTCTCCCTCGTGTCCTTCGACGACGATGAGCTCGCCTCTTACATGCGACCACCCCTGACGACTGCCAGGCTGCCGTACTACGAGATGGGCAGACTGGCGATGGAGATCGCGTTGGCGCCCGACACCGGGAACGGCGAGCACTTGGTGCCGATGCCGATTCAGATCCGTGACTCCGTGCGCGCTCTGCCGCGTGCCACGTCCTTGTCAGGTTGAGCCGATGGCCGGGCTTGCGGTCATGGCGGCCTGGCCGGGCTTTGCTCAGCACTTTGGTGGCCAAGGTCCGCCTCCGGGATTGGAGCAGGCGAGCTGAGAGCGGAGCAGACCCCTCTGGGAGCCACACGCCGGCACGGTGACCGGCGGGAGCGCAAACCGAGATGAGCCACACCCGCTACCGGGTGGGAACTCCACGTGGCAGGCGGAGTCGCTCGGTTCGCCCTGCGGCGACCTCGCCTGCATCCCGCGTTGGCTCCCGTCCCGCAGCACAACCAGCTACCGGTCACGCCGCGGATAGGTAGCCTCACCTCGTGAAGCGGATGGTGGTGGACGGTGAGCACTTCGACGTCACCGAGCGCCTCGGCGAGCCCGGCGTCTATGACGCTTCGATGGACCTCGGGCCCCAACGGGGACTACGGCCTCGCCACGTCGAGCTACAGCAGTGACGGCCAGACCGACGCTGAGCTCGAGGATGCTATTCGCAACTTCCTAAGCCAGGTCGATCCCACCACTGGCTACATCGGGTGGTCCGACCGGATCCGCCGCTGGTTGCTTGAGTTCGAGTCCGTCAAGGGCATATGGGCTGATGAGCAAGATGGCGGGTCGGGCGGAAGACATCGGCGCGCATCTCGTCAGGCATGCCTTGGGTGCCACGGCCAGCAAGTTCGACGCCGCCGGTCGCCAGTCGGCTGTGGACTTCGCCCTTGAGTGGCCGAGCGGTCGCCAGGGCGCGCTGGGGGTCACTCTCGTCACCCAACCGGAGTCGACAGCCTGGCAGGGCATGGCGGCCAAGGAGGGCTGGCGATGGCCGGCGCCCTCAGGGTGGGAGCTTCGTCTGACTGGGCCGGACATGCCGTACCAACGAACGCGCCGGGCGGTACTGCACGCGGTTGCACTTGGTGACCAAGGGGGGGTCGATGCACCCGGTCGGCTCCCGTCAAATGTGCTTCATAGCGACCCCGGGGTCCAGTGGGTGAACGAGGTGGGTGATCTCCGCCGAACGCCATTAACGCCCGGTGTGGTCCTGCTCCCTGGGGTTCGCACCGAGTTCGTCGAGGCGTCGACGTCGGACTTCACGACGGTGGTCGAGGGCTGGCTCCACCTGCCGCACATCCCGCGTCATGTCGAGAAGGTCAGGTCAGCTGGCGCTGTCGCCGAGCGGCACCTGTTCCTCGTGCCTGTCGATGAGGCGCTACCCCCTCGGTTCTTCACCAGCGACTTCCCCGCGCCGACTCGAAGTCCCGAAGGGTACGGCGGGATAGACGGGATCTGGGTCTGGTCCAACTACTGGGACCAGAACTTGGGATGGAGGGCCGGGAAGTGGCGGTGACTCAACTTCCCGCCAAGGCCCGACGACGGGCGAGTAGGTCGGGTTCTGCAGCAGACCGGTCCGACTGGTCGGGAGCTCGGTGACCGTGCACCGCACCACCGGGGAGGGCGCTCCGCACGTACGCCTCGACCGACGAGTACGGCGGGGTCACGTTCGTGCGGTGCGGCAACCGTCGGGCCGACCGGTGCCCCTCGTGTTCGCGGCAGTACGCCGCGGACACTTCCACCTCATTCGGGCCGGGGTGGCCGACGGCAAGGGCGTGCCGGAGACGGTCGCCGACAACCCGTTGGTCTTCGCGACGCTGACCGCGCCCTCCTTCGGTGCGGTCCACGGCGGGGCCGGCAACCACGCTGCCGCCCCCGCCGCCGCGCCCACGCCCGATGCCCTCACGGACAGCCCACGGCCTGCTTCCGGGTGCACGAACCGGACGACCCGGCACATGGGCAGCCGCTGTGCCCGCACTGCTACGGATCCGCGACCCGACGGCCCGCCGATCATGATGACCACCGGCGAGGTCGCCGAGCTCCTGCACGTGGACGCGTCGACCGTGTGCCGCTGGTGACAGACCGGGCCGCGGATGACCTGGCTCAGTGCCCGGATCCGGCGTTACCAGCGGCGGCACGTCGCGGCCTGGATCGAGCGGATGTCGAAGTGACCGTCATCGAGCTCCCTTCGGGCACGTTCCGTGCCGTGCTCACGGTGGGCCGGGTCTACGCGGCGAGCCGGTCGTTTGCAGCGAAGCGGGACGCGCAGGCCTGGCTCGCTCGGGAGCGGGCGGCCCCCGCCGGAGGCGTCGATCCCCGGGCCGGCCGGGCCACCGCGCGCACTGCTGCCGGTCTGGCTCGAGGAGCGCACGCACCTGGTGGCCCGCAAGACCTACGTCTCGGACCGGGCCCTGCTCAGGCTGGTGCCCCACTCCCTCGCTGATCTGTCGGTCAACGCCGTCACAGACGAGGTGACGCGGGCTCTGGTCACGCTGACCAAAGGCGGCCTTGCCGAGGCATCAGTGCGCCGGTTCCGCGCCTCACTGTCCTCGTTCTGCGCGTGGGCGGTGCGCGAGCGGCTCATCCTGGCCAACCCGGTCCTCCGCACCCAGGTGCCCCGCTCGGGCGGGCCCCGCGTCGAGATGTACCCGTTCACCGAGGACGAACTCGAGCAGGTCCACCAGGCCGCCGCCCGAGACCAGCAGCTGGCCGACGTCGTCCTGGTCGCTGGGTGGACCGGGCTGCGGTGGTCCGAGCTTCGGGCGGTGCGGGTGCGCGACTTCGTCGAGGTGCCGATGCCGGCCCTGGTCGTCCAACGGGCCGCACCCGAGGTCGTGCAGGTGAAGACGACCAAGTCCGGCCGATCCCGCCGGGTCCCGGTCGCCGACCGGGTGCTCCCTCTGGTTCGGGCGCTGGCCGCAACCGTGCAGGCGTGGATGGGGCACGCGTCGATCGCGACGACGAACCTCTCCCTGCACCACCTCGGCACCCCTGCCGACCGCGCCGGCCTTGACCGCCTGAACGCCCGGGGGTACACGGGGGGTTCACGAACCGAGGTCGGGAAGCAATGACAACGACGAAACCCCGCCCGATCCTGCGCGTTGCCGCAGGTCGGACGGGGTTGCCGTCGGGTGGAGCTGCGGGGAATCGAACCCCGGACCTTCTCATTGCGAACGAGACGCGCTACCAACTGCGCCACAGCCCCGAAGTGCGGAGCAACGATAACACCGGCGGCGATCGCCGACGAATCCGAGCACGCCGACCGGCGATGGGTGCCGCACACGTCGCGGGCGGGGTTCAGTCACCGTGCGACCGCATACCATCGCGGCATGCGACTTCGACTTCCCGGACGGACCTCCCGCCGACCGGCAGACACGGCCCCGCGGTCCGACGGAACCACCTCGGGGTCTGGCACGACCGCTCCGTGGAAGGGACCGGCCCCGGCCGAATGGTCCGTTCCGGTCGGCGTCCGCACGGCGAGTGAGTGGGCATGGCGCGGCCTCGTCATCGGGCTCGCTGTAGCCGCCGTGCTGTGGGGTATGGGCTACGTCTCCGAGCTCGTCATCCCGGTGCTCGTCGCCCTTCTGCTCGCGGCGCTCCTCCAGCCGGTCTATGTCGGCCTGAACCGGGTCATGCCGGCCGGCCTGGCCGCGTTCGTCACCGTCATCGGCACCGTCGCCGTGATCAGCGGTCTGCTGTCCTTCGTCGGGAGCCAGCTGGTCGGCCAGCTCGACGACATCACGACGAAGGTCACCCAGGGGGTGAGCCAGATCCGCGAGTGGTTGCGCACGAGCTTCGGCATCACCGATACGCAGGTCGAGACCTATCTCGACCGGGCCAGGGAGTGGCTGAGCTCGGCCAACCTCACCGACGCGGCGACCTCTGCCGGGCTGACGGCCACGCACGTCGTGACGGGCTTCTTCATCGCGCTCTTCACCCTCTTCTTCTTCCTCAAGGACGGGGGGGCCATCTGGGGCTGGGTCGTGCGGCTCTTCCCCCGCGGAGCACGGGAGCGAGCGCACACCTCCGGTCTCATCGCCTGGGGCCAGCTCTCGGCCTTCACCCGGGCCACCATCCTGGTCGCCGCCGTGGATGCCATCGGCATCGGCGGCGGAGCGGCGATCCTCGGGGTGCCGTTCGCCTCGGGAATCGCCCTGCTCGTCTTCTTCGGCGCCTTCATCCCCGTCATCGGAGCCACGGTCTCGGGGACGGTCGCGGTGATGCTGGCCCTCGTCGCCCTGGGGCCGGTGCAGGCGCTCATCATGCTCGGGATCGTCATCGGGGTGCAGCAGCTGGAGGCCCACCTGCTGCAGCCGCTCCTCATCGGTCGCGCCATGAAGATCCACCCGCTCGCCGTGATCTTCGCCATCGCCGCAGGCCTGGTCCTCGCCGGCATCATCGGTGCCCTCATCGCGGTGCCGACCGTCGCCGTGCTCAACGCGGTCTCGCACCACCTGCTGGACTCCTCGACCACCGAGCCGGAGGACGCCGAGGGCCAGGTCACAGCGGAGGACGTGCTCGAACCGGCCGAGGGGGCCAGGGCGGAGGAAACCGCCGCCGAGGTGGAGACCCATGCCGAGCAGGAGTCGCGCTCCCGGATGCCCGGCGAGGACTCCTGAGGGCTCGCGGGCTTCAGGCCCCGGCGACCCGCCGGTCGGCGAATGCCGTGGAGCCATCTCGCTCGGCCGGCTGGCCCGCGGGGGTCACGTCGGCGGGGACGGGGTCGCGGCGCTCGGCTTTCGCCTTCATCGTGTAGGTCGGGCGAGGCACCGGCACGGGGTTCCAGGTGAGCGGGATGTCGTCCTCGTCGACGAGCGGCCCCGTGACCTCACGCGCTGCCTCGACCACGATCTCCTCCGGGGCTCGGCTCGGGGACTCCTGCGCGATGTCGATGTCGATGCGGTCGCCGCCTCCGACCGCGTCGCCGGTCCCGGAGCGGGCTGCCGGCTGCGCGGCGGGCTTCGCTGTTTCGGGGGACGTCGTGGCCGCGGACGTCGTGCTGGTCGCGGATGACGTCGTGGCCGCCGGTGCCGCCGCGCTCACGGGTGCGGCCGACGTGGTCGTCTCCCGGTGCGCCACATCGCTGGCCGCCGACGACGGAGCCGGCACCCGCCGGTCCCCCGGCGTGGGACGTCGGCGCCGGGACCTGGCCGCCGCCTGCTCGGCCCGCACACCGGACCGCAGCCAGGCCAGGGCCCAGCCGGCGGCCAGCAGCGAGGGAGCGAGGACCCACACCGGGGCCATCGACAGGGCCACGAGGGGGCCGATGGCCAGGAGCTCCGCCACGGCGACGAGCACGAACAGGCCCCGCACGCGACGGCTCGGCCGGATCCCGACACGTGCGGCTGCGCGACCAGAGGGAGACGGCCGCGTCGCTGGACGGGGCCCGCCACCACGGGGCGCCTCGGGCTCGGGCTCGCCACGGCGGGGTGCCCGGACGCCGGACGCGTCGGGGTGAGCAGCGGTGCGGGGCACGGATGTCCGACCCTCGGCCTGCACCACGCCGGGCGCGACACCCCCCGGGGCGGACACCATCTGGCGGACCGCGCTCTCCGCCGGCACCGCGCGCTTGACGAGGACCTGCGGGCGCACGGAGCGATGGGGGTGCACGGCATAGGACGGCGGCGAGGGCGTCGACAGGTCGGTGCGTGGAGCGACGTCCCGTCGCTCCAGCACGCGCATGGCAGCGGTGAACTGGTCGACCGACCGAGCGGTGGCCAAGTGGTCCCTGCGACGGATCCAGTGCTGCAGGAAGTAGGCAGCCCAGACCCCGAGGAGAACGACGAAGATCAGGCTCGAGGGCGACCGCACGCCTCCGACGGTAGGCGGGGTCAGGCGCCGTGCGCCGGACCCCCGCCGGTGTGTCGCGGAAGTGACTCGTGTGACGACTGGGTCAGCCGTGCCATGAGCGTCTCACCCGCGAGGTCCTCCGTCGTCAGCGCGAACGACCGGTGGTGGCGCCATGCGCCGTCGATGTGCAGGAAGTGAGGGCGGAGGCCCTCGCTGCGGAAGCCGAGCTTGCGGACCACCGCCAGGCTCGCGGTGTTCTCCGGTCGGATGTTGACCTCGAGGCGGTGCAGACCCACTGGGCCCATGAGGTGGTCGCCGGCGAGGGCCACCGCCGCCGGCACGACACCCTGGCCTGCCATGGAGCGGCTGACCCAGTATCCGACGAAGCACGAGCGGAAGGAGCCCAGCACGATCGAGCCGAACGAGACCTGGCCGACGAGCCGGCCGTCGACCTCGATGACGAGGGGCAGGGACCTCCCCGCCGCTGCCTCGGCGTCGTAGTGCGCCACGAGGTCCTTGAAACTCCGCGCGGGCGCATCGGGGTCGGGCGAGGTGGCGTCCCACGGCTCCAGCCACGACGCGTTCGCGCGCCGCACCGCGTGGAAGACAGGAGCGTCCGCGACGACGAGCGGGCGCAGGACGACCTGCAGACCCCTGGGCGTCTCCCCCGTCAGGCGCAGCGGCCACTGCCACTCGGGGCGGGGTGCCTCCGTGGCCCCGCGCCGACTCCCGGGCCAGCGCCGCCACATCAGTGGTCGCCCCCGTGGGCCTGGCTGAGCGCGTGCGGGAGCACGTCCGCGAGCACTCCCAGGGCATCCCTCACCCCACCGGTCGAGCCCGGGAGGTTGACGACGAGCGTGCGACCGCTGAGGCCGGCCACACCACGGGAGAGGATGGCCGTGGGGATGCCGTGCGCCACACCGGCGGCCCGGATCGCCTCGGCGATCCCCGGGACGGGTCGGTCGAGCAGCGGCAGGGTGGCCTCGGGGGTGCCATCGGTGGGGGTGAGCCCGGTGCCGCCGGTTGTCAGCACGAGGTCAGGCGCATCCTCCACGGCAGCACGAATCGCCGTGGCGACTTCGGGGCCATCCGGGACGACCGCCGCGTCGGGGACCTCGCAGCCCCAGTCGCGGAGCGTGGCGACGAGGAGCACACCTCCGCGGTCGGGGTAGATGCCGGCTGCGGCCCGGGTCGAGCACGTGACGACACGGGCAGTTCGTCCGGCCAGCGATGGGCTCGAGGTCGTCACTCGCGCCAGTCCCCGGAGCGGCCACCGGACTTGGCGGTGACTCGCACGTCCATGACGCGAGCGTGGCGATCGACCGCCTTGACCATGTCGATGAGAGCCAGCGCCGCGACCGCCACCGCGGTGAGGGCCTCCATCTCGATGCCCGTGCGGTCGGCGGTGCGCACCGTCGCCGAGATCTCCACCCCCGAGTCGACGACGTCGAGGTCGACCTCGACGGCATGGACGGCCACGGGGTGGGCGAGCGGGATGAGGTCGGGCGTGCGCTTGACGGCCTGGATGCCGGCCACCCGGGCCACGGCCAACGCGTCGCCCTTGGGGACCGTACCGCCCCGGAGGGCCGAGACCGCGGCCGGTGAGAGCAGCACCCGACCGGCGGCGGAGGCCTGGCGGGCCGTGACCGCCTTCGCCGAGACGTCGACCATGTGGGCGGTGCCGTCGGCGCGCACGTGGGTGAGCCCGGCCGCCCCGCGTCGTTCGTCAGCCATGGTGTCGATCCTGCCCGAGGAGCGGGAGGCAGCGAAGACGGTCCCCCTCCTCGACCCGCGCCAGCTCCACCGGCACGACCGCCAGCGCGGTCGCTCCGGCGAGGGCTCCGAGCACGTGCGACCCCTGGCCGCCCGAGGGCCGCACCCGGCCCTGCTGCTCCACGACCCGGGTCAGCTCGACCTTGCCGGGGGCGGCATCCCAGGCCGTGCCGGCCACGGACTCGAACGCTCCGTCGTCGTCGGGGTCGAGGCCGGCGAGGGCTCGCAGGGCGGGGAGCACGAAGACGTGGAACGACGCGAACGAGCTCACCGGGTTGCCCGGGAGGGTGACCACGGGGGTGCGGCGCGGGCCGACGACCCCGCAGCCCTGCGGCATACCCGGCCGCATCGCGACCTTGACGAACTCCACTCCCCCGTCGGCCGTGAGCACTTCCTTGACCGTGTCATAGGCGCCCATCGACACCCCACCGCTGGTGAGGACCAGGTCGGGATGGCCGGGCAGGTCGGCCAGCAGGGCCCGCATCTGTGGCCCGTCGTCCCTGAGGCGGGCCGACCCGGCGACCTCGGCCCCCGCCGCCTCGACGAGGGCGCACAGCATGACGTGGTTGGAGTCGACGATCTGCCCGTGCCGCAGCGACGAGCCGGGTTCGACGAGCTCGTCGCCGGTGGACACGACGGCGACCCGCGGGCGGGGGTGCACCTGCACCTCGGCGACGTTGGCCGCGGCCACGAGGGCGAGGTGCCCGGGCCCGAGGCGGATGCCGGACCGCAGGACCACCGTGCCCTCGCACACGTCCTCACCCCGGTGCCTCAGGTGACGGCCGACCTCGGGTGCCAGGGTGACCGAGACCGTCGTGGCACCGCCGTCGGTCGCCTCGACGGGCACGACCGCGTCGGCGCCGTCGGGGAGGGGCGCCCCGGTCATGATCCGTAGCGCGCGGCCGGGCGCGAGCACGTGCACCACGGTGTCTCCGGCAGCGATGTCACCGTCGACCGGAAGGGTGATCGGCGACCCGGGCGCAGCGCCCGCGAGGTCGGCGGCGCGCACCGCGTACCCGTCCATGGCCGAGTTGTCGAAACCGGGGAGGTCGACGGCGGCGGTGGCGTCGGCCGCCAGCACGAGCCCGAGCGCGTCGCCCACCCGCACGGTGGTCGGAGGCAGCGGTCGCACGAGGGCCAGGACCGCGTCGCGGTGCTCGGCGAGCGATCGCATCAGAGCTCTCCCTCGAGGACCGTCCCGGGCGGGACGCTCGAGACGTCGGCCGTGACGGTCACGTCGCCGACGCAGGTGACGGCCGAGCCGAACGTCGTGTCACCCTCGACGCGAAGACTGGAACAGCGGCTGATCGAGGGGACACCGTGTGGGAAGCGCACGTCGAAGTCGTCCACGAACCGGTAGGCGCGGGAGAGGTCGACGAACGGCTCCGCGTGGGTGATCGTGGACTCGACGAGGCCGTCGTCACTGATCCGGTAGACGTCCGAGCGCAGCAGGAGCAGCTCGTTGGTCGTCTTGACCGGTCGGAACCTGCTGCGGTCGACGGCGATGGCCCGGGACCCGTCGAACACCTCGATGGCCGCACCCATCGCGGACTCCACCTGGACCACCGGGGTCGAGTCGGGGCGGGTGGGGTCGACGGTCTTGCGGTTGACGATGATCGGCAGCCCGAGGACGCCGTTCCGCTCCTCGAGCCGCGCCGCCAGGACGTCGAGGTCGATCCAGAGGTTGTTGGTGTGGAACCACGGGTGGCGCTCGATGTCCTGGAAGTAGTGCTCCTCACCCGGCTCGACCATGGCACTGTCGCGCAGGACCAGCCGGTCGTCGGCACGACGCACCGCGAGGTGCCCGCCCTTGCGGTCGTTGCGGGTGCGGGCACTGACCTCGGCGACGTAGGGGATGCCCTCGCGAGCCATCCACGCCGGTATGTCGCCCTCGCACGTGGCGCCGAGGTTGTCGGCGTTGGAGAGGAAGGCGTACCGGACGCCCCGCGCCCGGAGCGCGCCGAGGAGTCCGGTCGTGGGCAGGGCCACGTAGATGTCCCCGTGTCCGGGCGGACACCACTCCAGGTCGGGGTCAGCGGGCCATGAGACGGGCGAGAGGTCGTCGGCGCGGAGCTTGGGCTCCATGCTCTGCAGGAAGTCCAGCGGTAGGCCGTCGACCTCGAGCCCGGGGTGCCGCCCGAGGATCTCGAGGGATTGGTTCCGGGTCCTGAAGGAGTCCATGAGCACCAGCGGGGTGCTGACGTGGTGGTCACGGCGAAGGGCGAGGAGCTGGCGAGCGATGACGTCGAGGAAGGTCATCCCGTCGCGCACCTCGAGCGCCGTCTTCGGTCCGTGCACCCCCATGCCCGTTCCCAACCCGCCGTTGAGCTTGATGACGACCGTGCGCGCGAGGGCGTCGCGGACCTCGGCCTGCGAGACCTCCAGCTCCTCGAGGTGAGGCACGTCGACCAGCGGCTCGATGTCGGCCTCGGGGACCGTCCCCGTGACGTCGGCCCGGAGCTGGGCGTGGAAGGCCGAGAACACGTCGATGGCGAGGTCCGACACTCCGGCGGCCCGCATCTTCGCCGTGGCCGCCCGCAGCCCGTCCTCGCTCATGACGGCCACCCTACGATGCCTGAGTGACCAATGATCCGTCCAAGAAGCAGCTGCGTTCGCACCTCCGGGCGCGTCGACGCGAGCTGGCCGCCGGCCGAGAGGCCGCCGACGACGCAATCTCGTTGGCGGATCACGCCCTGGCCCTGGTCGAGTCCCTCGGGCTGGGACCCGGGTCGAGCGTCACGTCGTACGACGCGGTGCCGGGTGAGCCGCCCACCGACGAGGTCAACGCACGGCTGGCCGCTCGCGGCATCCGGGTCCTGCTGCCCGTGACCGAGCCGGATCTCGACCTGGACTGGCACGACGCGGCGGATCCGGGTGCGCGCCGGCTCGGCAAGCGGGCCATCGGCTCGGTGGACCTCGTCCTCGCCCCGGGGCTGGCGGTCGACCTCCTCCGGACCCGGATGGGCCAGGGCGGCGGGTGCTACGACAAGGCCCTCCCCCGCCGGCGGCAAGGGACGCCGGTGGCCGTCCTGCTGCACCCGGGTGAGGTGCGCGCCGAGGCGCTTCCGAGGGAGCCGCACGACGTGCCGGTCGACCTGGTGCTCACCGCCGACGGCGTGCAGGACCTCCGCCCGTCGCCGGCTGGCTGAGCGGAGCCGCTACCTGCCGATGGCCTGCCCGGTGTCGGGCAGCAGGGTCAGGACCTGCGGGTCCGTATCTCGCACGGCCTCCTCGGAGAACGGCCAGGGTCGCTGCTGGCCGTTGACCCAGTCGTCGACCTGGTCGGCGTAGTGGTCGTCGGCGGGGTGACCGCTCACCCCGGTCTGGTTGATCCACGTCGAGGCGTCGAGGTCGGAGAGGTCCACCACCATGCGCATCGAGGGGGCCCAGTCGACCTCGTAGCCCACGCTCGCGTCCCACCCGTTCGCGTTGACGATCGCCGAGCCTCCGGGCATGTCGTAGGGCCCGGCGTTGAAGAGCCAGCGGACCACCGAGGGGACGTCCTCACCGCCGAGCACCGGGTGCTGAAGATCGAGGGTGTGGATCTTTCCCCACTGCCAGTTGCCGGGGTCCTTGCCGAGCTGCTTGGTCAGCTCGAGCCTCGCCTCGACGAGGGCCTGGCGCAGGATCTCGTTCTTGCCCTCGGTCACGTTCGGGGTCAGCTTGTTGTCCCACCAGTCGCTCTCGGGGTCGCTGAGGAGCTGCTCCACGGCAGCCCGCCAGCGCGCTCCCCCGTCGGCTTTCAGGCCCGCCGGCAGCTCGTCGTTGAAGAGCAGCTCGAGCAGGTTTCGCCACACGGCGTTGTAGTAGGCGGCGGCCGCGCCCTGGTCGGAGTCCCCCGCCGGTGTGGTGTAGTCCCAGTCGCGCAGGAGCTCGCGCGCCTCTTCGGTGAACTCGAACAGCTCGGCGGTCGAGGTGTCGGACTCGAGGGCGTTGAGAGGCACGCCGAGCAGCGCCGGCACGAGGATCTTGGCGAAGGGGTTCTGGTCGTCCATCTGGATCTGCGCCATGTCCTCGGGGCTGACCCGATCGATCTCCGCAAGCCGCTCACCGATCCGGGTGGACCGCCACCCTGCGTCCCACTCGGTCGTGAGGAACGGGGTCGCACTGGCAGTGACCTGCTGGTTCGCCGCGACGATGACACCGTCCTCGGGGTCCAGCACCCAGGGGAGCTCGTCGAAGCTCACCAAGCCGGTCCAGTCGTAGGAGGAGTCCCACCCGGGTGCGGGCCAGTAGCCCGGGGGCGAGGACGGCAGGGCCGGGCGGCGCACCGGGACCTGGCCCGGAGCCTGGTAGCCGATGTGACCGTCCCGGTCGGCGTACAGCAGGTTCTGGGCAGGAACCGCGAAGGAGGCCGCGGCCTCGCGGAACTCGCCGAAGTCGCTCGCCAGGTTGAGGTCGAGGATCGCGTCGGCCGTCTGACCGGGGATGAGCCCGGTCCAGGCCAGCGAGACGGAGTAGGCCTCGTTCTCGTCACCCTCGATCTCGGTGGGCGCCCGGCGACCGGCCTCGGCCACCGAGTCCAGGACGTCGGACATGATCGGGCCGTGGATCGTGGACCGGACGGTGATCCGCTGGTCCGGCGCGCCGGCGACCCTGATGACCTCCTCGCGGGTGGAGACCGACTCCCAGGTGCGGTCTCGCAGGTAGGTGTCACCGACCACCCGTTCGAGGTAGAAGTCGGTGACGTCCGGGCCGAGGTTGGTGAAGCCCCACGCGATGTCGCCGTTGTGGCCGATGACGACTCCCGGGACACCGGCGAAGGAGAACCCGCTCACGTCGAGGGGGCACGCGTCGGAGACCGCGCGGCAGTGCAGGCTGTTCTGGATCCAGATGCCCGGCTGGCCGACACCGAGGTGTGGGTCGTTCGCGATGAGCGGCATGCCCGTTGTCGAGCGTGCCCCCGAGACGACCCACGAGTTGGACCCCACCCCCTCACCGCGCCCCACCAGCTGGGGGATCGCGTCAAAGGCCCGCTGGACCGCTGCATAGGCGGCACTGGCGGCCGTGCTGGTCAGGGCCTCGGCATCCGACGGGTCGGCCCCCGCAGCGCCCACGCCGTCGGCGACGGACGAGGTGGTGAGGGATGAGGGCACCGACGAGCGGGTCAGGCCGTTGGCGGCATCCGGAGACCAGTCCTCCGTGGCAAGGATCGCAGGATGGGCGTCGGTGTCGTAGGGGGGGTAGAGGGCGGCGATCTGTTGCGGTGTGAGGCGGCCGCTGAGTCGGGCCCGTGCCAGCTCGTCGGCGTAGTCGCCGCGCAGGTCCCAGGCCATCGCCTTGAGCCAGGCGAGGCTGTCGACCGGGGTCCAGTCCTCGATATCGGCGAGCGGGAACTGAAGCCCCAGCACTGTGTACTCCAGGGCGACGTCTCCCGGGCTGCGGCCACGAAGGTAGGTGTTGACCCCGTCGGCGTAGGCCTGCAGCGCCTGGCGAGTCTGCGGCTTGAGGGTGGGCAGCTCCTGCTCCGCGACCCCGCGCCAGTCCATCGTGCGGATCACCCGGTCGGTCTCCAGCCCACTCGGCCCGACGAGCTCGGAGAGGCGGCCCGCGGTGATGTGCCGGCGCAGGTCCATCTGGAAGAACCGCTCCTGGGCGTGCACGTACCCCTGGGCCCTGGCCAGGTCGGTGATGCTGTCGCCGTAGATGTGCGGGATCCCGCTCTCGTCCCGCAGCACCGAGACCTCCGCGTCCAGGCCGGTCAGGGCGATCTCACCCGAGGTCTTCGGCAAGGAGTCACGCACCGCGGTGACGACCACGACGCCGGCCACGAGCGCGACGACGACGACGAGCGCGAGGAGTCCCAAAAGGACACGACGGATGACGGAGGCACGACTCACCCTGCGAGACTAGGACACCCTGGGACCGACGACACGAGGACTGGCCGTGGGACGGACGTGGACACTGCCGATGAGCAGTGCCGACGCGGCGCCGGGGACGTTCTCCCTCGACGACCTCACCCTGGCCCTCCTCGTGGGGAGCCTCGTGCTCGTCGTGGCCGTCGCCGCCGTGCGCCTGTCCGTGCGCTCGGGCCTTCCCTCGCTCCTCATCTACCTCGGTATCGGCCTGGCGCTGGGCGAGGGCGCCATCGGCATCGACTTCGACTCGACCCAGCTCACCCTCGTGCTGGGGTACGCCGCGCTGGTCCTGATCCTCATCGAGGGTGGCATCACCACCCGATGGTCGGGAATCAGGAAGTCGGTGGCGCCGGCGGCGACACTGGCGACCGTGGGCGTGGCCGTCTCGGTCGTCACCGTCGCGGCCGTGGCCCATCTCGCACTCGGCTGGTCGTGGGAGGTCTCGCTGCTCGTCGGTGCCGTGGTCTCCTCGACCGACGCTGCCGCCGTGTTCTCGGTGTTGCGACGGGTGCCGCTCCCCCGGCGGGTGTCCGGGATGCTCGAGGCCGAGGCCGGCTTCAACGACGCTCCCGTGGTCCTCCTCGTGACGGCGCTGGCCGCCTCGCTGGCACCGGGCGCCACCCCGGAGCCCTGGTGGTCGCTCCTCCTCGTCGCCGCGATCGAGCTCGCCGGTGGCGCCGCCATCGGGCTGGCCATCGGCTGGGGCGGCGCGTGGCTGATGCGCCGGTTCGCGTCGGCGTCATCGGCCCTGTTCTCGATCGGCGTCGTCTCCGTCGCCGTCTTCGCGTACGCCGCCGCGGACACCGTGCACACCTCGGGGTTCATCGCGTGCTACCTCGCGGCCCTGGTGCTGGGCAACGTCTCGCTGCCCCACGGACCGGCCGTCGGCGGATTCGCGACCGCGCTCGGCTGGATGGCCCAGATCGGGCTCTTCGTGCTGCTCGGGCTCCTCGCCTCCCCGTCGGGCTTCGTCGACCAGCTCGTGCCGGCGCTCGTCGTGGGCACGGCCCTGCTGCTGCTGGGGCGTCCGCTGTCGGTCATCGCGTCCTGCACCCCGTTCCGGATGCCGTGGCGCACCCAGGCCTTCCTCTCGTGGGCCGGTCTGCGGGGTGCGGTGCCGGTCGTGCTCGCGACGGTGCCGGTCAACGCCGGGACACCGGGCCTGGAGTGGATCTTCGACCTGGTCTTCGTGCTCGTCGTCGTCTTCACCTTCGTTCAGGGGCCAACCCTGCCCTGGATGGCCCGCAGGCTGGGCCTGGACACCTCCCACCACCAGGTCGACCTGGCCGTGGAGGCCACGCCGCTGGACGACCTGGGCGCGGAGCTCCTCGAGATCGACGTTGGTCCGGGGTCGAGGATCGGTGGTGTGCGGGTGTTCGAGCTGCGACTCCCGCTGGGCGCGGCGGTGGCCCTGGTGGTACGCGACGGTGCATCCTTCGTCCCCCGGGACGCGGACGTGCTCCGACACGGAGACCAGCTGCTCGTGGTCGCGCCCGCCCCGGTGCGCGCCGCCACCGAGAAGCGCCTCTATGCCGTCAGCCGGGCCGGGCGCCTCGCGGACTGGTCCGACCACTGAGCCACCCCGGCATCCGGGGAGCGCAGTCAGGGTCGGCTCAGGGTCGAGTCAGGCCCGACCCTCATGGCCGGGGCTGCACGACGCCTGAAGACTGCTCAGATGATCACCGTAGAACGACTCACCAAACGATATGGACCCTTCACCGCGCTGGACGACGTCTCCTTCGAGGTGCGTCCGGGGGAGGTCACCGGCTTCCTCGGCCCCAACGGCGCCGGCAAGACGACCGCCATGCGGGTCATGGCGGGACTCACCCCGGCCACCTCCGGGTCCGCCACGGTGCTGGGCACGTCATATGCGCGCATCAACAACCCCGGTCGCCGGGTCGGCCTCCTGCTCGACGCCTCCGCCCAGCACGCGGGGCGCACCGGGCGTGAGGTCCTCTCGCTGGGCGCGATGGTCATGGGGGTGGACCGCTCACGGGTGGAGGAGATGACCACGCTCGTCGGACTCACCGACAAGGAGGCGGGCCGCCGGGTGCGCAACTACTCCCTCGGCATGCGCCAGCGTCTGGGCATCGCGCACGCCCTCCTCGGCGACCCGGAGGTCCTCATCCTCGACGAGCCGGCCAACGGCCTGGACCCGGCCGGTATCCGCTGGATGCGCGACCTCCTGCGCGGCTACGCCGACCGGGGTGGCACGGTCCTGCTCAGCTCCCACCTGCTCAACGAGATCGAGCGGGTCGCCGACGAGATCATCGTCATCGGCGGTGGGCGCATCGTGGCCCGCGGCACGAAGGACGAGCTGGTCGCCTCGGCCGGCACCGTGGTGCGCTCCACCGACGACGAGTCGCTGCGCCGCGCACTGGTGGCGACGTCCGTCGAGGTGCGCACCGCGGCATCCGGCGGGTTGGTGGTCGACATCGAGCCGAGGGCGGTGGGCCGCATCGCCCACGACGCCGGCATCCCACTCACCGAGCTGCGAGCGGGCGACGGTCGTGGCCTCGAGGAGATCTTCCTCGACCTCACCGCCGAGTCTGCGCGAGAGGGGGTGGTGGCATGACCACCGAGACCGTCCGTCGGGCCCCGGCCGCCGAGTCCCCCCTCCCGACCGGACTGCGGATGCCGGACCGCCTGCCCCCGCCCGACCCCTCCCGCGGCGTCCCCTTCGGCCGACTGGTCCGCGTGGAGCTGCGCAAGATGCTCGACACCCGCGCCGGCCGGTGGCTCGTCATCGCGATCGGCCTCGTCATCGCCGGTGCCCTGACCATCATGTTCTTCACGAACGGTGGGGACCACCCCTTCAGTGACTACCTCCAGGCGACGACCACGCCCCAGGCGGTGCTGCTGCCGGTCGTCGGCATCCTGGCCGTCACCTCGGAGTGGTCGCAACGGACCGCCCTGGTGACCTTCGGCCTGGAGCCGCGCCGGGTGCGGGTCGCGTGGGCCAAGCTCGGCGCTGCCCTCGTGGTCGGCGTCGGTGCGGTCGCGCTGTCCTTCGCCCTCGGAGTGGCTGCCTACGCCTCCGCCATCGGCCTGCGCGGAATCGACGCCGACTGGAGCCTCCCCGGCCTGGCCCTGGCCGGCGCGGCCGCGTACGTGCTGCTCGGCCTCGTCCAGGGCGTCGGTTTCGGGATGCTCCTGCGCAACACCCCCGCCGCCGTCGTCGCCTACTTCGTGCTCCCCACGGCCTGGGGCATCCTCAGCTCGATGGTGGGGCTCGTGGAGCGGGCCGGCGCCTGGCTCGACCTCAACCGGACCATGGAACCCCTCTTCGTTGGCTCCCTGACAAGTGAGCAGTGGGCCCAGCTCGGCACCGCGGTCGGCGTCTGGGTCCTCCTGCCGCTCGTCCTCGGGATGTGGCGGCTCACCCGGGCCGAGGTGAAGTAGTCCGGCCGCGGACGGGGGGTCCCACGATCTCCCGTATCCTTGGGGGGTGGCGCGCCGAGCGCGCGCCACCCCCGTTCCCGTTCGCAGGAGGACCACCGTGCCGACGTACGCCTATGCGTGCACCGAGTGCGACCACCGTTTCGAGGTCGTCCAGTCATTCTCCGACGACTCCCTCACCGTCTGCCCCGAGTGCGCGGGTCGACTACGCAAGGTGTTCAACGCGGTGGGCATCGTCTTCAAGGGTGGCGGCTTCTACCGCACGGACTCACGCAGCGACGGGCGCAGCAGCTCGGGTTCCTCCTCGTCGGGGGAGGCCAATGGCTCGAGGGAGTCCTCCGGGTCGGCCGGGTCCGACTCCGCGGCCTCGGACTCGAAGGGGTCGGGCTCGAAGGGGTCGGGCTCAAAGGGGTCTGACTCGACGGGCTCCGGATCGTCCTCCGGGTCGACCGGCGGCTCGCCGTCGAGCTCGTCCACAGGGTCGTCCAGCACCCCGGCGGCATCCACAACGTCGGCCTGAGCACAGCGGTGGCGCCCCCCGCCGCCTAGCGTCGCGGGATGAGGCCCCTCCCGTTCCAGGCCGTCACCGGCCGCTCCCGACGGGCCCACTGGCGGCGCGGCATCGCACGCCGGGCCCTGGCCGCGGCCTGCCTGTGCACCGCCATCCTGCTCGTGCTCTCCGAGCTGCGGCCCTCACCGGAGCGCCTCGTCCCCGTGGTCGTCGCCCGGCACGACCTCCCGGCGGGTTCGGTGCTGAGGATCGATGACCTGAGCACCGCGCCGGTCCCCGTCGCCGGCGTCCAACCAGGGGCGGTCAGCGACCTCACGGACCCGGTCGGGCGCCGCATCGGGTCTGCCCTCGCTGCCGGTGAGGCGCTGACCCGCACGCGTCTCGTGCCCCGGTCGACGGCCGACGGGCTACCCGCCTCGCGGACCGTCCTGCACGTCGTGGTGGCCGATCCTGACTCGGTCTCCCTGCTCCGAGTCGGTCAGGTGGTGCGGGTGTACGGCCTGGGAGGCGGAGTGGCGCTGTCCCGCGACGCCGTGGTGCTGTCCACAGACCCCCAGCCTCCCACCCAGCCGTTCGAGGACCCTCGTGGGTCACCGCGGGGCGTGGTGCTGGCGGTCGACGTCGACGACATCGAGGGGCTGCTCGCTGCCCCCGACGCCCTGGCGGGGCCGCCCGTCGTGCACGTCGTCGGGGTCGGGTGAGACCTGCCGGCCCGGTGGGTGAGCCAAGCCGGGGCCGGTGGGTGAGCCCTGCCCGGGCCGGTGGGCGCTCAGCAGCGGGCGGAGACAGCCGACCGAGCAGGCACGCAGGGATGACCTCCCCGCGACCTGCCCTTCTGGGCTCCGTCGGTCCGGCGGAGCCGAGTCGCACCACCCGTCGTAGGCTTGCCGTCACCCCAGACACTGCACTTCAGGAGGAACACCCGTGAAGGGTTTCAAGGACTTCATCATGCGCGGCAACCTCGTCGAGCTCGCGGTGGCCTTCATCATCGCGGGTGCCTTCGCCGCGGTCATCACGGCGTTCACCGCGGTCGTGCTCGAGGCGATCGCAAAGGCCGGCGGCGCGCCCAACTTCGACGACTGGGCCCCCGGTGGTTTCGTGACGGTCGGGCCGTTCCTCACCGCGATCGTCGCCTTCGTCCTCATCGCGTTCATCGTCTACTTCTTCATCGTCAAGCCGTACGAGCACGCCAAGACGAGGTACTTCCCGGAGGAGCCGGAGGCCGACACGGTGGACCCCAACACCGCGCTCCTCACGGAGATCCGCGACGAGCTCCGCGCCCGCGACTGACCCACCCGCGAGCCGGATCAGTCACTCCCAGTGCGGTGGCCGCTGCTCACGCAGCCACCGGTCCGCCTCGGTCTCCTCCGCGTCAGCACGAGTCCGTTCCGGGGCCAGGTCCGGCACGTCGTCGGCCGACGGCTTCGTGCCCGGACGCACCGCCCGGCGAGGCCGCCGTCGCCGGCTCGCGCGCGCTCCGCCCGGCACGGTCGGCTCAGTCACCGGGCGCCTCCCGCAACCCTGCCGCCTCGAGGATCCGCGACACGTCGCGCGCCGGGTCACGGAAGACGTCGGTCGACCACACGCGAAGGTGACGCCACCCCAGTCGCTGCAGGTGCTCGGCGCGAAGCCGGTCGCGGTCCCGGGGGGTGCGCATCGCGGCATACTCCGGACCGTCGGACTCCACGGCGAGCAGCAGCCGTCCTGGCCGGTAGGGATCCTCCACGGCGAGATCAACGGGATCGGCCGAGGACCCCAGCCGCTCGTGGACGACGAGACCGTGGCCGCGCAGGCGCCGCGCGAGATCTGCCATCACGACCGAACCCTTCGGCGGGCTGCTCCCGACCGGGGAGGGGCTGACGGTCGGGTCCGCCGCATACGCGAGGAGGTCACGCAGCATCCTGGCGCCCCGCGCTCGCAACCTCGCAGGGTCGAGGTCCTCGGCCTCGATCGAGGAGACGACCGTCATCGAGCGACGCGCGCGAGTCGTGGCGACGGTGAGGCGTCGCTCACCTCCCTCCTTGGTGAGCGACCCGAACCGGTGCAGCACCCGGCCGTGTGGGGTCTTCCCGTAGCCGACGGTGAGGATGATGTCGTCGCGCTCGTCGCCCTGGACCCGATCCAGGTTCTTGACGAAGAAGGCCTCGGCGGCGTCCTCGTCGAAGAACGCCAGGATCTCCCCCCGTTGCGAGGCCAGGGCCCGGCGCAGGGCCTCCTCCACCCTCGTCGCGTGCGTGCTGCCGAGCGCGATGACACCCAGAGACCGCTCGGGCGAGGTGCGGGCGTGGGCCAGGACGAGGTCGACCACGGCATCCACCTCGGTCGTGGTGGTCTCGACGGCAGCCTCGCCCTCGGCCACGATGCCGACGCCGTCGACATGGACGAGCCGCACGACCGAGTCCGCATCGGTGCCCGTGCCGGGGAACGTGACGAGTGACCCGCCATACACCTGGCTGTTGGCGAACGCGACGAGCCGCTCGTCGGACGAGCGGTAGTGCCAGGAGAGCTTCCGCGTGGGCAGCGCGGCACCGAGGGCATCGAGGATCGACTCCCCGCCCTCGGTGACCGCCTCGTCGGCACCGGAGTCGCCGCCCGGGACGATGGTGAGGAACGTCGTCGGCGAGAGCTGGTGCACGTCCCCGGCGACGACGACCTGACGTGCCCGGGCGATCGCGGACACCGCCTCGGCCGGCGCCACCTGGGAGGCCTCGTCGAAAACGACGACGTCGAACCATGGGCCGGGCGGCAGCACGGACGCCACGACGAGGGGGCTCATGGCCCAGCAGGGCCGAGCAGCGGTGAGCAGGTCGGGGCACCGCTGCACGAGGTCCCTCAGCGGTGAGAGTCGTCGGGTGCGGGCCGCTTCGGCCCGTAGGTGGGTCTCCTGTTCGGGGTGCTGCCTGGCAACCTCGGCAACGTGCGCGGCGACGGCATCCCGCACTCGGTCGGCGTTGCCGGTGAGCACTGCGTGGTCGGCCGCGACGAAGTCCGCCGCACCCGCGGACAGGGAACGGCCGTCGTGCGATGCGACGCGGACGTCGTGGCGGCAGATCTCGTCGTTGAGGGAGGACCACCAGACCCAGTCGGTCTCGACGGCCACCGCCTCCGAGGGGACGGAGCGGGCCCTCAGGTCGTCGAGGAGCGGACGTAGTCCCGACTCGGTCAACGTCTCGACCGTGGAGGTGACGACCGGGACGACCATGAGCCGATCCCCTGCGACCCAGAGCTCGGACGCGCGGGCGCTGAGCGCCTCGAGGTCGAGGTCCATGAGCCGCGTGGGGCGGACCCCGGGCCGGTCACCGGGCGAGGTGGGGGGCGGCTCGTCGGCGAGGCGGTCGTCGAGCCACTCCAGGTCGGCCACGAGCGACTCGTGGGCGGCCTTGGCCCGGTCGAGCTCGACGGGGATCTCGGGGCGCCCACCCGACCCGGCGAGGTCCCGCCAGGAGACTCGCTGCTCGCTGGCCTCCGCGAGTGCCGCGTGGAGGTCCGAGGGCGGCCGGCCGGGTCTCAGCAGCGCCCTTGCCTGGCGGCGCAGGCGCATCCTGTCGAACCACCCGAGCTCCGAGCCGGTGGAGCGCCTGAACTCCTTGGAACCGGTGGCCGCCACGAGGTCGCCGAGGGGGATGTCGAAGACCTCGGGCCGGAACACCTCCAGGGTGTCGCGCACCCGGCCGACGGTGTCGAGGACCCGGCCCCAGCCCCGCGCGGTCGGCGCCTCGGGCAGCGTGATGCCCCGGAAGACCTCGTCGAAGGTGCGGGCCGTCTGCTTCACGGCACCGCCGGCCAGGCGGTCGACTCGCTCGCGAGCCTCCTCGACGTCCTCGGGGGTTCGCAGCTGGGCGCCGAACCACGGGTCGCCGCGCCCGGCGCCGTCCCATTCGGAGAGCGAGGCCACCGTGGTGAGCGATGCAGCGACCTCCGCCACGGCCGCGCGGTCCAACCCGGCCAGCACGTCACCGGTGACCCGGACCCTAGACCGGGGCGGGGTCGGGAGCCCGGCGAAGTCGGACACGGCCTCCTGCACGTCATGGAGCGAGACCTGCCACGGAGCGCGGGCGTCGTGCAGGGCCCGGACGTGCTCGGACAGCATGGACGAGGCCTTCCGGCGGTTCGAAGCGGCTGGCGCAACCCGGTCCGCGCCCAGGGAGGAACCGCCCTCGCCTCGGGGGCGGGCGACTGCGTCGAGGCCACCGAGCAGCTCGCGGGCGACCCGGCGGCGACCGCGTGGCCCGGAATGGAGATCCAGCACGAGGCCGCCCAGACCGACCCGATCGAGTCGCTCCACCACGGCGTCGATGGCGGTCCGCTTCTCGGCGACGAAGAGCACGCGCTTGCCGTCGGCGGCGAGGCCGGCCACGAGGTTGGCGATCGTCTGCGACTTGCCGGTTCCCGGGGGGCCCTGCAGCACGAGGTGCGAGCCGGACCGCACCGCCTCGATGGCCTCCTGCTGGCCGCTGTCCGCGTCCAGGACCAGCAGGTCCCTCGCGTCGTCGTCCGGGTCGAGCGCGGAGGTGTCGGGCACCGACCCCACACTGCGCAGCGCATCGGGGTCACCGGCCAGGGCGGCGACGACCTCGTGGTCGGCGAGCGAATCGCCGTGGGCCGCGAGGTCGGCGACCATCGGCAGCTTCGCGTAGGAGAACGTGCTGACCACGAGTCGGGGCGTGACCGCGAAGTCCGGGACGCCGGAGCAGAGGTCGGCGAGCGCGGCATAGACGGGGTAGGGGTCGAAGGTCGAACCCGACTGGGCGAGGGCCTCGAGGTCCTCCTGGGCGAGGTCGATGCCCTCCTCGGACGCCAGGTAGTGGACGAGGACCGGGTTCAGCTCCAGTTCCGTTCCGAGCTCGAGGACGAAGTCGCCGTGGGCCGCATCCGTGGGCCGGATGGTGCAGGACCGGAGCAGCACCGGCGCCGCGGGCACGCGGGGTGCCGGGCGGCCGTCGGGCAGTCGGACGCTCCAGCTGGCCATCCCGATCGCGAGGAAGCACGTGAGGACGCCGCGCTCCTCGGCGAGCTCGCGGCTCTTGCCGGCGATCGCCCGGGCCCGCCGCAGGGCCTCCTCATGGGTCGAGGACTCCCTCACGAGGTCCGAGAGCGGAGTGGGCCGACCCGAGAGCAGTGCCGTGACACCGGCAGGGTGGGCGAGTGTCAGGTCGAGGGTGCCCGTGGGCAGGTCCCGGAACCACAGCAGGGTGTTGCGCCCCCCGAGGTCCACGAGGTGGCGCGTCCAGGCTGCCCGAGCCGCGGCCACTCGTGCCGCACGGGTGTGGCCGTGGTTGGTGGGTTCGGCATCCTCCGGTCGGGGGTGGGGTCCGGCGGGGTCCCCGGCCGGCGCAGCAGGGCCCAGACCATCCGGGTACTCGTCGCTCGGCTCGGTCAGGGAAGTCGGCTCCTCACTCGCCGGGCCGCTGTCGCTCACCTCAGCAGGCTAACAACGACGGCGGCCCGGGCTCGGCAAGCAGGATCGTGGTGCGTCAGGCGGCGGGCCGCGTGGACGGCCGACGGACGGTGGTCGTGGCCACGGCGAGCCCGATGAGGCCCGCGATGCCGAGCGCCGCGAGAGCCAGCACCTGGAAGCTGGCCCGGTCGACGACCACTCCCGCGATCGCTCCGCCGATCCCGGCCGCCAGGCCCATGAGCAGGTCCGATGCACCCTGCGCGCCCGGTCGTTCCGCCACCGGCACCGCCGCGGTGAGCAGGGTGGACCCCGCCACGAGGGTGCACGACCACCCCACGCCCAGGAGGAACAGGCCGGCGACGAGGCTGGTCGACTCCCCCGTGGGCGAGGCCGAGGCCAGCAACGTGGCGACGCCGAGGATCACCGAGCCGGCGCCGGCCACCGCCCGACCACCGAACCGGTCAACCGCCATCCCCGTCAGGGGTGAGAAGGCGTACATGCCGAGGATGTGCACGCTGATGACGAGGCCGATGATCTGCAGACCTGCCTCACCGTGCGCCATGTGCAGCGGGGTCATCACCATGACGCTCACCATCACCGCGTGGCCCAGCGCCAGCGTGACGAGGCCGAGGCGTGCGGCGGGGATCGCCCACGCCACCCGCAGGCCGCGGGTCACCGACCCGTGGGTGCGCTCTCCGGTTCCCGTGCCGTCGACCAGGTCGAGCCGCCGGGCCTCGACCAGTGGGTCGGGACGCAGCCGGAGCACGACGACCCCGATGGCGAGGACCAACCCGAGCAGCGAGAACACGAAGGGCCCCGTCAGCCGCGGCAGCCCGAGGGCATCGGCCACCGGAGCGCTCGGTCCGACGAGGTTGGGGCCGAGGACACTTCCCACGGTGGTGGCCCACACCACGATGCTCAGGTCCCTCGCCCGGTGCCTGGGCTGCGCCAGGTCGGCCGCGGCAAACCGGCTCTGGCTGTTGGATGCCGTCGCTCCACCGAATGCGAGGCTGGAGACCAGCAGCAGGGGGAAGTTGCCGATCAGGCCCGCGACGATGAGGCCTACTGCGCCGAGCGCGGCCAGGCCATAGCCCAGCGCGAGTCCCGGTCGTCGCCCGCGAGCGGCCATGATGCGGGCCATCGGGATGGCGATGAGGGCTGCCCCGAGGACCTGGAAGGTTCCGCCCAGGCCAGCCCAGCGGGCGGACCCCGAGACGTCCTCGGCGAGCAACGCTCCGACGGCGATGCCGGCAGAGAGCCCCACCCCGCCCAGCACCTGCGAGGCCACGAGGGAGCGGACGACGTGGCGCTGGGTCTGCTCGCGCTCGGCAGTCGTCGTCACCGAAGCAGTATGCCGCTCGGAACATCACTCCCGGTGCGGCACCCGGTCGGTGGTCCCGTAGGCTGGCTCGCGGCTTTCCCGCCCTCGTAGCTCAGGGGAAGAGCACTTCTCTCCTAAAGAAGGTGTCGCAGGTTCGAATCCTGCCGGGGGCACGCACGAAACCCGCTCTGACCAGCGAGTCTTCGTGGCTTGGCCAGAGATGCACATGGACACGAGTAGCCACGAATCACCTCTCGTATGGCCCGCTTATGGCACGGAAAGGGCACGCCGCCCCCGTTGTACGCCCCCGAGGAGGTACCCGAGGGCTGGTCGCGCTGGCCGAAGCGGCTTCGGGAACGCTCGAAAGCTGCCCTCCGGTCGATGGCAGGCTCGCTACTGCGGTCCGGACCTGGCCTACCACTCGGCCCCGACCACCTTCCAGACCAGGGGAGACGCCCAGGGGTGGCTGGCCGAGGAGCGACGTCTGATCTCACTGCAGCAGTGGACCTCGCCGCGGGATCACGCGGTCCGAGCGGCGACGGCCGAGGCCGGTCGGCGAGCACGCACCCGTTCGGCGTACGCCGAGGCATGGCTCGCCGGACGGGTGACCTCATCGGGCTTCGCACTCCGGCCCTCCACGAAGGCCGGGTACCGGAACTCCCTCGACGTGCACATCCTTCCCACCTTCGGGCAGCTCCCCCTCGAGGACATCACGACCGCTGCCATCCGGTCGTGGGGCGGCAGTTCTCGGCGCGCGGCAGGGACGCCGCAGGAGAAAAGGCCTACGGTCTTCTCGAGGCCATCCTGCAGACCGCCGGGACGACGAGCTGATCCCCCGCAGTCTCTGGCGGCTCAAGGGCGCCGGGCACTCTGTGAAACGACGTGAGTCCATCGCCCTCTCACCCGTCGAGCTCACGCCGCTCGTCGACCACATGCCATCCCGATGGCGAGCCCTCACCCTCGTACCGGGCTGGTGCGGACTGCGGGATCGGGGAAGCGCCGGCCTTCGGCGCGGTGACGTGGATCTCGGAGCAGGCGTCATGAGGGTCGCTCAGACCGCCCAGTGCCTCGGGTCACCCTCCCGCCTGGTCATCGGCCCACCGACGTCAGCCCGCGCCCACCGCGTCGTTCACTTGCCCGCGCACGTCACGACGTCCCTGGCCGAGCACCTCGCGAGCCGAACCACCTCGAATGCTGCCAAGGAATTCGTCTGGACTCGCCGCGATGGTCAGCCGCTCTCCCGGCACACAGTCCTCTCGGCATTCAAGGCAGCAGCCGAGGCCACCGGCATTGTCGGGCACGATCTGCGGCACACAGCGAACACCTTGGCCGCCGACGCAGGAGCAAGCCAGGCGACTCTCCAAACCCAGATGGGCGACGCCGACCCGAAGGTCAGCGCGATCTACCTCCACACCTCGAAGGCGCACGACCGCGTACTGGCCGACGCCCTGGCCCGTATGGCCAGGAGCGCCAAGGCCGCGCGTGTGCCTGACCAACCCGGAGCCCGTCAGGCACTTCTCGGGCATCGACACGGTGCTATTCGATTTGGTCGAAACGTCTAGGTCCGTATAGGTAGGGGGCACGATGGCACAGCCAAGCCCATATACCCCCGGCGAGATCGCCCGTGAGGTCCCCGGCCGCGGCGAGCAGCTGGCGGAGATCGACGAGCGGCTCTCCTACCTCGCCGGGATGCAGCGCCTCGTCGGCCGGATCCGGGTCGACCACGGCCCGCGGGGCCTGGGAAAGACATCCCTGCTGCGGGATGCGCAACGCCATGCCGAAGCCCTGGAGTGCGCAACCGTCTGGGTCACCGCCGGGGAGTCGATCTCGCTGGTCGCCGCCATCGCCGCCGAGATAGGGCGCGCTACGCGTCGATGGTCCGCCTCAGGTGCGGCCTCCCACCGGGTGAGCGAGGCCCTGGAACACCTCGACCTCAAAGTGTCCGGGGGTGTGCCGGGAGTGCCTCGGTGGAGGCGACCTGGCACGGCCGGGCCGACCATGCGGCCACCGCGCCCAGTGGCGGCGCCGCCAGAGAGGTCGAGGACCTCGTCATTGCGGCCGTGGACGCGGCCCGCGAGCAAGGCGTGAAAGGGCTCGTGGTGTTCGTCGACGAGATCCAGGCCGGCGATCCCGAGAGTCTGCGGACCCTGTCCTACGCCTGGCAACACTTCCAGTCCGAGCAGCCCGACCTACCCTGCGCGCTGATGGCTGTCGGCCTGCCCGAGAGCGTGACCGTCATCAACAAGGCAGTGAGCAACTCCGAACGGTTCGCCTACCGCCAGCTCGGGGACCTCCCGCGCGACGCTGCCTTCATGGCACTTGCTCGCCCGGCACAACAGGCCGGGGTCCGGTGGGAACACTCCGCTCTCGAGCGGGCCGTCGACTACGCCGCCGGCTACCCCCACACCGTGCTACTGGTCGGCGACAGCACCTGGCGCCAAGCCGGCCGGCCCGACCCGGGCGCCACCATCACCGGCGAGCACGTCGAGGCGGCGCTGGCCCGCGTCGAGGCCGACCTCGACGAGGTCTACCCCGACTGTCGAAGGTCACCGCACCCAACGACATCCGCCTCATCCACGCTCTCGCCAGCCTCGGCGACGGCCCCGTCAAGCGATCCGACCTCGCACAGGCCATGGGCGCGACCTCGGACGACCTCGGCGTGCCCCGCGCACGCCTCCGGGGGGCGGGGACCATCACCGACGCCGGACACGGGTACCTCGCCTTCACCATCCCCGGTTTCGCCCGCTACGTGCGAGACACCGTAAGGCCCAAACCCGTTACACCTCTTGCATCCGAGGTTGAGGTTTATCGTTGTGACGATCAAAGACACACCGAAACCACGCACCTTCAGGGCCGCTATGAGCACGGAACGAGATCGTCAAGCCAGCACGCACAATGCTTCCCGACGCGCCCCAGGACCCTCCACCGGTGCCCGGTCGGCTCACACGCCACGGTCACCCCGGCGAAACAGCCCTTCGCGGCCCGCTCGGCGGCCCAGTCCAAGGCGGCCCCGAGGTCCCACGCCTTGACCCGGAACGTGCGCCGCGCCAACACCTTGGAGTCATGGTCGGTGACCCCGACCATCTGCTTGTGATCAGCCAGGTCGATCCCGACGATCGCGTTGCTCACAGGGACCGCAGAGCGCAGCCGCGACAGGCGTGCATTCCGGTTCCGATCCCCGCGGGAGACATCACTACCGTTAGACATGAACGTCCTCCCTTTTCGCTTTGGGACACCAAGCCCGACAAGCGCATCAGGAGGACGTTCCCAACGCCAGACCGAAGACGCTCAACGCCTTCCTACGCTCAACGCCTTCCTATGCCGCGTGGCCCGGTCAGCGCTTGCAGGCCGTCACGGCACCGGGTCCGACGCCGACCAGTTCACGAGCAGGCTGCGGCCTGGGGCCAGCACGGTCTCCCCCGCTCTGACGAGCGTCGTGGACGCCCGCTGGGGCCCCGGGAGCGAGGTGTCCAGTTCGAGGCGCCACAGGCCCGACGGCTGACCGGCTGGTGAGGTGTCGGGGATACGGAACTCCACGGGATCCACTTCCCCGTTGACGAGCACGAGCAGGTTGCGGTCCAGCAGTGGCTCCCCCCAGCGGTCGTGGTCGGGGGCCACGGACCCGTCCACGAAGACCGCCACACTGTGCCGAGCCGGGTCCTGCCACATCTCATCGGACATCGCCGAGCCCTCCGGTGCGAACCACACGGAGTATCCGGGGTCGGCCAGGTACCGGCGCCGGCGCAGCACGGGGTGCGCCCGACGCATCGCGATCACGCGCCGGACGTAGGCCAGCATCTCCTCATCGACGTGCTGCCAGTCGAACCAGGAGATCTCGTTGTCCTGGCAGTACGCGTTGTTGTTCCCCCGCTGCGTGCGACCGAGCTCGTCGCCGCCGAGCAGCATGGGGACCCCGCGGGACAGCAGCAGCGTCATGAACAGCGCCCTCACGTCCCGGTCCCTGGCGGACTCCACCGCCGGGTCCTCGGCGGGGCCCTCGACACCGTGGTTCCACGAGATGTTGTCGTTCGTGCCGTCCCGGTTCTCCTCGCCGTTGGCCTCGTTGTGCTTGCGGGCGAAGGAGACGAGGTCGCGCAGGGTGAAGCCGTCGTGGCAGGTCACGTAGTTGATCGAGGCGTGCGGGCGCCGCCGGGTCGGCCCGTAGATGTCCGAGGACCCGGCGACCCGGGTGGCCAACTCCGGCAGCGTCCCCGGGCGCCCCGACCAGAACCCCCGGATCGTGTCCCGGTAGCGCCCGTTCCACTCGCTCCAAGTGTCCGGGAACGCCCCAACGCTGTAGCTGTCCCACTGCCCGACGTCCCATGGCTCGGCAATCAGCTTCACCCGGCTGATCACGGGGTCCTGGTCGATGAGGGCGAAGAAGGATGAGAGCCGTTCGAACCCGCCGTCCTCACGCGCCAGTGCTGTGGCCAGGTCGAAGCGGAACCCATCCACGTGCATCTCGGTCACCCAGTACCGCAGCGAGTCCATGATCAGCCGCAGGCACGTGTGGTCGTCGACGTTGTAAGAGTTGCCCGTGCCGGTCGTGTCCAGGTACCGCGACGGGTCGACCGGATCCACCCGGTAGTAGGCGTGGTTGTCGATCCCGCGGAAGCACAGGGTCGGGCCGAGCTGGTCACCCTCGGCCGTGTGGTTGTAGACCACGTCGAGGATCACCTCGATTCCCGCGGCGTGCAGGGCCAGGACCATCTGCTGGAACTCACGCACCTGGCCACCGACCCACCCCGCCTGGAACGCGGCCGAGTACTCCTCGAGTGGGGCGAAGAAGCCGATGGTGTTGTAGCCCCAATAGTTGGACAACCCCGAGCGCGCCTGAGCGCTGGCAGTGATGAACTCGTGGACGGGCAGCAGTTCCACGGCCGTCACCCCCAACGATGTCAGGTGCGCCACGGCCGCGGGATGGGCCATGCCGGCGTAGGTCCCGCGCAGTTCTGGGGGCACACCCGGGTGGGTGGCCGTGAACCCCTTCACGTGCACCTCGTAGATGACGGAGTCCGCGTATGTGGTTCCCGGGGCCACGTCACCGGCCCAGTCGAAGGTCGAGTCCACGACGAGGGACTTCGGCATGTGGGCCGCGGAGTCCAGCGCGGAGATCGTGTCCGGTGCGTTCCAGTCGTAGTCGAAGACCTCGGGGCCCCAGCGGACCTCGCCGTCGAAGGCCCGGGCGTAGGGGTCCAGGAGCAGCTTCGCGGGGTTGCACCGCAGCCCCCGGCTGCGGTCGTACGCGCCGTGCACCCGATACCCGTACCGCTGCCCGACACCGACTCCAGGCAGGTAGCCGTGCCACACGCCGCTGTCATACTCCTGAAGCGTCACCCGATCCTCGTGGCCCGCCTCGTCGAACAGACACAGGACGACACTCTGCGCCACCTGGGAGGCAAGGGCAAAGTTGGTCCCTCCGGCATCGGGCGTCGCCCCAAGGGGAAAGTGGCTCCCCGGCCACATACGGCGGTGCATGCAGTCAGGGTCCCACCGACTTGGCCGGGGCGACAGGGCCGAACGCACTCAAAGGGCGACGACAATCTCCTGTGAGGCCACCACAACCCCGACCGCTGACTGCCGACGGCCGGACCAACCCGCAACTACAGTCGTCTGGCGGCGGTTAGACCAACCTATGGGGACGAAGTCAAGAGCTCGGTTCTTGTTGAGTTGTACAGGGGTGAGCGGCTCGCTGGAAGGCCCACCAGTCACGTGCCTCCAAGGCGCCTTGCCCGCCGCGCGCTGCCAGCGCCGGCCCGCCCGTCCGGTCGGCGAGCTCCGCGGCCATTGCGGCGGCCGCGAAGGCGTACGCCGTCACCCGCGGGTGGTCGATGACCCGCGCCGCGGCGACTGCCGCCGCGACTGAGTCCTGAGCGTCGGGGGTATCGGCCCAGAGAGTGGCGTGGCCGACCTCGGCGAGTGCGCGAAGAGTCGAGTCTTGCCGACACCGGCGTCACCACTGACCAGCAGGGCAGCCATCCGCCCCAAAACGACGTCCTCGAGCACGGACCGGACTCGTTCACTCTGCCTGGCCCGGCCCACGAAGGCGGTCGTCCCCGCCACGCCCGCACTGGCCACCTTGGCATTCTGACAGGTGCCGGGTGACATCGGAATGGCCCGAACTGAGGGGTCGACGAGCGGATCTGGGGGGGTGCACCGGATGTGGTGAGGGTGGCTGCGCCGGACCGTGGAGAAGTCGGAGCACCCCACAGCCAAACAGGAGATCGACATGCCCCAGCAGCAGAACCCGCAGCGGCGGAAGTTGATGGACCGAACCACCATCGGGGCGCTGGCCCTGAGCATGATCACGGCACTGGTCGCGGCCGTCGCGGTCCCGGCGGCTGCCTCAGACGCCGCGGTCCCAATCGAGGCCGTCACGACGTTGACCGGTGGCGCCACCGGGACCGCCCTCGGGCCCGGCGGGGACCTCTATGTCGCCTCCCCGCAGGACGGCACGATCTACCGCATCGATCGCCACACCCACGACGTGACGACCTTCCACGAGGGCTTGCCCGCTCAGGTGCTGCCCTTGGGTGGCGTCATGGACATCGCGTTCCAGGGCTCCACGGCCTACGCCCTGGTGACCCTTGTCGGATCCGATGTCGGCGGCCACGCCGTCGTGGGGCTCTACCGGTTGGACGGGCCGACGTCCACCACGCTCGTGGCCGACCTGGGGCGGTGGTCGACGGAGCACCCACCGTCGACCGAGTACTTCGTACCCAGCGGCGTGCAGTACGCGCTGCAGCCTTTTCGCGGTGGCTTCCTGGTCACGGACGGGCACCACAACCGGGTGCTGCGCGTCGGGACCAACGGGTCCATCGAGGAGTTGTTCACCCTTGGCAACGTCGTTCCGACGGGCTTGGACTGGCGCGGCAGCACGATTCTGCTCGCCGAGGCCGGACCGGTGCCTCACGACCCCGCGACCGGTCGTGTCGTCGCGGTCGACGTCTTCTGCCACGGTGACCGGCGTCGTCGCTTCCGCTGGTCGCCTTCTGGTGGACGTCGAACGGGGTCGGGGGTCGTTCCTCTACGCCCTGGCCCAAGGCGTCTTCCCGCCTGGAGGGGAACCCGGCGCTCCTGCCCTGCCCGACACCGGCTCACTGCTTCGAGCCAACTCCGACGGCTCGTTCACGACCATCGCAACCGGCCTTGACCGGCCCACGTCGCTAGGGATCTCAGGGCTGACAGCGTGGGTCGTCGGACTCGACGGCGACGTCGTCACGGTTGTCTTGCCCGATCCTGAAGCAACTGCGGTCCGCGCCCAGGGACGCAGGGTGCGGACCGCTGCCTGCCTCGGGTATCGGGGCACCTCAGAACCGCACCCTCACGGACGGCGTCGACCCCGTCGGGTGAAGCCACGCACGACTGCGCAAGCGGTCGACGGCCCCGCCTCCGAGGGATCGCACAGGGCCTATGAGCCTCCACGTGGGCAACCGTCGCCGTGCCAGGGGCACTGACCCGGGAGGTTGGTCAGGCAGGCGACGGCTGGCCTGTTCCCGCGGGCGGTGTGGCACCTGGTGCGCTGATCCGGTGGGCTGCACAAGTCCGTCCGCCACGCGGCGTTGCACGTTGGTAAGTCGGCAGCGGGGCGCATCCCGTGGAGGCCTCGAGGGCCTCAACCCGGGCACCACGCCTCGCTCTCTCCAAGGAGGTGCCCGGCTCGCTGAGCCAGCGATGAGAAGGCCGACCTAGCATGACGGCTCAACGACCTGACCCCCGTCCGCCCCTGGCTTGGGAGGAACCGCGATGAAGCTGCCGACCGACGAAGCCCGCACCCGCTTGGGCGCCCACGTGCACGGTGTGTTGTGCACGCTCCATCCCGCACGCGGCCCCGACGTGCAGCCGGTCGTGTACGCCATGAGCGTCGACGGACACGTCGGGGTCCCCATCGACCGGGTCAAGCCGAAGAGCTCGTCGCGGCTGCAACGCGAGGACAACCTTGCGGCGGACCCGCGCGGCTCGCTCCTGGTCGAGTGGTGGGAGACCGAGGACTGGTCGCGGCTGTGGTGGGTCCGCGCCCGGCTCACGCACGTGCCCGACCCGCCGCCTGAGCTCGTCGACGAGCTCGCAGACCGGCTGGCGCGCACGGTGCCTCAGTACGCCGACAAGCCCTTCCACCGGGTGCTGGTGTTCCGCATCGTCGACGTCAGCGGGTGGGCTGCCAGCAAGGACGGCTGAGCAGCACGTCCGGCGGTCAGGTTTGACCGCTCCCTGCAAACCTCGGGGCGCGATCCCTCAATGCACGCAACGCAAACCGTCACGAAGCCGGCTGGCCGGCGGAAGGGGTCACCTTGCTCAGCCCGTCGCTCGTGCCCGGCGACCGGCCGACAGCCACGATGGTCGCCTCCCGTAGGCGCGGTTGCCCCCCGGTGAGTGGTCTACGGGTGCTCCTCTCGCAGGTGGGTGGGGGGTCCCTGACGACGGCGCTGTACGTGGGCAGGGTCATTCGCTCGCCGCGGGAGGGCTTGGGATGATGTGAGGTTGGGGTTCGTCGGCCAGGGTCCGACGGCGCCCGGGCCCTGGAAGCGCGGCCGGCGATCGGGATCAGTCGGCGTCGGGCAGCGGGCCGAAGAACCCCAGAACCCGCGCGACTTGGCCGTGCTCGTCGAGCTCGGTGACGTCGAAGCCGGAGAGGAGCACAAGGCCGCCGCGGCTGATCTGCCATGAGTAGCGGTGGAGTTGATGGTGACTGTCCACCCCGCTCGTGCGCGAGTAGGTCGCCCCGGGAAGTCTCCCTTGCACCCTGTGGACGTTCGCCTCGAACTCGTCGATGCCGTGGGTCGCCACGCTGGGATCGACGAACTCGACTCCTGGTGCCGCAGCCCTCTCCAGATGGTGGCGCACCAACGCTGGATCAGGCTCATTCCACGCAGCCAGCATGTGGTCGAGGGACTCGGGGTAGGTCACGATGACTCCTGGGAGGGATCCGGTGCGCAGGACAGCGACCGGATGGTCACCAAGCCAACCCTGAAGGCGCCTCGTTGTCGATAGAGCTGGTCCCCTCCAGCCCAGAGGCTGGGTCTGTTGTCTGCTCACCGCGCACGCGGAGATGATCGGGTCGGGCTGCATGAACCGTTGGCGACGATCGATTCCGATGCCGTATGTCCGACGCGGCCCTTCCTTGACGGTCATTCCGCCGGTGCAGCCAGCACCGTCCTCGCTTCGTCACCGTGCGTCCGCAGCCGGCGCTATGACGCTGGAGCGCCCGCTCAGGACGGGCGGGTTATCGCGCGCCAGCACGCGGCGGCAACCTCCTCGAGCTGACCCGGGACCAGGTCTTGGCCGGTGGCGGCCAGGCGGACGGCGGGGCCGAGAGCGAGGTCGTACAGGACGTCGAAGGGGAGCGGGAGCAGCAGCGTCGCCAGATCCGGCATCGTCACCTGCGCAACCAGCGCGTCGTTCTCGTCGGCAAGGGCGGCCTCATGAGCACGGCTGCGATACGGGGAGCTGTCCACCTGCAACAGGAAGCGCGCGTCGTCAGGGTTGCGCCGCAGGTAGTCGTAGTACGCCAGCCACAGCACGCGGAACCTCTGCTCGGACGGGCTGTCAGGGTGGATGCCTGAGGTCGCTTGCCTGCCGAGCTCCTCCTTCGTCTCGCAGTACGCCGCCAGCACCAGCTCATCCTTGGAGGCGTAGTGGGTGTACGCAGTCCCGGTGGCCACGCCGGCCTCGCGGGCGACCGCGCTCATCGAGGCACCGTGGAAGCCGCGCTCGGCCACCAGGCTGCGCATCGCCTTGCGGACAGCAGCCGCTCGGTCGGTCGGCTTAGCGGTCACGCCTTAGCGCTGCCGAGGTCGAGTGTGACCCCGGTTTCGCGCTCGGACACCTCCCAGAGATTGGCCACGGCGCTGCTGATCCCGAGCCGCCGGAAGATCGGCTTGCGCACGGGTCGGCCGTTGTTGACGAAGAGTGGCCCGTAGAACTCGCCACCCTTGGCGGACGGGTCCGTCGCGGCACGCAGCTGGGGCAGCGCGCCATCATCGGCCGACATCCCGGTGCGCTGGGCAAGGGTGTGGAAGAAGCGCTGCGAGAAGCCGCCGCCGGACTCCTCGACGCTGACGGCCTGCAGGTCGGTGTCGGACAGGCCGGGGTGGGCGATCAGGCTCGTCGTACCCGCCCCGGCCTTCACGAGCTCGCGCTGCAGGCCGAGGCCGAAATGGAAGTTCGCCAGTTTCGCCTGACCATAGGCGCGCCACGGTCCGTAACGGCCCTCGAGGTGCGGGTTCGTCGTACTCACTGCTCGACCCATGTGGTGCGCCGTGCTGGTTACCGTGATGACGCGAGAGCCTGGCGTACGCAACAAGGACGGGAGCAGCAGCGCGGTGAGGGTCCAGTGCCCCAGGTGATCGACGCCGAACTGCATCTCGTAGCCATCGACGGTCTTCGCCTCGGGTATCCCCATCACGCCGGCGTTGTTGATCAGCAGATCGATTTCCTCGTGGGAGGCCAGGATCTGAGTCGCCGCCTCCTTGACGGAGGCCTGCGAGGAGAGGTCGAGCGGGACCACCTCGAGCGAGGCATCGGGTGAGGCCGCATGGATCATCTCGACGGCATCCGCCGTCTTCATCGGGTTGCGGGCCGCCAGGACGACATGTGCGCCCTTGGCCGCGAGCTCGCGGGCGGTGATCAACCCGAGCCCGCCGTTGGCTCCGGTGATGACGGCCGTGCGGCCGCGCTGGTCGGGGATGTCGGTGACGGTCCAACTCATGCGGCACTCCTCTGAATGAATGTTCATTCAGCCTAACCGGACGGTGGCCTTCACGGCAAGCCGCTGAGTGCCTGGGGGGTACCTCGAAGCACTGGTCGCGTCAATCTGGGCGGTATGCAGCGCTGAGACCCATTCTCGTTGGGCGCGTTCAGCCCCGAGTAGCCAAAGAGCGTGTGGATGCGAGGGACGGGTCGCGTGCCGCCTTCCGAACTGGTTCGATCCGCGTGATCAGGCTTGTCTGCGACACCCACTCCATCCGAGGGGCGGTGGGTCATGGAAGCAGCAACTAGAGCACCGAGCAGTTTGAGGCCCGCCCAGCATGAGCACCATGGGCGCCGGTGAAATGCTGTGGCACGTATGTGGCACGCGCGGCCATTCTGAGAACAGCCGAACGCACATCGTCGCAGGTCAAAGCGTGTCCTGACCCCTTCCTGCACGATATCTCCTACAGAAGGTGTCGCAGGTTCGAATCCTGCCGGGGGCACTCATGGAACCCTCTGTGAGCAGCGGGTTCCCGCCGTTCTGGTCCCCCCGCCGGTTGCCCCATGTGGCTACGAAGTGCCCCTTGGGTGGCACGTGAGCGCCATCGGGGTGGTGGACGCGTCTTGGTCGACACGGACGCAGCGGTCGAGGCGGCTGTCGGATCTCACCCAGCCTGGGTGACGGACAACGTGATGGGTGCCGGTAGCGTCGAGGTAGCGAGGCGAGCGGCCACCTCCCGGGACACGGTGACTCGACCGTTCGACGCCGCAGTGGTGGCCATCACTGCGTGAACTGCGACGAGTGACCCGTGATGGGTGAACCGCTCACGCTCGCCCCCGACCTGGCACCACTGACAGACACCACCGAAAGGCGACATCAACGATGGGTATCGACAACATCAACAGCTTCTGGGACGTCCTGGTCTGGAGCTTCTGGATCTTCATCTGGATCTCCGCGATCATGATCTGGTTCCGCTGCCTCTTCGACCTCTTCGGCGACTCCACCCTCAGCGGCTGGGGCAAGGCCGGCTGGGCGATCCTGCTGATCTTCGTGCCGTGGTTCGGTGCCCTGATCTACCTCATCGCCCGTAGCGGGAGCATGCGTGATCGCCAGATGGCCGCCGTCGCCGACGCGCAGGCCCAGCAGGAGAAGTACATCAAGTCGGTCGCGGCCGCCTCGGCGAGCCCGGCCGAGCAGATCGCCAGCGCCAAGTCGCTGCTCGACTCCGGCACGATCACCCAGCAGGAGTTCGACACCATGAAGGCCAAGGCCCTCGCCTGACCCACACCGCGACCCGGTGGCAGAGCCGGCAGGGACCCCAGCCTGGCGCCGGCACGCGCAAGAGGTGCGCGTGCCGGCCGGGACCTGTCAGATGAGCCCGAGCTCCGTGGCGCGAGCGACCGCCTCGTTGCGTTCGGTGGCGTCCAGCTTGCGGTAGATGCTCCGCAGGTGAGTCTTGAGTGTGTTGTGGGAGACGAAGAGGTCGTGGGCGATCTCCTCGTTCTTGCTCCGGCTCGGCAGGCGGCTCAGTACTTCGAGCTCGCGATCGGTGAGCTGCTCGACCAGGCCGCTCTGAGCGTTCAGGCTCGGATCGAGGCATACCGCCAGCCCCCACAGTGCATCACTGGTGAGTCCTGAACCGTGTCCTTGTCGCCGCAGGGTCCGTAGCGCTGACGGGAACTCGAGGAACGGCCAGTACAAGCGATCCGCGGTGGCTCGGGCAGCTGCCTCGGCCAGCGCTGCCTCCGCCGCACTCGAGTGGTTCTCCGCGGCGCTCACGGCGAAGCGGCGGAGGAGCCGCTCGACCGTGCCCCGTCGGTCATCCGCCGAAGGTTGCCAGCGGTCCAGCAGCCCGCTCGCCTTGCGGAGTTCACCAGCAGCGAGCGCGAGGTCGATGGCTGCGGGAACCAGCGGTGAGTCCTCCTCGTCACTCTCCAGAAGCGCCTCCGCCCCTGCTCGACGACCGAGAGCGAGCAGAAGCCGCGCGTGGAGTGAGCGCCGGGCGCAGACCAGCAGCGCCGCCTGGGAGACCGCGGCCTCGGGCGAGCCGAGAAGCTCCAGTGCCGCAGCCGGTCCCTTCGTCACTGCCGCCAACTTCACCTCGAGGATCTGCTGGTGATCGAGGTACGTGACGCTGGCCGGTCGCCGTCCGACCATGAGGCGGGACTCCGTCAGGCTGCTGGTGGCAGCGCCGACCTCACCGCGGTCCAGGTGCGCCATCCCCGCAGCGAGGTGGGCATGGGTGGTCGCTGGATGCCGGCTGATGCCGAAGTCCTTCGCGGTCGCGAGCGAGGCGTCCGCGAGACGCAGTGCGTCGGTGCTGTGCCCCGTCCAGGCCCTGACCAGTGCGAGCGTTCCGAGGACGTACACCTTGAAGACCGGGTACCTCACCCCTGGCAGGGTGAGAACGTGTTCGAGGGTCGCACCAGCGCGTGCGGTGTCCCCCCTCAGGAAGTGAGCCCCGGCGGCCGCGTACTCGGCAATCGTCTGGGCGGAGTCGCGGCCGCCGATGCCCATGAAGTCGACGACGTCGCCGGGCCCCAGGAGGGGAATCGCGGCTCGAACCTCGTCGGCGATCGCCAGGACCGTCTCCGGGTCCAGGTCGCGGTACACCAGCATCGAGTACATGGCGTTGCCCGCGGTGCGCTCACCGAGGGTGATCTCGGGTCGGCGAACCAGTCGTCGGTAGGTCTCCGCGGCACCCCCGACCCGGTCCAGGGCGAGCTGGGCAGCGAGCAGGTTCACCTGGACCGCCACTGGCCCGTCGGGTTCGGCGGCCTCGATCGTTGACAACCAGCTCACCAGCGTGGCCGACTCGCCCCGCTCGTAGAGGCGGTGGCCCACATCCGAGATCAGCCGGAACGCCTCGAGTCGGTCGCCCGCGGACAGGAGGTGGCCGATGGCCTCCTCGTGGTGCCCGTGGTCCGCGAGCCATCGTGCAGCCGCGCGGTGGAGGCGGGCGGCGGCCGCCGGGTCCTCCACCCGCAGCTCATAGCGCAACAGGTCCGCGAACAGGTGGTGGTACCGATAGCGCTCACCTGAACGGTCGAGTGGGATGAGGAACATCGAGCGTGCGTAGAGCTCGCTGAGAATCGCCCGGGCGTTGGTCACGCCGGTCACCGCTTCGCACAGGTCGACCGACAGCCAGTCCAAGACGGAGGTCTGGAGCAGGAACCCACGCAGGTCGGGGCGCTGCTGCTCGACAACCTCCTCGAGCAGGTACTCCGCCACGAGGCGGTCGCTCCCGGCGAAGGACTCCACGAACGCGTGGACGTCACTGACCTGTCGCAAGGAGATTGCGGCCAGCTGAAGTCCGACCGCCCAGCCATCGGTGCGCACGAGGAGGGCCGCCACGTCGCCGTCTGCGATGTCCCTCTGTGACACGGTCTCGATCAAGGCACGGGCCTCGCCCGCGGTGAAGGCCAGATCGGCGCCCCGGACCTCGACGAGCGTCCCCCGCAGCCGCAGTTGACGCACGGGCCACGGGGGATCCCGGCGGGTGGTGACAACGGCGCGGACGTGGTCGGGCAGGCTGCACAACAACCGGCCCAGGTCGCTCAGGAGCTCGGGGCCGGTAAGGGCGTGCACGTCCTCAAGGACGAGGACGACGTCGTGCGGGATCGCCCCGAGCGCATCGCGGAGGCCATCGACCAGCAGGTCCCCCAACGCCGACCCGCCCCGGACGACCAGGTCGCTGAGACCGGGGTCGATCTCTGGGGCGGCCTCTCGGATCGCCGTCACGAGGTCCTTGGCGAGGACGACGGCGTCCCCGTGTCGATGGCTCAGGGCCAGCGCCGCCACCCTCTGCTGCGGTCTGGTGGCGCACCAGTGACCCACGAGCACGGACTTGCCTGACCCCGCCGAGGCCACGATCAGGGCGAGGCCGCCCGGTCTCAGTGCGTCCAGGCGTCGCTCGAGGGTCGGGCGAGGCACAACACCCCGAGGTAGCTGCCGGAGCAGCGCGTTGGTCGTGGAGCGGAGCGCCATGTCCGCAATCGTCGCACGCACAGCCCGTGGGAGCCGGGGCCTCCGGGGAGCGGGCGCCGTGCCCCCGTCAGGCCCCCTCGACGCGTTGGACCTCCGTGATGTCGAGCCGAAGGTCCTGGAGCAGGTTCAGCAGCCCGTGGAAGGCCGCCTGGTCCACGACGTCGCCCACGATGCAGGTGCGCCCGTGATCCACCTTCCTCAGCTCGAGCCCGTCAAGGGCGGCAGCCGTGAGGGGACCGACCTCGCTGTCGACGGTGATCTCGTAACGTGCCATTCGGCAGCTCAGTTCTCCGAGGACGGGACCGCGCCCGGGGGGTCGAGCAGGAGGTCGACGACGAGAGCGGTCCACCCGGTCTGGTGCATGGCGCCGAGTCCGGCACCGTCGTCGCCGTGGAAATACTCGAAGAAGAGCAGGTTGTCCTTCCACGCCGGGTCCTCCTGCAGGCGGGTGACCCCGCCGAACACCGGGCGGTGGCCCTGCTCGTCCGGCAGCCAGATCGACACCAGGCGGTCGGCGAGGTCCTGGGCGACCTGGCCCAGGGTGAGCCGCGCCCCCGAGCCGGTGGGGTACTCGACGGTGAAGTCGTCGCCGAGGAACCGCTGCCACACGACGAGCTGGCGCACCGCGAGGTAGTTCAGGGGCATCCACACCGGCCCTCGCCAGTTGGAGTTGCCGCCGAACATGCCTGTCGTGGACTCGGCGGGCTCGTAGTCGACCGTGGCGCCCGGCATCCCGGGGATCGAGTAGGGGTGGCCCTCGTAGCGCTTCGACACCGACCGCAGGCCGTGCGGCGAGAGGAAGGCTGCCTCGTCGAAGAACTCGGCCAGGGCGGCACGAAGGCTGTCCGGGCGCAGCACCGACACGAGGACGTCCTCGTGGCCACCGACGTCGCGGACCAGGCCGGCGACGGCGGCCCCATCGCCGGTCCAGGCCGTCCGGATGGCGGCGAACCTCTTGCCCAGCCGGCTGGCCTGCGCCGCCTGCGGCCGGGGCAGGCCGACGGCAGGCAGGAGCGGGATGAGCCCCGAGATGGTGCGCACCTTCACCGGCGTCGACTCGCCCGACGAGGCGATCAGACGGTCGTAGAAGAATGCGTCGGCCGGGTCGTAGAGGTCCTTGTCCTCCAGTGCGGTGCGGATCTGGAGGAACTGCTCGAGGAACTTGACGACCATGTCCTCGTAGACCGGGTTCTCCTCGGCGAGCTCGACCGCGATGACGAGCATCGACATGGCGTAGTACGCCATCCAGGCGGTTCCGTCGGCCTGTTCGAGCCGGGCGCCGTCGGCAAGGTTGGACCGGTCGAGCGGGCTGATGTTGTCCAGACCGAGGAAGCCGCCGCCGAAGAGGTTGTTGCCGTCGGCGTCCTGCCGGTTGAGCCACCAGGTGAAGTTGACGAGAAGCTTCTGGAAGACCCGCTCGAGGAACTCGCGGTCGCGGCTGCCGTCGATGAGGTAGACGCGCAGGGCGGCGAGGACGTGCACGGGCGGGTTGACGTCGTCGAAGTTCCACTCGTAGGCCGGCAGGGCGCCGTTGGGGTGCTGGAACCACTCACGCAGCAGCACCAGCATCTGGTACTTCGCGAACGCGGGGTCCAGGTGGGCCCAGGCGATGGCGTGGAAGCTGAGGTCCCAGGCGGCGAACCACGGGTACTCCCACGGATCGGGCATGGCGAGCACGTCGAAGGAGTTCAGGTGGCGCCAGGCGTCGTTGCGGACTCCGCGGCGCGAGGCTGGGGGCGGTGGCTGGCCGGGGTCCCCGTCGAGCCAGCGGGACACGTCGTAGGGGTAGATCTGCTTGCTCCAGACCAGCCCCGCGCTGGCCTGGCGCAGCAACCTCATCTCCTCCGGGCCGGTGTCCGCGGGTGCCAGTGCGGCGTAGAACTCGTCGGCGTCGGCCTCCCGGGTATCGACCACGGTGTCGAACGCCTCGGTGTGCCAACTGGGATCGATGGGGACGGTCGACTCCGGGCGGTGCAGCCGCAGACGCAGCTCGGTGGTGGCTCCCGCTGCGACCGTGACCCGATACCGCAGCGCCGCCTTCGTGCCGAAGCCGCCGGGGTTGACCGTGGCAGCACCGGAAACCACGTGGTCGTTGATGCCGTCCTTCGGGTACGGGGTCGTCCCGGGCGCGCCGAAGACCCGGGGCAGGTTGGTCTCGTTCTCGCAGAAGAGGGCCTCGGGGGCTCGGCCGTCGGGGCCGGGCGCGGCATCCAGCCGGTAGCCGGCGAGCGCGTGGTCCGTCACGCGAAGCGCCATGCCGTCGCGCTCGATGCGCGGCCGGGGGGCGTGCTCCTCCCACGACCAGGTGTTGCGGAACCACAGGGTCGGCAGCACGTCGAGCGTGGCCTCGTCGGGCCCGTGGTTCTCGACGACGACCCGCATCAGCACCTCGGTCGGGGTGGCCTTGGCGTAGGTGACGTCGACCGACCAGTACCGGTCGTCGCCGAAGACGCCGGTGTCGAGCAGCTCGAGCTCCGGTTCGTCCAGGCCCCGGCCGTGGTGGGCGAGTGCCTCGTAGGGGAACTCGCCCTGCGGATAGTGGTAGCGCCAGTGCAACAGGGCGTGGCTGGGCAGCCCCTCGAGGTACCACCAGTAGTCCTTGGCGTCCTCGCCGTGGTTGCCCTCGGGGCCGGACAGGCCGAACATCCGCTCCTTGAGGATCGGGTCGCGACCGTTCCACAGGGCCAGTCCGAGGCAGAGGTCGTGGTGGATGTCCGAAATCCCCGCCATCCCGTCCTCGTTCCACCGGTAGGCACGCGAGCGGGCGTGGTCGTGGGGGAAGGAACGCCAGGCGTCACCGTCCGCCGAGTAGTCCTCCCGCACCGTGCCCCAGGCCCGCTCACTGAGGTAGGGCCCCCACTCGTACCAGGGGTTGGCGGAGAACAGGTCGGTCTCCGCTCGGCCGGTCGCCTCGGCGAGCCGGGCATGCTCGGCCGTGCGGGGGGTGGCCCGCTCGCCCTCGTCCCGGCGCGATGCCGTCGTCGCGGTCATGATGTCGGCCAGAGTACGCGCGAGAGCATCCCACCGGAGAGCACGCGTGCGTCGAAGCCGTTCTGCAGCAGGCACCGAGTGGCGGTGTACGCGCGCTGGCCGGAGCGGCAGATGACCTGGATCTCACGGTCGCGGGGAAGCTCGTCAAGACGTGACCTGAGCTGTCCCATCGGGATGTTCACGGCTCCGGGGACCTCCTCGACGGCGAGCTCCACCGGTTCGCGCACGTCGAGCAGGAAGGCGTCGACGGACCGGGTGTTCCAGTGGCTCACCGGCAGGTCACCACGCAGAACACCAGCAGCCACCATGCCGGCGAAGTTGACGGGGTCCTTGGCGCTCCCGAAGGGTGGGGCGTAGCAGAGCTCCGCCTCCTCGAGGTCGTAGACGGTGGCACCGAGCTGGATGGCCAGGGCGAGGTCGCCGATCCGCTTGTCGACGCCGTCCTCGCCGACGGCCTGCGCCCCGAGCAGTCGTCCGTCGGACCGGCGGAACAGGATCTTCATCGCGATGGGCTTCGCTCCGGGGTAGTAGCCGGCATGTGAGTTCGGGTAGAGGTAGACCCGCTCGTAGTCCTCGTCACCCACCCGCCGAAGCGACTTCTCGCTGGCCCCGGTCCAGGCCGCAGCGGCGCCGAAGAGTTGGATGATCGAGGTGCCCTGCGTCCCGCGGAAGCGCGAGTCCCGTCCCGCGATGACGTCGGCCGCGATGCGTGCCTGCCGGTTCGCCGGCCCGGCCAGGGCGATCAGGCTCGGTTCCCCGGTGACGGCGTCGCGAACCTCCACGGCGTCGCCGACCGCGAAGATCGACGGGTCGCTGGTGCGCATCTGGTCATCGACGGCGATGCCCCCACGCTCCCCTACGTCCAGCCCGGCCATCGTCGCCAGGGTCGTGTCCGGGCGAACCCCCAGGGCGAGGATGACGATGTCGGCCGGGTAGGTGTCGCCGGAGCGGGTCGTGACGAGCAGGGACTCATCGGGCTGCTGGGCGAACGACGCGACGCCGTCGCGAACCACCACGTGCACGCCGTGCATCTCCAGGAAGTCCTTCACGAGGTTGCCGTACTCCACGTCCAGAGGTGCGAGGACCTGGTCGGCCAGCTCGATGACGGTGACGTCGAGCCCACGGTGGACGAGGTTCTCGGCCATCTCGAGTCCGATGAAGCCTCCGCCCACCACGACCGCGTGGCGCTGGGGCCGAACGGTCTGGAAGCCGGAGTACCTCTCCATCCCCGCCAGGAAGCTCGAGCCGCGCTCGAGCCACTCGCGGATGGCGCGCGCGTCGGGCACGGTGCGAACGGCGAAGATGCCGGGCAGGTCGATCCCCGGGATCGGCGGGCGCACCGACGGCGCACCGGGAGCGAGGACCAGGGTGTCGTAGGACTCGGTGGTCACCGCACCGGTGGCGACGTCGCGCAGGCGCACCGTCCTGGCGGCGGGGTCCACCCCGACCGCCTCGCATCCCGGTCGACAGTCGACCGCGAAGTGCCCACGAAAGACCTGCTCGTTGGCGACGAGCAGGTCGGACTCGTGCTCGATCACGCCACCGACGTGGTACGGCAGACCACAGTTGGCGAAGGACACGTAGGGCCCCCGCTCGACCATGACGATCTCCGCCTGTTCGTCGAGCCGGCGCAGCCGGGCTGCGCACGAGGCGCCGCCTGCGACGCCGCCCACGATGATGACCTTCATGGTTGTGCTCCTTCGTCGGTGGTGCCCGCCTGGTGCGGGTGGCGGCCGTGCTGGCTGCGCCACCCACACCTCATTGGTACGCGCCCTGGCCTCGGGCTTCGTCACCCACGCTGGGTGATGTCCTGGGGAGCGGGACCGGACCAGACTGGGTCAGGTCTCACGGCGAGTGCCGTCGTATCGCAGGAGAATCGGACCACAGGTGGGTGCCATGGGTGACGCGCAGGTGCAGGTGGTCGTGGGTCGTGGGGCCGAGCACGGCGAGGGGCCGACGTGGGATGCCGCTACGGGCCGTCTGTGGTGGGTGGACATCACGGGGCAGGCCCTGCACAGCACCGATACCGGGTCCGGTCGTGACCTGAGGTGGGACCTACCGTGGCAGCCCGGTGGCGTCGTGATCGACGTGAATGGTCGGCCACTGCTGGCCGCGCCCGATGGGCTCGCCCTGCTCGACCCCGATACCGGGGGAACCAGCCTGCAGGTGGCGGTGGAGCAGGACAGACCTGAGAACCGGTCCAACGACCTCAAGACCGACTCGCGCGGCCGGTGCTGGCTGGGCTCCATGGCGTACGACAAGAGGCCCGCCAACGCCGCGCTGTACCGCATCGACTCCGACCACGTCACGCGCGTGGTCGACGGTCTGACGATCTCCAACGGGCCGGCCCTCGACGAGGCGGCCGGCCGGTTGTACCTCGCGGACACCGCCCTCTTCCGCATCGACGTCTTCGACCTGGACCCGCTCACGGGGGGACTGAGCGCGCGACGACCCCTCGTGGACCTGCGCGACCTGGGGTTCTGGCCCGACGGGATGACGGTCGACGATGACGGCATGCTCTGGGTCGCCTGCGGACGCGCAGGGGCCGTGCACCGCTACCGGAGCGACGGCATCCTCGACGGCGTCGTCACCCTGCCGACGAGCAACCCGACCTCGGTCGCCTTCGGGGGCGCCGACGGCGGCGACTTGTACATCACCACGTCCTGGTTCGACCTCCACCCCGAGGAGCGGTCGGAGGAGGCTCTGGCCGGGGCGGTCTTCAGCTGCCGCCCGGGAGTCACCGGGCCCTCCGCGCCGCGGTACGCGGGGCCAGCGGACCACGTCGAACCTCACCAGGAAGGCTGCTCATGATCCAGCGCATGGTGCTCTTCGGAGCCTCTGGAGACCTCACCAGCCGGCTGCTGATGCCCGCGCTGGCGCAGTTGGCCGAGCGGGATGCCCTGCCACCGGGCCTGCGCATCGTCGGCGCTGCGAACACGGACTGGACGACTGAGGAGTTCCGCGCGCACATCACCGCGGGCTTGCGCGCGCACTCGCAGTCCTCGCCGTCAGCGCAGGACCAGGTGGTGGAGAAGCTCAGCTTCCTGCCGGCCGACGTCACAGACTCCGATGACGTCAGGCGAGTCCTCGGTGAGGACCGGCCCAGCACCCTGGTGTACCTGGCCCTACCGCCTGTGCTGCTGCACTCGGCTCTGCTGGCCTTGGCCGCGGTCAAGCTGGGCGCCGCCGATGCCGTCGCGATCGAGAAACCGTTCGGCACCGACCTCGCCTCGGCTCAGGGGCTCAACGAGCTCCTCCGGGTGGCGCTGCCCGCTCCCACGATCTTCAGGGTCGACCACTTCCTGAGCAGCGAGCTCGTGCGCCGAGTGGTCTCGCTGCGCTTCCTCAACCGCATCTTCGCTCCCGCCTGGAACGCGGCCACCATTGACCATGTTGACATCAGCTGGCTCGAGGACCTGACCCTGGAAGGCCGCGCGTCGTACTACGACGGCGCCGGCGCGATGAAGGACATGTTGCAGAACCACCTCATGGAGGTCATGGCCCTGGTGATGATGGAACAGCCTGCCCGCCTGGACGCCGCGTCGTTCCGCGCCGTCCGGGTCGAGGCGCTCCGAGCCGTGTCGACCCCCGCACCCGAGAGCATGCGCAGCGCCACGGTTCGGGCTCGCTACACCGCCGGGATGATCGGCGCTCGCGCAGTCCCGTCCTACGTCCACGAGCCGGGGGTGGACCCCGCCCGCAACACCGAGACCTACGCGGCGCTGACGCTGGAGGCGAACAGCCCGCGCTGGGCCGGTGTCCCCTTCACCATCCGCTCCGGAAAGGCCGTGGAACGGCCTTCCGCGGAGATTGCGGTTCACTTCCGTGCACTTCCGCGGTACGTGACCGACCAGTGGCCCGGCGTGGAGCCGAATGTGCTCCGGATCGGGCTGACCGAGCCCTACGTCCGCCTGTCGACGACCCTGAACGGCCCCGACCAGACCGCCGAGCAGCGCCAGCTCGAGACGTTCTCGGCGCCGCCGCCGATGACGGCCTATGCCCACCTGATCGACCAGATGCTCCACAACGACCCGATGCTCTTCATCCGGGGCGACGAGGCGGAGGAGTCCTGGCGGATCGTGGACCCGGTGATGCGAGCCTGGGCCACCGACGCCGTCCCGATGCAGGAGTACTCCGCGGGCAGCAGCCCACCCGGTCCCAGGGGTCCGGCTGAGCCCAGCTCCGGAGTGGGGCCCGGTGCCGACGGGGTCGGGCAGCCCCCTGAGGTCCACGATCGTGACTGAGGTACCGGACCCGGTGGGCCCACCCGAGCACATGGCGCCACGAGCCCCGGGAGGGACCGCACTCGAACGAGGCCTGCGGCAGCCACAGGCGCACGCCGCGCCGTCCCACCACGCTCAAGCCCAGCACGAACCGCAATACCGCTTCGCCGTCGAGGCTCTGACCGTGCGGTTCGAGGGGATGTGCTCCGGTGACGAGGTCCTCGCCGCCGTCGAGCAGGCGCGCCAGGAGATCGAGCCCGGCGCAACGGTGCACGACTTCCTCGAGCTCCTGGTCGAGCGCCGGGCGCGGGCGATCCTGAGCGCTGGGCCGCGGCAGTCCACAGAGGGGCCGATGCTGCCTGAGGATCGGCCCCTCACCGCCGCGCCCCCCGTCAGGCCGGACGGCCACTGAGCACCGCGATGGACCGCGCCTGCGGGCCCGGCCCTTCGGCCATCGCCTGACAGCAGGTGCCCTCCGGCTCCACCCCTTGGTCTCTGACCCCAACCGTCGAGCAGTCCCTAGGACCGAGTGGCGGTCGTGAGCAGGTACTCCCACTCCATCTGTCCGTCCCGGAGATACCTGTCGCCCAGCTCTGCGAGCGCGCCGTCCAGCTCTGCCGCCCGGTGGGGCTGGTCGGCCAACGCGGCGAACACCATGATCGTCGGTCCATAGTTGGCCTTGAGGAAGTCGCGGAGCTGGGCGCCGGAGTCGAATCCTGCGACGTGCGCGTGCTCCCGCGCGGAGGTCAGTCCACCCATCGCGGTACCGAACAGCTCCTGGACGTGGTCGCTCGATCCCCACATCGCTGGCGGTGAGGCACTTGGCGGAGGTGCCGGCGTGTAGGGCTTCATCACCGCCAGCATCTGGCCGATGAACCCCTCAGGAGTCCAGTTGATGAGGGCCATCGTGCCGCCTGGCCTGGCGACTCGCACGATCTCGTCGGCGGCGGTCTGGTGGTGAGGCGCGAACATCACACCCACGCAGGAGAGGACGACGTCGAAGTGACCGTCTGGGTAGGGCAGTGCCTCCGCGTCGCCCTCCTCCCAGGCGAGCTCGAGTCCGCGAGCGGCTGCATCGCCACGGCCGGCATCGAGCAGCTCGGGAGTCAGGTCGGACGCGACGACCTGGGCCCCAGGCCGGCAGCGGGGATCGCGGCGTTGCCGGACCCGGCAGCCACGTCGAGGACGCGGTCGCCGGCCTTGACGTCGGCGGCCTCGACGAGGCGCCCGCCGAGCCGAGGGATCAGCTGACGCGCCACGTACGGGTAGTCCCCGGAGGCCCACATCCTGCGGTTCCGGAGTTTCAGGTCGGTTGGCTGGATTGCCTGGGTCACAGTGACTTCTCCTTGGATTTCGCCCGACGGTTCGTCAGCAGGAGGTGAAGGTGCAGGTGCCTAATCTGCGGCGGCAGGTCGGATGCCGTCATGGCTGAGCGGCTCACACGGCCTCTCGTCGTGCGGGAAGGGGGACCACTTCACCGTGGCCTGTTCCGCGTACCGCCCGCATCCGGACATACCCCTCAGATTTCACCGCGACGCACCGAGGGCACGGGTGGCGCATGACACGGCCACGGAGGTGGTCGGAGATGGGTCCCGGGCCTCTGGCGAGCCGCGCAGGAGTCCTGGCGGAGTGATGGGAGTGGACACGGATGCCGATACACGGGCTCAGCCTCGGCCGTCCGGTACAACGGTGTCGCAATCGGCTGTCGCCGTTCGTGGGGTAGGTGGGGCGGTCCACCGGGGCCGTCAGAACAGAAGGAGCAGTCATGGCCGAGTACCTGATCTACTTCAACCAGCAGTGGGTCGGCGACCACACCGAGGAGTGGTTCCGCAGCCGCGGACCGCTTGCGATGGCCGTCGTGGACGAGATGAAGGCAGCGGGTGTGTACGTGTTCGCCGGAGGGCTGGAGGAAGGCGGGCCCGTCTACAACGCCGACGCCACCAGCGGCGCCGTCCTGATCAGCGACGGACCCTACGCCGAGACCAAGGAGTTCCTCGGCGGGTTCGCGGTGGTGGACGTCGCCGATGACGAGGCCGCCACGATGTGGGCCGGGAGGCTCGCGCAGGGGTGTGGCTGGCCGCAGGAGGTGCGCCGCTTCGGGCCCCAGTCTCGGACCGACTGACTCCCGCCGAGGTGGTGAACGGTCAGGCGGTGAGGACCACCTTGCCGCGCACCTCACGAGCGGGAAGGTGCCGGATCGCCCGCGAGGCCTGGACGAGTCGATGGGTGGGGTCGACGTCGGGGCTCGACCCGCCGAGGGCTGCCACCACCCGTCCCCGGCCTCCACGCACGCGGACATGGTGGGATGGGAGCGTGGCGAGGCTGGTGACGTGGTCGCTGTACCGGGAATCGATCGGTGACCGATCGGGCCTGTTCGCCGCGCTCGCCCACCTCGTCCCGGTCGAGCAAGCGCTGTACCCGGGCAGCTACGTCGACCTGTCCCCGTCGACGGCCTTCCGGTCAGTGACCTACGTCGACACCGACGCCCGGGCGGCGCGGTTCTTCTCAGACGCCGACGCGGTGCGCGCGGAACTGGCCGGGCGGACCCGTCCCGGCGCCGGCATCGAGGTGCGGTTCCTCGCCGCGGACTACACCGGCCCTCTGGACGTGCCCGAGGAGAGCGTGGATCTGGTCATCTCGCTGTTCGCCGGGCCGGTGAGTGAGTACGTCCGGGGCTACCTGCGCCCCGGTGGCTGGCTGCTGGCCAACGCCAGCCACGGCGACGCCAGCCTGGCCGCCCTGGACCCCACGTTGCGGCTCGCGGCCGTGGTGCACCACCGGGATGGGCACTACCGCGTCGTCACCGACCGACTCGAGGAGTATCTGGTCCCGAAACGACCGGAGGCCGCCGACGCCGACAGGATCCGCTCCTCCGGCCGCGGCATCGCCTACACGAGAACCGCATTCGCCTACCTCTTCCAAGCCACCTGACCGGCGGTCCCGGCATCCTCGAGAGCAGGCGCCGGATCGTCAGAGGTCGCTGGGGGGCCAGCCGTCGTTCTCGCAGGCCGACACGAGCGCGGCTCGCGTCTGCAGGTAGGTGGGCAGAAGGGCCTCGAACGCCGAGCCCGCGCCGGTGGCGCTTCCCATCCTGTCCGCGCAGTCCCGGAGCCACTGACCGGCAGGATCGGGAGGACCCTCGTCGCCCGACGTCGATTTCGCGTCAGCGAAGTCATCGATCGCTGAGTGCAGCACGTGGGACAGGCCCGGACCCGGACGGTCGGCGTCGGGCCCCGTCTCCAGGAGGAACGTCGCGTCTGCGAGCAGGAGAACCGACGCCGACGCCGACGTCTCGAGACGCGAGCTGTGGAAGTAGCGCAACACCGGGTACGCCAGCTGGCGCTCGGCGACGCCGCTGACGGCTGAGGCGACGGTCTCGAGGTAGGTGTGCATGGATTGTGTGGGGTCGGAAAGCCTGGCGCGACGGGCCAGGTGAACGGGGTCGCCCCCGAGGGCGCGCACGTCGGAGGCGGTCGTACGGCGGGTGATCGCAGCCGAGATCACGGAGATCACGTAGGACAGGGAGACGGTGAGGACGACCGTGGCGAGGAGCGTCATCGTCGTGGCGAAGACGGTCCAGGGGAAGCCTGTCGGAACGTAGTCCCCGTAGCCCAGCCCGGACAGCGTCGTGGGGACGAAGTAGAACACCGTCGAACGGTCGGCAGCGGCTCCGCTGGAGTTGGACACCACAGCGCCCGGGTGCGCGCTGAAGACCAGCCAGGTGCCCGCGACCAGACCGGCGTACCAGACAAGGATGGTCACCAGGACCATTGCCGGTCCGGCGAGGCCGAGGAGGGCATGGACCCGGCGCCTGCGGTGCAGGACGAGAAGCCCTTTCCAGAGCGGTCGCGACCAGGCCCGCGTCACCGGGCCGGCCGTGGAGGTGCTGAGGATCGTGAGGAAGGCGTCGAGCAGGACGACGGCGATGATGACGAGGCCGGCGACGGTGAGGAGCATGGTCGACATCGGTGAGAGTCCTTCCGTGGTGGCGGCAGTGCCCGTGCTTCCGTGCGGGAACGGGCGACACCTGCGCGGCTGGGGTCCTGGAGACCGATCTTGTCACCCAGGCCACCCCAGACGGGCGGGTCGTCCCCGACCGCGTCCGTCGGCGGAGCACACATCGAAGAGGGTGCCGGGACACAGCAAAGTCACAGCCCGGCGGATGAGTGTCGTCGTTCACGGACGCCCCATCGGCAGGAGTCCCCTCTGAGACCTACAGCCGCTGACACGGCGGCCTCCCGCTGCAATGTCAGGCATCTCGAACGCCTCGATAGCAATGTGAGCCCACCACGTGGCTGTGCGCACGCTGACGCATCACGGCGTGGGTGCGCTCACCGGGCCGAGCGTGGACGCCAGGATGTCGAGAATCGCGTCCTCGTGCCTGCCGAACGCCTCGAGCATCGCCTCGGTGGCCTGCCGACCACGCCGGGTGAGCCACACGAGCGCGACCCGTCGGTCACTCGCCAGCCCACCGGCCTGACGCTCGACGAGGCCTAGGCCCTCCAACCTTTCGACGAGACCGGTTGCGCCAGCGGGGGTCAGGTGGAGGTACTCCGCGAGCTGGGACGGACGACTCTCCCCTTGCGCGAGGTACACGAGGGCGAACCGATCGACCGCGTCGGAGATGCCGAACCGCTCCACGGAGCCGGTGGCGTCTTCGACGAAGCTGGTGCCGACGGCAAGGAGCCGACCAACGACGTCGAGGGCGGGACCGGTGCCCTCGTGGTCGCTGGCCGGATCCGTCTCACGACCGTGGAGCAGCATGACCTCCTTGACCACGGCCGAGCCATCATCGAAGAAGTCGGCCAGAGCGTGCTCCAAGCGCGCCACGCCGCGGCGACCCTTTGCCGTACCTTCCAGGACCGCGCGACGACGGTCCTCGACGGAGGGCGTGCTCTGGACCAGACCTGCCCGGCGCAGCCGGCTCAGTGACCGCGCCACCGTGCTTCGCGAGACTCCCAGGCTCTTCACCAGGCCCGAGGGAGTGGTCACCCCACCCGACTCGAGCGCAAGCAGTATCCGTCCATCGATGTTGCTGGAGGGTCCGTCATCGAGGGCCGCCCCGAAAACCTGGGTGAGCTCCAAGGTGTACCTCTGGAGCAGGACGAGGGTGTGAAGCATCCCTGCGGCCTGCTCGGGTGGACGCGAGGACCCCATGGCCGGCATGATAGCCCGCCTGGAGAGGCCTGAGGCTGGGCATTCCGGGAGGCCAGCCTCCTGGGATCGGCCGGTCCTCGGTCACCCCGGGTCCCCGGACTCGTGGCCTCGTCAGTGGTGTGGCCCGGCGACAGGGTCACTGCTCAGTCCAGAGGGTGCGCAGACCCCTCGGGCCCACCGCCACCGTGCGCGAGGTGCCACCAGGTCGCGGCAGCTCCGAGCGCGAGCATCGCCGTCGCAGCCAGCCAGCCGAACTCGCCGAGCAGCCTGTCGTCCCCGGCGAAGGCCGGCACGGCGTCCGCGCCCTGGGTCACAGCGAAGCTGGTCGCCACGAGGCCGTTCCACGCGCCGTGGGCGACGATGCTGGGCCAGAGGGACCGCGAGCGGTCGGTGATGACGCCGACGAGCAGACTGAACCCCAGGACTGCCAGGGTGAACGCCGGTAGACCGGCCACTGAGCCGTACCATCCGAGGATGATGAGCGGCACGTGGTAGAGCCACCAGATCGCGAACACCACGGCTGAGGTCTTGAGGAACCCCCACGGACCACGAAGGGTCGGCCACAGGAATCCACGCCAGCCGATCTCTTCGCCGATGGCCGAGAGCATGGCTGTCCCGATGGCAACGGGGGCGAGGAGCAGCGCGGATCCCAGCGTTCCAAGGTCCTCGGTGATCCACCCCCCCAAGGCTGGCGACATGGTAGACGGCCAACCCCGCGACGGCGGGGAGCAGGCCGGCGAGGATCCATCGGCTCGGCCGGCCCCACTGGATCCGACCACCCCCGAACAGGCGCGCCGCGAGCGCGCCGATCGTCGGGGCGAACATCAGCGCGAAGAAGATCGCGTTGTTGGGCTGGTCGCCCACGTCCGGCCAGAACACGGCTAGGCCCATCGCGTAGGCGAGCACCAGCCCACCGCAGTACCACGTCAGTCGGCGACCCAGGCCGCCGTGTCGCGCTGGGTCGGCTCCTGCGCGGCCCCCCGCGTGGGATGTCGACGTCACTCTGGCCGTCAGATCGCCGGGGCGCCGTCGCGCTTGGGCACCACGAGCACCGCGATGATCCCGATGAGCGGGAGGAAGAAGCCCAGGACCCCGAGCAGGATGCCGTTGTGACCCTTGGCAGTCGCCATTCGATAGCAGATGTAGCCGAACACGACACCGAGGACCAGCCAGACGATGTAGAGCATTCCGTTGTCCATGTCACCCTCCGAGGAGCTCGCGCTGTCCAGACCTCAGGGCCCGCTCCGGCGCAGGCTACCAGAACTGTGCCACCGGCGTACTATCATTCTCACTCTCCGATGGGCGCCAAGCGGTGTGCGCCTTCCACAGCCCGGATCACCCTCGTCTGATCGTGTGCCACGATCGTAAGATTGATCAATTGGCTAGGCGGTGGACGGGGAGTTGGCCTGCGCCCGCCCAGAAGGACTCCGGTCGCTTTCTGCTAGGCGGTGGTGACCGCCGTGGTCAGGTCGACGGGAAGAGGACGCGGAAGCGTTCCAGGACGACCGGCATGTCCGGCGCGAAGCCACCATCGGCGTACTCGGTGAAGAGACGCTCGTGCACCTCCCGCCAGTGCTCGAGACTGCCGTCGCCCTCCCCCTCGGCCCGGGCGTGGCCGGCATCCACCTGGTCGAACGGGACGACGCGTGCCTCGGTCGTCACGACGAGGGCGCGTGGGTGGCCGGCCCCGTCGAGGACGATGCCCAGCATCCCGGGCTCGGGCAGGCCCTCACGCTCCTTGACGTAATCGGCATGGGCGCTCGTGGTCGCCGTCTTCGCCCCGTCGAGCACGCGGCCGAGCACCTCGTCCGACTGCTCTGGGGTCGCGCCGAAGGCCCAGGCGGGGGGTCGGAGCGCTCGAATCGGGTTCGCACCCATGTAGACGGGAACGCCGGAGAGGTCCGCGTGCTCGCGGGCGATGTCCCAGAACGCGTCGAGCTCGTTGTCGTCAGCGGTGACCATGCCTCAGCCTCCCACGCCGTGGACGTCGCAGTGAGCCGCTGCCCGGACGGTGGGCGCGACCATCCTGGGGCCCAGCCGTGGACGAGTCAGCGCCCCGGTGCCTCATCCGCGGCTCGGGCCCGGGCCAAGCCCTCGAGCACGAGGTCGAGCCCGACCTCGAAGGAGTCGCCGAAGTCGTAGCCCGGCACCATGACGTGGCCGAGTGCGAACTCCACCAGGTGCGGGTAGTCCCGCTCCGAGAAGCCCTCCATGATTCCCTCGGCCAACGGTGCCACCTCCCCCGGTGCCTCGACGGGCAGGCTGGCCTCCTGGAGCGCGAAGCCGTAGACGAAGGCATCGACCACGGCGTAGGCGTGCGCGGTCAGGGGGAGGGAGAAACCGGCGGACCGCAGGCAGCCGATGACCGCGTCGTGGTGTCGCAGCGTCGCCGGGCCCGGGCTCGTGCGCGACTCCATGAGGGCCAGCGCCCACGGATGCCGGTTCATCGCGCCCCGCGCCGACACCGCCCTCCCCCGCATCTGCGCCCGCCACTCACCACCCTCCTCGGGCAGCTCGATCTCCGCGAAGACCGCATCGACGAGCGCGTCGAGGACGGCATCCTTGTTCGCGACGTGGTGGTACAGGGACATGGGCTTGACGCCGAGCGAGTCCGCGAGGGACCGCATGGTGAGCGCGCCCAGACCGGCACCGTCGGCGATGCTCGTCGCGGCCCGCACCACTCGGTCACGACTGAGCGGGGCGCGTGCCTGAGTCGGGGTCATCAGCCCTCCACGGTCGAATCGTGCCGCCTTGACGTGACGACGGCCCCAGCGTACCGTACTTAGTACCTCTTACTTAGTACGGTAACCATCGGAGACCTCGTGACCTCACTCGCCCTCGGCCGCCTCGTCGGGGCCCTCTTCCTCCTGGCCTTCCTCTGCTACGGCATCGGCGGCCTCCTCGTCACGTCGGTGACCAGCGCAGATGACGTGCTCGCCAGCGTCTCGGCGCAGGAGCCACGCCTGACCTCCGGCGCCCTGCTCATGCTCGCGAACTCGGTCGTCGTCGTCGCCATCGGTGTCTTGGTCCGCGAGGTGGTCCGCCGCTACGACCCTCTCGTGGCCACGGCTTACCTCGTTGCCCGTGGGGTGGAGGCCACCGTTCTTGCCGTCGGTGTCGTCGCCGTACTCGTGCTCGTGCCCGTGGCCGCCGCGCCGGGGGCGGATGCCGCCCTCGCGACGGCTCTGCGCGCCGCCAACGACGTGGGGTTCCAGGTGGCCATGCTCGGGCTGGCGCTGGGAAGCGTCCTGCTCTGCCGCGCCCTCCTCCGATACGGCTTGGTGCCCCGGTGGCTCGCCGTGGGGGGCGTCGTCGGCTACGCGACGTTCGGGCTGGGGGCAGCCCTGGAGATCCTGGGGATGCCGGTCGGCGTCGCCCTGGCCGTGCCCGGCGGCCTGTTCGAGGTTGCCTTCGGGATCTTCCTGCTGCGCCATGGCTTCCCCCACGGCCCTGACACGGGCAGGCAGGCCCCCCACATCGACCGCAGTCACGCGAGTGCGGCGGCACGGTGACGTCGGATAGCGTGAGACCCATGCGAGGCGAGTTGCTCAGCCAGTCAGAACGCGCGGGCGAGCCCGGGCGCTTCATGCTCCAGAACAGCCGGATGCTCAAGGTCGACCTGAGCGGAACGGGCGGGTTCTTCTACGCTCGCCAGGGGTCGATGGTCGCCTACCAGGGGGATGTCGACTTCGACTACCAGGGCAGCGGCGGCATGGGGAAGCTGTTCAAGAAGGCCCTCACCGGGGAGGGCATGTCGCTCATGAAGGTCTCCGGGAGCGGTGACGTCTTCCTGGCCCAGGATGCCGACCAGATCTTCGTGCTCGAGCTCGAGGACGAGGCCATCACGGTCAACGGCAAGAACGTCCTGGCCTTCGAGAGCACGCTCACGTGGGACATCAACCGCGTCGAGGGGGCCTCGATGATGAGTGGCGGCCTCTTCAACACGACGTTCCGGGGTAGCGGCATGATCGCCGTGCTCGCCCACGGCAACCCAGTCGTCCTCGACGTCGACGTGCCGACGTTCGTCGACATGCAGGCTGCGGTGCTGTGGTCGGCCGGCCTGACCTCCTCGCTGCGCAAGACCGCCAAGCTCGGGGCGGTCATCGGCCGTGGCTCCGGGGAGGCGTACCAGCTGGCCCTGAACGGTCGCGGCATCGTCGTCGTGCAGGCCTCGGAAGGCCACCCGGTGGCCTCCTCAAGCTGATGGCCGTGCTCCGCGCCGTCCGCGGCGACATCACCACCCAGCCCGTCGACGCGATCGTCAACGCCGCCAACTCCACGCTGCTCGGTGGGGGCGGCGTCGACGGTGCGATTCACGCAGCTGCCGGCCCCACCCTCATCGCGGAGTGCCGGGAACTGCGCGAGACCGTGCTGCCGGGCGGCCTGCCGGTCGGCGAGGCCGTCGCCACCGGGTCGGGGGACCTTCCCTGCCGGTGGGTGATCCACACCGCGGGCCCGAACCGGCACCGCGGCGAGGTCGACCCCGTCCTGCTCGCCTCGTGCTTCACCCACAGCCTCGCCGTCGCCCGCGAGCTCGGGGCCCGCAGCGTGGCCTTCCCCGCGGTGGGAGGTGGTGTCTACGGGTGGTCTGCCGACGACGTCGCGAGCATCGCCGTGGCTGCGGTTCGGGCGGACTGCACCGACGACTCAGCAATTGACGAGGTGCGGTTCGTCCTCTTCTCCGCAGCACTCCTCACGGCCTTCACCCACGCCCTGACGGACGACGGCGCCCCCTGACCGCTCGGGTCGGGGGGCGCCGTCAGGGAGCGTGGGTGGCTCAGGGGCGACCGTAGCCGCTGACACCGGAGAAGATCGCGCGCTCGGAGGTCGACTTCCCCGTTCGCGGGGAGTCGATCATCATGCCGCCACCGGTGTAGATCCCGACGTGCCACGCGGGTGAGCCGAAGAAGACCAGGTCTCCCGGCTGCGGGTTGCTGACCGGGGTGGCCGCACGCTGCTGGGCGGATGCGGTGCGCGGAATGGACTTGCCGGCCTTGCCGTAGACGTAGGACGTGAAGCCCGAGCAGTCGAAGCCCGCCGGGGTCGAGCCGCCGTAGACGTAGGGGATGCCCAGGAGCGAGCGGGCGATGTTGACGACCCCGCTGGTGCCGGCCGGGACCTTGCGGGTCGCAACCTTGGTCGGGGTGGAGGAGCTGGAGCTGGAGCTCGACGAGCTGCTGCTGGAGCTTGAGCTCTGGCTGCGGGAGGCCGTGGACGACTCGCTGCTGCGCGAGGCGACCGCCTCTACGACAGGGGCAGGCTTGGGCTTGGGCTTGGGCTTCGGCTTGGCGACCGCCTTGACGCCGTCGACGCCCACCGGCTCGGCCTTCGCGGGGGCAGCCGCAGCCGGAGCCACGACGGCCGGGGCGAGGGCGAGGGTCGTGACTCCGGGGGCCTCGGTGAGCGCCTCGGCGCCGGCGGCGACCTCGGTGGCCTGGCTGTTGGGGGCCGGAGCAGCCTGGGCCGGCAGGGCGAACGCTGCGACCAGACCGCCGGAGGCGGCGAGGACGGCGGAGACCTTCACGCCCGTCTGCCCTGCGCTGCGAGCGATGGTCGACAGCTCGGCAGCAGGGTTGTAGCGGGCCGGGCCGCGGTGGCGCCCGGAACGAGTGGTGTCGTGCACAGTGAGCCTCTCAGTGCCTACGGGGTGAGCTGTCGGGTTCGGGCTGAGGTTGCCCGGCCGCCCGGTCACGAGGACCAGGCCGACTTAACCCCGAGGAGTCCGACCAAGATCGGACGCCGGATGTGGTTCCCCCGCTCCTGCCAGCGGTGGTGCGTCAGAGCCTTCGGCGGTGACAGGACTCGGCGTCCGCCTCGGGCACCCACCTCAGGAAAGGGGGGCGCGAGAAACGTAGCACGAGATCGAGGCAAGGTCACATTTTGGTCACGGCGTCGCACAGGCCGCTCTCAGGTGGGGACGACTCGGCATGGGCCGTGCGGCGGCAGGACTCAGTTGACAGTGACGTGGACGTGGTCCATGTGGTTCGCGGTGGGCGAACCACGGTCATCCATGCCCCGCCAGGACGATCCCGGCGCCCAGTAGCGCTGGCGCCAGATGACGTACTTGACGCCCAAGCTACCCGCGTTCGCTTGCACGTATGCCGCGATGGCATCGCCCTGCGAGCGACCGGAGATCATGAAGTCGATGGCCTGCCCGGTGCTGTGCTCACCGGCATTGGGGCGGTAGCCGCCGATCGCGCCCAGACCGAAGCGCGACTGGACGGCCGCACAGACCTGCGCGCCGCGCGACGTGAGACCGAGGCCGCCGCACTTTCCCGTGCCGTAGGACCCGCGCGATGACGAACCACTGGACTTGGACGAGCCACTGGACTTGGACGAGCCACTGGACGAGGACGAGCCACTCGACGAGGAGGACCCGGTGCTCTTCGCCTCAGGGGCAGGCTTGGGCTTGGGCTTGGGCTTCGGCTTGGGCTTGGCCACGGCCTTGACACCTGAGACGCCGACCTTCTCCGGAGCAGCCGGAGCCGCGACGTCGGGTGCGGCGAGGGCAGCGGCCGGAGCTGCGGCGCGGGCCGCGGAGCGGGACGCCGCCTGGCCGACCCGGGCGTCGAGGGCCGCAGCGGACGAGGACGGCAGGGCGAGGGAGGTGGCCGGGGTGGCGTCGACCGGCAGCGCGAGCGCGACCGCTGCACTGCTCAGGACGGCTGCACCGGCGAGGGACTTGACGGCCCAGGTGGCTCCGAGGCGCGGCAGGCCGTCGGGGAGCCGGCGGACAGCGCCGGGAGCCCGGCGACGACCGGGGGCGTTGAGACGGGACACGAGTGTGGAGGCCTTTCAGAGCAGGGGCGAACTCTTCAACCGTAGCGGCGGCCCTCGGCAAAGTCACATTCTGATAACGAGACACGCCTCACCCCGGTCCGGTGACCGGCGTCGACCACCCTCAGCCGACGGCGACGAAGACGTGCGAGGCGATGTCGTCGGGGAGGGAGACCCCCGAGGCCTCCTCGGACCCCTCGAGCCAGGCGATGACCCGGGCCCCCTCGCGCCGCACCCGCGCCGGTCGCCCCGGCAGGAGCTTGGCCGACGTCAGCAGGCCCAGCGCCTCGGAGTCGTTCTGGACGGGCTCCCCGATGCGCCGGACGACGACCGTGACCGGCTCGGCCACCGCGACCAGGTCGAGGGTGCTGAGCCCGGAGCGGTAGTCCTCCGGGCGCCCGATCTCCCCGAGCTCCTCGAGGCCGGGGATCGGGTTGCCGTAGGGCGACTCCGTGTGGTCCCCGAGTATCGCGAGGATCTTGCGTTCGACGCGGTCAGACATGACGTGCTCCCACCGGCACGCCTCCTCGTGGACGTACTCCCACTCGAGGCCGATGACGTCGACGAGGAGCCGCTCGGCGATGCGGTGCTTGCGCATCACTCGGGTCGCGAGCAGCCTGCCCTGCTCGCTCAGCTCGAGGTGGCGGTCGCCCGCCACGTGCAGCAGGCCGTCACGCTCCATCCGAGCCACCGTTTGCGAGACCGTCGGCCCAGAGTGGCCGAGACGCTCCGCGATCCTGGCCCGTAGGGGAGTGATCCCCTCCTCTTCGAGCTCGAAGACGGTCCGCAGGTACATCTCGGTGGTGTCGATCAGGTCCGTCACGCAGGTCAGCCTACGGTTCCCGGCCGACATCCGGGCCCGGCATCGCCCGCCACCGTGCTCCGCCACGCCACCCGCGCGGCTTCGTCACCGGGCCCTTCGGGGGTCGTACTCGGGCAGCCAGCGAGCGAGCCAGGCGCCTCCGGAGAGGACGACGACGCCCACGACGACGCTCGCGGCGCCGATGGTGGCGAGCGCCGCCACCCCTCCGACGAGGAGCGCCGCCCCGTTCTGGCCCACGAGGGAGAGCAGGCGCCACACGGCGAGGAACGATGCGCGCCCGGTGTCGGGAGCCGCGTCCGCCCCCAAGGTCATGACTATCCCGGACCCCAGGCCGTTTCCCACCCCCATGACCACGGCCAGCGCCCCGACACCGACGATCGACGTGGTCAGGGGCAGGAGCACGAGGCCGGCGCCGATGAGCGCGGAGACGGGGACCGCGACCCAGACCCGCCCGTGCCGGTCCATCACCGAACCCGCTGGGTAGAACAGGAGCACCTCGACCAGCGCGGCCGCCGCGAAGACGAGGGAGGTGCTGGCCGCGTCAAGACCCACGTGCTCGGCCCACAGCGGCACGACGACGACCTTGGCCGATCGCGCGACGCCGATGGCGACCACCCCCAGCCCCACGGTCAGGAGCACCCGCCGATGACGGGCCACCACCCCGGAGACGGGCAGTCGTGCCTGCCCCCGGCGGACGCGCCCGCCGGCCGCCCCCGGATCGGCTGCACGCCACGCCAGGACGGACGCGAGCAGACCTCCGAGGACCGCCACCCCGAAGGCCGCCTGCGGCCCCCACTTCGCGACCAGTGGCGCTCCGACCAGCGGCCCGAGGAAGAGCCCAACCCGGGTCACCCCGCCGAGCGTCGACATGGCCCGGGCACGCATTGCCATGGGGGCGGCGGCGGTGAGGTAGGACTGGCGGGCGATGAGGAAGACGGCGCCCGAGGGGCCGAGGAGGACGAGCGCCAGACCGAGGACCCACAGAGAGGGAGCGAGCAGGGCGAGGGCGGAGGCTGCGGCATCCGCGATGCCGGCGACGACGAGCGCGGGTCGCTCCCCGATGCGGTCGACGAGGATGCCGGCCGGCACCGCGGCCGCGAACTCCGCGGCCATGGAGAGGCCGACGAACAGCGCCGCCAGTCCGACCGACGCCCCGAGGTCACGGGCGCTGAGCGCCACCACGGGCAGCACGGCGCCCGCCCCCACGGCCCAGATGGCCGAGGGTCCGAACGCGGGGACCGCGATGCGCCTGAGGGTGAACTCCTCCGTCGGCTCCACGCGCCTCCCCTCGGGCCATGTATCTTGACGTCAAGGTAACTCATGGCCTGTCGGCGTGGGTAGGTTGGGACCGTGGACGTCACGATCCCCCACCGCTACTGCGGCCCCCCCGAGTCCGGAAACGGAGGCTGGGTCTGCGGAACGGTCGCCGCCCACGTCCCGACCACCGGGAACCAGCCGGCCGTCAGCGTGCGCCTGGCCTCACCGCCGCCCTTGGACCGGCCGCTCAGCCTCGTTGCCGACCCCACGCCCGAGGGCACGATCGGCGTGCGGCTGCTCGACCGCGGCCACCTCGTCGCCAGCGGAGGCCCGACGACGGACCTCGTCGAGGACCTGCCGCCGATGCCCACACTGGCCGATGCGCAGGCGGCGGAGCGCCGTTACGAGGGCCTGGACGACCACCCGTTCCCCACGTGTTTCGCCTGTGGCACCGGGCGCGAGCCCGGCGACGCCCTGTGCTTGCGGCCCGGTCCGCTCGACGACGGCACGGGCCGGTATGCGGCGTCCTGGGTCCCGACGGAGTCCTCCGTCCCGGTGGTCTGGGCCGCTCTCGACTGCCCCGGCGGCTGGTCCGCAGGGATCGCGGGACGCCCCATGGTGCTCGGCACGATGACCGCGCGGCTGCACAGCCTCCCGGCCGTGGGTGAGCCGCACGTCATCCTCGCCTGGCAACGAGCGGCGCAGGGCCGCAAGCACTACTCCGGCACGGCGCTGTTCTCCCCCGGCGGCGAGCTCGTCGCGAGGGCCGAGGCCACCTGGATCGCCATCGACCCGGCCTCCATCCGTCCCAGGGAGCACCCGTGACCGCCATCCGGCACACCGCTGTCGTGACCGGGGCCAGCAGCGGCATCGGCGCGGCATCGGCGCGGATGCTGGCCGCGTCGGGTTTCCGGGTGGTCTGCGCCGCCCGACGCGCGGAGCGGGTCACCGACCTCGCGGCCGAGATCGACGGCGAGGCCGTGGCCTGCGACGTCACGGTCGACGACGACGTGGCGCGGCTGGCCGAGGCCGCCGGCAGCGCCGTGCACGTGCTCGTCAACAACGCCGGGGGCGCCCTCGGCCTCGAGCCGGTCTCCAGCGGTGACGTGGAGCTGTGGCGACAGATGTACGAGACGAACGTCCTGGGAACCCTCAAGGTGACCAAGGCCCTGCTTCCCGCGCTCATCGCGGCGGGCGGCGAGGGGATCATCGTCAACGTCGGCTCGATCGCGGGCCTGCTCGCCTACGAGGGCGGCGGCGGCTACACGGTCGCCAAGCACGGGGTCCACGTCATGACCGAGACACTGCGCCTCGAGCTCGTCGACCAGCCGGTGCGGATCACCGAGATCGCGCCCGGGATGGTGCGCACCGAGGAGTTCTCCCTCACCCGGTTCGGCGGCGACCGTGAGCGCGCGGACAGGGTCTACGAGGGCGTGCCCGGCCCCCTCGTCGCCGACGACGTCGCCGAGGCGGTCCTCTGGATGGCGACCCGCCCCGCGCACGTCAACGTCGACCTGCTCGTCATCAAGCCCCGGGCGCAAGCCGCGCCACACAAGGTGCACCGGGTGACCGACCCCGGCTCCTGACCTCAACTCCTGACCCCGACTCCCAACGCCAGACGCGCGGCGGCCGGCTCGCGTGCCGCCCGGCGCTCAGGGCTGGCGGCGCCAGGTGCGCCAGGACGCGGCGTCGCCGAGGTCCCCGTCACCCACCCGGGTGAACACGAGGCGGTCGTGCAGCCGGTTGCGCCGACCTGCCCAGAACTCGACCTCGTCGGGAACGACGCGGAAGCCGCCCCAGAAGTCGGGCACCGGGACGTCCGAGGCGTTGCCGGTGTCGGGGAACTGCGCCGCCCGCCGGGCGTACTGCTCCTCGAGCGCCTCGCGCGATCCGACGGGCTCCGACTGCTCGGAGGCCCAGGCCGAGATGCGAGAGGCCCACGGCCGTGAGTCCCAGTACTCCTCCACCTCCTCCCGGTCGACCGTCACCGCCGTCCCCCGGTAGCGGATCGCCCGGAACATCGCCGGCCAGGTCAGCGCCACGGCCATGACCGGCCGGGCCGCGATCTCGCGACCCTTGGCCGAGGTCAGCGCCGTGACGAACCCGGGCCCGCGCTCGTCGAGGAACCGCATGAGCACCGTGCGCACGTCCGGCATCCCCTGCTCGTCGACCGTGGCGACCGACATGGCGAGCGGCTCGAAGACGTCGGCCTGCACCTCGGCACGCGCCACCGCCTCGTCGACCCAGAGCCGGGCCTGGGCATGCGGGGTGTCGAGGAGCATCTGCTCGCTCAGGCCGTCTCCGTCGTAGTCGACGCGTCCGTTGGTCATGGTCACCACCGTATGCCGCCCGCCCGCCTCGGCCCCTCCCTCCCCGGCATCCTCCGCCGAGGTGCGGCGACACCTCGTGCTCGGTCGCCCCCGACCGGTGACCCGACCAACGACGTCGGCGGGGGTGCCGGCTCAGGGTGTCGGGTGCCGGGCGTCGTAGCGGACGAACCTCGGGTGCCGCAGCGCCAGCACACCGATCACCACGATGCACGCGATCCCTCCAGCGACCGCCGTCCAGCCCTCGCCGATCCGTTCGGCCACGGCACCCCCGAGGAGCTCCCCGAGCCTCGGCCCGCCGGCCACGACGACGATGAACACGCCCTGGAGCCGGCCACGCATCCGGTCAGGGGCGGCGCTCTGCAGGATCGTCGTCCGGAAGACGGCGCTCACCGAGTCGGCGGCGCCGGCGACACCCATCGCGACCAACGCGCCGACCACGGCCTGGTCCGGCGTGAGCACCCCACCGGCGCCGAGCAGGGCGACACCCAGCCCGACGATGCCGACGCCCCAGCCGACGATGCTCACGAGGATCGCCGCACCCTGCCGTCGCACCGCCCCCAGCCGGCCGGAGAAGAGCATGGCGAGGATGCCGCCGACGGCGGTGGCGGCATACAGGGCACCGACCGTGCGCGCCCCGCCGCCGAGGATGACCGCTCCGGCCGCCGGGAACAGCACGCGCGGCTGCGCGAGCACCATCGCCGCGATGTCCGCGACGAAGGTCATCCGGACGTTGGGGGCGGTGCCGAGGAAGCGGAACCCGTCGACGACCGAGCGCAACCCGGCTCGTCGCACGCTGCCGTCGTCGCCGTGGTCCGGTGGAATCGGACCCAGCCGGAGCAGGCCGAGCACGGCTGCGAGCGTGAGCGCGGTGTCGACGGTGTACGCCGCCTTGTAGCCACCCGTGTCGATGAGCAGCCCCGCCAGGAGCGGGCCGACCGTCATGGAGGTGTTCATCGCGAACACCGAGAGTGCGTTCGCAGCGGGCAGCTGGGCCATCGGCAGGATCCGCGGGTAGATGCTCGTGCGAGCCGGCGACGACACCGCGAAGGCCCCGCTCCACACCGCGACGATCGCGTAGAGGACCAGCACCGAGGTGTTGCCCAGCCAGGCCTGGGCCGCCGCGACCAGACTCGTGCCCCACGCGACGAGGGTCGCGGCGAGCGCGACGAGGCGTCGGTCGTGGTGGTCCGAGAGCGACCCGCCGTACAGGCCGAGGATGACGAGCGGGACCAGCGCGAAGAGCCCCACGAGGCCCACGGATGCTGTCGACCCGGTGATGTCGTAGACCTGCAGGCCGATGGCGACGACCGCCATCTGGGAGCCGATGTTCGACAGGGTGAACCCGGCATACACCGCCCGGTATGCCGGACTCTCCCGGAGCGGTGTGAGGTCCGGGAGGTGGGAGCGCAGCACCTGCCGATCATGCCCGACCAGAGGGGTGCCGACCGTGCTGGGGCTAGGGTCCGACCATGGACACCCAGGGTCAGATAGCCCTCCTCATCGACGCCGACAACGCGCGAGCGGCCCGGATCGAGTTGATCCTCGGCGAGCTCTCCACGTTGGGCGAGACCAACATCCGCCGCGCCTACGGCAACTGGACCAAGGCGGGGCTGAAGTCGTGGCAGGACGTGCTGCACGAGAACGCGATCCGCCCCGTGCAGCAGTTCGACCCGAGCAAGGGCAAGAACGCGAGCGACATCGCCCTGGCCGTCGACGCCGTGGAGATCCTGCACACCCAGCGACCCGATGCCTTCGCGCTCGTCTCCAGCGACGCCGACTTCACGCCGCTCGTCATGCACCTGCGCGAGCACGGAGCGCGGGTCTACGGCTTCGGCGACGCCAAGACGCCGGAGCCGTTCCAGAGCGCCTGCACCCGCTTCCTCGTGCTCGACCGGCTGTCCTCCGGCGGCGAGAGCAGCACCGGTGGTGCCGCAGCCGCCGAGGAGAGCGCCCCGGCGTCGGGGCGCACCCGCAAGGCCGCCGCTCCGGCGACGAGCGCCTCCGCGAGGGACACGGGCAAGGGCGCCGCCAAGAAGGCCGCGACGAAGAAGGTGGCCACCCCGGCTGCCAACACGACACCGCCGCGGGCCACCCGGGCCCAGCTGCGCGGTGACAACAAGCTCGTGTCCCTCCTGCGACGTGCCGTGGAGAGCGCGGCGGACGACGCCGGGTGGGCGCTCGTGGGCACGGTCGGCAACCGGATCTCGAACCAGTCCTCGTTCGACTCGCGCAACTACGGCTACGCCAAGCTGAGCAAGCTCCTCGAGGCGACCGACCTCTTCGAGATCAGGGAGAACGGCTCGTCAGGGCTGGCCGTGAGGGATCGCCGGAACTCCACAGGAGCGTCCACGTCGAACGCACCGACTGGGAACCACAGCGCCTGACGTGCAGAATGGGCCGCGCCCGACAACGGTGACGAGCGATGAATGGGAACCCCATGACCACCAGCGAACTGAACCGCACCCAGAGCGACCCGGACTTCCGACCCGGGCTCGAAGGCGTCATCGCTTTCGAGTCCGAGATCGCGGAGCCCGACAAGGAGGGTGGCGCGCTGCGGTACCGCGGCGTCGACATCAACGACCTCGTGGGGCGGGTCTCCTTCGGCCAGGTGTGGGGCCTGCTCGTCGACAACGAGCTCGACCCGGGGCTGCCGCCGGCCGAGCCTTTCCCGCTCCCGGTGCACACCGGCGACATCCGCGTCGACGTGCAGTCCTCCATCGCCCAGCTCGCCCCGGTGTGGGGCTTCAAGCCCCTCCTGGACATCAGTGACGACGAGGCCCGCGAGAACCTCGCGCGCGCCTCGGTGATGGCGCTGTCGTTCATCGGCCAGGCGGCGCACGGCCAGGGTTCCCCGATGGTGCCGCAGAGCGAGGTCGACAAGGGCGCCACCATCGCCGAGCGCTTCATGATCCGCTGGCGCGGCGAACCCGACCCCAAGCACGTCGAGGCCATCGACTCCTACTTCATCTCCGCCGCGGAGCACGGCATGAACGCCTCGACGTTCACCGCCCGGGTCATCGCGTCGACCGGCGCCGACGTCGCGGCGTGCCTCTCCGGCGCCATCGGCGCACTGTCCGGGCCCCTGCACGGCGGGGCACCCTCGCGGGCCCAGCACATGATCGAGGGTGTCGAGCGGATGGGCGACGCCCGTCGTTACGTCCGCGAGACCCTCGACCGCAAGGAGCGGCTCATGGGCTTCGGGCACCGGGTCTACCGGGCCTACGACCCGCGCGCCGCGGTGCTGCGCGACACCTGCAAGCGCCTCGGCGCTCCGCGGTACGAGGTGGCGCTCGAGCTCGAGAGGGCGGCCATCGCCGAGCTCGCCGAGCGGCACCCGGAGCGGGTCATGGAGACCAACGTCGACTACTGGGCCGCGGTGCTCCTCGACTTCGCCGACGTGCCGGGCCACATGATGACGCCCCTCTTCGCCTGCGCCCGCACGGCCGGCTGGTCGGCGCACATCCTCGAGCAGAAGCGCACCGGGCGCCTCATCCGGCCGAGCGCCCGCTACGTCGGACCCGGCCCTCGCCCCATCACCGACATCGCGGGCTTCGACCCCCAGCGCTGACCCCCCACCCCCCTGCACGAACCTCTGCTAGCAGAGCTTGGTGCTCGAACCACACGGTGCACCCTGTGGTTCGAGCACCAGCCTCTGCTGAGGCGCCCGGCGGGCCGAGTTGTCCACAGGGCTCCAGCGGCGACGACGCGATTCGGCCACGCTTGGTGGATGCACCTGCACGACATCGCCCGCGGCGGCATCGTCCCCACCGCGGCAGCACGCAGCCTGGGTCTCGGCCCGGCCGACCTCCGCGCGCTCTGCCGCTCGGGCGAGCTTCGTCGACTGGTCCGAGGGTGGTATGCCGTCCGCGCGCCCGGCGCCGACCGTCCACCTTGGGAGGGCGAGGACTCCCATGCCTCCGCTCTCGCACTCCATCGACTCACGGCTCTGGCCCTGATCCGATCCTTCGACGGGCGGGTCTGCGCAAGCCACCAGACGGCACTGGTGTTCCACGGTGTGGCCCTGTGGAGGTCGGACCTGTCGCTGGTGCACCTCGCCCGCACCGGCGATGACCACACCCGGCATCGCACCGGCGCGGTCATCCATCCGGCCTGCGGCGTCGACGCGGTCGAGGCGGCATCAGAGTTCACGGTGGGCGAGCGTCCACTGAGCGTGCCGCCGGCGGTCGCCGTGGTGCAGGTCGGGCTCCGGCCGTTCAAGGGCGGTCAGGCGTTCCCGCTGGAGAGCTTGGTCGCCGCTGACAGCGCGCTCCACCTCGGGCTCGTGACCCTCGACGACCTCGACGCCTCGGTGGCCCTGTACGAGGGGCACCCCGGCATCCGAGCGGTGCGGCAGCACCTGAGACACGCCGACGGTCGGAACGAGAGCGTGGGTGAGACGCGACTGGCACTGGCACTTCGCCTGTTGGGGTACGAGAGCGAGCCCCAGGTCCACCGCACGGTCGGCGCGACGACCTATCGCGTGGACCGGCGCATCACGGGCACCCGCGTCATCGTCGAGTTCGACGGAATGGTCAAGTACCTGCCCGCCCGACCCACGGAGGACGACCTCGCGAGGGCCCGGCGCACGCTCGAGGCCGAGAAGGCGCGTCAGGACCAGCTCACCGACGACGGCGACGAGTTCGTCAGGGTGCGGTGGCACCAGCTGGACGACCTTCCCGCGCTGGACCGCCGCATCACCGCCGCCATCAGGCGCTCCGGGAGTCGCCGCGCCGGCTGACGAAGCATGGGCCTCTCGCCACGCGCGGCAGCGTCCCGCCACGGGGCCGACCGACCGCACGGGCGGTCGAGCGCGTTCGTGCGGCACCGGCCCTCGAGGCCGGAGCACATCGAGGAACGAGTTCCGCAGGGCCAGAGCCCTGCGACGAACCGACGCCCTCGAGGACCGAGCCAGACCCGGCCTCGCCCCCCACTCAGCAGAGGCTGGTGCTTGAACCACACGCAGGAACCTGTGGTTCTGGCCCGAGCCTCTGCTAGCAGAGCTTCGTGCTGAGGGACGGGGGGCAGGAGGCGCAGGGCACGGGGTTCGCGAGGACCACATCTCGGACCCGGCGTCCGGCATACGGGCAACGCCTGTGAAGATGGGGAGCGTCGTGGAGTCGCCGACGACGCCGGCCCTTCGACCACCTCCGGTCCCGGCTGCGGCCCCACCGCGGCAGGGACCATCGGCCCGCGACACAGTCGGGCACCACCAACCCCCACGACGACACCGGAGACCCCGACGTGAGCGACGCCCCGCAGATCACCATCCCCAGCGACCTCCTGCCCGGCGACGGCCGGTTCGGCTCCGGCCCCTCCAAGGTCCGGCCCGCGCAGGTCGAGGCGCTCACGGCCATCGGTCGCACGGTGCTCGGCACCTCGCACCGCCAGGCGCCAGTGAAGAACCTCGTCACGTCGGTGCGCTCCGGCCTCGCGACGTTCTTCGACCTCCCCGAGGGCTACGAGGTCGTCCTGGGCAACGGCGGCGCCACGGCCTTCTGGGACATCGCGGCCTTCGGCCTGGTCCGCGACCGGGCCCAGCACCTCACCTTCGGCGAGTTCTCCAGCAAGTTCGCCACGGTCACCAAGAACGCGCCGTTCCTCGGCGAGCCCACGGTCATCTCGAGCGACCCTGGCTCCCTCCCCACGCCGCGCGCTGAAGAGGGCGTCGACGCCTACGCCTGGGCCCACAACGAGACGAGCACCGGCGTCATGGCCCCGGTCCAGCGGGTCGAGGGCGCGGATGCCGATGCGCTGGTCCTCATCGACGCCACCTCCGGCGCCGGCGGCCTCCCGGTCGACGTCTCCCAGGCCGACGTCTACTACTTCGCCCCGCAGAAGTCCTTCGCCTCCGACGGCGGTCTCTGGCTGGCGCTGTTCTCCCCCGCCGCCCTCGCGCGCGTCGAGGAGATCAGCGCCTCGGGACGCTGGGTCCCCGACTTCTTCAGCCTCCCCACCGCCATCAGCAACAGCCGTCTCGACCAGACCTACAACACCCCCGCGGTGGCCACCCTCGCGATGCTCGCCGACCAGATCGAGTGGCTCAACCGTCAGGGCGGGCTCGACTGGGCCACCGCGCGCACAGCCGACTCCTCGGGACGGCTGTACTCCTGGGCCGAGAACACCTCGTACGCCACGCCCTACGTCACCGACCCGGCTCACCGGTCCCAGGTGGTCGCCACGATCGACTTCGACGACGCCATCGACGCCGCTGCCGTGGCGAAGACCCTGCGCGCCAACGGTGTCGTCGACGTGGAGCCCTACCGCAAGCTCGGCCGAAACCAGCTGCGGGTGGCCTGCTTCCCGGCGGTGGAACCCGATGACGTGAGCAAGCTCATCGGGTGCGTCGAGCACGTCGTCGACCGACTCGGCTGAGGAGAACGGTCGCGACGCCCGTCGCCGGTCAGGTGTTGAGGTGCTCTCGCCAGTCGTCGGGCACGGCGCCGGCCGGGCCCGGTGAGGGCTGGTCGATGGGGCGCGCCATGGGCGGGGCGAGGTCCAGGCCGCGCCCGAACGACGCGTTGCGCACGTCGTACCACCAGTCCTCCCCCGGCTCGTAGCTGCGCATGATCGGGTGACCGCCCCCCGCGGCGTGCGCACTGGCGTGCTGACCCGGAGAGGAGTCGCAGCACCCCACGTGACCGCAGGCGGCACATCGGCGCAGGTGCACCCACCAGCCGCCGGCCTCGGTGCACTCGACACATCCCGGTCCGCTCGGCGGTACCGCGAGGTCGACCCCGTCAACCGGCTCGGACATCTCGGCCTCCCTGGCTCGTGGATCGTCCCTGGGACCGAACCTAGCCCCTTCGGGACTGCCGGTCAGCGGGTGATGGCATAGACGACCGCGACGACGAGCAGCAGCGCCAGCACGCCGAGGGTCATCCGGCGCCGGAACAGCGGGGTCATCGGGCGGGCTCCGGCACGGGCACGGTGGGGCGATCGGGCGCCGGCGCCGAGGTGACCCGCATGCGGGGCCGGCGCTGGGACTCGTAGCTCACCCTGACGTTCTCCGAGCGCCCGAGCCAGATCGACACCGCGATGATCGACAGTCCGACGGCAACGGACCCGATACCGATGGTCCACCGAGGGCCGAACTGCTCCGCGATCCAGCCGATGAGCGGGGCGCCGACCGGGGTGCCCCCCATGAAGATGGCCATGTAGAGCGCCATCACCCGACCGCGCATCTCCGGGGCGACCCGGGTCTGCACCATGGCGTTGGCCGTGGTCAGGGCGGTGAGGGCAGTGAGGCCGACCGGCACGAGGGATGCCGCGAAGAGCCAGTACGTCGGGGCCGAGGCGGCCAGGGCCGAGGCCACGGTGAAGCCGACGAGCGAGAGCAGCAGCACCCGCAGCCGAGGCCGGCTCCGCCGGGCGGCGAGCAGCGCCGCGGTCAGCGAACCGACGGCCATGATCGAGCCGAGCAGCCCGAACCCGCCTGCGCCACGGTCGAACACCTTCGTGGCCATCAGGGCCATGGTGATCTGGAAGTTCATGCCGAAGGTCCCCAGGACGAAGACGAGCACCATGACCAGCTGGATGTCGCGCCGGTGCTTGACGTAGGCGAAACCCTCACGGATGCCGCCTCGCCCCTTGGCGCGAGGCGCCGGACGCAGCTCGGAGACCCGCAGCCGGAGCAGCGCGACGATGACGAAGACGAAGGTCAGGGTGTTGAGCAGCAGCGCCTCCCCCGTGCCCCACGCGGCGATGACGAGGCCCGCGATGCCCGGGCCGACGAGTCGTCCGGCATTGAAGGACGCCGAGTTGAGGGAGACGGCGTTCGCGAGCTTGTCGGGCGGCACCATCTCCGAGACGAAGGCCTGGCGCGCAGGGTTGTCGATCGCGGTGGCCACGCCCTGGAAGAGCGCGATCGCGTAGACCTGCCACAGCTGGGCGGTGCCGGTGATGGCCAGCACCCCGAGCAGCAGACTCGACAACGCCAGCAGGCTCTGCGTGACGAGGAGGATCCGCCGCCGGGAGAACCGGTCGGCGATGAGCCCGGCCCATGGAGCGAGGACGAGGAAGGGAAGGAACTGCAGCCCCGTCACGATGCCCAGCGCCGTGGCCGAGCCCGCGGTGAGCACGGTGAGGACCAGCCAGTCCTGGCCGACCCGACCCATCCAGGTGCCGATGTTCGACACGAGCGCGCCGGTCGCCCACAGCCGGTAGTTGCGTACCTCGAGCGAGGTGAAGGTGGGACTCACTCGGCGGCCATCCGTTCCAGCAGCGCGGTCGCCTCGGCGAGCACGAGCCGCTCGTCGTCGGTGAGCCGCTCGAGCCGCAGCGCCAGCCACTGGTCCCGGCGCCGCCGGGTGTCGCGGATGGTCCCTCGCCCCTTGCTCGTGAGCGAGAGGATGACCTGACGCCCGTCGGTGGGGTCGTCGGCGCGGTCGACCAACCCGGCGTCGACGAGGCCCGAGACGGTGCGGGACATGCTCGGCGCACTCACCCGCTCGATCTCGGCGAGGTCGGACGGGGTGCGTGGCCCCTCCTCGAGTCGCGCCAGCACCGAGAACTGGTGGGGCGCGACCTCGGCGTGGCTCTCGAAGCGCACACGCCGCGAGATCCGCATGCAGGCCATGCGCAGGTCGCTCGTCAGGTGGTCCCTCTCGGTACGGGTCATCGCGTTCGTGCTCATGCTCGCCGTACCCATGTCGAAAAACCCCTCGTCCAAAATCTCAGATGGTTAGCCCAACTCATTACCTCGGCTAAGTATTCCACGGCGGCGGCGGGTCGGCGCCTCGACCGGGGTCGGCCGGGCCCTACTCGGTCGTTACGCTGTGCCGGTGAGCCAGCCCGAGACACCCGACGCCGTGGGGCCCTCGAATCCGCTGGGCCCACCGACCCCGGTGGGCCAGTCGACGCCCCTGGGCCCGTCGGCGCCGCAGTCGACGGTGCAGGTCTCCGCCACCCGGATCGCGGTCGTGGGCACGGTGCTGTGGGTCATCGCCCTCGGGGTGACGCTCGTCGTGCCGGCCCTGCACAGCGGCCACAGGTCCTGGTGGCCCTGGACCTGCGTCGCCGGCATCGGACTCGGCCTCTTCGCCTTCACGTACGTACGGCGCGGGCGGGGCAACGCATCGGGAGCCTAGGTGTACCCGGCCACCCGCGCTCAGGCCCGTTCAGCACTCCGTCGGCCTCCCGGGCTCGGGCCCGGTCAGCCTCCCGGACTCAGGCCCGGTCGAGCTGCTGGTCGTCGAGGATCGGTGGGGTGACGCGCTCCGGCGCCGGGGGCTCGAGATCGATCTCGGAGTGCGCACCGCAGCCATGGTCCATGCTCACCACCCGGCCGTCGCTGGGCGACCACCCGTTGGCGCAGACCCCGAAGACCGCGCGCAGCGCACCGGCCATCGGGACGAAGTATCCGCACGAGGAGCACGGCGCGGGCGCCTTGACCGCCACGGGCGTCGTGGGCCCGGACTCGCCCTCGTACCAGCGCTGGGCGGCCACGTCGCGGCCCTCGGCCGAGAGGACCCTCGGTCGTCCGAGGCCGAGCTCCCACAGGGCCACGGCGTCGACGTCCTCATCGCCGGTGGCCTCGAAGCCCATCTCGAGGAGCGGGTCGTCGGCCACCATGGGCGTCACGTCGCCGGGCCCGACGTCGCCGGGAGCCAGCCTCTCGGCATACGGCACCCAGGGCTGCGACAGCAGCGCACCGTCACCGGGCACGAGGTTGGTCTCGCAGACCGTCACGGTCTTCGAGCGAGCGATGCGCGACACCGAGACCGCCCACCTCCAGCCGACGTAGGCGGGCGCGCTGCAGTCGAAGTAGTGCGTGCCCAGGCGCTCCTCCTCCATCTGCATGCCGAGGTGCTCACCCACGGCACCGGCAGCACTGATGGCGCCTGCGGCCTCGCGGGCGAGCTCGACGGCGTCACGCAGGGTGGCATCAGCCTTGACGGCGGCGCTCACAGCTCGAGGTCACCAGCCACGGCGCGCAGCACCTGGGCGATCTGGTTGCCGTGCGTCTTGTCCGGGTAGTGCCCGCGGCGCAGCGACTCCGACACCGAGTCCAGCAGCTGCATGACGTCCTCGACGATCACGACCATCTCGTCGGCCGGCTTGCGGTCACGAACGCGCCGGTTGACCGCCACGGACGGCGCGGGATCGAGGAGGCGCACCGACAGGGCCTGGGCACCTCGGCGACCCTCGGCGATGCTGAACTCGATCCGCTGGCCACCCTTGAGCGCGTCGACACCGGCAGGCAGTGCGCTGCTGGGGACGAACACGTCGCCCTCGTGGTCGTCGCCCGACACGAAGCCGAATCCCTTCTCGGCATCGAAGAACTTCACCTTGCCAGTCGGCACGGTCCACCTCTCACGGGGCATCAGCGGGGTAGCACCCGGTCGGGCACCGTCACCAAGGCTAACCGCTCCACGGATGCCGCGCTGCCGGGTTCCTCACGCAGGGCGGGTGGGCCGCCGGAGGGCCCATAACTCGGTGGCACCGGGCCACGCCACTGTGACACGTTGTGCTCGTGTCCGACGCCGCCGGTCCCGCCGGATCGGCGCCGACAACGCCGACCCGGCTGACTCTCCGAAGCTTCTGGGGTGCCCTGCCCACCCCCGGTCGATGGCTGCTGTCCACGACCGCCGTGTCGACCCTGGGTCGCGGCATGACCCTGCCCTTCACGATCATCTACGCCCACGAGGTGCGGAGCATCGACCTCGATGTCGCCGGGCTGCTCATCAGCCTCACCGCCCTCGTCGCCGTCCTCGTCACCGGCCCCGTGGGGGCCCTGACCGACCGCCTCGGCGCCCGGGTCGTCCTCGTGTGGGGCAACCTCTCCCAGTTCGTGGGCACACTGGTGCTCGCATTCGCGACGACCGTGCCGGCCTTCGTCGTGTCGTTCGTCCTCCTGGGGATCAGCTTCGGGGTGGGCTGGCCTGCGTTCAACGCGATGATCGCGAGCATCGTCGAGGGCCGGCTGCGCACCCAGTTCTTCGGAATCAACTTCGCCCTGGTCAACCTGGGGATCGGCGTGGGTGGCGTCATCAGCGGGTTCCTCACCGACGTGGAGCGACCGTGGACCTTCACGGCGATCTTCCTCGCCGACGCCGCGTGCGTGCTGGTGCCCATCGCGCTGCTCCTCGGCCCACTCCGGCACGTGGCGGGCCGCCCGCCGCCCTCGGACTCGGCGGCACCGGGCACGGGGTACCTCACGATCCTGCGCAACCCGGCGGTCCTGTGGATCACGGCCATCGCCTTCCTCCTCACCTTCGCGGGCTACGGGCAGATGGAGGCCGGCTTCCCGGCATTCGCCAGGCAGGTGAGCGAGGTCTCCACCCGAACCATCGGGCTGGCGTTCGCCGCCAACACCGTGGTCATCGTGGGGCTGCAGTTCGCCGTGCTTCGGATCATCGACGGCCGCCGGCGCACCCGGGTGTTCCTGGCCCTCGTGGGCATGTGGATCGGCGCCTGGCTGCTCCTCGGCGCGACCGGGATGGTCGCGGGCACGTCGCTGGCCGCGGCCGGCGTCATCGTGTTCCACGTGCTGTTCGGCATGGGAGAGACGATGCTGCAGCCGACCGTGCCGGCGATCGTCAACGACCTGGCCACCGACCGTGACCGCGGCCGATACAACGCGGTGTCGGGCGGCGCGTTCCAGCTCGGCGCCATCACCGCGCCGGTCGTCGCCGGCTGGCTGCTCAGCAGGAGCCTCGGCGGCGTCCTCATCACCATCATCGTGCTCTGCCTGGCCGCCGTGGCCGTGCTGGCACTCACGCTCGAGCGCCGGATCAGCCCCAGGGTCAACGGTGTGGACCTCGCCGAGGTCAGCTCTGAGGTCGCTCCACCACGGCAAGTCGGGTGAGGGCCATGCCCTCCTTGGTCGCCAGCACCCGCACCTGCGCCCCGACGGCCGGGGCGGCCGCGGTGCTGGTGACGGTGTCCCCGGTGATCGCGTAGGTCGCCTCGAAGTCGTCGGCACTCCGGACCGTGAGCGAGTCGTCCGCGGTGTACGCCGTGACCTCACCCACCTGGAACACCATCGTCACGCTCTCACCGGTGGCGCCGGTCGTCGTCAGCTCACCGTGGAGCGACCCGGTGAGCCCGAGCCCACCCGGGCCCGCGCCATCGCCGCGCGGTGAACCGGGCAGCACCCCACCACCGCGACCGTTCCCGAACCCGTTCCCTCGGCCGTTGCCCTTCCCGACGCCGTTCCCGTTCCAGCGCTCCATGCCGAGCCCATGTCCGCCCGCGTCGTCGTCGTGGCCCTCTCCCATCATGTGGCTCCGGTCGCCGTCCCACACCACGCGCCCGATCGCCACGGCACTGAGGCCGAGGCCCGCCACGAGGATGACCGCGCCCAGCACGGCCGCGACGATGACCGACAGGCGCCCGCCGGGTGTCGAGATGGCGCCGGCCCACAACCCCTGCGGGCTCCCCTGGCCGCGCCCCGGGTCCGGTGACTGGCCCGGCACCTGTCCGTGGGGGGCCGTCGGGCCGTTCTGCTCACTCATGCCTGAAGCATCCCCCCGGCCCCGAGCCCCAGGGAAGGGGTGGGGCCGGACTCACACCCAACTCACAGGTCACCGCGCGACTGGCGCTCAGCCCGCGCTGAGGGCGCGGACCACCCTGGACGGCGTCGGGCGACCGAGCCGGTCGGCCATCCAGGTACTGCACTCGACGAGGGCATCGAGGTCCACACCCGTCTCGACCCCGGCACCGTCGAGGGCCCACACGAGGTCCTCGGTGGCGAGGTTGCCGGTGGCCGACTTCGCGTACGGGCAGCCGCCGAGGCCGCCGGTCGACGCATCGACCACGCGGACGCCGGCACGCAGTGCCGCCATCGTGTTGGTGAGCGCCTGGCCGTAGGTGTCGTGGAAGTGCACGCCGATGCGGTCGGGGCCGATGCCCGCTCGATCCAGGGCTGCGATCAGGGCGTGGACGTGTCCGGTGGTGCCGACCCCGATCGTGTCCCCGATGGACAGCTGGTCGCACCCCAGGTCCATCAGCCGCCGGCAGACGTCGACGACCTGGTCGACCGGCACGGGACCCTCCCAGGGGTCGCCGAAGCACATCGACACGTAGGCACGGACCCAGAGGCCCTCGGCCCGAGCGCGCTCGACGACGGGCCGGAACATCGTGATCGACTCGGCGACCCCCCGGTTGAGGTTGCGACGGGCGAAGGTCTCCGTCGCGCTGCCGAAGATCGCGACCGCACCCACGCCGCACTCGAGAGCGCGATCGAGGCCTCTCTCGTTGGGCACGAGGACGGGACGCGTCGCGCCGAGGCCCTGGGCGCCGAGCAGGCCGAGCACCTCCTCCGCGTCGGCGAGCTGGGGCACCCAGCGGGGGTCGACGAACGACGTGGTCTCCACGGTCTGGAGTCCCGCACCGATCAGGCGCGACACGAACTCGCTCTTCACCTCGGCCGGGACGACGGTCGACTCGTTCTGCAGCCCGTCCCGCGGACCCACCTCGTAGATCGTCACGGAGCTCGGGAGGCTGGGATCGGGTTCGACCTGGGGCAACGGGAGTCTCACGCGTCGATCCTGACACGGCGGCGCCGTCGAGGCGACCGACCCACCCGCTACTGTCGTGCCGCGAGGGCCGAGCCGGCCCGCGCACGGCGCGACACGACGTGAAGGACAGGGCCGATGAGCAACACCGAGGACCAGGGCCAGGAGCCCGAGCACGTCAGCGACCCCACCGCTCCGGCCGGCGACGCGCCCCTCACCCCGCCGTATGCCGCGCCCCCGGCCGGTGACGCAGCAGCGCCGAGTCCCTACCCGACCGAGGCCCAACAGCCCCCCGCCTACGGACAGCCCCAGCCCTACGGCCAGGACCCCTACGCCCAGCAACCCCCCGCCTACGGACAACCCCAGCCCCACGGCCAGGACCCCTACGCCCAGCAACCCCCGGTCTACGGACAGCCCCAGCCCTACGGCCAGGCGCCGTACTCCCCGGCGCCCGGCGGCTACAGCGTCCCCCAGCGCAATGGCAGTGCGCTGACCCTGACGATCCTCTCCGGCATCTCCATCCTGTGCTGCGGCGGCCTGCTGACGATTCCCGCACTGATCTTCGGGATCATCGGCCTGACCAAGCAGGCGACCGACCCGGCCGAGTCGGCTCGGATGACGAGGTTCGGCTGGATCGCCTTCGCCATCGGCGTCGTCGTCAGCGTGGTGATCGGTGTCATCTTCGTCGCCGTCCTCATCGGCTCCGGTGAGTGGAGCACCTCGGCCACCTACGGGGGGTACTGAGCCGCACCGCTCCCTCTGCCTCCGTCCCGTCAGCAGCGGCCGGTTCAGCGGACATCCAGCGGACATCCAGACTTCTCCGAGATCATGACCCCATGAGCAACGAGACCGAGGCACGGCTGCTCGTCGTCGAGGACGAGCCGAACATCCGCGAGCTTCTCGCCACCTCCCTGCGCTACGCCGGGTTCGACGTGGCCACGGCGGCCAGCGGCGCCGAGGCCCTGAGGGTCGCATCGGAGCACCAGCCCGACCTGTGCGTCCTCGACGTGATGCTGCCCGACATGGACGGCTTCACCGTGACGCGCAAGCTGCGCGACCAGGGGCGCCAGCTCCCCATCGTGTTCGTCACGGCCCGCGACTCGGTCGACGACAAGATCAAGGGCCTGACGGTCGGCGGAGACGACTACGTCACCAAGCCCTTCAGCCTCGAGGAGGTCGTGGCCCGGATCCGCGCCGTCCTGCGCCGCACCCGGGGCGAGTCCGACGAGGACCGCGTCGTCCTCACCTTCGAGGACCTCGAGCTCGACGAGGACTCCCACGAGGTCCGGCGCGCCGGTCGGGTCATCGAGACCAGCCCCACCGAGTTCAAGCTGCTGCGCTACCTGTTGCTCAACCCCAACCGGGTGCTGTCGAAGTCCCAGATCCTCGACCACGTGTGGGACTACGACTTCCGCGGCGAGTCCGGCATCGTCGAGTCCTACATCTCCTACCTCCGCCGCAAGATCGACACCGAGGGACTGCCCCCGCTCATCCACACCAAGCGCGGCGTCGGCTACGTCCTGCGGACCCCGCCCAGGTCGTGATGTCCGCCGTCTCCACATCGCAGGCGACACTCGTGCGCCGCCTGGAGGCCGTGCCCCTGCGGCGTCGCCTCGTCGCCATCGTCGGCGTGCTCGTCGGCTCGGCGCTCATCCTCACCAGCCTGGTCACGGCCTACCTCATGTACGTCAACCTGACCGGCCGCGTCGACGCCGAGCTGCGCAGCGTGGCCAGACCCGTTGCGGCCCAGGCCTTCGACGACCTGCGCACCCGGGACACGACGTTCCCGTCGAACTACGCCTTCGAGCTGCAGAGCCGGTTCGGCACCGTGCTGCGTCTCCCCACGGGCGAGCAGTCCTCCCCCGACCTGCCGGAGCTCGACGTCGACGACCCGCGGGTGCTCAGTGGGGAGCCGTTCACGGTGCCGTCGGAGGACGGCCGGGTGAAGTGGCGGTTCGTGGCGGGCCGCGTCGTGGGTGACGAGGCGACCTTCGCCGTCGGCGTGCCCCTCGACACCGTCACCCAGACCGTCACCCGGCTCCTCCTCACGACCGGGCTGATCGGCACCGTCGTGCTGGCGCTCTCACTCATCCTCGCCCGGTATGCCGTCGACCGGGCGTTCCGGCCGCTGAGCCGGATCGAGGACACGGCCGCGGCCATCGCCGCGGGCGACCTCACCCAACGGGTTCCCGTGCGGCAGGCCGATGACGAGGTCACCTCCCTCTCGCAGAGCCTGAACACCATGCTCGCCCGGATCGAGTCCTCGTTCGCCGTCCGTGAGCGCAGCGAGGAGCGGATGCGTGAGTTCGTCGCCGACGCGTCCCACGAGCTGCGCACCCCGCTGGCGACGGTGCGGGGCTATGCCGAGCTCTACCGTCAGGGCGCCGTCTCCGACCCCGAGGCGATCGGGTCGGCGATGGAACGGATCGAGGCGGAGTCCGAACGGATGAGCGGCCTCGTCGAGGACCTGCTGACCCTCGCCCGCCTCGACGACGCACCCGAGGCCGAGATGGGCGTCGTCGACCTCACGGTGCTGGCCGCGGATGCCGTGGCCGACGCCCGGGTCCGAGCACCTGACCGGCGGATCAGCCTGTTGGGAATCGACGGCCCCCTCGGGCCCACGGTCGTGCAGGGCTCCGAGCCACGACTGCGCCAGGTCGTGACCAACCTCGTCGCCAATGCGCTCCGCCACACTCCCGAGGGCACTCCCGTCGAGCTCGCGCTCGGAACCGACTCTGCCGGAGCTGTTCTCGAGGTGCGAGACCACGGCCCCGGCGTGCCGCCGGAGGTGGCGACCAAGGTCTTCGAGCGGTTCTACCGGGCCGACCCGGCACGCGGTCGCGCCGCCGGCGGGGGCAGCGGTCTCGGGCTCGCGATCGTCGCTGCCATCGTCGCTGCCCACCACGGCCAGGTCGGGGTCGCCGACACCGATGGAGGTGGTGCCACGTTCGTGGTGCGACTCCCACAGGAGACTCCCAGCCAGTGATCAGGGGTCGTCCACCTCGGGGGTCTTGACTGACATCAGTCAGACACACCAAAGGAGCGACTCACCATGAACGACCCGCACCCCGCACCGCAGTGGTACACCCCGAGCGGCGGCACGACGACCGCCTACCCCCCGGTGGGGTCCGGGACCTCGACAGCTCCCATCCCGGTTCACCCCGGAGGCCAGCCCCAGTACGGCGGCCCCCAGGGACCCATCCCGCCGTCCCGCGACAAGGGATCGTCCTCGTCGTCGGGTCGTCGCCGCACGGCGGAGCTCACCGCCGTCGCGGTGCTTGCCGCTCTCCTGTCATCGGGCGGCACCATCGCCGCGGCCCGGCTCTGGGACGGAGAGGCTGCGACCCCCTCCGCAGCGTCCTCCCAGCAGCTGGGCCGCGGTTCGGACGCCGCTCCGGTGATCCAGGCCGACGGCTCCGCCCCGGACTGGTCGACCACCGCGTCGGCGGTCTCGCCGAGCGTCGTCGCCATCACCGCGCGGACCGCGCAGGGTGGTGGCCAGGGATCCGGCGTCATCATCGATGACAGCGGCCACGTGCTGACCAACAACCACGTGGTCACGGGAGCACAGAAGCTCACGGTCACCCTGGCCGACGGGCGCACCTTCGACGCCGAGATCCAGGGCACCGACCCCTCCACCGACCTCGCGGTCATCACGATCTCGAACGCCCCGAGCGGGCTGACCCCGATGGCGATCGGCGACTCCGACGCCCTCAAGGTGGGCGACCCCGTCATGGCGGTCGGCAACCCCCTCGGCCTCGCGGGCACCGTGACGACGGGCATCGTCAGTGCGCTCAACCGCCCGGTCACCACGGCCGGCGAGGGCAGCGGACAGACCGACCCCTTCGGCAACCAGTCCGCTCAGCAGGCTGAGCCCGTGGTCACGAACGCGATCCAGACCTCCGCCGCGATCAACCCGGGGAACAGTGGCGGCGCGCTCGTCAACGCCTCGGGCCAGCTCATCGGCATCAACTCCTCGATCGCCTCGCTGGGATCGTCCTCGGGCGGGCAGTCGGGCAGCATCGGCATCGGCTTCGCCATCCCCTCGAACGAGGCGTCCTCGATCGCCACCCAGCTCATCAACACCGGGGCCGCGAGGCACGCCTATCTCGGGGTCACACCCCAGGACGGCTCTGCCACCGACGGGTCCGCCACGCGCTCCGGCGCAGAGATCACCTCCGTGGGCGACAGCACGCCGGCATCCGAGGCCGGTCTCGAGGTGGGCGACGTCATCACCGCCGTGGACGGGGAGCAGGTCGATTCGGCCCTCTCCCTCGTCGGTCAGATCCGTGAGCGCACCCAGGGCGACCAGGTCACCCTCACCGTGATCCGCGGCGGCTCCTCGATCGAGCTCCAGGCCACGCTCGCCGCCAAGCCCAGCCAGAACGGCTGACGCCGCCGACGCAGGACGCACCACCACCGGGGTCGCCCGGGCCCGCCGGATGAGTAGGCGGGCTCAGGCGGCCCCGGTCGTCGTCGGCGCACGCTGGAGTCATGGACAACACCAGCGCCGTCCGTGATCTCGAGTCGGAGTTCGCCGACGCCATGAACCGGATGTATGCCGTGGGCAACGGCCTCGCGCGGCTGCGAGCGGAGCTCGAGCGCGAGGCGGCCCGAGCGAGCACCGCGCTCCCTGCGGCAGCGCCCCCAGCGGCACCCCCGGCGGCACCACCGCCCCAGGCCGGCCCGGTCCCGACCCCAGGGGCCTCACGCCATCCCGCGCCGACGGCGGTCCCCGCGGGGGCGCCGGCAGGGCTGCCGGCAGCCGAGCCGAGGCGGCCCTGGTGGGATCGTGAGGGGGCGGTGACGAAGGTCCTGGCGCTGGCCGGTGCCGTCGTGACGATGGCCGGGGTCGCCATGCTCCTCGTCATCGCCGCACAGAACGGCTGGTTCGGGCCCGGCATGAGGGTCACCGCCGGGGCTCTCCTCGCCGCCACGCTCGTCGGCGTCGGCGTGCGTGGGGGCGAGACCGACCGGAGGTCGGGGCCCGTCGGGAGCGCACCGGTGGCCCTCGTCGCGACGGGCGCGGCCGCGGCATACCTCGACGTCGTGGCGGTGACCAGTGGCTACGGCTGGCTGGGCCCGGTCCCGGGGTTCACCCTGGCGGGGCTGGTCGCCGTCGGCGGCCTGCACCTCGCGCGCCGCTGGAACAGCGAGCTGTTGGCCGTGTTGATGCTCCTCGGTGCCGCGGGGTTGGCGCCCTTCGTCGCAGGTACGTTATCGTGGGTCGTCCCGGCGTTCCTCGCCGTGCTCGCGCTCACCGGCTGGTATGCCGCCGGCGACCGCTCCTGGCCCACCCTCACGCTGGCGCGCGCCGTGCCCGTCACCCTCGCCCTGCTCGGCGGAGCGGCCCTGGCCACGCCGGGCAGCGCTGACGCCTGGGGGTACGTCCTCGTCGCAACCGTGCTCGTCGCGGCGACCCTCGTCACCTCGGCTGTCGCTGTGCGCCGGCACCCCGGGGACCTCGCCGCATCGGTGACGCTCGCGTTGTTCGTCGTCGCCCTCCTCGCCACCTCCACCGCCCTGCTGCAGACCACCCAGACCATCGTCCTGGCCGTGAGCGCGGCGACGCTGCTGGTCGGCGCCGCCGCCATGTCGAAGCCCCCCATCGGGCCGTTGGCCGCTCACCTCACGATGACCGTTGGAGTGTCGGGGACGCTGGCCGCGATCCTGGCGGTGGGGGCTGGGGCCCCGAGCCGCTTCCTGGCCACCGGGCTCCTCCTCCTCGCCATCGGTCAGCTCGCCGTCGCGGGGGTCACCCGGTCCGGGCGATCGCTCGTGCTGGCCGGCCTCTCGTCTGTGGTCGCGCTCCTCGCGTGGGCGGAGCATCCGCTGGCGCTGCTCACCGTGTCCTCGGCCGTGCGCCACGACACGGCCGCGGGGCTGCTCGACAGCATCCTGGCCGGCGCTCTCGTCGCGCTCGCCCTGTGGGCGTGCCGGCAGGTCTCGGACATGTCGCGCGACCTGCGGCTCGTGGTCACGGTCGCGGCTTGGGGCGTCGGACTCGTGGCATCAGCCAGCGCGATCGTCGCGGTCGGCACGATCCTCGGGGTCAGGTTCGGCAACCCCGACCTCGGGTTCACGACGGGGCAGGCTTTGGCCACCGTGACGTGGATGGGGGCCGCGGCCTGGTTGCTGCTCCACGCGCTCGGTCGCTCCGAGGCCGCGCAGCTACGGTTGCGCAGTGGGCTGCTGCTGAGTGCCATCTGCGTCGCGAAGCTCTTCCTCTACGACCTCGCAGCCCTCAGCGGCCTGGTCCGCTCCGTGGCGTTCATCGCCACCGGGCTGCTGCTCCTCGCCACCGGGAGCCTCTACGCCAGGGCCTACGACCGAAGCCGTCCGGCCGGGTGACGGGGGCTCGGTCCATCTGGGAGAGTGTCGCGATGGACCTGCTCACGCGTCGGTGGCGGGCGGACTGCAGGGAGGCCGTGCCCGCAGCCGACCCCGGTGCCGTGGATGCCGTGGGCGCGGACCTCCTCACCCGTTGGCGCGAGCCGCACCGGGCCTACCACGACCCCGTGCACCTCACCGAGGTCCTGGCCGCGGTCGACACCCTGTCCGCGGCCGAGCGTCTCGCGACGCCGGGCGCCCACCCGGTCGCGATCCTCGCGGGCTGGTTCCACGACGTGGTCTACGAGCCCGACCCGGGTGCGGCCAACGAGGTCGCCAGCGCCGACCTGGCCCGCCACAGCCTCGCGCTGCTCGGTGCGGGCGAGGAGCTCACGAACCGCGTGGTGACCGTCGTGCTCGACACGATCGCCCACGACGTCCCCCCGGACGGCGCCGACGAGGCGAGGCCCGTCTTCCACGACGCCGACCTGTGGGTACTGTCCGCCCCGGTGGCCCGGTTCGACGAGTACTGCCAGCAGGTCCGACGGGAGTTCGGGCACGTGACCTCGGCCGAGTACGCCGCCGCTCGGGCCGCCGTTCTCCGTCCGTTCCTCGTCCGACCCCACATCTACCTGACCGACCATGCCCAGCACGAGTGGGAACCCGTGGCCCGGGAGAACCTGGCCCGCGAGCTCACCCGTCTCGCGGCCTGAACAGCGCGTCGGCCAACGGCCACCAGAACAGGTCGCCGCACAAGGTGGTGAGCTCCGGCCAGGTCACCCAGCGCCGGTCGGAGGTGTCGTCGAGCTGCGGCTCCAGTCGCGGCCGCCGGGTGGGCAGGGTCGCCTCGTAGACCTGGAGCAGGTCGAACCCCGGCCGCCACAACCCCTGCTCCGACGAACGGTTCTGGAATCGCTCGTAACCCCGAGCGACCAACTCCTCCTCCGGGAGGGAGAGGCCGGTCTCCTCGCAAACCTCACGAACGGCATTGGCGCGCGGAGACTCTCCCCCCTCGCGCCACCCGCCGGGTGCACCCCACTCACCCCGACGGATCGAGTGCACGACGGCGAAGTCACCCTCGACGTCGCGCACGAAGGCCATCGCGGCAAAGACCCTCGAAGGGTCGGCCTCGCGGGCCGATCGGATGAGGTCGACGTCGGCGGACGTCCCGTCGACGAAGCGGACACCGCTCGCGCGGACCACGCCCGTGTCGCCGCGACGCTTCTGCATCCGCAGCCCACTGGCCTGCAGCGCTCGCAGGAGGTCACGCGCAGGGGTGGGACGTGCACCCGCGGCGACGACAGCGGCATACCGCTCCTCCGGCACGTCGTAGTGGTCACCCTCGAACGCGCGACGCGGCATCCCGCACGCGTCCGCGAAGGCGTGGAGTTCGGCCAGGCTCGTGTCGCTCACGAGGTGGGACCACCTGCGGCCGTGCGCCTCGGGGCGCGGCGGGTCGATGAGGATGGCCACGCCAGCATCGTAGGTGTCGGCCACGACGACCCCCGGGTGCGCATCTGTGGAAAACCCCGCGGCCGGTCCACGGCGCCGACCTAGTGTGGGCTCCATGACCCGCCACGGGGGTGGGCGAGGAGGAGGGGTGGCTCATGGCTGCACAGTTCCAGGTCGACACCGATCGCATCGCCGCCGCGGCCGGCGACATCGCCCGCATCTCGGCAGAGATCGAGGGCCAGGTCGGGATCATGATGGCGCGGCTCACCGGGCTGCAGGACGCCTGGACGGGCACGGCGTCGATGCAGTTCCAGGGGGTCGTGACCCAGTGGCGCGGCACCCAGCAGCAGGTGCGCGCCTCTCTCGACTCGATCGGCCAGGTGCTGTCGGCGGCGGGCAGCCAGTATGCCGAGACCGAGGCCCAGGCGGTCCGCCTCTTCTCCTGAGACCGGGGGGGCGCAAGGCTCGGCCAAGGTCCCGGTGCCCTCGCCGGGGACCTCGGCGGCCCCTCGGTGGCAGTAGCGTGAACCTGTGACGCGCACATGCCCCCGTGGACAGTTGCCGTGAGCGCCCTGCCCGAGAAGGCGGTGCTGCTGGCCCAGCTCGCGGCCCAACGACGCCACATCCTGGCCGCCATCGACGGGCTCACCGACGACCAGATGGCGCTTACGCCATTGCCGTCCGGATGGAGCATCACGGGCATGCTCAACCACCTGGCGCTCGACGACGAGATGTTCTGGTTCGTCTGCGTCCTCGGGGCGGACGACGTGGCGATCGCGTCGCTGGCCGGCGACGGGTGGGATATCGCCGAGGGCGACACCGCACAGGTCGTGCTGGCCCGCTACCAGGCGCAGGTCGCGAAGGCCGACGAGGTGCTGGTCGGCGTCGACCTCGATGCCCCACCGGCGTGGTGGCCCGAAGAGCTCTTCGGGGCATGGCGACTCCAGAGCGCGCGCGAGGTGGTGCTTCACGCCATCACCGAGCTCGCGTGCCACGCCGGCCACCTCGACGCGGCCCGCGAGGTCATCGACGGGCGCCAGCACCTCGTCCTCTGACCCGGCGTCCGCCGGCCCAGGAGTCAGGTCGTCGCGATGGCGCGGAGCACGTCGAGCCTCGCCGCCCGCCGACCGGGCCACAGGGCCGCCAGCACACCGACCACGCCGGCGACGGCGACGAACCCGACGAGCTGGAGCACCGGGATCGACAGGACGTCGATGCCGTCGTCGATGAGCGAGCGCTGGAGTGCGAGGGCGAACACCAGACCCAACCCGACCCCAAGCACGGCGCCGAGCAGGGCGATCGCGACCGACTCCAGCCGGAGCATCGTCCGCAGCTGTCGGCGACTCAGGCCCACCGCGCGGAGCAACCCGATCTCGCGGACCCGCTCGATCACCGACAGGGCCAGCGTGTTGACGATGCCCAGCACCGCGATGACGACCGCGAGTCCGAGCAGGGCGTACACGATGAACAGGAGCTGGTCGATGGGCGCCCGCTGCTGGGCGGCGAAGTCCGCCTGGTCGTTCACCGTCACCGTCGGCAGGTCCGCGACCAGGGCGGACATCTCCTCACCGAGCGCGGTCCGGTCGACGCCCGGCGCTGCGACGACGTAGAGGGCACGGTCGGTGGGCGGCACGGCCAGCGTGTCGAAGCCCTCGAGGGACATCGTCACGCCGGAGGACAGCACCGAGTCGGTCTCGTACGTGGCGACGACCGCGAAGTCCGCCTCGTCACCGGCATACCCGACCGTGAGTGTCGAGCCGAGCGCCAGCCCCTTCTCGGCGGCCAGGTCGGTGGACACGGCGATCGAGGTGGGGCCGAGGTCGGCCAGGGACCCGGTGAGCACAACGGGGTCGGCCACCTCGGTCACCGTGGTCGGGTCGACCCCGGTGGCGAACGACCGGTCCCCGTCGACCTGCACGAGCGCGCCCCGCACCCGCGCGACCTCGGCAACGTCGGGCAGCTGCTGCACCTCGTCGGCGATCGTCGCGGAGAACGCCTGTCCGACGGCGTTGGAGACGACGAAGTCGGCGACGATGTCCTCGGCGAGCGCCTTGTCGAGGCTCGCCTTCGTCGAGGCACCGAGCACCGACATGAGCGTCACGAGCGCCACACCGACCATGAGGGCGGATGCCGTGGCCGCGGTCCGGCGAGGGTTGCGCCTCGCGTTCTGCTCGGCCATCAACCCCACCGCCCCGAAGGCCCGGCGGTAGGTCCAGCCGAGCCCGGCGAGGATCGGTCGACCCACGACCGGACTGACGAGGGCGGTGCCGACGAGGACACCGAAGATCCCGCCCGCGAGGACGTACGTCGGCCTGGGCACGACGTCCGCCAGGCCCGCGGCCATCGCCGAGGCGCCGATGACGATGAGGACCACGCCGACGACGATGCGCCAGCGAAGACCGCTCTCGGCGAGCGCCACGTCGTCCCGCATGGCGGCCACGGGTGAGACGCGCCCGGCCCGACGGGCCGGCAGGTAGGCCGCCGCGAGCGTCACGAGGAGCCCGACGGCGAGCGAGACGATGATCGTGCGGGGCTGCAGCACGAGCGCGTCCGAGCCGAGGTCCAGGCCGACCCGGCCGAAGATGGCCTTGATCCCGATCGCCAGGACGAAGCCCAGGCCGATCCCGACGGCCGAGCCGAAGAGTCCCACGACCGAGGCCTCGAAGAGCACCGAGCGGGCGACCTGGCGCCGACTGGCCCCGATGGCCCTGAGCAGCGCGAGCTCGCGGCTGCGCTGGGCCACGAGGATGGAGAAGGTGTTGACGATGAGGAAAGCACCAACCGTGAGGGCCACCCCCGCGAACACGAGGAGGAAGGTCGTGACGAAGGACAGCGCCTCGTCGATGCGCGATGCGGCCCGGTCCGAGATCGCATCGCCCGTCTGGGCCCTGGTCCCCTCCGGGAGCACTCCCTCCACCGCAGCCTGCAGCTCCGCCTGGGACGTGCCCGGCTCAGCGGTGACCCAGATGGCCGAGAACTCGTCCTCGCCCCCGGCATAGATTCGCTGCGCGTCCGCCGTGTCGAACATGACGACGCTCGCTCCCACGAGCGAGGACCCCCCGAAGGAAGCGGTCCCGACCAGCGTGGCCTGCACGCGCGGCTCCTGGGAGGAGGTGATGATCTCGACCGTGTCACCGAGGGCATAGCCGGACTTCTCTGCGGTCGCGGGGTCGAGCACGACCTCACCGTCCGACGGCCACGTCCCGCTCTCCAGGGTCGCGGGCTCGGCGCCGTTCGCCGCCGGGCCCTTGCTGTCGTTCACGGCGATGCCGGGCGGCCCGACCCCTCCGATGAGCTTGCCGTCGGAGGCGACGACGAAGGTGCTGAAGTCGTTGATCCGCCCGTCGGCCCGGGCAGCACCGGGCACGGCGGCCAGGGTGTCGACCAGCGACCCGGAGATGGTTCGCCCGCCGGGACCGCCACCGCCCCCTGAGTCGGACCCGGCCTGAACCACGACGTCCCCGACCGAGCCGCTCGTCAGGCCGGTGAAGGCCTTGTCGAGGGTGTCGGTGAAGATGTAGGAGCCCGCCACGAACGCCACGCCGAGGATCACGGCGAAGGCGCTGAGGAAGAGTCGCAGCTTGCGCGCGAAGACGCTGCGCCAGGTGGCCCGGATCATCCCGGCGACCCGACCGGCTTCCCCAGGCGGGACATCCGCTCCAGCACCCGCTCCGGGGTCGGCTCACGAAGCTCGTCGACGAGGTGACCGTCCTCGAGGAAGATCACCCGGTCGGTCCAGCTGGCGGCACCGGGGTCGTGGGTCACCATCACGACGGTCTGGCCGTGGGTGTCGACGACCCGGCGCAGGAACCCCAGCACCTCCGCACCCGACGTCGAGTCGAGGTTGCCGGTGGGCTCGTCGGCGAAGACGATGTCAGGCCTGCTCGCCAGCGCCCTCGCACACGCCACCCGCTGCTGCTGACCACCCGAGAGCTCGCCGGGACGGTGCCCGAGCCGGTCCCGCAGGCCCACGGTGTCGACCACCTCGTCGAACCAGGCGCGATCGGTGGAGCGGCCGGCGATGGCGGACGGCAGGGTGATGTTCTCCTCGGCGGTGAGGGTCGGAACGAGGTTGAACGCCTGGAACACGAACCCGATCCGATCGCGGCGCAGCTCTGTGAGACTGCGCTCCTTCAACGTCGTCAGGTCGACGTCGCCGAGGTAGATGTGCCCTGCCGTCACGTCGTCAAGGCCCGCAGCACAGTGCATGAGCGTCGACTTGCCCGACCCCGACTTCCCCATGATCGCCGTGAACTCACCGGCATACAGGTCGAGGGTGACGTCGTCGAGGGCGGTGACCCGGGTGTCACCTGTGCCGTAGACCTTCGTCACACCTTCGACCCTCGCGGCCGCGAGACGGCGACGTGTCTGGGCGGACGTGGCGTCAGCGACCGTCATGGTGAGTCCTTCCGAGGTTCATCAGGGGCAGGCATGAGTGCCGGCCGAACCGGAATACTCACTGCTGCGCGAACGACGTGCGGCCCACGCGTGTTCCGGGCGCCCTCCCAACCTTCGACAGAATCACGAGGCCGCGCCAGGGTGGTCGAACCCTCCCGTTGCGTGTCGAACCTCGCGCGCACGCGGCGCACGGGTGGCGGCGCCCCCTGAGGTATCCGGGATGCTGCCCCCGCGCACGGCCAGTTCCATCGTTGTCGCGCCGGCGGCCGTCACTAGACTCGGGCACCTCCAGCACCATCGCCCACGGAGGAGGCAGCGCCATCCCCGGCCTCGACCCTCCCGCGGCGCAGCCCGGCATCCGCGCTGACCTCGGCCCGGACGACGGCCTCGTCGTGGGGCCTGCCCGGCCCGGCGAGCTGGAGCGGCAGCAGGAGGCCGTCGTCGCGCTGCTGACCTCCAGGTACGCCGCGCCGCCGTGGAGCGAGTCGCCCGAGGAGCTCATGTCGGCGGCTCACCACCTCGCTGCGGAGGGCGGACGACACGGCGTTGCCACCGCCGTCGCGCGCCGCCACGGGAGGATCGTCGGCCTGGCGCAGGGCGGGCCCGGGCGCGCCTTCGCCGACGATCTGGCGATGGCCCGACCACGCGAGGACCTGGAGGAGTGGGGGCCGCCGGCGTTCGAGCTCACCCAGCTCCTCGTCGCGCCGGGGGCGGAGGGTCAGGGCGTGGGGTCGCGGCTGCACGACGTGGTCATCCGCGGGGTCCGCCTCCCGGCCCTCCTGCTGACCCACCCCGAGGCGGCCGCCGCCCTGCGGTTGTACGACCGGCGCGGATGGGGCGTGCTCGGACACCTCGATGTCGCCCCCGGGCACCCGCGCCTCGTTCTCGGCCGTCGCCCGGGGGACCATCCACCACGGGTCGGGGATCGGACGAGCCCTGACCTGTCGTCCAGCCCTTGACCGGGAGCGCCACGGCCGAGGCCCGACCGACGCACCATCACACCCCATGGACACCGAAGGGCCGCATGGACACCGAAGGGCGGCCCCGGCTCGCGCCGGGACCGCCCTTCTGCGGTGCTGCTGGTCGTGCCAGGGCTCAGAAGCCCATGCCGCCCATGCCGCCCATGTCGTCGCCGCCGGGCATGGCCGGTGCGGCCTTCTCCGGCTTGTCGGCGATGACGGCCTCGGTGGTGAGGAACAGCGCGGCGATCGACGCGGCGTTCTGCAGTGCCGACCGGGTCACCTTGGCCGGGTCGATGATGCCGGCCGCGATGAGGTCGACGTACTCACCGGTGGCGGCGTTGAGGCCCCAGCCCGTGTCGAGGTTGGAGACCTTCTCGGCGACGACGCCACCCTCGAGACCTGCGTTGATCGCGATCTGCTTGAGGGGGGCCTCGATGGCGACCCGCACGATGTTGGCACCGGTCGCCTCCTCCCCCTCGAGCGAGAGCTTGGCGAAGGCAGCCTTGCCGGCCTGCGTGAGGGCCACGCCACCACCGGCGACGATGCCCTCCTCGACGGCCGCCTTGGCGTTGCGCACGGCGTCCTCGATGCGGTGCTTGCGCTCCTTGAGCTCAACCTCCGTGGCCGCGCCCGCCTTGATGACGGCGACGCCGCCGGCGAGCTTGGCGAGGCGCTCCTGGAGCTTCTCGCGGTCGTAGTCGGAGTCCGACTTCTCGATCTCGGCACGGATCTGGTTGACCCGACCCTGGATCTGGTCGTTGTCGCCAGCGCCCTCGACGATGGTCGTCTCGTCCTTGGTCACGACCACCTTGCGCGCGCGACCGAGCAGGTCGAGCTCGGCGGTGTCGAGCTTGAGGCCGACCTCCTCGGAGATCACCTGCCCACCGGTGAGGATCGCGATGTCGGCGAGCATCGCCTTGCGGCGGTCGCCGAAGCCGGGGGCCTTGACGGCGACCGACTTGAACGTGCCGCGGATCTTGTTGACGACGAGCGTGGACAGCGCCTCGCCGTCGACGTCCTCGGAGATGATGAGCAGCGGCTTGCCGGACTGCATGACCTTCTCGAGGAGTGGCAGCAGGTCCTTGATGGAGCCGATCTTGGAGTTCGCGATGAGGATGTAGGGGTCCTCCAGCACGGCTTCCATGCGCTCGGTGTCGGTGACGAAGTAGTGGCTGATGTAGCCCTTGTCGAAGCGCATGCCCTCGGTGAGCTCGAGCTCGAGCCCGAAGGTGTTGCTCTCCTCGACGGTGATGACGCCTTCCTTGCCGACCTTGTCCATGGCCTCGGCGATCATCTCGCCGATCATGGGGTCAGCGGCGGAGATCGATGCCGTGGCAGCAATCTGCTCCTTGGTCTCGACGTCCCTGGCACCGGCGAGCAACTCTTCGGAGACGGCCGCGACGGCCTTCTCGATGCCGCGCTTGAGCGCCATCGGGTTCGCACCCGCGGCGACGTTGCGCAGGCCCTCCTTGACGAGGGCCTGGGCGAGCACGGTCGCCGTCGTCGTGCCGTCACCGGCGACGTCGTCGGTCTTCTTGGCGACCTCCTTGACGAGCTCCGCACCGATCTTCTCGTACGGGTCGTCGAGCTCGATCTCCTTGGCGATGGACACGCCGTCGTTGGTGATCGTGGGGGCGCCCCACTTCTTCTCGAGGACGACGTTGCGGCCCTTGGGGCCGAGCGTGACGCGGACGGCGTCGGCGAGGATGTTCATACCTCGCTCGAGACCGCGGCGTGCCTCTTCATCGAAAGCGATGATCTTGGCCATTCGGGTGGTTCCTCCCACGCGAATCGAAGGTGGAGACCGGGCGGTGCCCGCGACGGACGGACCTCGTGCCGTCGGCTCACGTCGCCGGGGCACAGGGACCTCACCGGACCGGTCAGGTTTGTCACTCTCATGGTGAGAGTGCTAACGCCATTATTGGCACTCTCGGGTGGAGAGTGCAAACGCCACCGCGATCCCCCGCCCCCCGGCGCGTGCGGGGGGGGCACCGAGCGGTCAGAACTCGGGGGTGTGACCTTCGAAGGTGGACCGCATCGATCCGTCGGCCTCGGAGGAGACCGGGTCCTCGAGGTCGGCGACGAAGACCGCCATCGCCTCCCGTGCGGGGTTGCCCTCGAGCTCGGCGAGCACCTCGCGCCAGGCGGCGAGGTTGGGGTGGTCCAGCGAGGTGCAGGCCTGCGCCGGCTCGAGCGAGGTGACGGCGGCCTGGAGCTCCTGCTTCGAGACGGGCACGGTCGCCGTGCTCCCGTCGTGCTGCAGCACGGTGGCCAGGACCACCGCTGCCAGTCCGTGCTGCCCGCCGGGCACGTTGACGTGGGCGAACAGCCACTCCGGCGACGACGAGGCAGGGCTCAGGCCCACGGCGTACGCCACGGGTTGCCGCCAGCCGTCGATGCGGTCGGCGAGATGGTCCCGGATGGCCGCGAGGCCATCCGGCGTGCTCCAGTCGAGGTCGGCCATCGACCGATGCTCGCAGACTGGAGCCCACGCGCCTGCGCGCGCTCCGGATGAACAACGGGTGAACACCGTCCTTCGCGTTGGTGAAGCAGGGGTGTCACCCCCACACTTGTCGATCGTGGACGCAGCGACCCTCACCCTCGTGCTCGTCATCGTGACCGCACTGGCCTTCGACTTCACCAACGGGTTCCATGACACCGCCAACGCGATGGCGACCTCCATCGCGACAGGGGCCCTGAAGCCCAAGGTGGCAGTGGGCCTGTCGGCGATCCTCAACCTCGTCGGGGCGTTCCTGTCGGTGCAGGTCGCCCTCACGGTGACCAATGCGGTGGTGAACCTCCAGGACTCCTCGGGCGCTCCCAATGCCGAGCTCCTCGCCGACGGAGGGCAGGCGCTCCTGCTCATCATCCTCGGCGGTCTCGTCGGCGGCATCGTCTGGAACCTGTTCACGTGGCTGTACGGCCTGCCGTCGAGCTCCTCGCACGCCCTGCTCGGAGGGCTCGTCGGGTCGACCATCGCCGGGCTCGGATTCAGCGGGGTGAAGTGGACCGGTGACGGAACCAAGCTCGACGGCGTCGTCGGCAAGATCCTCCTCCCTGCACTCATCTCGCCGGCCATCGCGCTGACGGTGGCCGCGGTCGGCACCTGGCTCGTCTTCCGGATCACAGCCGGCGTGGCCGAGCGCTACCGGCAGAGGGGCTTTCGGCTGGGTCAGGTCGGCTCGGCCTCACTCGTCTCGCTGGCACACGGCACCAACGACGCGCAGAAGACCATGGGCGTCATGACGCTTGCGCTGATCGCCGCGGGCTACTGGACGAGCACGACGAGCATCCCCTTCTGGGTCAAGGTCACCGCGGCGTCGGCCATCGCCCTCGGCACGTGGCTCGGTGGGTGGCGGATCATCCGCACCCTCGGCAAGGGCCTGATCGACATCTCCCCCGCGCAGGGCATGGCGGCCGAGAGCAGCTCGGCCGCGGTCATCCTGTCCTCGAGCCACCTCGGCTTCGCCCTGTCGACGACGCACGTGGCCACCGGCTCGATCCTCGGCTCGGGGGTCGGGCGCGGAGCCGAGGTCCGCTGGAACGTCGCCGGCCGCATGCTCGCCGCCTGGACCATCACCCTGCCGTCCGCGGGCCTGGTCGGCGCGGTGATGTGGTTCATCGGCAACAGCATCGGCGGGGCTGCCGGGGCCCTGGTGATCTTCATCATCCTCGTGGCGTTGTCCTCATGGATGTGGCTGCGAGCGCGCCGCGCGCCCATCAACGCGGACAACGTCAACGACGACTGGACCGGCACCCCGGGGACGCCCTCCTCGGCACCGACCCGCCCCGACCACAACCCGGTTCCCTGAGGAGGTCCCGATGAACAACATCTCGTTCGCCCTCGAAGCCTCCCTTCGGATCCTCGTCGTCGGGCTGCTCCTCGGCGCCGGACTGCCCGCCGTCTTCGCGCTGGGCATCCGGGCCCAGGCCTACGGCGAGGGTGGCCAGGCCGCTGACGACGGCGACGCGGCCACCGCGGGCGGCGGACCGCCACACCTGATCGGCAAGGTCCTCGCCTGGCTGGCCTTCGGCGTCGTCATCGCCGGGGTCCTCCTCGGCCTGGGCGTCATCGTCGCGTCCGGCTCCGGCCAGGAGATCGTGTTCGACCCCTTCCCGACGATCATCGACAAGGAGTGAGCTCCCCCATGGTGCAGCTGTCCGGTTCCGTCCTGGCATGGATCCGCGCGGGCTTCCCCGACGGGATCCCCGACGGCGAGGCCGCAGCGCTCAACGCCGTGCTCCAGGAGCGCCTCGGCACGGACAGCGCGCTCGACGTCCTCCGTCGCCTCGCGAACGAGGGGCGGTTGTCCCCCGAGGCCGCTCGTGCGCTCATCCCCGAAGAGACCCAGATCCGCCAGGTCTCCGCAAAGCTCGTCCTCGGCGGGTGGCCGCTGGGCGGCAGTGACGAGGAAGAGGACGAGTCGCCACCCCACGAGGGCAGCCCTCTGGCCCGGATCGTCAACTGGCTGCGCGAGGGGTACCCGGGCGGCGTGCCCGAGCACGACTACCTGCCGCTGCTTGCCCTGCTCGAGCGCCGGCTCACCCGCTCCGAGGTCAAGAAGGTCGCCAAGGCCCTGCGCCGGGCCGACGTGTCACCGGCGGGCCCGGAGGACATCGCGGCGGCGATCACCTCCTACACCCACACCGAACCGAGCGAGAACGACCTCCGTCGGGTGCGCGACCAGCTCGCGAAGAAAGGATGGCCCGTCGAGTTCCCCGACCCGGACATCCCGTGATCCCCAGACGGCGCCCCGCGGTCGTCGGAGGGTCTGCCGGTCGCGCCCCGCACACGGTCTGAGCACGGATCGCACGACCGCTCACGCCCTCAGCGCCCCCGTGGCGCACCGCGCCCTGGCACAGCAGCGCCCGTCCGGCTTCCCTCACGGACGGGCGCTACTGGCTCAGGGGATCGGTGCAGCGGCTCAGGGCTCCATGCCCAGACGGCGGGCGGACCGGGCTCGCTGACGACTGGCCCGCAACCGGCGCAGCCGCTTGATGAGCATCGGGTCGTGCTCGAGGGCCGCGGGGTGGTCGATGAGGGCGTTGAGCACCTGGTAGTAGCGCGTGGAGCTCATCTCGAAGAGCTCCTTGATCGCGGTCTCCTTCGACCCCGCGTACTTCCACCACTGGCGTTCGAAGGCGAGGATCTCGCGGTCGCGCTCGGAGAGCCCCGTCGCTTGGGCTGTGGTGCTGACCTGTTCGGACGCGGCGCTCACGGTGTTGTCTCGACCCTTCGTGTGTGGCGTGCTGCGGCCCACACTCTAGCCGCCGAATGACACGCGTGTCATTCGGCCCGCACGGCCCGCCGCGTGTCGGCTCCACGGGCTCTCCCCATCCCACCCATGAGTCACATTCACCCCACCAGCCCCTCCATCGCCCCACCAATGGAGCCCCAGGACCGGGCGAGCCAGCGCTCTGCCCCGGCACGGGTTGTCCGGCGGAGCCCCCGCCACGGGCGGGAGTCTCGAGGCCCGTCGCCCTCAGTCGGTGGGACCGCCCAGCAGGTATGCCGTGAGCTCCCCGACCGTGTCGAACACGGCATCCGGCTCGGACGCCACGAGGGCCTCGCGCTCACCCGCACCCCACGTGACGGCGACGGCAGCCATCCCGGCGGCGCGAGCGGCGAGGACGTCGACGACGGCATCCCCGACGTAGGCGCACTGCGCGGGGTCGACGGACAGCGCGTCAGCCGCGTGCAGGAGGGGGTCCGCCGAGGGCTTGTGGTGCTCGGTGTCCTCGAGTGCCGCGACGACGTCGAGTCGCCCACCGATCCCCACAGCTTCCAGCGCCATCCGAGCCGTCTCGCGCCGCTTGGACGTCGCGACCGCGACCGCGGCCCCGGCGTCGGCGAGGGCCGAGAGAAGGTCCGGCACTCCGGGATACCGCCGGATGAGCGCGGCCGTGTTGGCCAGGTTCCACTCCCGGTAGACCCGGTCGAGCTCGTGGCCGTGCTCGGGCGACTCCTCCAGCAGGGCGGAGAGAAGTGGTCGACCGATCCAGGCCCGGGCGCGGGCGTCCTCGACCTCCTCACCCAAGACGGTGCGGAAGGCGTGCTGGTAGGACGCCACGATGAGCGGGATGGTGTCGGCCAGGGTGCCGTCGAGGTCGAAGAAGACGGTTCGCCAGCGGGGCGCGGCCGCGGGCGCGGACACGTCGGGGAGGTCGGGGGCGTCAGGCGAGGCAGCACTCACGGGGCCAAGTGTGCCGTGCCGGCGGTCGTGGTCAGCGAGAGGTCTGGCGCACGGCGGACAGTGCCGAGTCCAGCACGGTTCGAAGCGTCTCGACGGTGAGGTCCTCGAGGCGCCCCGCGGCGTCGGCCCGGCGCAGCTCGGTGCGCACCTCGTCGCGGAAGCGCCGCAGGATGGCATCGGCCTCGGCGTACCGACCGTGGGAGCACGCTCGGCCGCTCCCCGCCGGTGAGGCACCGGCACGCGCCTCCTGCGCTGCTGCGGCGAGCTCCGCGCGCAGGTCGCTCATGCTTCCCCGCACGTCGTCGCGCACGCGGGCCGCACGGTCGCGCACGGTCTCGGCGATGCCCTCCTCGAGGGCGGCGAGCTCGCCCCTGCGAACCCCGAGCTCGTCGCGGCCCTGCGCCGTGATCTCGTAGGTGCTGCGCCGCTCACCCTCCTCCCGGCGCACGAGGCCCTCCTCCTCGAGGCGCGCCAGGCGCGGATAGACCGTTCCGGCGCTGGGCCGGTAGGTGCCGCCGAACCGGTCCGACAGGGCGGTGATCACCTCGTAGCCGTGCATGGGGCGTTGTTCCAGCAGCGCCAGCAGGTACAGGCGGAGCTGGCCGTGGGCAAAGACCGGCGGCATGGTCAGACCGCCCCGACGCGGGCGCCGCGCACGACGGTCACGTTGCCGGAGACGGTGCTCGCGCTGACGCGGCTGCGCCCGTCGCCGCTCGTCACGTCGACGCTGCGCCCCGGCAGCCCACCCCCGTGGGACTCGCCGTCCATGACGAGCCGACCGCTCAACGCGTGGGCGGTCAGGTGCACCCCCTCGCCCTCCGGCAGGCGCACGGTGATGTCGCCGCTCACCGACGTGGCGTCGATCGAGACCGGGGCGGTGGTGACGTCGAGGGCCAGTTCGCCCGACACGGAGTTCGCGTGCACCGCGTCCAGGGCGCCGGAGGCCGCGAGCTCGCCGGACACCGAGTTGAGCGTGAGGCCACCGGCGTGGTCGCGCACGACGATCTCGCCCGAGACGGTGTGGGCGCCGAGGGTTCCTCGCGTGCCGTCGACGACGAGCGATCCCGACACGGTGGCGACTGAGCAGACCGCGTGCACGCCGGCGAGCAGACCCTCGGCGCTGACCGTGCCCACCTTGGTCGGTAGGTCGACCGGCACGGCGAGGCTGATGTCGGCACGGTCGCGGTCGGGCGCGGTGGTCACCAGGTCGAGAAATCGCTCCCAGGGGCTGAGCGTGAAGGGGTAGCCCACGCGCAGCTCACCGTCGTCGAGCGACACCTCGACCGGGCGACCGTCGACGGAGTGCACCTCGAGGCGCACCCCGGGCCCGTCGTGCGTCACGACGTCGACGTGCCCGCCGACGACCTGGACGCGCAGCGAGCGCACCTCGTCGACCTCGATGACCTGCGGGCCGGTGACGGTCCAGAACTCGGTGCCCATGGCGTGCTCCTTACGCGATATATCGTGTCTGAGTATCACGATATATCGCGTGCTGTCAGGAAGGCAATACCCCCGCCCCCAGCCACCGCCTCCTGGGCTCAGGCGACGGGCTGGACCCCGAGGCTCTCGATGAGCTCGACGACGCGCCGGCGGATCTCGTCGCGGATGGGGCGCACGGCGTCCACTCCCTGCCCCGCCGGGTCGTCGAGCTCCCAGTCCTCGTAGCGCTTGCCGGGGTAGATCGGGCAGGTGTCGCCGCAACCCATCGTGACGACGACGTCGGACTGCTCCACGGCACCCGTGGTGAGGACCTTGGGCACCTCGGCACTGATGTCGATGCCCTCCTCGAGCATCGCCGCGACGGCGGCCGGGTTGACCGCGTCGCCGGGCGCGCTGCCCGCCGAGCGCACCTCGACGGCGCCGCCGGACAGGCGCGACACCCACGCGGCGGCCATCTGCGAGCGGCCCGCGTTGTGGACGCACACGAAGAGGACGGAGGGGCGCTCAGACATGGGGATACCTCTTTCGAAGGGCGAGGGAGACGTAGACCAGCCCCACGAGCACGGGGACCTCGATGAGCGGGCCGACGACGCCCGCGAGCGCCTGTCCGGAGGTGACCCCGAAGGTCGCGATGGCGACCGCGATGGCCAGCTCGAAGTTGTTTCCGGCCGCAGTGAAGGCGAGTGTCGTGGTGCGCGGATAGGTCATGCGCAGACTCATCCCGAGGGCGAAGCCGCCGCCCCACATGAGCATGAAGTAGATGAGCAGGGGCAGTGCGATGCGGGCGACGTCGAGCGGCTGGTTGGTGATCTGCTCCCCCTGGAGGGCGAACAGGACGACGATGGTGAACAGCAGGCCGTAGAGCGCCCAGGGACCGATGCGGGGAAGGAAGGACTCCTCGTATGCCGTTCGGCCCCACCGCCTCTCCCCCACCCGTCGGGACAGGAAACCGAGGAGCAGCGGGATGCCGAGGAAGACGAGGACCGACACGGCGATCTGCCACGGGGAGACGTCGAGGGTCTCCTGCGGCAGGCCGAGCCACCCGGGGAGCACCGAGAGGTAGAACCACCCGAGGCCGGCGAAGGCGACGACCTGGAACAGCGAGTTGAGCGCGACCAGCACCGCCGCTGCCTCGCGGTCACCACACGCGAGGTCGTTCCAGATGATGACCATGGCGATGCACCGGGCGAGGCCGACGATGATCAACCCGGTGCGGTACTCCGGCAGGTCGGGGAGCAGCAGCCAGGCCAGCGCGAACATCAGCGCCGGGCCGACGACCCAGTTGAGCACCAGGCTCGCACCGAGCATCCGCCGGTCGCCGGTCACGCTGTCGAGCCGGTCGTAGCGGACCTTCGCCAGGACGGGGTACATCATGATGAGCAGCCCCAGCGCGATCGGCAGCGAGACGCCGTCGACCTCCACCGCCGACAGCGCCCCGCCGAGCCCCGGCACCAGACGCCCGAGCACCAGCCCGCCGACCATCGCCAGGCCGATCCAGACCGGCAGGAACCGGTCGAGCGTGGAGAGTCGGGCGGCGACGTGGTCGGTCGAGGGAGCCGACGCCTCGGGGGTCGCGGTCATGGGCAGCAGGCCTGCGCCTTCTCGTCGGCGGGCACGGCCTCGTCGACCGGGGTCGAGGTGCAGCACCCACCGTCGCCGAGGATCTGCAGGCTCGCGGTCGCCGGCCTGGGGGCCGCGGGGTTCTCGTCCTTGACGGTGTAGACCTCCCACGGCGCGCCCGCGGGGTCGTGGACCCACACCTTGTCCTGCAGTGCGTAGCAGCAGGTCGTGTCGTTCTCGTCGAACGCGGTGAGGCCGGCCTCCGTGAAGCGCTCGCGCGCCGCGGTCACGTCGTCCGTCGATGGGACCTCGACGCCGAGGTGGTTGAGGGCCCCGGCGGTGCCCGTGCCCCTGGCGTCCTCGGTCGTCTCGATGAGGACGAGCTTGAGGGGGGGCTCGGTGACGGCGAAGTTGGCGTAGCCCGGACGGCGCTTGTGCGGCTCCACCCCGAACATCGCCGAGTAGAACGCGACCGAGGCCTCGAGGTCGCTGACGTTGAGGGCGAGCTGGACCCGCGGCGTGGTGACCGCGGGAGTGGTGGTGTGTGCGGTGGTGGGTGTGGTCACGGCATCCTCCTGAAATATCGACTAGTATCGATGTGTTGCTGACAGCACATCACAAGATATCGATGCTCGTCAATATTCCGGAGGAGATGAGGATGCCGACCCGCACCCTTGCGCTGACCGCGACCCCCACCTGTTGCGGCATCGGCGTCGACGGCGGCCTGACGCGCGAGGAGGCCCAGACGAGCGCGGCCCTGCTCAAGGCGGTGGCCGACCCGGTGCGCCTGCGGCTGATCAGCGCCATCCGGGCCACCGATGAGGGCGAAGCGTGCGTGTGCGACCTCACCGAGCTCGTCGGGCTCGCCCAGCCCACGGTCTCGCACCACCTCAAGGTGCTCGTCGAGGCAGGGTTGCTCGAGAGGGAGAAGCGCGGCACCTGGGCGTGGTTCCGCCTCGTGCCGAGCCGGCTCGACGACGTCGCCGCCATCTTCCGCTGACCGGCATCCTCGTCGTCACGCGCCCGCGGCGACGACGAGGGCGTCCCAGCACATCGCCACGGCCTGCGCCCGGCACTGTGCGCCGGTGCGGGCATAGACGTGCTCGAGGTGCTTGGCGACCGTGGCCTCGGCGATACCGAGACGGCGCGCGATCTGCGCGTTCGTCAGGCCCTCGCGCACGAGACGCAGCACGTCGCTCTCGCGGGGAGTGACGCGTACCCCGGGCCGTGTGCCGTGACGGATTGCCTGGTCGACGATCGGGCAGATCAGCCGGAGGACGAGGCGGTCACGCTCGGTGAAGGCGCTCCCGTCCACTCGGGAGAGGACGATGACGTTCCTCTCGTCGGGGTCGTGCGACAGCTCCAGACAGATCTCGCTGTGGATGCCGCTCGGAGCCATGGCCTCCGGGTAGAACCACGCGTCCGTGAGGGCGTCACCGAGGTGGTAGCGCTTGCAGAGCGCGATGTCGCACCCGACGAGATCCGTGACGGCGGCCAGCACGGCCTCGACGTCAGCCGGCCCGCACCCCCCGGTGTCCTGGCACCGGTCGGCGGCGTCGAGCAACCTCCGAAGGTCCTGTTCGGGCAGGTGAATCGGCCCTGGTGCTGTCGATCGCCAGTTCCGCCGCCATCGCCTCCGCAGCGCCTCCGGACCCTCCGGCTGCCACGGTCGCGGCAGAGCTGCCGGGGGCGTCGGGAAGCGCGATCGGGCCCGGGGGCGACCTGTTCGTGGCCTCGCCGGCCTCCGGGACGATCTATCGCATCGACCGCCACACGCACTCGGTGGACACCTTCCATGATGGTCTCCCGCCCCAGGTCCTGCCGCTCGGCGGCGTCACGGACCTGGCGTTCCAGGGCGACACCGCTTACGCCCTGGTCACCCTCGTCGGGCCCGACGTCGGCGGCAACGACACGGTTGGCATCTACCGCCTCGACACCTCGACCACGGCAACCCGGACACCGGTTCGCTCGTCGAGCTCATGCCCGACGGGTCCGTCAGGACGGTGGTCGACGGGCTCGACCGTCCCACCTCCCTCGAGGTGCAGGGGGACACCGCCTTCGTGGTCGGGCTCGGTGGATCCGTCGTGGCCATCGCCCTCGACGCCCCCTGAGCACGCCCGGCACCTCCCCGGACGGTGACGGACCGCGCCGGGGAGTCGGGTGCGTGGAGTAATACGGTGGGCTCGATGAGTGACCCCACCGCTCCCGACCCTCCGAGCCACGCCGACGCCACCGCGCCGCCGGTGCACGCCCCCGCTGCGGCGACCACGGTCGCCAGACCCCTTCGCGACCTCGTGCACCCGTCGTGGGCCACGGCGCTCGAGCCCGTCGAGGCGACCGTCGCCGCCCTCGGGGACTTCCTGCGCGCCGAGGTCGCGGCTGGCCGCGGCTACCTCCCCGACGGCGCTCGCGTCCTGCGAGCCTTCGAGCAGCCGTTGGATGCCGTGCGCGTCCTCGTCGTCGGCCAGGACCCCTACCCCACCCCGGGCCATGCGGTGGGGCTGTCGTTCTCGGTGGCCCCGGACGTGCGCCCCGTCCCGCGCAGCCTGGTCAACGTCATCCGCGAGCTCCAGGACGACCTCGGGGTCGACCCACCGTCGAACGGTGACCTCACACCGTGGACCGACCAGGGGGTGCTGCTCCTCAACCGCGTGCTCACCGTGGGCCCGGGCAGACCCGCGAGCCACCGGGGCCGGGGCTGGGAAGAGGTGACGGGTCGGGCGATCGGCGCTCTCGCCGAGCGGGGCGGCCCCCTCGTCGCGATCCTCTGGGGCAGGGACGCCCGATCCCTGGGGCCGACCCTGGGCGAGCACGGCATACCCTGCATCGAGTCGGCCCACCCCAGCCCGCTCTCGGCGCACGGCGGCTTCTTCGGGTCCCGCCCATTCAGCCGCGCCAACGACCTGCTCGCCCAGCTGGGCGCCGACCCCATCGACTGGAGGCTTCCGTGAACCCGCCCGCTCCCCACACCACGGTGTGGACCCGCTACGTCGCCATCGGAGACTCGTTCACCGAGGGGATGTCCGATCCCGACCCCGTGCGACCCGACGCCTACGTCGGCTGGGCCGATCGGCTGGCCCACCACCTCGACGACGTCGCGGAGCGGGAGCACCTGCCGTTCGGCTACGCCAACCTCGCGGTGCGCGGGCGCAAGCTCGATGACGTGGTTGGCCCCCAGCTCGACGCCGCCCTGACCATGACCCCGGACCTGGTGTCGATGGTCGGCGGCGGCAACGACCTGCTGCGCCCGACGGTGGACCTCGACGGCCTCGCGTCGAGGCTGGAGGAGGCCGTGGTCCAGTTCCGGCACGCTGGCGCCGACGTGCTCCTCGCGACCCCCACCGACACCCGGGATGCCGGGCTGTTCAAGGCGTTGCGCGGGCGGCACGCCGTGCACAGCGCCAACATCTTCACGATCGCGCAGCGGCACGGGTGCCACGTGCTCAACCTCTGGGGGATGGCGGCGCTGCGCGACTGGCGGATGTGGGCCGAGGACCGCATCCACCTCACCACCGAGGGCCACCGCCGGGTCGCCCTCGCCGCGCTCACCGCCCTGGGCCACGACACCGACGTCACCGACTGGACGACCCCGCTGCCGCCGGTCCCTCGGGCGGCCCGGGCGGCCGAGCTGAGAGAGCACGCAGCCTGGGCGCGCACCCATGCGGCCCCGTGGGTCCAACGGCGGCTGCGCGGCGAGTCCTCCGGTGACCGGCTGAACCCCAAGCGTCCGGCCCTCGTGCACTTCCGCGACCCCGAGGACGAGCCGGCACACCGGGCGCTCGTCGACGGCTGAGGCGACGTAGCCTCAGTCGTCTCGGGACAGCCCGGCCTCCCGGGCCAGTGCGATCGCCTCGGCTCGGTCGGCCACCTGCAGCTTGGTGAAGATGTTGGAGATGTGGTTGCGCACCGTCTTGGGGCTGATGACGAGCCGGCTCGCGATCTCGGAGTTCCGGGCACCTCCGGCGATGAGCTCGAGCACCTCTCGCTCACGCGCGGTCAGTTCGGGGAGCACTTGGCTCGAACGCGGCCCCGGTCGGCCCGCGAAGAACTCGAGCATCCGGTCGGCGATGCCCGGCCCGAACACGGCCTCGCCCCGCGCCACGGCGTGGACCCCACGGACGATGTCCTCGGGTGTCGCCCCCTTGAGCAGGTAGCCCCGCGCTCCTGCGCGCATCGCCGCGAAGACCGAGTCCTCCTCGTCGAGCATGGTCAGCACGAGCACCGCGACGTGAGGGCTGGTCGTGACGATGCGCCGAGTGGCCTCGATGCCGCCGAGCTCGGGCAGGTGCAGGTCCATGACGACGACATCGGGCTGAAGATCCTCGGCAGCGGCGACCGCCTCGACCCCGTCGGCGCAGGCGCCGAGGACCTCCAGCCCGGGTGCGGAGGCGAGCACGCCGCTGACGCCGTCGCGGAACACCGGGTGGTCGTCGACGACGAGGACCCCCACCGGCTCGTCGGCCATCGTCAGGCTCCCGTCTCGTCGACACGCTGCAGGGGCAGGACTGCACGCACACTGGTCCCGCCCGTCGGGCCGGCCGTCACCCGGCACGAGCCACCGAGCTCCTCGGCCCGCTCACGCATCGAACCGAGCCCTACCCCGAAGGACCGGCGACCGTCGAGGACGCCCGTGCCGTCATCGGTCACCTCGACACACAGCACGTCCGTCCCGTGCTCGACGCTCACCCGAAGGTAGACGTGTTGCGCCCCGCTGTGGCGTGCGCAGTTGGCCAGGGCCTCGGTGCCGATGCGGTACGCCGCCACCTCGACCGCAGCCGGCAGCCGGACACCATCCAGGGAGGCGGTGACCGTCCCCCGACCCGGAACCAGCGCGTCGGCGCGCTCTCGCAGAGCCCCTGCGAGACCGAGGTCGTCGAGGGCCGACGGCCGGAGGTCGTCGACGATGCGGCGGATGTCGACGATGGCGTCCCGGATGCCGTCCTCGAGCCCGGAGATTCGGCTTCTCGCCTCGGCGGGGTCATCGGCAAGGGACTGTCGAGCACTGCCCGCCTGGAGCGCCAGGCCCGCCAGGGCCGACCCGACCCCGTCGTGGAGGTCCCGCCGCAGCCGTCGTCGCTCCTCCTCCCGGGCGATCACGAGGTGTTCGCGCGAGCGCTGGAGGTCGGCCGCGAGGCGCACCGTGTGGGCGACGCCGGCCACCTGCCGGGCGACGTCCTCGAGCACCCTGATGTCCGCCGCCGACAGCTGTTCACCCTCCGAGCGGCGGCTGACGAGCAGGGTGCCCACCTGCTCCCCCTGGTGCACGAGGTCGAACCCCTGGGGCTCCCCGCGCGGTCTGCCGTACGTCGCGGCGGGATCTCCCACCCCACCCGCCAGGCGCACCGCGACGTAGGGCAGCCGCAGCGCCTCTCCGACGGTCTCGGTCACCGCCGGGAGCAGGCCCGCAGGCGCGAGCGAGTCGGCGACCCGACGGTTGAGCCGCGACATGGCACGCGCCGGGTCGTCGCGGTCGCCGTACATGAACCGGTTGACGAGCCGCTGCATCCACTCGCGCAGCGGGTAGGCGGCGATCGCCACGGCGGCGACGACGAGCACCGACCAGCGCCACTCGAGCTCGGCCGGCGTCGCGGACGATGCCACGAGGACGACGACGGCGTACGCGGCGAGCACGGCGGCGGTCAGGCCGCCGTAGACGAGGGTGCGGTTGATGAGGACGTCGATGTCGTAGAGGCGGTGGTTGACGATCGCCACCGTCACGGCGACGGGGATGAGGAAGACCGGGAGGAGCATGAGCACCGCAGTCCCGAGGCCCCAGTCCCCGCGCCCCAGGGCGCCGAGGATGAAGCCGACGGCCCAGCCGACCACTGCCACACCGAGGGCGTAGAGAAGCCAGCGCAGTTGTTCGCGCTCCTCACCGGTTGCTCGTCGGCGGCGCAGGACCACCGACGCGAGCGAGACCCCGATGGCGACCGGCGCCAGCGGCATGAGCAGCGCCAGCACGATGGCCTGCGGAACCGCGAGCACCCGATCCACTCCGGGGAAGTCAACCGGGTCGGAGGGGTACAGCGCATAGCCCAGCGAGGCGAGGGCCAGCCAGACCCCGCCGGCGATCGCGACCGGGCGCCAGCGCGGGCCGGGCAGCCGCCCATCGGGAAAGAGCAACGGGACGAAGAAGAGCAGCACCATGATCGACGGGAACCAGTTCCACTCGGCGAACCAGGCCGCGTAGGCCACGCCCGGCAGCCCTTCGGGCCGGAGGTAGAGACCGACGATGGCGTAGCAGCGAGCCACCGAGTCCACGACGGTCCCGGCCGACACCCCGACGAGCAGCCACCCGATCGGGTGCCTCGGGTGGCTGCCGAGGATGACCGCGCCGAGGGCCGGGAAGACGACCACGAGGACGTTGACCGCGTAGATGGCGAGGTCGCCCCCCACGCTCTCCGGTAGCTCGGCAGTGTTGGCCACGACGAGGGCGAGGACAGCGAGCTGGGAGACCAGCGTGGCGCCGACCACGGCCCATGCCCAGCCGCGGGCACTCCCCCACGCCCTCATCGGCCCTCCTCGCCATCGATCACGGGGCTACCCGGCTGCCGTGGGAGTCGCAGTGGCAGCCGGTGTGGCGACCAAGCCCGCCACGGCGAGCCAGAGGAAGAAGACGAGGCTCGGCAGGTTGAACAGGACCCACGAGATGACGAGCAGCGGCGCGGCGACGAGACCCGCCCAGACGAGCCACCCCGGCAGGCCACCCGTGCGCCGCGCGACCAGCCCCAAGCCGACCAGCACGATGGCACCACCCCAGGACGACACCGCACTGACCTGGCTCCCCAACATGTCGATCGCGTACCCGGCGGCGGGGTCGGCGGGGTATCCGTCACCCGTGCCCGAGGCGAGGTGCTCGGCGGCACTGCTCGCCGCGGCCCCAGCCGTCATGAGCGTGGCCATCGCGACGGCGCCGAGGCGGGCGACCCTCCCCGCAACCGACTCCGGTGCACCCTGCGTCAGCACCGTGCTGATGTGGGTCACCGCCCACAGCAACAGGGCTGCCGCGACGGGCATGAGGATGAAGGCGGCCAGGGAGGACGGCAGCTCGCGCGCCCCGTCGGCATAGGCGGCTGAGTACTCGTCGAGCGAGCCACCCTCGTAGACCGATGGACCGGTCAGCACCAGGGTCGAGGCGGCGATGAAGAAGGCGACGAAGCCGAGGCCGGCGAAGCGGGACACCCCGCCTGGCCGGGTCGACACGGGTGCCGGGCGTTCGATGGTTGTCATGACGGAACCTCCACTGGTGCGGATCTACTGGACCCGTCCAGCGTCACCGGGCCAATGTCCCGAGCGCATGGGACCCAGAGTCCCATCTCGTCCCGGGCCGACGCCAGAGCGCGAGCTCCAGCGCGGGCCGTGGGTGGTGTCTCGCTGACCTCACATGGAGCACCCGACCACCCATCCCGGGTCTGCGGAGAGCAGGGAAGAGCCGGCGAGGTCCCGAGAGCCCGTCAGCGGTGCCGGGGCGGTCGCTCGACGACGAGCTGCTGACGCTCGATGTCGACCCGGAGACCGACGTCGCCGGGGATGCGCTCGAGGTCGAGATCCGAGCGCAGCACCGCGGCGTCCGGGACGTCGAGGTCCGCCGCACGCGCCCTCAGCGCCGCAACCACCTCCTCGTCGTCAGGCGCCGTGGCACCGTCAACGACGACCACCCGATGCAGTCCCACGACCGCGCCATGAACGTCATGGACCACGAGGTCGCGGAGATCCTGGATGGGCGAGAACGGGAAGCCGAAGACGGTGGCCACGGCAGCGGAGCTGGCACCGCTCGACTGCAACTGGAAGGTCAGCCAGTCCGTCTCCAGGCGCACCTGGAAGTCCTTGTACGGATCGGCCTGCCGATAGGCGTGCATACCGAACCTGGTCATCGGTGTCTTCTCGGTCTCGATCCAGCAGCCCGCCCAGCGCGGCGTGTACGACTGGAATCGCTCGCCGTCCTGGTGGGAGACCCGCGAGAGCGCGACCGTCGCGACGACGAAGGACCGCGGAAAGTGCAGCGTGGTGGATGCCCACCCCAGGCTGGACGAGGGCCGACCAAGGGCTCCGGTCCACGGCAGTGTCGACATGGGAGTTCTCCTTTTGAGGTGAAGGACTGGAACACCCTCAAAGGAGGGGCGCCATGGTCAAGGTGATACACAATCCGCAGATGCGTGCCTAAACTGCTATCCATGACGCAGATACGGATCAGCGAAGCGGCCGAGCTGCTCGGGGTGTCGGACGACACCGTGCGCCGGATGGTCGAGGCCGGGCGTCTGCCCGGCGACCACGACGACGCCGGGCGCCTCGTCGTGCAGGGCGCGGAGCTCGCCGCGGTCGCGAAGGAGATCGCGCGCCCGGCCCGGGTCGGAGTCGTCGCGGACGAGTCGGCCCGCAACAGGATGCGGGGAATCGTCACCGCGGTCGTCAAGGACACCGTCATGGCCCAGGTCGAGCTGCAGTGCGGCCCCTTCCGCGTCGTGTCCCTGATGTCTCGCGAGGCCGTCGACGACCTTGGTCTCGAGAAGGGCAGTGTCGCGGTCGCCTCCATCAAGTCCACCAACGTCGTCATCGGTGTCCCCCGGTGAGAGCCCGGTATGCCGGTGTCGCACTGGCCGCGCTCCTGCTGCCGGGCTGCTCCGGTGGATCGGCTGGCGTCTCGGGCGGGGCAGCCACGGGGGCCGGTGCGGCATCGGCGGGCGCCGGCGTGACCGGCACCGTCACGGTGCTCGCGGCCGCGTCGCTCACGGCGCCGTTGTCCGATCTCGCCACCGCCTGGGAGCACGACAACCCGGGCGCCTCCGTCCGGCTCAGCTTCGGCTCGAGCACGACCCTCGCGCAGCAGGTCGCCCAGGGCGCGCCCGCCGACCTCCTGGCGACTGCCGGCACCCAACCCCTCGACCAGCTCGGCGACGTGACGCCGACCGAGACGACGACCATCGCCCGGAACACCCTCGAGATCGGCACCCCCCCGGACGACCCGGCGGGCGTGGGCGGCCTCACCGACCTCGGCCGACCCGACGTCGACGTGGTGCTCTGCGTCGAGAGCGCACCCTGCGGCAAGGCCGCCGACCAGGTGCTCGCCGCGGCCGCAGTGAGCGCGCACGTCGTCTCCCGGGAGGTGGACGCGGCCGCGACCCTGACCAAGGTGGCCCTGGGCGAGGCTGACGCGGCAGTGGTCTACCACTCCGACGTCGTGTCCTCCGATGGTCGGGTGCGGGGGGTCGAGATCCCGGCCGACCAGAACACCACGCTGGACTACCCGCTGGCCCGGTTCACCGACACCGATGCCGCGGTGGGCTTCGCGGCCTACCTCGGCGGGCCGCAGGGTCGGGCCGGACTCGCGGCAGCAGGGTTGCTGCGCCCGTGAGCGCGTCCGGACCCACGTGGACCGCAGGGCACCCCGGGGCCCCGCTGGCCGCCACGGCCCCCGCGCCGCGGGGGGTCCGCACCTCGCGAGCCCTGCTCCTCGTCCCCGCCGGGCTCGCCGTCGCGCTCGTCGTCGTGCCCCTCCTCGGCCTCCTCGCCGGCACCGAGTGGTCCGGGGTCCTCGAGCGCCTGCGCGACCCCGTGGTGTGGCCGGCGATCCGGCTCTCGATCGCCACCACCTTGACCACCGTGGCGGTCTGCGTGGCGCTGGGCACTCCGCTGGCGTGGCTGTTGTCCCGCGCCGCCGGTGCCGGATCCACGTGGCTGCGGGCCGTCCTGACGGTCCCGGTGGTCCTGCCGCCGGTCGTCGGCGGGGTGGCGCTGCTCCTGGCGTACGGCCGTCGGGGGCTGGTCGGGGCCCCGCTCCTGGACGTGTTCGGCATCCGCATCCCCTTCACCCCGTTCGCGGTGGTGCTGGCCCAGGTCTTCGTCTCCCTGCCGTTCTACGTCCTCGCCGTCGAAGGGGCGATGCGCGGCATCGACCGCCGGGTCCTCGACGTCGCGAGCACCCTCGGCGCCAAGCCGGCCCGGGTCTTCCTCCGCGTCGCCGTGCCGCTCGCAGCCCCCGGCATCGCCTCGGGCATCGCGCTGGCCGGCGCGCGCGCCCTCGGGGAGTTCGGCGCGACCATCACCTTCGCCGGCAACTTCGCCGGGCAGACCCAGACCGCCCCCCTGGCCGTCTACGTCGCCCTCCAGGACGACCCGCAGACCGCCGTGGCGCTGAGCCTGCTCCTGCTCGTCGTCTCCGTGGTCGTGCTGGCGCTGCTGCGTGGGCGGTGGATCCGGTGACCCTGGACGCACACCTGCTGCTCTCCCGCGGGGGCCTCGACCTCGACCTGACCCTCACGGGCGCCGACGGCCGGGTCGTTGCCGTCCTCGGCCCGAACGGGGCAGGAAAGACGACGGCGCTGCACGCCCTGGCGGGGCTCGTTCGCCTCGACGCGGGACACGTGGACGTTGACAGAGTGAGGTGGGCAGGGCCCGGGGTGCACGTCGAGGCCTCACAGCGCTCGGTCGGGATGCTGGCCGCCGACCACCTGCTCTTCCCACACCTCACCGCGGCGGGCAACGTCGCCTTCGGGCCGCGCAGCCGGGGACTGGACCGCGCCTCGGCGGGGGCCCGCGCCCACCGCGAGCTGGAGGCGCTGGGCGTCGGCGACCTCGCGGGGCGTCGGCCCGCAGCGCTCTCCCACGGGCAGGCCCAGCGGGTGGCGATCGCCAGGGCCCTCGCCACCGACCCGAGACTGCTCCTCCTCGACGAACCGCTCTCGGCACTCGACCCCGCGACCCGGCCCCACGTGCGCGCCACCCTCGCAGCCCGGCTGCGCGACTATGACGGCTGCACCGTGATCGTCACGCACGACCCGCTCGACGCCCTCACCCTCGCCGACCATCTCGTCTTCGTCGAGGGCGGCCGAGTCGTCCAGGAGGGGAACCCGGCGGACGTCGTGGCGCGGCCACGCGACAGCTACGTCGCCCAGGTCGTCGGCCTCAACCTGTATGCCGGTGACGCCCGTGACGGGTCGACCGTGATCACCGCGCTGGGCCCGGTCGTCACGGCCGGGCACGCCCATCGCGGGGGGTCGTGGCTGGCGTTCGCCCCCAACGCCGTCGCGCTGTACCCGGAGGAGCCACATGGCTCGACGCGCAACACCTGGCCCGGGACCGTGACGAGCGTGGAGCTCGTCGGCCAGACGGCTCGGGTCCGGCTGGAGACACCCGCCGGGGGCGCCATCGTCGCCGAGGTCACGCCACCGGCGGTGGCGTCCCTGCGACTCCACCCCGGCACCGCGGTGTGGGCAGGGGTCAAGGCGACCGAGGTCACGGCATACCCCTCCTGAGCAGACGGCGAGGCTCCGGCCCGGCGCCGCCCCCACCCATCTCGTACTCTCGACTCATGCCAGCGACGAGGCTCATGCCGACCGAGGAGGGCCAGGACCTCATCGACCTGACCCGGGAGATCTGCGACAAGGAGCTGCGACCGAAGGTCGACGAGGCCGAGCGGGCCGCCGCCACCGACGAGTCCTTCCCCACCGAGGTGTTCCGCACCTTGGGTGCCGCAGGCCTGTTGTCCCTGCCCCACCCCGAGGAGTTCGGCGGCTTCGCCCAGCCGTACGAGGTGTACCTCCAGGTGGTCGAGGAGATCGCCGCGGCGTGGATGAGCGTGGCCGTGGGGGTCTCGGTCCACTCGCTCACCGCCTACCCCGTCACGACCTTCGGCACCCCTGAGCAGCAGGCCGAGCTCTTGCCCGGGATGCTGTCCGGCGAGCAGCTCGGCGCCTACTGCCTGTCCGAGCCGTTGGCCGGCTCCGACATCGGATCGATGACGACCCGCGCCCATGGTGAGGGCGGCGACGACGACGAGCCTGCGGCATACCGGATCAGGGGTCGCAAGGCCTGGATCAGCCACGCCGGTCACGCTGACTACTACACGACCTTCGCGCGGACCTCCGACGAGGGGGGCCGAGGGCTGTCCTGCTTCGTGGTGCCCGCTGACGCCGAAGGCATCACCTTCGGCGCACCGGAGAAGAAGATGGGCCTGCACTGCGACACGGTGCGCGAGGTGATGTACGACGACGTGCCCGTGGACGCGTCTCGGCGGATCGGCGCGGAGGGGAACGGCATGGCCATCGCCCTGTCGGCGCTGGATGCCGGACGGCTCGGGATCGCTGCTGCCGCAACGGGCCTCGCGCAGTCGGCTCTCGACCTTGCCGCTTCGTACTCGAAGGAGCGCCAGCAGTTCGGGCGTGCCATCTCATCGAACCAGGGCCTGGCCTTCCTCATCGCCGACATGGAGGCCGCGGTGACCAGCGCGCGGGCGACCTACCTCCACGCGGCACGGCTCAAGGATGCGGGGAGGGGCTTCAGCAAGGAGGCAGCCGTGGCCAAGCTCGTCGCCACCGACGCCGCGATGCGCGTCACCACGGATGCCGTGCAGGTGCTGGGCGGGGCTGGCTACACCCAGGACTTCCCGGCTGAGCGGTTCATGCGCGAGGCCAAGGTGACCCAGATATTCGAGGGCACCAACCAGATCCAGCGCCTCGTCATCAGCCGACACACCCTGCGCTGACCTTCATCGCCCGCACGCACACCCGGGGCGTCCGGAACGACGGGTCACCGACCTTGTCCGGGGGCGGCCAGTCGTGCACGGGCTCGAGCGCGGGAGGAGGAGACCCGCATCTGGGCCGGCCTGTTCATCCTGGTCGACGTCATCCTGCTCGTCGCGCTCGCAACCTTCCGGCGCATGGTCCCCAAGGAAGAACAGCCGCCACCTCGCCCGCTGCCGAGCGTCCCTGCGGACGCCGGGGGGTCTTCCTGTTGTGGGGTGTTGCGCCGCCCTATGCGTCCTACCGCCGCCGCGGAGGGGGCTGCGCGGTGCGCGGCCGGCGTCAGCTGAGCCTGAAGGGCGGGTACCGGTCGGTGACCAGGAGCGTGGCGTAGGCCGTCACGCGGAGCGCCCATCGTCCGACGCCGACGACGTAGTCGAACAGTCCGCGGGGGTAGCGGCCGGTGAGCAGGATCGCGAACCATGCGATGACCACGGCGATGAAGGCGCCGATGCCGAGGAAGATCAGGACCACGACGTGCGGGATCACCAGGAGCCACTTGACCAGTGGCAGCCACCGATTGAGGTCCTCCTTGGCGTCGGGGTAGTCCAGGTCCAGGTGCACGGACTGCTCGTCCTCGGTCGACGGGTAGGCGTCGGTCAGCAGGGCGCCGTAGGCACCGACCCGGGCGAAGAACCGTTGGAGCTGCAGGGCGAAGTCGAACCACCAGCGCGGGTAGCGCTGCCGGAACAGGATCATCAGCATCGTGGCGGCGAACAGCCCACTGACGATCCCGCCGGCGCTCCGGCTGGCCTGCGAGACGATGTCGCCGGTGTCAGTGACCACCGTCGTCGTCGAGGTGGCTGTCGCGGACAGCACGCCGGCCACGATGGCGATCGGGATGATCCAGATCAGCCGGAACGCGGTGGTCAACCGGTTCAGCTTCTCCGGGTAGTCGATGTCGAGACGGGCGGGGTACTGCTCGGTCTGCGCGGTCATGCTCTTCTCCTCTGCTGGAGTGATGCGGGCGATTGTCAACCCACGCGGTGGTGCGTGAGGTCATGCGGAGGGGCGGGTGTCCGTCTGCTCGCTGTTCGACCGGACACCCGGTGGTCGTGGGCCTACGGGGCTCCGTCGAGGGGTTCGTCAGGAGCTGTCACTCGTGGTTGCGCACCGACACGGCGATCTTGCCGCGGACCCGGCCGGCTTCGAGGTCGCGCAGGGCACCGGGCACCCCCGGCAGTGCGACGGTGCGCTCGATGACCGGGACGACGGCTCCGGACTCGAGGTGCTCGGCGAGCCGTTCGATCTGGGTGTGGTGTTCCTTCTGGATGAAGCTCTTGAGGTTGTGGCGGATGAACGGGGACAGCACCATGGCGCGGAGCTGGCGCCCGATGCCTCCGGTCAGCCGTCCGCCGCCCTCACCGCCGACGATGACGAGCGTGCCGGTCGCGGTCAGGGCCTTCCGCAGCCGAGCCACGCCGTTGCGGCCCCCGATGTCGAGGATCAGGTCGTAGGTGGCCGCTCCGTCGAGGTAGTCGCCCTGCGTGTAGTCGATGACGTGGTCGGCACCGATGGAGCGCACCACGTCGACCTTGGCGGCGCTGCACACGCCGGTCACGTCGGCGCCGAGGGCCTTGGCGAGCTGCACGGCGTAGGTCCCGACCCCGCCGGAGGCGCCGACGACCAGCACTCGCTGGCCCGCCTGCAGTCCTCCGACGTCGGTGAGCGCCTGGAGCGCCGTTCCTCCGGAGATCGCGGCCACGGCGGCCTGCTCCCAGGAGAGGTTGGCCGGCTTGTGGACCAGCTTGGCCTCGTCGGCGGCGGCGTACTCGGCGAAGGAGCCGCTGGCGATCCCGAACACCTCGTCGCCGGGCTGGAAGCGGGTGACGTCCGCCCCGACGGCGACCACCCGCCCGGACACGTCCAGGCCGAGGACCGGCTGCTTGGGCTTGGTGAGGCCGACGGCGAGGCGCACCGCGTAGGGCTCTCCGGTCATCAGGTGCCAGACGCCTCGGTCGACTCCGGCGGCCCGGACCTGGATCAGCACCTGGCCCGCGGAGATGCCGGGACGGCCCACGGCGCGGACCTCGAGAGCGTCGGCGCTCCCGTACCGGTCGCGCACGATCGCCTGCATGTCCTCGGCATCGGCGGCGCCGTCGGTCTTCTGCGCGGTCTCCAGCTCGGTTCGCATCGTCCTGCTCCTTCGTGTGGGTGGTCGCTAAGGTGTACTTAGTACAGTACAGGTTGGACGTACTAAGTACAATGGGCACGTGCGAACTGAGGAGCTCCAGGCATGACCACGACAGCGAACACCGACCGAGACGCCCGGACACCCCTGTCCGCCGCGCGTGTGCTGGACGGCGCGATCCCGCTCGCCGACCGGATCGGCATCGAGAAGCTCACCATCCGTCGGCTCGCCGACGAACTCGGCGTGACGCCCATGGCGATCTATCGCTACATGCCGAGCAAGGAGGCGATCATCGACGGAATGGTCGAGGCGGTCTTCACCGAGATCGACCTCCCCCCGGTCGAGGACGACTGGAAGACAGCCATGCGCCGACGCTGCGTGTCCATGCACGAGGTCCTCCTCAGGCACCCGTGGGCGCCCCCGCTGATGGAGTCGCGCCCGGCACCAGGACCGGCCCTGCTGCACCATCACGACGCCGTGCTCGGCTGCCTTCGCCGCGGCGGCCTCCCGCTGCCGTGGGCGGCCCACGCCTACGCCGTCCTGGACAGCTACGTGTACGGGTACGCCATGCAGGAGGCGAACCTGCCCTTCGGCGGGGACCAGGAGATCGGGGACCTGGCCGACGTCATCCTCAGCGCCATCCCCGCCGACCAGTACCCCTACCTGCGCGAGTTCACCGCCGACCACGCCCTGCAACCCGGCTACCACTTCGGCAACTCTTTCGACGTCGGACTCGACCTGCTCCTCTACGGATTGAGCACCGCCGCGGCGACACAACCCGGACCGCACTGAAGTCCTCCCACGGCCAGACCCACGAGCCGAGAACGATGCAGGTCCCCCCAGACGGTCCCCCAGACGGCGGCAGGTGCCGCCACCCAGGGTGATGCTCGATCCGTGCGGTCAGAAACAGCACGCCCAGGTAGCCCATGTCGCCGCTCTGTCGCTACACCACGTGGAACTCGACTCGGTGAACGAGGGTGTCGTCGTTGATGGGCCCGGAGTGAGCGGCCCGGACCCGAAGCGCCTCACGATCAGTCTCCCCTGAGGCGGCCACGTCATCGGCGGTCACGGCCGAGAAGGGCAGGACCTCCAGGGAGTCGATCTCGATGATGACGCCGGCGGCCCGGTAGCGGCCGCCAACCTTGACCTGCGGTCGACTCCACAGCCTGATCGAGACGGTGACCTCGCCCCCTGCAACGTGGTCACGCAGGTCTGGACTGAACATCATCCCGCCACGCTAGAACAGGCGTCTGCCCCTGTCGTCTGCGCCCATCCGCGACGTGGAGCGGTATGGCCGTTGATGACGGCCACTCCGCCGGAGCTTGGCCCCGCTCGCGCCGCGCGTACATGGCTCACGAGCAGCCCCAAGCTGTGGCCACCCGACCGTCAGGACGGCGCGCCGAGTCGGTGTCGCACCACCCTGCGGCGCAGGGTGGGCGACGCCTCGACCTCGTAGCCGACGTCGAGGAAGACCTGGAGCACCCCGACCGACGCCTCGTCCCAGATCACGGTCTTCCCCGGCGGCGGCTCGGTGGGGTAGCCCTCGAGGACGCGAGCGCCGACCCGCCTGCCGTACTCGACGGTGGCGGCGGCGAGCTCGTACATCAGACCCTGTCGACGGAAGCCCTTGCGCACGACGAAGCAGGTGACCGACCAGACGCCCTCGAGGTCGGGGTCCATCCGCATCCACGACTTCTGCCGTGCCCAGATTCTCGGGTAGTTCTCCCGCGGCTCGACCGCCACCCAGCCGGCCGGCTCGCCGTCGACGTACCCGATCAGCCCTGAGGTGGGGCCGCCCGTGTCGCAGCCGGCCTGCGCCAGGAGCGCGGCGTCGCGCTCGTCCTGGGTCGAGTCGCGCCAGATCCACCCCGGGACCTTGAGCGCCTGGCAGCGGCACTTGCGGGCGCCGCCGGTGTCGAACACGGCCTCGACGTCCTCGCTGGTGGCGTCGTTGGCCGGTCGCCAGTTGAACTCGGGCACAGCGCGAGACTAGCGACTGCCACGCCGAGTGCCGCCAACACGCTCATGTGTTCACCGGACCACTGGCACGGGCACCCACCGTGCACCATCACGAGCCGGACTGCGCTCGGCGCGCTTGGGCCATTCCAGCGACGCTGCTCTGGGGCGGTTCTCGTACGGCGTGTTGGCATCCCAGCGCCTCTCGCAGTTTCGTCTCACCCCGCCGCCTCAACCTGCGAACGGAGGCTTGCTGCCGCGTCGCTCAGCGATATCTCTCGCTGAGCGCGTTGCCGATGGCTGCGAGGTGGTCTCGCACGCCCTGGGGGCTGGTCACCTCGAGCCACTCGACGAGGCCGGCAAGGTGGCCGGCAAGCCCGTACTCGCTGGGACCGCGGATCACGACGCTGATCCGTCCGTCGTTGGTGGTGCCTCCTATCTCGAGGTTGTCGCCCACGGCGACTCGAAGCAGGCTGATTCCGTCGGGTGCGCAGGTGGCGTGGATCTCGACGGGTGTTCGCCTGCGGTCGACGTCGTCGGCGATCTCGCGCCAGCTCTCCGCGAGGTCGAAGTCCTTGGGGCGGTGGACGGTTTGATCTGTCGGGTCGGCCGAAGAGACGCGGTCGATGCGGAAGGTTCGCCGACCGGACTCGGTGTTGGCGACGAGATACCAGGACCGGCCCTTGGCGACGATGCCCAGCGGGTGGACGGTCCTCTCGGTCTCGACGCCGGTGCGATCGACGTAGCCGAGTCGCACTTGCACCCCGCGGATCACGGCGTCCTGCAGGTCGTCGAGGAAGCGAGGAGGTGGCTGCGCCATCCGAGTCGATCCCCATTGCAGCGGGTCCAGGACCAGCGAGGATGCCGCGGCCTCCGCTTCTGCCCGGAAGGGTTCGGGTAGGGCTCGGACGAGTTTGCGCAGCGCGGCCTTCACGGCGGGTGTTGCTGCTGAGGCGGGCCCGGCGACCAGGAACAGGGCGCGGGCTTCGTTCGCGGTCAGTCCGGACAGGTCGGTGCGGGCGCCGCCGAGAAGCCGCCAGCCGCCACCTCGACCCTGGATCGAGTACACGGGGATGCCGCTCATGGCCAGGGCGTCGAGGTCGCGCCGCGCAGTGCGCTCGGAGACTTCGAGCTCCTTGGCGACTTCTGCGGCCGTGACCTGCTCGCGCCGTTGCAGCATGAGGAGGATCGCCACCAGCCGCTCGGTCCGCATGCCGGCAACAATTCCAGATAAACCGGCCATGAGGTGACCGGTATAGGCTCCTACGTTGGAGGCATGAACTCACCGACGAACCTCACCGACTTCCCCGAGCCCACCCTGATCGCCGTCAACGGCGTGCAGCTGGAGGTCTTCGAAGCCGGGCGGCAGGACGCCGGAAGACCCATCGTGCTCTGTCACGGCTGGCCCGATCTCGCCTTCACCTGGCGTCATCAGGTGCCCGCCCTCGTCGCCGCGGGCTACCACGTCATCGCCCCCAACCAGCGTGGCTACGGCAACTCCTCCCGCCCGGCCCAGGTCACCGCCTACGACGTCGAGCATCTGGCGGGCGATCTCGTCGCCCTCCTCGATCACTACGGTTTCCAGGACGCGATCTTCATCGGCCACGACTGGGGGGCGATGGTCGTGTGGAGTCTCACCATCCTGCATCCGCAGCGCGTGAACAAGGTGATCTGCCTGAGCCTGCCGTACCCCGTTCGTGGAGAGGTCCCCTGGCTCGAGTTCATGGAGCGGGTTCTCGGTCGCGACTACTACTTCGTCCACTTCAACCGGCAGCCAGGCGTCGCCGACGCCGTGTTCGACGAGAACCCGGCCCAGTTCCTTCGCAACCTGTACCGGAAGAACGAGCCCCCCAGGCAGCCGCAACCGGGGATGGCGATGATCAACCTCGCCCGAGAGGAGACACCCACCGGCGAGCCACTGATGAGCGACGACGACCTTGCCGCCTACGTCTCCACCTTCGAGAAGTCAGGGTTCACCGGCGGCATCAACTGGTATCGCAACCTCGACCGCAACTGGCACTTGCTCGCCGATGTCGACCCGATCGTCCACCAGCCCGCCCTCATGATCTACGGCGACCGAGACGTCGTGGCTCAGGCCGAGAACCTCGCCGAGTTCGTCCCGAACGTCGAGGAGGTCCACCTCGACAGCGGTCACTGGATCCAGCAGGAGGAGCCTGAAGAGGCCAACCGGACAATCACGCAATGGCTGGAGCGTCACGACACCACCGTGGCGTGACCGCAGAGGCAGCCCTGACTGGGAAGCAACTGCCCTCGCGCACCTGAGTTCGGGATCGTATCGACGTCGAGTACCGCGGTCCGACCCTGGGCCCCGTCATTGCTGGGCTCATCGTGTTGGTGTTCATCGCGTTGGTGTTCATCGCGTTCTCCTTGCGCTTCCTCCGGAAGACCTGAGGGCAGGAACCCCCGCCAGGTTGACGGCGCGGCACACGCCTATCGCCCGGACGTGGAGCTGACGCCGCAACTGCGCGTGCGGTGAGCGCTACGGTCGTTGAGTGAGCACGCACAGTGAGCCCGTCCCCTTCGAGGTCTACGAACCAGGCCTGTACTTGCACGGCACCAAGGCCGCGGTTGGCGCCGGCGACCTGTTGGAGCCGGGCCGGGAGTCGAACTTCGAGGAGGGGCGGACGATGAACTTCGTCTACTTCACCGCAACCCTGGACGCAGCTGTCTGGGGGGCTGAACTTGCCTCCGGTGATGGCCCGGGGCGGGTCTACATCGTCGAGCCGACGGGAGAATTCCACGACGATCCCAACGTCACTGACAAGAAGTTCCCCGGGAACCCGACCCAGTCATTCCGCAGCCGTCAGCCGCTGCGGGTCGTCGGTGAGCTGGACAACTGGGTCGGCCACTCGCCGCAGAAGCTGAGCACCATGCGAGAGGGAATCGACGAACTGAAGCGACGGGGCGCCGCGACCATCGAGGACTGAGCCCTTCCAGGTCGACATGGGCGTCGAGCACCCGTGAGCCCGTCTGGAGGACCGCGCCTGACCCGCGCGACGTGGGGTCGTTGGGATCGGGCCAGCGAACTGCCCCACTTCGCCACTGTCGACGGTGTTCGGGCTGTGGACGACGGTCCGTGTCGCGTTCGGGTCAGACCCGCCATGGCTGATCGGGCCATAGGCTTGCAGGATGGACGCGGTGTCGGGGCTGCTCCTCGGTCAGCTCGACTTCTACTTGGAGACGCACTTGTTCCCGAGGCTGGAGGGCTTGGAGGACGAGGAGTTCTTCTGGGAGCCGGTCCCGGGCTGCTGGTCAGTGGTAGCCGGCCCGGACGGTTGGGCGATTCAGCAGTCGTGGCCCGAGCCGGTGCCCCCGCCGGTGACCACCATCGCCTGGCGCATGGCCCACGTGGCGGCCAGCAACATCGGGACCCGGGCCAACGCGTTCTTCGGTGATACCGATGTTCGGGACGCCGAGTCGTTCAACGACCCCCGGTTCACGCCCCCGCTCCCTGGCTCGGCCGCAGCGGCGACCGCCCTCCTCCACGAGGTCTGGGAGCGATGGCGAGACGGGCTGTCCACCCTGGGTGATGCCGGACTCATGGCGCCCATCGGCCCGTTCGGCGGCTGGTTCGCTGAGGAGCCCATGCCGGCGTTGGTGCTCCATGTCTCGCGCGAGACGATGCACCACGGCGGTGAGATCGGGGTCCTGCGCGACCTCTACCGGGCGCAAGGAGCCTGACGCATC
>CAVSRM010000004.1:0-20723 GCA_963730365.1 uncultured Actinomycetota bacterium | reverse complement strand
CGCGTACGGCCACCCGGATCTCCTCAGGTCGAGCGTGTCGTCACTGTACTCGCGAGTCACCGCACATCGATGGCACTCTCGGGGGATGATCTCGCGCATCGCCATCGTCAACCGGGGAGAGGCCGCGATGCGGCTCATCCACGCCGTGCGGGACCTCAACGCCACGAGCGGAGCGCGTGGCCGGCGCATCCAGACGGTGGCGCTGCACACCGAGGGTGAGCGGTCGGCGATGTTCGTGCGGGAGGCGGACGCGGCCTACGACCTCGGGCCGGCGTCCCTGCGTCCGTACCTCGACCACGCGGTGCTCGAACGCGCCCTGCTGGAGACCGGGGCGGACGCGGCCTGGGTCGGCTGGGGCTTCGTGGCGGAGGACCCCGCCTTCGCCGAGCTGTGCGCCCGGATCGGCATCACGTTCATCGGCCCGAGCCCGGAGGCGATGCGCCGCCTGGGCGACAAGATCGGCTCGAAGATCATCGCCGGGGAGGTCGGCGTGCCCGTCGCCCCGTGGAGCGGTGGCGGGGTCGACACCCTCGAGGATGCGACGGCCGCCGCGCACCGGATCGGCTACCCCCTCATGCTCAAGGCAACCGCCGGGGGTGGTGGACGCGGCATCCGCATGGTCGCCTCCGACGCCGACCTCGCGGACGCATACTCCCGCACCCGGGACGAGGCCGAGCGAGCCTTCGGTTCCGGGGTGGTCTTCCTCGAGAAGCTCGTCACCGGCGCCCGCCACGTCGAGGTGCAGGTCATCGCCGACGGCCACGACACGGCCTGGGCCATCGGGGTCCGCGACTGCTCCGTCCAGCGACGCAATCAGAAGGTCATCGAGGAGTCGGCCTCACCGGTGCTGGAGGACTCCCAGACCGCGGAGCTCAAGGCGTCCGCGGAGCGCCTGGCCCTCGCCGTCGGGTATGCCGGCGCCGGCACCGTCGAGTTCCTCTACCACCCGGGCGAGAAGTTCTTCGCCTTCCTCGAGGTGAACACGCGGCTCCAGGTCGAGCACCCGATCACGGAGTCGGTGACCCAGACCGACCTCGTGCGACTCCAGATCCATGTCGCGGACGGGGGTCGGCTCGAGGGGGAGCGACCCACCGAGGTCGGCCATGCGGTGGAGGCGAGGCTCAATGCCGAGGACCCCGACCGCGACTTCGCGCCGGCACCCGGTCGGATCGCGCACCTCGAACTCCCGTCCGGCCCTGGCATCCGGGTGGACACCGGTGTGGCAGAAGAGGACTCGATTCCTGCCGACTTCGACTCGATGATCGCCAAGATCATCGCCCACGGCAGGGACCGGGACGAGGCCCTCGCCAGGCTCCGCCGAGCCATGGCCGAGACCACCGTCGTCATCGAGGGTGGCGCCACCAACAAGTCCTTCATCCTCGAGCTGCTCGACCAGCCCGAGGTCATCGACGGGTCGGCGGACACCGGGTGGATCGACCGGGTCCGGGCGGAGGGCCGCCTGGTCACCCGTAGGCACTCGGGTGTCGCGCTCGTCGCGGCGGGCATCGAGGCCTACGAGGAGGCCGAGGCGATCGAACGCACCCGGCTCCTGGAGACGGCCCGCGGTGGCCGGCCGCAGGTCCAGCACGACGTGGGCCGCGCGGTCGACCTCAAGCTGCGCGGCACGGCCTACAAGGTGACCGTCTTCCGAACCGGGCCCTCCCGGTTCCGGGTGGGTGTGGCCGACCCGGGCGGACAGGTGGCGACCGTCGACGCGGATGTCGAGCGAATCGGCGCCTACGCGAGCCGGATCCGGATCGCCGGGCGCTCGCACCGGCTGATCACCGCCAGCCACGGCCCGGTCCAGCTCGTCGAGGTCGACGGGGTGACGCACCGGGTCAGTCGCGACGAGGGTGGAGTGCTTCGCTCCCCGGCGCCCGCCCTCGTGGTCGCCACACCGGTTGCGGTCGGGGGCGAGGTGGCCGCCGGCGCTCCCGTGCTCGTGCTGGAGAGCATGAAGATGGAGACCGTGCTCCCCGCGCCGTTCGCGGCGCGGGTCAAGGAGCTTCTCGTCGCGACGGGCAGCCAGGTCGAGACCGGTGCGGCCCTCGTTCGCCTCGAGCCGACGGCCGAGGAGGGCGCGGAGGTCGAGCCGGAGCAGGGTTCGCACGTCGACCTCGACCTGCCCGATGCGCCCGTCGACGGTGATGCCGCCCGCCGCGCCCACCGCGGTCGGGCCGACCTCGCGGCGATGCTGCTCGGATACGACCTCGACCCGCGCGACGAGACCGGCGCGCTGACCGACTACCTCCGGGCACGCGACGAGCTCGCGGCAGCCGGCCAGCCACCACTGGAGGACGAGATCGACCTCCTGTCGGTGCTGGCCGACTTCGCCGAGCTCAGCCGCAACCGGCCGGTCGGGGAGGAGGCGCACCTCGAGAACCGCGTCCACAGCCCCCGCGAGCACTTCCACACCTACCTCCAGGCCCTCGACACCGAACGCGGGGGACTGCCCTCCGATTTCATCGGCCGGCTCGAGCGGGTGCTTCGCCACTACGGCGTCGCGGACCTGGAGCGGACGGAGACCCTCGAGGGCGCGGTCTTCAGGGTTTTCCTCGCCCAGCAGCGATCGGCGCCCGAGACGACGATGGCCACCTCGATCCTCCAGCGGTGGCTCGTCGAGCCGGCACCGCAGGCACCCATCGACGGCGTGGCCCGCGAGCTCCTGGACCGCCTTGTCACGGTGACCCAGCTGCGCTTCCCCATCGTGGGCGACCTTGCGCGCAGTGTTCGCTTCCGCTGGTTCGACCAGCCGCTGGTTGACGCTGACCGAGCCTTCGTCCTGGACGCGGTGGGCCAGGAGCTTGCCGAGATCGATGGACTCCCGGAGGGTCCTGAGCGCAGCCGGCGCGTCGACACGCTCGCCGCGATCCCCGAGCGGATCGTCCGGTTCCTCGGGGAGCGCCTGCGGGGCGGTGTCCCGGAGACCGAGCCGATGCTGGCGGTCCTCGTCAAGCGGCACTACCGCGAGTACGAGCTGACCGGTCCGTCGGAGGCGGTGCGCGGCGGTCGCGCGGTGGCCAGTGCCGAGTACGTGCTCGACGACCGGCCGACCCACCTGGTGACCACCTGCGCCACCGTCGACGAGCTCGAGCACCCGAGTGCGCTCTCCGAGCTGCTCAGCACCGTCGTCGAGGACCGGCCCGAGGGGAGCGAGGTCGTCGTCGACCTCTACGTCCACTGGGGCGACCTCCCGGCCGCACCGGACGAGGCCTCGGCGGTGCTCGCCGAACGCCTTGCGGGGATGCCGTTCGCCACCGGCGTCCGCCGGGTGGCCCTGGGCGTCGTGCCGGACGATGACCGTGAGGTCGGCTACTTCACCTTCCGCCCCCAGCCCGACGGCTCGGTGGTCGAGGACTTCCTCGTGCGGGGGGTGCACCCGATGGTCGGGCGCCGACTGAACCTCTGGAGGCTGCGCGACTTCGACCTGACCCGCCTCGAGGCTCCCGAGGACGTGCTGATGCTGCACGCGGTGGCTCGCGAGAACCCCCACGACCAGCGCCTCGTGGCACTGGCCCAGGTGCGTCAGCTCGTGGTGGTCCGCGACGACCATGGCCGCGTCACCGCCCTGCCCCACGTGGAGCAGGCCCTCGCAAACTGCCTCGAGGCGGTGCGCCGGGCGCGCGCACGCCTCGGCGGCGGCACGAGGCTGGACATGAACCACGTGTGGCTGCACATCTGGCCGCCGGTGGAGGGCGACCTGGACCAGCTGACCGCTCTGCAGGACAAGGTCGCGCCGATGACCGCCGGTGCAGGGATCGAGGAGGTGCGCGTCGAGGGAAGCATCGCCGATGGTGACGTGCAGGTGCCGATCTGTGCCCGTTTCTCCTACCAGCCGGGGTCGGGCGTGACCTTCACGGTCGAGGCCCCGCCCACCGAGCGGCTGGCTCCGCTGGACGACTACGCCGAGAAGGTCGTCCGTGCGCGCCGGCGCGGACTGGTCTACCCCTACGAGCTCGTCGCCATGCTCTCGGCCTCAGGTGGCGACGCAGTGGAGTACGACCTCGACGACACCGGACGTCTCGTGCCGGTGGACCGGCCCTACGGACAGAACACCGCCGGCATGATCTGCGGCGTCGTCACGACGACGACCGACCTGCACCCGCAGGGCGTCACCCGCGTGCTCCTGTGCGGGGACCCGCTGCGCGCACTGGGCGCGGTCGCCGAGCCCGAGTGCCAGAGGGTCATCGCCGCGCTCGACCTGGCCGAGGAGCGGGGGCTTCCCGTCGAGTGGTTCGCCCTGTCCGCGGGCGCCCGGATCTCGATGGACTCCGGCACCGAGAACATGGACTGGGTCGCCAAGGCCCTCAAGCGGATCATCGAGTTCACCCAGGCCGGCGGGGAGATCAACGTCGTCGTCGCGGGCATCAACGTCGGCGCGCAGCCCTACTGGAACGCCGAGGCGACGATGCTCATGCACACCAAGGGCATCCTCGTGATGACGCCGGACTCGGCGATGGTGCTGACCGGCAAGCAGTCCCTGGACTTCTCGGGGGGAGTCTCTGCCGAGGACAACTTCGGCATCGGGGGCTACGACCGGGTCATGGGCCCCAACGGCCAGGCCCAGTACTGGGCCAAGGACCTCGTCGACGCCTACGGCATCCTCCTGGCGCACTACGAGAACACCTGGGTGGCCCCGGGGGAGTCCGGGCCCCGGCCCTCGCCCACCACCGACCCCGCGGACCGCGACGTCACGGCCTTCCCGCACGTCCTGGAGGGGAGTGACTTCACGACCGTCGGCGACATCTTCTCCACCAGCAGCAACCCGGACCGGAAGAAGGCCTTCGACATCCGCACGGTGATGCGCGCGGTCGCCGACCAGGACCACCCGACTCTCGAGCGGTGGGCCGGTATGGCCGACGCGGAGACGGCCGTGGTCCTCGATGCCCGGCTCGGCGGCATCCCGGTGTGCCTGCTCGGCATCGAGTCGCGCTCGGTCCCACGTCGCGGGTTCCCTCCCACCGACGGCCCGGACACCTACACCGCGGGCACGCTGTTCCCTCGCTCCTCGAAGAAGGCTGCCCGGGCGATCAACGCCGCGAGCGGGAACCGACCCCTCGTCGTGCTCGCCAACCTCTCCGGGTTCGACGGCTCACCGGACTCCATGCGAGGGCTGCAGCTCGAGTACGGCGCGGAGATCGGGCGAGCCATCGTCAACTTCGGCGGCCCGATCGTGTTCGTCGTCATCTCGCGCTACCACGGGGGCGCGTTCGTCGTCTTCTCCAAGGCGCTCAACCCGCGGATGACGGTGCTCGCCGTCGAGGGCTCCTTCGCCTCGGTGATCGGTGGCGCCCCGGCGGCCGCCGTGGTGTTCGCCCGCGACGTCGACGCCCGAACCGCCGCCGACCCGCGGATCACGGCCCTCCAGGAGCGGCTCGCGGACGCGGTCGACGCCGAGCGCGCCGTCCTGGCCACCGAGCTCGCCGAGGTGCGCACCGCGGTGCGCTCGGAGATGCTCGGGAAGGTGGCAGCGGAGTTCGACCGGGTGCACGACATCCACCGTGCCGTGCGGGTCGGCTCGGTCGACGAGGTCATCGCCGCGCAGGACCTGCGCCCGAAGATCATCGCGGCCCTCGAGCCGGGGCTCCCCGGCGGCTGAGTGCCGAGGTCGGCGCCGTCGACGCCCGCACCTAGGATCAAGCCCATGAAGGTCCTCTCCGCCGTCGCCTGGCCGTACGCCAACGGCCCTCGCCACCTCGGTCACGTCGCCGGCTTCGGTGTGCCCTCGGACGTCTTCAGCCGCTACATGCGGATGGCGGGTCACGACGTGCTCATGGTGAGCGGCTCGGACGAGCACGGCACGCCGATCCTCGTGCTGGCGGACCAGGCGGGGGTGAGCCCGCACGACTTCGTCGACGCCAACCACGCCCTCATCGCCGCGGAGCTCACAGACCTCGGGTGTTCCTACGACCTCTACACCCGGACCACGACGGCGAACCACTACGCCGTGGCCCAGGAGCTCTTCACGCAGGTCTGGAAGAACGGCTACATGGTCGAGCAGACCACCCAGGGCGCGATCTCGCCGTCCACCGGTCGCACCCTGCCCGACCGCTACATCGAGGGCACCTGCCCGATCTGCGGCTACGGCGAGGCCCGCGGCGACCAGTGCGACAACTGTGGCAACCAGCTCGACCCCACCGACCTCATCGACCCTCGGTCCCGGATCAACGGCGAGACGCCGCAGTTCGTGGAGACCCAGCACTTCCTGCTGGACCTGCCGGCCCTGGCCGATGCCCTGGGGGAGTGGCTCGAGGGGCGCGAGCGCTCGGGCACCTGGCGCCCCAACGTCATCAAGTTCAGCCGCAACATCCTCGAGGAGATCAGGCCGCGGGCGATGACCCGCGACATCGACTGGGGCATCCCGGTACCGCTGGAGGGCTGGCGCGACAACCCCTCCAAGCGCCTGTACGTCTGGTTCGACGCCGTCGTCGGCTACTTGTCGGCGTCCGTGGAGTGGGCCCGCCGCCTCGGCGAGCCCGAGCGGTGGCGCGAGTGGTGGAACGACCCCGAGGCGCTGTCCTACTACTTCATGGGCAAGGACAACATCACCTTCCACTCCCAGATCTGGCCGGCCGAGCTGCTCGGGTATGCCGGGAAGGGCTCGCGTGGGGGTGAGCCGGGGGTCTTCGGGGAGCTCAACCTCCCCACGGAGGTCGTCTCCAGCGAGTACCTCACGATGGAGGGCCGCCAGTTCTCGACCTCTCGGGGCTACACGATCCTCGTGCGCGACGTCCTGGAGCGCTACGGCCCGGACGGCATCCGGTACTTCATCTGCGCGGCGGGCCCCGAGGCCTCCGACGCCAACTTCACCTGGCGCGAGTTCGTCCAACGCAACAACTCCGAGCTGGTGGCCGGGTGGGGCAACCTCGTCTCGCGCACGGCAGCCATGGTCGCCAAGAACTTCGGCGAGGTGCCCGCGGCCGGGCCGCTCGAACCGGTCGACGAGCAGGTGCGAGCGAGCGTCATCGCCGGGTTCGGCTCCGTCGGGGACCTGCTGGGCAGGCACCGCCAGCGTGCGGCCATCGCGGAGGCGATGCGGGTCGTCGGTGAGGTCAACGCCTACGTCTCGAGCACAGAGCCCTTCAAGCTCAAGGGAGAGGACCAGCGCGAGCGCCTCGCCACGATCCTGCACACCCTCGTGCAGTGCGTCTCCGACCTCAACACGATCCTCGCCCCCTTCATCCCGCACGCGGCGAACCGGGTCCACGCGGTCCTCGGCGGTCAGGGTGAGTTGATCCCCATGCCCCGACTCGAGATCGTCACCGGGCTCGACGCCGAGGACGACGGTCGCACCTACCCGGTCATCACCGGTGACTACTCGGACACGCCGCGGTGGGAGACCCGGCCGGTCGTCGTCGGCACCCCGATCAGCAAGCCCGCCCCCGTCTTCGCCAAGCTCGACGAGTCCGTGGTGGACGAGGAGCTCGCGCGGGCGGGCCGGGGCTGAGGTCGGTGTCGACCCAGCCCGGTCGGCGGGGTGTCCCCGAGGCCCCGGACCCGCTCCCGATCCCGGTCGTCGACAACCACACCCACCTCGACCTGAGCCGTGACGGCGGGCCCGTTTCGGTGGACGAGCTCGCCGGCACGCTCGCCGCCGCCGCAGGGGTCGGTGTGGACCGGGTCGTGCAGATCGGGTGCGACGTCACCGGGGCGCGCTTCGCGGTCGAGGCGGCCGAGCGCTACCCGTCGGTCCTCGCCGGGGTGGCCCTGCACCCCAACGACGTCCCCCGGCTGGCAGAGGTGGGAGGGCTCGACGAGGCCTTCGCGGAGGTCGAGGCGCTCGCGGCACACCCCCGGGTGCGGGTCGTGGGGGAGACCGGGCTGGACTACTTCCGCACCGGAGCCGAGGGCGTACCGGTGCAACAGGAGTCGTTCCGTCGGCACATCGACCTCGCGAAGCGGCTCGACAGGACGCTGCAGGTGCACGACCGCGACAGCCATGAGGACGTGCTGAGGATCCTGGCCGAGGAGGGCGCGCCACAGCGCACCGTGATGCACTGCTTCTCCGGTGACCTCGACATGGCCCGAGAGTGCGCTCGGCGCGGGTACCACCTCTCCTTCAGCGGCACGGTGACGTTCAAGAACGCCAAGGACCTGCGGGACGCCCTTTCCGTCACCCCGCTGGACCTGCTCCTCGTCGAGACCGACGCGCCCTACCTGACCCCCCATCCGTGGCGCGGGGCTCCGAACAGCCCGGCACTCGTGCCGCTCACGGTTCGCGTCATGGCGTCGGTGCTCGGCGTCGCCGTGCCCACCCTCTGCCAGGCGCTCAGCGACAACTCCGAGCGGCTCTACGGGCCATGGTGACGCGGATCTCGTTACCGGTGTGATCCGTGCGGCTGGTGTGTCCAGTGTGGCGCGCATTCTGAGAGCAGGTCGTTACCAAAATTTGACCTAAGCCGACGTACTCCTGCACTGTGGAGTGAAAGGCCGGGGCTGATTCGCCTCGGACGTCTGCGAGTGAACGGCCCCCGATGCAGCGCCGCACGGGCTTCGAACGCACGCACGCCCCGACCCGGGAGTAGTCGACGTCCGGCATCGGTGCCCGGGGAAAGTTCGACCTCTGGAGCACTCTTGCTGTTGTCCCGCCCCCTCCGTCACGCCGCCCACGGCGCGGCCGCCCTCGTCGTCATCGCCGGCTCAGTCGGCATGGCGCACTACGACAAGGCCGTGAGCATCTCGGTCGACGGCGAGCCGGCCTCCGTCCACGTCCTCGGGTCCACCGTCTCCGACGCCCTCGACAAGGAGGGCATCGTCCTCGGCGAGCACGACGTCGTCGTTCCCTCCCCCAGCACCGAGATCAACGACGGCGACCACATCTCGGTCCGCTACGGCCGCAAGCTCACCGTCACGGTCGACGGGGCCACCAACGAGTACTGGACCACGGCCACCACGGTCGACGCGGCGCTCAAGGACCTCGACATCCGCGCTGAGGGTGCCGTCCTCACGGCCTCGCGCTCGCAGCCCCTGGGTCGACAGGGCCTCGACTTCGCGGTGACCACGCCCAAGAAGGTCTCCGTGACCGTCGACGGCAAGACCCGCACGGTCACCTCCGTGAGCCCCAAGGTCTCCGGCGTGCTCGGCGAGATGAACATCAACCGCAACGCCATCGACATCGTCAAGCCCGGTCTCGACGAAGCGGTGACCGACGGCATGAAGATCGTCATGAAGCGGGTCGAGGTCAAGACCGAGAAGGAGACCGAGAAGATCGCCTTCAACACGACGAGGAAGAACGACTCCTCGCTCTACACCGGCACGACGAAGACCGTCACCAAGGGTGTCGCGGGCACCAAGGTCATCACCAGCGAGGTGACGTACGTCGACGGCAAGAAGTCCAAGGCCAAGGTGCTCTCGACCAAGACCACGAAGAAGCCCGTCACGGCCGTGGTGAAGGTGGGCACGAAGGAGCGCCCCAAGGCCAAGACCTCGACGTCGTCCTCGTCGTCCTCGTCGTCCTCGTCGTCTCGACCACCAAGCGCTCCGCCGGCAACACCTCGGGCGCCGGCATCAACCTGTCCAACGCGGCGATGTGGGACCGCATCGCCCAGTGTGAGTCCAGTGGCAACTGGTCGATCAACACGGGTAACGGCTACTACGGCGGCCTCCAGTTCAACTCCGCCACCTGGCTGGGCTCCGGCGGCGGCGACTTCGCCCCCCGCGCCGACCTCGCCTCGCGCGCCGAGCAGATCACCGTCGCGAACCGCCTCTACGCCCAGCGCGGCCTGCAGCCCTGGGGCTGTGCCCACGCCGCCTGACCCACCCCGCACCTCGGGGTGACCCCGAGAAACCCCGCCGAGACCCGGAGCCCCTCCGGTGCCTCGGCGGGGTTTCTCGTGTCTGGGCGTGCACCGCCGCTGACTAGGGTGTGCGCATGACAGGGGATGCCGCCGCGCTGCTCGGTGCGGGGGACGTACGGGAGCTCGCACACCGCCTCGGCATCCGTCCCACCAAGCAGTGGGGCCAGAACTTCGTCGTGGACGGCAACACCGTGCGGCGCATCGTGCGGGTCTCCGGCGTGGGCGAGGGGGACAGCGTCGTGGAGGTCGGCCCGGGCCTGGGGTCGCTGACCCTCGCCCTGCTCCCGGCGGTCAGCCACGTCACTGCCGTCGAGGTCGACCCCGTGCTCGCGAAGGAGCTGCCGGCGACGGTCCGGGCGTGGGCACCCGATCTCGCCCACCGTCTCGAGGTGCTCCACGCCGATGCCCTTGCGGTGACCGAGCTCCCCGGCCCGCCGCCGACCGCGCTCGTGGCCAACCTCCCGTACAACGTCTCGGTGCCGGTCGTCCTGAGGTTCCTCGAGCTCTTCCCCACCATCGAGAGGATCCTCGTCATGGTGCAGCTCGAGGTGGCCCAGCGACTGGCCGCGCCCCCGGGCTCGCGGACCTACGGCGTGCCCAGCGTCAAGGCTTCCTGGTACGGCGACGTCGGGCTCGCCGGTACGGTCCCCCGTTCGGTCTTCTGGCCAGTTCCCAACGTGGACTCGGGTCTGGTCTCCCTCATCCGCCGCGAGCCGCCGGCCACCACCGCCGACCGGTCGACGGTGTTCGCGTGCATCGACGCGGCCTTCGCCCAGCGCCGCAAGACTCTCCGGGCGGCGCTGAGCACGTGGGCGGGCTCACCAGTGGCCGCCGAGGCTGCGCTGGTCGCCGCGGGCGTCGACCCCCGCACCCGAGGGGAACAGCTCGACGTCGCCGCCTTCGCGGCCATCGCCGAGTCCAGGCCTGACTAGGGTGAGGTCATGACCAGCGCCCCCCTCGTGCCCGGCCCGGTGACGGCGCGAGTCCCGGCGAAGATCAACCTCGAGCTGGTCGTGGGTCCGCGTCGTGACGACGGCTACCACGACCTGTCCACCGTCTACCAGGCCGTGGGCCTCTACGACGACGTCACCGTCGCCGACGCCGACGAATGGGGCGTCAGTGTGAGCGGACCGCTGGCCCGGGGAGTTCCCACCGATGGAGACAACCTGGCGCTGCGGGCAGCCAGGCTGATGGGTGAGCGCCACGACGCGGGGCCGGTGCACATCGGGATCCGCAAGGGCATCCCCGTCGCGGGTGGCATGGCGGGCGGGTCGGCCGACGCCGCCGCCGCGCTCGTCGCCCTGGACCACCTCTGGGAGCTCGGTATGGACCGCGAGGCCCTGGAGGACCTGGCCGGCGCCCTGGGCAGCGACGTTCCCTTCCTCGTCACGGGTGGAACGGCTGTGGGGAGCGGACGTGGCGAGCTGCTGGCACCGGTCCTCGCCCGCGGCACCTACCACTGGGTCCTCGCCCTTTCCGAGGGCGGCCTGTCCACCCCGGAGGTCTATGCCGAGTGCGACCGTCTGCGCGAGGGGGAGCCGGTGCCCGACCCGGTCGCCAACCCCGCACTGATGAGCGCTCTGCGCACCGGAGACCCCCACGAGCTGGCTCCGCAGCTGGCCAACGACCTCCAGGACGCGGCGATCTCGCTCCTGCCCGACCTCGGCGGCGTGCTGTCCTCGGGCATGGAGTACGGCGCCCTGGCGGGCATCGTCTCCGGGTCGGGTCCGACCGTGGCCTTCCTCGTGGAGGACAACGAAGCCGGCCTCGACCTCGCCGTCGCGCTGACCGCGAGCGGCGTGGCCCGTGACGTGCGCCGGGCCAGCGGTCCGGTGCACGGTGCGCACGTCATCCACCATCGGATCGACTAGTGGCGAACCTCGTCTCCGTCGAGAACGCCTCGCTCGCCCTGGGCACCGCACAGGTTCTCGACGCCATCTCGCTCGGGGTCGGCGGCGGTGACCGCATCGGTGTCGTGGGGCGCAACGGCGGCGGGAAGACCACCCTCCTGCGGGTGCTCGCAGGCACGCGTGAGGTCGACTCGGGAAGGGTGGCCCGCACCGGCGGGCTGACGATCGGGGTGCTCGCCCAGGACGACACGCTGGACCCGCAGGCCAGCGTGGGTGAGGCGGTCCTCGGCGACCTTCCGGAGCACGTGTGGGCCTCGGACGCGAGGATCCGGGACGTGCTCGACGGGCTCCTCGGGGGGTCCGACGCCCGCGCGGTCGGTGGTCTTGCAGGGTTGGTGGGCCCACTCTCGGGAGGCGAGCGCCGCCGCGTGGCCCTCGCCGCCCTCCTCGTCTCACGACCGGACCTGCTGCTCCTGGACGAACCCACCAACCACCTCGACGTCGAAGGTGTGGCCTGGCTCGCCGACCACCTCGTGCGACGACACTCGAGTGCCGCGAACGCCGTGGTCGCCATCACTCACGACCGGTGGTTCCTTGATGCCGTCGCCACGACGACCTGGGAGGTCGACACCGGCACCGTGCACGCCTACGAGGGGGGCTATGCGGCATACGTGCTCGCCCGCGCGGAGCGCGACCGTCTCGCCGGTGTGCTCGCCGAGCGGCGGGGTAACCTCCTGCGCAAGGAGCTCGCCTGGTTGCGGCGGGGCCCCCCGGCCCGCACCAGCAAGCCGAGGTTCCGCATCGACGCGGCCAACGCCCTGATCGCCGAGGAGCCACCGGCGCGCGACGAGGTGGAGCTGGTCGGCTTCGCGACGTCGCGGCTCGGCAAGGACGTGGTGGACCTGCTCGACGTAACCGTCGCGCTGGGCGACAGGGTGCTGCTGGACCGGGTCACCTGGCGCCTGGCGCCCGGCGACAGGGTGGGCATCGTCGGCGTCAACGGGGCGGGGAAGTCGACGCTGCTGCGCGCCGTCGCCGGGGACGTGGACCTGGTGTCCGGGAAGCGCAAGCAGGGCGTGACCGTGAAGCTCGCGTTCCTCACCCAGGAGGTGCGCGAGCTCGAGGCGTGGGCGGACCGGCGGGTCATCGAGGCCGTCGAGGACGTGAGCTCCGTGGTCCGCCTGGGGGCGAAGGAGCTCAGCGCGTCCCAGCTCGCCAAGCGGCTCGGGTTCACCGGCGGCCGTCAGCAGACCAGGGTGGGCGACCTGTCCGGTGGTGAGCGGCGCCGGCTGCAGCTCACGCGCCTGCTCATGGCCGAACCGAACGTCCTCCTCCTCGACGAGCCCACCAACGACCTCGACATCGACACCCTCACCTCGCTGGAGGACCTCCTGGACGGGTGGGCGGGGACTCTCCTCGTGGTGTCCCACGACCGCTACCTCCTCGAGCGGGTCTGCGACCGCCAGATCGCCCTCCTCGGCGACGGGGCCCTGCGCGACCTCCCGGGTGGGGTCGAGCAGTACCTCGAGCTGCGAGCGGCGGCGCTCGCGGCAGCTCCCGCGACAAGCCGGCCCACGGGCTCCGGCGGGTCCGGGACACCGGGGCTCCCCGCCGGCGACGCGGGCGGTGGCGCGGTGTCGCCGGCGCTGGCGCGCGAGGCGCGCAAGGCGATGGCCCGCGTCGAGAAGCAGTTGGCACGGCTGGCGACCCGCGAGGACCGCGTCCACTCGGCCATGGCCGGGGCGGCCACCGACCACCAGCGGGTGCTGGCGCTCAACCGTGAGCTGGGCGAGATCGTCGACGAGCGCGAGCAGCTGGAGCTGGAGTGGCTGGAGGCGGCGGAGGTCGTCGGGTGAGCTGCCCGGGCGGGGTTCCCTGAGGTCGCCCTCGGTCAGGACCCGGTTTCGAAGGACTGCAGCAGGGCCCGCAGCAGCCTCGCGAGCGCGTCGCGCTGGGCAGGCTCGAGGTGCGCCAGGAGGTCGTGCTCGTGGGCCAGCAGGTCGGACATCGCGGCGTCGACGACGGACATCCCCTCGCTCGTGAGCCGGACCAGCACCCCCCGGCGGTCGCCGGGGTCGGGGTGGCGGGTCACGAGACCGCGGGCAGCGAGGCGATCGACGCGGTTGGTCATCGTCCCGCTCGTCACCAGCGTCTCGGTGACCAGCTGCCCGGGGCTGAGCTCGTAGGGGGAGCCGGCCCGGCGGAGAGCCGAGAGCACGTCGAACTCCCACCCGTCGAGGGAGTGCACGTCGAAGGCTGCGCCGCGCGCGAGGTCGAGCCGGCGCGCGAGGCGAGAGACGCGCGAGAGGACCTCGAGGGGATCGACATCGAGGTCGGGTCGCTCCCTGCGCCATGCGGAGACGATACGGTCGACATCGTCAGCGGCCATGCGGACGACTCTACTCCTCGTCAAGTTTCTTGACATCGAGACAGTGGTCCCGCTCGGACGGTGGTGGAGACCGCGTGGGGCACCCGCCCCCCGCCCGACAGCCAGGAGGACGCGATGAGGGAACACGTGAGCTGGGACCCCACGTCATACGCACGGTTCTCGGGGGAGCGCGCCCGACCTCTCGCCGACCTCCTCGCCCAGGTGCGCGCCGACGACGTCGGCCTGGTCGTCGACCTCGGGTGCGGCCACGGCCCGGCGACACTGAGCCTCGCGCAGCTGTGGCCGCAGGCCCGGGTGGTCGGCATCGACGCCTCCGAGGAGATGCTCGAGGCGGCCCGTGGGCTCGACGGCGACGGGCGCGTCGAGTGGGTGAAGGCTGACCTGCGCGGGTGGGACCCGATGTCGCTAGGGCAGGCGCCCGACGTCATCATCACGAACTCGACGCTGCAGTGGGTCCCCGGCCACCTCGAGCTGCTCGACGCCTGGGTCGCCGCCCTCGCCGACGGCGGATGGCTGGCACTCCAGGTTCCGGGGAACTTCGACGCGCCGAGCCATCAGCTCATGCGCGAGACGGCCGAGGGCCACGAGCGCGCCGGTGAGCTCACGGCCGCACTCGACCTGCCGGCCGTGGGCGAGCCGTCGACGTACCTGCGCTACCTCACCCGGCAGGGGTGTGCCGTCGACGCGTGGGAGACGACGTACCTCCACGTGCTGAAGGCCACCGACGCCGACGACGACCCCGTCCTGCAGTGGGTGATGGCGACCGCGATGCGTCCGGTGCTCGACATCCTCACGGACCCCGAGGAGCGGGCCGCGTTCATGGAGCCGTACGCCGAGGCCCTCGCGGAGGCGTACCCGCGCACGGATGACGGGGTGGTCTTCCCCTTCCGCAGGGTGTTCGCCGTCGCGCACAAGGGGGCCCCGACCCCCCAGGTGTGACCCACGGGCAGGTCCCTCCGACCTGCGGTCCGACGCTCCCGGGCGTGGGCGTCAGTCCTGGTCGGTGCTGAGCGTTGGCTTGGCCTCCAGGCCGCTGAGGCCGTTCCAGGCCAGGTTGACGACGTGGGCGGCAACCTCCTGCTTCTTGAACTTGCGCGAGTCGAGCCACCACTGCCCGGTGAGGGCGATCATCCCGACGAGCATCTGCGCGTACATCGGGGCGGCCTTGGGGTCGAGCTTGTGACGCTTGAACGCCGCCACGAGGATGTGCTCGACCTGGCTCGCGATGTCGGACATCAGGCTCGCGAAGGACCCCGTGGCCTGGCCTGCGGGGCTGTCGCGCACGAGGATCCGGAAGCCATCCGTGGAGGTCTCGACGTAGTCGAGGAGGGCGAGTGCGGCTCGCTCGACGATCTCCCGGGAGCCGCCACCCGACGCCAGCGCGCCCTGGACGGCAGCCAGCAGTGCCTCGATCTCGCGGTCGACCACGACGGCGTACAGGCCCTCCTTCCCCCCGAAGTGCTCGTAGACCACCGGCTTGGAGACCCCCGCCGAGGCGGCGATCTCCTCGACGGTCGCGCCCTCGAACCCCTTGTCGGCGAAGTGCTTGCGCCCTATCCCGATGAGCTGCTCGCGCCGCTCCCGGCCGGTCATCCGCAACCTGGCGGACCTGGCCTTCTTGACGCTCGATTCATCGCTCACCTCCCCATTCTGCCTGCTCCGGGCTGAGACCCGCCGGTTCGCCGTCCCGGACCCGGCCTGCGCGGCTCGCTGTCGGTCCGGGTCGACTACCCTCGACCGGTATGCCGGCCGCTCGCCGTGGGCGGCGGTCCCCGGTTGGTCTGCTGGTAGGGCCCGCCTGACTTTGAATCAGGACAAGCGACGTAGGTTCGATTCCTACCCGGGGAGCCCAGCGGGCCGAGCTCGCGAGGCCGCTGGGTACCCCGGGGAGGGATCAGGGGAGCGGTCCCGAGCCCACGAAGGATGAGTGGGGTCGTGGACGCGGCGCCTACCCCGGGAGCTCGGGGCCCGGCCCGCCGCAGCTGTCGAGGTCCCACGACGCTCTGACGGGTCGCTCCCGGCACCAGCGCGTCGCGGGACCTCGTCCCGTTCTCGGGACCTCGACGGGTGCTGGGCCGCCGGCTTGCCGTGCAACGGTCGCCACCCCGACTGCCACGCAACGGTCCCTCGGCCGCCCCCCGGCACCCCGACTCACCCTGCCGATGCCAGATGCTGGAGCAATAACCACAAAAACGGGTGCCCGTATCGCTTTACATTCACCCGAAACCGTGGTTTTATATCGGTCAACAGCCCAACGAGGGGCCCGGTCAGGACGAGGGAGTCCGATGTACGCAGCGGAGCGGCAACAGCGGATCATGACGGAGGCCCGTCAGGCGGGCCGGGTGGAGGTGGCCCTCCTCGCCGACTCCCTCGGGGTCGCCGCCGAGACCATCCGGCGCGACCTCACCGCCCTCGAACGCCGCGGCTCGCTGCGCCGGGTGCACGGCGGCGCCATCCCCGTCGAGCGGCTCGAGCTCGAGCCCAGCCTCGCCGCCCGCTCCGGACGACTCGCCGACGTCAAGCGGCGCATCGCGGCCCGCGTGCTCGACGAGCTGCCCGGCGGGGGCACCGTGCTGCTCGACTCGGGCTCCACGACCCAAGCCGTCGTCCAGCTGCTGCCGCCCGACCTCGACCTCACCGTGCTCACCAACTCGGTCTCGGCCGCCGCGGCCCTGAGCACCCACCCCGGCATCTCCCTCTACCTGCTCGGGGGACGGGTCCGCGGCATCACCGGTGCGGCCGTGGGCGACTGGGCCACCGCCGCCCTCGACGGGGTCGTCGTCGACGTCGCGGTGATGGGTACCAACGGCCTCTCCGCCGCCCGTGGCCTGACCACCCCCGACCAGGCCGAGGCGCTGGTCAAGGCCGCCATGGTCCGCTCCGCCCGCCGGGTCGTGCTGGCCACCGACTCGAGCAAGGCTGGCGACGACCACCTCCACCGGTTCGCCACCCTCGCCGAGGTCGACCTCATCGTCACCGACACCGACCTTGCCGACGACGTCGCCGCCGAGCTGCGTGCCGCCGGCCCCGAGGTCGTGACCGCATGATCGTCACGATCACCCCGAACCCGAGCATCGACCGGGCCATCGTCGTCGACGCTCTGCACCGCGGCGAGGTGCACCGCGCCACCTCGAGCCGGGTCGACCCCGGCGGCAAGGGCGTCAACGTCTCCCGCGCGCTCGCCGCCCAGGGCGCCGCCACCCTCGCCGTGCTCCCCGCGGGTGGGCCCGAGGGCCACCTCATGGAGGAGCTGCTGGATGCCGCCGGCGTCGCCCGTCGCAGCGTCGCCGTCGCCGGGGCCCTGCGGATGAACATCAGCGTGCTCGAGCCCGACGGCACCACCACCAAGCTCAACGAGCCCGGTCCGCGGCTCAGCCCGGCCGAGGTCGACGCCCTGCTCGCGGCCACCCTCCACGCGGCCGGCGCTGCTGACACCGCCGACGCCGACGCCGCCGCGGACGGCACGGGCGCCGCCGCCTGGGTCGTCGGCTGCGGCAGCCTGCCACCCGGCGCCCCCACGGAGCTGTACGCGTCGCTGGTCGCCCGGGTGCGCGAGCGCGGCATCCGGGTCGCCGTGGACTCCTCCGGCGCCCCGATGGCCGCAGCCGTCGCCGCCCGCCCGCATCTCATCAAGCCCAACCACGAGGAGCTCGCCGAGCTCGTCGGCCACCCGTTGCCCACCCTCGGCGACGTCCACGCCGCCGCCCGAGACCTGGTCGCCGACGGCATCGAGGTCGTCGCGGTGAGTCTCGGCGGCGACGGCGCCCTCCTCGTCACCGCCGACGAGCTGGTGCATGCCCGCGCCACCATCAGCGCCCCCCTCTCGACCGTGGGGGCCGGTGACTGCATGCTCGCCGGCCTGCTCCACGGTCTGTCGACCGGGCTCAGCGCCGCCGACGCACTCGCCGGCGCCGTCAGCTGGGGCGCCGCCGCCGTCACGCTCCCCGGCAGTCGCGTGCCAGGCCCCCACGACCTCGACGGCATCCCCGTCGAGGTCAACCGCACCCCCGACCCCTCGCTCGTCCTGCGCTGACCCGAAAGGAAGCACCATGCCCCTCATCACCGACGAACAGGTCATCCTCGACCTGACCGGTGCCGACCGCCACGAGGCCACCCGGGCCCTCGCGGAGCGGCTCGTGGCCAGCGGCCGCTGCACCGACCTCGACACCTTCCTGACCGACGTCTCCGAGCGCGAGAGCAAGATGGCGACCGGCCTGCCCGGGGGCATCGGCATCCCGCACGCACGCAGTGCCGCGATCACCGAGCCCTCGCTCGTCTTCGGCCGCTCGAGCGACGGCATCGACTGGGGCGCCAAGGACGGTCCGGCCACCCTCGTCTTCCTCATCGCGGCCCCCGAGGGCGGTGGCGACGCGCACATGCAGATGCTGCCCAAGCTCGCCCGCGCGCTGATGAAGAAGGACTTCAAGGCAGCTCTGGCCGCGGCCACCACCGAGGCGGAGGTCGTCGCGATCGTCGAGGCCCAGGTTTCGCTCGACGCCCCGAAGGCCGCGCCTGCCGCTGCCGCCGATCGTCCCGCGGCTGCCACCTCGACGCCGGATGCGGGGGCCGCGCCCGCCGCTGACGCTGATCCTGCTGCTGTTGCCACCTCCACCCCGGATGCCGGTGCCGCGCCCGCCGCTGCCCCGCTCGCCCCCGCCGCCGCGCCGACCGCGGTCGACGACGGCCCGCGCTCGCTGACCCTCGTCGGGGTCACCTCGTGCCCGACCGGCATCGCGCACACCTACATGGCGGCCGAGTCCCTCGAGGCCGCCGCCACGGCCGCCGGTCACGTCATGAAGGTCGAGACCCAGGGCTCGGCCGGCACCACGCCGCTCAGCGCGGCCGAGATCGCCGCTGCCGACGCCGTGATCTTCGCCCACGACCTCCCCGTCAAGGAGGCCGGGCGGTTCGCCGGCAAGCCGATCGTCGACGTCGGCGTCAAGAAGGGCATCTCCGACGGCCCGGCCCTCATCGAGGAGGCGGCCCTGATCGCCGCCCAGTGGAGGGCCCACCCCCAGCTGGCGGCCGAGGCGATGTCGGCCGGCCCGGCGGTCCAGGGCGGCCTCACCACGAAGGTCGACAGCGACGCCAGCGCCCTGACCAAGCTGCGCCAGTGGCTGATGACCGGTGTCTCGTACATGATCCCGTTCGTCGCCGCGGGCGGCATCCTCATCGCCATCTCGTTCATGCTCGCCCAGGTGGCGATGGGCGAGCAGGGAGCGATCGAGATCGTCAAGTACGGCCTCACCGCCGAGGGCGACTTCAACATCACCCAGAGCTTCAACCCGATCAGCCTCACCTCGTGGGCCGCGCTGTTCTTCGTCATGGGCGGGGCGGCGTTCGGCTTCCTCGTGCCGATCCTGTCCGGCTTCATCGCCTTCGCGATCGCGGACCGACCCGGCCTGGTGCCCGGCATCGTCGGAGGCTCGATCGCCTCGACCATGGGCGCCGGCTTCCTCGGCGGGCTGGTCACCGGCCTGGTCGGCGGGTTCGCCGCCCGCTGGATCTCCGGGTGGAAGGTGCACAAGGGCGTACGCGGCGTCATGCCGGTCGTCGTCATCCCGCTGCTCTCCACGCTCATCACGGCGGGCCTGTTCATCACCCTCCTCGGCCGCCCGATCGTGGCCCTCACCGACGCCCTCACCAGTGCCCTGAACAGCATGAGCGGCACCAGCGCGATCCTGCTCGGGGCCATTCTCGGCGCGATGATGGGCTTCGACCTCGGCGGCCCGGTGAACAAGGTCGCCTACGCCTTCGCCACCGCAGGGCTGGCCGGCGCCGGTGCCGCGTCCGACAGCCCGCAGCTGAAGATCATGGCTGCGGTCATGGCCGCCGGCATGGTCGCCCCGCTCGCCATGGCCCTGTCGACCTCCCTTCGCCCGCAGCTCTTCTCCGAGCCCGAGCGCGAGAACGGCAAGGCCGCCTGGCTGCTCGGCTTCTCGTTCATCTCCGAGGGCGCCATCCCGTTCGCCGCCGCCGACCCGGTGCGCATCATCGCCTCGTCGGTCGTCGGGTCCTCGATCTGCGGGGCCCTCGCGATGGCCTTCGGCCTCGGCATCCGCGCCCCCCACGGCGGCATCTGGGTGCTGCCGATCATGGGCAGCCTCAGCCAGATGGCGCTGTTCCTCGTCGCCCTCGCGGTCGGGGTGGTCGTCATGGCCGGCATCGTCGTCACCCTGAAGTCCCGCGACAGGCACCTCGCCGAGGTCGAGGCGGCGGCCACCGTCTGACCTCACCCGCCGGCGGACGGCATCGCGTCCAGCGGATGCCGTCCGCCACCCGCCCCGCAGCACCTTCCGCTCGCCCGGCGTCACCAGCACCGCCCCACCGCACCACGACAACCCAAGGAGCACCCTCATGGCACAGCGCACCGTCACCATCGCCTCATCCGTCGGCCTGCACGCCCGCCCGGCCGCACTCTTCGTCGAGCAGGCCTCCGAGAGCGGCCTCGACATCGAGATCGGCCGGCCCGGGGAGGACGCCGTCGACGCGACGAGCATCCTCGGGGTCATGGCCCTGGGCGCCACACACGGCGAGGAGGTCGTGCTCACCGCCGACGGCGACGGCGCCGACGCGGCGCTCGACGGCCTGGTCGCCCTCCTGTCCCGCGACCTCGACGCGGAGTGAGCGCGGTGCCCACGACGGAGACCCGCCAGGGTATCGGCGTCAGCCCCGGTTCGGCCTACG
>CAVSRM010000003.1:0-516896 GCA_963730365.1 uncultured Actinomycetota bacterium | reverse complement strand
GGGTCGGTATCTGGTGGAGGGGGTGACGGCCTGGCCGACCGGTCGCATCGTCCGAGGGGGTGCCCGCATCAAGCGCCGGAGTCGGTGGCGGTGGCGGTGTGCGAGATGCGGCGCGAGCATCCGCGGTGGGGCGCGAAACGGATCCGGCTGGAGCTGCTGCGCGGTCGGGACAACGGGGACGTCGAGGGCGGTGAGGCGCTGCCGCCGGTGCCGTCGGTGGCCACGATCAACCGGATCCTGCGCCGCCACGACCTGGTGAAGCCGCGTCCGCGGAGGAAGCCGCGAAGTGCCTACATCCGGTTCAGCGGCCGGGGCCGATGCAGCTGTGGGACATCGACATCGTCGGCGGGGTCGAGCTGGTCGACACCGTCACCGGGGAGGTCCGTGAGGCCAAGGTCGTCACCGGCGTCGATGACCACTCGCGGTACTGCGTGATGGCGGTGGTGGTGGAGCGGGCCACCGCGCGGGCGGTGTGCCTGGCCTTCGCGCGGGCCTTGGCCCGGTACGGGTGTCCGAGGAGGTGATCACCGACAACGGCAAGCAGTTCACCGACCGGTTCAGCCGGTACGCGGGTAACCGCGGGAAGGTGCTGTTCGACAAGATCTGCCGGAAGAACGGGATCCGGCACCGGCTGACCGCGCCGGCCTCGCCGAACCAGAACGGCAAGGTCGAACGCTTCCACGGCACGTTCCGCCCCGAGCTCACCGCGGCCGGGCCGTTCACCTCGATCGAGGCGGCCCAGGCCCGGGTCGACGTCATCGTCGAGGCCTACAACCGCGACCGCCCGCACCAAGGGCTCGACGAGCAGGTGCCGGTGGTGCCCGCGGACCGGTTCACCCCGGCGAGCAGCACCGAGATCGAGCTGTGGCTGCCGCCCGCGCTGGAGATCACCGCAACCGTTCAGGCTCCCGACGTCGCCGCGTCGCCGGCCGTCGGACCGCTTCCGACGATCGAGGCGTCGCTGGCTCTGGAGCTGGAGCGGACCGTCCCGGCGTCGAGGAACCTGGCGATCCGGGGGCAGCAGTTTTGGCTCGGCCAGGCCCGCGCCGGGCAGGTCATCACGTTCTGGCTCGACTGCGACTGGGTGCACCTGTCCACCGGCGGGGCCCGGATCAAGACGCTGCGCTCCCGCTTCAGTGCTGCCGACCTGGCCGCGCTCCTGCTCCACGGCGGCGCCGTCACCGCAGGCCCGGCACCAGTGAGCTCACGACCCGGGCCCGGAAGCCGCGCCGGGCGCACCGTGGTCGAGGTCGAGCGCACCGTCGCCAGGTCCGGGACCATCTCCTTGGGCAGCCACGTCGTCCTCGCCGCGGAGATCCTGGCCGGCCGCCGGGTCGGGGTCTACATCGAAGACGGGGCGCCGCTGCTGTTCTTCGACCCCGCCACCCGCGAGCTGCTGCGCACCCGGCCCAACCCACTCGCCCCCGGTGAGGCCGTCCGGCTGCAACGCTCCCGCCCGCCCGGGACCCCGCCGCGGCCCTCGAGCGAACCCGTCACCGTGCAACGCCGAGCCTCCAACTCCGGCATCATCGTGGTCGCCGGACAGAAGGTCGCCCTCGGACGCGAGCACGCCCGAACCACCGTGACCGTGCACGTCGCCGAGACCACCTTGGCGATCGAGCTGCCCGAGAACGACACCCGCGTGGTGAGGCGCACCACCGACCAACCCGTGCGTAGCATCAAAGGACAGCGGCCGCGGACCGCTGCCACCTCAGTGTCCTAGCCCGAAGTGTCAAGCATCAGGTGACACGAATCCGTCAAGGATCTACTGCCTAAGACACCCCACTCGGACACCCCACTCGGGCTAGGGGATCTTCCGCCGTCCGGGTGGTCGATCGAACCGCGGCGCCGCTAGCCGGATGGGCATTCCGCGAGCTCGTGGACCTGCGTCACACCGCCCACATGGGGCCATTGACGACCCGGCAGCCCGAGAACCGCGGCGAGCGGATCTTCGGGAACTCCTGGCCAAAGTCAACGCTTGCGATCGCTCCGTAGCAGGGACCTGTGCGGTGATCTCCACCGGACGGGTCTTTCCGGACCTCACGCACGGGCAGGCGTTGCGGCCATGGCGTCGCCGTAGCGGGTTCCCCGACCGGGACCCGGCCACACAGTGGTCCAACGCGTATCGCGACTGGATGACACACGCCCTGCAGAGCAGGCGACCCTCAGGCACCGCGACCAGGCACCGCGACGATCTCCCGCCAAAGCCCCCACGCCCGCTCGTGCTGCACGGGAAGGCTGGCGGCGCGGACATTGTGGTCGGTGTCGCGGTCGACGTAGAAGCCGAGCAGGCGTCTGGTGATCGGGCTGAGCCGGTCGAAGAGCGCACGCAGGCCGGGGGTGCGGGGCCGCACATGCTCGAGCAGCAGCACGTGGCCGCCGGGCCGGGTCACCCGCGCCAGCTCCCGTAGGCCGGCGACCGGGTCGTCGACGGAGCAGAACACACAGGTGGCGACGGCGGTGTCGAAGCAATCGTCCTCGAACGGCAGGCGTTCGACGTCACCCACCTGAAGCGACACGGTGCCGAGCCCGAGGTTCTCGACACGCCGGCGGGCTTGGCCAAGCATGCCGGCGGACAGGTCGACCCCCACCACATGCACGCCGTGGGGGTAGAGGTCGAGGTTGCGGCCGGTGCCGACGCCGGCTTCCAGCACCCGGCCGCGGGCGGTCGACAGCAGCCGCCGGCGTCGAGTCCGGACCCCGCCGAGCAGGTCCATCGGCCGGTCGTAAAGGTCGTAGACCCGGGACGTGCGGTCGTAGCGCGACGCTGTCAATGAGGGCATGTCACGCCCTCGTGGCCGCGAGCTCGCGGTCCGGCGTCGCCAGCTCGTCGGGTGCCGCGACGTCGAGGTTCGTGCGGCGCAGCAGCAGGGCGTTGATGGCGACCACGATGGTGCTGATGGACATAAATACTGCGCCGAGCGCGGGCGGGACGACGATGCCCCACGGGGCGGCGACGCCGGCGGCCAGCGGGATCATCACGATGTTGTAGCCGGCGGCCCACCAGATGTTCTGCACCTGCTTGCGGTAGGCGGCGGTGCTGAGGATGAGGATGCGCACGATGTCGAGCGGGTTGCTCTTGACCAGGATGAGGTCCGCGGACTGCACGGCGACGTCGGTGCCGCCGCCGATGGCGATGCCGATGTCGGCGCGGGTGAGGGCGGGGGCGTCGTTGACGCCGTCACCGACCATGCCCACCCGCCGCCCGCCGCGTTGCAGCTCGGCGATGTGGTCGTCCTTGTCCGCCGGCAGCACCTGTGCTCGGTAGGTGTCGATGCCCAGCACCTCGGCGACCGCCTTCGCGACGTCCTCGCTGTCGCCGGTCAGCATCGCGACCCCGACACCGCGATCGTGCAAGGCCTGCACAGCCGTGTAGCTCTCCGCACGGATGACGTCGGCCAGGGCAAAGGCCGCGGTGACGTCGCCGTCGCGGACAAGGTAGACCACCGATGAACCGTCAGTGCCGGACCGCTCCGCGAAGTGCTTCAGCTCGGGAGGAACGTCGGCGTCGAGGTGCTCCAGCAGGCGTGGACCGCCGACGTGCACCACGCTGCCCTCGATAGTGCCGCTCACCCCACGGCCCTTGAGGATCTCGAAGTCGCGGACCTGCTGCAGGCTCAGGCCCTGCTGGTCGGCCGCCCCTCCGATGGCGCGGGCGAGCAGATGCTCGGAGTCGGCCTCCAACGATGCCGCCAGCTCCAGCGCCTCGTGCTCGTCGGCGCCGTCGATGGTGGCGATACCAACGACGCCCATGGAGCCCTCGGTCAGGGTGCCGGTCTTGTCTACGGCGACCACGTCGAGCAGGCGCGCGGTGTCGATCGCTTGCCGGTCGCGGATGAGGACGCCGTTCTGGGCAGCCAACTGTGTGGTGTTGGCCACGACCAGCGGGACGGCTAGTCCGAGGGCGTGTGGGCAGGCGATGACCAGCACCGTCACCACCCGGGCGACCGTGACCTGATCCACGCCGCCTTCGATGATGCTCCACACCAGAAGCGTGACCACAGCGGCAGCCAAGGCCACCCAGAACAGGAACCCCGCCGCCCGGTCGGCCAGCAACTGGGTGGAGGACTTGCTCGCCTGCGCCTCGGCGACCAGCCGCATGATGCCCGCCAGCGCCGTCTCCTCACCGGTCTTGGTGACCTGCACCCGCAGGCTGCCGTTGCCCTCGTTCACCGTCCCGGCGATCACGTCGCTGTCGGGCTGCTTGTCCACCGGCCGCGACTCCCCGGTGATCATGGCCTCGTCGATCTGGGTGGACCCGTCCTGCACCCTGCCGTCGGCGGGCACGCTGGCGCCGGGCCGTACCAAGAACACGTCACCGGCCTGCAACGTGTCGGCGGGGCGTTCATCGACCGTGCCGTCCTGCGTCACCACCTCGGCGGTATCGGGCATCAGGCTGGCCAGCGCGTCCAGCGCGCCAGAGGCCTGACGCACGCTGCGCATCTCCACCCAGTGCCCCAGCAGCATGATGTCGATGAGCGTGACCAGCTCCCAGAAGAAGTCCTGGCCCACGTCCCACACCAGCGTCGCCATGCTGAACACGTAGGCGACCGTGATCGCCATCGCGATCAGCGTCATCATCGCCGGACGTCGCTCCCGCAGCTCCCACCCTGCCATCCGCAAGAACGGGAACCCGCCGTAGACGAACACCACACTCGCCAGAACCGGCACGATCAGCCCGCTCCCCGGGAACTCAGGCGCGGTGTAGCCGAACCAACCCTGGATCGTCTCGCTGAACGCCAGCACCGGGACGCTCAGCGCCGTCGCCGCCCAGAAGCGCCGCCGGAACATCTGCTCGTGCCCAGCGTGGTCCCCGTGACCTCCGGGCCCGCCGTGACCCTCGTGATCCCCACGGTGCTCCGGCGACGCGTGGCCGTCGCGGCCCGCGTTCGCAGCGTGCTCGGTGTGATCGCCGTCCGGTCGCCCAGTGCGCTCGCCCAGGTCGCAGACCCGACAGCAGTCACAACGGTCCTGCGTACGACTCGCCATTTCGAGCCTCCCACGTCGTCTGGACCCCTCAGCGTGGACGGCCCCGTTTACGAACCAGGTGCGCGTTCGATGAAGATCCGATCAAGACCGGGCCCACGACTGCCTGAGTTGCCTACGGGTTGAGGCTGGCCTCGAACTCCGGGACGGGCCCGCTCGGCACCCGCTGCCTCAGTCGCCGCGACGCCGTTCTTCTCGATGTCGGCGATCAGCTAGTCCATCTGGTTGATCTCGCGGCGCTGCGCGACAGGATGATGTCGTCGGCGAGCTGCCTGACCCGCAGTTCGTCCATCCGCGCACACTCCCGGCCCGGTGTCCTCCTCGAGGCCGCGCAAGAGCGCGATCGCCGAACAGGGGCTACATAGCTAGCAGGTCGTCACTGACACGGCTCTGACACACGGCGACAACAAAGCGCCCACCCTGCCGAGATGGCACGCCAAGGGGCCGCCGAACAGAACGCCCCCAGGCCACTCACCAAGTAGAGGGAGCATGACGACCGACGGGATTCTGGCGCTGGTCCATCTGCACCTTCCTCGAGGGGCCGGCGGCGACGTGCTGCCGCATCGGCCGTCCCGTGCCCCTCACCCTCTCCGGGGCCCTCGCGCCTGAAGGAACACCAGCGCCGTGATGGAGATTGATGAAGTCCTCGACGAAGCCCGGGGCGTGCCCGAGCGAGAGTCAGCGGGCCTCGACGGTGCCCATCATGCCGAGGTCCTCGTGGTCGAGGATGTGGCAGTGGTAGACGGTGCGTCCGCCGAAGTCGCGGACCGGGACGCGGACTGTGACCTGCCCCATGGCGGGGACGATGACGACGTCGCGCCAGTCCGGGGGGCCGCCGGGTCGCTGTCGGGGGCGTCGAGCACCTGCATCGGCCAGACATGGAGGTGGAAGGGGTGGTCCATCATCGTCGCGTTGGCGATCGTCCACTCCTCGATGGTGTCGAGGGCCAGCTCTTGGTCGGTGCGGGACGGGTCGAACGTGCGCCCGTCGAAGCCGAACCCCATGCCGCCCATGCCCATGCCCGTGCCGCCGGTCATGGTCAGGGCCCGGCGTCGGTCGACGGTGATCGAGCGCAGGTCCGCCGGGTTCGGCCAGGACGTCGGGACGGCGCTCGCACTGGAGTCCCCCGCACCGATCCTGACGGTGGCGAGCTCGACCTCGGGGGAGGTGGCGCCGCCGCCGCCCATCATGCCCATGCCACCGCGGTCCCGGGCGAGGGTCCGAAGGGTCGTCGTGCCGGTTCCTGCGGGCCGAACCAGCAGGTCCGCGCGGCTGCCCGGCGCGAGGAGGACAGTGTCCCGGTCGAGTGGGTGGTGAAGGGCCTGCCCGTCGTGGCCGAGGAGACCCCAGGTGTGCCCGTCCAGGCGGAGGTCGAGGAAACGCGAGACGCAGGCGTTGACGAGGCGCCAGCGCTCGGTGCTCCCGGTGGTGAGCTCGAGACTCGGCTGCCGGTGGCCGTTGACGAGGACAAGCTCGCCCTCACGGCCGAGCCTCCGCTCGGCCCGGCTGACGCCGGCGACCTCGCCCCCCGAGGTGATGGTGGTGTCGCTGACGACGAGCACTCGCTCCCGCTCCACGGCGGGCTCGTTCGCCCCGACCACGAGTAAGGCGCCGTAGAGGCCGCCGAAGACCTGGTCGGCGACGGTTCCATGGTGGTGGGGGTGGTACCAGAAGGTCCCGGTGGGGTGGTCCTCAGGGATCCGGTACTCGTAGCCGGCCGAGGCGCCGGGGTCGACCGCGCGGAAGATGTTGTCACTGTTGCCTGCCGGTGACACGTGCAACCCGTGGGTGTGCAGGTTCGTCGTTTCGCCGAGACCGTTCTGGAGCTGGACCCGCAGCACGTCGCCGGGACGCAGGACGAGGGTGGGGCCGGGGCTCGAGCCGTTGTACCCGAGCGCCTGCGTGCTGCGCCCGTCGAGAGTCACCCCGGGTGCGGCACGCAGCGTGACGTCGAGCTCCCCGCCCGAGCCGGTGAGCACCGGGGGCTCGGCCAGCGGCGACGCGGAAGCGGACCCCGTCAGGGCCGTCCCGCCGGGCCCGAAGCTGCGCCAGGTACCCACCGCGCCCGCGACAGTGACAGCAGCGCCCAGGCCGGTGACGACCAGGGCCTGCCGACGGGTGACCTCAACGCTCATCGAGCACCGCCGCCCGCCGCTGGTACTCCGCCACGTCGATCTCGCCGCGAGCCAGCCGCTCGTAGAGCACGGCCCGCGCCGAGGACACGGCTCGGATGGCCGCGTTGTCACCCGTCGCCGGCGGCGCCACCCGTGACGAGCGCCGGAACAGGACCAGACCCACTGCCAGGAGAACCAGACCGGCCACGAGGACCACGGGCCAGACCCAGGTGGACAGGCTCGTCCAGCCGCTCACCGCCGCTCACCGCCGTCCCGCGCCGCGCCGAAGGTACCCGCTGCCGGGCTGGCGGCCTTCACCGCCGCCTCCTGCGCGAGGCCCAGACGGCCACGACGACGATGAGTGTGACGGCCAGTCCGGCGGCGAGCCATCCCCACGATCCAGCCAGGCCGGGTCCGACCCCCACTCGGTGCGGTGCGGTCATCAGCGAGACGGTCATGGGCGTCGTCCTCCTCCGGCTCGGTGGCTCGTCGTCGTCAGGCTCGGTCCTTGATGTTGAGGTCCTGGCGCGTCCCTATGAAGAACCGATGAAGTCCGGAGTCGCCGGTTCGATCCCGGGGTACGGTGCCGGGGATGTATGACGGGAACGGCGCCGGGTGGCTCGAGCTCGGGATGGAGAGGCGGGACACCCACCGAGCCGTGACGATCGTCTCCGCGGCGGGGCTCACGGCAGCGGTTGCGATGGCCGTGTTCGGACTGCCGTCGGTGGACCTGCACGGCCCCCTGCACCAGATCGGGATCATGAGCCCGACGTGCGGCGCGACCCGCGCGGCCTGGTTCACGGCCCGAGGCGACCTGGCACTGGCGTGGACCTACAACCCGCTGGGGATCCTGGCGGTGGCGGCCGCGGCGCTGGCGGTGGCGCGGACCGTCATGGGGCTGGCCACGACGCGCTGGGTGAGGTGGGCGGTCACGACGACCCCATGGAAGCGCCGCGTGCTCTACCTGGCGGCCCTCACCCTCGTGCTCGCCCTGGAGGTCCGCCAGCAGTCGCGCGCCGGCCTGCTCATGGGGGCGTGACGACCTCAGTTCCTGTGTGGGACGCCGCTGCAGCCGGGGCGGCCCGAGGCCGGGGCAGGCGACGGCCTTCGTGACGGTGCCGGGGTTCACGGACCTTGACCTATACCCATAGGGGGTATAACGTCGACTCTGTCAGACACCCCCAAGGGGTATAAGAGGAGGAGTTGTGTCGCACACGGTGCCGGGGTACATCGGCGAGAAGCCGGCGGTGCTGAACCGGCTGCGCCGCATCGAGGGACAGGTGCGAGGTCTACAGCGGATGGTCGAGGACGACACGTACTGCATCGACATCCTCACCCAGGTCTCGGCGGTGACGCGGGCACTGGAGAACGTCGCCCTGGGACTGCTCGACGAGCACATGCGGCACTGCGTCACCGACGCGGTCCGGGCCGGTGGTGAGGAGGCAGACGCCAAGCTGGCCGAGGCCTCCGCGGCGATCGCCCGGCTGGTCCGTTCCTGACCTCGCGACACCCCCACATCGACCGGAAGGAACCCAACATGACCACCCAGACATACTCCGTGACAGGCATGACGTGCGGCCACTGCGTGCACGCCGTGACGACCGAGCTCCAGGCTCTCGATGGGGTCACCGGCGTCGACATCGACCTCGTCGCCGGTGCGACCTCGACGGTCAGCGTCACCAGCGACACGCCCCTGGAGCGCGACGACGTGGCCGCCGCCCTCGACGAGGCCGGCGAGTACCAGCTCGCCTCCTGACCCCAGGCCACTGCGCCGGACACCGGCACCGGAAGGAGTCCCCATGAGCGGGCAGCCCGTCTCGGGCGCCGACCTCGGCCACCAGACCGAGCTCGTCATCGGCGGCATGACCTGCGCCTCCTGCGCGGCCCGCATCGAGAAGAAGCTCAACAAGCTCGACGGCGTCACCGCCACGGTCAACTACGCCACCGAGAAGGCCAAGGTCCTCTTCCCCGACGGCGTCGACCGCCGCCGACCTCGTCGCCGACGGTCGAGGCCACCGGCTACACCGCCGCGGTCCCGGCCCCGTCGGCGCCGGACGCGGCCGAGGACCGGTCGTCGGCCGAGCCCGACGAGGCCGCGTCGTGGCGCCAGCGGCTGCTCGTCTCGGCCGTGCTCACGGTGCCGGTCGTGCTGCTGGCGATGGTCCCGGCGCTGCAGTTCGACAACTGGCAGTGGCTGTCGCTCACCCTCGCCGCACCGGTCGTGGTCTGGGGTGCGCTGGCCGTTCCACCGGGCCGCGTGGACCAACCTGCGCCACGGCGCCGCGACGATGGACACCCTGATCTCCGTCGGGGTCGCTCGCCGCCTTCGGCTGGTCGCTGTACGCGCTGTTCTTCGGCGACGGCCGGCGATGACCGGGCATGCGCATGGCCTTCGAGCCTGACCGCCGACCGCGGCGGCGGCGAGCCGGAGATCTACCTCGAGGTCGCCGCCGGCGGTCACCGTGTTCATCCTCGCCGGCCGCTACTTCGAGGCCCGCGCCAAGCGCCGCTCCGGCGCCGCGCTGCGGGCCCTGCTCGACCTCGGCGCCAAGGACGTCGCGGTGCTCGCGGCGACGGCGACCGAGCAGCGCGATCCCGGTCGACGCAGCTCGCGGTCGGCGACCGGTTCGTCGTCCGCCCGGGCGAGAAGGTCGCCACCGACGGCGTCGTCGTCGAGGGCACCTCGGCGGTCGACGCCTCGCTGCTCACCGGCGAGCCGTCCCGGTCGAGGTCGGCCCCGGCGACGCCGTCGCCGGCGCCACCGTCAACGCCGGCGGCCGGCTCGTCGTGCGGGCCACCCGGGTCGGCGCCGACACCCAGCTCGCCCAGATGGCCCGGCTGGTCGAGGACGCCCAGACCGGCAAGGCGCCGGTGCAGCGCCTCGCCGACCGGGTCTCCGCGGTGTTCGTGCCCGTCGTCATCGGCCTGTCGCGTCGCCACGCTCGGCTGTCTGGCTCGCGCACCGGCGACGGCGCGGCGGCCGCGTTCACCGCCGCCGTCGCGGTGCTGATCATCGCCTGCCCGTGCGCCCTCGGCCTGGCCACCCCGACCGCGCTGCTGGTCGGCACCGGCCGGGGCGCGCAGCTCGGCATCCTCATCAAGGGCCCGGAGATCCTCGAGTCCACCCGCGGGTCGACACGATCGTGCTCGACAAGACCGGCACGGTGACCACCGGGCGGATGGCGCTCGTCGACGTCGTCGCCCGCCGACGGCGTCGACGCCGACGAGCTGCTGCGCCTCGCCGGCGCCGCTCGAGGACGCCTCCGAGCACCCGATCGCCCAGGCCGATCGCCGCCGGCGCCGCGCGAGCGGCTCGGCGGCCTGCTCCCGGCGGTCGAGGACTTCACCAACCAGCGCGGGCCTCGGCGTCGCAGGGCGTCGTCGACGGGCACGCGGTCGTCGTCGGCCGCGCCGCGCTGGCTGGCTCGACGACTGGGCGCTGCACCCTCGACGACGCGCTCGACGGCGCGCGCGGCGCCGAGGCCGAGGCCGCGGGGCGCACCGCGATCGTCGCCGGATGGGACGGCGCGGCCCGCGGCGTCGCTCGTCGTCGCCGACACGGTCAAGCCGACCTCGCGCCGAGGCGGTCGCGCGAGCTGCGAGGCGCTCGGGCTGCGCCCGGTGCTGCTCACCGGCGACAACGAGCGCGCCGCCCGGGCGGTCGCCGCCGAGGTCGGCATCGACGAGGTGCATCGCCGAGGTGCTGCCCGCCGACAAGGTCGACGTCGTCCGCGCGCCTCCAGGCCGAGGGCCGGGTCGTCGCCATGGTCGGCGACGGCGTCAACGACGCCGCCGCCCTGGCCCAGGCCGACCTCGGCCTCGCCATGGGCACCGGCACCGACGTCGCCATCGAGGCCAGCGACCTCACGCTGGTCCGCGGCGACCTGCGCGCCGCCGCCGACGCCATCCGGCTGTCCCGCCGCACCCTGGCGCACCATCAAGGGCAACCTGTTCTGGGCGTTCGCCTACAACGTCGCCGCCCTCCCGCTGGCCGCCGCCGGCCTGCTCAACCCGATGATCGCCGGCGCCGCGATGGCCTTCTCGTCGGTGTTCGTCGTCACCAACAGCCTCCGCCTGCGCCGCTTCCGCTCCTCGTCGGCCTCGGCGGTCGGGCGTCGCTGAGCGACGCCCGGGCTGCGGACCCGGGCGTCGGGGTGCCGGCCGCTAGGGTGTCCCACCATGCCGACGGAGCCGGCCCGGATGCTGCGCCAGCTCGGGGCGGCGGTCGGCGCGGTTGTTGCCCTCTGGCGTCGTCATCGTCGTGGCGAGGCGTAGGACGATGCCTGGCTGGGTCGTTCGCTCTCCCGATCGTGGGAGGTGGCGCGCTCGGTGCCGTGTTCCTCGCGGGCGCTGCTCTCGCCGCCGGCGTGCTCGAGACGCGGAGCGACCTGTGGGCCAGCGCGTGGGGGCGCCTGCTGCTGGCGAAGACCGCTGTCGTCGGCGTGGCGGCTCTCCTCGGCACGGTGGTGCACCTGCGGCTGCGGCCGGTTCTCGCGGCCCGCACGTCGGGTAGCGTTCTGGCGCTTTCGGGTCCGGGGGTCCCTTTCCGCGGAGGCTGTTGTCTTCCTCGTTGTCATCGCCTGACGTCCTGGCTGGTCGCGGCAACGACCTGCGGGGCGGAGTCAGAGCAGCGGCGTCGTCGTCGCCCCGAGGTCAGACGTGGAGACCACGGCCTCGCCGCCGACGACCGCGAGCACGCCGACGCTCCCGCCGGAGGGGTACGCGTGGAGGGCGGTCACCTGACCGAGGGCGCGCGGCCCGGTGGTCCACGTCGTGCCGGCGTCCTCGCTCAGGAGGAGCCGGCCGCTCACGCTCACGCCCACGACGGTGTCGGCGTCCGCCCAAGCGACGGCCACGAGGAGCTCGGGCGTGTCTACGCCTGACCAGGTGCGCCCCTGGTCCGTTGTCGAGAGCAGCCCCGCCTGGGTCGTGGCGAGTAGCTGGTCACCGGTGGGAGAGGCCGCCAGGACGTGCGGAGTGGACGGGATCCCACGGGTGGCCCATGACGTGCCGTCGCTGCTGACGCGCAGGGTGCCGTCGAATCCGACGACGAGACCGGAGCCGGCGCTGAGGCCGTGGAAGTCAGACTCACCGGCCCTGGAGACCGGCGTCCACGTCGCGCCTCCGTCGGTCGAGCGGATCAGTCCGACAGGGTTCGGCAGGTTGGTGGCGGTGCCCGGGTGCCCCGAGGCCAGGTAGCTGCCGTCGGCCGCGATGGCGAAGCCCATGAGGTCGACGACGGGGCCGACGGGTGTCGGCCCGGAGGCGTCGATGCGGAACAGCCCGCCGTGCGTGGCGAGCACGACGTCTTCGGTGACCGGGTCGCGGCCGATGCCGTGGATGTGGCCCATCGGGCGCGGGGAGCCGGTCGGCCGCGGCGGGTCCGGGGTCGAGGACGACGTGGGGGAGACGCTCCTCGGCGTGGTCGTCTGGGAGGCGACCTGAGTCGGCGAGGCAGTCGTGTCGCCGGCGCTCCCGCATCCCGCGAGGACCGACCCGAGTGCCGCGGCGATGAGGAACGCGGCGGTGCGGCCCCTTGGGGTCCCGGGGCTCCGACGGCTGAAGGGTGGGATTCGGGTCATGGTGTGTCGTGTCTCCTGGCAAGTGCTGATGGTTCACTGGTGGCGAGGGCGGGGCGCGGCCCCGGGTCAGTGGCCGTCAACGAGGCGTCGCCGTCGGGTGCGGTACTCGTCGACGTCGATGTCACCGGCGGCGAGTCGTTCGTCCAGACCGCTCAGCGACTCGGCGTCGGGGCCCCGCGGTGGGTCGCGCGGGCGCAGCATCCGGTCGATCACGGTGACGACGACGGCCCAGAGGACCAGGGTCCCGGCGACGGCGAACGCCAATACCCAGGAGTGCATGCCCCACATCCACCCGCCAGAGCCCATCGGCTAACACCTCCCGCCGCCGACGCCGACCGTCGCGACTCCTAGGGTCCATGGAACGCAGGAGGTCTCAGGAATCCGGTCGACAATCTATGAAGAAACGACGAAGGATGGTTGCGTCGCTGCGCTCACCTCGACCACCTCGGTGTGGATCGGACAGACTGCCAAGGTGCCCGCACCGGACGAGACCACCACTGCGGCGACGGTGCTCGTCGTCGACGACGAGGCCGCCCTCGCATCGATGATCGGCACCTATCTCGAGCGTGCGGGATACCGCACGGAACGCGTGGAGAACGGCCCAGACGCAGTGCGGGCCGCTCGGGAGAGTCGGCCCGACGTCATCGTCCTGGACCTCGGCCTTCCCGGTCTCGACGGTGTGGAGGTGTGCCGCCAGGTCCGCACCTTCTCCGACTGCTACATCCTCATGCTCACCGCTCGGACCGAGGAGACCGACCGGCTCATCGGGCTGTCCGTGGGGGCTGACGACTACATCACCAAGCCGTTCAGTCCCCGTGAGCTGGTCGCCCGGGTCCAGGCCGTGCTGCGTCGCCCCCGAACCGGTACGACGGGCGAGCCGGGCGAGGCACCGGTGCGGGTTTTCGGCGAACTGCGGATCGAGCCGGGTGCCCGGGTCGTGACCGTGGCAGGCCGCCCCGTCGAGCTGACCCGCACCGAGTTCGACATCCTCGACGTGCTCTCCGCCCGTCCCCGGTACGCCTGGGCCCGACGCCAGCTCATCGACGAGGTCTGGGATCGGGCGTGGGTCGGGGACGAGCACCTCGTCGACGTCCACGTGGCGCACCTGCGACGCAAGCTCGGCGAGGACCCGATATCTCCCCGGTACGTGGAGACGGTGCGTGGCGTCGGCTACCGGATGGGGCCGGGATGACCCCGGACCGCACCAGCACGGCTGGCGGGTCGGCTCGAACCGACCAGGCTGCGAGACCGGCCCGCAGCCTGGCGACCCGGCTGATGCTCGCCCAGCTCGGGGTCCTCGTCGCTAGCGTGCTCACCGCTGGTGTGGTTGCCTCGCTCGTCGGCCCGCCGTTGTTCCACAAGCACCTCCGTCGCGCCGAGGGCCGCCTCAACCCGAGCGAGCTGCTGCACGTCGAGCGGGGCTACCTCGACGCCAGCCTTGTCTCCTTCGGTGTCGCCTTCGTCGTCGCCCTTACCGCCGCCGGACTCGTCACCTTGGTGCTCGCGCGACGGCTGCGCCGCCCGTTGGCGGAGCTGTCGTCCGCAGCCGGCGAGATCTCCCGCGGTCACTACGACCGCCGGGTCGCGCCGACGGGTGCTGGGTCCGAGCTCGACGAGCTCGCGCACTCCTTCAACACGATGGCCACCCGGCTCGAGGTCACCGAGGACACCCGCAGGCGCCTGCTCACCGACCTTGCGCACGAGATGCGCACCCCGCTCGCCACCTGCACCGCGTACCTCGAGGCCCTCGACGATGGCGTCACGACCTGGGGACCGGACACGAGCGCGGTCCTCGGGCAGCAGGTCGACCGGCTCTCGCGGCTCGCCGCCGACATCGACGACGTCAGCCGGGCCGAGGAGGGCCGGCTCACCCTGGAGACCCGCCGGGTGCCTGTCTCCCGCCTGATGGAGAACGCCCGCTCGGTGATGCGGGCCCGGTACTCCGAGAGGGGAGTGGAGCTCTCGCTCGAGCACCGTGACGCTCCGGGTGCCCAGGTCCGGGTCGACTCCCAGCGTCTGGGGCAGGTCCTGGGCAACCTGCTCGACAACGCCCTGCGGCACAGCCCGGCTGGGTCCCGGGTGCTGCTCGAGTCGCGCGTTGACGGCGACGACGTCGTGCTCGACGTCGTCGACGAAGGGGAGGGGATCGACGCCGCGCAGCTGCCGCACGTCTTCGAGCGGTTCTACCGTGGGGACACCGCCCGCGACCGCAAGGACCGCGGATCGGGCGTCGGGTTGACGATCAGCCGGGCCATCGTCGACGCCCATGGAGGCTCGCTCACGGCGCGCAGCGCCGGCCCCGGTCGCGGGTCGACCTTCGAAGTGCGCCTCCCGCTGGACCCAGGAGGACCGGCGTGACCGGCTTGGTCGTCACGGGTGGAGTCGCCCTGCTCGGCGTGGCCCTGCTGTACGGGGCGCACTGGCTGCTCATCCCGTGGCGCTCGGTGCTCCGCACGGTGCCGTACCAGTCCGGGTGGGTGCCTGAGGCTCATGCGCTCTCGAGGTACCACGTTCGCTGGTACCTCGCGACGCTGCTCTTCCTCGCCTTCGACGTCGAGATGCTCTTCATGTACCCGTGGGCGGTCGTCGTCGCCGACCTCGGCGCGAGCGCCGTCACCGAGATGTTCGTCTTCCTCGGGGCGCTGCTCGTCGCCGTCGCGTGGGCATGGCGCGAGGGGGCGCTGCGATGGGCCTGAGGCAGTGGCTCGCGAACCGGGCGGTGCGAGCGACGCGTGTCCTCGTCGTGGCGGCTCCGAAGGGGTTCGCAGTCCGCGTCGCGGTGGAGCGCGCGGCGCGTCTCCGCGGCTGGTCCACGGCGGAGTCTCCCGCGAGCGCGGACGCCCTCGTCGTGGCCGGGGATCCGGGTGAGGAGCTCGGCCGGGTGGTCGAGGGGGTGTGGGAGGCGATGCCCGGTCCGCGTGCCAAGGCTGTCGTCCGCGTCGTCGAGGACGTCGGCGCCGTCCTCGACGACGTCGCCAGGGCGTTTCTGGACGGCGCGGCCCAGGCGGAGGACGCGGCGGGCCGGGCGGCTCCCGACCTGTCCGCCGACGAGGGCCACGAGGGGACGGACCACGGCGACATGGAGCACGGCGATATGGACCACGGCGACCCGGACATGGCACCGGATGGCATCCCGCTCGCCCAAGGGTCCGACGAGGACCGCGACGGGCTGGAGATGGACGCCCTGCAGGTGCGTATGGGCCCGGTCCTGCGACACTGGCCGCCCGGGCTCGTCCTCGACGTGACTCTCCACGGTGATCTCGTCGTCGGGGCCAATGCCCGCCTGCTGGACGAGAACGTAGCGCCTCCGTCACGCGAGGATTCGCCAGCGACGCGGGGCCGCCCGCCGATGCGGCGAGGTGGCGGCGGTCCTTGCCCTGGCGGGCGCGGTCGAGGCTGAGGCGCTCGCACGGTCTGCCCGAGACGCCCTCCTCGACCGTCGGGGTGACGACGCAGGGGCCACCCTGCTCGACCTGCGGCACCGGATCGAGCACTCTCGGATGCTCGGCTGGGCCCTGCGCGGGGTCGGCGGCGGTGTCCGTCCTCCTCGGCGTCCTCGCAGAGCCGCTCTGGGCCCTCCTCGACTCGCCCCTGACGGGATGATACCGGCCGCACTCCCGCCGTCTTCACGGGTTCTTCACGGGAGGCACATCGCTTCCACAGCTGAGTTGGCCATCGTGGTCGTCAAGATGGGAACACGACCGAAGGAGGTCAGCACATGTACTGGGGCGACGGCATGGGTGCCGCAGGATGGTGGGTGATGGGGTTCGGCATGCTGGTCTTCTGGGGCGTCGTCGTCGGGGCGATCGTCCTTCTGGTCCGATGGGCGACCGGAAACCACCAGGGCCAGGGTGCGCCGCCGACCCCCCCGCCGGCCCAGAGCCCACCGGCCGTGGCACCGCCCCCGGACTCGCACCGCGTTCTGGACGAGCGCTTCGCCCGGGGAGAGATCGACGAAGAGGAGTACCGCCGTCGGCGGGACATCCTCCGCGGAGGCTGAACCGCTCGGGTTTGCGGTTTCCGGCAGCCGCGCGACGGTCTGCCGACCGGCTGCAGGCCGACCACGGCCGAGGACGCGATCTCTACGACGGGTCGGGGTGCCGCGAGGTGAGCCACCTACCAGTCCTGGACCACCATCCGCTCCGGCTAGAGGCGGCTGCCCACCACCAGCGCCGTTCCTCGGTGTTAGGTGTGGCAGCAGTAGATGGCCATCCGGAACTCCGCAAGCAGGACGCTCCTCAACCTCGTGTAACCGCCGCGGGTCGACCGTCCGGTCAACGGGCCCGGGAAAGCCCCTGCGAGAGCGAACACGTGGCGCCCGAGGTGGGCGAGAGTTCTCAGAGCCTCGCTGGCGGTGATGATACCTTCATAGATATGCAGGTATCGGCGGCAAGACCTTCGCGCTCGTGCGCCTCACCGGTGGTGGACTCCGACCGGTTGGAGACGCTCCGTCAGTTGCTGCTCGTCGCGGATGAGGCCGCGGACCTGGCGTCCGTGTTCAGGCTGCTGGGGGAGCCAACCCGCGTTCGGATCCTCTACGCGTTGCTCGAGGGTGGGGAGCTGTGCGTGTGTGACCTGGCGGCATTGGTCGAGGCGAGTGAGACGAAGGTGTCGCAGGCGATGCGCCTCCTCCGCACGGCGCGGGTGGTGCGCAGCAGGAGGTCGGGGCGCAACGTGTTCTACCGGCTCGACGATGCACATGTGCGGATGGTGCTCGACCTCACCCGTGAGCACCGAGGCCACGTCGAGGGCACGGCATGAGCGGACCGGGCATCCACGACCGTGCGGAGGTACGCCGGATGTACGACCGGCTCGCGCCGGTCTACGACGTCGTGTCGCGGCCCTACCGGTGGCTGGGGACCGGCCGCCTGGCTGGCCGCGCCCTGCGCGAGCTGCGCCTTGCTCGGGGGGACACGGTGGTCGAGCTGGGCACGGGCACGGGCCGGAACCTGCTCGCCCTCGCGGCGGCAGTCGGCCCGAAGGGGCGCGTGGTCGGGGTCGACCTGTCCCCGGGAATGCTCGAGAAGGCCCGGCGACGCACCAGGGGCCTGCACCAAGTCGAGCTCGTCGAGGCGGACATGCGCGACTACCACCTTCCCGATGGGACCGCCGGTGTGCTCGCGACGTATGCGGTGGAGATGGTCGAGGAGTACGACACCCTCATCGCCCGGCTCGCGTCGCAGCTTCGGCCGGGTGGCCGCCTGGTGCTCAACGGGCTCCGCAGTCCCGACAGGTGGCCGCGCTGGCTGGTCGGGATCGCGTCGGCGCTGAGCCGACCGTTCGGCGTCACCGACGCCTACCGTGAGCTGCACCCCTGGGAGTCGGTGCAGAGCCGCCTCTACGAGACGGTCTACGACGAGGCGGCCGGCGGCGCAGCGTACCTGGCCGCTGGCACTGCGTCGGGCGTGGGGGAGAGGGTGGGGTCGTCGTGACCGGCCACGACCACTCCCCGGCGGCGGCCGGCGGCCGCGACGGCCGGTACCTCGGTGCGGCGTTGGTGCTGATCCTGCTCTTCATGGTGGGTGAGGTGGCGGTCGGACTCATCGCCTCGTCGTTGGCCCTGATCTCCGACGCCGCGCACATGCTGACCGACGCAGCCGCCATCGGCCTCGCGCTGGTCGCCACCCGGGTCTCGGCCCGCCCGGCGCGGGGGAACCTGACCTTCGGGTGGAAGCGGGTGGAGATCCTCTCCGCGCAGCTCAACGGACTCACCCTCTGGGTGCTGGCCGCCTGGTTCGTCTACGAGGCGGTGCGCCGGTTCATCGACCCGCCCGAGGTCGCCGGCGGGCTCGTGCTCGGCACCGCCCTCGTCGGCATCGTGGTCAACCTCGCCGCCACCTGGCTAATCGCCCGCGCCGACCGGACCTCGCTCAACGTCGAGGGCGCCTTCCAGCACATCCTCAACGACCTGTTCGCGTTCATCGCCACCGCCGTGGCCGGACTCGTCATCCTCCTCACCGGCTGGGGCCGAGCCGACGCCGTCGCCGCGCTCGTGGTTGCGGCGCTCATGGCCAAAGCCGGGTGGGGGCTGGTCCGAGACTCCTCCCGAATCTTCCTGGAGGCCGCCCCACGTGACACCGACGTCGAGGCCATCGACCGCGACCTGCGCGAGGTCGAGGGCGTCGTCGAGGTCCACGACCTCCACGTGTGGGAGGTCACCTCCGGCTTCCCCGCGCTCTCCGCGCACATCCTTGTCGACCAACGGCACGACTGCCACGAACGCCGACAGGCGATCGCCACGCTCCTTGCCGACGACTACGACATCGACCACACCACCCTCCAGGTCGACCACCCCACCACCACGACCATCCCCACCGCACAGCTCATGAAGCGACACGGCCCCGAGGGCCACGCCGGGCCGAGCTCACCCACCACCGAGTAGGGCAACGCGGCGACAGCCTCTTGGCGTGTGCACCGTAACGGATCTGTCCCACTAGTAGCCGCCTGTCGCCCGCCCCGATCACGGCAGAGTCGTGCGCTTAACCGGTGGCCGAAGTCGACAGGCGGCTCGTGTGGGCCGACCGGGTTGCTGTCCCGTCCAACGGGCGAACGCGCCGGGCACCTCACCGGCGCAACGGCTCGACGTAGCGAGCCGGCGGTCGAGGTCTCGTCGCCGTAGTGAGACCGTCTCGCCGAACCGCAGTCCGCACAGGCCGCACATCAGCGTGAGCGCCCGCTGATGCTCCGGCATCGCTTCGGCGAGCGCCAGCAGCAGCGATGCTGCTGCAGGACCGTCGTTGGGTTTGGACCGGGGAGGCCCGGCGGGAAGGGTGCCCGAACTCCAACCGGAGCCTGCGCCCGCGGGGAGCCCCGTGGGTGTTTGATAGGGGCCATGGACGACATGCGCGTTCGCGAGATCCGGACCTTTCCGGAGCGGGGGCGGCCCGGGGCGAGGCACGACGTGGCCCCGAGCGTCAGCGAGATGGCCACGTGAGCGAGGTCGGCACCGCCGCCCACGCCGCCGGGGTCGAGCGCCTCGTCGCGAGCCACCGGGCCGTGCCGGTCGGTGAGCGGGTCAGGCTGGCGAAGCGCACCTCCAACCTCTTCCGGCCGCGGGTGACATCATCCGTCCCCGGCCTGGACACCTCCGGCCTCACCGGAGTGATCAGCGTCGACCGTGAGGCGCGCACCGCAGACGTCCAGGGGATGTGCACGTACGAGAACCTGGTCGACGTCACGCTCGCCCACGGACTGGCTCCGCTCGTAGTCCCGCAGCTGCGCACCATCACGCTCGGCGGCGCGGTGACCGGTCTGGGTATCGAGTCCACGTCCTGGCGCAACGGGCTGCCCCACGAGTCCGTCCTGGAGATGGACGTGCTGATCGGAGACGGGTCGGTCGTCACCGCCGACCCGACGACGAACGCCGACCTCTTCCGCGGTTTCGCCAACTCCTACGGCACCCTCGGCTACGCGACCAGGCTGCGGATCGAGCTCGAGCCGGTGGGGAGGGCAGTCGCGTTGCGGCACGTGCGGTTCCACGACCTCGGCGCGCTCCTCGCAACCCTCCGCGACGTGCTCGCGAGCTCGCAGCACGAGGGGGAGGAGGTCGACTACGTCGACGGAGTGGTGTTCTCCGCGGAGGAGTCCTACCTCGTCCTGGGAGCCCGGAGCGACGACCCGTCACCGACCAGTGACTACACGGGCCGAGACATCTTCTACCGCTCGATCCAGCACGACGACCCGCACCCCCGCCGCGACCTGCTGACGTCCCATGACTACCTCTGGCGGTGGGACACCGACTGGTTCTGGTGCTCGCGGGCCTTCGGTGCCCAGAACCCGCGGATCCGATCGCTGTGGCCCCGTCGCTGGCTGCGCAGCAGCGTCTACTGGCGCCTCATCGGCCTCGACCGTCAGTTCTCCATCGCCGACCGCATCGAGGGGCTGCACGGACGGCCCCCCCGGGAGCGCGTCGTGCAGGACGTCGAGATCCCGCTGGCACGCACGGAGGAGTTCCTCCGCTGGTTCCTCCGCGAGGTACCCATCGAGCCGATCTGGCTCTGCCCGTTACGCCTTCGCGACAGCCGCTCCTGGACGCTCTACCCCCTGGAGCCCGGGGAGGCCTATGTCAACGTCGGCTTCTGGTCCTCGGTCCCGGCGGACCCCGAGGGAACCCCCGGGGCGATGAACCGCCGAATCGAACAGATGGTGACCGAGCTGGGTGGGCACAAGTCGCTCTACTCCGAGGCGTTCTACGAGGAGGACGAGTTCTCGAGCCTCTACGGTGGCCCCGGGTACGACGCGCTCAAGGCCCGGTACGACCCCGACGACCGCCTGCCGGGCCTCTACGCCAAGACCGTTCACAACGCCTAGATCCACGACGGGAGAAACCATGTCCATCGCCGAGATCGTCGAGTCCGTGGTCGAGGGACCACTGCCCTTGCGACTGGTCGCCTATGACGGCTCCCAGATCGGGCCACCGGAGGCTGCCCGGGCACTGAACCTGCGGACGCCGCGCGGCGCGGCCTACCTGGCCACGGCGCCGGGCGACCTCGGCCTGGCCAGGGCCTACGTGGCCGGCGACCTCACCGTCGACGGCGTGCACCCGGGCGACCCCTACGACCTCCTCGTCGACATGGCCACCCTGAGGTTCCGTCGCCCGTCGCCCGCCGTGGCCCTGGAGCTGGCGCGGACCCTCGGCATGAAGGGGCTCACGCCCCCGCCGCCCCCGCCGCAGGAGACACCGCCGAGGTGGCGTCGCGTCGCCGAGGGTGTTCGGCACTCGATGATCCGTGACGCCGGTGCGATCCACCACCACTACGACGTCTCGAACCGCTTCTACGAGCTCGTGCTCGGCCCGTCGATGACCTACACCTGTGCCACGTTCCCTGAGACCGATGCCTCGCTCGAGGTGGCCCAGGACAACAAGTACCGGCTGGTCTTCGACAAGCTCGCACTGCAACCAGGTGACCGGCTCCTGGACATCGGCTGCGGCTGGGGCGGAATGGTTCGCTATGCCGCGCACCGGGGGGTGCGCGTGACCGGGGTGACCCTGTCGGCGCAGCAGGCGGCGTGGGGCCGGGCCCGCATCGAGGCCGAGGGGCTGGGGGACCTCGCCGAGATCCGGCACAGCGACTACCGCGCGGTCTCCGAGAGCGGTTTCGACGCGGTGTCGTCGATCGGCCTCACCGAGCACATCGGCGTCCGACGCTACCCCGAGTACTTCGGCTGGATCCAGGACCGGCTCCGACCCGGAGGGCTGCTGCTCAACCACTGCATCACCCGCCCGCACAACCGGCGTCAGGAGACGGGCCACTTCATTGATCGCTACGTCTTCCCCGACGGCGAGCTCACCGGCTCCGGGCGGATCATCTCCTCCGCCCAGGACGTCGGGATCGAGGTGCTGCACGAGGAGAACCTGCGACACCACTACGCTCTGACGCTGGCGCAGTGGTGCCTCAACCTGGTCGAGAACTGGGACCAGTGCGCCGAGGAGGTGGGCGAGGGTACGGCGCGGGTGTGGGGCCTCTACATGGCCGGGTCGCGGCTCGGCTTCGAGCGCAACGACGTGCAGCTCCACCAGGTGCTGGCGCAGCGGCCGGAGGCGAACGGCGCGAGCGAGCTGCCCCTTCGCCCCTGGTGGCGCCCCTAGCCCCTCTCGAGCGTGGAGAGCCCCTCCCAGGCAAGGGCGGTGAGGTCGTCCGCGAGCTCCTCCCGCGTGGCGCCGGATGCCGCGCCCCCGGCGGCGAGCCAGGCGTCGGCACTCGCGCGGACCATGCCCACGAGGGCCACCCCCCAGAGGCGTTGCCCCCCGTCCGACGTGGGGCGCGCCGACGAGGTGAGCGGGCCGCGTCCAGCCGAGCGGTGTGTGAGGCCCGCCTCGACGAGCTCGGCGACGTGCGCGGAGATCCGGTCCGTCATCCCCGCGGCGACGTCCCGTCCGGACCGTTCGCCGGCGGGCACGATCGGGGCGTTCACGATGAAGCGGTAGACCTCGGGGTCCTCCTCGACGAGCTCGAGGTAGGCCGCGATGGCGCCCCGGACGACCTCGCGCGCGTGCAGGGGGCCGGCCTCGTCGGCGGCGCCCTCCGCGGCGCGGGTCAGGCCCCGGATGATGGTGGCGTCAACCCGTTCCGACACGGCTGTGTAGAGCCCCGCACGATCGGTGAAGTGGCGGTAGACGACGGTCTTCGACGTGCCGGCCGTTGCGGCGATCTCATCCATGCCCACGCCGGCACCGTGCACCCGGATCGCGCGCAGCGTGGCCTCGACGAGCTCACCCCGGCGAGCGAGGCGATGCTCGTCCCAGCGCGAACTGCGGCCGTCTAGACCGGTCGGTGACCCACTCACGGATCGGACGCTAGCAGAAACCGCCAGTACCTGCTACCGTCCGTATCGGATACTTGCCCGGGTCACACGGCCCGGTGCACCCCCAGCACACAAGGAGTGCCTCGGTGACCACCACCCGCCGCGCCGCCGTCCTCGGCGGCAACCGGATCCCGTTCGCCCGCCAGTTCGGCGCCTACGCCGAGGCCTCGAACCAGGACATGCTCACCTCCGCCGTCGAGGGACTCGTCGCCCGCCACGGACTCGCGGGGGAGAGGCTCGGTGAGGTGGTCGCCGGGGCCGTGATCAAGCACAGCCGAGACTTCAACCTCACTCGCGAGTCGGTCCTCGGGTCCAGTCTGTCGCCCACCACACCCGCCTACGACGTGACCCAGGCCTGTGGCACCGGGCTGGAGGCGACGATGCTCGTGGCCAACAAGATCGCCCTCGGCCAGGTGGAGTCAGGCATCGCCGGCGGAGTCGACTCGGCATCCGACGCCCCGATCGTCGTGCCGGAGAAGCTCCGCCGCAAGCTGCTCAGGTTGAGCAGGGCGCGCAGCGCCGCTGACCGCGCGAAGGTCGCGCTCACCCTGCGGCCCACTGACATCGGCGTCCTCACCCCTGCCAACACCGAGCCGCGCACCGGCCTGTCGATGGGGGAGCACATGGCCCTCACGGCGGCCCGGTGGGGCATCAGCCGCGAGGACCAGGACGCACTGGCCCTGGCCAGCCACCACAACCTCGCTGCCGCCTACGACGCGGGCTTCTTCGACGACCTCATGACGCCCTACCTCGGTCTCACGCGGGACGCCAACCTGCGGGCCGACTCGACCGCGGAGAAGCTCGCCTCCCTCAAGCCGGTGTTCGGCAAGGGCGAGGGCGCGACGATGACCGCAGGCAACTCCACACCGCTCACCGACGGTGCGTCCACGGTGCTCCTCGGCTCCCCGGAGTGGGCGGAGGAGCACGGGCTCACCCCACTGGCCTGGTTCGTCGACGGTGAGACCGCGGCCGTCGACTACGTCAGCGGTGACGAGGGGCTCCTCATGGCCCCGGCCTACGCCGTGCCCCGAATGCTCGCCCGCAACGGACTCACCCTCCAGGACTTCGACCTCTACGAGATCCACGAGGCCTTCGCCGCGACGGTGTTGTCGACCCTCGCGGCCTGGGACGACGCGGACTTCTGCCGCGACCGCCTGGGCCTGGAGGCACCGCTCGGCGGCATCGACCGCAGCCGCCTGAACGTCACCGGCTCGTCGCTCGCAGCGGGCCACCCCTTCGCAGCCACCGGAGGGCGCATCGTGGCGACGATGGCAAAGCTGTTGCACGAGAAGGGTCCCGGCTCTCGCGGCCTGATCTCGATCTGCGCCGCCGGCGGTCAAGGCGTCGTCGCGATCCTCGAGGCGGCCTGACATGGCCCACCAGGACGGCTACACGGCATTCGTCGGGTCGGGGGTCGGTCGCAAGATCGCCTCCACCCTCGGTCTGCCCCAACCCGTTGCCCTGCGGAGGTACACCGCTGGTGCGCCGCTGCTCGATGGCCCCCTTCTCGTGGGGGGCCACGGCGACACCCCCGCGGTGGTGGCCATGCGCGCCGGCCTCGTCGACGCGGGTGCTGCCCTCGTCGACGAGGTGTCACCCGAGGTTCGGCTCGGCGGTGTCCTGGTCGACGTCAGCGCTGCGCAGACCCCCGCGGATCTCGAGTCCCTGCGGGCCACTCTCGCGCCGGCCCTGAAGCGACTCGGACGGTGCGCTCGCGTCGTGGTCATCGGTCGCGACCCGAAGGGCGCCGGAACGGTCGCGGAGCGCGCGGCCCACCGGGCGCTCGAAGGAGCCACGAGGTCAGTCGCGAAGGAATTGCGGGCCGGCGCCACCGCCAACCTCGTGCTGCTCACCCCGGGCTCCGAGGCCGCGGCCCTGGGCACCGTCACGTTCCTGCTGTCCGCACGCTCGGCGTACGTCGACGCCCAGGTGTTCCGGATCGGCGGCAGGGAGGTGGACGCCCAGGCCGACTCACGCCTCCCGCTGGAGGGGAAGGTGGCGGTCGTGACCGGCGCCGCCCGCGGCATCGGTGCCGACATCGCGAGGACCCTGTCCCGCGACGGGGCGACCGTCGTCTGTGTCGACATCCCCTCTGCCGGTGGCGCACTGGCCGCCGTGGCCAACGGGGTCGGAGGAACGGCCCTGCAGCTCGACGTCACGGCGGCCGATGCCGGGGCCCGCATCCTCGAGCACGCAAAAAGCCGCCACGGGGGGCTGGACATCGTCGTGCACAACGCGGGCATCACCCGCGACAAGCTGCTCGCCAACACCGACGCCGACCGCTGGCACTCGGTCCTCGACGTCAACCTCCTCTCGATCCTCAGGATGAACGAGGTGCTCCTGGCCAAGGACGGCCTGCGCGACGATGGTCACGTCGTACTCGTGTCGTCGATCGCCGGCATCGCGGGCAACCGTGGTCAGTCGAACTACGGCGCGTCCAAGGCCGGCGTCATCGGGCTCGTCGACGGCTACTCCGCCGACAAGGCGCTCGCCCGCCGCCGCATCACGGTCAACGCGGTGGCCCCGGGGTTCATCGAGACCGAGATGACCGCACGCATCCCCCTCGCGACCCGCGAGCTCGGGCGCCGGCTCAACAGCCTCTCCCAGGGCGGGCTCCCGATCGACGTGGCCGAGACCATCTCGTACTTCGCAGCCGATGCCCAGGGCGCAGTGACCGGCAACGTCGTGCGGGTCTGCGGGCAGAGCCTGCTCGGTGCCTGAGATGGGCGTCGAGATCCTCACCGAGGCGCCCTCTATGGGTCCGCTGCTGGCGCGCGCTGCGCTCACCACGCGAGGGCGCCACGGCGACGTCGTGCCCGACCGCACCCTCCGGCTGACCGATGTGCGGATCGACCGCGAGCGGCTCGCGGCGTACCAGCGGCTCACCGGCTACGCGGTCGAGGACACGGTGCCCCAGACCTATCCCTGGGTCCTGGCCTTTCCCGTGCAGACCGCCCTCATGGTGCGCGGTGACTTCCCGCTTCCACTGCCCGGCATGGTGCACATGGAGAACACCATCACCACGCATCGCCCGGTGGTCGCTGGCGAGCCGCTCACGCTCGACGTCACCGCAGGAGCCATCCGGCCGCACCCCAAGGGGCGGACCCTCGACGTGCGCATCGAGGCCCGCGTCGGGGAGGACGTCGTCTGGGAGTGCGACAGCGTCTACCTCAGCCGGGGGCACGGCTCGCCGGATGCCCCCCGGGCACCGCGCCCGCCGGAGCTGCCCGGGGGTCCTGCCGTCGCACGCTGGCGGCTGCCCGAGGACCTGGGACGCGAGTACGCCGGCGTGTCCGGTGACGTGAACCCGATCCACCTGTACCCCCTCACGGCCCGAGCCATGGGCTTCCGGCGGCACATCGCCCACGGCATGTGGACCTCGGCCCGCACGCTGGCGGCGGTGGGACGTGATTCGCTCGGCCCCTCTCGAAGTCGGGTCTGGTTCACCGCCCCCGTGTTCCTGCCCGGGCAGGTGGAGCTCGTGCGGGCGCGACACGACGAAGCAGTGGTCGCGGGGCTGCGCTCGGTCAGGGACCCCGAGACGGTGCACCTCGTGCTCGCGCTCGAGGGCCACGGGACGAGCGATCGATCCCCCGTCGAAGCGTCACCGTCGCGGGCAGATGGCGAAACATAGCCCCAATGGGCTATTTGCTCGGGGCGTCGTCCCGCCTAGGCTTCAGGCACGATGACCCGTCGTCGCATCGTCTCGGTGCTGCGGGTCCTGATGGAAGGCGCTCGATGTTCATGGCTCGACACCACCGGAGGACGCGATGAGACCCAGAACGCTACGTACAGTGGCGGCCACGGTTGCCGTCCTCGCCCTCGGCCTGTCCACCTCGTCGGTGACGGCTGGGGCCGAGGAGCCCTCGGCCCCTCCGTACGTCGCCGGCTGGCTCGCCCTGAGCACGGGCGCCACGAACACCGTCACCCTGGTCGAAGGGGGTGCAGCCACCCAGACCTATGCGTTGTCGACGAACACCTCGTGTGCACTGGAGCCCGCACTCGGTGACCTGCTCACGTTCACGGGCACTCCTGGAGTCGGTGTCGGGCTGAACAAGGGCTCGATCGGTGTCCGGGAGAGCACGAACGCCAACGGCACGTCGTGCTCGGCCGTCGACTCCTCGAGCTCGGAGCGCCTGGCCCTCGCGCTCGGGACCGCGGTCACGGGCCAGGACCTCGTCGGAGTATCGGCATCCTTGGACGTCGACCTGAAGCAGAACGCCGAGATCGCCGCGACGACCTCCCTCGACGGAGTCCCGACCGGCACCTTCACCCTGCAGAGCGGAAGTCGCATCGTCCCCGGTGACAGCGACAAGCCCACCGTCACCCAGTGCAACAACTCCTCCGACTCCGGTCCTGACGCGAAGACGGGGAACAACTGCCGTTGGGACCTCGATGCCGTCTTCGACAGCGTCGAGCTCACGGCGGTCGCCGGGTCGTTCTCGCTGATGGGCGGCGCCGACGGGGTTGTTCCGGGCCTGCCCGCGTACATCGGTGGTTCGGCCTCCGTCATCGAGCTCGCCGACGGCGCACAGGTCGTCGACTGCGGTGCCGAGACCGCGAGCGTCTCGGGTGGAAACGTGAAGAGCTCAATGTGGAAGAACGTCGGGGGGGCCGACTGCACCCCGTACCCCTTCTTCGCCGAGGCGGTTCCCGTCGATGAGGCCGGCCGGCCGGCCGCTCACTTCGTGAAGCCCTCCTGGGCCGCCGGTCAGGCCGAGTGGACGACGACCTTCGCGTACAAGGGCAAGGTTCCGACCTTGGAGTTCTCCTTCGATGCGGCCGACGGCACCCCCGCGGGGTACTTCAAGCCCGCCACGTGCACCGTCGTGGGTGGCTACGTGGTGCCGCCCCAGTCGCTGACGGGGACCAACTACGCGTGCATCCTCGACACCGTCGTCGACAAGAAGGCCAAGACGGTCAAGTTCCAGGTCTACGTCCTCGGCGACGCCTGGATGCGTGGCTGAGGCCTGATCCACCCCGGGCGTGCGGCGGCTTCCCCCGCGCGGGGTAGCCGTGCCCGTGTGGTCCTCGGGTCAGCCGGCGACGCCGAGGCGGCTCATGGTCTCCGCGGTGCGCGCAAGAGCCTCGTCCGCGCGCCCCGGGTCACCGCGGTGCCTGTGGACCCGGCTCCACAGGCGGAAGAGCAGGGCCTCTTCGTACGGCAGGCCCTGCTCCCGCGCGGCCTCGAGACCGGTGAGGACCATCTCGTGGGCCTCGTCGAAGCGACCGAGCGCCACGAGGGCGCGGGCCCGCTGGATGCACGTGCGGGGGAGTGAGTAGGCGGCGTCCGACCGGGCCTCGCGCTCGGCTGCGGCGATGACCTCCAGGGCCTCCTCGGCCCGGCCGTCGCGAGTGATCGCGTCGGCGCGGATCAGCGCGGCCTCCATCGCGGTCGTCATCTGCCCCAGGGCCCGCACCGACTCGTGGGTCCGGGTCGCCAGCTCCTCGCCGGCCTCGACGTCGCCCCGGCTCAGGTGCAACCGAGCCTGCTGCAACTCCCCGATGGCGAGGAAGGTCACGGCGCCCGAGGCGCGCAGCACCCGCACGGCGTCCGCGAGCACCGCCTCCGCCTCGTCGAAACGTCCCTGGTTGATGAGCAGCTCGCCGAGGTTGACGTCGGTCTCCGCCGCGCCGAACGCGTTGCCGGCTTCCAGCGCGGCCTCGCGGCTCGAGGAGTACAGGTCGGCCGCAGCGGTCCAGTCACCCGCGAAGTAGGCGAGGGTCCCGAGGTTCGCGCGGGCGATCGACTCCCGGCTGAGGAAACCTTCGCGCACGCAGATCTCGAGGGCCTCCCGCAGTCGCTCGCCGATGTCGAGGTTGCCCATCTGCATGTCGGCGAAATCCAGGGTCATCAGGGCCCGGACCAGCGTCTCGTGGTCGTCGACCTCGCGCGCGCCCGTGACCGCCCGCAGGGCCCAGTCGTGCGCATCCTTCGGCCTGTTCTGCATGTTCCGTACGTGGGCGGTGATGGCGTCCAGCCGCACCGTCGTGACACGGGTCGATGCGTCGTCCGCGGAGGCAAGGAGGCGGCGGGCCCGCGCCACGTCCTGGAGCGCCGTGGTGAAGGCACCGGCCCGCTCGTGCACGCTCGCGCGCCGCAGCAGCACCTCGGCGGCCGCGACCGGCTCGTCGCGCAGCAGGCGGGCAGCGCGCCGGTGGGCGTCGACGGCACCCTCGAACATCCCGGCGAGCTCGCGCAGGTCACCGATGGTGCGCCAGAGCGCCGCCCGGTCGGTGTCGGTGACTCCGGGGACCCGCCGACTGACCTCGAGCGCGGCGACGAAGTGCGTCGCCGCGTCGGCGGTGGCGTGGCTGCGCTCGGCGAGCCGTCCGGCGCGCCGCGCGTACAGCCACGTGCGCTCTGCGTCCCCGGCCCGGGAGAAGTGCAGAGCGAGCGTGGGGGAGTCCGCGTCGAGATCGGTACTCATCCGCTCGAGGACCTCACCGGCGATGCGGTGCAGCCGGGCGCGCACCCGGTAGGCGAGTCCGTCGTAGGCGGCATCGCGCACGAGGCTGTTCCGGAAGCGGAAGCGGTGCGCGCCGTCGGGCTCGATGAACTCCCGCAGCGCGTCGAAGGTGGCCGCGTCGACGTCGAGCCCCTCGGCCTGCAGGGTCGCCCGGGCCACCTCCCGGCGGAAGCTGCGCCCGAGCACGGCGGTGTGGCGGAGCACCCGCCGCACCTGCGGCGGCAGCTCGTCGATCTGGGTGCTCATGGCGGCCTGGAGGGACTCAGGCAGCGCCTCGAGAGAACCGACGTCCCTGGCGATGCGGGTGACCTCCTCGACGAAGAGCGGATTGCCCTCCGCACGGGCCACCACGGCTGCGATCTCGTGCGGACGCAGCGGCGTGGCCTCGGTGGCCGCGATGACGAGTCGCTCCACGACCTCCGGTGGCAGCGGGTCCAACCGCACCGTGGTCCCCGAGGACGGGGTGAACCCCCCTGACTCTCCCCGGCGCACGGCGACGACTGCCCACGGTCGTCCGAGCGTCGCTCCCGCAACCCGGTCGAGCAGGAGCGTGGAGGCGCCGTCCGCCCAGTGCGCCTCCTCGACGATGACGACCAGCGGACCGGGATGGAGGCGCGCCAGCAGGTCGATGACGAGGTCGGCGACCCGATCTGCTCGGTACTGCGGGTCGATGCGGTCGGCCTGGGGTGTGCCGGGAACGCTGACCTGCACGACATCGGCAAGAAGTGGGGACAACGGGAGCAGGTCGGGCCCCACCCGGTCGAGGGTGGCGAGCAACGCGCGCCCCATGGCGTCAGGATCGCCCCGGTCGATGCCCAGCAGGGTGCGCAGCGGGTCACGGAGCACGCGGTAGGCGCTGCTGACGCCGTACGGCTCGGCCCGGAGCACGAGCTGAGGGGCCTCCGGCGCTTCCACGAGCGCTTCCTGCACCAGGCGGGACTTCCCCATCCCGGTCGTTCCCTCGACCGTGAGGAGGCCACCGACCCCGGACAGTGCGGTCGTCAGGGCATCCCGGGCCGCGGCGACCTCCTCCTCGCGGCCGATGAACGGCAGGCGGGTGCTGCTCTCGCCCGCGCGGGTCCCGATCTCCTCGCCGACGTCGTAGACGAGGAGCGGGACGGCCTTCCCCTTCATCGGGAACGGTCCGACCGGCGTGACGTCGAATCGGGTTCGGGAGTGTTCGAGCACGAGCGGGTGCGCGTACAACGTGCCGGCGGGGGCCTTGGACATGATGCGGGCCGCCGTGTTCGTCGTGTCGCCCATCGCGGAGTAGGCAGCGCGCTCGGGGATCCCCACCTCGGCCGCGAAGACGTGGCCCCGGTTGACGCCGAGCTGCACGGGGAAGGGGAGGGCGGCGTCGGCGATCCGGCGCAGGGCGCGCACCATCCGTCCCTCGTCGTCCTCGCGTGCGATGGGGACGCCCGAGCCGAGGAAGAACTTCCCGCCATCGCTGTCGAGGTCCGTGGCCAGGAGGGTGACGCCCTCGGCAACCAGGGCTTCCTCGACGGCGGTGACCGTCTCGTGGAGCGCGTCGGCGAGGGGGCCGGGACCGCGGGTGGCGAGGAGGTGGTCGGTTCCCGAGAACCGGACGAACGCGATCGTGGCGATGCGGTGCTCCGGATCGGGGGCACCGGGAGCGAGATAGTCCCCGAGCTCGTGGGGGAAGAGGGTGCGCAGGAGCGCCGAGTCGGCAGGTGGTGCAGGCGCGCCGGCGCCGGGCGAGGAGTGCGGTCTGCGCCGCCGCAGGAGGAGGGCCCCGTCGTTCCGCGGGCGGACCGAGCCGGGCGAGAGCCGGGCCGCGGCCGCCGCGGTCACCACGATCTCGCGCGCTTCGGCGGACTTCTCCGCGTCTGCGGTGGCGGACGCCGCCGGTCCGAGGATGAGCAGCTCGCGCGTCGGCGCCCCGACGAGGAACAGGTGGATGTCCCCGGAGTGCACGCCCACCGACATCGACAGGGGCAGCCGACCGACAGACGTCGGCTGCGAGGCTGCTTCGCGCAGACCCACCCGCATCTCCACGGCTGCGTCGCAGGCCTGCTCGGCGTGGTCCGGTCCGGTGAAGAGGAAGAGCAGGGCGTCCCCGCCGAACTTGAGCATCTCCCCGCCGCGGGACGCTGCGAGATCCAGCATCGGCCCGAAGACGCGGTTCAGGGTCTCGACGATCTCCTCCGCGCCGATCCGACCACGGCGGGACAGTCGCTCCGTGAGGGCGGTGAACCCCGACACGTCGGCGAACACGAGGGTCCCGTCGACGACGCGGAAGAGTGCCCCCGGCGCCTCGTCATCCCAGACGAGAGTGCTCGGGGGCACGTGGCGACGCAGGTCGGTCAACGGCTCGTCCTCACCTTCCCGGCGATTCTAGGAGCACCGGTGTGCTTCGTCGGTAGACTCGCGTCGCTCAGCGCGCCGGAATGACGGATGGGCCGTCCTGCAGCGCGTGCCAGGAGGCTCAGTGCGTCTCGTCTTCCTCGGTGTCCGCGGGTCCGTCTGTGCCCCGGGCCCGGACTTCGTCCGGTATGGCGGCAACACGTCCAGCGTTGCGCTGTCGGCCGGCCCCCACGACCCTCCCTCGCTCATCCTCGATGCGGGAACCGGCATCCGCACGGTGACCAAGATGCTCGACGGCGAGCCGTTCCGCGGCACGATCCTGGTGAGCCACCTGCACTGGGACCATGTCCAGGGGTTGCCGTTCTTCGCCGCGGGCGACCGCGCGGGCGCCCGGGCGCGAATGCTCCTTCCGGCCCAGGGGGGCTCGTCAGGGAGGGACCTGCTCGCACAGATGATGTCGCCGCCGGCCTTCCCGATCACCCCTGAGGGGCTCATCGGTCAGTGGACCTTCGAGGCGGTCCAGCCCGGGGCCCTGGATGCGGAGGGGTTCGGGGTCCGCAGCTTCGAGGTCGCGCACAAGGGTGGGCGCACCTACGGCTTCACGGTCACGCGGGGGGCGGCATCGATCGGCTACGTGCCAGACCATGCCCCCGAGCTGGGGGTCTCCAGTGACGCGCTGGAGGCGCTCGAGGGCGTCGACGTCCTCATCCACGACGCCCAGTTCCTCGAGGAGGAGCGGCCGCGGGCGGTGGACTACGGCCACGCCACGGTGGACGACGCCATCCGCATCGCCGAACGCGTCCACGCAGGCACGGTGGTCCTCTTCCACCATGGCCCGCACCGCACCGACGAGGCCCTGGACCGCTTCGCCGCCGCCTTCACGGCGTCGATGCCCATCGTCGTCGCAGCCGAGGGTCTCGTCATGGACCTCGGCTGACCCACGGACAGCCCCTCGAGGTCCCTCGGGGGCCCCGTCACCCTCACCTAGGCTGGCCGCGTGCAGATCCTCTCCCTCTCCGACCTGCACTACCGGCTGCCCCACTACGACTGGCTCGTGCGCAACGGGGCCGACCATGACGTCGTCGTCCTCGCCGGGGACCTCGCCGACGTCGTGAGCCCGGTGCCGATCGACGTGCAGTCGGTGGTCCTGGGGACCTACCTCTCACGTCTCGCCGAACAGGGTCCGGTGTTCGTCGCTTCCGGCAACCACGATCTCGACGGTCCGGGCCCCAACGGGGAGCAGGTGGCCGGCTGGCTGCACCGGACCGTCGACGACCGGGTCGTCGTCGACGGCGCCAGCAGGGACCTCGACGGGGTCCGGTTCACCGTGTGCCCATGGTGGGACGGACCGCTCACCCGTGGCGAGGTCGCCGCACAGCTGGCCGCCGCCGCCGTCGACCGCCCGGACACCTGGGTGTGGGTCTACCACTCGCCCCCGGCCGGGACCCCGCTGTGCACCGACGGTCGCCGCGAGTTCCCCGATCACGACCTTGCGGCCTGGATCGAGGAGTACCAGCCGGAGGTCGTCATCTGTGGCCACATCCACCAGGCTCCGTGGGCGCGCGGCGGGTCCTGGAAGGCGAGGCTCGGTCACACGTGGGTCTTCAACGCGGGCAAGCAGATCGGACCGGTGCCGCCGCACATCACGATCGACACCACGGCGCGCACGGCGCGGTGGTTCGGCGTCTTCGACGTCGAGACGATCGACCTGGGCTGAGGGGGCCTGCGGCGTTGCACCGCCGACCGCGTGGCTCAGTGGGTCTCGGGGTCCCGCACGGAGCCGGTCCGGGGAGGGGGCGCCTGGTGGTGCACGAGGCTGTTGAGGATGCCGTCGACCATTGCCATGTGGTCGTCGTGTCCGGCGAACTGCTGCTTGACGTCGACGAGGTACTTGGTGAGGCCGTCGAGCCGGGCCGCGGTCATCTGGAGCACTCCGAGTGCGGCAGTGGGTCGCTCGGTGAAGAAGGTCTCCGGGTCGTCGATGACGTGCATGACGACGTCCGTCCTCGCCCGCGCGGTGGCGGTTGCGGGCTTGTCGAGGATCCATGACATCTCCCCGAACACCGCCCCCGGGAAGTCGATGACGGCGAAGGCGGTCCCGTCGCGCTCGACGGTCACCGTGCCGCTGACGAGGACGAGCAGCCGCGAGGGCGCGGCACCCTCGTCGATGAGGGTGGCACCTGCGGCGATCTCCTCGCGGGGCAGGTCGGCGCACACGTCCAGCAACTGGCTCATGAGGCCATTGTGGCAGCCGCCACGAACGACTGCCGCTGGCTACCATCGGGGGGTGGCAGCCCGTGACGTCGTCGTCGTCGACGCGCGTGCGGTGCCGAGGCGGGTCCGCGCGACCCTCGGGGGGTGGGCCTCGGCAGCTCACCGTGCGCTGACCCAGCCGGGCGTCGAGCGCGCCGAGGGTCTCCTGATGCTCAAGGCCGCGGTGGCCACCGTGCTCGCGTGGCAGCTGGCCGTCCGCCTCCTCGACAGCCCGACTCCCTTCTACGCCCCCATGGCGGCACTGCTCGTCGTCGACCGCACGATGGTCAGGTCCCTGGGGGCGAGCGCCCGGCGAGTGGCGGCCGTCGTCGTCGGCATGAGCATCGCCTGGCTGGTGGGCTCCCTCGTCGGCGTCACCTGGTGGTCGATGGTCGTCGTCATGTTCGTCGCGCTGCTCATCGGACGGTGGGACATGCTCGGGGACCACGGCATCCAGGTGCCCACGATGGTGCTGCTCTCGCTCATCACCGTGAGGGGGACCGACACCGAGTTCACCTATCTCACCATCGTGGAGACGATCCTCGGCGGCGCCGTCGGCGTGGCGGTCAACGCGGTGGTCCTGGCCCCCATGCACCTCGACGAACCTCGCGACGCCCTTCGAGACCTCACGACGCGGGTCCAGAACGTCCTGCGGGAGATCTCGTCCGGGTTGCGCACGGAATGGGACGCCGGGGCGGCTCGCGGCTGGTACGACACGACCACCGACCTCGGCGACCGCGTGCCGCAGGTGCTGGGCGCGGTCGAGACCGGCCGGGAGAGCACGAGGTTCAACTGGCGGCACCGGCTGCGGCCGGCCCGGATCGACTGGGACGGCTACGCGCAGACGGTCGAGGCCGTGCGCCGGGCGCAGTGGCAGGTCGCGGGCATCGCCCGGACGCTCGTGGACGCCGCCGACGAGGCCGACCGGCATCCTGCGCCCTCGACGGACTGGCTGGCGCGGTATGCCGATGCCCTCGACGAGGTCGGTGATGCGGTGGCCCACTTCGGCGTCGCCATGAATGCCTCACGCGACGCCATGGAGAGTCACGTGAGCGCGGCCCTCGACGTCCTCGACGGGCTGAGCGAGGAGATCCGCAGCACGCCTCTGGACGACCCGAACGCGTGGCCGGCCTACGGCGCGCTGCTGCTCGATGCCGAGCGCCTGGCGCGCGAGCTGAGCCAGAGCAGCGCGGAGGCGTCGGTCCCGACCGACACCGGCCCGATCCGCGTCCCCCTGGCGGACTCCGTGCCCGCGGTCGGGCAGATTCAGCAACAGGTGCCGGCCATCGGTGACCAGATCCCGCGGATCATCGAGCACGTGTCGGCGCTGGGGCGCCCGAGCGAGGCACCAGGCCCCGGCAGCGAGACGAGCCCGCCGGAACCGCTGCCCCCAGAGCCTCAGGGCGAGGACGCCGCCCCTCGGCCCTGAGGGGACCGGACCCCGGCGCGACCCGCGGCCATCGCTCGACCCGCGCCGTCGTGGCGCTCGCCGGCAGTCCGTGGTTCGCTGAGGGCGTGACGAGGGGTGAGTCAGGGCACGACGGCGGCTACCCGGACCTCGACACCGGGGACCAGGTCGAGCTGCTGCGCGGGGTGGCACTCGAGGCTGCCGGCGCCTACGGTCTGGACGTCGCCGCCCTGACGCTCGTGCTCCACGGCTTCAACACCACGTTCCGGGTCGACACGACGGACGGGCGCACCCTTGCCCTCCGGGTCAACACCAACTCCCTGAGCACCCCCGAGCACGTCGCCGCACAGCAGGCCTGGGTGCACGCCATCGCCAGCGAGACCGACGTCCTGGTCCCGGATGCCGTCGCCGCGCGGAGCGGTGAACGGCTCGTCATCGTGCCGTGTGCTGCCCTGGGTGGGTCGGCCCTGGTCGTCGTCAACACCTGGCTCGAGGGCCCGGACGTCGGTCGCTGCGGTCCGGTCGAGGCCCATGCCCTCGGGCGCGCCATGGCGACCCTGCACCGGCAGGCGCTGGGGTGGACGGTGCCGGTCGGCGCGGAGTTGCCCGTCTTCGACGAGCCGCTCTTCGGCGACACCGACGTGATCCCGAGGAGCGAGCTCACGACGGCGGACTCCGAGCTCCTCGCCGAGGCGTTCGACCGGTCGAGGGAGGCGGTGAGCGCGGTGTCCGCCGCCAGCCCGGCGATCGCCATCCACGCCGACCTGCACGGGGGGAACCTCAAGCACCACGAAGGACGCCTGGCCGTCTTCGACTTCGACGACAGCGGTGTCGGCGTACCGGCCATCGACCTCGCGGTGGCGACGTTCTACCTGCGCGAGGGCCGGAGCGACGCCGAATCGGCACTGCGCTCCGGGTATGCCGCGGTGGCATCGCTCCCCGACCTCCCACCCGTGGTGTTCGAGGGGGTCGTCGCCGCCCGCCAGCTGCTTCTCGCGAACAGCCTGTTCGCGACGACGACCGCGCAGTGGCGCGGCGAGGCGGAGGAGTACCTCGGAACCACCATCGCGCGACTCCGCCACTGGCTCGACACCGGGCGCTTCACCCGTGACGACCAGTCGTCGGGCTGACGTCGTCCGGAGGGAACACGTTCGCGGCGCCCCGAGGGTGCTGGATACGCTGGACCGTGCGGTGCCCCACGGCCCGCCACCCCGAACCCCACAGGAGCCTCCCACCATGCCTGCCCAGATCACCGTCCACGTCGCCGGGAGCGAGCGATCGGTGGCCGAGGGCACGACCGCTGCCGAGCTGTTCGACGGCGATCGCGCCGTTCTGGTGGCCCGCGTGGGCGGTGAGCTGCGCGATCTCGCGCACGTCCTCACCGACGGGGACGTCGTCGAGCCCGTCACGGCCGGCGAGCAGGACGGCCTCGACGTGCTGAGGCACTCGGCCGCGCACGTGCTCGCCCAGGCCGTCCAGGAGATCCGTCCGGGCGCGAGGCTGGGCATCGGCCCGCCGATCCGAGACGGCTTCTACTACGACTTCGACGTCGAGACGCCGTTCGTCCCCGAGGACCTCAAGGCCCTCGAGAAGGTCATGCAGCGCATCATCAACGAGGGCCAGACCTTCCGGCGGCGCGAGATCTCCGACGCCGACGCCCTCGCCGAGCTCGCCGCAGAGCCCTACAAGCGCGAGCTCATCGGCCTCAAGGGTGGAGCGAGCGAGGACGCCGCAGAGGGCGCCAGCGTGGAGGTCGGCGGGGCCCAGCTGACGATCTACGACAACGTGCGCCGCGATGGCACCATCGCGTGGGGCGACCTGTGCCGGGGACCGCACGTTCCGACGACCAAGGTGCTCGGAAACGCCTTCAAGCTGATGCGCAGCGCCGCCGCATACTGGAGGGGGTCGGAGCAGAACCCGCAGCTCCAGCGCGTCTACGGCACGGCGTGGCCCAGCAAGGACGAGATGAAGGCCTACCTCGACCGGCTCGCCGAGGCGGAGAAGCGCGACCACCGCAAGCTCGGTGCCGAGCTCGACCTGTACTCCTTCCCCGACGAGCTCGGCTCGGGCCTCCCGGTCTTCCACCCCCGCGGCGGGGTGATCAAGCGGGAGATGGAGGACTACGCCCGGGGCCGCCACATCGAGGAGGGCTTCGAGTACGTCGGCACGCCGCACATCTCGAAGGAGGCCCTCTTCCACACCTCGGGCCACCTGCCCTACTACGCCGACACCATGTTCCCGCCGATGGAGCTCGAGGGCAGCGACTACTACCTCAAGGCCATGAACTGCCCCATGCACAACCTGATCTTCCGGAGCCGGGGGCGGTCCTACCGGGAGCTGCCGATGCGGCTGTTCGAGTTCGGGTCGGTCTATCGCTACGAGAAGTCCGGGGTCGTGCACGGGCTGACCCGGGTCCGCGGGCTGGAGATGGATGACTCCCACTCCTACGTGACACCCGAGCAGGCGCCGGCCGAGATCACCCACCTCCTGGACTTCGTCCTGTCCCTCCTGCGGGACTTCGGGCTCGACGACTTCTACCTCGAGCTGTCCACCCGCGACGAGACGGGGCAGAAGAAGGACAAGTTCATCGGGTCCGACGACCAGTGGGCCACCGCGACGCAGGTGCTGGCCGATGCCGCTGCCGCCTCGGGGCTAGAGCTGGTCCCCGACCCGGGCGGGGCCGCCTTCTACGGCCCCAAGATCTCGGTGCAGGCCCGCGACGCCATCGGCCGGACCTGGCAGATGTCGACCATCCAGTACGACTTCAACCAGCCGGAGCGCTTCGGCCTGGAGTACCAGGCCGCTGACGGCTCGCGCCAGCAGCCGGTGATGATCCACTCCGCGAAGTTCGGGTCGATCGAGCGCTTCATGGGAGTGCTCGTCGAGCACTATGCCGGCGCGTTCCCCCCGTGGCTCTCCCCGGTGCAGGTGCTCGGTGTCCCCGTGGCCGAGGAGTTCGTCGCGCACCTCGCCATGGTCGGGGAGAGGCTCAAGGCCGCGGGCGTGCGGTTCGAGCTCGACGGGTCCGACGACCGCTTCCCGAAGAAGATCCGCAACGCGAGCAAGGCGAAGGTCCCCTTCGTCCTCATCGCCGGTGAGGACGACCGCTCGGCCGGCGCGGTGTCGTTCCGCTACCGGGACGGGTCCCAGAAGAACGGGGTGCCCGTCGAGGAGGCGGTCGCGGAGATCACCGCGGCCATCGCGGACCGGATCCAGGTCTGAGCGGCCTCGGTCGGTCACCGTCACGACCTGACGCGACCTCGACCCGAGGTGACCTCGGTCTGGTCACCTCGGTCGGGGCGACCCGGGTGCGGGGCCGGCGACGGTGACGTCACCTGTCTCGCGCGGTCTCACCTGCCGGGATGGCCGAGGGTCAGGACGACCCGCTCGTCACGCGCGTCACACGACACGCCGACGACACGCCGACGGGCGGAACTGGCCGCCACTGATGCCCCAAAAGCCTTGCGCGGCACGGTCGTCGAGACTAGACATGACCCACTTCACCACTTCGGTGGAGAAGGGATCGAGACAAGAGCGGGCACCACACCGCGCGGTTCTGCCGTGCGGAGCCTCCCGGTGATGCGGGTGGTTGGTGCGCGATGTCTGGCTCGTGAGACGCGGAGCATCACGCCGAGTCACCTCGAGGCCCCGGGAACTCATACCTCCCGGGGCCTCACCCCTGTGCGCACGTATCAGGTGCGCGATCGGTGCGCGTGCCATGCTCGGGCCATGGACTCCGTCGTCGTGCGCCCGGCCGAGCCGCGGGACGCGTTCGCCGTGGCGGCGCTGCACCTCCAAGCCGAGCGGGAGTGCGGGGAGGCCATCGCGCCGGGATTCCTCGACACCGTCGCCGACGCCTGGCTGCGGGACCGCACGAGACACACCTGGCTCGCCGAGGATGCCCGGCACACGCCACTCGGGGCGGTCCACGGCATCCTCGTGCGCACGCTCCCGAGCCCTCGCCGGACGACGAGTGCCTGGGTGCACGTCGGCTTCCTGTTCGTCACCGAGTCGGCACGCGGGGCGGGACTGGGCACCCGTCTAATCGAGACGATGCTCACATGGTGCGGGTCGCGGGGCGTCGACCGCGTCCAGCTCGACGCCGTGCCCGACGCTCGCACGCTCTACGAACGCGTCGGGTTCGGCCCCCCGGACGAGGGGCTCGTGGAGCTGCGGCTCAGCCGAAGTCCGCGGTGAGCTGGCTCAGTCGGACGTTGTTCCCCGACGGGTCGCGGAAGCCCACGTCGATGCCGTACATCTGCTCCTCGGGCTCCCCGACGAACTCGACGCCACGGGCCTTCATCTCCTCGTAGGAGCGCCGGCAGTCGTCGGTGGTGAGGAACACCGTTCCGGCCAGGCCCTTGCCCATGAGGTCGCGCAGCTGCTGGTCGGTCGCCGCGTCGACCATCGGGGGGCCGGGGACGGCCATGAGGACGATCGAGACGTCGTCCTGCCCGGGCGGCCCGACGGTCAGCCATCGGAAGTTGCCCATCTCGGGCACCGTGACGTCGGATCGGACCTCGAAGCCCACGGCCTCGGTCCAGTAGCTCAGTGCCTCGTCCTGGTCGTGGACCCAGAGCTGGGCGGTGGCGATGCTGATCATCGGGGGAGTCCTCTCGTGGGGTGTGCGTGCGTGGTGGTCCTGCCCGGTGGTGCGGGGGGCGTGGCCTCAGTCCACCGTGGCGGGGGTGCGCATGTCTTCTCGAAACGTGCGCACCTGCGGCCGGCCCCATGACCGCACCACGCAGGCCGGTACCCGGGCCACCTCGGCCGCGCGTGGCTGGGCGGCACGGTAGGCCGTGGGCGGCATCCCGAACATCCGACCGAAGCTGACCGTGAACGACCCCACGCTGCTCAGCCCGACCGAGACGCAGACCCGCGCCACGGTCCAGTCCGTCGACCTCAGGAGCGATGCCGCTCGCTCCAGGCGGCGGCTGAGGAGGTACTGGTGAGGTGACTCGCCGAAGGCCTTGCGGAACTCGCGGCTGAAGTGCGCGGGGGACATCCCCGCGGCGGCCGCGAGGTCAGAGACCGCGAGGGGGTCGCCGTAGCGCGCGTCCGCGAGGTCCTTGGCGCGCAGGAGGTGGCGGCTGGACGGCAACGTCACGGCGGACCTCCTCCTCGGTGTCCCGCCGAGTCTGGCACCGAGCCGAGGTGGTGCTCCACCGGGTGGGCGTCCGCGCTGGTCATCGCGGCGCACGCGCCGGGCCACGGCCGACGTCCTCATGGGCCCGTCTCACTATGGTGGCGGTCATGAGCCAGTCCTCCCTGCCGTCGCGCGGCGTCCTGGTCACCGGTGCGTCCCGGGGGGTGGGCGCAGCGGTCGCCGGGGCGTTCGCCCGGCGCGGCGACCGGGTGGTCGTGCACCACCGCTCCGCGCAGAGTTCCGACCGGGCTGACGCCGTCGCCGGCGGCCTGCCGGGGGAGGGCCATGCCGTCGTGGCCGCCGACCTGTCCGACCCGGAGGCCGTACGGCTGCTCGCCGCAGAGGCGGCCCTCGCCCTCGGCCGGGTCGACGTCCTCGTCAACAACGCGGCCATGATCGTCGCCCCGTCGGAGGTCCGGGGGAGCCGCCGGGGCGACCACCCGCTCGAGCAGACTTCGTACGAGGACTGGGTCGAGGTGTGGGAGCGCACCATCGCGACGAACCTCCTCGGCCCGGCGAACCTCACGTGGTGCGTCGCCCGGGCGATGATCGACGTGCCGCCGGCCGACGGGCTGCCAGTGGGTCGCATCGTCAACGTGGGCTCGCGCGGTGCCTACCGCGGGGAACCCGACATCCCGGCCTACGGCGCCAGCAAGGCTGGCCTGCACGCGTTCGGCCAGTCCATGGCCCAGCGCCTCGCGCCGCACGGCATCGCCGTGACGAGCATCGCCCCGGGGTTCATCGCGACTGAGATGGCCGGTCCCGCGCTGAAGGGGGCTGCGGGGGACGCCACTCGGGCGCAGAGCCCCTTCCACCGGGTGGCGACACCCGAGGAGGTCGCCGACGCGGTGGTCACCCTCGCCTCACCGGGCGCGGAGTGGGCCTCCGGGGCGGTCATCGACTTCAACGGGGCAAGCCACCTGCGCTGATACCGTCGCCACAGCGGGTCCCCGGGGGCGCCGGGACCAGGAGCGACACCTAGGATCGGGTCATGCCGTCGCCCGAGGACCCCGCGGACTTCACCGGTGAGGCGGACGGCTTCGAACGGCTCTGGACGCCCCACCGGATGGTCTACATCAACGGGGAGCGCCCCGACCCCGAGGCCGGCGACGGCTGCCCCTTCTGCTCGGCTCCGGGACGTGCGGACGCCGACGGCCTGGTCGTGCACAGGGGTGAGCACTGCTACGTCGTCATGAACCTCTTCCCCTACAACCCCGGCCACGTGCTGGTCTGTCCGTACCGGCACGTCGCCCTCTACGTCGACCTCACCGACGAGGAGACGGCCGAGTTCACCTCACTCACGAAGCAGGCGATCCGAGCGCTCGAGGGCGCATCCGCCCCCATGGGGTTCAACCTGGGGATGAACCAGGGGGCGGTCGCCGGGGCCGGGGTCGCCGCACACCTGCACCAGCACGTCGTCCCCCGCTGGGGAGGCGATGCCAACTTCCTGCCCATCGTGGCGCGCACGAAGGCACTCCCGATGCTGCTGGAGGACGTCCGCTCCCGGCTGGTGGAGCACTGGCCCGCGAGCTGATCCACCCCCCGGCGAGTGCGTACCGGCGGATCCGCCGCTCGCCACTACGCTGGTGCCACCATGCTCAACCGCTACGCGCGCGCGTTCTTCACGAAGCTCCTCACTCCGGTGGCGGCCGTGCTCATCAGGCTCGGCATCAGCCCGGACGTCGTCACGATCATCGGCACGCTCGGTGTGTGCTTCGGCTCCCTGGCCTTCTACCCCCGTGGTGAGTTCCTCGTCGGAACGCTCATCATCACCGTGTTCGTGTTCTCGGACTCCCTCGACGGCATCATGGCAAGGCGCATCGGGCGCTCCGGCAACTGGGGGGCCTACCTCGACTCCACCCTCGACCGGGTCGGCGACGCCGCCATCTTCGGCGGGCTCGTCCTCTACTACGCGGGTCGGGGACAGGACGAGAGCAGCCTGGCGCCCCTCATGGCCGGTCTGGCCCTCACCTGCCTCATCCTCGGCAGTGTCGTGTCCTACGCCAAGGCCAGGGCGGAGGGGCTGGGCATGACGGCGAACGTGGGGATCGCCGAGCGGGCCGACCGGCTCGTGGTCGTCCTCGTCACCACCGGTTTCGTCGGCTGGTTCCTCCCCGAGGTCGTGCTGGCCGTCGTCCTCGCCCTGCTCGCCCTCGCCAGCCTGGTGACTGTCGTCCAGCGCATGCTCGAGGTCCGCCGGCAGGCCTTGGGCGCAGCGTGAGGGCCCTCCCGGCCGGTGTCGCCGACACCCTGGCCGTGGCGGGGCACCGACTCGGCTGGGCGGCCGTACGGCGGATGCCGGAACGGATGGCCCTGAGCCTCTTCGACCGGGCCGCCGACCTCACGGTGGCGCGCGGTGGTGCCGCGCGGATGCGCGCGAACTATGCCCGCGTCCGACCCGAGCTCGAGCCCGCCGCCCTGGACGCCATGGTGCGCGAGGGCATGCGGTCCTACATGCGCTACTACTGCGAGGCGTTCCGGCTGCCCGAGCTCGGACCGGACGACCTTGCCGCCCGGGTGCGCGCGGAGGGGGACGGCCCCGTTCGGGAGGTCATCGAGGGCGGTGGGTCGGTCGTCGCGTTCCTCGGGCACCTCGGCAACTGGGACCTCGCAGGGGCCTGGGGGACGACCCACCTGGGACCGGTGACGACCGTCGCCGAGCGCCTCGAGCCGGAGGATGTCTTCGAGGAGTTCCTGGCCTTCCGGGAGTCGCTCGGGATGACGATCATTCCCCTGACGGGTGGGGTCAACCCGTTCCCCGCCCTGCGGGAGGCCGCCCGGCGACCCGGCATCATCCCGCTGCTGGCCGACCGCGACCTCACGGCTCACGGTGTCGAGGTCGAGTTCTGCGGGCACGCGGCACGGATGGCGCCGGGCCCGGCGGCCCTGGCGCTCACCGAGCGGCGCCCGCTCCACCCGGTGAGCATCCGTCACGAGCGCCGGGGGAGCGGCTGGGGCATCGTCATCGTCTTCCACCCCGCGGTCGCCGTGCCCGAGGGGGGCACCACCCGCGAGCGGGTTTCGGCGATGACCCAGGCCTGTGCCGACGTGCTCGGTGCCGCGGTGCGCGAGCACACCTCGGACTGGCACATGCTCCAGCGGGTCTTCGTCGAGGACCTCGACCCGTTGCGGACCCCGTCGAGGGCGGCGCCGTGAGGATCGGGATCGTCTGCCCGTACTCCTTCGATGTTCCCGGGGGAGTGCAGTTCCACGTGCGCGACCTCGCCGAGCACTTCATCGCCGAGGGCCACCACGTGTCGGTGCTGGCCCCCGCCGACGACGAGGCCACGCTGCCGCCCTATCTCGTGTCCTGCGGCAAGGCGGTCCCCGTGCGGTACAACGGCTCGGTCGCGCGCCTGACGTTCGGTCCGGTGACCAGTGCACGGGTCACCCGATGGCTGGAGTCCGGGGACTTCGACGTGGTCCACCTGCACGAACCGGTGACGCCCTCGGCCTCGGTGCTGGCCCTGTGGGCGTCCACGGACCCGGTCGTGGCGACCTTCCACACCGCGACCCTGCGCTCACGTGCGATGCACGCCGCGCACCCGTTCCTGCGACCCTCCCTGGAGAAGATCCGGGGTCGCATCGCCGTCAGTGAGGACGCGCGCGACACGGTGCGACGTCACCTGGGAGGGGACGCGTTCATCATCCCCAACGGGGTCGACGTCGCGCGCTTCGCCTCGGCGACCCCGGCGGCGCCGTGGCAGGGGACCGCCGACGCGCCGACCCTGGCGTTCCTCGGCCGGGTGGACGAGCCGCGCAAGGGGCTCGGAGTGGCACTGCGCGCGCTCCCGGCCATCCTCGACGCCAGGCCGGGCACCCGCCTCCTCGTCGCCGGGCCCGGCGACGCCTCGGACATCCTGAGCGCCGCCGAACCCCGCGCGGCGGCAGCCACCGAGCTCCTCGGGGCGGTCTCGGACGCCGAGAAGGCGGCGCTGTTGTCCTCGGTCGACGCGTACCTCGCGCCCCACCTCGGAGGGGAGAGCTTCGGCATCGTCCTCGTCGAGGCGATGGCCTCCGGTGCTCCGGTCGTGGCCTCCGACCTGTCGGCGTTCGGGCGCGTCCTCGACGGGGGCCGCACCGGCATCCTCTTCGAGACCGGCTCGGATGCCGGGCTGGCCCGTGCCGTCCTCGGCCTGCTCGACGATCCGGGCAGGCAGGCGCGGCTTCGCGCCGAGGGGCTGCGCCGAGCGGGCGCCTTCGACTGGTCCGGCGTGGCACGACAGGTCATGGCGGTCTACGAGACAGTCATCGCCTCAGCCGGGTCCGAGCCCGCGGACGTGCCCGCGCGCCGACTCTGGGGCCGTCTCACCAGGTCCGCGGTCGTCGCTCCCGGTGGTGAGGCGTGATGCTCGACATCGACGTCCTCCAGGTAGCGACCTTCCTCGTCATCGTGCTGATCGGCCTCGCGTGGTACCTGTCCTACTCCGCCGCCCGCCTGGACCGGCTGCATGCCAAGGTCGAGGGGGCGATGTCCGCCCTGGATGCCCAGCTGGTGCGGCGGGCCGAGTCCACGCTCGAGCTGGCCAACAGCGGAGCCCTCGACCCTGCCAGCTCCCTCCTGCTGGCCGAGGTCGCCACCGAGTCCCTCGAACGCACCACCGAGCAGCCGGTCGGTGACGACCTCCTCGACGGCCAGCACTTCGGGGGGCGCGAGGACGTCGAGAGCGACCTCAGCGCGGTGCTCCGAGCGGCACTCACCACCGATGTCGTGGAGGCCCTGCGTCGGGAGCCGGGGTCTCTCGCCGACGAGGCGGTCGATCGGATCGCGGCGACCGGCCTCAGGGTCCAGCTGGCCAGGCGGTTCCACAACGACGCCGTCCGCGACGTGCGCCGGGTGCGTGACAAGTCGGTGGTTCGGGCGTTTCGACTGGCGGGTCGCGCCGCGTTGCCCGACCGCGTGGACTTCGACGACGAGCTGCCGGTGGCCCTGCGCTCCTGACCGCGTCACGGCGGATCGCAGGCCGCGTCGTGTCGCCGGACCGTGGTCCGGCGTGCCGGCCCACGGACCTACACTGTGCGCCATGAGCGATGAGCAGAGCCGTGACACGACCACCCCGACCGCCGGCACCGGCACCACTCGTGTCAAGCGCGGCATGGCCGAGATGCTCAAGGGCGGCGTCATCATGGACGTGGTCACCGCCGATCAGGCGCGGATCGCCGAGGACGCCGGCGCTGTGGCCGTCATGGCCCTCGAGCGCGTGCCGGCCGACATCCGCGCCCAGGGTGGCGTCTCGCGGATGTCCGACCCCGACATGATCGACAGCATCATCGAGACCGTCTCGATCCCGGTGATGGCCAAGGCCCGGATCGGTCACTTCGTCGAGGCCCAGGTGCTCCAGTCCCTCGGCGTCGACTACATCGACGAGTCCGAGGTGCTGACGCCCGCGGACTACGCGAACCACATCGACAAGTGGAACTTCACCGTGCCGTTCGTCTGCGGGGCGACGAACCTCGGGGAGGCGCTCCGCCGGATCACCGAGGGCGCCGCGATGATCCGGTCCAAGGGTGAGGCGGGCACGGGTGACGTCTCGAACGCCACGACGCACATGCGCGCGATCCGCCAGGAGATCCGTCGCCTGCAGAACCTTCCGGAGGACGAGCTCTACGTCGCGGCCAAGGAGCTCCAGGCGCCCCATGACCTCGTGGCCGAGGTGGCCCGCACCGGGAAGCTGCCCGTGGTCCTCTTCACCGCGGGTGGGATCGCGACGCCGGCCGACGCGGCGATGATGATGCAGCTCGGCGCCGAGGGCGTCTTCGTCGGCTCGGGCATCTTCAAGTCCGGCAACCCCGAGCAGCGCGCCGAGGCCATCGTCAAGGCCACGACCTTCCACGACGACCCCGACGTGGTCGCCAAGGTCTCCCGCGGGCTGGGCGAGGCGATGGTCGGGATCAACGTCGACGAGATCCCCCAGCCGCACCGCCTGGCCGAGCGCGGCTGGTGACCTCTGGCGCCCGGGAGGGCTGACGGCATCCCGCTGACGCCAGTGGGATCACCCCGGAACTCCCGCACGTCAGGTGACCGCGGCGCGGGTGTGGAACTCCGGGCGCTCGAACTCCCGGTGCTCGAGCACCGCGTGCAGGTGCTGTGCCGCCCGCAGGACGTCGGCGTGGCTGAGGTAGAGGGGGCCGAAGCCCAGGCGCACGATGTCGGGCTCCCGGAAGTCACCCACGACGCCACGGGCGATGAGCGCCTGCACCACGGCGTACGCCTGCGGATGCCGCACGCTCACCTGGGAGCCGCGGCGAGCGTCCTCGCTCGGGGTCGCCACGACGAGGTCCGGCAGCAGCTCGTCGAGGCACTCCCGGAAGAACCCGGTGAGCGACAGCGACCGCTCTCGCACCGACTCGACCGACACCCCGTCGTACGCCGTGAGGGCGGCCTCCAGCGCCAGCATGCTGATGAGCGGGGGAGTGCCGACCCGGCCTCGGTCGATGCCCGGTGCCGGGACGAAGTCGGGGGCCATCGCGAAGGGGGTCGCGTGACCGTTCCACCCGGACAGGGGCTGGTCGAAGTCCTCCTGGTGGCGCTGCGCAACGTAGAGGTAGGCCGGCGCTCCGGGCCCACCGTTGAGGTACTTGTAGCCGCAGCCGACGGCGAAGTCGGCGTCGTGGGCGTCGAGGCCGACGTCGATCACTCCCGCCGAGTGGCACAGGTCCCAGCACGCGAGCCCGCCCACGTCGTGCGCCGCGCGGGTGATCGCCGCGAGGTCCCAGAGCTCGCCGGTGCGGTAGTCCACCGAGGAGTAGGACGCGAGGACGAGGTCGTCGCCGATCTCGGCGATCCGTGCCGCTGCCTCGCCCGGCTCGACCATCTCGACGCGCACCCCGGCGACGCGGGCCGCGGCCTCGGTGATGTAGAGGTCGGTGGGGAAGGAGTCCGGGTCGGTGATCACCGTTCGGCGCCCGGGTCGCAGCCGCGCCGCGGCCACGACGGTCTTGTAGAGGTTGACCGAGGTGGAGTCCGTGCACACGGTCTGGCCCACGGCAGCGCCGACCAGGCTGCCGATCCGGTCGCCCACCCGGGCCGGGGCCTCCCACCAGCCCTCCTCGTTCCAGCTCGCGATGAGGCTCGTGCCCCACTGGCGGTGGACCACGTCGGCGACCGACTCCGCCACCCCCTCCGGCAGCGGCCCGAGGGAGTTGCCGTCGAGGTAGATGACCTCGGGAGGGAGTCGGAAGCGACCTCTGAGATCGGTCGGCGAATGGTGCAGGTCGAGCCTGTGGGCCCGCTGTTCCAGCGCTGGCGACATGGATCGACAGTATCGTCCCACGGGTGTCCAAGGGCCGCATCTTTTGGCAGGAAGTCGGGTCCTTCGACAAATTCTGCTGTCCCACAGGGGGTTTCCTTGCGCCATTTCCACGGTTAATCTCATGCGGTCACCCCCCACCAGAGGAGTTGCATTCATGCGCAGGCTCATAGCCGGAGTCGCGGGAGCTGCCGTCGTCGCCCTACCAGGCTTCATCGTCGCCTCACCCGCCACGGCCGCCCCCACGGCGGCACCGTTGCCGAACCCGAAGGGCACCGAGAAGAACAGCGACAACCTCCAGTCGCCCCTCAGCAAGAAGCAGGGGGCGGAGATCGCCCGGGCCCAGGAGATGGTGCTCAAGGGCGAGGCCACTCCCAAGGGAAAGAACAAGGTCGTCAAGATCGCCCCCGGGCAGTACGTCGAGCTCGCCCGCGAGGACGAGGACTCGATCTTCACGGTGCTCGGCGAGTTCGGCACCCAGGAGAGCCCCTACGGAATCCTTCAGGGTGGGCAGCCCGGCCCCCTGCACAACACGATCCCCGAGCCCGACCGCACGAAGGACAACTCGACGATCTGGGAGCCCGACTTCAGCGAGGGCTACTACGAGGACCTGCTCTTCTCCGAGAAGGCGGGTGACATCTCGATGCGCAACTACTACCTCGAGCAGTCCTCTGGGGAGTACACGGTCAACGGTGACGTCACCGACTGGGTGCAGGTTCCGTATCGCGCCAAGCACTACGGCAGCAACTACTGCGGCGGCATCGTGTGCGCGCAGACCTGGTCCTTCGTCGCTGACTCGGTCAACGCGTGGTACGCGAAGGCCGTCGCGGAGATGGGCGAGCAGGGCGCAAAGGACTACCTGGCGCAGTTCGACGTCTGGGACCGCTACGACTACGACGGCGACGGGAACTTCGACGAGCCGGACGGCTACATCGACCACTTCCAGTCCGTCCACGCCGGCGTCGGCGAGGAGACCGGCGGCGGCGACTACGGCACCGACGCCATCTGGTCGCACCGCTGGTACGCCTTCTACAACGACATCGGCGCGACCGGCCCATCGGCCGACAACCTCGGCGGTGGGCTGCAGATCGGTGACTCCGGCCTCTGGATCGGCGACTACACCATCGAGCCGGAGAACGGTGGCGTCGGCGTGTTCTCCCACGAGTTCGGCCACGACCTGGCCCTGCCCGACCTCTACGACACCTCCGGCAACACCGGTGGCGCGGAGAACTCCACCGCCTTCTGGACCCTGATGAGCTCCGGCTCCTACGGCAACACCGGCAAGCCGGAGGACGGCATCGGCGGCGAGCCCACCGACATGGGCAACTACGAGAAGTTGTTCCTCGGCTGGCTCGACTACGACGTGGTCCAGCCCGGTGAGAAGAAGACCCTGAAGCTCGGCCCGGCCGAGCACCGCACCAAGAAGTCCCAGGGTGCGTTCGTGGTGCTTCCCGACAAGGTCGTCCCGGTCGACCTCGGCGACCCGTATGCCGGCGACGCGTACTACTACAGCGAGAAGGGCAACGACCTCGACAACACGATGACGAAGTCGGTCACCGTGGATGCCGGCGCCTTCAGCGCGAAGGTGCGCTACGCCATCGAGCCCGACTTCGACTACGCCTACCTCACCGTCAATGGCACGCCCGTCGAGACGAGCGTGTCCACGACGACCGACCCCAACCTGGCCAACCGTGGCTTCGGGATCACCGGCTCGTCGGGCCCCGCGTGGACCGAGCTGACGGCCAACCTCAACGCCTACAGGGGGCAGACCGTCGAGCTCGGCTTCGAGTACATCACCGACGGCGCGGCCGTGGAGGACGGCTTCCAGGTCGACCAGATCACCCTCGACGGCACGGTCATCGGCACTGCCGAGACCGACGAGGGCTGGACCTTCGACGGGTTCCGCACCACGGCGGGCGCCGAGGAGAAGTCCTTCTTCAACGCCTACATCCTCGCCAACCGGCAGTACCTCGGCTACGACACGGCGCTCGAGACCGGTCCGTACAACTTCGGGTTCCTCAACGACCGGCCCGAACTGGGTCGAGCACTTCAAGTACCAGGACGGGCTGCTCATCAACTACTGGAACGCCCAGTACGAGACAACAACGTCGGGGACCATCCCGGTGAGGGCCTGGTCCTGCCGGTCGACGCGCACCCGGACCTGCTGAAGTGGAAGGACGGCACCCTGATGCGTCCGAGGATCCAGTCCTACGACTCCACCTTCGGCCTGCAGAAGACCGACGGCATGACCCTCCACCTCGACGGCGTCCCGACGAAGGTCCCGTCGCAGAAGGCCCAGCCCGTCTTCGACGACACGAAGTCCTGGTGGACCGGGGGCTCCGCTCCCGGTCGCTACCAGCCGGGCTGGAACGGTGTCGACGTGCCGAAGACGGGCACCACCATCAAGGTCGTCAGCGAGAACAAGAACGGCATGATGACGGTCAAGGTCAACTGACCACCAGCACGGCCAGCACGACCAGCACGACACCGCAGGGCCCGTCGGGAGCTCGTCTCCCGGCGGGCCCTGCGCCGTGCTCAGCGGAGCATCATCATGAGCACGGGGAGCCGGCCCTCGGGCAACCAGGGTGGGCGGACCTCGGCGACGACCTCCCAGCCCCGGCGCCGGTAGAGGTCGGCGGCGACCGAGTGCTCCTGCACGACGTCGAGCACCGGGGTGAGACCGAGGCCGCGAGCATGTGCCACGGCGGTGTCGAGGAGCCGGGTGCCGAAGCCCCGGTCGCGGTGTGCCGGGTCCACGAACAGGACGCTCACGGCGGCGAGGCGGTCGGCGGCCAGGCCGGTTCCCACGGTCCACGCCTTGGTCTCCCACCCGTGTCGCGGCCGGAGGATGGACACGTGACCCACGACGAGGTCCGTCGCCGTGGACACCCAGGCCCGGATCTCGCCCGCGCGCACGATGAACTCCTCGACCGGCATCGGCAGCGGCCAGCGCACCGGGTAGCCGGAGGAGGGCTGCTGCGCCGCGAGCACCTCGACCAGTCGAGGGAGGTCCTCGGGCCGTCGGGCCCGCACGCTGACGTCAGGGGAACCCACGCGGGCAGCCTAGGTCTCCCGCCCGTAGAGTCCAGCATCGTGACGACGACCCCCACCATCGGCGTCCTGGCCGTCCAGGGCGACGTGCGTGAGCACCTCCACGCCCTGGAAGGAAGTGGAGTGCACGCCATCAGCGTGCGCCGCCCGGCCGAGCTCGACGCCCTCGACGGTCTCGTGCTCCCCGGAGGCGAGTCCACGACGATGGACAAGCTCGTGCGGGCGTTCGACCTCCAGGCCCCCCTGCGGGCGAGGATCGCCGACGGGATGCCGGTCTACGGGTCGTGCGCCGGGATGATCATGCTCGCCGACCGGATCGCAGACGCCCGGCCCGACCAGCAGACCCTCGGCGGCCTGGACATCACGGTGCGGCGCAACGCCTTCGGCCGGCAGGTGGACTCCTTCGAGGAGGACCTGCACATCCGGGAGATCGGGGGTGAGCCGCTGCGTGCGGTCTTCATCCGCGCCCCGTGGATCGAGGAGGCCGGGCCGGACGTGCAGGTGCTCGCCCGGGTGGAGCACGGTCCGGCCGCGGGTAGGATCGTCGCCGCGCGCCAGGGTGACCTCCTGGCCACCTCCTTCCACCCGGAGGTGACCGGTGACCACCGCGTGCACCAGCTGTTCGTCGAGATCGTCAGGCAACACATGAGGGAGCGTTCATGAGCGGCCACTCCAAGTGGGCGACCACCAAGCACAAGAAGGCGGCGATCGACGCCAAGCGCGGCAAGCTCTTCGCCAAGCTCATCAAGAACATCGAGGTCGCCGCGCGCACCGGTGGCGGCGACCCCGTGGGCAACCCGACGCTCTACGACGCCATCCAGAAGGCCAAGAAGTCCTCGGTCCCCAACAACAACATCGACAACGCCGTCAAGCGCGGCTCGGGGGCGACGGCGGGCGGGTCCGACTGGGAGACCATCACCTACGAGGGCTACGCACCGGGCGGGGTGGCGGTGCTCATCGAGTGCCTCACCGACAACCGCAACCGTGCGGCTGCCGAGGTGCGCACTGCGCTGACCCGCAACGGGGGAGCGTTGGCCGACCCGGGCTCGGTCAGCTATGTCTTCGACCGCAAGGGCGTGGTCGTGGTGCCCAAGGGCGAGAAGAGCGAGGACGACATCCTCGAGATCGTCCTCGACGCCGGTGCCGACGAGGTCAACGACCTCGGTGAGGCCTTCGAGATCATCTCCGAGGCGACCGACTTCGTGACCGTGCGGACGGCGCTGCAGGATGCCGGCGTCGACTACGACTCCGCCGAGGCATCGTGGGTGCCCAACCTCCAGGTCCCCCTCGACCTCGACGGCGCGAAGAAGATGATCCGGGTCGTCGAGGCGCTCGAGGACTCCGACGACGTGCAGGACGTCTTCGCGAACGGCGACATCCCCGACGAGGTGCTCGCCGAGCTCGAGGCCGACGACGACTGAGCCCTGCCCGAGCTGTGGCACCGGCGAGGAGAACGCGACTCCTCGGTCATGCCGCCGGCGTGCGCGACACGCGTGTTGCTCCGCGACCGGACGCCCCGCGCTGTGTAGCGTGAAGCACCGAACAGGTGTTCTAACAGTGCCCGGTGGTCCGGGCAGCCCGGCTCGGAAGGAACCACGCGTGCGCGTCCTCGGCATCGACCCCGGACTGACCCGGTGCGGCCTCGGCGTCGTCGACGGTCGCCCCGGGCGCGCAGCCATGGTCGCGGTGGGGGTCGTGCGCACCCCCGGCGACGCCGACCCGGGGGAGCGGCTGGTCTTCCTCGAGAGCGAGATCGAGCGGTGGCTCGACCGGTTCGTCCCGGAGGTCGTCGCCGTCGAGCGGGTCTTCGCCGACGTCAACGTGGCCTCGGTGATGACGACGGCGCACGCGACGGCGGTCGCCCTCCTGACCGCCAGCAAGCGCGGCATCCCCGTCGTCTTCCACACCCCCACCGAGGTCAAGGCAGCGGTGACCGGCAGCGGACGCGCCGAGAAGGCACAGGTCGCCGCCATGGTGACCCGCATCCTCGGGCTCGAGGTCGAGCCGAAGCCGGCCGATGCGGCCGACGCGCTGGCCCTGGCGATCTGCCATGCCTGGCGCGGCGTCGCCACGGCCCGGCTCGACCGACTGGCGGCACGGCCGTGATCGCGTCGGTGCGTGGCACCGTGACCCACGTCGGGCTCGACCGTGTCGTCATCGAGGTCGGCGGCGTGGGGATGCTCGTGCACGCCACGCCGAGCACGGCCTCGTCGTGCCGCCGGGGGAGTGAGGCCGCCCTCGCGACCAGCCTCGTGGTGCGTGAGGACTCGATGACCCTGTTCGGCTTCGGCACGGGTGCCGAGCGCGACATGTTCGAGACCGTGCAGACCGTCTCCGGTGTGGGGCCGCGGCTCGCGCTGGCGATGCTCTCGGTCATGGGGCCCGACCAGCTCGCGTCCGCGCTCCGGGCCGGCGACGCCAAGGCCCTGACGTCCATCCCCGGCATCGGGGCGAAGTCCGCCGAGCGCCTCGTCCTGGAGCTGCGCGACAAGGTCGGGGCGGCGCCCGGGTCTGCGGCCGCGGGTCCCGGCCCGACGACTGACGGGCCCGGCGGGTCCTGGCGCGACCAGGTCACCGAGGCCCTGGTCGGGCTGGGGTGGTCGACCAGGCAGGCCGGCGACGCCGTCGACCGGGTCGCCGCGGGCGATCACGGTGACGCCGACATCGCCACCTACCTGCGACTGGCCCTGAGGGAGCTGCGGCGGTGACGGCGAACCAGCCGGATGCCGGGCCCGCGGCCGGCTTCTCCAGCGAGCTCGAGGAGCCCAGCGCGTCCCCCGAGGCGACAGCTCGGGTCGTCGACGCGGGCGGCACCGACGACGACCGGGCGGTGGAGGCCGCGTTGCGGCCGAAGCGGCTGGCCGAGTTCCCCGGGCAGCCGCGGGTCCGTGACCAGCTCGGACTGGTGCTCGAGGCGGCGCGACGGCGGGGGAGCGTGCCGGACCACGTGCTGCTCTCCGGGCCTCCGGGCCTGGGGAAGACCACCCTCGCGATGATCGTGGCCGCCGAGCTGGAACGCCCGATCCGGGTGACGAGCGGGCCGGCCATCCAGCACGCCGGTGACCTCGCCGCGGTGCTGTCCTCCCTCGACGAGGGGGAGGTGCTCTTCCTCGACGAGATCCACCGGATGAGCCGAGCCGCCGAGGAGATGCTCTACCTGGCGATGGAGGACTTCCGGGTCGACGTCATCGTCGGGAAGGGGCCGGGAGCCACGGCCATCCCTCTCGACCTCCCGCCATTCACCGTGGTGGGGGCCACCACCCGCGCAGGGCTGCTCCCGGCGCCGCTGCGCGACAGGTTCGGCTTCACCGGCCACCTCGACTACTACGACGTCGCCGACCTGGTCACGATCCTGCATCGTTCGGCAGGGCTCCTCACGGTCCAGGCCGATGAGGAGGGCATCGCCGAGATCGCCGGGCGGTCGCGAGGCACCCCCCGCATCGCCAACCGCCTGCTCCGCCGGGTCCGGGACTGGGCCCAGGTGCACGGCGCCGGGCACGTCGACCGGCACGCCTCACGGGAGGCCCTGGCGCTGTTCGACGTCGACGAGGCCGGGCTGGACCGTCTTGACCGGGCCGTGCTCGAGGCCCTCTGCAAGCGGTTCGGCGGTGGCCCGGTCGGCCTGTCGACCCTCGCGGTCGCCGTCGGTGAGGAGTCTGACACCGTCGAGACCGTCGCGGAGCCCTATCTCGTGCGCGAGGGCTACCTCATCCGCACTCCCCGGGGCCGTGCAGCGTCGCGGCTGGGCTGGCGACACCTCGGCCTCGAGCCACCGCGCACCGCCGCGGTGCAGGACTGGCTCCCGCTCACGGACGAGCAGCGCGACGAGTCAGGAACCAGCGGGCGTTTCGGAACCTGAGGCCGGTCCACCGCCACCCAGCGGGGCAGCCTCCGGCGACCCGGGCACCGGATCGCCCCGCGCGTCGTTGGTGAGGTCGAGGAGAGTCACCTAGACTCAGCCGTTGGCCCGGTGCGCCCGGGCCGAACCACTGCCCGCCACGCACGGGCGACCTGACCCAGAAGGACCGAATCTCTGATGTTCTCCGGTGCCGGAATCGGCTACCTCTTCGTGCTAGGCCTCCCGTTCCTGCTCCTGGTCTTCCTGTTCGTGAGCCAGCGACGCCGAGCCCAGCAGATCCAGGCGTTCCAGGGCTCGCTGACCGTGGGCGAGGACGTCGTCACGACCTCCGGGCTCTACGGGAGGATCGTCGAGCTCGACGACGCGGTGGCCACGATCGACACGGGCACCGGGGCCCTCCTGCGCTTCGACCGCCGGGCCATCGGCATGCGCGCCGGCGAGGGCGCCTGAGATGGCGGCAGCACAACAGCGCACCTACGCCAGGCGCGCCCTCATCGGGCTGGCGGTCTTCGCCCTGACCCTCTGCGGCCTGCTCGCCGGCGCGGTCTACTGGTCCGACGCCCAGACCACGCCCAAGCTGGGCCTGGACCTCGAGGGTGGCACCCAGATCGTGCTGGAGCCGCGCCTCACGGGCAACCAGACGGTGTCCACGGAGCAGCTCGCCCAGGCCCGCGACATCATCGTCCAGCGCGTCGACGCGGGAGGCGTGTCGGGGGCCGAGGTCACCACCCAGGGCGACCGCAACATCGTCGTGAGCATCCCCGAGGTCCCGACCCAGGAGACCCGCGACGCCATCAGCAAGTCCTCACAGCTGCAGTTCCGCCCGGTGCTGGCCGTCGGCGCCGGCGCGCCGGCGCCGACCGAGTCCCCCAGCCCGTCGTCCTCCGCGAGCCCCAGCGCGAGCCCGACCACCGCCAGCTCGGCCTCACCCACGGCCAACAGCGCCGTGCCCAGCTCCCTCGAGGCTGCCGAGTCACCGTCACCGAGCCCGTCGGCCTCGCCCAGCGAGGACGCCGCGACGCCCACCGACCCGACGGACCTGGCCTGGATCACCCCGGACGTCCTCGCGGAGTACGAGGCGCTCGACTGCTCCCAACCCGACGCCCTCGACGGGATCGTCGACGACCCCGAGAAGCCGCTCGTCACCTGTGACCTCGACGGCACCGCGAAGTACATCCTCGGCCCGGTCGTCGTCTCCGGCGACAAGATCAGCGACGCCACAGCCGGCTACCGCACCAACCAGCAGGGCGCCGTGACGAGCGAGGTGGAGATCGCGCTCACGCTCAACAGCGAGGGCGCCGACCAGTACGCCGAGATCAGCCGGGAGATGGTGAGCCTGCCGGAGCCGCAGAACCAGCTCGCGGCCACGCTGGACTCCCAGGTCATCGTTGCGCCCCGCTTCAACGAGGCGATCCTCGACGGCCGTGCCAGCATCACCGGCGGGTTCACCCTCGACGAGGCCCGAGGCATCTCCGACCAGCTGAAGTTCGGTGCTCTCCCGCTGTCGTTCGACGTTCAGACGAGCACCGACATCAGTCCCACGCTGGGCAGCGAGCAGCTGCGCTACGGCCTCATCGCCGGCCTCGTGGGGCTCCTCCTCGTCGTGGTCTACTCCGTGCTCCAGTACCGCGTCCTCGGGCTCGTCACCATCGCCTCGATCGCGGTGGCGGCCGGCCTGACCCTGCTCATCGTCACGATCCTGGGGTGGTCCCACAACTACCGGCTCGACATGGCCGGCGTGACGGGCCTGATCGTCGCGATCGGCTTCACCGCCGACAGCTTCATCGTCTACTTCGAGCGGATCCGGGACGAGCTGCGCGAGGGCCGGTCCCTGCAGAGTGCCGTGGAAACCGGCTGGAGCCGGGCCAAGCGCACGATCCTGGCGGCCGACGGCGTCAACTTCCTCGCGGCGCTCGTCCTGTACACCCTGGCGACCTCCAACGTGCGCGGCTTCGCCTTCACCCTCGGCCTCACCACGCTCATCGACCTGCTCGTGGTCTTCCTCTTCACCCACCCGGTGGTCGCCCTCCTCGCGCGGCGGCCGTTCTTCCGCGACGGGCACCCGTGGTCCGGCCTGGATCCGAGACGACTGGGGGCCAAGAGCACCCGCTATGCCGGACGCGGCAGGTTCGTCACCGCCCCGCCTGCCGTGCGTGAGACCGAAGGGAGCCGGGCATGAACTTCGCCCAGTTCGGGAACGACCTCTACACCGGCAAGCGCTCCGTGCCCGTCGTTGCTCGTCGCCGCAGGTTCTACGCGGGCTCGATGGTCATGCTGGTCATCGCGCTCCTCGGATTCGGGGTCAAGGGCCTCAACCTCGGCCTGGAGTTCAAGGGGGGATCCGAGTTCCGGGTCTCGGCCTCGGCGTCGACCGACAACTACGAGCAGAAGGCTCGTGTCGTCGTGAGCGACACCGGCGAGACCAGCGGGGTCAACGTCACCAAGATCGGCAACGACAGCATCCGCGTGCAGACGGTGAAGCTCACCGACAGTGATGCCAGCGTCGTGCGCGAAGGCCTGGCCAAGGCCTTCGACGTGCCGGTGGAGAACGTCTCGGCCACGTTCATCGGCCCGTCCTGGGGTGCCACGGTGAGCCAGAAGGCGCTCCAGGCCCTCATCATCTTCCTGCTCCTCGTCGCCCTGGTCATGGCGATCTACTTCCGGACGTGGAAGATGTCGGTGGCCGCGCTCGTGGCCCTGGGCCACGACCTCGTCATCACCGCCGGCATCTACGCGTGGTCGGGCTTCGAGGTCTCACCCGCGACCCTCATCGGCTTCCTCACCGTCCTCGGGTACTCCCTCTACGACACCGTCGTCGTCTTCGACAAGGTGCGGGAGAACACCTCGGAGGCCTTCGCCACCGGTCGGATGTCGTACGCGCAGGCCGCGAACCTCGCGGTCAACCAGACGATGGTGCGCTCGATCAACACGACCGTCGTCGCACTGCTCCCGATCCTCTCGATCCTCGTCGTCGGGTTCGGGACGCTCGGCCCGGGCACGCTGCTGGACCTCTCCCTCGTGCTGTTCATCGGGATCCTCGTCGGGGCCTACTCCTCGATCTTCATCGCGACCCCGCTGCTGGTGTCCCTTCGGAGCAACGAGGAGTCCGTCGTCGACCTCGGCAAGCGCGCCGCCCGTCACCAGGCGAGGGTGGCCAAGCAGGAGGCCGCCGACGAGCTCGTCGAGGGCCACCTCGAGGAGGGCGCCCTCGTCTCCGGTGCGCCGGAGGCCGCCCCCGGTGAACGGTCGACCGTCACGGGTCGCTCGGTCCACCGGTATGCCCAGTCCGGGCCTCGCAACCAGCCGCGCCGACCCCCGAAGTCCAAGCGCTGACGCCCGGCCCCCGCGGGACCTCCCGCGGGGGTGGGCGGGCACCGCGACCACCCACGACCGGCGACTACACTCCGGGCATGGCCGAGGACACCACGACGGCAGCACCCGGGGCCACCCCACCGGGTGGGTCGTCGCGGGCTCGAGCCAGGGCCGCCTTCGCCTTCGTGGGGCGCAACAAGGTGCCCGACAACCCGGTCCTCGAGCCGCTGCTCCAGGTGGTCCGCAGCACCCATCCCAAGGCCGACATCTCGGTCATCGAGCGGGCGTACGCGGTCGCAGAGCGCGCCCACGAGGGTCAGAAGCGCCGCTCCGGTGACGACTACATCACCCACCCCCTTGCGGTGACGACGATCCTCGCAGAGCTCGGCATGACCCCCACGACCCTGGCGGCCGCCCTCCTGCACGACACGGTCGAGGACACGGCCTACAGCCTGGAGGCGTTGCGCCGTGACTTCGGTGACGAGATCGCCATGCTCGTCGACGGGGTCACCAAGCTCGACAAGGTGACCTACGGCCAGGCCGCGCAGGCCGAGACGGTGCGCAAGATGGTCGTGGCCATGGCCCGCGACATCCGGGTGCTCGTCATCAAGCTGGCCGACCGCCTGCACAACGCCCGCACCTGGCGCTACGTCTCCCAGGAGAGCGCCCAGCGCAAGGCGAAGGAGACCCTCGAGATCTACGCGCCACTCGCGCACCGGCTCGGGATGAACACCATCAAGTGGGAGCTCGAGGACCTCTCCTTCCAGGCGCTCTACCCCAAGGTGTTCGACGAGATCGTCCGCCTGGTCGCGGAGCGGGCGCCGGCTCGGGAGGAGTACCTCGCGAGTGTCCGCGACGAGGTCGGTGCCGACCTGCGAGCCGCGAAGATCAAGGCGAGCGTGACCGGGCGCCCCAAGCACTACTACTCCGTCTACCAGAAGATGATCGTGGGCGGACGCGACTTCGAGCAGATCTACGACCTCGTGGCCGTGCGGGTCCTCGTCGAGACGGTCCGCGACTGCTACGCGGCGCTGGGCGCGCTGCACGCCCGGTGGAACCCGGTGCCGGGGCGGTTCAAGGACTACATCGCCATGCCGAAGTTCAACATGTACCAGTCGTTGCACACGACGGTCATCGGGCCGGGCGGGAAGCCCGTGGAGATCCAGATCCGCACGTACACCATGCACCGTCGGGCGGAGTACGGCGTCGCCGCGCACTGGAAGTACAAGGAGGACCCGGCAGCGGCCGGTGGAGGGTCGTCCCCGGGAGCCCAGGCCCGAGACGGCCAGGCCGGCCCCATCAACGACATGGCCTGGCTGCGCCAGCTCCTGGACTGGCAGCAGGAGACCTCCGACCCCGGCGAGTTCCTCGAGTCGCTGCGCTTCGAGATCACCGCGAGCGAGGTCTACGTCTTCACGCCCAAGGGCCAGCTCGTCGGACTGCCCGCTGGCTCGACCCCCGTGGACTTCGCGTACGCGGTGCACACCGAGGTGGGTCACCACTGCATCGGAGCCCGGGTCAACGGGCGGCTGGTCCCCCTGGAGAGCCGCCTCGACAACGGTGACGTCGTCGAGGTGCTCACGTCGAAGGCGGACTCGGCCGGCCCGTCACGGGACTGGCTGAGCTTCGTGCGCTCCGCCCGGGCGCGCAACAAGATCAAGCACTGGTTCACCAAGGAGCGGCGCGAGGAGATGATCGACGAGGGCAAGGAGTCCCTCGCCAAGATCATGCGAAAGCAGGGGCTCCCGCTCCAGCGACTCACCTCGGTGGAGTCGCTCACCGGGGTGGCTGAGGAGCTTCGTCTCGCCGGGATCGACGGGCTCTATGCCGCCGTCGGCGAGGGACACGTCTCGGCGCAGCACGTCGTCTCACGCCTGGTCGCGTCGGTCGGGGGCGAGGACGGGGCGAGCGAGGACATCGCCGAGGCGGCGATCCCCGCCACGACCCGGCCGGGGCCCCGGCGAAGCGGTGACCCGGGTGTCGTCGTCAAGGGAATGTCCGACGTCTGGGTCAAGCTCGCTCGGTGCTGCACGCCGGTTCCGGGCGACGACATCCTCGGCTTCGTGACCCGTGGCAACGGGGTGTCCGTGCACCGCAAGGACTGCACCAACGCCACCGCGCTGCTCGCCCAACCCGAGAAGATCATCGAGGTGGAGTGGGCACCCACCGCCAGCAGCCTCTTCCTCGTGCAGCTCCAGGTCGAGGCGCTCGACCGCTCACGACTGCTCTCCGACGTCACCAGGGTGATCTCCGACAACGGCGTCAACATCCTCTCAGCGGCCGTGACGACGTCACGCGACCGGGTGGCCAAGCTGCTCTTCACCTTCGAGATGGGCGATCCCAGCCACCTGGGCCACGTCATCCGCACCGTGCAGAGCGTCGACGGCGTGTTCGACGCGAGCCGGGTCACCGGCAGCCGACGCGACGACGCGTCGAGCTGAGGCCGCCGGTCCGGCTCAGCCGCCGAACTCGGCCAGCCCTGCGCGGGCCTGGGCCAGCCAGTCCTGCTGGGCGCTGAGTCGCCCACGGGCCGCGTCGGCCTTCGCGGCGTCGCCCGATGCCTCGGCCTTCGCAAGGTCTGCCTCCAGGCCGGCCACCGACGCCTCGAGCTGCTCGACCATCGAGCGCGCCCTGGCCGCGGCCTCGGGGTTGGTCGATGCCCACCGCTTCTCGTCCGCGTCGCGGACGGCGCTCTCGACGCGACGCAGCCGCTTCTCCACCCGTTCGAGGTCGGCGCGGGGCACCTTGCCCGCGCTCTCCCAGCGGTCCTGGATCCCGCGCAGGGCGGCCTTGGCGGCCTCGATGTCGGTGACCGGGAGGAGGGCCTCGGCCTCGACCAGGAGCTCCTCCTTGACCGCGAGGTTGCCCCGGAACTCCTCCTCCTCGGCGGCCACCACCTGGTCTTTCGCGGTGAAGAAGGCATCCTGGGCCGTGCGGAACCTCTCCCAGAGGGCGTCGTCGTCGGCCCGCGCTGCGCGACCGGCCGCGCGCCACTGGTCCATGAGCTGCTTGAAGGCGCGGGCGGTGGCGTTCCAGTCTGTGCTCGAGGAGAGGGCCTCGGCCTGGGCGGCGAGCCGTTCCTTGGTGGACTTGGCGTCGGCGCGCGAGGTCTCGAGCTCGGCGAACCACGAACGCCGTGCCTTGTCGAAGACGTTCCGTGCGTGACTGAAGCGCTGCCACAGGGCGTTCTCCGTCGCCTTGTCGAGCTTGACCGCCGAGCGCTGGTGCTGCTTCCACTGGTCGAGAAGGGCGCGCATCCGCTCCCCACTCGTCTTCCACTGGGTCGACGCCGGAGGCTGGGCGGCGATCTTCTCCGCCTCCTCGACGATGGCCTCACGGGCCAGGGTGGCTTCCGCCCGGGCGGCGGCGCGCTCCTCGCCCTCGGCGGCGCGCTTGGCCGCCAGGCCGGTCTCGACCCGGTCCGCCGTCGCATCGAGGGCTGCGAGGTCCCCGACGACGTTGGCGTCGGCGAGGTGCTCGCGCAACGTCGTGAGGCCGTCGGCGATCTCCTTCGCCGACACGTCCGGGTTGACCAGCCTTGCCTCGAGGAGGTCTGCCGACGAGGCGAGTTCGTCGTACTTGCGAGCGAAGTACTGCAGGGCCTCGTCGTCGCTCGCGTCGGGGTAGGACCCCACGGCTCGCTCGCCGTCCGCGGTGGTGACGTAGACGGTCCCGTCCTCGGCGACCCGCCCGAACCGGGCGGAGTCGGAATGCGCCACCGGGGCAGGCGCAGCCGGGGGCCTGGCGTGCATCCGTGACGCCAGGGCTGCCGGCGAGGGGATCGACGGGCGGGGGGTGGGCTTGTCCTCGGACACGGTCAGGCCTTCTTCTCGGTGACATCGACCGCGAGGATGCTGATCGATGCTGCTGGGATGCCGTCATCGGGGCTCGCGCCGCCCGGGACGACACCGTTGTCGGCGATCTCGTCGACGATATCCAACCCGCCGGTGACGGTGCCGAACACGGTGTAGCCGTCCGGGTCGGGCAGGGTCGAGTCGCCGTAGACGATGAAGAACTGCCCCCCGTTGCCCTGGTCGGGGTCACTCGTGCGGGCCATCGCGAGGGTCCCGCGCGGGTAGAACCCGTCCTCAGGAGCGTTCTCGACGCCGAACCCGTAGCCCGGGGTGCCTGCTCCGGTGCCCGTGGGGTCGCCGCACTGGAGGACCTTGAGGGTCTCCGACGTCGTCAGCCGGTGGCACGGCGCGTCGACCCAGTAGTTCTGCTGGGCGAGCTGGAGGAAGGAGGCGACGGCCTGTGGCGCCGCGGACCCGTCGAGCGTCAGCTCGATGTCCCCACAGTTCGTGGTCAGGGTCGCCACGTACGTCTTACCCTCCACCTCGGCCGCGTCGGGCAGTGTCAGCTCGGCACCGGTCCCCAACAGGTCAGGAGGCAGGGCACAGCCGGCCAGCGTGGTCACCGGCGGCGGGTCGCCGTCCGAGCCGAGCCTGGTGCCGGCGAACGCGAGCGCACCGAGAACGAGCACGGTCACCCCGAGGATGGCGCCGACCCGGAGCCGTCGACCGCGGTCGGACTCACGTCGTGCCATCGCCTGTTCCTGCTTGGCGAGGCGCCGCTTGGCGCGATCGCGCTCCTGCTGCTTGGTCACCGGTCCTCCGTGGTCGTCGACGCAACGGCGGCCCAGTCTAGGAGCACCGCCCGGGCTACGCTCGCATGGTGCTCGCCATCGCCTTTCCTGCCGCCGCCTTCGGAACCAACTGCTACGTCCTGGCCCCCGGCCCCGGCGAGGAGTGCGTCGTCGTCGATCCCGGCATCGGGGTCGAGGAGACGCTGCGAGATGTGCTGGCCGAGAACCGCCTGCGGCCGGCAGCCGTGCTGCTCACCCACGGCCACCTCGACCACGTGTACTCGGTTGCGGCGGTGTGTGGTGGTGACACCGCGGCCTACATCCACTCCGACGACCGCTACCGGCTGCGGGACCCGCTCGAGACGATCGACCCCGGCACGTTGGGGATGATGGAGCAGCAGTTCGGTCGCCGCGCCTCGTGGCGGGAGCCGGAGACCGTCATCGAGGTGACCGACCGTGAGCGACTCCGGGTCGCCGGTCTCGCGCTCGAGGTGCTCCACGCGCCGGGCCACACCGAGGGTTCGGTGATGTTCGGGCTCGATGCCGTGCCCGACGGGCTGCCGACCGCCGAGGAGCTCGACCGCACCATGGTGAGCGGTGACGTGCTGTTCGCGGGGTCGATCGGGCGCACCGACCTTCCCGGCGGCGACGATGCCGCCATGCGGCGCTCGTTGCGTGACGTCGTGCTCCCGCTCCCGGACTCCACACTCGTGCTCACCGGCCACGGACCGGCGACGACGATGCGCCGCGAGCGGGGCACCAACCCCTACCTGCAAGGATTGTCCGCGTGAGCGCACCGACCAAGGTGACCCCGATCTCAGGGTTCCCCGAGTTCCTTCCCGCCGAGCGGCTCCTCGAGCTGCGGTTCCTCGACGTCATCCGTGAGGTCTTCGAGCTGCACGGTTTCGCGCCGCTGGAGACCCGGGCGGTCGAGCCTGTGGGCCGGCTCCTCGGGAAGGGGGGTGACGCCGACAAGGAGATCTACGGCATCCACCGCCTGGCCGACGGGGCGGGCACCGACACCGAGCTCGGCCTGCACTTCGACCTCACCGTGCCCTTCTCGCGGTACGTGCTCGAGAACGCCGGGAAGCTCGCCTTCCCGTTCCGTCGCTACCAGATCCAGAAGGTGTGGCGCGGTGAGCGGCCCCAGGAGGGGCGGTTCCGGGAGTTCACCCAGGCCGACATCGACGTCGTCGACGTCGGTGAGCTCGCCCCGCACTTCGAGGCCGAGATGCCGCTCGTCATCGCCGAGGCGTTCCGCCGCCTGCCGGTGGGGGAGTTCCGCATCCAGGTCAACAACCGCAAGATTCCGGAGGGCTTCTTCCTGGGCATCGGGCTCACCGACGTCGTCGGCACCCTGCGCATCGTCGACCGCCTCGGCCGCAGCGGGCCGGGGCCGGTCGCCGAGATGCTCCTCGAGGCGGGGGCCGACGAGGACCAGGCGCGGCTCGTGCTCGCCCTGGCCGAGATCAGCACCGATGACCTGTCCTTCGTCGGCCGGGTCCGGGCACTCGGGGTCGAGCACCCCACGCTCGACGAGGGGCTCGAGGCGCTGGCGGCCGTGATCTCCGCCGGCGTCGAGCAGTCCCCTGGCGTCCTGGTTGCCGACCTCAGCATCGCCCGTGGCCTGGACTACTACACCGGAACGGTCTACGAGACCCAGCTCGTCGGCTCGGAGTCGTGGGGCTCGGTCTGCTCGGGCGGCCGCTACGACTCGCTCGCCAGCGACGGTCGGACGACGTACCCCGGGGTCGGCATCTCGATCGGCCTGTCGCGACTGGTGCACCTCCTCGTGGCCAAGCGAGGGCTCACGGCGAGCCGCTCGACGCCGGCAGCGGTGCTCGTGGCGGTCGTCGACGAGGAGTCCCGTGGCGACTCGGCCCGGGTCGCCTCGGGCCTGCGTGCCCGCGGCATCCCGTGCGAGGTCGCCCCGAGCGCCGCGAGGTTCGGCAAGCAGATCCGCTACGCCGACCGGCGCGGCATCCCGTTCGTCTGGTTCCCGGGGGCCGGGCCCGGCGGTGCCGACCAGGTCAAGGACATCCGCAGCGGTGAGCAGGTCGACGCCGATGCCACGACCTGGGCCTGCCCGGAGGCGGATCTGCGCCCCGCCGTCGTCGCCCCCTGAGTCCATCGGGCCCGTCACGGGGGTGGGCGCAGCCCGCACTCGCGCAGCTCGAGCGTCGCGAGCGCGCGCACCACGTCCCGATCGCCGCGTCGCCACGCCCCTGCCGGGTCCGCGCTGATGGCGGCGAGGCGCTGGAAGGGCTGTCCCGCCATGGCCCGGAGGGCGAAGAGGTCGAGGTCGGGCTCGGCGTCGACGAAGCGCTGGGCAGCGGTGGCGCGCCTCGTGAAGCGCACCCTGAGCCAGAGCCAGAACAGGCCCACGATGAGGATCGGGATGCCGGCGGTGGTCAGTCCGAGGAGTAGTGCCAACCGCTCGACGGCGACGACGAGCTCGCGGCCGGCATCTGCGAAGTCGGTGCCCACGCCGGCGGCCGAGCGGAACGGGACGGCGACGCGGTCGCCGAGCAGGGGGAGGTCGTCGACCGAGTCGCCCGCGCTGCCCATCGCGGAGGTGAAGCCGCTCCCCGCGTCCTCCAGGCGGCGACCGGGAACGGCCAGGGCCATCGTGACGTCGTGTACCCGCACGCCGACCCACACCCAGAGCACGACCCACGCGAGCACGGCCACGTCGGCCACCACCTGCCGGGTGCGGCGGATCGGCAGGTCACTGTAGAGCTTCATCGGTTACTCCCGTCGCTGGGCGGCCGGTCGGCCCGGGTCTAGACTCGCACCGCGCCCGACGGAGGGCGCGCAGAGTCGCGGCAAAGGGGCCGCGTCACCCCCACGAGACAGGGCTTGATAACCGTGAAGGTCGGTATTCCCAGCGAGGTCAAGAACAACGAGTTCCGCGTCGGCATCACCCCCGTGGGGGTCAACGAGCTGGTGCGCCGGGGACACGACGTGATCGTGCAGAAGGGTGCGGGTCTCGGCTCGACGATCACCGATGACGAGTACGTCTCCCAGGGCGCGACCATCATCGACTCGGCGGACGACGTCTGGGGCGAGTCCGACATGGTCATGAAGGTCAAGGAGCCCGTGGCGGAGGAGTACCACCGACTGCGGGAGGGCCTGACCCTCTTCACCTACCTGCACCTGGCGGCCGACCAGCCCCTCACCGAGGAGCTCGTCGCCAAGAAGGTCACCTCGATCGCCTACGAGACCGTGCAGCTGCCCTCGGGCCTGCTGCCGCTGCTCTACCCGATGTCCGAGGTCGCCGGGTGCCTGGCGCCGCAGGTCGGGGCGCACTCGATGATGAGGGCCCAGGGCGGCCGCGGGGTGCTCATGGGCGGCATCGGTGGCGTGGCGAACGCCAAGGTCGTCGTGCTCGGAGCCGGGGTCGCGGGCCAGAACGCCGCGAACATCGCCCTCGGCATGGGCGCCGACGTGACGCTCCTCGACACCGACCTGGACAAGCTGCGGCTCAGCTTCTGGCGCTACGACAACCGCGTCGCCCAGATCGCGTCGTCCGCGATGTCGGTGCGCGAGCAGGTGCTGGGCGCCGACCTCGTCATCGGCACCGTGCTCATCCCCGGGGCGAAGGCGCCCAAGCTCGTCACCGACGACATGGTCGCCGAGATGAAGCCCGGGTCGGTCCTCGTCGACGTGGCCATCGACCAGGGTGGGTGCTTCGAGAACTCGAGGCCGACGACCCACGCCGACCCCATCTTCCAGGTCCACGACTCGATCTACTACTGCGTCGCGAACATGCCGGGTGCCGTGCCGCACACCTCGACCTGGGCGCTCACCAACGCGACGCTCTCCTACGCCACGAAGATCGCCGACCAGGGCTGGAAGGACGCCCTGCGGGGCGACAAGGCCCTCGCGCTGGGCCTGAACACCCACGCCGGACGGATCACCTACGGGGCGGTCGCCGAGGCGTTCGACATGGACAGCATCACCCTCGAGGAGGCCCTGTCCTGACCGCAGGTCCTCACGAGCCGACGGCCCGCCCCACCCCCGTGGGCCGGGCCGTCGACGCGTGGCTCACCCACCTCGACGTCGAGCGTGGTGCCTCACCGAACACCCTGTCGGCCTACCGGCGCGACCTGGCCCGGTGGGCCGCGTTCCTCGCCGAGCAGGGGGTGCTGCGGCCGGCCGACGTGCGCGAGGGCCAGGTGAGCGCATTCCTGGCCCACCTGCGCGAGGGCGACGACACGCACCCGCCGCTGGCCGCCAGCTCGGCGGCACGGACGCTGGTGGCGGTGCGTGGCCTGCACCGGTTCCTCGCTCTCGAGGGGGACCTCGACGTCGACCCGGCCCGGGCAGTGAGCCCGCCCGCCCCGCCCGCGCGCCTTCCCAAGGCGATCTCGGTCGAGGACGTCGAGCGGCTCCTGGAGGCGGCGTCGGTCGGCGACACGCCGAGCGCCCTGCGGGACCGGGCGCTCCTCGAGGTGCTCTACGGGACCGGCGCCCGGATCTCCGAGGCGGTCGGTCTCGACGTGGACGACATCGATGCCGACGACGGCGTGGTCCGGCTCCGGGGCAAGGGCGGCAAGGAGCGCCTGGTCCCGGTCGGGTCGTATGCCGCGTCGGCCCTGTCGGCCTGGCTGGTCCGGGGCCGCCCCGTGCTGGCGGCCAAGGGGGCGGGCACCCCCGCGATCTTCCTCAACACGCGGGGGTCCAGGCTCTCGCGGCAGAGTGCCTGGACCATCCTGCGCGCCGCTGCCGAGAGGGCCGACCTGCGGGGGCACCTCTCGCCGCACACCTTGCGGCACTCCTTCGCGACGCACCTGCTCGAGGGCGGTGCCGACGTGCGTGTCGTCCAGGAGCTTCTCGGGCACGCGTCGGTCACGACGACCCAGATCTACACGCTCGTCACGGTGCAGCGCCTTCGAGAGGTGTATGCCCAGAGCCACCCCCGGGCACGCTGATAAGGTCAACCCGATCAGCGCGAGGCTGACCTGAGATCACGAGCGGCACCGGGGAGAGAGAGCGTGGATTCCGACGCGGCGTTGCAGATCCGCATCGACGGACAGGTCGGGCCCACGGGTCGCCCCCTCCCCGACTTCCCGGAGCCGAAGCCCCTGGTCTCGCACGGTCCGGCGCGGATCATCGCGATGTGCAACCAGAAGGGCGGGGTAGGCAAGACGACCACGACGATCAACCTCGGGGCCGCCCTGGCCGAGGTCGGCCGCAAGGTGCTTCTCGTCGACTTCGATCCCCAGGGTGCGCTCTCCGTCGGCCTGGGCATCCAGGCCAACGAGCTCGACGTGACCGTCTACAACCTGCTCATCGAGCGCGGGCACGACGTGCGGGACGTCATCCAGCACACCAAGGTCGAGGGCCTGGACGTCGTCCCGGCCAACATCGACCTCTCGGCGGCCGAGGTGCAGCTCGTCGGTGAGGTGGCTCGGGAGCAGATCCTGGCCCGGGTGCTGCGCCCCGTCGTCGACGAGTACGACGTCATCCTCATCGACTGCCAGCCCTCCCTCGGGCTGCTCACGGTCAACGCCCTCACGGCCGCTCACGGGGTCCTCATCCCGCTGGAGTGCGAGTTCTTCGCAATGCGCGGGGTGGCCCTGCTCGTCGAGACCATCGAGAAGATCACCGACCGGCTCAACCCGCGACTGAAGGTCGACGGCATCCTCGCCACGATGTACGACGGGCGCACCCTGCACTCGCGTGAGGTGGTCGCGAGTGTCGTCGAGCACTTCGGCGACCGGGTCTTCCACACGGTCATCTCCCGGTCGGTGAAGTTCCCCGACGCCACCCTCGCCGCCGAGCCGATCACGACGTACGACGGCAGCCACAAGGGTGCCGATGCCTACCGCCAGCTCGCGCGCGAGCTCATCGCGCGCGGTGGGGCGGCCTGACCGATGACCCAGGCCCCCGGTCAGGCGGGGGGCGCGGCGCCCGCCGACACCACGCCCGCCGTACCCGGTGGCATCCTCACCAGACGCGCCGCGACCACTGCGTTCGAGGTGCACCTCGATGTCTTCTCTGGGCCGTTCGACCTCCTCCTCGGCCTGATCAGCAAGCACAAGCTCGACATCACCGAGATCGCGCTGGCGAGCGTCACCGACGAGTTCATCGCCCACATCCGGGCAGCTCGGGAGACCCCGGACGGGTGGGACCTGTCCCAGGCCTCGGAGTTCCTCCTCGTCGCCGCCACGCTGCTCGACCTCAAGGCGGCCCGGCTGCTGCCGCAGTCGGGACCGGAGGACGAGGACGACCTCGCGCTCATCGAGGCCCGCGACATCCTCTTCGCGCGGCTGCTGCAGTACCGGGCGTTCAAGGACATCGCGCACACGTTCGGCGAGCGGATGGCCACGGCCGGGCGGATGCACCCGCGCACGGTGGGTCTCGAACCCCGGTTCGCGGCCCTGCTCCCCGAGCTCGTGATGACGGTCACCCCGGAGCAGCTCGCCATGCTGGCTGCGAGGGCGCTCACGCCGAAGCACCCCGAGTCGGTGGGCCTGGGCCACCTGCACGCCTCGGCGGTCAGCGTGCGGGAACAGGCCGGGGTGATCGGTGAGCGGCTGCGGCGGGAGCGGGTGGCGTCCTTCCGTGCCCTGGTCGCCGACGCCGACTCGACCCTCGTGGTCGTCGCGCGCTTCCTGGCCCTGCTCGAGCTCTTCCGCGACGGCGCCATCGGGTTCGAACAGGCCGAGGCCCTTGGCGAGCTCACCGTGCGGTGGACCGGCCCGGAGGAGGGCGAGATCGAGGTCGACGACGAGTTCGACGACGACGTCGAGCACGCTGCGGCCCCGCCCGAGCCCGGTGCTCCCGCCCCACCCCCCACGATCGCGACCGAGGAGACACCCGATGAGTGACGCACATGAGGCCGGTGTCGGAACGCCCCCGGCCGAGGACTCCCAGCTCGCCTTCGACGTCGCCGACTTTCCGGGCGGCATCCACGCCGCCATCGAGGCCGTGCTGATGGTCGTCGACGAGCCGGTGCCGACCGTGGCCCTGGCCTCGGCCCTGGAACAGCCCGAGGCCGACGTCGAGGCGGCGCTGGCCGACCTGGTCGAGGGGTATGCCGCGCAGCAGCGCGGCTTCACGCTGCGCGAGGTGGGCGGCGGCTGGCGGATCTACAGCCGGCACGAGTACGCCCCGGTCGTCGAGCGCTTCGTCCTCGACGGACAGCAGGCTCGGCTCACCCAGGCGTCCCTCGAGACCCTCGCCGTCATCGCCTACCGGCAGCCGGTGTCCCGCTCGCGCGTCGCCGCGGTGCGCGGCGTCAACGTCGACGGCGTCATCCGCACCCTGCTCTCGCGGGGACTCATCGAGGAGGTCGGGCACGATGAGGAGTCCACCGCGAACCTCTACGGCACCACCTCCTACTTCCTCGAGCGGCTGGGCCTGCAGGGCGTCGACGACCTCCCCGCCCTTGCCCCGTACCTTCCAGAGGTCGACGTGCTCGACGAGATCGCCGAAGGAGGCCGCGCATGACGCAGCCGAAGAACCGTGGAACAGCACCCTCCGGTCGGGGCAAGGGCTCCGGGTCCGCGTCCTCCGCGGGACGCGCCTCCGACAAGGGCGGCGCCCGCAAGGGCAAGCAGCAGCGCGGCGGATCCGGGTCGACCCGCCCCAGTCAGCCGACCGCGGCGCCGCAGTGGCCGAAACGACCGACGGTGGACGTCCACGACCCCGACGGTGTGCGCCTGCAGAAGCTCCTGGCGGCGGCGGGCGTCGGCTCTCGACGGGTGTGCGAGGACCTCATCCGCCAGGGTCGGGTCGACGTCGACGGGCAGGTCGTCACCGAGCTGGGGGTGCGAATCAGCGCCACGCAGGTCGTCCACGTGGACGGCGAGCGGGTCCAGCTCGACGAGTCACGCGTCTACCTCGCGTTCAACAAGCCTCTCAACGTCGTCACCTCGATGAGTGACGACCTCGGCCGGATCGACATCGGGAACTACGTCGGCGAGCGCAAGGAGCGGCTCTTCCACGTGGGCCGCCTCGACGCCGACACCGAGGGGCTGCTGCTGCTCACCAACGACGGCGACCTCGCCCACCGCCTCCAGCACCCGCGGTACGGCGTCCTGAAGACCTACCTGGCCCAGATCCAGGGCCCCGTGCCACGGGACCTCGGCAAACGGCTGCGTGAGGGTGTGATGCTCGAGGACGGCCCCGCGGCCGTCGACTCCTTCAAGGTGGTGGACTCCCAGCCGGGGAAGGCGATCGTCGAGCTCATCCTCCACGAGGGGCGCAAGCACATCGTCCGCAGGATGCTCGCCGAGGCCGGGCATCCGGTGCTGTCCCTCGTTCGCACCCAGGTGGGCCCCATCCGCATGGGGGACACCAAGCCGGGGAAGTGGCGGTCCCTGAGTGCCGCGGAGGTCGCCGCGCTGTACAAGGCGGCGGGTCTGTGACGTCCGTCCACATCATCGGGACGGGGCTGATCGGCACGAGCCTGGGGCTCGCCCTCACCCGCCAGGGCGCCGACGTGACCCTCGAGGACGCGATCACCACCCACGTGGCCCTGGCACGAGACCTCGGAGCGGGACGTGCCGTGGGTTCGGGGGAGCACCTGGAGCCCGACCTCGTCGTGGTCGCGACGCCCCCGGACGTCACCGCGGCCTGTGTCGAGGCGGCGCTGGCTCGGTGGCCCGAGGCCACGGTGACCGATGTCGCGTCGGTCAAGGGGACGGTCCTCGCCGCGCTGCGCCGCGACGGCGCCGACCTCGCTCGCTACTGCGGGTCGCACCCGATGGCGGGGCGCGAGCGCTCCGGCGCGGTGGCCGGTCGTCACGACCTCTTCGACGGGCGGGCCTGGGTCCTCACGCCGACGGAGGAGACGTCGAGCGAGGCGGTCGAGGTCGTCGCCACCGTGGCCCGTTCCGCAGGGTCTGCCGTCAGCGTGCTGCCCCCGGATGCCCATGACGCCGCGGTGGCGGCCGTCTCCCACGTGCCGCAGCTCGCCGCCAGCCTGGTCGCCGCCCGCCTCGAGGACCTCGACGAGGATGCCGTCGCCCTGGCCGGGCAGGGGCTGCGCGACGTCACCCGCATCGCGGCGAGCGACCCGAGCCTGTGGACCCAGATCCTCGCCGGCAACGCGGCGGCCGTCCGCGACGTGCTGCGAGCCGTCTCGGACGACCTTGCGGGCATCGTGGCCGCGCTCGACGAGCTCGCCTCCGCGCAGGACCCGCCGGGTGCTCGTGCCACCCTCGCTCGGGCGATCTCCGCCGGCAACGCCGGCCACGCGCGGATCCCCGGCAAGCACGGGGCCGCGCCCACGGCTTACACGACGGTTCGGGTGATCATCCCGGACGAGCCGGGGCAGCTCGGCCGTCTCTTCGCCGACATCGCCGACATCGGCGCGAACGTCGAGGAGTTCCACCTCGACCACGGGCTCGGTCAGCCGTTCGGCCTGGCCGAGGTCGATGTCGTACCGGCGAGCGCCGCGGGCCTCGCCGAGGGCATGGAGCTGCGTGGGTGGCGGCTGCACGGCTGACCGGCCGACTAGGCTCCCTGCCCATGACCGCACCCCTGACGATCGCCATCGACGGCCCCTCCGGATCCGGGAAGAGCAGTGTGTCGCGGGCCGTCGCCCAGCGGCTGGGGATCGGCTACCTCGACACCGGAGCGATGTACCGCGCGCTCACCTGGTGGTGCCTCGAGGAAGGAGTCGACCTGACGGACCACGATGCCGTGGCCGCGGCAGCCTGCGTCCTCCCCCTGGAGGTCGGGACCGACCCGGCCGCGCCGAGCGTGCACGTGGGGGGCACGGACGTCGGCGAGGCGATCCGCACCTCGGAGGTGAGCACCGCGGTCTCGGCGGTGGCGACCAACCTCGGGGTGCGTCCGGTCCTGCAGCAGCTACAGCGCGACCTCATGGCACGGATCGCCCGGGAGACCGGGGGAGTGGTCGCCGAAGGGCGCGACATCACCACCGTCGTCGCCCCGGACGCCACCGTGCGGGTGCTGCTCACCGCATCGGAGAAGGCGCGGCTCCGTCGCCGCTCGGCAGAGTTGCACGGCGCCAGCGACGATGCCGCGGTCGAGGCGACACGCGACCAGGTCGTGCGCCGGGACCGGGACGACTCAGCGGTGTCGTCCTTCATCGAGGCCGCTCAGGGCGTCACCCTGGTCGACACCTCGGACCTCGACTTCCAGGCGAGCGTCGAGGCTGTCCTGGACGTCGTGGCGTCCCTCACTACCGACTGACACCCCTAACCTCTGCTAGCCGAGGTTGGTGCCAGGACCACAGGCTGCACCCTGTGGTCCTGGCACCAGCCTCTGCTGGGTCGGTCGACCGGGACGGTCCCGGTCGCGGTGGTCGGCCGGATGCCGCTGCTCTGGGACACTGGTGCGATGAGCACCGAGGAGCCGACGACCCAGATCGAGGACCCCGCCGTCGAGCGCGCGCTGAGGGCCGGCCTGGAGGACTTCGACCTGAGCGAGGAGGACCGCGAGCTGCTCGAGGGCGGCGGCGACGACGCCTCGGACGGTGGAGCGATCGGACCGGTGCCCGTCGTGGCCGTCGTCGGGCGCCCGAACGTGGGCAAGTCCACCCTGGTCAACCGCATCATCGGGCGTCGGGAGGCGGTCGTCGAGGACGTGCCCGGGGTCACGCGGGACCGGGTGGCCTACGACGCGGAGTGGACTGGCACCCGCTTCACACTGGTCGACACCGGAGGGTGGGCCATCGAGGCCACCGGGATCCACCTGCGGGTCGCCGAGCAGGCCGAGATCGCCGTGGAGCTCGCCGACGTCGTCCTCTTCGTCGTGGACGCGATGGTCGGGGCGACCGACGACGACGAGGCCGTCGTGAAGCTCCTGCGGCGTTCGGGCAAGCCCGTCGTGCTCGTCGCGAACAAGGTGGACGACCAGCGCACCGAGGCCGATGCGGCGGCCCTGTGGAACCTCGGGCTCGGCCAGCCGTGGCCGGTGTCGGCCCTGCACGGGCGGGGGAGCGGAGACGCCCTCGACGCGCTCGTCGAGGTCCTTCCCGAGTTCTCCCGGGCGGGCGGCGCCTACGAGCGCGGGGGCCCGCGCCGCGTCGCGCTCGTGGGCCGGCCCAACGTGGGCAAGTCCTCGATGCTCAACAAGCTGGCGGGTTCGGACCGGGTCGTCGTCGACGAGGTCGCGGGCACCACGCGAGACCCGGTGGACGAGCTCATCGACCTCGGCGGGCGCACCTGGCGGTTCGTCGACACGGCCGGCATCCGGCGCAGAGTGCACCAGACCCGCGGCGCTGACTTCTACGCCTCCCTGCGCACTCAGACGGCCCTGGAGAAGGCCGAGGTGGCGGTCGTCCTCGTCGACGCCTCCGAGGTCATCACCGAGCAGGACGTCCGCGTCATCCAGCAGGTCATCGACGCGGGCCGCGCCCTCGTGATCGCCTACAACAAGTGGGACCTCACCGACGAGGAGCGACGCCACTTCCTCCAGCGCGAGATCGAGCGCGACCTGGTCCAGATCCCGTGGGCGCCCCGGGCCAACGTCTCGGCCCGCACCGGGCGCCACATGGACCGGCTGGTGCCCGCACTCGACACCGCCCTGGAGTCGTGGGAGACGCGGATCTCGACCGGGCGGCTCAACGCCTTCCTCGGCGAGATCGTCGCCGCACACCCGCACCCCGTGCGGGGCGGCAAGCAGCCCAGGATCCTCTTCGCGACCCAGGCCGGAACCTGCCCGCCGCGGTTCGTGCTCTTCGCCTCGGGGTTCATCGAGGCGGGGTACCGTCGCTTCATCGAGCGTCGGCTGCGGGAGACCTTCGGGTTCGAGGGGACGCCCATCGAGATCTCGGTACGGGTGCGCGAGAAGCGTTCCCGTCGCTGATCCCGGCCGCCGGGCCTGTCGAGGTGACCTCGAAGAGGCCGGTGAGACAAGGGAAGGGATGCCAAGTCTCGCGGGTGTTGCGCTGCATGGAGCGGGGGCCGGGCGGATTGGGTCGCCACCGGCGGCATGGGATAAGGTTTCGACGCTCCCGTGAGGGGGTGGCCACGGGCTGTGGCGCAGCTTGGTAGCGCACTTGACTGGGGGTCAAGGGGTCGCAGGTTCAAATCCTGTCAGCCCGACCGAGAGACCGGCTCTGACCTGCGGAAACGCGAGTCAGAGCCGGTTCTGGTTCTGACGTGAAGCTGCAGCATGGTCGTCGTTGACACGTCGTGGACGATTTCGCGGCCTACGAATCCCTGCTCGTATCGTCGCTCTCAGCGAGGCGCTCCAGGAGCTCGCAGACCGCCGAGACCGGCGGTTTGGCGATGGAGTGGTCACGGGTGACCTGGCTGGAGGAGTGGTCGAGCTGGGCCCTGGTCTCCTGTTCGATTCGGTGAACCCGGTTTGTCCCGCGGGCCACGGTGGTGCGCCGGGACCCGGCTGCCGCGATCTCGACACTGGCGGCCAGGGGCGTGGCCGGTGGTCGCGGCCCCCGAGGCGCTGCCCGGACTGGAACGCATCCGCGAGGCCCGGCGCGCTCTGGACCGGTCGTGATGGTGGTGGGACATGCCGTGCTGAGTGTGGGGTTTCGGAATGACGCTGCACCCGAGCGCCCGCGCGATACCGGCTGACGCGGCCCTGGGCATCGTGGTGGCTCTCCTCATCCTGGCCACCCGCCGGTGCCGCGGCCAGCCAGTGCCGCACCCGTCACAGCGGACCGGGCCGATCGGGTGCTCCTCACCCTGTCGGAGGGCAGCTGTACGGTCGAACCCTGTCAGGCCCCGCCGGCCGGGCGACCGAGGTCACGTCCGTGTGGCGGCGTCAGGCTGAGTCGCCGCCGGGGCGGCCGAGCGCGGCACGTTGCGCGGATGTCGGGCGGAGTGGACCGGATGCCGAGCGTCGGAGTGCCGTGGTCATCCGCCAGCCGTGACGGGAGAGATTCGTTGCCGCACAGGGGTTTCACTGTCCAGGCCTCACGGTGGAGCCCCCTGGCCCACGCTGGCGCGATGGCCCTCCCCGGCACTCGGCCCGGGGACTGGATGCCCATGGTCAGACCGCGGTGGCCATCCGCTGCACGGCCTCCGTGATGATCTCCGGCGAGGTCGCGAAGTTGAGCCGTGCGAACCCCCGGCCCTGCTCGGGCGCGTAGGCGGGCCCGGACCCCAGGGCCACCCGCCCCCTCTCGCGGAACACGCGGGCCGGGTCGTCCCCGAGCCCGAGGGCACGGCAGTCGAGCCAGGCCAGATAGGTCGCCTCGGGCGCCTGCCAGCGCACGTCCGGCAGGTGGGTCGAGAGCAGGTCGCCCACGAGGTCGCGTCGCTCGGCCAGCTCACCGCGCAGCTGTTCCAGCCACTGCCGCCCGTCGTCCATCGCGGCACAGTGCGCGATGGCCCCGATGTGTGACGCCCCGTGGGTGTGCACCTCGTGCAGGCGCCTGAGGTCGTCGACGGCCTCGTCCCCCGCGACCACGAGAGCCGACTTCAGCCCGGCGAGGTTCCACCCCTTCGACGGTGAGAAGACCGACAGGGCGCGCTCCGCACCGGGCACGGTGACGAACGGGGTGAAGGCCGGGCCACCCGCGTACGTCAGGGGTGCGTGGATCTCATCGGCCACCACCCGGATGCCGTACTCGTTCGCCAGGGCGGCGAGCATCTCGAGCTCGTGGGCGGTGTGCACGACGCCGGTCGGGTTCTGGGGGTTGCACAGCAGGTAGGCGGCGCGCTCCCCTCGGGACGTGGCCTCCCGGAACGCGAAGGCCAGGGCGTTCGGGTCGAGGCGACCCTCGGGCGTGAGAGGGGCGTCGATGCGCCGACGCCCCATGGCGTCGACGAAGCCGAAGAACGAGTCGTAGACGGGCGGCGAGATGACGACCGGACCCCGCTCGTCGGTGAACAGCCGGAGCAGCTCGGTCGCGCCGATCATGACGTCGGTCACCTGGGTCGTCGCGGCGTGGTCGATCTCCCAGTCCCAGGCCCACTGCGCCAACCGCGCGACCGCGGCGGCGTAGCGCGGCGCCCAGCCGTAACCGGTGTCGCCCCGCCGCACGGCCGCGCTCACCGCGTCGACGACCGAGGGGCACGGGGCGGCATCCATCTCGGCCACCCAGAGGGGCAGGACGTCGGGCGGAAAGGCCATCCACTTGACACTCGTGCGCTCGGCCCTCAGCTCGGCCTCGTCGGCCCCCAGGATTCGCTGGTCCATGGCTCGACCCTAGGCGCTGTCGGTGAGGCTCCGCCCGCCCCAGCATCTAGAGTTGTCACCATGACGAAGGAGGCGCCCGAGCCGGTCGTGAGCAATCGTGTGCTCACGGTGCCCAACGTGCTCTCCGCCCTGCGCCTGGTCGGCGTGCCGGTCTTCCTCTGGGCGATCCTCGACGAGCGCGACGGGCTCGCCCTCATCCTCCTCGCCGCGTCCGGCCTCACCGACTACCTCGACGGCAAGATCGCCCGCCACTACGGCCTGGTGTCCCGGGTCGGGGAGATCCTCGACCCGGTCGCCGACCGGCTGTACATCGTCTCCACGCTGCTGGGGCTTGCCTGGCGAGAGATCATCCCGTGGTGGCTCGTGGGCATCCTCTTCGCCCGTGAGGCCTTCATGGCCGTCGTCGTGCTCATCGCCAAGCGGCACGGTTGGATCGGGCTCCCGGTGCACTTCGCGGGCAAGGCCGCGACGTTCAACCTCCTCTATGCCTTCCCGCTCCTCCTCCTGGGCGACGGCAACGGCACCCTGGCGCGCATCGCCGAACCCGTCGGGTGGGCCTTCGTGATCTGGGGCACGGCCCTCTACTGGCTCGCAGGCATCCTCTATGCCGCCCAGCTTCGCCAGCTCATCGGACAGCGTGACCCGGTGCTCGCGTGAGTCGGACCCCGCCGGACGAGCGACGCCCCGACGCCTCGATGACCCTGCTCACCGCGATGCTCGAACGTCCGCTCGATCCGGGTTACCAGGCGTCCGCGGACCGGCGGGTGGCGGCCGGACTGCCGTCCTCCACGTCGCTTCGCTCGGCGCGCCTGCTCGTGTTCACCCTCGTCATGGGGCTGATCGTGGGTGTCGCCGCCTACAACCTCAGGGCCGACACGACCCCGAGGTCCGAGGCTCGAGCCGACCTCATCGGACAGATCGAGGAGCGTAGGGAACAGGTCGACGTCATGGCGGCCCGAGCCCAGCAGCTCCAGGCCGACGTCAGCGCACAGCAGGCGGCACAGCTCGGCGACGCGGGGATGGTGGCGGAGATCGAGGCGCTGTCCACCGCTGCCGGGGGCGTTCCCCTGCAGGGCCCGGGTTTCACGCTGACGATGGACGACGCGCCGAACGTCGACGGCACGGACCCGACCGCCACGGGGGCCGACGCAGCGGACCCGGAGGGGCGGGTCGTCGCCAAGGACCTGCAGTTCGTCACCAACGAGCTGTGGGCCGCCGGAGCGGAGGCGGTGGCCATCAACGGCAAGCGACTGACCTCGACGTCGGCCATCCGGTTCGCGGGCTCGGCCATCATCGTCGACTACCGTCCGCTGACCCGGCCGTACGTCATCACCGCCCTGGGCAACCCGGCCGAGTTCCCCGCCACCTTCGCCGACGGGCCGGGCGGCACCTACCTGTCCACCCTCAAGAGCACGTTCGGGATCTCCGTCGACACCGAGGTCGGACCCGAGATGCTGGTGCCCGCCGCGGTGGGACTGACCACCCGATACGCCACGACCGGGGATAATGAGAGCGACCCCCCCGTCGCGGGCTCGCTCGCGGACTCCCAGGAAGGCCCGTCGTGATCCCCGCCATCGGCTTGGCCCTGGGCATCATCATCGGTCTGGTGCTACAGCCTGCGGTGCCCGTGTGGCTCCAGCCCTACCTGCCCATCGCCGTGATCGCCGCCCTGGATGCCGTGTTCGGTGCGGTGCGCGCCATCCTCGACGGGATCTTCGACGACAAGGTCTTCGTCGTCTCGTTCCTCTCCAACGTCGTCGTCGCGGCGCTCATCGTGTTCCTCGGTGACAAGCTCGGGGTGGGCAGCCAGCTGTCCACCGGTGTCGTGGTGGTGCTCGGCGTGCGGATCTTCTCCAACGTCGCGGCCATTCGCCGACACCTCTTCGATGCGTGAGCGCCCATGAGTGACGACGAGCCTGCGGCACCGGGGCCGGCCCGCAACCCCCGCCGGGCCTGGCGGCGACTCGCCCTCACCGGGGCCCCGCGGTTCACCCGCGCCAACGTCCTGGCCACCCTGCTGGCAGGCCTGCTCGGCTTCGCCATCATCACCCAGGTCCGGGCGACCTCGATCGAGGGACTCGACAACCTCAGGGAGGACGAGCTCGTGAGGATCTTCGCCGACGTCGACCGGGACGGTGACCGGCTCGCCGAGGAGATCCGTGGGCTCGAGGCCTCGCTCACGCTGTTGGAGGGTCGCTCCACGAACGAGGAGGAGGCGCAGCGGGCAGCGCAGCAGCGGCTCGACGCGCTCGGCATCCTCGCGGGGACGGCCCCGGCGCAGGGCCCCGGCATCGTCCTCACCATCCGGGACCCCGAGGGGAGCGTCTCCTCGCCCGTGATCCTCGATGCGATCCAGGAGCTTCGGGACGCCGGTGCCGAGGCGATCCAGGTGGGTGACGAGCGGGTGGTGGCCCAGACGTGGTTCAAGGACGCCGAGACGGGGATCCTCGTGTCCGGCACGGTCGTGTCCCCGCCCTACGTCATCCGCGCCATCGGCGACGCCAACACCCTTGCGGGCGCGATGGAGATCCCCGGTGGGGTCACGGCGACGGTGCGCCGTTCCGGCGGCGAGTCCGATGTCGAGATTCGTGACACGGTGAGCATCGACGCGTTGCTGACCCTGTCCTCGCCTCAGTACGCTCGCCCCGTACCGACCCCCAGCCCCTGACCGGCCCCATCGAGGAGCGACATGACCGATCACGAGTACCCCGCTGGCCTGCGCTACACCGCTGAGCACGAGTGGCTTCGCACCGAGGGCGACACGGTGCGGATCGGCATCACCTCCTTCGCCCAGGAAGCCCTCGGTGACGTCGTCTACGTCAGCCTGCCGTCCGTCGGCGACGCCGTCACCGCGGGGGAGACGTGCGGCGAGGTCGAGTCCACGAAGTCGGTCAGCGACCTGTACGCACCGGTGTCGGGCGAGGTCACGGCCGTCAACCCCGCCCTGGACACCACTCCGGAGCTGGTCAACACCGACCCGTACGGCGACGGATGGATGTACGAGATGCGTCCGAGCGACCTGGGCGCCGTCGACGACCTGCTGGACGTCGACGCCTACCGGGGCCAGCTGTCCTGACCCACCGACCCGGCCGGGTGGGCAAAGGGAGCGCCCTGACCTAGGGTGACTCCCTGCGACGACTGTGACTCCTGCGACGTGTTGACGGAAGGCTGAACCATGACTGGTGACGAGCGCGACGAACCCATCGGTGGCGCGGCCGACCCCACGACCATGCGCCTGCAGGCGGTACGCGGTGCGGAGACGGCTGAGCCCGTCTCCGAGAGCGACCACATCCTGACCAAGGCCGACCACGCCACCGTGGAGGCACTCCGCCCGGGCACCGCCCTGCTCGTGGTGCTGCGCGGCCCCAACACCGGCGCGCGGTTCCTCCTGGACGACGACGAGGTGATGTCGGGGCGTCATCCCGACAGCGACATCTTCCTCGACGACGTCACCGTGTCGCGCAAGCACGCCGTCTTCTCCCGCAGCGAGGGCGGCTTCGACGTGCGCGACGTCGGCTCCCTCAACGGCACCTACGTCAACCGGGAGATCGTCGAGGAGGCCCGCCTCTCCACCGGAGACGAGGTCCAGATCGGCAAGTTCCGCCTCGTCTTCTACGCCGCCCAGGGCTGACGTCGCGCGTGTCCGCGGCCCCGGCCCGTCCCCTCACCGTCGGCGCCGTCGTGCGCGCTCTCGTCGAGGAGTTCCCGGACGTCACGATCTCCAAGGTGCGCTTCCTCGAGAGCGAGGGGCTCGTCACGCCGGCCCGCAGCGCCTCGGGCTACCGCCAGTTCTCCGCGGAGGACGTCGACCGGCTGAGGTTCGTGCTGCGTGCGCAGCGTGACCGCTTCTGGCCCCTCAAGGTCATCAAGGACAACCTGGACGCGATGGACCGGGGCCTGGGCAGGATGGACGACGCGGAGGACCCCCGTCCGCGGGCCCCACTCCCGGAGCCGGACCGGTCGGTGCCCACCGTTGACGAGCTCGCCGTTCCCGCGACCCTTCGGCTGACCGCAGCCGAGCTCGCGAGGTCCACCGGCCTGGACCCCGCGGACGTCGAGGGCCTGCGTGCCACCGGCCTGCTGCGCCCGGATGCCGGGGGGCTGCACTCCGAGTACGACCTCCAGGTGGCCCACGCAGCGGCCGGGCTCGCCGCGTACGGGGTCCAGGCGCGTCACCTCCGATCCTTCCGCACAGCCGCCGACCGGGAGGTGGGGCTCGTGGAGCAGGCGTTGGGGCCCAGACGGGGAGCGGACGCCGACGATCACGCCGCGGTGGTCGCTCACCTCTGCCTCACCCTGCACGCGGCACTCGTCCGAGGAGGGCTCGCCTCCCCCGGTCGCTGACCGGGGGAGAGGCCGGGGGGTACGGTGGCAGGGTGAAGTTCTTGGACGTCCTCGGCGTGCGGGTCGAGATGCCGACGAACCAGCCGATCGTGCTCCTGCGAGAGCGCGACGGTGACCGCTACCTGCCGATCTGGATCGGCGCGGCGGAGGCGACGGCGATCGCCTACGCACAGCAGGGCGTCGTGCCACCGCGGCCGCTGACCCACGACCTGCTCAAGAACACGATCGACGCCCTGGGCCACGCGCTCACCCGGGTGCGGATCACCGAGCTCAAGGACGGCGTCTTCCATGCCGAGCTCGACATCGACGGGGGAGCGGAGGTCGGCGGCACCGTGGTCGAGTCGCGCTCCTCGGACGCGATCGCCCTGGCGCTGAGGGCGGGCGCCGACATCGTCGCCGATGAGGAGCTGCTCGCCGAGGCCGGCGTCGAGATGGCCGAGACCGAGGACGACGAGGTGGAGAAGTTCAAGGAGTTCCTCGACCACGTGTCGGCCGACGACTTCGACACCGAGACGGAGTCGTGAGTTCTCCGTCCTGACCTTCACCCTTCACTTGATGTCAAGGGTTGGTTCGGTCGTGGGCGACACGCCGACGCCCAGAGGCCGCGGTCGTTGACGTGGGTCACATGTGCCCCTAGCGTCACACTCGTCACATCGGCCCCAGTCATTGCCGGTGAGGTGACACAGATGTCATTCACGGGCGTACAGTCGGTGGACCAGCGAGTCGAGGAGGTTGGCGTGGTCTCCAGCGGAGAGGCACGGGCAGGAGGGGCTCCCAGCGGGTCCCCGGTCCCCGCGCAGGGCGTGTTGTTCGCCGACGATCTTCCCGAGCTCGACGAGGAGGTCGGCTACCGCGGCCCCACGGCGTGCAAGGCTGCCGGAATCACCTACCGCCAGCTCGACTACTGGGCCCGCACCGGTCTCGTCGAGCCGTCCGTGCGTCCGGCCGGCGGCTCCGGCACCCAGCGCCTGTACGGCTTCCGCGACATCCTCGTCCTCAAGGTCGTCAAGCGGCTCCTCGACACGGGGGTCTCGCTGCAGCAGATCCGCGGGGCGATCCACGTGCTCCGCGCCCGGGGAGTCGACGACCTCGCCGAGATCACCCTGATGAGCGATGGGGCCTCCGTGTACGAGTGCACCTCCGACGCAGAGGTCATCGACCTCCTCCACGGAGGTCAGGGCGTCTTCGGCATCGCCGTCGGAAAGGTGTGGCGAGAGGTCGAGGGAGAGCTCGCTGCCCTCCCGAGCGAACGCGCCGAGCACGAGTTGCCCGTGCCCCGTGCGGGTGACGAGCTGAGCGCACGGCGCGCCGCGCGCCTCGCCTGACCCCGCTCTCTCGGACCTCGCCCGGGGCGGATCCGGTGCTAGATTGGCACCGCCGCTCACACCATGTGGGAGAGTCCTCGTCGCAGCCTGACGGGGCGCCGAAGGGGCAACCTCCCCGGAACCTCTCAGGCGCAAGGGACCACACGGACCAGGCACCTCTGAGACACCGGAGCACTCCGGGCGCGACAGAGGGGGAGACGTCAGCGTCGCCTGTCCCGAGGAGCACCGTGAGCCCGACCCCCGCAGACCTTCCGGCCTTCGTCGCCCGCCACATCGGACCCCGTGAGGACGACGTCGCCGCCATGCTCGACGTCGTGGGACGGGAATCCCTCGAGGACCTCCTCGATCGTGCGGTCCCCGCGGGCATCAGGGACGTCGGGGCGCTCGACATCGAGCCCGCTGCCTCGGAGGCCGCTGTCCTCGCGGAGCTGCGGGAAGTGGCGGCCCGCAACCGGCGGGTCTCCTCGATGGTCGGTCTCGGCTACTACGGCACCGTGACGCCGGCCGTGATCCAGCGCAACGTGCTGGAGAGCCCCGCCTGGTACACCGCGTACACGCCGTACCAGCCCGAGATCTCCCAGGGCAGGCTCGAGGCCCTGCTCAACTTCCAGACGGTGGTCAGCGACCTCACGGCCCTGCCCATCGCAGGTGCGTCACTCCTCGACGAGGCCACGGCCGCGGCCGAGGCCATGACCCTCATGCGGCGGTCGTCCAAGGCGCCGGCGGACGCGGTGCTGCTCGTGGATCGCGAGGTCTTCCCCCAGACGCTCGGGGTGATCCGCACCCGCGCCGTGCCGCTCGGCATCCCCGTCGTCGTTGCGGACCTCACGAGCGTGGACTCCACGGACTCGCTGCGGGCCGCCGCCGAGGGGGCCGAGGTCTTCGGCGTGCTGGTGCAGTTCCCGGCGATGGACGGACGGCTCCACGACGTCTCGGCGCTGGCCACCGCTGCCCACGAGGCGGGGGCCCTCGTCGCGGCGTGCGCAGACCTGCTGGCGCTCACCCTGGCGACCCCGCCGGGGGAGTGGGGCGCCGACGTCGCGGTCGGGACCTCACAGCGCTTCGGCGTGCCGATCGGCTTCGGTGGTCCGCACGCCGGCTACATGGCGGTTCGCCCGGGGCTGGAGCGCACCATGCCCGGTCGCCTGGTCGGCGTCTCCGTCGACACGACCGGCGCGCCCGCGTACCGACTGGCCCTGCAGACCCGCGAACAGCACATCCGGCGCGAGAAGGCCACGTCCAACATCTGCACCGCGCAGGTCCTGTTGGCCGTCATGGCGAGCATGTATGCCGTCTACCACGGCCCGGCTGGACTGCGGGCCATCGCCCTGCAGGTGCATGCCCACGCCACCGCGCTGGCAGAGGCGCTGCGCGAGGGCGGGCTCGACGTCACCGACGGGCCCCTCTTCGACACGGTGCGGGTCACCGTGCCTGGACGTGCCGGGGACGTCGTCGCGGCGGCGCTCGCGGCGGGCGTCAACCTCTGGCGCGTGGATGACGACCACGTGCAGGTCAGCGTCGACGAGACGACGGGTGCGATCGACCTCGGCCGGGTCTGTCGCGCCTTCGGTGTCCCCGCACCCGATGCCGTCGTGGTCGCCGAGCCCAACTGGCCCGCGCCCCTCGTGCGGTCCTCCGACTACCTCACCCACCCGGTGTTCTCGGCCTACCACAGCGAGACGGCCATGCTTCGCTACCTGCGCCGGCTCTCCGACCGGGACTTCGCCCTCGACCGCGGCATGATCCCCCTCGGCTCCTGCACGATGAAGCTCAACGCCACGACCGAGATGGTCGCGGTCACCTGGCCGGAGTTCGCGCAGGCGCACCCGTTCGCCCCGCTGGAGCAGACCAAGGGGATGCGGGGGCTGGTCGACGAGCTGTCGGGGTGGCTATGCCAGATCACCGGGTACGACGCGATGTCCCTCCAGCCCAACGCGGGGTCCCAGGGTGAGTTCGCCGGACTGCTGGCCATCGCGGCCTATCACCGCTCGCGCGGCGAGGACCAGCGCACCGTGTGCCTCATCCCGTCCAGCGCGCATGGCACGAACGCCGCCAGTGCGGTGATGGCGGGTCTGCGCGTCGTCGTGGTGAAGACCGACCCCACCAGCGGCAACGTGGACATGGACGACCTGCGCGCCAAGGTCGACCAGTATCGCGACACGCTGGCCGCCATCATGGTGACCTACCCGTCGACGCACGGGGTCTTCGAGGACACGATCACCGAGCTGTGTGCCCTCGTGCACGACGCCGGCGGACAGGTCTATGTCGACGGGGCCAACCTCAACGCTCTCGTCGGAATCGCCCGTCCCGGACGGTTCGGTGCTGACGTGTCCCACCTGAACCTGCACAAGACCTTCTGCATCCCGCACGGCGGAGGGGGTCCGGGTGTCGGCCCGGTCGGCTGCCGTGCGCACCTCGCCCCCCACCTGCCCAACCACCCGCTCGATCCGCAGGCCGGGCCGGAGAGCGGCGTGGGACCGGTGTCGGCCGCGCCCTACGGGTCGGCGAGCATCCTGCCGATCTCGTGGGCCTACGTGCGCCTCATGGGCGGCGAGGGGCTGCGCCGGGCGACGCAGATGGCGGTCCTGTCCGCCAACTACGTCGCGGCGAGGCTTCGGGAGCACTACCCCGTGCTGTACTCCGGCACCGACGGTCTCGTCGCCCACGAGTGCATCCTGGACCTGCGGGGGATCACCAAGGAGACCGGCGTTAGCGTCGACGACGTCGCCAAGCGGCTCATCGACTACGGCTTCCACGCCCCGACCATGTCCTTCCCCGTCGCAGGAACCCTCATGGTCGAGCCGACCGAGAGTGAGGACAAGGGCGAGCTGGACCGGTTCTGTGACGCGATGATCGCGATCCGCGCGGAGATCGCCCAGGTCGCCGCCGGCACGGTGTCGGCCGCCGAGAGCGTCCTGCGCGGTGCCCCACACACCGCGGTGTCGCTGGCGGGGGACTGGGACGCCGGGTACGACCGCGCCACGGCGGCGTTCCCCACCGGCGTCGACCCGCTGTCGAAGTACTGGCCGCCGGTCCGCCGCATCGACGGCGCCTACGGCGACCGGCACCTTGTATGCTCCTGCCCGTCGCCGGAGGCCTTCGAGGACTGACGGCTCAGGCCGCGGGCACCGAGGCCACCCCGGTGCGGATGTCGACCGTGCTCCCGGCCGCGCCCTTGTGCACCACGGCCTGGTGGGTGACCCGGGCCCGCAGGTCCGCCACGTGGCTCACGACCCCCACGGCGCGCCCACCCGCGCGCAGACCGTCGAGCACGGTGATGACCTGCTCGAGGCTGTCGTCGTCGAGGGTGCCGAATCCCTCGTCGATGAACAACGTGCCGAGGTCGAGCCCGCCGGCCTCTTCACGGACGGCATCGGCGAGGCCGAGCGCCAGTGCGAGCGAGGCCATGAACGACTCCCCGCCCGAGAGGGTGGCGGTGTCGCGGGTGCTCCCGGTCCACTGGTCGAGCACACGCAGGCCCAGCCCGGAGCGGGCACCACGGGCGGCGAGGTGGTCGGAGTGCTCGAGGGCGTATCGGCCACCGCCCATGACCGCGAGCCGTTCGTTGGCCAGGGCGGCGACCTTCTCGAGCCGTGCCGCGAGGACGAACGAGGTCAGCCGCATCCGCAGGGTGTTCTCCGGGCCGGAGCCGCTGGTGGTGTCGGCCATCTCGCGCACGCGCGCGTCACGGGTGGCGGCGCTCATGACGGCGGCGGCGGCCCCCTCGACGACGGGGACGAGCCGTTCCAAGGCGCGGTGGGTGCGCTGGGCGTCGTCCTGCGCGGTGCGCGCGGCGAGCAGCGTCTCCCGCGCCGACCGGGCCGTCTCGACGAGTGCGGGGAGATCAGGTGCCTCGGTGGCGAGGGCGCTGCGGACCGCTGCGTCCTCGGCGGCCGACCGGGCCGCCGCGACTCGCTCGCGGTAGGCGGTGACCAGCGCCCGCTCGTCATCCAGCTCCGCCCGGGCGACAACGGCCGCCCTCGCCTGGTCGGCGTCCTCGAAGCCGGCCTCGAAGAGGGCCGAGGAGAGGTCGGCATCGACAGCGTCGGCTCGTCGGTGGGCTGCGGTGAGGTCGTCGACGGCTGTCTGCAGGTCGCGCAGCAGCCCTCCGGCTCGGGCATGCTCCTTGGCACCGGCACTCGCGCACGGACACGCTGCGTGCGCCGATGTGAGGTCGGTGAGCCGCTCGCGGCCCGCCGACTCCTCGATCTCCAGCCCGGTGATCGCGTCTCTCGTCGACTCCTGCTGGGCCGTGACCGCCGCCAGGCGCCGCCGCAGGGCAGCCACCTGCTCGGTGTGCGAGACCTGGCGGGCCACGGCCACCTCGTGGCGGGCAGCGCACTCGCGCGCGCTCTCGAGTGCCGTGGTGAGCTCGACGACGGCCGCTTCGGCTGTCGTGCGGTCGGTGTCGCCGAGGGTGGCCCGGAGCGTCTCACCACGGTGACGATGTGCCTCGGCCTCGTCGTGGACCGCCTGGTGGGCCCCGTCGGCCTCCGCGAGGCGGCTCTCGGCCGCGAGGAGGTGCTCCGGGCCCACGGGATCCACCGAGATGGCCGGCGCCGGGTGCTCACCGGACCCGCAGACCGGGCAGGGCACCCCGTCGGCCAAGGACCTGGCGAGCTCGCCGGCCATGTCGTCGAGCCGCCGCTGACGTAGGTCGAGAAGCTCCTGGCGTCGGTCCAGGGCGGTGGAGCGCAGGGCGTCGCGCACCGGCAGCAGCTCGGCGACGCGGGCGAACGCCGCGTCGGCCACATCGAGCCGCTCGACCGCGTCCCGGGCAGCCTCGATCCTGAGGGTGAGCTCGGGGACGCTCGCGGCGCCCGCCGCAAGCGTCTCGACCTCATCCGCCAGGTCTCGACCCTCATGCTCGGCGGTCGCCAGGCTGGCGGTCACCTCGGCGTGCTCGGTGTCGAGGGCGTCCACCCGAGCCTTCAGCTCGGTGGCTCGCGCCGAGCGAGTGGCGGCATCCTCGACCTCGCGGCGCATCGCCAGGACGGTGTCGTCGTGGGAGTTCAGGGCCGCGGCCACCGTGGCGACGTCGACGTCGTCCGGCGCCTCGATCGAGAGCGGGGCCAGGGACCGGCGGGTGGTCCGGACCCGGCCGGCCGCGCGCTCGAGGTCGTCGGCGCTGCGGTCGCGGGCGGCGAGGTGCCCCTCGAGACGCGCTGCGCGTTCGGCTGCCGCGACGGTCTCGAGTCGGCTCTCGTGGGCTCCACGGCCGACGTCGAGCTCGTCGAGCTCGCGCCGCGCCCGCTCACCGCGAGACCGAAGGTCTGCCAGGGCGCGACCGCGCTCGAGGCACTCGGTGGCCCGCTGCTCGGCGACCGTGGCGTCGTCGTAGCGGCTCATCGTCGTCGAGACCTGGGCGTCGAGCATCGTGAGGAGGTCTGCCAACCGGCCGGCGACCGACTCCAGGGGGACGTCGCAGAGCCGCTCGGGCGTCTGCGGGGACCCGCGTCCCGGGTCACCCTCGCCCGCGCCGACGGCGGGCTCCGGGTCGGAGAGGTCGGGGTCGTCGGAAGGGTCAGGGTGGCCCGGCCCGGCGAGCCCGGCATCCGCGAGCACGTCCTCGACCCGGGCGATCTCGCTCGCGAGCACGGCGCGAAGGCGGTCGAGATCGGCACCGGCCGCTCGGCGGGACTCGGCGAGCCAATCCTCGACGTCGCGGTAGGCGCCGATGTCGAAGAGCCGCTCCAGCACACCGCGCCGCTCGTCGGGCGAGGCCCGCAGGAAGGTGGCGAAGTCGCCCTGCGGGAGCAGCACCACGGTCGAGAACTGAACCATGCCCATGCCGATGACGTCCTTGACGACGTCGGCGACCTCGTCGTTGCGCGTGCTGCGCACCACCCACCCGGAGCCGACCATCTCCTCGAGGGTGACGGTGGACTGGACCCCGATGAGCCCGGTGCCGCGCTTCTTGGGTCGACTGAACTCGGGGCACCGCGTGATGCGGAACCGCCGGTCGCCGGCCGAGAACTCCAGGGTGACGCGGGGCACGGCGCCCACGGCCGCGTGGTCGCTGCGGAGCCCCTTCTTGGTCCGTGACCCGGGGACGTCGGCGTAGAGGGCGAAGCAGATCGCGTCGAGCAGGCTCGTCTTGCCCGACCCCGTGGGCCCGTGGATGAGAAAGAGCCCTTCGGCGGAGAGGGCGTCGACATCGATGTCGACCACGCCGGGAAACGGCCCGAACGCCTCGACCCCCAACCGGTGGACCCTCACGCAGCCCCCACGTCGGTGTGACGGCCCGCTCGCAGGCCGCCCTCGTCATCGGCTCCCCGGCGCTCGAGCCGCGACGCCTCGAGCGCCTCGGCGAGGAGCGACCGTTCGTCGCCGGTGGCGCGCCGGCCTCCGCGGACGTGGGCGAGGAAGTCACAACACACGTCGACCGGGGCCCGGGTCGCCTGCGAGGCGGCATACGGACGGAGGGGAACGCTCGCCCCCTGCGGCTCGAAGCGCAGCTCCAGGGTGTGGGGGAACCGCCTGCGGACCTGGTCCATCGCGCCCAGCGGGCGCTGCGGGTCGGTGAGTGTCACCTGGCACCATGCAGTCTCGGCAGCCCGGTGCGCAGGATCGGCGAGGAGCTCCTCCAGGGTGCCCCCGAGGACGGCGAGCGGTCGCGTGACGGGAGCGTCGACCTGCTCGACCACCGGCTCGGGGCCGGAGAGGTCGACGAGCAGGCTGCCCTTGCGATGGCGCGCCTCGGAGAAGGACATGGCCACGGGTGACCCGCTGTAGCGGACTCCGGGGGCAACCTCCTGAGCGCCGTGGAGGTGGCCGAGGGCGGTGTAGTCGGCGCCCGCGAAGACGGTGGGAGGGACGGCGGCGACGCCCCCCACCGAGATGTCGCGCTCGGAGTCGCTCGTGGCCCCGCCGCTGACGAAGGCGTGCGCCATGACGACCGTGCGGCTGCCCGGCGCGCCGGCGTGCGAGCGCACCCGGCCCATCGCGGCACGGAGCACGCCGGCGTGCGTGCGGGCGGAGGCTCCCAGCGGCTCGGCCGCCAGGGCCGGCTCGAGGTAGGGGAGGGGGTGGATCGCGGTGTCACCGACGAGGACCGGTCGGCCGACGTCGGCCACGGAGGAGCGGATGTGCAGCCCGGACCGCTCCAGCAGGTGCGACGCGAAGCCGAGCCTGATCGCCGAGTCGTGGTTGCCACTGGACAGCACGACCGTGGCGCCGGCGTCGACGAGGCGCACGAGGGTGTCGGAGAGGAGCTCGACGGTGTCGGGTGCCGGCATGGCGCGGTCGTAGACGTCGCCACTGACGACGACCGCGTCGACGGCCTCGCCGCGGACCGTCTCGACGAGGTGGTCGAGGTAGGCCGCCTGCGCAGGGAGGAGCCCCACCTGGTGGAAGGACCGGCCCAGGTGCCAGTCGGAGGTGTGGATCATGCGCACACCCCCACGCTAGGAGAGGACACCGACAGCGACCGTGACCGAAACGCGGGTCCCGGGTTTCGCCGCACGTCACGATGTGGTTGGTTTGCGACATGGGTGTCGAGGTCAACGCGCAGAGCTACAGCCGCGAGCAGCGCCAGCGCTACCGGGAGAAGGTGCGCCAGAACCTCGATGTCTTCGAGCGGATGCTCACCCAGAGCTCCTTCGAGTTCGAGCGACCGATGACGGGCCTGGAGATCGAGCTCAACCTCGTCGACGAGCACCAGCAGCCGCACTTCCACAACGCCGAGGTCCTCGAGGCGATCGCCGACGAGGACTACCAGACCGAGCTCGCCCAGTACAACATCGAGCTCAACGTCAAGCCCCGGCCGCTGCCGGGCGACAGCGCCATCGAGCTCGAGGGGGAGCTGCGGGCGAGCCTGAACGCGGCCGACGAGGCGGCCGCTGCGGTGGGCTCCACGCTCGTCGCGATCGGCATCCTCCCGACGATCATGCCCGAGCACTACCAGGGCGAGTGGATCAGCAACAACAACCGCTACGCCGCGCTGAACGACTCGATCTTCGTCGCCCGTGGTGAGGACATCTACCTCGACATCGAGGGGCCGACGGGGGAGCGGGTGGCCACGTACTGCGACTCCATCGCTCCCGAGTCGGCGTGCACGTCCGTGCAGCTGCACCTCCAGGTTGCCCCCTCGGAGTTCGCGGCCCACTGGAATGCCGCCCAGGCACTCTCCGCGCCACAGGTGGCCCTCGCCGCCAACTCGCCGTTCTTCTTCGGTCAGCGGTTGCACGCCGAGACCCGGATCGAGCTGTTCAAGCAGGCCACGGACACCCGACCTATCGAGCTGAAGAACCAGGGCGTGCGGCCCCGCGTGTTCTTCGGGGAACGCTGGATCACCTCGATCTTCGACCTCTTCGAGGAGAACGTCCGCTACTTCCCGACGCTGCTGGCCGAGACCACCGACGAGGACCCGATGGCCAAGCTCGAGGCCGGCATCGCGCCCGACCTCGCCGAGCTGAGGCTGCACAACGGCACGGTCTACCGCTGGAACCGGCCGATCTACGACATCGTCGGCGGCACGCCCCACCTGCGCGTGGAGAACCGGGTGCTGCCGGCCGGGCCCACGATCGTCGACGTCCTGGCGAACGCCGCGTTCTACTACGGCGCGATCCGGATGCTCGCGCACGAGGAGCGCCCGGTGTGGACGAAGATGAGCTTCGCCGCCTGCGACGAGAACTTCACCCGCGCCGCCCGCGACGGCATCGACGCCCGGCTGTACTGGCCGGGGTTCGGTGAGGTGAGCGCCGACGAGCTCGTGCTGCGCTACCTCCTGCCGCTGGCCCACGAGGGGCTGAGCCAGTGGGGCGTCTCCGACGCGGTGCGCGAGCGGTTCCTCGGGGTCATCGAGGGTCGGGCCACGACGGGGATCAACGGAGCCGAGTGGTCGACCCGCGCGGTGAGCGCCTTCGAGAAGGGTGGGTGCGACCGGCGCGAGGCGCTACGCCGGATGCTCGAGCTCTACATCGAGCACATGAGCTCCAACGAGCCGGTCCACACCTGGCCGCTGCCCTGACCGCCGCGAGCGGCGCGCTGTCCCACCCCGGTGCAAGGATGTCCGTATGCCGTCCTACGTGGCCTTTCTCAGGGCCGTCAACGTCGGCGGGCGCTACGTGAAGATGGCGGCCGTGCGGGCCGGTCTCGAGGAGGCAGGGTTCTCCGACGTCGAGACGCACATCCAGTCCGGGAACGTCTTCGTCCGCAGCGCGAGGCGCTCCACGGCCTCCGTCGCCGACGAGCTGACCCGGGTGCTGGGCACCCTCGCCGGCTTCGACGTACCGGCCATCGTCCGCACTCCCACTGAGCTGCGGTCCGCGCTGGCTGCGGCCGATGACGTCGAGGGCATGCTCGAGGGCGATGCCAAGCGCTACCTCGCCTTCGCCGACGGGCCCGTGCCGGCCCTCGCGGCCGAGGAGCTCGACGCGTGGGCCAGGCCGGGCGAGCGCGTGCGCGTGCTCGGCTCCGACGTGCTCGCCGAGCTCACGGCCGGCTTCCACACGACGACCTTGACCAACACCAGGATCGAGCGGATTACCGGTCGCACCACGACGTGGCGTGCCCTCGAGGTGGTCCGCGCGATCGACGAGAAATGGGGTGCCTGATGGCGCAGCAGCACGACGGCGAGAGCGGTGGCACGGGGCTCGGCCATCGGAGCGTGACGATGAGCCGCACGGAGAAGGGCACCTACGAGGTGACCAATGCGCGAGGCGGGACGCTGAGTGTCGGTGGGGGAGGGGAGTCCGCTGACTTCACGCCCGTGGAGCTCTTCCTCACCGCGATCGCAGCCTGCAGCGCGACGGACGTCGACTTCATCACCAGCCGCCTCGCCGAACCGGAGGCCTTCGAGGTGGTCTCGCAAGGGACCAAGGCCAAGGACGATGCGGGCAACTTCCTGGGCGACCTCGAGGTGACCTTCAGCGTGCGGTTCCCCGACGGAGAGGACGGCGACCGGGCGCGTCAGCGGCTCCCACGCGCGATCGAGCAGAGCCGGGACCGGCTGTGCACCGTCTCGCGCACCGTGCAGCGCGGTGCAGCGATCGCGATGCGTGGGGAGTGAGCGGTATCGCCGCCGCCCGGCTCGCCTCCTCACCCGTGAAGGAGTGATCGACATGAAGCAGGACCCCGCGGCCGCCGCCGTGAAGACGTACGACTACGTGCGCATCGCCCTGGCTGCCCTCGTGCTGCTGCTCTTCACCTCGATCGCCATCGAGTGGACGCGCGCCGGGTGCGGGCTCCAGCCCTCGATCAGCTCGTACTACTACACGCCGGTGCACTCCGTGTTCATCGGCGTCCTCGTCACGATGGGGGTCTGTCTCATCGCGCTGCAGGGGAACACCGACGGCGAGGACGTGCTGCTCAACCTCGCCGGCATGCTGGCGCCCGGTGTGGCGTTCATCCCGACGCAGGTCGTCGGGTCGTGCTCCTCGGCCCCCCTGCTGGAGCCCGACATCGAGGCGTTCGTCAACAACTCCATGCCCGCGCTGTTCATCACCGGGTTCGTCGTGGCGGTCGTGGCGGTGCTCATCGCTCGCCGTGAGGCGGGCCCGCGGGGCCTGAGTCCGCAGAACCGGCGCGGCATCACCCTCTCGGTGGCGGTGCTGGGTGGGGGGATCGTGTGGTTCCTCGTCGATCGGGACAGCTTCATCGCCCGTGGTCACGAGGCGGCCGCCATCCCGATGTTCCTCGCGATCATCGCCGTCGTCTGGCTCAACGCCCGAGACCTCAAGAAGGGCGTGGAGCACGGCGCGATGCCCGAGTCGAGCAGCCGCTACGTCCCGATCTACCGCACCATCGCCGTCGTGATGCTCGTGGCCCTGGCGTTGACCGTGGGCATCAGCCTCGTGACGGGTTCGACGTCTGTCGTGTTCTGGGTCGAGGTCGTGCTCATCACCCTGTTCGCGGTCTTCTGGCTGACTCAGACGGTCGAGCTGTGGAGGCGGGGACTCCGCCGCGACTGACCGAGGGTCGCGGGCCTATCGTGGGGGTATGGCGCGCTACCTGGACGTGCATCCCGTCGACCCCCAGCCGCGGGCGATCTCCCAGAGCGTCGCCGTGCTGCGCGACGGCGGGCTGATCGCCTACCCCACCGACTCGGGCTATGCCCTCGGCGCGATGATCGGGAACCAGGAGGCCAAGGAACGCATCCGTGACATCCGTCGGCTCGACGACAAGCACCACTACACCCTCGTCTGCGGGGACTTCGCCCAGCTCGGCCAGCTCGTGCACGTCGACAACGCCGTCTTCCGGGCAGTGAAGGCCTCGACGCCGGGGCCCTTCACCTTCATCCTGCCGGCCACCCACGAGGTGCCGCGCAGGCTCCAGCATCCGAAGAAGAGGACCGTGGGGGTGCGCATCCCAGAGCACCCGGTCGTGCGAGCGCTACTCGCCGAGCTGGGCGAACCGCTGCTCTCCTCGACCCTCATCCTGCCGGGGGAGACCGCTCCCATGACGGACGGCTGGGAGGTCAAGGAGGCCCTGGACCACGTCGTCGACGTGGTGATCGACTCGGGGGAGTGCGGCACCGAGCCGACGACCGTCGTCGACTTCTCCAGCGGGATCGCCGAGGTCGTGCGCACCGGCGCGGGCGACACCTCCCGCTTCGAGTAGCCCCTCAGCCCGCGCGTCGCGCCGCGGCGCGGAGCTCTGCGAGGACGCGTGCGTCGATGCCCTCGGAGCTCTGCCGGTTCTCGAGGTTGGCTCCACTCATCCAGGCCGTGAGCGCGGCGTCGGTGTCTGCCCCGTCGTGGCCGAGCGTGCGCAGGCACGAGGCCACCTCCTCGCGGAGCGGACCGGTCAGGGGCGCGACGTCCTCCGGCTCGCCGAAGAACAGCGTGGACAGGCCGTGGATGCGGGCCAGCTCACGGGGGGCGTCCGGGTGGTCGTCGACACGGAGGTCGGCGAGCACGCCACCCCCGTCGTACCCGGCGCCGGGCGCGTGCACGAGGATCGCCGCGCTCTGCCGACCCCGTGAGTCCCCACCGGCCTCGTCCCCCGCGAGGAGCACCTGGACGAGCCGGACGTCCAGGGACTGGCCGGAGGAGCCGAGCCAGGCGCGCTCCATCGCCTGCACCACCTCCGGACCGGTGAGGATGTTGCCCTGGATGGCGTAGGCCGAGTGGTCGCCTCCCGCGGCGACGCCTCCGGCCCAGTCGTAGCAGTCCGCACCCGTGAAGGTGTCGGCACCGCTCGGGCCGACGACGCCCACCTGTCGCTGGTCGCGACCCTCGTCACCCGCCACCGCCTCGGCGAGCGCCTCGTGGGCGTTCCTCCCCCCCTCCAGGGCGGTGAGGACCTCGTCGAGGTAGGCGACCCGCGCCAGGGACTGGGTGGCCACCGCGCCCACCCCGAGCCGGACGGCTGGGACGACGGCACCGACGGCGAGGAACTTGCTGGCGACGGCCACACCCCAGGCGTCGCCGTCGTGCGCCGCGATCGAGAAGGTCATGACGCGAGCGTAGGCGCCCCACGCCCGGCCCGTCATCGCTGGAGGAGGACCATCACCTCCTGGTGGGCGGTCTGCGGGAAGATGTCGAAGAGCCTCGCCTCACGGGGGTGCCACGACGGCATCCGGGCGAGGTCTCGGGCCAGTGAGTCCACGTTGCAGCTCGAGTAGACGACGTGCGAGGCCGACGACGCCTCGATCCGGTCGGCCAGGGCAGCACCGATGCCCCGTCGGGGCGGGTTGACCACGACGAGGTCGGGAGCCGGCCCCGGGGGTGAGTCAGCCGTGGCGTCCCCGACGACGAACTCGACTGTGCCAGTATGGGATTCCGTCCCAGTGAGTGCGTGAGCGGCGCGGGCTGCCTCGACGGCGGACGAGGAGGTCTCCACGCCCACGACGCGCCGGCCGGGTGCCTCGAGGTGGAGGGCGAAGCCGCCGACACCGCAGTACAGGTCCCACACGGTGCTCGGGGACACGAGGTCGACCCAGTCGCGGGCCTGGCGGTAGAGGGCTGCTGCGACGCGGCTGTTGGTCTGGAAGAACGCGCGTGGGCCGAGCAGGAGGGTGACGTCCCCGACGGGCATCGGCAGCAGCACCTGGTCGGTCAGAGGCACCTCGAGGTCTCCTTCGAGGACCGCCTTGTGCTCGGGGAGGACGTTCGCCGTCACGACCCTGGCGGACGGCAGGGTGGCCCGCAGGGCGGGAACCTCGCCGCGCAGCAGCTCGACCGACTCCGCCGAGCGCACGACGAAGCGGATGAGGTGCTCGCCCCTGGGGGAGTGGGTCGCGATGACGTGCTTGAGCTCGCCCCGGCGGGCGGGGACGTCGTAGGGCTCGATACCGATGCGCGACACGAAGCGGTGCAGGGGCTCGAAAATCGCGGCCAGCCCGGGCTCGTAGAGGCCGCACCGCTGGAGGTCGACGCCGCGGCCCCGTTCGTCGAGGATGCCGAAGGTCGGCGTACCGGCGACCCCGGCGACGACGAGCTTGGCCTTGTTCCGGTAGTGGGACTCGGCGCTGGGGCCCGGCTCCAGCCAGTGGAGCCCGGGCGCGACGTCGGCGAGCCGCTGGACGGCCCGTGCCGCCTTCTCGGCCAGCTGCTCGGCATACGGCGTGCCCATGAGGGTGCACGAACGGCAGCGGCCGGCATCGAAGTAGTCGCACTGCATGGTGGGCACAGGGTATGCCGGGCGTGTCGGTGGTCGCCGCTGGCGTGCGAGGGGTGGCCGCGGCGGTCCATCCCGGCGCGCGGCCTAGACAGGAAACCAATTGGTTTCCTATAGTGAGCCATCGGGGCCGGCGGTGGCCCCGGGGCGACAAGGAGCAGGCGTCATGTCCGACGGGGCTGCGGAACCGGGGGAGGGGCAGCGGCCAGGACCCGTCGACGCCGTGTTCCGGGCACTGGCCGACCCCACCCGTCGAGCCCTGCTCGACTCTCTCTTCGCCGCCGACGGCCAGACCCTCACCAAGCTGACGTCCGGACACGACATGACGAGGGTGGCGGTGGCCAAGCACCTCGTGATCCTCGAGGAGGCCGGACTCGTCGTGAGCAGCCGAGCGGGCCGGGAGAAGCACCACCACCTCAACGCCGTGCCGATCCGCCTGCTGCACGACCGCTGGATCACCAAGTACACGGCAGCGTGGGCGGGCGACCTGTCCGCGCTCAGGAGGACCCTGGAGGCAACCATGGAGAAGGTCTTCGAGATCTACATCCGCACCACCCCCGAACGGCTCTGGCACGCGATCACCGACCCAGCGAGCCGGGAGAGGTACCAGTTCGGTGCCTCCGTCCACTCCGACTGGACCCCGGGGTCCACCTACGCCACGACTCACCCCCGAGCGGACCGTGAGCTGAGCCGCGGCGAGAACCTCGTCGTGGACCCGCCACGGCGTCTCGTCCAATCGCTGGTCACGACGTGGAGCGACGAGGTGCAGGCGCAGGGCACGACTCGGGTGACCTGGGACATCGAGCAGGTCGGCGACTCGTGCCGGCTCACGCTGACCCACGACGACCTTCCCGATGACGCACCGCCGGAGCTCTACGGCGGCTGGCCGATGATCCTCTCGGGTCTGAAGACCTGGCTCGAGACCGGCGAGGTGCTGACGACCCCGGGGTCGTTGATGTACGGCGACCAGTGAGGCCCCCCGGTCGGGGAGCAGTGGGCGGCAGGGCTCGCTCATCGCTGGAGTGACATAATGTCGATTATCGGCGTTATTGGGTCGGGGTGGGCGACGCTCGACAGGAGTCGGGGTCTGCCCAGGGAGTCCGTCGGAGTCGGCCCGTGGAACCGTTCCCACCCGCACCCCGACGACGCGGGAACTTCTCGCCGCTCTGCGACGATGGACGGGTACTGCCGGGGTGGTCCGTCGGGGTGCTGACGCGCCGTCGAGGCGCCACGGACGAGACCACCGAACCAAGGAGCGCACGTGAGCAGGAACAGCCGACCCGCTGGGCGATCGCGGGCCAGCAAGGAGCGCGTGGAGGAGATGCGCCGTGCCCAGCAGGCGCAGGAACGGCGCTCCCGGTTCCTGCTCATCGGCGGGGTCGCCACCGTGGTGCTGCTCATCGCCGGCGTGGTGGGGTTCACGGTCTGGCGTGACGTGTCGGGACGGCCGACGCTCGACGCCGTGGCGACCTTCGACGTCACGAGCGAGCACACCACCGAGGCTGTCAGCTACGAGCAGACTCCCCCTGCGGGAGGCGACCACCACCCGGCGTGGCTCAACTGTGGGGTCTACGACGCGCCGGTCCCCGACGAGCTCGCCGTGCACGCTCTCGAGCACGGCGCCGTGTGGGTGACCTACTCCCCGGACCTCCCCGCCGACCAGGTTCAGGTCCTCGAGGACTCGATCCCGGACACGTACATGGTGCTCTCCCCCTATGAGGACCTGCCGGCGCCCGTCGTGGCGAGCGCCTGGGGCACCCAGCTCGAGCTGACCGGAGCGGAGGACCCCCGGTTGGCGGAGTTCATCTCGGCCTATCGCCAGGGGCCACAGACCCCCGAGCCGGGGGCGGCCTGCACCGGTGGCAGCGACGGTGAGCTGCCACCCACCTCCTCGTGAATCCCGACGACCTCGACGAGGCCCCGGTCGCCGACCCCGTCGTGACCCGGGAGAACTCCGGACGCGCTCTCACCCACGGCGCCCTCGGGCTCGCGGTGCTCGCCGCCCTGCTCGTCGGCGTGCTCGCCACCTTGTGGGTCGTCCAGGTCCGCACCTCGCCGCCCTCGGAGTTCGGTGCCGACGCGGGCTTCTCCCGTGACATGCAGACCCACCACCAGCAGGCCGTGGAGATGTCGCTCCTCGTGCGCGACCGCACGTCCGACGAGGAGGTCCGCACGGTGGCCTACGACATCCTCACCAGCCAGCAGCAGCAGGCCGGACAGATGTACGGCTGGCTGGTGGCGTGGGGCCTTCCGCAGACCTCGAGCCGTCCGCCGATGGCGTGGGTGGGGGGCGAGCACGCCGCCGCGCACACCGATGCCGACGGGCGCATGGCCGGCATGGTCTCGCCCGAGCAGATGGACGCTCTCGAGATGGCCGACGGGGTGGAGGCGGAGCGCCTCTTCCTCCGCCTGATGATCGACCATCACGAGGGTGGGGTCGCCATGGCCGACGCGGCCGTGGACGACGCCCGCACGGATGAGGTCCGCGCCCTCGCCGGGGCCATCTCGCGCGCCCAGGCGACGGAGATCGAGCTGCTGGAGCGGATGCTCGCCGAGCGGTCATGACCTGGCCGGCGCTCGTCGACGCCTGAGCCGGCGCGCCTCGACCCCGTAGCGACTCGCCACCGACCCGCCGGCGCGAAAGAACCGCCGCCGCAGGGGCCCCTCGACCTCGACGCAGTCGCCGACCCCGAGCCGCGCCGCCACCCGGCGCGCAGCGGCGGTCCAGCAGGCGACGTCGATCGTGTCGACCCCTGAGCGTCGGACGCGGCCACCGGATGCCTCTCGTGGCACCACCACGCGCACGGTGACGACCACGTCCCCGCTGGGGAGCGCCCGAGGGTCGGTGACCCCACTGACCCGCCCCACGACATGGGCCGAGTTGACATAATCCATGGTTTCTCCTCGGGTGAGCCGGGCCGTCCCGGGCCACGACCACGGTGCCCGGACCGGCTGCGGGACGTCGAGACCTGTCACGCCGGGTGTGGACACCGGCGAGAGGACCGGGCTCCTGTGGACGACGCATGTCTGGTTGCAGAGAAACACCTCGCTCTCGGGGCATTGCGCCTAGGCTGGGTCCCGGCAGGCGCTGCAGGGCGAATGCCTGGCCCGTCCGGGCCGCGAAGGTCCACACGAATCGAGATCGGTCTTGCGCTTGGCACGTGGCATGCGCGCGGGGATGACTGCTGCCCTCTCGGCGGCTCTCCTGGCCACCCTTGCCCCGTCCTCCCTCGCGGCGGAGACTCCGACACCCACGCCGACGCCGTCCGTCTCCCCGAGTTCGGCCGCCCCCACGCCCACGCCCACGCCTGTCCCGACCGCAACGCCCACGCCGACCAGGAGCAGCCCCAGCCCCAGCCCCAGCCCCTCCCCCAGCACGACGTCGGGGTCGACCCCGCAGCCCAACGGCCCGCGCACCGAGAGCTCGCATCCGGAGGTCACTGACCCTGAGCCGCTGTCGGGTGCCGTCCTGGCGGCCCAGATCGCCGAGGCGGAGCGCATCTCGGCGGCCCTCGCCGAGTCGAACAGTGCGGTCGCAGCGGCCACCCGGGAGATGGACCGTCTCGCCGATGAGTCCAACGCCCTCCTGGAGTCGCTGTCGGCGGCCCGCGAGACCGAGCGCGCGGCCAGCGAGGAGGCGGCTCAAGCCCGCTCCGACCTCGCCGTCCTCGAGGAACGGCTGGCTACCGCCCGCCAGGTCCTGCGCGACTGGGTGTTCTCCGTCTACGCCGGCGGCGGTGGCGACTCCGACCTGAGCGGGATGCTCGAGGCGATGTCCGCGGACCCCGATGAGGTCAGCGATCCCCTCGGTGACCTCTCCTACCTCACGGAGCAGCGCACGCGCGCCCTCGCCGACGTCAAGGTGATCACCGCCGAACAGGTGCGGCTGAGCACCTCGGCCGATGCCGCCGAGGTTCGCGCGGCATCAGCAACGAGCGCGATCGAGAAGGACAAGAAGGCCCTCGACACCGTGGTCCGGGCCCAGCGGGAGCGGGTCGGTGAGTTGCGCGTCCTGCAGGTCGAGGAGGTCGAGAAGGCGGGTCCCGTGGCGAGCTTCCTCGTCGGGGCGCGCACCGACGAGGCCCAGGCCGCGGCGGAGCGGCTGCGCGACGCCCTCTCCGCCGCCAGCGTCGACACCACGTCGATCGGGAAGCCGTGCAGCGAGGACAACGGGGTGTACCCCAACGGGATGGTCCCCGCCAGCGCACTGTGCCCGCTGTGGGAGGCGCCGGGTGAGAGCCTCGCCCCCGATGCCGCTGCCTCCTTCAATGCCCTGAGCAAGGCCTATGCCGCGCAGACCGGCAGCCCGCTGTGCGTCACCGACTCCTACCGGTCCCTTCCGGAGCAGTTCTCGGTGAAGGCCACGCGGGGGCGCTTCGCGGCAACGCCCGGCACGAGCAAGCACGGCCTGGGCCGAGCGCTCGACCTGTGCGGCGGGGTGCAGGACTTCGGCTCGGCGGCGCACCGGTGGATGCGCCAGAACGCGCCGCTGTACGGCTGGTTCCACCCGTCGTGGGCGGCCGCAGACGGGCGTCTTCCCGAGCCCTGGCACTTCGAGTTCGCCGGCTGAGTCCCTCGGGCGGCCGCACGTGGCGGCCGCACTCCCTGGCATGCGGTGCTCGCCTCAGCCCATGCGGTGCTCGGTGTGCTCCTTCACCGGCAGCATCACGGCGAACCCCGCCGCGAGGATGAGCACGATGCCGAGGATTCCCCAGTACTGCGTGTTCTCCGCGCCGGTCAGCAGTGCCCCGACGGCGATGAAGCCGCCGAAGGCCAGCGGCGAGAGGAAGGACACGACGCGCCCCGTCGTCGCGTAGAGCCCGAAGATCTCACCCGACTTGCCCTCGGGGATGAGCCGTGCGAGGAAGCTGCGTGACGCCGCCTGCGCAGGCCCCACGAAGACGGTCATGAGCAGACCGAGGACCCAGAAGGTGGCCGTGCCGCCGTCGTGCAGGACGAAGATCGCGATGCCGAGCACGACGAGGGACCCGAGCGAGATGAGGATGACCCGCTTGGGACCGATCCGGTCGTCCAGCAGCCCGAACGCCATCGTCGCCAGTCCGGCGACGATGTTGGCGGCCGCGCCGAAGATGATGACGTCACCGGCTGACATCCCGAAGGTCCCGGCGGCCAGGATGGCCCCGAAGGCGAAGACTCCGGCGAGCCCGTCGCGGTAGAGGGCGGAGGCGAGCAGGAAGTACACCGTGTCCCTCGAGGTGCCCCACAGGGCGCGTATGGAGCGCCACACCAGGCGGTAGGACATCGCGACTCCCACCCTTGGGGCTCGGGGCCGCTCGCGATCGCGCAGGAGGAGGAACGCGGGGATCGTGAAGACGAGGGTCCAGATCCCGCAGACCAGCATCGACACGCGGATGTCGAGCGCGGCGTCGTCAGTGATGCCGAAGAGGCCGACGTCGGGCTGGATGAACAGGAAATAGATGAGGAGGAGCACGAGGATGCCGCCGAGGTACCCCATCCCCCAGCCGAACCCGGACACCCGCCCGACCGTGCGCGGACCGGCGACCTGCTCGATCGTCGCGTTGTAGTTGACTCCTGCGATCTCGGAGACCACGGACCCCACGGCCAGCAGGCCCAGCCCGAGCCACAGGAAGGCCGGCTCCGGGCGGACGAAGAACAGCGATGCCGACAGGGCCGCGAGCAGCCAGGTCTGGAGTCGCAGGTTGCGCACCGTCTTGCCGGACCGGTCGGAGTTCTGGCCGAGCACCGGGGCCAGCACGGCAACGAACAACCCGGCCAGCGCCGTCGAGATCGCCAGGGCCGTGGAGGTGGCGTTGGTGTTCCCGAAGCTCTCGCTCGTGATGTACACGGCGAAGACGAAGGTCGTGATGACCGTGTTGAACGGCTGCGCGCCCCAGTCCCACATGGCCCACGCCACCACCCGGCGCTTCGATGTCGGCGGAGCGTTGTCCAGAGCGGTGGGCCCCGGGACATCTGTGGCAGGCGGTGTGGTCGTCACGGGGGTGACGCTAGCGAGCCCACCTACCCTTGGGAACAGCGAACCGCGCAAAATGAGGACGCATACTCACGCCAAGTTCCCAGTAAACGTGATGTGCATCACATTATTGCCCCGATGGCGTCCAGACCCCCATGGAACAACGAACTCCTCATGCACGTTGCTACAGCATCGACCCGACGGCGAGGAACCCGTCCGGGACATCACAGACTTGGGAGTTTCACCCATGGCAGAACGCAGCCTGCGCGGCAGCCGACTCGGCGCCCTGAGCATGGAGACCGACGCGAACGTCGTCCCGTCGGAGCGCACCATCACGACGTACCTCTGCCCCAACGGGCACCTCATCAAGCTTCCGTTCTCGGTCGAGGCCGACGTGCCCGGCACGTGGGAGTGCCGCTGCGGCGAGGAGGCGAAGCTCCAGGGCGACGGTCCGGAGCCCGAGAGCAAGCCGGTCAAGCACGTGCGGACGCACTGGGACATGCTCCTGGAGCGCCGGTCGATCCCCGAGCTCGAGGAGCTCCTGGAGGAGCGCCTCACCCTGCTGCGGGTGTCCCGTGGCGAGAAGCCGCGCAAGCGCAAGTCCGCCTGATCCCATCCGGTCGATGCCGGGTGACCCTCACGGGGTCGCCCGGCATCGCCGTGTGCGCACCCGGTCGGGGCGCGCGGACCCGGTCGGTGGGTCACGCGCTCACTCGACCACTTCGCCGGGGATGACCGGACCGCCCCCGGCGCCACCAGCACCACCAGCACCACCCGTACCACCCGTACCGCCGCGAGGGCCCGGCCACTCCCCCATCGGGCCGAGCAGCCGCCGGGCGACGAGCGCCTCCAGCCACCGCCGGGTGATGGGTCGGGTGAACGGGAGGATGAAGAAGAAGCCGACGGCGTCGGTGACGAACCCCGGCGTGAGCAGCAGGCAGCCCCCGATGAGCACCAGGGCGGCGTCGGCGAGCTGGCGGCTGGGCATCGCTCCACTGCGCAGGGCCTCACGCAGCTGGTCCCACGTACGACCCCCCTCGCGCTTGACGATCCAGGCGCCCAGGGCGGACTCGGCGATGAGGAGGATGAACGTCGGCCAGCCGCCGATGACCCGGCCGACGGCGATGATGACCGCCACCTCGATGATCGGCACCACCAAGAGCGCGAGGAACACCCAGCGCAGGACGTGCGGTCGCCGCCGGCGTGAGGAGGCGTACGGCATGGACCCGGGCACGCTCACAGCTCGTGCCACCTCGGCTCGCGCAGGCCCGAGGCCACGGACCTGACCTGGCCCAGCCGGTGGTTCACGCCCCACCCGGTGATCCTGCGCAAGGACTCGGTCATCACGTCCCTGCTCATCTTGGAGTGCCCGACCTCGCGCTCGACGAACGTGATCGGAACCTCCACGACCCGCAGGCCGGAGCGCACCGCACGCCAGGTGAGGTCGGTCTGGAAGCAGTAGCCCTGCGACGCGACGTCCTCCAGCCCCATCCGGCGCAGGGCATCGGCGCGATAGACCCGGAACCCGGCGGTGGCGTCGTTCACCGGCATCCCGAGCAGCAGCTTGACGTAGGCGTTCCCGCCGACCGAGAGCGCCTTGCGGTGCAGCGGCCAGTTGGCGACCGACCCCCCTCGGACCCACCGGGACCCGATGACCGCATCGGCGTCGGCGGCGGCCGCGAGCAGGCGCGGCAGGTCCTGCGCGCGGTGCGACCCGTCGGCGTCCATCTCCACGAGGGTGTCGTACCCGCGGTCGAGCGCCCACAGGAAGCCCTCGAGGTAGGCGGCGCCCAACCCCTCCTTGCTGGAGCGGTGCAGCACCTGGACGCGCGGCTCGGCGCCGGCGATCTCATCGGCCACGGCTCCGGTGCCGTCCGGGGAGTTGTCGTCGATCACGACGACGTCGACCTCGGGCGCCGCGTCGAGGATGCCGGCGACCGTGACGGGGAGGGTCTCTCGCTCGTTGTAGGTCGGAACGAGCACGACGACGCGCTGCAGCGGCGGTCGAGCGGTCTCAGTCAACGCGGTGGTCCTCCGTGGAGCGGGTCTCGGGTCCATGCACCCTAACGCTCCGGGTGAGCCACATGCTCCCGATCACCAGGGCGATGAGGAGAACGGTGGCCACCCACTCCGGCGACGCGCCGAGCCGGTCCGAGGGAGTGGTCTCGTCGCGGAGCACCGGAGCGCCGATGCCTTGCTCGGCGGTGAAGAGCCCGGTCTTCCCGGTCACGCTGCCGTCGGGGGCGATGAACCCGGAGACCCCCACCGTGGAGACGTGTACGACGGAGCGGCCGTGCTCGATCGCCCGGATCCGCGAGATCGCGAACTGTTGCTCGGACTCGGCCGTGTAGCCGAAGGTCGCGTTGTTGGTCTGCACCACCAGGAGGCTGTCCTCGCTGTCGGCCGCGGCGAGGCTGTCCCGCATGAGACCGTCGTAGGCCACCTCGAAGCAGATGGTCGGCAGCACGACGTAGTCGCCCCCGGGTGCCGGCACCGTGAACCGACCGATCTCTGTGCCCGCCACGAAGTTCCCCGCCAGGTCGGCGGCAGAGCTGAACGTCCGGAAGAACGAGCGATACGGGATGTACTCGGCGAACGGCACCGGGTGCAGCTTGGTGTAGCGCTCGGGCGGGCTGGTGCCGCCCGTGTAGAAGAGCGAGACGTTGGAGGAGGCGCCGACGGGTTCGTTGAGCACGGCACCGACGAGCAGCGGGACCCCGACGGCGGAGCGGGCCCGTTCGATCTGGGCCATGGCGTCGGCGTTGCGCAACGGGTCGATGTCCGACGCGTTCTCCGGCCACACCACGAGGGTGAGGTCGTCGGGGGCACGCTCGGCCAGGGTGAGGGTCCCGGTCACGTGGTTGTCGAGCACGGCGCGGCGCTGGGCGTTGAACTCCAGGCCGGCCTGCGGGACGTTCCCCTGCACGAAACCGACGGTCTCGCTGCGCCCGTCGGTCGGCAGGACGATGAGGGCACTCCCCCACGGCAGCAGGGCGAGCACGAGGCCGCCCACCAGCGGCGCTGGGCGACGGTCCCGGATGCCGCATGCCACCGCCAGGAGCCCGGTGCCCATGAGCGCCACCGCGAGGGTGACCCCGGGAGCCCCGAGCCACCGGGCGAGGTGCGCGAGCGGGCTGTCCGCCTGGCTGAACGCGAGCCGGGCCCATGGGAAGCCGCCCCACGGGGTCGTGCTCCGAGCCCACTCCTGCACGACCCACGCGAGGGGGACCAGGGCCAGCGCCGACCACAGGTGACCGGTGCGCACGAGCCGGGCCCCGGCATACCCCACGACCCCGCCCATGAGGGCCGCGTAGAGGGCCTGGAGGATGGCCAGGGCGAACCAGGGCAGGGCGCCCACGTACACCCCGGACCAGGACAGGGTCGGCACGAAGAAGGCCATCCCGGCGAGGAACCCGGACCGGACGCCGCCCCACCACCCCGCCGTCAGCGTGGCCCCACCGAGCAGGGCGACCCCCACGGGGGCGAGCCACCACAGGTTGTGCTCCGGGAAGGCCAGCCACAGGCAGAGCCCGGCGGCGAGGGCGGCAGCCGGGCGCGCGGCAGACCGGAGGCGGGTGGGCACTCACCAACGGTAGGTCACCCCCGAGGAGGGACCACGACCACCCCTCGTGCGCTCGTCGCCACCGGTGGTGGGTCGAGGATCGCGGCCGAGGACTCGCCGTTCTCGGGTGTGCCACGCCCCACGACCCGGACCGCGAACTCCATCTCGCGCGACCGGGTGCCGACCCGGATCAGGGTCGCGGTGATCTCGATGACGTCCCCGGCCCGCACCGGGGCGTGGAACTGCACGTCGGAGTACGAGGCGAACAGTCCCTCGTCGCCGTCGGTCCGGATGCACATCTCCGTGGCGACGTCACCGAACGCCGCGAGGCTGTATGCCCCGTCGACGAGATTGCCGGCGTAGTGGGCGTGGCTGTACGGGACGTACCGGCGGTGCGTGACGGTCAGGCCGACCTCGGCTGCGGTCATCGACGTGGTCCTCTCGGGTCGGGGTCTGATGCGGGGTCGACGAGCGCGTGCACGAGGTAGGAGGCCACCTCGCCGGGGGTCGTGCCCCGCCCGAAGATCCGGTCGACGCCGAGCGTTTCTGCCGTCCCCTCCTCGAAGCGCGGACCGCCGACGACCAGGTGCGGCACCTTCCCGGCCGGGAAGGCCTCCCGGAAGGCCGCCGACATCTCGGTGGTGTTGTGGATGTGGGCGTCGCGTTGGGTGACGACCTGGGAGACGAGCACCGCGTCGGCGCGCACCTCGCGGGCCGTGTTGACCAGCTCGGGCACGAGCACCTGGGCGCCGAGGTTGATGACCCGGAGCTCCCGGTAGTACTCCAGCCCCTTCTCCCCCGCGAACCCCTTGATGTTGAGGATGGCGTCGATGCCCACCGTGTGCGCGTCCGTGCCGATGCACGCCCCGACGACGACGAGCTTTCGGCGCAGGCGCTTCTTGATGGCCGCGTTGACCTCCTTGGGGGTCAGCAGCGGGAACTCGCGCTCGACGACCTGGACCTCGCCGACGTCGACGAGGTGCGTCACGGACCCGTAGACGACGAAGAAGGTGAAGTCCGGCCCCATCGCCTTGGCGTGCACGAGCAGGGCGGGCTCCATGCCCATCTTGGCGGCCAGCTGGAGGGCCGCTCCCTCGGCTCGCTTGTCGTGCGGGAGCGGCAAGGTGAAGGAGACCTGGACCATGCCGTCGCCGGTGGTGTCCCCGTAGGGGCGCACGACGGGCCCGGACGTTGCCTTGCGGGTTGCGCTCATCGGGTCGCCCCGTCCTCGAGCAGGGTCGTGGCGGGGTTGTCGTAGTCATCGGCCTTCACGACCACCCCGTCGAGCCCCTTGCCCTTGGTCGGGGGCCGCCTCATCGAGCCGAACGTGCCGTCGGCGATGGCGGACAGCAGCGGCGGGTCGCCCGCGCTGTCGGAGTCGGCGACGATCGCCTCGAGCAGCTCGACCGCCTCCGAGAGCACCTGGCGCGCCCGGGTCTGGATGAACCCGTCCCGGGGCGGGTGGAAGTCCTCGGTGAGACCCCCCGCGGCATCCATGACGTAGCGGACGTTCTGCAGGGCCAGGTCACGGTCGGAGAGCCACGGGGTGACGACGGCCTCGGTCATCATCCCGACGAGCAGGATGCTCTGCCCGGTCATCGCACCGACGAGGTTGAAGAACCCGTCGAGGAGGTATCCGCGGAAGACGTCACCAGTCATGTGCTTGGTCGGCGGCATCCACTTCAGCGGCGCCTTCGGGAAGAGCTGGCGTGCGAGCAGTGCATGGGCCAGCTCGAGGCGGAAGCTCTGCGGCACGGCCGGGTCGATCTCGAAGGCGTGCCCGAGCCCCAGCTGCCAGTCCTCCAGCCCCGCCTCCTTGGCGAAGTACTCGTTGAGCAGCTGGCTCACGGTGACGGTGTGTGCCGCCTCGACCGCGTCGGAGGTGGTGAGGTAGTTGTCCTCGCCGGTGTTGATGATGATCCCTGCGCGCGCGTGGACCTGGCGGCTGAACCGTTGGTCGACGAAGGTGCGGATCGGGTTGATGTCGCGGAAGAGGATCCCGTACATCGAGTCGTTGAGCATCATGTCGAGCCGCTCGAGCCCGGCCAGCGCCGCGATCTCGGGCATGCACAGCCCGCTGGCGTAGTTCGTCAGCCGCACGTAGCGGCCGAGCTCCTTGCTGGACTCGTCGAGGGCCGCCCGCATGAGCCGGAAGTTCTCCTGCGTCGCGTACGTGCCGGCGTATCCCTCGCGGGTCGCTCCCTCCGGCACGAAGTCCAACAGGCTCTGACCGGTGGAGCGGATCACGGCGATGACGTCGGCGCCCTCGCGAGCCGCCTGCTGCGCCTGTGGGATGTCCTCGTGGATGTCCCCGGTCGCGACGATGAGGTAGATCCACGGGGTGCGTGGGGCATCGCCGTGGCGCCGGATCAGCCGCTCACGGGCGGCGCGCTGACGGTCGATGGTGCGGATGCCCCGGGACACCGCCGTGCGCGCTGCCCGTTTGGCAGCCGTCGCGTCCCGCCCGGTGGGGAGCCGGAAGGACACCGCGCCGGCGGAGGCCTTCTGGGCCAGGGTCGTCAGGTCCGGCGCCTCCCCCCGGCCCAGCGCGTCCCAGACGGGGGTCGTGACCCCGTGCTCGAGCCCGACCTCGGCCCGGACGGCATCGACGAGGTGGTTCACCCAGGGAAGGTTCTCGTGGTCGGCGCCGGAGAGGCCGGCGAGGCGCAGTGTCGCGCGCTCCACCGACACCGTCGTGTGGTGGCGGGCGAGGTCGACGACGGGCCGGCCGGCGGTGCGGGCCAGGCTCCTGGCGCGGCGGACGACGGCCGGGTCGAGCTCGAGGACGGGCTGCTTGCGTGGAGACACGGCGACAACCTACCAATTCGGACGCAAGCATTTCGGCAGGCCACCGAATACACGACAGGATCTCCCGTGGGGGCGGCTCGGGCGCCCCGACCCCCCGAGGGCTCCCCTCGTGGCATCGTGGTGCCGTGACCCCCACCCAGCTCCTCGTCCGCTACGGCCCGGTGCTCGCCAAGCAGCTGCCCAAGCTCGCGTTCCTGCTCACCGACGCCAAGACACGCGATCGGCTGCTGGGGCTGGCCCAGGACGTCGCGAGCCGCTCCCCCGCTCGTCGGGTCCGCGCCCGGGTCGACGCCACCGCCATCATGGCCGAGTCCTACGCCGCACAGGCCGACTCCGAGGCCGAGCGGGAGATGGCCCTGGGCTGGGCTCGTCGCGCGCGCCGGCTGGCGGCGCGCGCCGCGGTGCCGGTGGAGGGGCGGGCGCAGAAGAAGGCTCACGTGGACGAGATCCGGACCAGGTTGGACGAGCTCCAGGCCGAGATCAACACGGCCCTGAGTGACGAGGACCCCCCTGCGACGCTGGGAGGGTGAGACCGGCGTGCTGTCGCCGCTGCTCGCCCACTCCGCCCGAGGCGTCGGCGTCATCCGCGGTGCAGCACCATGCCGTCGCGGACGGTGAGCGCGCACCGCGGCAGCGACCGGCCGGCGCTGACGTCAGGAAGCCCCTGGGAACCCGGCTCCGAGACCTCCCATGCCGCAAAGGTCGCAGCGGCACCCCGGGTGAGCACTCCACCGCCGGTGTGTCGCGCGGCGTGCCATCCGCCCCGGGTGTGGGCGTCGACCGCGGTCGAGGTGTCGACCCGCTCGGCGGGCACGCGGTGCTCGACACAGGCCCGAATGCTCTGCCACGGGCCGAAGGGGGTCACCGGTGAGTCCGAGCCGAGGGCCAGGCCGACTCCCTCGCCGAGCAGGGTGGCGTAGCGGTTCGTGCCGGCGGCGCGGTCACGGCCCAGCCGCGCGGCATACATGCCGTCCGCGCCACCCCAGAAGGCGTCGAAGGCGGGTTGCACGCTGGCGACCATGCCCAGCCGGGCCATTCGGCGCACGGCGTCGTCGTCGAGCATCTCGGCGTGCTCCAGCCGGGGGCGGCTGGCCCGCACGACCTCCCAGCCCACGAGGTCGGCGGCAGCCTCGTAGCCGGCGAGGACGATGTCCATGCCGGCGTCCCCGATCACGTGGAACCCGCTCTGCACGCCGGCCACCGCACACGCGGCGACGTGGTCGCGCACCCCGCTCTCGTCCCGGTAGGCCGTGCCGGTGCACCCGTCGTCGTCGGCGTAGCCGAAGCGCAGGTGGGCGGTGTGCGAGCCGATCGACCCGTCGATGTTGAGGTCGCCGGCCAGGCCGGTCGCCCCGTGCGACGCCACGAGGGCGAGCGCCTGCTCGGGGTCGGTGACGGCTTCAGCCCAGTACCCCACGGTCAGCGGCAGCCCGGGCATCGTGCCGGCGTCGAGCACGTCGGCGAAGTCACCGGCGGAGGTGAGGAGGGGACCCCCGCACTCGTGCACGGCCACGATTCCCGCTGCTGCCGCGGCCCGCAGGGCGTCCTCGACGTCCTCACGGCGCTGCTCCGGGCTCCGAGCGGCGTCGAAGGCGGCTCGCGCGGCGTCCTTCGCGTCGCGGGTGACGAACCCGTCACCCAGCCAGCCGTCGAGGCGGTCGGCCCCCGAGATCAGCGTGAGGGCACTGGACACCACCGCCGAGTGGCCGTCGATGCGCGAGGCGTAGACCACGCCACCGAAGCTGGCCCGGTCGAGCTCGCCGACGGTCGGGCGTCGGTCCTCGGTCCAGTCCTCTTCCTGCCAGTTGAGGGCGAAGACCGGTCGGCCGCCGCGGCGCCGGGCTGCGGCCTCGATCGCTCGCAGTGCCTCGGCCACCGACCCGGTCCGAGCGAGGTCGACGCCGCGCAGGCCCATCCCGGTGTGCGAGAGGTGTGCGTGGGCATCGACGAACCCGGGCAGCACCAGTGCGCCGTCGAGGTCCACCACGGCGTCCACCCCGTCCACGTGGCGCTGGGCACCGTCCTCGTCGCCGATCCACGCGATGCGCGGCCCCTCGACGGCAAGAGCGGTCGCGCGGGGGTGGTCCGGGGTGCGGACCGTCGCGCGGCGATACAGGGTCGTGGTCACGCGGTCACTCTAGGAGGAGGACGCGCGCCTCCGCGCAGCCCCGGGTCAGCGGATGTCGTGGGGACACTCGAGCAGGTCGAGGGCGGCTCGGGCGATCTGGGCCTCCTCGTCGGTGGGGACCACCCAGGCCTGCGCCCGGGTCGTGCTCGTGGAGACGCGCCGCTCTGCAGGTCCGTGCGCGTTCGCGTTCGTGTCGAGCACGATTCCCAGGATGGCGAGGCGGTCGATCACCGCGGCTCGCAGCGCCGGGCTGTTCTCGCCGATGCCGCCGGTGAAGACGAGGGCATCCAGCCGGCCCAGCACGGCGGCGTACGCCCCGACGTACTTGACGATCCGGTGCACCGTGACGTCGAAGGCCAGCGCGGCCGAGGGGTCTCCGGCGTCTCGGCGGGCCGAGACGTCCCGGAAGTCGGACACGCCGCTCAGGCCCACGAGGCCGCTCGCGCGGGTCAGGGCGCGGTCGTACTCCGTTGGCGACATTCCGGCGACCCGCTCGAGGTAGCCGCCCAGGGCGGGGTCGACATCGCCCGACCGGGTCCCCATGACCAGACCCTCGACCGGGGTGAGGCCCATCGAGGTGTCCACGCTCCGGCCGCCCTGCACCGCGCAGGCGCTCGCTCCGTTGCCCAGGTGCAGGATCACCGCGTCGACGTCGTCGCGATCGCGCTCGAGGAGGGCCGCGATCCTCCGCGAGACGTACGCGTAGGACGTCCCGTGGAAGCCGTAGCGGCGCACCCGGTGCTCGCGGCGCCACTCCTCGGGCACCGCGTACGTGTGGGCTGCTGGGGGGATGCTCGCATGGAACGCGGTGTCGAAGACGGCGACCTGGGGCACCCCCGGGAAGGTCTCACCGGCCCGCCGGATGCCCTCGATGTTGGCGGGGTTGTGCAGCGGGGCGAGCGGAGAGAGCTCGTCGAGGGCGGCCAGGACCTCACCGTCGACGAGCACGGGCCCGGTGAAGCGCGCCCCGCCGTGGACGACCCGGTGGCCGACGGCGACGAGGGTCTCGTCGCCGTCCCCTGCGGTCCCCGCCTCGTCGCTGCGAAGGGCTGAAGCCGCCGCGGCGAAGGCCTCGGCATGCGTGGGGCAGTGGATCTCCCGGTCGAGCGGCTCACCGGTTCCTCGGTGCTGGTGTCGGGCTCGGCCGCCCACCCCGACCCCGGACACCGACCCGGCGCCCGTGCTGCCGCCGCCGGCGACGTCGAACACCTCGTACTTGAGCGACGACGACCCCGCGTTGACGACGAGGACCCGGCCGGCCGACATCAGCCGCGGGCCTGGATGGCGGTGATCGCGATCGTGTTGACGATGTCGCGCACGAGCGCTCCGCGGGAGAGGTCGTTGACGGGTTTGGCCAGCCCCTGGAGCACCGGTCCGATGGCCACCGCGGACGCGCTGCGCTGCACCGCCTTGTAGGTGTTGTTTCCCGTGTTGAGGTCGGGGAAGACGAGCACCGTCGCGCGCCCGGCCACGGGGCTGCCGGCGAGCTTGGTGCTCGCGACCACGGGGTCGACGGCCGCGTCGTACTGGATGGGACCCTCGACGAGCAGGTCGGGCGCCCGTTCCCGGACCGCGCGGGTCGCGTCGCGCACCTTCTCGACGTCGGCGCCCGAACCGGACGCCCCGGTGGAGTACGACAGCATCGCCACGCGAGCGGCGATGCCGAACTGCTCGGCCGTGCGTGCCGAGGAGATGGCGATGTCGGCGAGCTGGTCGGCGTCGGGGTGGGGGTTGACGGCACAGTCGCCGTAGACGAGGACCCGGTCGGCGAGGCACATGAGGAAGACGCTCGAGACGATCCGCACGCCGGGGGCGGTGCGCACGATCTCCAGGGCCGGGCGGATCGTGTGCGCGGTGGTCGTGATGCACCCGGAGACCATCCCGTCGGCCCGCCCGGAGTGGACCATCATCGTCCCGAAGTACGAGGGGTCGAGCGCCCGGTCGAGGGCGATGTCGAGGGTGACGCCCTTGTGCGCGCGGGCCGCCGTGTAGTCGTGGGCGAACTGCTCGCGCATCCGGCTGGTCTGCGGGTCGACGACCTCCGTCTCGCCCAGGTCGACGCCGAGGCGACTCGCGGACCGGTGCACGGTGTCGGGGTCGCCCAGCAGGGTGAGCCGTGCGATCCCCCGTGCGAGCACCTGGCCGGCGGCGAGGAGGATGCGGTCCTCTCCCCCCTCCGGCAGGACGATGTGGGCGCCGGCGGCCCGGGCCCGCTCCACGAGCTCGTACTCGAACATCAGCGGGGTGACGACGCGCTCGCCCTCGGCCTCCGCCTCCACCGTTCCCGCTGCCACGTCGGCCAGCTCGTCGGAGAGCGCCACGGCGGTCTGGACCTTGCGGGTCGCCTCGCGGGTGATCCGCCCCTGGACCCGACCCAGGGCAGAGGCCACCTCCATGGTGCCGCCCGCGGCGGCGATGATCGGCAGCTCGAGGTCGAGACCCGCGATGAGTCGGTCGACCTGGGCGGAGAGCGGGAAGCCCCCGTTGAGCACCAGGCCCGCCAGGGATGGCAGGGTGCGTGAGCGGTGGGCGAGCAGGACTCCCAGGACGACGTCCTCCCGGTCCCCCGGAACGATGACGACGCCCCCCTCGACGAGCCGGTCGATGACGTGGGGCATGGTCATGGCAGCCACGACCAGGCCCTGGCACTCCCTGTCCAGCAGTGCCGCGCTCCCGTGGACGAGGTCACCGTCACAGGCGGCCTGGAGGTCGCCGACGGTGGGGGCGCGCAGCAGCGGCGCCTCGTGCAGGACCAGGACCGGGACACCGGGCAGCCGCTCCGTGACGGCCGACCGCACGGCATCCGCACCCCGCTCGGCCACTTGGTTGAGCACCACCGCCGCAACGCGGGCGTGGGCGTCGCGGGCCGCCGCCACCGCGGACGCGGCGGACGAGGCGACTTCTCGCGCCGGAGACGTCCCGCCCGGGAGGACGAGCACCATGGGGAGCCCGAGGTGGGCGGCCACCGCGGCATTCGTGGAGAACTCGGTTGGCGCGGGGACTCCCGTGAAGTCCGACCCGACAGCCAGGACCGCGTCGTGGCTGGAGGAGACCGCGTGGAAGCGGTCCACGACGCGCTCCACCGCCTGGGCCGGGTCCCGGTGCCAGCCCTCGTCGGTGACTCCCCAGGCGCCGTCGGCCGCCGTCCCGGCGGGCACCTGCTCGAGCAGCACGGCAAGCAGCGCGTCGGCATCGCCGTCGGCCCGAACGATCGGTCGGAACACTCCCACACGGCCGTGCAGCCGAGCGAGCTGGTGCGCCAGACCCACGGCGACGGCGGACTTGCCGGAGCCGGCCTCCGTCCCGGCGACGTAGAGCCCGGGTGCGCGCGTCACCTGTCCAGACCGTTCCGGACCCGGCCGGTGGCATGAGGAAGGAGGGGTGTGGACACCGGCCACCTCGGGTCGAGGTCGTCACAGAGGTGAGCCGGGCGGTGGCTGGCGTCGGTCATGACACCAGCCAACCGGCCCGGCCGCGATCCGGCAAGGCGCTCGGTGAAGCTCGGGGCGAGCGCCGTCGAGATCAGTCCTTGTCAGCGTTCTTGTCGGCGTCCTCGTCGGCCTCGTCAGCCAGCGCCTTGATGTCCTTGGCGACGACGTCGTCGACAGCGGACTCGACGATGCCGTTGGCCTTGGCGAGGGCCTTGCGGATCTCGATGGCGCCGGGGTCGGACACGAGCGCGAGGATCCCCGAGTGTCCGGGGGCCACCGCGTACTCCAGCTCCTTCTCCAGCTCGGCCCTGTGGTGCACCTGACGGGCCTTGCCGATGGCTGCGCCGCCGCCACCCACGGCGATCGCGCTGCCGATGAGCGTGGGCGGGAAGAGGATTCCGAGCGCCGCGCCGCCGACGAGCCCCCACGTCAGACCACGCCTCGTCGAGTGGTCCGTGGCCTTCTGGATCTCCAGCGTGCCGTCGCCGTCACGCTTGACGACCACCACGCCGTCGATGGCAACGTGGCGTCCGTCCTCGATCGAGCGCAGGGCCTCGTAGGCCTCCCAGGCGGTCTCGGTGTCGCTGAAGTCGGCGACGAAGAGGGTCGTCGCTCCGTCGCTCGCGACGGCCACCTCGGCGGTGAGGTCGGCTGCGGACTCTTCGCTCTCGTTGTTCATCAGGGTTCCTTTCGGTGCTGGGTTCGCGGTCGCTCGGCCATCGGGGCGGGCACGCAGCCCTGTGATCGACTCGCCACCTCGAGGCTACTGGTGGGCGGCGTGACCCGGCGTCACCCGGACGGGGTGAGGTCGTCATCCGGCGGGGTGCTCGGCCTCCAGGCGGGCCTCGAAGAGCGCCCGCACCGGTGGGGTGCGGCGAAGCAGGTCGAGGGCGAGGTCGGCGTGCCCGGGCGTGTAGCCGTTTCCGACGAGCATCCGCACGTCCGCGGCCAGGCCCTCTGCTCCCAGCGCGGCGGCAGCGAAGCTCGTGGCCATCGAGAAGTAGATGATCGTGCCGCCCTGGGCAGTGGCGAGGATGGCCGGCTGCTCACAGCCCGGGACGTCGACGCACACCACCGTGATGTCGGCGGGACCTCCCGCTCCTGCAACGCCTTCGGCGAGCCCGATCGGCGATCGCGCGTCGGCGACCACCACCTGGTCGGCCAGGCCACTCGCCTCGAGCACCTCGGCCTCGGCCTCGACCGGGACGATGCCGATGAGGCGTGATGCCCCGGCTGCCCGGGCCGCGGCGAGAGACAGGGAGCCCGACTTCCCTGCGGCACCGAGGACGGCGACGGTCGGCGCCGTGCCGCGGTCGACGTACTCCCCCACCACCCGGGTGACGAGCGCGGGAGCGCCACACACGTCCATGACCATGAGGGCGAGGTCGGCGTGGAGGTCGTCCGGGATCCTGGCCGCGATCGACCGGCCGAACAGGATCGCCGTGCCCGTTGCCGGAACGCGTTCGGACCGGCCGTCCCAGCGCGCCAGCCCGTCGGTGATGAGCAGCGGCGTGAGGGAGAGCGAGACGAGGGTGGCGACGTGGTCCCCCACCGAGAGGCCGAGGGGCGACTCGGGTCCGACCTCGGCGACGGTGCCGATGAGCATGCCGCCCGAGCCGGTCACGGGATTCTGCATCTTGCCCCGGGTCCGGACGATGTCGAGGACAGCCGACCGGATCGCGTCGCCGTCGCCGTCGTGGTGCTCGGTCAGCTGGCGGAAGGACGCGGCGTCGAGGTTGAGGGTCTCGACCTCGATCCGCACCTCGTCCGGCCAGAGCTCGGGGGTCGGGTCGAGCACCACCGCTGCCTGTGGCAACGAGTCGCACGCGGGCTCGATGACGCGGTGCAGGCCGTAGGGCGACGATGGGGTGCTTCGCACAAGGATCTCCTCACAAGACAATGTTCGACCACAGTATTTGCGGAATGGATGGCGTAAACCCCATGTCCATCCCGTATCCTCCCACGCATGGAGATGATGATCGCCCAGCCCTACGCCTACCGGCGCCGCGAGCTGACCGAGCCCGACTGGACTCGGCTCCCCGGCTGGCGCGATGCCACGCCCGAGCAGTGGCGCGATGCGCAGTGGCAGCGGGCACACTGCGTGAAGAACGTCGCCCAACTGCGGTCCCTCATGGGTGACCTGCTCGAGGACCGCTTCTACGAGGACCTCGAGCGCGACCAGGCCGAGCGGGCCACGATGTCGATGCTCGTCACCCCGCAGATGATGAACACCATGGTGCCGGCAACCGATGGGCCGCTCCCCGCCGCTGGGCGTGCCTTCACCGAGGCGTTCTATGTCGACCCGGTGCGGCGCTACATGCTCCCGGTCTTCTCCGACCGGCGCACCGACTGGCCGAGCCACCCGTTCGCGACCCGGGACAGCCTCCACGAGCACGACATGTGGGCGGTCGAGGGGCTCACTCACCGCTACCCCACCAAGGTGCTGGCCGAGATGCTGCCCACCTGCCCCCAGTACTGCGGCCACTGCACCCGGATGGACCTCGTCGGCAACTCCACGGCGCAGGTCGCCAAGCTCAAGCTCGCCGGCAAGCCGGTCGACCGGTATGCCGCGATGCTCGACTACCTCCAGCGCACCCCCGGCGTGCGTGACGTCGTCGTGTCGGGGGGTGACGTCGCGAACATGCCGTGGCGCAACCTCGAAGGCTTCCTCGACAAGCTCCTCGACGTCGAGACGATCCGCGACATCCGGCTCGCCACAAAGGCCCTCATGGGGCTCCCCCAGCACTGGTTGCAGCCCGACGTCGTCGAGGGGGTCGCGCGGGTGTCCGCGAAGGCCCGCTCGCGCGGTGTCTCGCTGGCGATCCACACCCACGTCAACAGCGCGCAGTCGGTGACTCCCCTCGTGGCTGAGGCCGCGGCGGCGATGCTCCAGGCGGGCGTGCGTGACGTGCGCAACCAGGGCGTCCTCATGCGGGGGGTCAACGACTCCCCCGAGGCGCTTCTCGACCTGTGCTTCTCCCTGCAGGACGAGGCGATGATCACGCCCTACTACTTCTACATGTGCGACATGATCCCGTTCTCCGAGCACTGGCGCGTCTCCCTGGCCCGCGCCCAGGAGCTGCAGCACTCGATCATGGGCTACCTCCCCGGGTTCGCGACCCCCCGCATCGTCTGCGACGTCCCGTTCGTCGGCAAGCGGTGGGTGCACCAGGTCGAGAGCTACGACACCGAGCTCGGGATGTCGTTCTGGCGCAAGAACTACCGCACGTCGATCGAGGGCGATGACGACCAGGCACTGTCCCGCGAGTACGTCTACTACGACCCGATCGACACCCTCGCCCCCTCGGGTCAGCAGTGGTGGCGGGACCACACCGACACCGACGCCGTCCACGAGGCCGCTCTCGTCGGTGCGAGCGCCAGCCGCGCGGCCTCGGCGGCGGACCTCGGGTAGGTGAGCTCGCGGCATACGGTGGCGGTATGCCGCGTCCTGAGTCCTCCGGTACCCCGGCCACAGCGGCGCTGCTGGTGGCCGGGGTGCCGTTCACGCTGCACACCTACGAGCACGACCCGGACGCGAGGTCCTTCGGGATGGAGGCGGCCGAGGTGCTCGGCCTGCCCCCCGAGCAGGTCTTCAAGACCCTGGTCGTCGACACGGGCGCGGGTCTCGCGGTCGCGGTCGTCCCCGTGTCGGGATCGCTGGACCTCAAGGCGACGGCACGGGCGCTGGGAGTCAAGCGAGTGGCCATGGCGGACCCGGCCGCCGCGCAGCGGTCGTCGGGCTATGTGCTCGGCGGGATCTCCCCCATCGGCCAGAAGCGGCACCTCCCCACCGTCGTCGACGAGAGCGTCACGCGGTTCGACACCGTGTTCGTGTCGGGCGGCCGCCGCGGCCTGGACCTCGGGATCTCGCCGGAGGACCTGATCGTCGTCGTGCAGGCGGTCGTGGCCGACGTCTCCCGGTAGGGACGTCAGGCGCCGGAGGGCCCACGGGCGGTGGCGTGACTCGGGCGGTGGCGTGACTCGGGCGGTGGCGTGACTCGGGCGGTGGCGTGACTCGGGCGGTGGCGTGACTCGGGCAGTCGGGGCCGGGTGGCCAGTCGGTCAGCGGTGGGTGTCCGCGGCCCCCTGGATCCGCCCCACGTACTCGGCCCAGTAGGCGTCGTCACCCATGTCCGCGCGGTCGCGACCCGCCTGCCCGTCGATCATCTCCCGCAGGATCTCGGCGTGGCCGGCGTGCTGAGCGGTCTCGGCCACGACCCGCACGACGAGGTGGCCGAGGGAGGTGGCCCGGCGGTTCTCGGGCCACCAGGGAACGGTTGCCGCGGTGCCCAGCGGGACCTCGGCCAGGGTCGCGTCACCGAGGGCCCATGCCTCCCGGTAGAGGTCGAGCAGGTCGTCGCGGGACTCCTGCGCCCTCGCCCACATGTCGGCCCCCTCCCACACCGACCCGTCCTCGTTCCATGGCAGGGCCGGTGCCGGGCGCCCGACGGACTCCACGAGGTAGGCCAGCTCGACGCCCGTGACGTGCTTGACGAGACCGAGCAGGTTGGTGCCCGTCGGCGTGAGGGGCCGCCGGACGTCGTACTCGGAGAGTCCCTCGAGGGCGCGCACCAAGGCGTCGCGCGACTGCTGGAGGTAGGTCCGCAGGTCCCCGGGGAGGTCACCGTCGGGGGACACCGGGCTCACTCCCACGGGGTGGAGAGCACCACCGTCGTGCGAGTCGACACGTTCGCGACCCCGCGCACCCGGGCGAGGAGCGCCTCGAGGTCCGGTGGGGTGCCGACCCGCACCTTGAGGATGTAGTTCTCGTCCCCGGCCACGGAGTGGCACTCCTCGATCTCGCTCACGCCGTGGAGCCGCTCCGGGATGTCGTCCGGCGCGGCGGGGTCCAGGGGGGTGATCGAGATGAAGGCCGTCATGCCCCGACCGAGCGCGCTGTGGTCGAACTTGGCCGTGTAGCCCTTCACGGTGCCCCGCTGCTCCAGTCGACGAACCCGCTGGTGCACGGCAGAGGTCGACATGCCGAGGGCCTTGCCGAGGTCGGTGTAGCTGATCCGACCGTCCTCGGCGAGGAGGTCCACGATCCGCCGGTCCATCTCTTCCACGTCCCCACCCTAGCCCGGGCCGGCTCGGCCGGGACGGGCTTCTCGTCCCACGATCGGGACTCGTCGCGGACGGGGCCCGCCACCCCGCCGCGGTCGGTGGCCGGCCGGGCGGGCTCCTGTCGGGAGCCTCCTCGATGCCGGCGCCACGCGTAGGCTCGGCCCATGTCGGTGGACCCCTCGCGCCCGCAGAAGCTGCTCCTGCTCGACAGCGCCTCGCTCTACTTCCGGGCCTTCTTCGGGGTCCCGGACCAGCGCTCGTCACCGACCGAGACCCCGACCAACGCATTGCGTGGCTTCCTCGACATGATCGCCACCCTCGTGACGGCGCACCGGCCCACCCACCTGGTCGCGTGCTGGGACGACGACTGGCGCCCGCAGTGGCGGGTCGACCTCATCCCGACCTACAAGGCCCACCGGGTCGTGGAGGGTTCCGAGGTGCAGGAGGAGAGCCCCGACGACCTCACCCCGCAGGTGCCACTGATCCGCGACGCGCTGAAAGCGATCGGCATCGCCCGGCTGGGCGCTCCGGGGTTCGAGGCCGACGACGTCATCGGCACCCTCACCGAGCGGCACCGGGGCGTGATGCCGGTGGACATCGTCACCGGCGACCGTGACCTCCTCCAGCTCGTCGACGACGCGAACGGCATCCGGGTGCTGTACACGGGGAAGGGCGGGGTCCGCGACCCCGACATCGCCACGCAGGCCTACCTGCAGGAGCGCTACGCCGTGCCCACGGGCGACCTCTACGTCGACATGTCGGTGCTGCGCGGCGACACCAGCGACGGGTTGCCCGGGGTCAAGGGGATCGGTGACAAGACCGCCGCCCTGCTCATCGACGCGCACGGGTCCCTGGCGGGGCTGCGCGCGGCCGTCGCGGGAGGAGACCCGACGATCAAGGGGATGCGGCGCACCAACCTGGAGGCGGCGGGGGCGTACCTCGACGTCGCGCCCACTGTGGTGCGGGTCGCCCGCGACGCTCCGGTCCCGGACGTCGACCTGTCGCTGCCGACGAGGGTTGCCGACACCAGGTTGCTCAGCGAGCTGGCCTCGACCTACGGCGTGACCAACCCGATCAACCGGGTGCTCTCCGCGGTCGGCATCCCCGACTGATTGCGCCACACCGACGTCCTCACCCCGCACAGGCGCTCCCGGGCGTGGCTGGGCGCAAGGAGTCGAGGTCAGTCCAGTCGGTCCGCCGCGACGACGCCGCGGCGCACCCCGTCGATGGCGCGTCGTGCGGTGCGGCGGATCTCGCCGTCGGTCGTCGCCTTGGCGACCTGGTCGAGGAGGTCGACGAGCTGCTTGCAGCGGCGGACGAAGTCTCCAGCTGCCATGTCCTGCCCGCGGAGCACGGTGTCGAGCCGCTCGCCCGAGGCCCAGCGGTGCACCATCCAGGCCATTCCGCCGTCGGGCATCGACGTCGACGGGAGGTCGTGCTCGGTCTCGAGGTCCTCGATCTCGCTCCACAGCCGCTCCATCGTGGCGATGGCCTCGGCGACGTCCCCGTTCGGCATCCGGGGAGACACCTCGGCCTCCTCGTGTCGGGGCTCGTGCACGAGAGCCGAGACGGCTGCCGCCAGCCCCGGGGCGTCGAGGCGCTTCCACACGTCGTGGCGCAGGCACTGGGCGGCGAGCAGGTCCTTCTCGGTGTAGAGCCGGCGCAGCCGCTCACCGCGCTCGGTGACGACGGTGCCCGCCTCGTCGAGGTAGCCCAGGGCCTCCAGGGCGTCGCAGATCCGGTCGAAGGTGCGCGCCACGGTGTTCGTGCGCCCCTCGATCCTGCGCTGCAGGCCAACGGTCTCGCGCTTGAGCCGCCACCACCGCTCCGCCCACCGAGCGTGGTCCTCCCGCCTGGGGCACTGGTGGCACGGATGGGCCTTGAGCTCGGCTCGCATCCGCGCGACGTGCTCGGGTTCGCCGGGCGGGATGTCGCGGGCCCGGCGCTTCGGTGAGTCCTCCGTGCCCCGTGGCGTGGCGATCCGCAGGGAGGTGGCGAGGTCGCGGCGGGACTTCGGTGACTTCGGGTTGAACTGCGGCGGCACCTTGACCTGCGCCATGGCCTCGACGGGTTCGGGGACGTCGACGAGGGTGAGTCGTCGGAACTGCTTGTCCTCCGTGACGACCGCCGGGCCGGTGGGCGTGCCGCGACCCCCGCGCGAGGGTTGGACGACCACGGCCCAGCCGGCGCGGCGACCGGTGGGGATCCGGATGACGTCCCCGATCTTCAGCGCCTCGAGCGACATCGCGGCCTGGGCACGCCGCGAGGCCGAGCGCGCCTTGGCGCCGTCCTTCTGGGCGTCGGCGAGGGACCGGCGGAGTGCGGCGTACTCGCGGAAGTCCCCCAGGTCGCAGTGCATGCCCTCCGCGTAGCCCTCGAGGCCTTCCTCGTTGCGGCGCACCTTCGTGGCGATGCCCACGACGGCCCGGTCCGCCTGGAACTGGGCGAACGACGTCTCGAGGATCTCGCGGGCCACCTCGCGTCCCACCTGGGCGACGAGGTTGACGGCCATGTTGTACGTGGGTCGGAAGCTCGAGCGCAGCGGGTAGGTGCGGGCCGAGGCGAGCCCTCCGACCGCCATCGGGTCCACACCACGGGCCCACTGGACGACGGCGTGTCCCTCGATGTCGATGCCCCGTCGTCCGGCGCGCCCGGTGAGCTGGGTGTACTCGGCGGGGGTGATGTCCACGTGGGCCTCGCCGTTGAACTTCACGAGCTTCTCGAGGACCACGGTGCGGGCCGGCATGTTGATGCCCAGCGCGAGCGTCTCGGTGGCGAAGACCCCGCGGATGCGGCCCTCGGTGAACAGCTCCTCGACGATCTCGCGGAACAGCGGGAGCATCCCGGCGTGGTGCGCGGCGAACCCCCGTGAGAGGCCTTCGACGAAGTCGAAGTAGCCGAGCACCGTGAGGTCCTCGTCGGCGAGGGCTTCGACCCGCTCCTCGACGTGTCGGCGGATGCGCAGCCCCTCGCGGTCGGGGATCAGCCGGGTGCCCGCGGCGAGCAGTTGTCCCACGGCGGCCTCGCACCCCACCCGGCTGAAGATGAACGTGATCGCCGGCAGCAGTCCGTCGCGGTCGAGCTCCTCGATGACCTCGGCGCGGGTCGCTCCACCACCGGGCCGACCGCCGCGAGCGAACCCCCGGCCCCCCGCACCCCCGCCGGGGCCACGGCCACCTCCGCGCGGTCCACCCTGGGAGCCGCGCCGGCCGCCGCCGCGGCCGCGCTGGTGCCGCGACCGGGGGCCTCCCCCGCCGGCACCGCGCGGCGCGTCATCGACGCGGCCCCGCTGCTCCGCGGCCCGGATGGCGGCGAGCAGGTCGGGGTCGATGCGGTTGCCCGCGAACAGGTCGAACATCGTCGTGCCGACGAGCATGTGCTGGTAGAGCGGCACCGGTCGGTGCTCCGTGACGACGACCTCGTGATTGCCCCGCACCTCGGCGAGCCAGTCCCCGAACTCCTCGGCGTTGCTCACCGTCGCCGAGAGGGAGACCACCTGCACGTGCTCGGGCAGGTGGATGATCACCTCCTCCCAGACGGCTCCACGGAAGCGGTCGGCGAGGTAGTGGACCTCGTCCATCACGACGAAGCCGAGCCCGTCGAGGGTGCGGGACCCCGCGTACATCATGTTCCGCAGCACCTCGGTGGTCATGACGACGACCGGGGCCTCGCCGTTGACCGAGGAGTCCCCGGTGAGCAGGCCGACCTTGTCCGTGCCGTGCACGGCGGCCAGGTCGTGGTACTTCTGGTTGGAGAGTGCCTTGATCGGGGTCGTGTAGAAGGCCTTGCGCCCGGTGGCGAGGGCCAGGTGCACGGCGAACTCCCCCACGATGGTCTTCCCGGCGCCCGTCGGCGCCGCCACGAGCACCCCCTTGCCGGCCTCGACCGCTTCGCAGGCCCGGGTCTGGAAGTCGTCGAGGGGGAAGTCGAGGCCGGCGATGAACCTGCCGAGCTCGAGGCGTTCGCGACGGTTCCGGGCCGCAGCAGCGGCATACCGCTCGGCGGGGCTGGACATGGCCTCAGGCTACGTCAGCGGTCAGGCCAGGATGGTCAGCGCGCCCGGCACGGCCTCCAGGCTCATCGGCAGCGCACCGAACCGCTCGCCGTCGGCATAGGTGACGATGCCGGTGGCCTCGAGCCGCACCTCGCGGGCCCGCAGGATCTCCACCGCGGGATGGTCGGTGTGGGTACCCTTGAACACCTTGGGGAAGACCCGGAGGAACTCGAGGGTCGACACCCCGTGCAGGATCAGGACGTCGAGAAGTCCGTCGTCGAGGGACGCCTCGGGGGTGACCCGCATTCCCCCTCCGTAGGCCGGGCCGTTACCGACGGCGACCAGCATCGCGTCGGTCTCCGTCCGGCGTCCGTCGAGCTCGAGCACGTACGGGATGGGACGGAACACCGGCAGCTCACGGAGCACGGCCAGGTTGTACCGCATCGGTCCCCGGGGCCACCGCCAGCGGTTGGCGCGCTCGTTGACGACCGCGTCGAAGCCTGCTGCCAGCACCCCGGCGAACCACCGGTGCTCCCCCTCGGCGGCGGTTCGCCGGGCCAGGTCGACCGTGCGGGTCCGGCCCGCGAGGATCCGCTCGACCGCCTCCTCGGCGTCGCGTACCGGGAGCCCGAGCTCACGGGCGATGTCGTTGCCGGTGCCGGCCGCGACGACGCCGAGGGGGACACCCGTGCCTGCGCACAGGTTGGCCCCGAGGTGCACCATGCCGTCGCCCCCGGCGACGACGAGCCGGTCGATCCGGCCGGAGCCGATCGCCGCCCGGCCCTGCTCCATCGCGCTGCGTGCATCGGCCGCGCTCAGGTCGAGGATGTCGACGCCTGCGGACCGCAACAGGGTGAGGGCCCGGGTGCCGATGAGCGACCCGGTGTTCTTGCCCGATGTGGGGTTGACGATGAGCCCGAGCCGCGTCGCCATGGCGCGAAGGATATCCCGGGACCGCTCGCGCCACCGGGGTTCTGGACACCGACCCGTCCCGGACGGGCAGAGGTGGCACGCTTCACGGATGACGCCGACATTCGAGCTGCTCGCCGGGGCCCCCCTGCTCCTCCTTGCGGTGCTTCTCGCCCTGGGTGCCGCGCTGGGGTCGGTGCGGGTCGGGGGCGTGCACCTCGGGCCGGCGGCCGTTCTCTTCGCTGCCCTCGGTCTCTCCGCCTGGGCCACGTCCACCGGCGTCGAGCTCGAGGTGTCCGAGGCGGTCGGCACCTTTGGCCTCGTGCTCTTCACGTACACGGTCGGCGTCGTGGCCGGCCCCCAGTTCTTCGCCTCGTTGCGGCGGGGGTGGGTCCAGATGGTGCTCACCGCCGTGGCCCTCGTGCTCGTCGGCGTGGCCACGGCGGTCGGGGGCCGACTCCTCGACCTGCCCGGCCCCGTGGTCGCGGGGGCCTACGCGGGGTCCCTGACGAACACCCCGGCCCTGGCGGCCGCGTCGGCCCGGGCCGGGGAGGCCGCCGGCCCGACGATCGGATACTCCATCACCTACCTCGGTGGGGTCCTCGTCATGCTGGCGATCTCGGCGTGGGCGCTGAACCGACCGGGCGCCGAGCCCCGGCGCGAGGGCGTGGAGCACCTCACGATCAGGGTCGAGCTGGAGCCCCACCTCACCGTGGGAGAGCTGACGGCTCGCTACGACCACCGGATCAGCGTCTCCCGGGTCAAGACCGAGTACGAGGCCAACCCCACGACCGTTCCCCCACCCGACCAGGCGCTGGCCGCGGGCGACCTCCTCACGGTCGTGGGCTCGCGCCCACTCCTCGAGGAGGTGTCCGCCCTGCTCGGGCACACCTCCTCGCACGACATCGTCGCGGACCGTCGGGAGGTCGACTTCCGTCGCGTCACGCTCTCGAACACGGCGCTGGCCGGTCACACCATCGGGGAGCTGGAGCTGGCGAGGCGCTACGGCGCGCGGGTCAGCCGGGTACGCCGCGGCGACCTGGACCTCGTCGTCCACGACACGTTCGTGCTGCAGATGGGCGACCGGCTCCGGGTCATCGCTCCCGGCGACCGGATGTCCGAGGTGACCTCGCACCTGGGCGACAGCGACCGCGGGATGTCCGACATCAACGTCGGTGGGCTCGCGCTGGGGCTCTCGGTCGGCCTGGCCGTCGGCATGGTGTACATCCCCCTGCCGGGGGGCGGGTTCGCCGTGGGTGCGGCTGCCGGCACCCTGCTCGTCGGTCTCGTGTTCGGGCGCGTCGGGCGCATCGGCCCGGTCGTCACCTCGATGTCGCACGGCGCGGCCCAGTCCCTCTCGGCGCTGGGCATGGTGACGTTCCTGGCGTTCGCGGGCGTGCGGGCGGGACAGCACATCGGTGCGGCTCTTGGCTCCGGCGAGGGGTGGAACATCCTGCTGCTCGGGCTCGCCATGACGCTGCTGGCGGGTGTGCTGCTCATTCTCGCCCTGCACACCGTGAGTGGGCTGCCCTGGCTGGAGACGGCCGGGGCGGTGGCCGGGGCGCAGACCCAGCCGGCGGTGCTCGCCTTCGTCGACGAGCGGAGCGGGCACGACACCCGCGTCGGGGTCGGGTACGCCCTGGTCTACCCCGTGGCGATGATCGTCAAGATCATCGTGGCCCAGGTGCTCGCCGGCCTCGGCTGAGCGGCGGCAGCGGGGTCAGAGCGCGGAGGCCTCGGTGTCGTCGACGTCGAGCCAGTCCGGCCGCGACTTCTCCTTGCGCTTGTCGAGGACCCGGCAGACGAGCCACGCGCCGAAGTAGAGCGCGGTGAGCGGCGCCGCGAACACGAACATCGTGAAGGGGTCCGCCGTCGGGGTGGCCACGGCGGCGAACACGAAGATGAGGACGACGGCGACGCGCCACCCCTTGATCAACCGGCTCGCCGGCATGATGCCCACCACGTTGAGGGCGACGAGCACGACGGGGAAGAGGAACCCCAGCCCGAAGACGAGGATGAAGCGGGTGACGAAGGCGAAGTACATCGACACCTGCTGGATGTTCGACGTCCCCGCCGGGCTGATGCCGTAGAGGATGGCGAGGGACTGCGGCAGGATCGTGTACGCGAGGTAGCAGCCGGCGAGGAAGAGCGGCACGATCGAGCCCACGAAGGCCAGGGAGATCCGCTTCTCCTTCGTGGTCAGGCCGGGCACGATGAAGGCCCAGGCCTGGTAGAGCCACACCGGGCTCGACACGACCACCCCGACGAAGATCGACAGGCTGATCAAGTTGGACAGCGCCGACGTGGCCTCACCGAAGTTGAGACTGATCAGGCTCTCGGGGTTGGCGTCCTTGTAGTCAACGAAGGGCGCCTGCAGGAACGCGAAGACCTGGTCGTAGTAGAACCCGGCGACGATTGCTGCGACGAGCACCGAGGCCGCCGAGACGAAGAGCCGGCGACGGAACTCCCGGAAGTGGTCCCCCAGCGTCATCCTGCCCTCGGGGTCGCGAGGGCGTCGGCGCAATCGGGCCATCGAAGGCGGAGGTGTGGCTCAGGCGACCGGGCCGGACTGGTTGTCAGTCCGGGGGGCCTTCTCGTGGACGGCGTTGCCGTCGGTGGTGGGGATCGTGGTGCCGGTCGAGCGGTCCTTCTCGATCGACTCGCTGCGGACCGTCTCCGATGACGCCTCGGAGGTGGCCTTGTTGGCCTCGTTGTCGCGCTTCATCTCGTCGACCTCGGACTTGAACACCCGGGCGGACCGCCCCAGGCTGCGCGCGGCATCCGGCAGTCGCTTCCAGCCGAAGATGACGATGAGGAGCACCGCGATGATGATGATCTCGGTGGGTCCGATGCGGCCCATGTGGGTCAACCCCTTTGTCTGGTGATGATTCGTGATCAGTGTACGCGCGCCCACGGAGGCAGGCGCTCAGCGCGGCGCTTCTCCCGCTCCGCGGATGCCGCGTCGCGCTGACGGCGATGATCCTCCCGGAGTCTGGACGGATCCTGTGTGACGGCCGTCGGCGGCGGGAGGGCGTCGTCGAGCTCGCCGACGCGGGTCTCGAGCTCGGCCAGGGCGGCGCTCGCTCGCTGCAGCTCCGCCATGAGCAGTCGCGCCTTGCCCCACACGCGCCAGGAGAGCCACCCCAGCACGCCGGCAGCCACGAGGAGGAGCACCACCCAGAAGATCACCCAACCCCACCACGGCAGCACGTCAGCGACCGTCCTCGTGCAGCGGGCGGTCGTAGGCCGCGAGAGCCTTCAGCGCTTCGCCGCGCACCTTCGCCGCGACCTCGGGCGGATCGAGGACGACCGCGCGTCCGCCGAGCCTGAGGACCAACCGCAGCAGCCAGGCGGTGTCGGCCGTGCGCAGCGTGACGACCTGGCCGCCGCCGTCCCCGCCCGCGACGTCGCGGACCGACTCGACCGGGTAGTAGTCGCTGACCCAGGTCGCCCCCGGGAGCAACCGCACGGTGACCGCGAGGTCATCCGGGCCGGGCTGGAAGGTGCCGGCGCTCAGGTCCCGCTGGTGGGCCTGCTCCGGCGGTGTCCCGTCGAGGTCGAGCACCCCGGCGTCCTCGATGCGGTCCACCCGGAACATCCGCGTGGCCACGGCCCGGTGGCACCAGCCCTCGAGGTACCAGTGACCGTCGAGGTGGACCACCCGCATCGGGTCGACGTCGCGCTCCGTGGCCTCGTCCCGGGCGGGAACGAGGTAGCGCAGGTGCACCCTCCGGTGGGCGGACACCGCGGCGCGCAGGGTGGCGAGGACCTCCGGCGCCGCGTCGTCGGTCATCGCCGCCCGCACTCGTGACGCGGGGGCGGCGGCCGATCCTGCAGCGGCCTCGAGCTTGCTCAGGGCGCGGTCGAGGGCGTCGCGCTCGGCCAGGCCGGGCACCTCCCGCAGCGCGCGCAGGCCCACGATGAGAGTCACTGCCTCGTCGACCCCGAGCCGGAGGGGGCGGGCGATGCTGTCGGCATTGCCGAGGAACACTCGGCCGCCCTCCCAGTCCGCCTCGATGAGCTCGTCGGGCATCTGGCCGTACCCGCAGAGGAAGAGCAGGTTGAGGTCGGCCTCGAGCTGCTCGACGCTGACGCCGAGGTCATCGGCCGCCTGCTGCACGTCGATGCCCTGGCGGTTGACGAGCCAGGGGACCATGGTGAGCAGCCTGGAGAGCCGGGCCGTGGCCGTCTCGGTGGCGAACCCCGCCATCAGCTCGCACCCCCGTGCGCCGAGGCCACGGCCCGGAGCCGGTTGACGACGGCGTCCGCGAGCTCCGGAGGTTGTTCGACGACGACGGTCGGACCGTAGCCCGCCACCACCTCGGCGAACCCCTCGAGGTCGGTGTGGTCGAGGTCGACCAGCGACCAGTCGTCATCGACCTCGCCGACCGTGCGTGCCCGCAGCCGCAAGGTGCGGCCACTCCCCCGGCGCACCCGGAGGACCGCGGGGCTGGGCGTGGAGCTGGGCGCAGCCGTGCTCTCGACCATGACCTGGGGCTCGTGGTCCTCGGGCACGTCGAAGGAGCCGGGTCGCCCGGCGGTGCGAACCGCGCCCGTGATCCTCGAGAGCCGGAAGACCCGTGGAGCATCCCGGTCGACGTCGAACGCCGTGAGGTACCAGCGTCCGTGCCACGAGATGAGCGACCAGGGCCGGACGTGCCGCTCCACGGCATCCGGCGACTCCGGCCGGCGGTAGCCGAACCGCAGCGGGATCCTGCGCACCACGCCGTCCTTGACCGCGTCGAAGGCCGGCTCGGTGGTCCGCAACCGGGGCTCGATCCCGACCAGGGCGTCGACGTCGCGCTCGACCCCCGCGGCCCGCAGCTTGCGCAGCGCCTGGGCCGCCTCGCCGGCGAGCGACGCCTGCGCCCAGGCACGGCTGGCCAGGCCGAGCACCGCGAGCTCGTCGGGTTCGAGGTCGAGCTCGGGCAGCGCGTAGTCGCGCTGGTGGATGCGATAGCCGGGCTCGTCGTCGTGGAGCGCGTCGATGTCCTCCGTCACCAGGGGGATGCCGAGCTCGCGCAGCTCGTCCTTGTCGCGCTCGAACATCCTCTCGAAGGCCTCGGTGCTGGCCGACTGGCCGTACTGCGGGACGAGGCGCCGGATCTGGGCCTTGGGCATGGGGCGCCGCGTGGAGAGCAGCACGAGCACGAGGTTGAGCAGTCGCTCGGTCTTGACCTGGGCCGCCGACGGCGCGTTGGGACCGGACTCGCTGCTCACCCGCCAGACGCTACCCGACGGCTACGCTGCCGGGCGTGATGCAGTGGCGAGCGGGGACGGTCGAGCGCGTCGTGCGGCGATGGGCCGGCGCGGCGGAGCTCGAGGTGCGCCTCGAGGGCGGTGAGGGCACCGTGCGTGCCCTGGCCTACGCGACGGTGGTCGGCGAGCCCGAACCCGGGGAGCGGGTGTTGCTCAACGCGTCGGCACTGCTGCGCGGACTGGGCACCGGCGGCCTGGCCTTCGTCGTGGCGCGCACCGACGTCCTTCCCCCGGACCCTCCCGCCGTGCCGGGGCACATCGTCAAGGCGCGCTACACCCCGCTCCAGCAGATGCTGCTCGCCGTCGACGAGCAGGACAGCCCGCACCACGACGAACTCGCAGACGCCGACGACCTGGCCGGGCTGCCGGTCGTGGTCGCCGACCTGCACTCGGCGCTGCCGGCCGTCGTGGCGGGGGTGCGGTCGGTCCGCCCGGACGCGCGCGTCGCCTACGTGATGACCGACGGGGGCGCCCTGCCGGCGTCGTTCTCCCGGGCGGTGGCAGGGCTGCGTGAGGCGGGCTGGCTCGCGGCGACGATCACCGTGGGGCAGGCCTTCGGCGGCGATCACGAGGCCGTGACGACCCACACCGGGCTGCTCGCGTCCCGGCACGTGGTCGGGGCCGACGTGGTCGTCGTGGCCCAAGGCCCAGGAAACGTGGGCACGGGCACGCGCTGGGGCTACTCCGGCGTGGCGTGCGCCGACGCCCTCCACGCAGCCCACGTCCTCGGTGGCCACGGCATCGCGTCGCTGCGCGTCTCGGGCGCCGATCTACGTGAGCGGCACCGGGGGGTCAGCCACCACAGCCGCACTGCTTACGGTCGTGCCCTGCTCACCCCGGCGGACCTACCGGTCACCGCGCTTGCGGACCCACATCTGGACGCGCTGGTGCGTGCACAGGTCGAGGGGCTGGTGGCAGCGGCTCGCGCCGCCCTGACGGTGATCGAGGTCTCGTCGGTCGGACTGCTTGACGCGTTGGCTGCGAGCCCGGTGGCCCTGCGGACGATGGGACGGGGCCTGGATGACGACCCCGCCCCGTTCCTCGCGGCCGCGGCCGCGGGGGCTCACGCCGCTGCGGTCAGCGCACGTCCATGAGGTCGACGACGAAGATGAGGGTCTCGCCGGGAGCGATCGCCCCACCGGCACCCGCGTCGCCATAGGCGAGGTGCGGCGGGATCGTCAGCTTGCGTCGGCCGCCGACCTTCATCCCGGCGATGCCCTGGTCCCACCCGGGGATGACCATGCCCACCCCGAGTCGGAAGTCGAGCGGGGCGCCCCGGTTCCACGAGGCGTCGAACTCCTCACCGGTGGAGTGGGCCACGCCGACGTAGTGGGCCGAGATGGTCGACCCGGCTACGGCCTCCTCGCCCGCGCCCACGGTGACGTCCTCGATGACGAGCTCGGTGGGAGGCTGGTCGCCGGGGAAGTCGATCTCTGGCTTGGTCGGCTGGCTGCTCATGCGGTGCCTCCTGGGTCCGGGGTCGGGTCGTGCGGGGGTGTGCGGCGGCCGATGGGGCCGGCTGCGGTCAGTAGGCCGCGAGGATGTCGACGACGAAGACGAGCGTGTCGTCCCCCGCGATCGAGGGGGGGCTGCCCGCCTCGCCGTAGCCGTCCTCCGGCGGGATGACGAGGAGCAAGCGGCTGCCGACCTTCTGGCCCTTGAGGCCGGAGTCCCATCCGGTGATGACCTGGCCCTGGCCGAGGGGGAACTCGAAGTAGGGCTGCTCGGGTCGGTTGGCGCTGGAGTCGAAGACGCTGCCGTCCTTCCACAGCGCACCGGTGTAGGCCACGCGAACGGTCTGCCCGTCCTTGACCTCGGCGCCGTCCCCCTCGATGAGCGGCTGGACGATTGTCTTGGTCGGAGCCTTGGCGTCCTCGGGGATCGTGATGGTCGCCGGCTCGCCGTCGTTCATCGTGACGGTCGGCAGCCCCTTCTTGGGGGCGACCTCGGTGCCCTCCGCCTCGCTGAGGATGGGCGAGGCTCCGACGACGTCGATGACGAAGACGACGGGGTCGTTCTGCTCGATGCCGAGCTGGGTGTTGCCCTGGTCGCCGAACGCGTCCTCCGGGGTGGAGGTGATGATGAGGCGCGAGCCCACCGTCTGGCCGGGCAGCACGTCCCGGAAGGAGGCGAACAGGTTCTCGTCACCCAGGTCGAGGCCGACCGGGCCCTGCTCCCAGGTGCTCGTGGCGACCGTGCCGTCGGTGCCGTTGACGATGACGGCCTGGATCGAGACCAGGTCGTCCTCGGCGACAGACTCTCCGGCGCCCTCGGTGACGACCTTCGACTCTGTCTCGGTCACCTCGACCGGCGCGTCGACGGTGACCTCCGGCGCGACCTCCGGGTCGGACCCGGACACCTGAACGGCCGAGAGGGCCGCGGAGGTGTCGCTCGTGTCCGCGGAGTCATCTCCGCAGCCGGTCAGGACGAGGGCCGACGCCAGGGCGCCGGCGGCAAGGACGGTGGGGAGGCGACGTGCCACGAGGGGAAACCTTCGATCGGGGATGTTGGGGTGGGCCGCACGGGATCCGGGCGGCGCGGATGATCAGTCATTCACGATAACCGCGGGGGGTGGGAACTTCCGCATCGTCACCTGTGAGGAGGCTGGACGTCGTCAGGCGGACATGCCCTCGATGAGCTTGTCGACGCGCGGGTCCGACGCGAGGAAGGGGTCCTTGCACAGCACGGTGCGCTGGGCCTGGTCGTTGAGCTTGAGGTGCACCCAGTCGACCGTGAAGTCACGGCGGTTCTCCTGGGCGGCCCTGACGAAGTCCCCGCGGAGCTTGGCCCGCGTCGTCTGGGGCGGTCGCACCTTGGCCTCGAACACCTCGGGGTCGGTGACGACCCGAGCGATCCTCCCCCGGCGCTGGAGCAGGTAGAACAGCCCACGACCGCGGTGGATGTCGTGGTACGCGAGGTCGATCTGGGCCAGCCGAGGGCTGTCGAGGTCCAGGCCGTGGCGTGCGGCGTAGTCGTCGAGCAGGCGGTGCTTGATGACCCAGTCGATCTCGGTGTCGACCAGGGCGAGGTCGTCGTTCTCGATCGCCCGCAGCGTGCGGTCCCAGAGCTCCAGAACGCGTCCGTGCAGGGGGTCGGTCTCCCCCTCGCGCGCGGCGAACTCGGCGGCCTTCGCGTGGTACTCCCGCTGGAGGTCGAGGGCCGAGAGCTGCCGGCCGTTCGCGAGGCGCACGGTGCTCCGCCCGGTGAGGTCGTGGGAGATCTCCCGGATGGCACGGATCGGGTTCTCCAGGGTGAGGTCGCGCATGACGACGCCGGCCTCGATCATCCGCAGGACCAGGTCGCACGACCCGACCTTGAGCATGGTCGTCGTCTCGCTCATGTTGGAGTCGCCGACGATGACGTGCAGGCGGCGGTAGTGCTCGGCGTCCGCGTGCGGCTCGTCGCGGGTGTTGATGATCGGGCGACTTCGCGTGGTGGCTGAGGAGACACCCTCCCAGATGTGGTCGGCCCGCTGGCTCACGGCGTAGGAGGCGCCCTTCGACGTCGTCACGAGTTTTCCGGCCCCACAGGTGATCTGCCGGCTGATGAGGAACGGCAGGAGGGTGTCCGCGATGGTGGCGAACTCGCCGGCCCGACGCACGAGGTAGTTCTCGTGGCACCCGTAGGAGTTGCCGGCGGAGTCGGTGTTGTTCTTGAAGACGTAGATGTCCCCGGCGACGCCGTCCTCGTGGAGGCGTTGCTGGGCATCGACGACGAGCCCCTCGACGATCCGTTCCCCGGCGCGGTCGTGCGTCACGACGTCCCGGATCCTGTCGCACTCCGCCGTCGCGTACTCCGGGTGCGAGCCGACGTCGAGGTAGAGGCGGGACCCGTTGGTGAGGAAGACGTTGCTCGAGCGGCCCCAGGCGACCACCTTGCGAAAGAGGTAGCGCGCTACCTCGTCCGGGGTGAGCGTGCGCTGGCCACCGGTCGAGCACGTGATCCCGTACTCGTTCTCGATCCCGAAGATCCGCCGACCGAGCGTGCTCACCCGTCCGAGCCGTCCTGCGCGGGGCGCTGGGTCTGGGGGTTGGTGGTCGAGTCGCGCGCACTCCCTGCCGACCCGTCGGCGGCGGGCTGCTCCGGCTCGATCGGCGAGCCGGCCGACCCCTCGTCGACGCTCGGGGCGTCGTGGGTGGGGTCGTCGCTGCTCAACAGCCTGCCCAGGAGCGCGCCGCTGATCCGGCGGAAGGTGCGCCGCGGCCGGTACCGGTCGAGGACCGCCACCTCGAGCTGCTCGGGCGCGAGCTCGCGGTTCTCGCCCCCGGCCGGGTCTGCTCCGAGGAGGCCGACGGCCAGGCTGAGTGCCTCCGCGAGGTTCATGCCCTCGCGCCAACCCTCGCGCAGCCCGGTGTCGATCTGCTCGGCTCCGCCCCCCATGGCGACGAAACCGTGCTCGTCGGCCACCGACCCGTCGTACGTGAGTCGGTAGACCTGGTCGGTGGCCGGGCTGTCGCCCACCTCGGCCACGACGATCTCGACCTCGTAGGGCTTGGACTCCTGGGTGAACACCGTGCCGAGGGTCTGCGCGTACGCGTTGGCCAGGCCGCGGGCCGTGACGTCGGAGCGGTCGTAGGAGTAGCCGCGGAGGTCGGCGTACCGCACGCCCGCGACGCGCAGGTTCTCGAACTCGTTGTACTTGCCGACCGCCGCAAACGCGATGCGATCGTAGATCTCGGAGATCTTGTGCAGCGCCCGGCTGGGGTTCTCGGCGACGAAGGCGACCCCGTTGTCGTAGCCGAGGACGATCACCGAGCGACCGCGGGCGATGCCCTTGCGCGCGAAGTCGGCGCGGTCCTTCATCAGCTGCTCGGGCGAGACGTAGAACGGCATGCCGGCGGTCATCGGGCACCCCCGGGGTTGCCGACGCGGGCGGCGATGATCTCCTCGACGACGGCAGCGATCTCCTCGTCAGGGACGAAGGTCGTGCCTTCGGCGTCGACCCGGCCCACCGTGGGCCAGATCCGGCGACCGACGTCCGGACCGCCCGTGGCCGAGTCGTCGTCTGCCGCGTCGTAGAGGGCTTCGACCGCGACGCGCAGCGCGTCCGTCGGGGACATGTCCCTCCGGTACAGCTTCTTCATGGCGCCGCGGGCGAAGAGCGAGCCGCTGCCCACGCTGTGGTGCTCGTGCTCTTCGTAGCAGCCGCCGGTGACGTCGTAGGAGAAGATGCGACCGACCCCGCGCCCAGCGTCCCAGCCGGCGAAGAGCGGAACGACCGAGAGGCCCTGCATCGCCATGCCGAGGTTGCCTCGGATCATCGATGCGAGCCGGTTGGCCTTGCCCTCGAGGGACATCAGCGTGCCCTCGATCTTCTCGTAGTGCTCGAGCTCGACCTGGAACAGTCGCACGACCTCGATCGCCAGCCCGGCCGTCCCGGCGATGCCGGCCAGCGAGAACTCGTCGGTCGCGAAGACCTTCTCCATGTCCCGGTTGGCGATGATGTTGCCCATCGTGGCGCGCCGGTCCCCCGCCATGAGCACGCCACCGGCGTAGGTGAGCGTGACGATGGTCGTGCCGTGTGGTGCATCGAGCACTCCCCCGGGCGGCAGCGTGCGCCTCGACGGCAGCATGCCCGGGGCCTGGGCGGAGAGGAAGTCGGTGAACGAGGACGACCCGGGGACCAGGTACGCCGCGGGCAGCCGTCCGTTGTCGGCTCCGGTGGTCACTGGCCACCCTTCTGGACGAACCCGCGGACGAACTCCTCGGCGTTGGACTCCAGGACGCCGTCGATCTCGTCGAGGATGTCGTCGATCTCGCTGGCCTGGGCCGCAGGCGCAGCGGCCGCTGCCTCCGGCCCGTCGTCGGGTGCGTCGTCCCGACGCTGCGGCCTGACCTGTTCCTGACCTGCCATGGTGAGCCCTCCTCGAGGTGTGCCGTCCTCCGAGCCTAGACGTTCGTCGAGGCGGCCCGGCGACCGGTGGCCCGTGGGGCCTCCTCAGTCGTGAGCGGTCGCTGCCAGTGCCTCGAGCAGAGCGGTGGCGTCGGCAGCCGATCGGACGAGCTCCCCCACACCTGCCTCGGTCCCCTTGTGCGGATCGAGCATCGGCACCCGTTGCAGCGTCCGCTGGCCCGACACGTCGAAGATGACCGAGTCCCAGGACGCCGCCACGACGTCGTCGGGGAAGCGGCTGAGGCACATGCCGCGGAACCACGCCCGGGTGTCCGTCGGGGGGGAGTCCATGGCCGCCTCGACGTCGGCCTCCGCGACCAGGACCTCCACCCGGCCGGCGCCGACGAGCCGGTGGGCGAGACCGCGGTCGGCGCGCACGTCGGACCACTGTAGGTCGACGGCCTTGAGCCTGGGGTCTCCCCAGCCCAGCGAGTCGCGTTCGCGATAGCCCTCGAGGACCGCGAGCTTGGCCACCCAGTCGACCTCGCGGCGTGCCTCCATCGGGTCCCGGCCGAGCCGGTCGAGCACGGTGGCCCACCAGTGCATGACCTCCGCGGTGTCGGAGTCCGGCTCACCTGCGAACCGATCGGTGAGGTAGGCGTCAGCGCGGTCGTGGTACTCCCACAGCAGCTCCAGGGCCGTCATTCGTCGGCCGTCGACGAGCTCGACCTTCGCCTCCAGCCCGGGGTCGTGGGAGACCTCGTGGAGCGTCGCCACCGGTCGGCGAACGGAGAGGTCGGCGCCGATCGCACGGTCCTCGATCATGGCCAGCACCAGGGAGGTGGTGCCCATCTTCAGGAGGTTGGCGACATCGCAGTGGTTGGCGTCGCCGAGAATCACGTGCAGGCGGCGATAGCGGTCGGCGACCGCGTGCGGCTCGTCGCGCGTGTTGATGATGGGGCGCTTGAGGGTCGTCTCGAGACCCACCTCGACCTCGAAGAAGTCGCTCCGCTGCGCGAGCTGGTAGCCGCTCGTCCGGGAGTCGACCCCGATGCCCACCCGCCCGGACCCGCACATCACCTGCCGCACGACGAAGAACGGCGTGAGGTGGCGCACGATGTCGGCAAAGGGGGTGGAGCGAGCCATCAGGTAGTTCTCGTGGGTGCCGTACGACGCGCCCTTGCCATCGGTGTTGTTCTTGTAGAGGTTGACGCCCGGCGGCAGGGTCGCGAGGCGCGCGACCGCCTCACGCATCACCAGCTCCCCGGCACGGTCCCAGGTCACGGCGGCGCGAGGGGTCGTCACCTCCGGTGAGCTGTACTCGGGGTGGGCGTGGTCGACGTACAGGCGGGCGCCGTTGGTGAGCACCACGTTGGCCATCGTCGGGTCCTCGACGTCGGTGAGCTGGCTCGGGTGGGCCACCCCCCGACCCATGTCGAAGCCTCGGGCGTCGCGGAGCGGGGCCTCGTCGGAGTAGTCCCAGCTGGCCCGGGCCGGGCGGATCCCGCGCGAGGTCGCGTAGGCCGTGACGACGTCGCCCGAGGCGATCATCGGGTTGGCAGTGGGGTTGCCGGGCACGACGATGCCGTACTCGGTCTCGATGCCCATCACGCGCCGCACGGTCATGGGTCGACCATACTGACCGGATGCGTTCCTACCGCGGCATGTCCCCCGCCACCGCTGCCCTCGTCGCCATCATCGACCGGGTCAGGACGCCGATCGACCAGATGGACATCGACGACATCAACGAGGCCCGGGCCCGGGTGAACCCCGTCAACCGGCTGGCGGACCGGGTCACCGGGGGCGTGGCCCCCGGCGTGGGTATCACCTACGGGACGGCGCCCGCGCGAGACGACCACGAGATCCCGCTGCGCCTCTACCGGCCCCGGGCCCTTCCCGACGCCCGCGAGGACATCCCGGTCGTCATGTGGTTCCACGGTGGCGGCTGGGTGCTCGGCAACGTCGTCGACTACGACCCGATCTGCACGCTCATCGCGGCCGAGGTCGGCGCCGTGGTGGTCTCGGTCGACTACCGGATGGCACCCGAGCACCGCGCCCCGGTCGCGGCCCACGACTGCGTCGACGCGACGACCTGGGTGCAGGTGTCCGGCGAGGCGCTGCGGGCCGACCCGTCCCGGATGGCGGTGGCCGGGGACTCCGCAGGCGGCAACCTCGCCGCCGTCGTCGCCCAGGTCCTGCGGGACGCAGGCATGACGCCCCTTCGCCTGCAGGCGCTGATCTACCCCGCAGTCGACCTCACGATGTCCTCCCCCTCGATCACGGAGCACGCCAACGGCGGGATCCTCACCCGCCGGGCCATGGATGCCTCCGTGGGCCACTACGTCGCTCCGGGCGCCGATCTCCGAGACCCGATCGTCTCCCCGCTGTTCGGAGACCTCGCCGGCCTGCCTCCTGCCCTCGTGCAGACCGCGGACCTCGACCCCATCCGGGACGACGGCATCCGGTACGCCGACGCCCTGCGGGAGGCGGGGGTCGCGGTCCGCCTGACGAACTACCTGGGCGTCCCCCACGGGTTCGCGTCGTTTCCCGGTGGGAACCCGGCCGGACGCCAGCAGCGGTGGGAGCTCGTCACCGAGCTCTCGCGGGCCCTGCACTGACCCCGTGTCGCCGGGCGCCCGACAGCCGGGGGGCCGGGCTCGCGAGCACCGGGTCAGCGGACGCGCGGTATCCGTACGGTCGCGGTCGTCGAGCCGGGAGTGGACTCGAACTCGATCGAGCCGCCGTGGCGGTCGACGACGATCCGCCGTGAGATGTCCAGACCGAGGCCGGTGCCCCGTCCGACGTCCTTGGTCGTGAAGAACGGCTCGAACACGCGGTGTTGGATCGCCGGCTCGATGCCGGTTCCGGAGTCGCCGATCTCGACGACGACGTCGTCCCCCGCGAGTGCGACGCCGAGCCGCAGAGTGCCCTCGCCGTCCATGGCGTCGAGGGCGTTGTCGATGAGGTTCGTCCAGACCTGGTTGATCTCGGCGGCGTAGACCTCGACCTCGGGGACGTCGTCGTGGTACTCACGCACGACCTCGATGCCCGCCAGCTTCGGTGCCAGCATCGTCAGGGTGCTCTCCAGACCACTCGACAGGTCCAGGTACTGCAGCGATGCGCGGTCCATCTGCGAGTAGGTCTTCACGTCCTGCACGAGGTGGGAGATCCGGTTCGTGGCGTCGGTCAGCTCCGAGAGCAGGCCGGCCATGCCGATGGTGCTCGTCACCCACCGGATCGCCGGCGCGAGACCGTCCTCCCCCGCGATGGACTCGAGCTCGTCGAGCCACGTCCGGTCGGCGCCCTTCGCCGCGAGGAGCGGTGCCATCTGCCAGGCGAACTCGACGTCCCGGCGCTCCAGCCAGTCCCCGACGAACTCCTCCCGGTCTGCGGCGTCGATCGCCCCACCCTCGGCGTCCGGACGGTGCTGGAGCTCGGCGCGCACCCGGTCCAGTTCGAGGAACTGCTCTCCACCGAACCCGTGCCGCGCCAGGGCGACGAGCGACTGGAGCATGTAGCCGCTGGTGTCCTGGAGCGCCTCGACGGCCCGTAGCGAGGCCGAGGCCGGGTTGTTGATCTCGTGGGCCAGCCCGGCGGCCAACGTGCCGAGGGCCACGATCGACTCACGTTGGCGTGCGGTCGCGTCGACCCGCCGCACCGTCTGGTAAACGGCGTCGAGGAGGTGCTTGCCGAGCGGGAGCCACGCCTGCACGAACGTGCCGAGCGCGGCGGCGGGCACGACGAAGCACCGGCCCTGCGACGAGGCGCGGCCGGTGACGAGGAACACCGCGTCCTCCTCACCGCCGGCCCAGGCGGCGTGCCCACCCGCCCACTGGCCCGGCTCGTTCATCCGCATCATCGGCGTCGTCTCGTGGCCGACCTGCCGGGTCAGCTCGATCTCGCCGTCGAGGAGCATCCACAGCTCGTCGGCCGGCCGTCCTTCGTGGAACAGCTCCTCGCCCCGTTCGAACTCTCGGACCCTCCCGTGCGAGGCGAAGTCGGACAGCTGCTCCTCACTGAGCTCCTGCGTCAGCGATGCCGACCTGAGGTCGCCGATGAGGGTCATACCGTCTCCAGGTAGAGGTGGACGTTGCTGACCGAGCTCGACCCCTCGCCGACGGCTGAGGCGACCCGCTTCATCGAGCTGCGCCGCACGTCGCCGACGGCGAACACTCCGGGCGCGCTCGTCTCGAGCAGCAGCGGGGGCCGCTCCAGCGGCCAGCGCACGCCCGCGCCGTCGCCGTCGAGAGCGGCGACGTCGGGCCCGGTGAGGACGAAGCCGCGGTCGTCGCGGGCGACGTGGTCGCCCAGCCAGTCCGTCCTCGGCAACGCCCCGATGAACGCGTAGAGCCAGTTCGCCGCGACCGTCTCCTCCTCGTGCGTGGTGAGGTCGACGAGGGTGAGCCACTCGAGGTGGTCGGTGCCGCCACCGCGCACGACCTCGGTGCGGAACCGAACCTCGATGTTCTCGGCCGCCTCGACGCGGTCGACGAGGTAGCGCGACATGGACGCGTCGAGGGATGGACCGCGAACGAGGACGACGACCTTGCGGGCGAAGCCGGCGATGTGCAGTGCGGCCTGCCCGGCCGAGTTCGCGGCACCCACGATGTAGACGTCGTCCCCCGCGGTCGAGCGCGCCTCGCTGGCCGAGGCGCCGTAGAAGACTCCCCGTCCGGTGAGCTCGGCGAGCCCGTCGGCGGCGAGCAGTCGGTACGAGACGCCGGTCGCCACGATCACGGCCCGTGCCTCGACCTCCGTCCCGTCGTCGAAGTGCACCGCGTGGATGGAACCTCGCTGCTCGAGACGGTCGACGGTGCGCGCCAGCACCATCTCCGCACCGAGCCGCCGGGCCTGGGTGGTGGCGCGGTGCGACAGGTCGGCGCCGCTCAGCCCGTTGGGGAAGCCGAGGTAGTTCTCGATGCGGGCACTCTGCCCGGCCTGCCCCCCGGGCGCGTCCCGCTCGATGACCGCGACGTGCAGCCCCTCCGAGGCGCCGTACACCGCGGCGGCCAGGCCAGCCGGCCCGGCTCCGACCACCACGAGGTCGTACAGCGTGGAGGTTGCGTCGGTGCGCAGACCGAGCGCCGCCGCCAGCTCGGCGGTGCTCGCCCCGCGGAGCACCGTGCCGTCGGGGAGCAGCACGAGCGGGAGGTCGCCGGTGCTCGCGTCGAGGAGGTCGAACAGGCGCTGTGCCTCGGTGTCACGGTCCAGCTCCAGGGACTGGTACTGAACGTAGTTGCGGGCGAGGAACATCCGGCTCTCGTAACCGCGCTCCGACCACCGGTTGCTGACGACGCGCACCCCGTCGAACCGTCGGTCGTTGTCCCGGGTCCAGTCGTCGAGCAGGTCGTCGAGCACGGGGTACAACCGCTCCCCGGGCGGCGACCACGGCTTGAGCAGGTAGTGGTCGAGACCGATGTCGTTGATGGCCTTGATGGCCATCTCGGTGTCGGCGTAGGCGGTGAGCAGCACCCGCTTGGCTCCCGGAGTGATGGCCCGCGACCGTTCCAGCAGGTCGATGCCGGTCATCTCCGGCATCCGGTGGTCGGACACGATCAGCGCCACGGGAAGGTCTCGCCGGGCGAGCTCGTCGAGCGAACGGAGCGCTTCGGTGCCCGACGTCGCCCGGATGATCCGGTAGCGGCCTGCGTACCGGCTCCGCAGGTCCCTGGTGATCGCCTGGGACACTGACGGGTCGTCGTCGACGGTCAAGATGATCGGCTTGGCCATCGCCATCCCTTCGCCGGTCCCGTCGGTGTCGACGCGCAGGTGGAGGATATCGCCGAGGGAGTCCGGGGTCCATGGGTGGCCGGCCCCTTCCCTGCTTCATCTGCCACCCGGTGTTCGATCGGCCACGGTGTGCGACCGGCCGGCCCGGGGCGGATACCCTGACGACATGCGGGAGGTCGTCGTGTTCTCCGGGTCGGCCCACACCGATCTCGCCCACCGGATCTGCGACGAGCTCGGGGTGACCCTCTCGGACACGCTGATCAGCCGGTTCAGCAACGACTGCCTCCAGGCGCAGCTCCTGGCGAACTGCCGCCAGCGTGACGTGTACCTCGTCCAGCCCCTCGTTCCGCCCACCCAGGACTCGCTCATGGAGCTCCTGCTGATGATCGACGCGGCACGCGGTGCGTCGGCAGGGATGATCACTGCCGTCATCCCCCACTACGCCTACGCGCGCAGCGACAAGAAGGACGCCTCGCGCATCTCGCTCGGCGGCCGCCTCGTCGCCGACCTCATCTCGACTGCAGGCGCCGACCGGGTCCTCACGATGAACCTCCACGCGCCGCAGGTGCACGGGTTCTTCTCCGTCCCGGTCGACCACCTCACCGCCCTGGGGGTGCTGGCCGACCACTTCCGCGAGCGTGACCTCCAGGACACCGTCGTGGTCTCCCCCGACCTGGGCAACGCCAAGGACGCGACCCAGTTCTCCCGCCTGCTCGGTCTGCCCGTCGCGGCCGGGTCGAAGCGCCGGCTCGGTGACGACCGGGTCGTCATCGACTCGATCGTCGGCGACGTCGAGGGGCGGCGGGCGATCGTCCTCGACGACGAGATCGCCACGGGTGGGTCCATCGTCGAGCTGCTCGACAAGCTGGCGGAGCAGGGGGTCACCGAGGCGGCCGTCGCGTGCACCCACGGACTGTTCGCGGGGCAGTCCGTCGAGCGGCTGCGCAGCCACCCCATGATCACCGAGGTCGTCACCACCGACACGGTGCCTGCACCCCGGGACTGGCCCGAGCTGCGGGTGCGCTCGGTCGCCGGCCTGTTCGCCGAGGCGATCACCCGCATCCACGAGGGCGAGTCGGTCTCGAGCCTCTTCGACGGTGTCGACCCGACCCACGCCCCACCGCGGCAGCGTTCGCTCTTCGACTCGGTGACACCGTGAGCCGAGCCCTTCCGGCGGTGCTCGACGTGCTCGCCGTCGTCCTCTTCGCCGCGGTCGGGCGACGCTCCCACGCCGAGGGCCTCGACGTCGTCGGCATCCTGCGCACCGCTCTCCCCTTCCTCGTCGGGACGGCCGTGGGCTGGGTGCTAGCGACGGTGACCCTCGACTCGGGCCCGCGCACGCTCCCGTTCGGGGCGGTGGTGCTGGTGGGCACGGTCGTGACCGGCATGGCCCTGCGCGCGATCACGGGCGAGGGCACCGCCCTCTCCTTCGTCATCGTCGCGACCACCGTGCTCGCGGCCCTGTTCCTGGGCTGGCGACTGGTCGCCCGCCTCCTCGCCTGAGGCTCACCGGTCCGAGGACTCGCCGATGCGCCCGGCGACGGGGCCGGTCGCACCGGAGCCCGACCCGGGGTCAGGCCACCTGTCGGACCACCTGCGCCACGAGCTCGTAGGCGGCGGGGTCGGTGTCGTTGGCCATGCCGAGGATCACGTGGTCGATGCCCACCTCGGCCAGCCGCCCCAGGCGGGCCACGGCCTCGTCGACCGACTGCACCGGGCTCCCGTCGGGGGCCGAGCCCCCCGAGGTGCCGAGGGTGAGCCGCGCGAGGCAGGTCTTGGAGATCTCGTCGTAGTCGCGCCCCACGTCGGCGCAGTGGCCCTGGAGCACCTCGAGCTTGTGGGGGATCCCCTCGGGCCCCGGGCCGGTGTCGAAGAGGTTGCAGGCGTCGGCGTACTGCGCCACGAGGCGGAGCGTCCTGCGCTCTCCCCCGCCGCCGACGAGGATCGGTGGTCGGCGCACCGGCTGGGGGTGGTTGAGGGGGCGCTCGAGGGAGACGCGCCGGCCCTCGAACGGACTGTCGTCATCCGCGAACATCCGGTGCGCGAGCTGGAGGGTGTCCTCGAGCAGCTCGAACCGCTCCCGGGTCGAGGGGTACGGCACGCCGAGACCACGGTGCTCCTCCTCGTTCCAGGCAGCACCGATCCCCAGCCACGCGCGGCCGCCGGACAGCACGTCGAGGGTCGTCACCGTCTTGAGGAGGAGTCCGGGATGCCGGTAGGTGACCCCCGTGACGAGCGTGCCGAGCTCGATCCGCTCGGTGACCGCCGCCGCGTGGGCGAGCGCCGTGTAGCCCTCGAGCATGTCCGCCTCGGGCGGGCCGACCACGGAGATCTGGAAGAAGTGGTCCATCACCCACAACGAGGAGAGACCGCACTGGTCGGCGTCGCGGGCGATGGCACGCCACGTGGCGCCGGTGGAGGCCGGCGCACCGGCCCAGGTGAACCGGGAGACCTGCAGACCGAGCTTCATGCGACCATCCTCCACCCATCACGGGGGTGGGGCGCCTCAGAGGTACTGACCGGTGTTGGCGACGGTGTTGATCGACTTTCCCGGCTCGGTCCCCTCCTTGGTCTTGATGAGGGTGCGGATGTAGACGATCCGCTCCCCCTTCTTGCCCGAGATGCGAGCCCAGTCGTCCGGGTTCGTCGTGTTGGGTAGGTCCTCGTTCTCGCGGAACTCGTCGGTGCACGACTGCAGGAGGTGCTCGACCCGCAGGCCCCGCTGACCGGTGTCGAGGTAGTCCTTGATGGCCATCTTCTTGGCGCGGTCGACGATGTTCTGGATCATCGCACCGGAGTTGAAGTCCTTGAAGTAGAGGATCTCCTTGTCCCCGCCGGCGTAGGTGACCTCGAGGAAGCGGTTCTCCTCCTCCTCGGTGTACATCCGCAGCACGACCGCGTCGATCATGGCCTGCACGGTGGCCTCCTCGGAGCCGCCGTTCTGGGCGACGTCGTCGGGGTGCAGCGGAAGACGGGCGACGAGGTACTTGCCGAAGATGTCGCGAGCGGCCTCGGCGTCGGGCCGCTCGATCTTGATCTTCACGTCAAGGCGGCCCGGGCGCAGGATCGCGGGGTCGATCATGTCCTCGCGGTTCGAGGCGCCGATGACGATGACGTGCTCCAAGCCCTCCACGCCGTCGATCTCGGCGAGCAGCTGGGGGACGATCGTCGTCTCGACGTCGGAGGAGACCCCTGAGCCGCGGGTGCGGAACAGCGACTCCATCTCGTCGAAGAACACGACGACGGGGTAGCCCTCGTTGGACTTCTCCCGCGCCCGCTGGAAGATGAGCCGGATGTGTCGCTCGGTCTCGCCCACGTACTTGTTGAGCAGCTCAGGGCCCTTGATGTTGAGGAAGTAGGACTTGCCCGGCTCACGGCCCTCCTTCTCGGCGACCTTGCGGGCCAGCGATGCCGCGACGGCCTTGGCGATCATCGTCTTCCCGCACCCGGGCGGGCCGTAGAGCAGCACGCCCTTGGGCGGCTTGAGCTGGTGCTCGGTGTACAGGTCGGGGTGGAGGTAGGGCAGCTCGACCGCGTCACGGATCGCCTCGATCTGACCGGTCAGGCCGCCGATGTCGGCGTAGCCGATGTCCGGGACCTCCTCGAGCACGAGGTCGGCGACCTCGGCCTTGGGGATCCGCTCGAAGACGAAGCCGGAGCGGGACTCCAGGAGCAGGGCGTCACCGGCCCGGAGCGTCGTGCCCTCGAGGGAGGCCGCGACCCGGCACACGCGCTCCTCGTCGGCCTGGGCGACGACGAGGACCCGGCCGTCGTCGAGGACCTCCTTGCAGGTCACGACCTCACCGGTGATCTCGTAGCCGTGCGCGGCGACCACGTTCATGGCCTCGTTGAGCATGACCTCCCGGCCGGGCACGAGGTCGGCGCTCTCGACCGAGGGGCTCACCGCCACGTGCATCTTGCGGCCGCTGGTGAGGATGTCGGTCGTGCCGTCGTCGAAGACCTCGATGACGATGCCGTAGGCCGCGGGCGGCTGGGCGAGGCGGTCGACCTCGGACTTCAGCGTGATGATCTGCTCGCGTGCGTCGCGCAGGGTGCGCACGAGCCGCTCGTTCTGGGCCGACATCGTGGCGATCTGCGAGCGCAGACCGGCCAGGTCCCTCTCCAGGGTGCGCAGCTGCGCAGGGGGGACCTCCCCCCGCGCACGAAGCGCAGAGATCTCCGCCTCCAGCGCGGCCCGATCCGCCTCGAGGCGGGCTCGGCTGCCGGGCAGGTCTGCCGTCGGCTCGTCGGTGCTCATGGTCGACGATAACCCGCGTGCGTCAGGACTGCGGGGACGTCTCGGCTGGGGGACCTGCGCTCATCGAGCGTCGAACCTTGCGGATCCGCTTCTCCGACGGCACCCGCTCCCCGATGCTGTCAGGAGTCCAGTCCTCCTCGACCGTCTCCTCACCGGTGACGTAGCCACCACCCGGCCGGCGCTTGCGAAGCGGGGGGCTCACCCCGGGCGCGAGCCGCCGTGAGGTGATGAGGAAACCGGTGTGACCGTGCATCCGGTGCTGGGGGCGCACCGCCAGGCCCTCGAGGTGCCATCCGCGCACGAGCGACTCCCAGGCCTGCGGCTCGGTCCACGAGCCGTGGTCGCGCATCGCTTCGGCGACCTTGGACAGCTGGGTGGCGGTGGCGACGTAGCAGATGAGCACCCCTCCGGGCGCCAGGGCCGCGGCGACGGCATCGAGGCACTCCCAGGGGGCGAGCATGTCCAGGACGACCCGGTCGACGCTTCCGTCGGCGACTGCTCCGGGCAGGGACTCGACGAGGTCGCCCACGGTGACGACCCAAGCGGGGTGGTCCCCGCCGAAGAAGTCGCGGGCGTTGGCCTGTGCGATCTCGGCGAAGTCGGCCCGTCGCTCGAAGGAGTGCACCCGCCCGGTGTCCCCGACCGCCCGGAGCAGCGACATCGACAGGGCGCCGGAGCCCACGCCCGCCTCGACGACGACCGCCCCGGGGAAGATGTCGGCCATCGTCACGATCTGGCCGGCGTCCTTCGGGTAGACGACGGCGGCCCCCCGGGGCATCGACATGACGTAGTCCGACAGCAAGGGGCGCAGGGCGAGGTACTCGATGCCGCTCGTGTTGGTCACCGTCGAGCCGTCCGGGGCGCCGATGAGGTCGTCGTGCTGGAGGTAGCCGCGGTGGGTGTGGAACTGCTTGCCCGCCGCGAGGGTGATCGTGTGGAGGCGTCCCCTGGGGTCGGTGAGCTGCACCCGGTCGCCCTCGGAGAAGGGCCCACGGCGCAGCTCTGATCCGGTCGCGGTCATGGGCGGGGAGTCTAGTTGCGCCCGGAGGAGCTGCTGGCCACGGCGTTGAGCCGAGCGGCCGTGACGACCCCGCGCACCGCCCCGCCGCTGGTCACGACGACCAGGCCCCAGCCCGTCGCCGCCATCGATCGGAGCACGGGCTCGGCCGACTCCCCGGGAGCCACGTCGACGACGGCGTCGTCGGGCAGTCGGACCACCATGGAGGACAGCGGTGTCGCGGGAGGCACGCTCCTGGGGTCCGGTGTGCGGTCCGAGGCGGGTGGGAGGACCAGGGTCGGGCGCCCGTTCTCGTCGAGGGACACGACCCGCAGACCGTGCCGCAGTGCCTCACCCACCGGGGTGCTCACCGGCACCAGGGCGACGGGGTCGAGCACGTCCTCGGTGCGGACTCGCTCGAGGAGCCGTTCCAGGGGTGCCCTGCGCACGGCCGCCGTGGCCCCGGACCAGAGGATCCATGCCATGACCAGGGCGAGGGCCACCTGGAAGAGGTCGGCGCGGCCCTGAGCCACCGGGAGGACGACGAAGCCCACGACGACCAGGCCGGCGACGACCCTCCCGCACCACCCGGCGACGAGCAGACCCAGGTCGCGGCGGCCGCTGACGCCCCACACGAGCGAGTGCACGAGATGGCCACCGTCGAGGGGCAGCCCCGGCAGCATGTTGAAGCCCCCGAGCAGGAGGTTCAGCACGACGAAGGGCCACGCGAACGACGACACCGACGACGGCAGCGTCACGAGGAGGACCGCACCGATCCCTGCCATCGCGACGTTGGCCAGGGGCCCGCTGACCGAGACGATCGCGTTGCGGCCGGCGGTCACCCCGGAACCGTCGAACGCCGTGTGCCCACCCCACAGGTCGGCGACGATCCGGTGCACCCGCAGCCCCACCAGCCGGGCGCTCACGGCGTGGGCGACCTCGTGGCCCAGGACGGCGACGAGGATGCTCACGACCAGAGTTCCGGCATACACCACGGCCGTTCCCGTGCCCAGGTCGCGGTTGTTGGACCACCCCGTCCACGCCACGAAGGCGGCCAGCAGCAGCCATCCCCGCCCGATGTAGACCGGCACTCCGGCGACCCGAGCCACCTGCAACGACCCGCGCGGTGGGGGTGACTGAGCGACGGACATGGATCGGACCCTACGTGAGGCCCCCGGCATACTGGCCCCTCGACCCCACCCACCAGAGGAGAGGACCGGGCGTGACCCTGCAGCGCCGCCCCGACGCCACCGACGCACTCACCGCCGCCCTGCGCGAGCGGGTTCTCGTGCTCGACGGGGCGATGGGGACGATGATCCAGTCCCACGGGCTCTCCGAGGCGGACTACCGGGGCGAGCGCTTCGCCGACCATGCGAGCGACCTCCAGGGCAACAACGACCTCCTCTCCCTCACCCAGCCGGGCATCATCGGTGACATCCACACGGCCTACCTGGAGGCCGGGGCGGACCTCATCGAGACCAACACCTTCAACGCCCAGCGGATCTCACTGGCCGACTATGGGATGGAGGACCTCGCCTACGAGATGAACGTCGCCGCAGCCTCCCTCGCCAGGACCGCCGCCGACGCCGCGATCACGCTCACTCCTCAGCGCCCACGGTGGGTGCTCGGGGCGATCGGGCCCACCAACCGCACCGCCTCCATCTCGCCCGACGTCAACGACCCGGGGGCGCGCAACGTCACCTTCGAGGAGCTGGTCGAGGCCTACCTGGAGCAGGCGCGGGGTCTCGTTGACGGTGGCGCCGACGTCCTCCTCGTCGAGACGATCTTCGACACCCTCAACGCCAAGGCCGCGATCTTCGCGCTCGAGACCCTCTTCGAGGAGCACGAGCGACGCTGGCCGGTCATGATCTCGGGCACGATCACCGACGCGTCGGGGCGGACCCTGTCCGGCCAGGTCACCGAGGCGTTCTGGTACTCCGTGCGGCACGCCCGGCCACTCTCCGTCGGGCTCAACTGCGCCCTGGGCGCCGGCGAGCTGCGCCCCTACGTCGCCGAGCTGTCCCGGGTCGCGGACTGCTTCGTCTCGGCCCACCCGAATGCCGGGTTGCCCAACGCCTTCGGCGAGTACGACGAGACGGCCGGGGCGATGGCCGAGGTCGTCGGTGAGTTCGCCACCGCCGGCCTGGTCAACATCGTCGGTGGGTGCTGCGGCACGACCCCGGACCACGTCGCCGCCATCGCCGAGGCGTCGGCCCACGCCACCCCCCGAGAGCCGGCGGCCACGGCTCCGGCGCTGCGGCTCTCGGGGCTCGAGCCCTGCGTCATCGACGCCGACAGCCTCTTCGTCAACGTCGGCGAGCGCACCAACATCACCGGGTCGGCCCGCTTCCGGCGTCTCATCACCGACGACGACTACCCGACCGCCCTCGGGGTGGCGCGACAGCAGGTCGAGGCCGGGGCGCAGGTCATCGACGTCAACATGGACGAGGGGATGATCGACGGCATCGCGGCGATGGACCGTTTCCTCAAGCTGGTCGCCACCGAGCCCGACATCTGCCGGGTCCCCCTGATGATCGACTCCAGCAAGTGGGAGGTCATCGAGGCCGGGTTGAAGGTCACCCAGGGAAAGCCGATCATCAACTCGATCTCGATGAAGGAGGGCGAGGGGCCGTTCCTCGACCAGGCCAGGCTGGCCCGGAAGTACGGCGCGGCCGTGGTCGTCATGGCCTTCGACGAGGACGGCCAGGCGGACAGCCTCGGGCGGCGCAAGCAGATCTGCGGACGGGCCTACCGCCTGCTCGTCGAGGAGGTGGGGTTCCCGGCGGAGGACGTCATCATCGACCCCAACATCTTCGCCGTCGCCACCGGGATCGAGGAGCACGCCGCCTACGGCACTGACTTCATCCGGGCCACCGCGTGGATCAAGGCCAACCTGCCGCACGCCCTGGTCTCCGGCGGTGTCTCCAACGTGTCGTTCAGCTTCCGGGGCAACAACGCCGTGCGCGAGGCGATCCACTCGGTCTTCCTCTTCCACGCCATCGCGGCCGGCATGGACATGGGCATCGTCAACGCCGGCTCCCTCGTCGTCTACGACCAGATCGACCCCGACCTGCGCGAGCGCATCGAGGACGTCATCCTGAACCGGCGCCCGGACTCCACCGAGCGGCTCCTCGAGGTCGCCGACGGCTACAACACCGGAGACACCCGCCAGGAGGCGATCGCCGAGGAGTGGCGTTCGCTGCCCATCGGGGAGCGCATCACGTACTCGCTGGTCAAGGGCATCGACGAGCACGCCGAGGACGACACCGAGGAGCTGCGGCTCGAGATCGCGGCCCGCGGAGGTCGCCCGATCGAGGTGATCGAGGGACCGCTCATGGACGGCATGAACGTCGTCGGCGACCTGTTCGGGAGCGGACGGATGTTCCTGCCCCAGGTCGTGAAGTCGGCGCGGGTCATGAAGAAGGCCGTCGCCCATCTCATCCCCCACATCGAGGCGGAGAAGCAGCCCGGGGACGTCCAGCACAGCAAGGGCACGATCGTCATGGCCACGGTCAAGGGCGACGTCCACGACATCGGCAAGAACATCGTCGGGGTCGTGCTGCAGTGCAACAACTACGACGTCATCGACCTCGGCGTCATGGTCCCTGCCCAGAAGGTCATCGACGCCGCCCGCGCCGAGGGCGCCGACGTGATCGGGCTCTCGGGGCTGATCACCCCGAGCCTTGACGAGATGGTCAGCTTCGCCACCGAGATGGAGCGCCAGGGGCTCGACATCCCGCTGCTCATCGGGGGCGCCACGACGTCCAGGGCGCACACCGCCGTGAAGGTGGACGAGAGGTATCACGGTCCGGTCATCTGGGTGAAGGACGCCTCGCGGTCGGTGCCCGTGGTCGCGCAGCTGCTGTCCGACGAGCTCCGCCCGCGCCTCCTCGCCGACGTCACCGCCGACTTCGACGCCCTGCGCGCCCGGCACGCGGCGAAGTCCACGGAGCACCCTCTCGTCCCGATCGAGCAGGCTCGCGAGCAGGCGACCCCGATCGACTGGAGCAGCTACCTGCCCCCCGTCCCGCACATGCTCGCGCAGCAGGAGCGAATCCTGCTGGACCGGCAGGGCAGCGGACCCCACGGGTCGCCCACCCAGTTCACCCGCACCTTCACCGACTATCCCCTCGAGGAGCTCCGCGAGTACATCGACTGGGGTCCGTTCTTCCTCACCTGGGAGATGAAGGGCCGCTTCCCCGACATCCTCAACAACCCGACCACCGCAGAGGCCGCCGGAAAGCTCTACGAGGATGCGCAGGCGATGCTCGACCGCGCGATCGAGGAGTCGTGGCTGCGGGCCAGCGGGGTGATCGGCCTGTTCCCCGCGAGCGCCGTGGGCGACGACATCGAGGTCTACGCCGACGAGGCGCGCACGAAGGTCCGCACCACGCTGCACACGCTGCGGCAACAGGGCCGGCACCGCGAGGGGGTCCCGAACCGCGCGCTCTCGGACTTCGTCGCGCCCAGGGGAAGCGGGCTGCCCGACCACGTCGGCGCGTTCGCCGTGACCGCCGGGCTCGGCGCGGCCGCCAAGGTCATGGAGTTCAAGGAGGACCTGGACGACTACAGCGCGATCCTGCTCGAGAGCCTGGCCGACCGTCTCGCGGAGGCCTTCGCCGAGCGGATGCACGAGCGGGTGCGTCACGAGTTCTGGGGCTATGCCCCCGACGAGCGCCTCAGCTCGCAGGACCTCCTGTCGGAGAAGTACGACGGCATCCGGCCGGCACCGGGCTACCCCGCCTGCCCGGAACACACCGAGAAGGAGCTGATCTGGGACCTGCTCGACGTCGAGGCCCGGACGGGGATGGGGCTCACCGAGTCGATGGCCATGACGCCGGGCGCCTCGGTGTCGGGGTGGTACTTCTCCCACCCCCGCTCGCAGTACTTCGTCGTCGGCCGGATCGGTCGGGACCAGGTCGAGTCCTACGCCGGGCGCAAGGGCTGGGACCTGCGCACCGCCGAGCGCTGGCTCAGCCCCAACCTGGGCTATCAGCCCGACGACTGATGGCCGGGACGGTCGCGGCCCGCTGCCGGCACGAGGGCGAAGGCGCCCTCCTCCTCCTGGGCGTTGTGCAGGCGCAGCACGGCATAGAGGCCGTAGAGCAGCCGCCGCAGCTCGATGACGTCCTCCCCCTGCACGGTTTCCGGGTCGAGCTGGCCGAGGAGCCGCCGCAGCCGGTCGACCTGGTGGTCGATCTCGGCGTGCGTGCGGCTCAGGGCAGCCGTGGACTCGGGGTTCCCGAGCGCACGGGAGACGAGCGGTAGGAGCAGCCGCTCGTCCTCGCGCTCGTGGGGTACGAGGGTCGTCTCCAGCCGTTGGAGGAGCCGCCGTGCCGGGGCGAGGTCGGCATCCTCCGTGGAGAGCCCGTCGGCGACGGCGCGGATCTGCTCGACCTCGGGCAGGACGGCGTCGTGGTCGGCGCGAAGGCGCTGGGCGAGCGCGACGTCCTCGTCCGGGAGCGTCAGGCTGTGCACGCGCCCCGGGAGGACGGCGCGCAACGCCAGGGCGATGGCCAACACGTCGATGCCCTCCTGGAGCACCGCGCCCGCTGCGGGGGGCAGCAGGCCTGCCGCGGCCGCGACCATCGCGACACCCGAGAGCCCCATCCCCACGACCACGGCCTGGAGGGCGATGGCCTTCGAGCGGCGGGCGATGAGGACCGCGTCGGCAAGGGCATCGACCCGGTCGACCGTGAGCACGACGTCGGCGGCCTCGGAGGACGCCGTCGCGCCCCGTGCGGCGAGGGCGACACCGACGCCGGCAGCGGCCAGCGCGGGGGCGTCGTTGACGCCGTCGCCGACCATGATCGTTCCGGCCCGGACCGACTCCTCCTCGATCACCGCGAGCTTGTCGGCCGGGGTGCAGTCCGCCAGGACGGCGTCGACGCCGACCACCCGGCCGACCGTGCCGGCGATGTCGGCGCGGTCGCCGGTGACGAGGACCACGCGCTCGAGCCCTGCGGTGCGCAGCGCACGCACCATGCGCGGCGCGTCGGGACGGATGGGGTCCTCGAGGAGCATCGCCCCCGAGGCGGTGCCGTCGATCGCGGCGAACACGGTCATCGACCCGTCGAGGTCGGCACGCCGGTTCACCTGCCGGACCCAGGGCGGGGTCACGTCCCCGACGATCCAGGCGGCCTTGCCGAGCCGGACCTCGTGCCCGTCGACCAGGCCACGGATGCCGTGCCCGTGCTCCTCCCTCACGTCGGTGGGCATGACGAGGGGCAGACCGCGACGGTGGGCCGCCGCGACGATGGAGCTCGCCAGCACGTGGGGCGACACCTGGTCGAGCGACGCCGAGAGCCGAAGCACGGCGTCTGCGTCGACGTCCGGGCCGGAGGTCACCACGCTCGTCACCGTGGGCCGCCCCTGGGTCAGGGTGCCCGTCTTGTCGAAGAGCACGACCCGTCCCCCGGCGAGCCGTTCGAGGGCACCCCCACCCTTGACGACGACGCCCCGACCGGCGGCGCGGGACAGACCGGACATGATGGCGATGGGGGCGGCGAGCAGGAGCGGGCACGGAGTCGCGACGACGAGGACCGCGACGGCGCGCACCGGGTCACCCGCCAGCGCCCACGCCCCTGCCGCCAGGGCGAGCGTGAGGGGAACGAACAGCACCGCGAACCGGTCGGCGGTGCGGACGAACGGGGCGGAGGAGGCCTGGGCCTGCTCAACCAGCCGGACGACGCCGGCATACGTCGACTCCGCGGCGACCGAGGTGGCGAGGAGGTCGACCGGGTCGCCGGCATTGACGACACCGCTGCGGACCTCGTCTCCCGGTGCCCGCTCGACGGGCAGGCTCTCGCCCGTGAGGGCCGCCTCGTCGAACAGTCCCGACCCGACCAGCCGACCGTCGACCGGCACGATCTCGCCGGCGCCGACGAGGAGGCGGTCGCCACGCACGACGTCGTCGACGGACACGTCCTCGATTGTCTCGGCGAGTCGGCGGTGCGCGGTGCGCGGAGCACGGGCGGCAAGGAGCCCGAGGTCCCGGCGAGCACGGGCTGCGGCCCGGGCCTCGAGCAGCTGGCCCGTGGCGAGCATCACGGTGATCATGGCGCCGGCGAAGGGCTCCCCCACCGCCAGTGCGCCCGCCAGGGCCAGGACGGCGATCACGTCGACGGAGGCCTGTCGGCGGCGCAGGGCGGCCACCGTCCACGTGAGCGAGGCGACGAGGCCGAGGGCCGTGCCCGCGAACCAGAGCGTGTCGGCCACCCCGTCGGCGCCGAGCAACCACCCGGCTCCCCCGGCGAGAAGGAGGCCGAGCGAGGACAGGAAAAGCAGCAGAGCGGTCCGCTCGCGTAACCACCTCACGAGGCCATCGTCGCACCGCCCACGCCGTCGACCCCGCAGCGGAGACGAGAGTCACCGAGGCGGGGTGGCATCGCTGGCGTGTCGGCGGCCCGGCATACCGTGACCACCATGACCCCCGCCCTCTCCCCGAGCCGCGCCGCGGACTTCAAGCAGTGTCCGTTGCTCTTCCGGTTCCGCACGATCGACAAGCTCGAGGGCCCACCCTCACCCGCGGCGGCGCGCGGCACCCTCGTCCACGCGGTGCTCGAGCACCTCTTCGACCTGCCGGCTGCCGAGCGCACGCCGGAGGCGGCGCTCGCCCTCCTCGAACCCCGGTGGAGTGCGCTGGTGAAGGAGCGTCCCGAGCTGGCCGGAATGATCGAGGACGACGAGACCCTCACCGAGGAGTCGTGGTTCGCCGCCGCACGGCCCCTGGTCGAGCAGTGGTTCGACCTCGAGGACCCGACGCGGCTCGAGCCCGAGGCCCGTGAGCTCTACGTCGAGACGGAGGTCGACGGGCTGACCCTGCGGGGCTACGTCGACCGACTCGATGTCGCCCCCGACGGTGCGATGCGCGTCGTCGACTACAAGACCGGGCGCTCCCCCAGCGAGCTCTTCGAGGCCAAGGCCCTGTTCCAGATGAAGTTCTACGCTCTCGTCCTGTGGCGGATGCGGGGGGCGGTCCCCCGGCAGCTCCAGCTCGTCTACCTCGGCAACGGCGAGGTGGTGCGCTACACCCCCGACGAGCGTGACCTGCTGGCCGTCGAGCGCAACGTGCGCGCCATCTGGGATGCCGTGGTGCGCGCGGCCCAGAGCGGGGACTGGCGTCCCCGCACGTCGCGGCTCTGCGACTGGTGCGACTTCCGGGACCTGTGCCCCGCCTGGGGTGGAACCCCTCCCCCTCTGCCCGAGGGTGCCGGCGAGGCTGCCCTCGACCCAGCGCGCTCAGGCGAGGCCGTCCCCGCCGACGACTGAGGCGCCCGCCGCGGCCTCGGCCCCGAGAGCACCGAGCCCCTCCGGGGTGACCCCGCTCAGGCTCGCGAGGTGGACGGCACCGGCGGTCCTGGGCACCGCGACGACGTGGGGAACCGCGACCGTCGGCACCCCGGCCGCGACGGCCGATCGAACGCCGGTCGGGGAGTCCTCGATGGCGACGCACTGCGCCGCGTCCACCCCGAGTGCTCGGGCCGCGGCGAGGTAGGGCTCAGGGTGTGGCTTCCCGTGCTCGACCTCGTCCCCGGTCACCACGGCCTTGAAGGTGTCGGCGGGCAGCGCCTCCAGCACCGCATCGGCGAGGGAGCGCCAGGACATCGTCACCAGCGCGCTGGGCACCCCCGCGTCCCGTAGCCCCTCGAGCAGCTCGAGGGCTCCGGGCCGCCAGGGAACGTGTTGCCTCACCTGGTCGACGACCCGGGCGAGCAGCTCCTCGACGATGCGTGGAGGGTCCCAGGTGATCGGTGAGTTGTCGCGGATGAACGCCGCAGAGACGAGGAGGTCATTGCCGACGAGCTGGTGGGCGAAGGTGTCGTTCCACGTGCCGCCGTGCTCCTCGACGATGGCGTGCTCGGCCGCGATCCAGTAGGGCTCGGTGTCGACGATCGTGCCGTCCATGTCCCAGAGGACCGCTGCGGGCAGGCTCATGAGCATGGAGTCTAGGGAGCCGTAGGGTGGAGTCCTGACGACAGGAGGACGCGGTGATCGAGCTTGAGGACCTGCCTGAGCTGAAGGACGCGCTGATGATCGCGGCCTTCGAGGGGTGGAACGACGCCGGTGAGGCGGCGAGCGCCGTGGTCGAGCACCTCGCGGACATCTGGGACGCCGAGGTCGTCGCCGCCCTCGACCCCGAGGACTACTACGACTTCCAGGTGAACCGGCCGCGGGTGGTGGCGGAGAACGGCCGCCGCCGGATCAGTTGGCGCACCACGCGTGTCCTCGTCGCCACCGACACCCCGCTCGGTCGCGACGTCGTGCTCGTCCAGGGCGTGGAGCCCTCCTTCAGGTGGCGCGCCTTCGCCATCGAGCTGATGGAGCTCGCCCAGGCCGCGGACGTCTCCATGGTCGTCACGCTCGGGGCCCTCATGGCCGACGTGGCGCACTCACGACCGATCCCGGTGAGCGCCACCTCCGACAGCGAGGACACCCGGCACCGCCACGACCTGGAGCTGAGCAGCTACGAGGGGCCCACCGGCATCGTGGGTGTGCTCGCGGATGCCGCCACCCAGGTCGGGGTGCCGTCGGTCTCGTGCTGGGCGGCCGTTCCGCACTATGCCGGGCACAGTCCCTCCCCCAAGGCCACCCTGGCGCTGGTGAGCCGGCTCGAGGAGCTCCTCGACGGGCCCATCGAGCACCGTGATCTCGACGAGGACTCACGGGCGTGGGAGCGCGGCATCGACGAGCTCGCGTCGTCCGACGAGGAGGTTGCCGAGTACGTCGAGAGCCTCGAGGAGGCCCAGGACACCGCGGACCTGCCGGAGGCCAGCGGCGACGCGATCGCGAAGGAGTTCGAGCGCTACCTGCGCCGCCGGGGGTCCGACGAGACCGGGCAGCCGGGGCCAGCCGGCTGATCCCGTGCGCCCGGACGCACCTGCCGTCGGCTCCCGCGGGGTGCCCCTCGGTCGGGCGCCGCTCAACCGCGGCCGACGCTCAGATGCGGATGCCGAGCAGCGCGTCGAGGGTGCGAGCGAGGGGACCCGGTGCTGCGCGCGTGGTCCACTCCCCGCCCAGCGTCCGCTCGGCCCAGGCATCGACGGCTGCGAGCGCCGACGGGGTGTCGAGGTCGTCGGCGATCGCCGCACGGACCGCCGAGACGGTGCCCTCGGACTCTGCCCCCAGGTTGACCGACAGCGCCTCCCGCCAGCGGTGCAACCTCGTGATCGCGTGCTCGAGCAGGTCGGGAGTGTAGTCCCAGTCCGTGCGGTAGTGGCGGTCGAGCAGCACGAGGCGGATCGCCATGGGGTCCACACCGTCGGCCCGCATCCGGGAGACGAGCACGAGGTTTCCCCGGGACTTGCTCATCTTGGCGCCCTCGTAGCCGACCATCGCCTGGTGCACGAAGTGCCCGGCGAACTCGTCGTCCCCGGTCAGCGCGAGTGCCTGGGTGGCGGTCATCTCGTGGTGCGGGAAGACCAGGTCGGTCCCGCCGCCCTGGATGTCGACCGGGTGTCCCAGGTGCTCCAGGGAGATGGCGGTGCACTCGATGTGCCAGCCAGGCCGGCCGGCACCGAGCACGTCGTCGTGCCAGCACGGCTCGCCGTCGCGAGCCCCACGCCACAGGAGCGGATCGAGGGGGCCTCGCTTTCCCTCGCGGTCGGGGTCGCCGCCACGGTCGGCGAAGACCTCGTCCATCTGCTGCCGGGACCACCCGGAGACCTCGCCGAAGGTCGGTGCCTGAGCGAGGTCGAGGTAGATGTCGGACCCCGGGCCCTCCCCGACGGGCAGCGGGACCCGGTACGCCACGCCGCTGCCGAGCAGGGTCCGGACCTCGCGGGTGATCTCCGGCATCGACTCGACGACTCCGACCAGTGCTTCGGGAGGCACGACCGCCAGCGCCGTCATGTCCTCTCGGAACAGGTCGATCTCGGCGGTGGCGAGCTCGCGCCAGTCGCGACCGTCGCGGGCCGCCCGCTCCAGCAGCGGGTCGTCGACGTCGGTGACGTTCTGCACGTAGTCGACACGGTGCCCCGCGTCGCGCAACGCCCGGACCACGAGGTCGAACGTCACGTAGGTCGCTGCGTGGCCGAGGTGGGTCGCGTCGTACGGCGTGATGCCGCAGACGTAGAGGCGGGCCACGGGTCCGACGTCGACCTGGCGCACCGATCGGCTCTTGGTGTCGTAGAGCTTGAGGGGGTCACCGGCGCCGGGAAGGGCTGGGACGAAAGGTGCTGGCCAGGTCTTCACCGGCTCAGCCTAAGGGGAGTCGGTCACAGGGCCGGCCACGGGATGGCGGGCCAGCCCGGGGCCGGCAGGGGGTGCCGCCCCGAGTCGAGCAGCACGTCGACCCGAGAGCGCACGGCGCGCACCTCTGCGCGGGTCAGCAACGACCGGAGGTCGTGCTCGAGCGAGGCCAGCGCGTCGCCCAGCACCTCGAGCCGGGCGAGGTCGGCAGCCGCGAGCTCCTCCCCTGCCCACCCCCACAGGACGGTGCGCAGCTTGGGCTCGACTCCCAGGCTCACCCCGTGGTCACACCCCCGCACGATGGCCCCGTCGCGGATGACGTGGCTGCCCTTGCGATCGGAGTTGTTCAGCACCGCATCGAGCACGGCCACGGTGCGCAGGGCAGGGGCGGGGCTGTGGGAGACGACCACGGGCTCGCCCTCGGGTGTGCGCCCCTCGAGCACGACGACCCACCCGTCGGGCACCGCCTCGACCGGGGTCACGTCGACCAGTGGCTCCGGTGCGTCGTGGAGTGGACCGACCCACAGCTGCACCGAGCCACGTCCGAGCGGGCCCTCCCGCAGCACGGTCGGCGGCACCACCCCGAACCCGCCCGCTGCGCTGATGACGTAGGCCGCCCGCTCGCGCGCCGCCAGCGTGCCGTCGGGGTAGTCCCACAGCGGGCGTTCGGACACCTCGGGCTTGTGGATGACCAGAAGAGGGGCGCCGTCGTCGTCGACGGAGCACAGCAACGCTCCGTTGGACGACCCCGAGATCCTGCCGACCGGGGTGAGCTCACCGGCGGTCAGCCGGTCGAGCAGCTCAGCGTCGGTAGCCGTTGGCACGAGGACAGATGTGGCCGGAGGGGTCCAGCGGCTGACCACAGAACGGGCAGTTGGGCCGACCCGCGGAGACCAGTGCGGTGCAGCGGCGGGCGAAGGCCCGCGCCGCCTCCGGGGACAGCACGACCCGCAGGGTGGTGATCGTGCCCTCGCCCGCCTCGTCGGGGTCCTGGTCGTGGCACTCGATGACCACGACCCGCCTGGTGGGGTCCCACGCCAGGCTGAGCGTGTCGACGCGGAACTCGTCCTCGATCGGCGTGCCGAGGGGGTCGGTGTCACCCGGGCCCGCCGGCTCCGTGGCCGTGCCCTCCGCGTGCGTGTCGAGCAGGTCGGTGACCCGCTCGGCGAGGACGCTTACCTGGACCTTCTCGAGGGACACGGAGAAGAGGCGCCCGTCTCCGCTGGCCTGGAGGAAGAAGGTGCGACCGCCGGGCGGCCCGACGGTGCCGGCGACGAAGCGCTGGGGCGGGTCGAACTCGGTGGATGGCATGGCTCCACCCTAGATCGAGAAGCCCACGGGGAGTTCGAGGCGGTGTCTGGCCATGAACGAGGAGTCCGCGAGCACCTCCCGGGTGGGTCCGTCGGCGACGAGGGTCCCACCGGACAGGACGACCGCACGTTCGCACAGCTCGACGGCATAGGGCAGGTCGTGCGTGACCATGAGGATGGTCACGTCGATCGACCGAAGGATATCGGCCAGCTCCCGCCGCGAGGCCGGGTCGAGGTTCGACGAGGGTTCGTCGAGCACCAGCACCTCGGGGTTCATGGCGAGCACCGTGGCGATGGCCACCCGGCGACGCTGTCCGAAGGAGAGGTGGTGCGGGGCCCGGTCGGCGAGGTCGGCGACACCCACGGCCGCGAGCGCCTCGCCCACCCGGGTCTTCAGCTCCTCCCCCCGCAGTCCCAGGTTCGCCGGGCCGAAGGCGACGTCATCCCGGACGGTCGGCATGAAGAGCTGGTCGTCGGGGTCCTGGAACACGATGCCCACGCGGCGGCGCACCTCCAGGAGGTTGCCGTGTGTGACCGGGAGGCCGGAGACGGTCACCGACCCCCGGCCCGGGGTGATGATGCCGTTGAGGTGCAGCACGAGGGTCGTCTTGCCCGCGCCGTTGGGCCCCAGCAGCGCGACCCGCTCGCCCCGGTTCACGTGCAGGTCGACCCCGAAGAGGGCCTGGCGTCCCCCCGGGTAGGCGTAGGCGACGCCCTCGAGGTCCAGGACGGGAACGCTCACGACAACCTCACCGTGGCCGAGACGACGGCCGCGACGATCGCGGGGAGGAGCGCGACGGCCCACTGTGTCGACGTCGCCGACAGGGGTGAGGTGACTGGCATGGACCCGGACCATCCTCGGCTGACCATCGCGAGGTGCACCCGCTCCCCGCGCTCGTAGCTGCGGATGAAGAGGGCTCCTGCGCTCGAGGCGATCGCCGGCCAGGCCCTGACGGAGGAGGCTCGGAAGCCGCGGGACTCCCGGGCGACGCGCATCCTGCGCATCTGGTCGAGGACGACGTCGACGTAGCGCACCATGAAGGAGGCGATGACCACGAGCGGGTCGGGCACCCTGAGGTGCTGGAGTGCCCTGACGAGGTCGCGCGGGCGGGTCGTCACGGCGAAGGTGACGGCGGCGACGACACCGCAGGTCCCCTTGAGCAGCAGGGCGATCCCGGCGTCGAGGCCTGCCTGCGACACGGTGAAGGGCCCCAGCTGGGTCTGCGGCCCCACGGCGACGAACGGCAGGACCACGGCGAAGACGACGAAGGGAAGCTCGACGGCGAGCCTCGGGAACACGTGCCGGGCCGGCACGCGCGTGGCGACGAGGACCCCCACGGCCAGGAGGAGCAGGATCGTGAGCGCGCCGCGGGCAGATGCGGGCACCGACACGACGAGCAGCACGAAGGCGACGAGGCCCACGAGCTTGACGTGTGGGGCGAGGCGATGGATGGCGGTGGTGCCGTCGACATGCAGGTGTGCGGTGTGGCCCGACCCCACGTCAGTGCGTCTCGTCGGTGGGTCGCCGCCTGAGCAGCCAGAGCACACCGCCCATCACGAGGGCCACGACGCCCACCCCGATGACGCCCGCGAGACCGCCGGACAGCCGGGCGTCCCCGACGCTCGACACGCCGTAGCCCGCCAGCGGCGACCCGGAGGCGGCCGAGCTCGTCGCGGTGTCCTCGAACCCGAGGGTCCCGGCGACGTACTCGAGGCCGTCCGGGTGACCCGAGGCGTAGAACGAGACGACGCCGGCCAGCACCAGGGTGAGGAGGAGTCCGGCGACGAGGATGCGCCGGGTGCCCGACCTGTGCGCGGTGGTGCTCACGCCACCACCTCCGGTGTCTTGAGCTCCAGCTCGGGGACGCGTCCGCGGGCTCCCACCACGAGGTCCGGGCGCGCCGCCACGATGCTGGAGACGGCGAGCAGGGTGATGAGCGCCTCACCCAGTCCGATGAAGGCGTGCCACCCCACCATCGCCGTGGTCAGCGCGTCCAGCGGGATGGGTGCCGCCCCGCCGACCGCGTAGAGGGCGACGAAGGCCAGGGCCGCGGCCGGGACGCTGAGGAACGCACCGACGGCCGCAGCCAACGGGACGCTGGCCAGCCGGCGCGGGAGGAGCGCGAGCACCGCGCGGAACGCCGCCCAGCCGACCCAGACCGCCACGACCCCCATGAGGAGGACGTTGGTCCCGAGCGCGCTGACACCGCCGTCGGCGAAGAGGAGCGCCTGCACGGTGAGCACGACGGTGAGGCAGAGCGTCGCGGTCCAGGGCCCCACCAGGACGGCGGCGAGGGTCGCCCCGATGAGGTGACCGGACGTCCCGGCGCCCAGGGGGAAGTTGAGCATCTGCGCCGCGAAGACGAAGACGGCGACGAGTCCGGCCAGCGGCGCGGTCCGGTCGTCGAGCTCGCGACGGGCGCCCGACAGCGAGGCGACGACCAGGCCGCCGGCGACGACCGCCGTCGTGAGGGAGGTCTGGGCGTCGAGGAACCCGTCGGGGACGTGCATCGTCACTCCTGTCGCTGGGCCGGTTGCTTGTTGCACATTATTCGCAACAAGGGCCCAGGGGCAATCAGCCGGTCTCGCCGCCGACGGTGCCCTCACCCGCGGGAGCGTGCGTGGGCGCGGCCACCAGCGGGGCGACCGGCCCGTCGGAGGTGTTGCTCGCGAGGAGGACCATCCGCCGCTGGGTCACGTGGACGGCGGTCAGGGACCCCGGATCGACCCGGACGCGCTGGAGGCCGCCCAAGCCCGCACCGACGGCCTCGGCGACCACCGACTTGATCGGGTCGCCGTGGCTGATCGCGATCCAGACGGCGTGGGGTCCGTGCTCTGCCTCGACAGCGGCGTCGATCGCGCGGATCCCCCCGACGACCCGGTCGACCATCTCGGGGAGCGACTCCGCGGCATACCGCGGGTCCGGGGGGAACGTGGCGGCTGCCGGGTCGTCCTGGACGGTTCGCCACAGCGGGTCCTTGGCCGCGTCCGAGAGCCGGCGCCCGGTCCAGGCGCCGTAGTGGCACTCCCCCAGCCTCGGGTCCTGCTCGACCGGAGCTCCCGGGAGGGCGAGGGCCGCCGTCTCGAGGCAGCGTTGCAGCGGGCTCGTCACCCGGTGGGCGATCGAGACGTCGACCAGGCGGCGTGCGACACGCTCCGCCTGGCTGCGGCCCTCCCGGGTCAGCCCCACGCCCTCCGTCCACCCCGCGAGGACCCCGTCGGCGTTGGCGGTCGAGTGAGCATGACGAAGGAGCAGGACGATGGCCACGGGCAGACACTGTATGCCGGACTGGTCGGCGTGTTCGCGGTGCCGTCGCGCCACCGCGCCTGCGACGATGGCGCGATGATCGTGGACCGGGCCATGTACGTCGACGGTGAGCGACGCCCCTGCGGGGACCTCAGCGACGAGCTGGAGTCCCTCCGACGACGGGGCGCGTCCGGGTCCTTCCTGTGGATCGGCCTCAAGGACCCCACGACGGAGGAGTTCGACGAGGTCGACGAGGAGCTCGGGCTGCACCCCCTCGCCGTGGAGGACGCCGTCCGCGGGCGCCAGCGGCCCAAGGCCGAGGTGTACGAGGGGAACGTCTTCGTCGTCCTCAAGCCCCTGCGCTACATCGACGAGACCTCGGACATCGAGACCGGAGAGGTGATGGCCTTCATCGGCGACCACTTCGTCGTGACCGTGCGGCGGGGAGAGGCCGGTCCGCTGGCGGAGGTGCGGCACGGGCTGGAGGCGCACAGCAGTCGGCTGGCCCTCGGGCCGATGGCGGTGCTGCACGGGATCCTCGACGCCGTGGTCGACGGCTACCGGGTGATCGACACCGAGATCGAGGCCGACATCGAGGACATCGAGGCAGCCGTGTTCTCCGGCTCCACGATGGGCTCCGGAACGGTCTACCGGCTCAAGCGCGAGGTGCTGGAGTTCCGGCGCGCGGCGGTCCCCCTCTCCTCCGCCCTCGAGACCCTGCACGAACTCGCTGCGGACTCCGACGAGGACGGCGAGCTCACCCTGCTCCTGCGCGACGTCGCCGACCACCTCCACGCCGTCATCGACCACATCGAGTCCTATGACCGGCTCCTCACCGACATCCTGGGCGCCCACCTGGCCCAGATCTCCGTGCAGCAGAACTCCGACATGCGCAAGATCTCGGCGTGGGTGGCCATTGCCGCGGTGCCCACGATGATCGCGGGGATCTACGGCATGAACTTCGACAACATGCCCGAGCTGCACTGGCACTTCGGCTATTTCGCCGTGCTCGCCGTCATGGCCCTGACCTGCGGCGCGCTGTTCCGCGCGTTCAAGCGCTCCGGGTGGCTCTGAGCCGGCCGGCGGTCGTCCCCGTCCCCGAGGTGGGTCTCGTCCTCGTGGTCGGTCGCGTCAGGTCGCGCTGAGCACGCCGGTCGCCAGGAGAATGGCCAGGAGGATGCCGAGTCCGACGCGGTACCAGATGAAGGGACGCAGCGAGTTCGTCGCCACGAAGCGCAGCAGCCAGGCGATGGAGGCGTAGGCGGTCACGAACGCCACCGCGATGCCGACGACCATCTGCCCGAGGCCCAGGGTGGCGAGATTGTCCTTCTCCTCCAGTGCCTGGAAGATGCCCGCGGCCGTGAGGGCGGGGATGGCCATGAAGAACGAGAGCTCGGTGGCGGAGACGCGGTCGATGCCCCGCATGAGGCCCGCGGAGATCGTGGCCCCCGATCGGGACACCCCCGGGATCAGGGAGAAGCACTGGACGAGCCCGATGATGACGGCGTCCTTGATGGTGATGGCGTCCTCGCCGCGCTGCTCACCCTCCGCCTCCAGGATGTCGTGGCGCTGCTCGGCGACCCAGATGACGATGCTCCACAGGATGAGGGCCGCCGCGACCACCCACAGGCTGCGCAGCGGGCCGGAGATGACGTCCCTCAGCAGGAAGCCCACGATCCCGACCGGGATGGACCCCACGATGACCACCCAGGCCAGCCGGTAGGTGGGGTTCGCCCGGGCTGCGGGGTCGCGGATCCCCCGTACCCACGCCATGAAGAGCCCGGCGATCTTGTGGGCGAAGTAGATGAACGTCGCGACGATCGCGCCGATCTGGATGATGGCCGTGTACGCCGTGACCGCCGGGGCGTCCACGGGCAGGCCGAGGAGCTGCTCGGTGATCGTCAGGTGGCCGGTGGAGGAGACCGGCAGGAACTCGGTGAATCCCTCGACGATGCCGAGGATGACGGCCTGGAAGTAGCTCAGTTCGACGGGCACGAGCCCATAGCCTAGGCGTCCTGCGGCACGACCTCGGCCATGGCGCGCAGCACGGCGAGCTGTTCCTCGGGCGTGGACCCGTACGCCGCGACGCTCAGCGTCGTGACCCCCGCGTCGGCATACCGACCCACCCGCTCCGCGATCCGGTCGACCGGTCCGATGAGGGCGGTCTGGTCGACCAGGTCGAAGGGCACCGCGGCGGCGGCGTCCCGGGGGCGGCCCGCGAGGTAGAGCTCCTGGATCTCGTCGGCCGCCTCGTCGAACCCCATCCTGCGGGCGAGCGCGTTGTAGAAGTTCTGCTTCCGGCTCCCCATCCCCCCGATGTAGAGCGCGGTGTACCCCGCGACCGCGGCCCGGGCGGCCTCGAGGTCGTCACTGATGCAGACGGGCACGGTCGCGACCGTGTCGAAGCCCGACATCGGGTCGGACGGGTCTCCCGCACCGACGGCGGCGCGCCCGGCGCGCACCGCCTCGAACTGGTCGGCGCTGTGCTCGGGCGAGAGGAAGACCGCGAGCCACCCGTCGGCGACCTCTCCGGCGAGGCGCAGGTTGCGGGGGCCGACCGCAGCGAGGTAGATCGGCAGGTCAGGGCGCGGCGGGCGGATGGTCAGCCGCAAGGGCTTACCCGGTCCGTCCGGCAGGGGCAGTGTGAAGTGCTCCCCGTCATGCTGGACGGGCTCGCGGCGCAACGCCATCCGCACGATCTCGACGTACTCGCGGGTGCGGGCCAGCGGGCTCGCGAAGGCCACCCCGTGCCACCCCTCGCTCACCTGCGGGCCCGAGACGCCGAGCCCGAGGACGAAGCGCCCGCCCGAGAGGGAGTCCAGGGTCGCCGCCGTCATCGCCGTCATCGCCGGTGTTCGCGCGGGGATCTGCATGATGCCCGCCCCGAGGCCGATCCTGCTGGTGCTCGCACCCAACCAGGCCAGCACCGTCGGCGCGTCCGAGCCGTAGGCCTCGGCGACCCAGGCCACGGAGTAGCCGAGCCCCTCCCCCTCGCGGACGAGGTCCACGGTGCTCGTCCCCAGGCCCATACCGGCATAGCCGCAGCTGATCGCGAGTCGCATGTCGCCCAACCTATCCACCCGGCTGCCGATAGGGTCCCGACATGCAGACCCGCCGCCTCGGGGCCTCCGGGCTGTCCGTGTCCCGGCTCGCGCTCGGCACGATGGCCTGGGGCACCCGTACCTCCCCCGAGGACGCCGCCGAACTGCTCACGGCATTCCGGGAGGCCGGGGGAACGCTCATCGACACCGCCCACGGGTATGCCGGCGGTGCGGCGGAGGAGCTGGTCGGCGACCTCCTGGCCGGTCCTGACCGGGACGAGATGGTCCTGATGACGAAGTCGGGGATCAGCCGGGCCACGGGTTCACGCGTCGTCGACTGCTCGCGGCGGGCGATGATGGCTCAGCTCGACCTGTCGCTGCGCCGGCTGCGCACCGACCACGTGGATGTCTGGCTGGCCCACACGTGGGACGAGCACACCCCCATCGAGGAGACCGTCAGTGCGCTCGTCTGGGCGGTGCAGACCGGCCGGGCCCGCTACGTCGGGGTGTCGAACCACGTGGGGTGGCAGGCGGCCCGCACCATGTCCCTGCTGGCGTCTGCGGGTGTGCCGATGGTCGCGAACTCGGTGGAGCTCAGCCTCGTCGCGCGCGCGCCCGAGCACGAGCTCACCGCCGCCGCGGCCGCGCTGGGATTCGGGCTGCTGCCGTGGTCCCCGCTGGGCCGTGGGGTCCTCGCCGGGCGCTACCGGACGACGGTGGCCGCGGACTCACGGCTTGCCTCCGAGGAGTTCGCCGGCTTCGCCGGGCGACACGTGGGAGACCACACTCGAGGCGTCGTGGAGGCGGTGCGCACGGCGGCGACGGGCTTGGGGGTCGCACCCGCCGTCGTGGCCCTGGCCTGGGTCCGGGACCGCCCCGGCGTTGCGGCACCGATCATCGGTCCCCGCACGCCCCAGCAGCTCGCGACCCTGGTGGCGTCGGAGGACCTGGAGCTGCCGGAGCAGATCGTCGCCGCGCTCGACGAGGTGTCCACCGAGCACGGCTGAGGACTGCTCAGCGCCCGTCGGCTCCTTCGGCGGCATCGGCGCCGGCGTCATCCGAGTCGTCGTCATCCGAGTCGTCGTCGAAGTCGAGGTCGTCATCGAAGCCCGAGTAGAGCCGTGCGTCGTCGCCGTCCTCGTCGTCGTGGTCACCCATCCCGTCGTCGTCGTCGCCGGAGGCCTCGTCGCCGGTGTAGATGTCGAGCGGGGTCATCTCCCCGTAGGCGTCGTAGAGGGCGCCGTCGTAGGCCTCGAAGGCGTCTGCGAGGTCCTCATAGGTCGCGATGACCGTCGGGTCGTCGTCACCGTGCCTGCTGCTGCTGGCCTCGAGGTGGCGCTCGAACGCGGTGAAGAGCTGGGACAGGGCGGCACGCGGGTCGGCGCTCATGATGGAGACCGTACCGGTCCTGTCGCAGAATGTGGTCGTGGTGGAGTACGAGTACCTGGTTCTGTCCTTCGGACGCGACACCGACCGGACCACGATCCGTCGGGCCCTCACCGAGCACGCGGAGTACGGTCGTTGGGAGCTGGAGCGCACCCGCACCTACGTCGGCGGGCGCACCCGCACCTGGCTCCGCCGCCGCATCATCAGGCCGCGGCGGAGCCTCAGCCGCGCGGTCTGACGACGTCCGGGCCCGCGGCGTCCCCGAGGGGCTGGTCAGCAGGTGTCGATGAGGCGTCGCAGGACGCGGGTCCCGAAGCGGAGTGACTCGGTCGGCACCCGTTCGTCGATGCCGTGGAACATCGGGGCGAAGTCGAGGTCGGCGGGAAGCCGGAGCGGGGCGAAGCCGTAGCCGGTGATGCCGAGCAGCGACAGCGCCTTGTTGTCGGTGCCCCCCGAGAGGCAGTAGGGCAGCACCTCGGCATCCTCGTCCTCGGCGCGCAGCGCCGCGACCATCGCGTCGACGAGGTCGCCCTCGAAGGGGCTGTCGAGGGCGATGTCCCGGTGCAGCACCTCCACCTCGACGTGAGCACCCGCGAGCTCGCGGATGGTGGCGATCAGGTCGTCCTCGTGTCCCGGGAGGAAACGACAGTCGACGTTGGCCGAGGCGTGCTGCGGGATGACGTTGTGCTTGTAGCCGGCGTCGAGCATCGTCACGTTGCTCGTGTCCTGGAGGGTGCCGCGCACGAAGCCCTGCGCACCGCCGAGGTGGTCGAGCAGCTCGTCGAGGTCCTCGTCGGTCCAGGCGGTGCCGGTGAGCTCGGCGAGGCCGTCGAGGAGGGTTCGCACCGAGGGGATGTACTCACGGGGCCACGGGTGCGCGGCGATCCGTGAGATGGCCTCGGCAAGCCGGACGATGGCGTTCTCGTCGTTGGGCACCGAGCCGTGACCCGCCCGTCCGTGGGCGGTCATCCGCAGCCAGGCGATGCCCTTCTCGGCGGTCTGGAGCAGGTAGGTGCGCCGCTCCTGCCCGTCGCGGTCGGTGAACGTGACGCTGTAGCCGCCCACCTCGCTGATCGCCTCGGTGACGCCGTCGAACACCTCGGGGTGCTCGGCGACGAGGAAGTGCGATCCCTTTGTGCCTCCCGCCTCCTCGTCGGCGAAGAACACGACGACGAGGTCGCGCGGGGGCATCGACCTGGTGCGGGCGATGTCGCGCACGCACGCCAGGATCATCGCGTCCATGTCCTTCATGTCGACCGCACCCCGGCCCCATAGGCACCCGTCCCGCTCGACGCCACCGAAGGGGTCGACCTGCCAGTCATCGGCGTTCGCGGGGACGACGTCGAGGTGCCCGTGGATGCACAGTGCCCCGCGCCGGCGGTCGGTGCCGGGGATCCGCACGGCCACGCTCACCCGCCCGGGGTCGCTCTCGAAGACCTGCGGTTCCAAGCCCACCTCCCTTAGCCGGTCGACGACGTAGGCCGCCGCCTCAGCCTCCCCGGGGCCGGTGCCGTCGCCGTAGTTGGTGGTGTCGATCCGGATCAGCTCCTGGCAGATCCCGACGACCTCGTCCTCCGCGCTCATGGTGGCCTCGCTCATGGTCAGCCACTCTAGGCCGACGGGTCGACGGACCACCCAGTGTCAGGCGCGAGGGCGCGTCGTGCGGGATTTCGGTTCCGGGTCAGGAACCGTGTATCGTTCCGGGTCGCAGGACGGCCCTCCTCTGGGTCGACCCGCAGCACTCGTCCGGGTGGCGGAATTGGCAGACGCGCTAGCTTGAGGTGCTAGTGCCCTTTATCGGGCATGGGGGTTCAAGTCCCCCCTCGGACACCACGGAGAAGGCCCCGAACCGACATGGTTGCGGGGCCTTCGTCATCCGGTCAGCCCGGTCTCAGCCGTCCCAGGCGTCGACGGCGTCGGTGAGGTCGGCGACCAGGGGGTCGAGCTCTGCTGACGCCTCCGGGGAGATGTCGCCGTCCTGCACCCCCTGGTCGTAGGTGTCGACGAACGCGGTCGTCTCGGATCGCACCGCGTCGGCATCGGCGTCATCCACTGCCCTGGTGATCTGTCGCAGGCCGTTGTCCAGGGAGCTCGCGGCGGCGGGGGCCAGGGTTCCGGCCTCCTGCAAGGTCGCGACGGAGTCCGACAGGGCGGTGACGGCGTCGGTGACGTCCTGGCCCGGGTCCACGGTCGGCGACGGGCTGGGCGTCGGCGTCGGCGTCGGTGCCGCCGTCGTGGGTGGCGCCTCCGTCGTGGGCGGAGCCTCCGTCGTCACAACGTCGGAGACGGACGGAGTTGGCGAGCTCTCAGGGTCTGCGGCGTTCTGCGCGAAGAGGTTCCACCCGAGCAGGGCCAGGGCGACGACGGCGACGATGGCGAGGACCACCAAGGGCCACGACGTTCCACGCGCCTCCGGCTGGGGAGCAGGGGGCGGCGTGACCGGGACCGGGACTGGGGCAGGCGGCGGCAGCGGCTCCATCCGGGCCGTGGGTGCCACGAGCGGAGCCTCATGGGTCGCCAGCGAGCTCACGACGGCGCCGGCCCCCGCCGGTCGATCCTCGGGACTCTTCGCCAGCAGCCCGTCGATGAGGCCGACGAGCCAGCTCGGCGTGTCGGGCCGGGCCTCGCGTAGGTCGGGCACGGGGTCGTTCGCGTGCATCATCATCGTGGCGACCGGGGTCGCTCCCCGGAACGGGGGCTGCCCGACGAGCAGGGCGTACAGCACGCAGCCGAGGGCGTAGAGGTCCGCTCGACCGTCGACGCGTCCGCCCAGAGCCTGTTCGGGGGCGAGGTACTCGGCCGTCCCCATGACCGTGTGCGTGGCCGTCAGGGCGTGGGCGCCTGTCGTGTCCGCTAGCTGGGTGATGCCGAAGTCCAGCACCCGCACCCGACCGTCTGCGGCGTACATGATGTTCGCCGGTTTGATGTCACGGTGCACCAGGCCGCGGGCATGGGCCGCCTCGAGCGCCGAGGCGACCTGACGACCGACGTCGACGACCTCCTCAACGGTCACGTCGCCGTCGGCGACCCGCTCGGCCAGGCTCGGCCCCGGGAGGAGCTCCATGACGAGGAAGGCCGTGTCGTCCTCCACACCGCTGTCGTGGACCGTGACGACTCCGGGGTGGCTCATCCCCGCCGTGACCCGGGCCTCGCGCTCGAAGCGCACCGCGGCGTTCTCGTCCGGGACGCCCTTGAGGTCGATGGTCTTGATGGCCACCTCTCGTCCGAGGACGAGATCCGTGCCCCGCCAGACCTGGCCCATGCCCCCGCGCCCGATGGGGGCATCGAGGACGTAGCGGTCTGCCAGACGACGTTGCTCGCTGCTCACCCCCGCCACCCTAGTGGCCTCGCGTAGCCTGACGACGTGCTCGAGATGGTGACCGCGACCCGCTTCCTCACGCCACTGCGCGAAGGGGGGTCCCTACCTGGCCTCGTGGAGGCCGACGACCTGGGCACGTACGTCGTCAAGTTCTCCGGTGCCGGCCAGGGACTCAAGGTCCTGGTGGCGGAGGTGATCGTCGGTGAGATCGCGCGCCGGCTCGACATCCCGACGCCGAGGCTGGCGGTCGTGGACATGCCGACCGCGATCGCCCGCTACGAGGCGGACGAGGAGGTGCAGGACCTGCTGACGGCGAGCCCCGGCCACAACCTGGGTATCGACTTCCTTCCGGGGTCGTTCGGCTACGACGGGTCTCGTCCGCCGTCACCAGAGGATGCCGGTGCCATCCTCTGGCTCGACGCCTTCACGGCGAACGTCGACCGCACCTGGGCGAACCCGAACCTCCTGGTGTGGCACGGGCGGACCTGGGCCATCGACCACGGCGCCTCGCTGTGGTTCCACCATTCGTGGCCCAGCCGGCCTCCGGACGCGCGGCGGTTCGCCGAGCAGCCCTTCGACGGCAGTGGGCACGTCCTGGCATCGGTCGCCACCCCCCTGCTCGAGACGCATGAGCGGATGGCCGAGTCCCTCTCCCCAGGCCTCTTCGAGAGCGTCGTCGACCTGGTACCCGCGGAATGGCTCGAGCCGACCTCGAGCCTGCAGGACGAACCGGAGCTGCGCGCGGCGTACGTGGACCACCTGACCCAGCGTCTCGACAACGCCACGGCCTGGACGGAGGGCACTCCGTGACTCATCCCTACCAGTACGTCGTGCTGCGATTCGTGCCCCGCGTCGACCGCGGCGAGTGCCTCAACGTCGCCGTGGTGCTCCACTCCCAGTCGGCCGGCGTGCTGAGGTGCGCCTTCCACCTGGACGAGGCTCGGATTCTTGCCCTGTACCCCGGCGCCGACATTGACGCCCTCAGGGCCGCCCTCGAGACGCTCGGCACCCTGTGCGAGCGTCCTCCAGCCGAGGTCCAGGCCTCGCTGTCGACGGCGGGCAAGCGGTTCGGGTGGATCTGTGCGCCGAGGTCCACGGTGCTCCAGCCGGGACCCGTGCACGGCGGTACGGCTGCGGACCCGTCCGCCGAGGTCGACCGCCTCGTCGACAGCCTGGTGCGGTAGGAGTCGCGCCAGGACCCGCCGACCGCGGCGGTGAGCCCTGGTACCCGTAGCGGTGCCGGTGTCAGGCGTCGGGCGGGGGCTGAAGGTCTTCAGGGAGCGGGATCGAGGTGCGGATCTCCCGACGCGCGGGCTGCTGGGTCGCGCCGCGCACCTCGTCGGAATCGGCCTTGGGACGACGATGGGCATCCAGGAGTCCGTTGGCCTCCTGCTCGACGTCGGTCAGCTGGGTCCAGCAGAACCCAGCGACCACGGGACTCGACACAACGGCGGAGACGAAGTCCCGGTAGGCCTCCACGAGGGCAGCACCGTCGGGCACGGTGTGGAAGCCCCAGGTCCCGCGCTCGTCGATGGCCACCCCGCCGAACTCGCTCACGATGATCGGTTCCCCGCAGTCCCCGTGACCCTCGAGGTAGATCGGGTGGTGCAGTGGCCGAGAGGCCACGGCGGCCTCGCGGCTCTCGAGCCGGGCCCGGATGGTGTCTGGATCGCTGTAGTCGTGGATGGTGCACAGGTCGGTGAGGGCGTGCTCCCACCCGTCGTTCGACACCACGAGCCGGGTCGGGTCCAGGGCCTTCGTGAGGTGGTACATCGCCAGCAGGTGCTCGGGCTGGCGCGCGTCGGAGCCGAGGGCCACAGACGGCACCCCCCAGCTCTCGTTCATCGGCACCCAGACGACGATGCACGGGTGGTTCCGGTCGCGGACCACGGCCTCCTGCCACTGAGCCGTCACCTGACGGACGGAGTCCGAGCTGTACCGGAAGGCGCTCGGCATCTCCTCCCAGACGAGGAACCCGAGACGGTCGGCCCAGTACAGGTATCGGGGATCCTCGATCTTCTGGTGCTTGCGGGCGCCGTTGAAACCCAGCTTCTGGGCGAGCTCGATGTCGGCACGGATCGCCTCGTCGCTCGGGGCGGTGTACCCGGACTCAGGAAAGAACCCCTGGTCCAGCACGAGGCGCTGGAAGATGGGTCGCCCGTTGAGCAGCACCTGACCGTCGTGCGCTGACACCGACCGCATCCCGAAGTACGAGTGCACCCGGTCGAGCACGGCGCCGTCGTCGTCCAGCACCTCCAGGGTGAGGTCGTACAGGCGCGGCTTGCCGGGGTGCCAGGTCGCCACGCCCTGGAATTCCAGGATCTTGGCGTCCCGGGCCGAGAGGTGCTCGTTGAGCCTCCACCGACGACTCACCGAGGTGTCGGTGAGCAGGATCGTGTCCAGCACCAGTGGACCGTCACCCCGGGAGATCGTGACCCGGAGGGTGGAGCCCACCGCGGCCCGGGTGACGTCCACGGTGACGTCGACCGAGGCGTCGTGGAGCACCGGGACCACGTGAGCCTCACGAACCGCCGCCCGGGCCACGGGCTCCACCCAGACCGACTGCCAGATCCCCGTCGTGCCGCGATAGAAGACGTACTCGGACCGTTCGAGCCAGTACTGCTTGCCGCGTGGCTGGCCAAGGTCCTCGTGGTCATCGGCGACGCGGACCGTCACGACGTTGTCGCCGCTCCTCACTGCATCCGTGACGTCTGCCGAGATCGGGGTGTAACCACCGCGGTGCGACGCGACGTGCTGGCCGTTCACCCACACCGTGGTGTCGTGGTCCGCAGCACCGATGTGGAGCAGCAGTCGCTCGTCCGCCGCGGCGAGGCCGTCGGCGTCGAAGCTGCGCGCATACCAGAGAACATGGTGCAGCGTGCGGTCGGCCACGCCGGACGCCTCGGTGTGTGGAGCGAACGGTACGACCACGTGGTCGTGGAGCGGGCAGCCGTCGAGATCCAGGTCTTCGACGCCGAGCTCGTGCCACCGTGACGCGAGACCGATGTCCTGGTCGTCGAACGCGAAGCACCACCGGCCGTTCAGCGAGCGCCACCGGTCCCGACGCCATTGCGGTCGGGGGTACTCGGGTCGGGGCAGGTCCGGGGACTCGGTCATCGGCGGCCCTCCTCCGCGCCCGCAGGGGTCCTCACCGATGCCTCCGTGGAGCCGTTGCACCCGCAGGACTGCCGGCAGACGAGGCGCACGGGCAGGAGGACACGATGGTGCCGGCCGTCCGCCCCCGCGCCACCAGTTCCCTCGATGAGCATCCGGACGGCGCGGGCCCCGGTCTCGGCGAACGGCATGCGCACCGTGCTGAGGGTCGGCACCGTGTGCGCGGCGGTAGGGATGTCGTCGCACCCGATGACGGCCAGGTCTGAGGGGACCCGGAGTCCGCGGTCGCTCGCGGCGTGCAGGGCCCCTACCGCCATCAGGTCGTTCTGGACGTAGAGCGCCGTGATGTCCGGCCGCCTGTCGAGGAGGGTCGCCGTCGCCGCGTAGCCGCCGCCGGGCTGCCAGTCCCCCGCGGCGATCATGGTGTCGACCGGCTCCAACCCGGCGGCCACCAGCGCGGCCTCGTAGCCCCGCGTGCGGCTGTGGGTCACGCGCCGCGTCGTGTGCCCGGTGACCATGCCGATGCGGGTGTGTCCGAGCTCGATCAGGTGTGCGGTCGCGAGCCGGGCCGTCTCCTGCTGGTCCGATCCCACGAGGCGGACACCCCCACCGGCCACCCCGTGGATGCTGACCACTGGGACCGGTCCTCGCAGGAGCGCTCCGAGGCGGGCATCGACCTCGAGGCGGGGGGCCGCCACGAAGATGCCGTCGACCCGGCGCTCGAGCAGCGTACGCAGGGACCTCTCGCCGCCGTCAGCGCCGGTGTCGACGCTGACGATGAGGACAGAGTGCTGCTGCTCCCGGGCCTCGTGCTCGGCGCCAGCCACGAACTGCGCGACGATGTGGTCGCTGAGGTCACCCACCGCGACCCCGATCGTCCGGGTGCGCCGGGTGACCAGGCTGCGCGCCACGTCGTTGGGGACGTAGCCCAGGTCCTCGGCGATGGAGTGGATGCGCTCCCGGGTCGCCTTCGCCACCGTCCCGCCGCCTCGGAGCACCTTGCTCGCGGTCTGGAAGCTCACGCCGGCCCGCTCAGCCACGTCCTTGATGGACGGTCTGCGCCCTGCCCCGGGCTCGGCGCTCTCGGTCATCCGCCGCTGGCGGCGCTGTCCGAGCCCGCCAGTCCGGCCGTGGCGAGCCGCTGGCCGACCAGTCGCTGGGCACGGTCCAGGGCTTCCTGAGGTGGAACACCCGTGAGCCACGTCGACTCGACCTGCGCCTTGAGCACGTCCTCGATGGGCTGCCAGTTGCCGACCTGCGGCAGGAGCTGGGCCTGGTCGACCGCACCCTCCGCGAAGCTCTTCCGCTGGGGGGCATCCTCGAACGCCGTGCTGTCCAGGACGGGGGCGACCGCCGGCAGGTGCCCGGTGCCGATGGCCCAGGCGGCGTCGTTCTCGCTGAGGAAGGAGACGAAGTCCATGGCCTCGGCGTACCGCTCGCCGGTGTCCTGCACCGGGATGACCCATACGTGGGAGTTGGCCCAGGCGGCCGGCCGGTCGTAGAGCGTGGGGAACGGAACCACCTCGTAGTCGAAGTCGGCCTCGGCGTCGTACTGGTTGACGACCCACGTGCCGTTGTGGAGGACGGCCGCGTCACCATTGAGGAAGGCCGTCTGGGCGGCCGTGTAGTCCTGGGTGGCGCTCGCGTAGCCGCGGTCGAACATCTCGTTCATGAAGCGGAGTGCCTCCAGTGCCTCGGGGGAGTCGAGCGTGGCGGAGGTACCCGCCGCGTCGGTGATCGTGCCGCCTTGCTGGTAGAGCAGGGTCAGGAACATCATGACGCTCAAGGCGAACTGGTTCGCGTCGATCGCGAAGTATTGCGCACCGGTACGCTCCTGGAGCTGCTCTGCCTGCGCGAAGAACTCCTCCGGGCTCGTCGGCAGCACGGGCTCACCATCGGCATCGACCAAGCCCGCTTCGGCGAAGAGGTCGCGGTTCACGTGCCACAGGTTCGTGTGGACGTCGAACGGAACCCCGTAGATCTTGCCATCGAATGTGACGGCCTGACGGGCGGGCTCGGTCCACTGCGACGGGTCCACCCCCGCGTCGGCGAGGACGTCGTCCAGGGGCACGAGCAGGTCCCGGCCGGCGTAGTCGGGCAGGTTGGCCGCGTGCATCACGGCGACGTCGGGTGGGGATCCGCCGGCGTACGTGGCGTTCAGCGTGTCGTAGTAGGAGGCGTACTGCGCGCCTCCGAGCCGCTCGATGCTGATGCCGGTCGGGTTGTCGGCGTTGTACTCGTTGGTGAGGATCTGGATGACCTCGCACTCGCTGGTCGCCTGCGAGACGTCCGTGACCCCGAGGGTGCTGTCCTCGCAGTCCCCGAAGAACCTCGCCATCTCGATGGCCAGCGGGTCGACCGCGTCCTGGGACAGCTTGACCTCCTCTGCCGCCGGATCGGGAGCGTCACGGCGGACGACCATGCCGCAGGCCGAGGTGAGGGTCATCGTGGACAACAGGCCCGCGATGAGCGCCTTGCGGGCGGACGCCCTGACCAGTGATCGGTTCGTCGGACGGTTCACTTGCCACCACTCCCCACGGAGATGCCTCGGATCAGGTGCTTCTGGAAGATGACGAACAGGATGAGCAGCGGTGCCGCCGCCACGACTCCGCGGGCCATGAGCGAGCCGAGTTCGGTCGCCTGGGCGAAGTTGCCCTGGAGGGAGGCCAGCCCCGTCGTGATGGTGAACATCTCCGGCTTCGTGGCGGAGACCAGCGGCCAGAGGTAGTCGTTCCACGTGAGGATGAAGGTGAAGATGCCGAGAGCCGTCAGCGCCGGCACCGACAGGGGCAACAGGACGCGCGAGAAGATGACCCAGCGGCTGGCACCATCCACCGATGCGGCTTCCTCTATGTCTCGGGGTAGGGCCCGGAAGAACTGGGTCATGATGAAAACCCCGAGCGGTGCAGCGATCCGCGGAAGCGCCAGCGCGCTGTAGGTGTTGTGCAGGTCCACCTCGCTGAACATGAGGAACTGCGGGATGAACATGGCCTCCTTGGGGACCATGAGCCCGGCGAGCACGAACGGGAACAGGAACCATTTACCGCGGAACTGCAGGCGCGCGAAGGCGTAGCCGGCGCTCGCTGACAGGGCCAGCGTGGCGATGGTCGTGACCCCGGTCACGATGAGTGAGTTGAGCAGCCAGCGCGGCGTCAGGCCGACGTCGAGCACGTCACCGTAGTTCGACAGCGTCGGATCGAGAGGGACCAGGCTGGTCGTGTTCGTCGTCAGCGCCTCGTTGGAGGAGACCGACAACGACAGCATCCACAGGAGCGGGGTGAGCCAGACCAGGCCTGCGAAGCCCAGGGCACCGATCATCAGGAGCTGGCGCAGCCGCCGGGGAGAGATGCCCCCTCGGGAACCGGTGTCGGACGTGGAGGCCGAACGGGTCGTGGGTGCTGTGGTGGTGCTCATGCCTCGTCCTCCTCTCTCATGATCTTCAGTTGGACGACGGACACGATGAGCATCACGAGGAAGAGGAACACCGACTGCGCGGCGGCGTAGCCGAGCCGGAACTCGCGGAAGCCGGACTCGTAGATGTTCTGGATGAGCACGCGCGTGGAGTTCGCCGGCCCGCCGCGGGTGAGGATGTAGACCTGTCCGAAGATCTGGAACGAGGCGATCACCTGGAGCACGGAGACGAGCACGATGGTGCGGCGCAGTCCGGGCACGGTGACGTTGCGAAACCTGCCCCACGGGCCGGCGCCGTCGAGCGTGGCAGCTTCGTACAGCGACGGCTCGATGTCCTGGAGCCCGGCGATGAAGAGCACGAGGTTGAAGCCCATGGTCCACCAGAGGGTGACGACGACGATCGCCGGCAGGGCGAGGGATGGGTCGGTCAGCCAGGAGACGGGTTCGAGGCCGAACGCCTCGAGGGCCCGCGCGACCAGGCCCAGGTCGGGGTTCAGCAGGAAGCCCCAGATGAGCGTGAGTACGGCGACCGAGAGCACGTACGGAGCGAAGAAGGCCGCCCGCAGCAGGCCGACGTACCGCCCGCTGCCGTTGAGGACGAGGGCGAGGGCCAGGGCGATGCCGACGATGACCGGCGTGGAGAGCACGACGAAGACGATGGTGTTCCCGAAGGACTTCCAGAAGAGCGCGTCGTACCAGGAGTCCTCGGGTCCCGGATGCAGGCCGAACAGGACTCCGAACACGAGGACGACGACGGCCCCGTAGGCGACCGCCCGACGCACGTCCAGGGCGCGCCTCGCGACCGCGACGGCCATGCCGACCAGCAAGAGCAGCCCGATGATCCGCCAGCCGAGAAGATTGGTGGCGTCCCATGTGAGCCCGGTCGCTCCGAACATCTCGACGTAGTTGTCGCCGCCGATGTACTCGCGTCGCGAGGGGTCTAGCAGGTCCCACCGGAACAGGCTCATCAGACCGGCCTGGATCACGGGATAGATCTGCAGGACCGTGTAGATGAGCAGGAACGGCAGGAGGAACAGCCAGGCGTCGACGGTCTCGCGGTTGCGCGCGATCCAGCCGGTCCTCTCGGGTCTCGGGTCGCTCGTCACCCGTGATGGTCGGGTTGACTGCTCGGTCAGCGTCACTGGTACCTCCCTCGGCCAGCACCGCGACTCGAAGGGCCCGCGGCGTTGTGGGCTAGGCGAACGTTCGCCTAACCGCGATTCTGTCGTCTCGTGAACGTGACGTCAAGGGGTTGCAGCCAGGACGCGAACGGCACCGAAGAGTGACGCACGACGGCTCGGCGCGGGTCAGCTAGGGGTGACCCGACTCCGGCTCGCCGACCCGCAGCGCCCAGGCCGCCACCGCGCCGGCCGATGCCACGTTGAGCGAGTCGACGCCACCGGCCATCGGGATCCGCACGACGACGTCGGCCTGTGCGAGGGTCGAGTCGGCGATGCCGTCCCCTTCGGTGCCCAGCACCAGCGCGAGCCGCTCGGGGGGGCGCGCCGCAAGGTCGGACAGTGAGACGGACTCATCGGCCAAGGCCAGCGCGGCGACGGTGAAACCGAGGCTCCGCAGGTCCGCGACCCCGCCGGGCCACGGGTCGATGCGGGCCCACGGCACCTGAAAGACGGTGCCCATGGAGACGCGAATCGCCCTGCGGTACAACGGGTCTGCACACCGCGGCGTGACGAGCACGGCATCCATCCCCAGGGCGGCCGCGGAACGGAACACGGCGCCCACGTTCGTGTGGTCGACGATGTCCTCCAGCACCAGGACGCGGCGCGCTTGCTCGAGAACAGTGCTCACGGAGGGCAGCTCCGGGCGGTGCATGGAGGCCAGCGCGCCGCGATGGAGGCGGAAGCCGGTGAGTCGTTCGATGACCTCGCTCTCGCCGACGAAGACCGGTACCCCGATCTCCTCCGCGTCCTCCACGACATCGGCCAGGTCGCCGAGCCACCTCTCCCCCATGAGCAGGCTGCGAGGCTGGTGCCCGGCCGCGAGAGCGCGTCGGATCACCTTCTCGGACTCGGCGATGTACAGCCCACCCGCAGGCTCGGTACGCCGTCTCAGTGCGACGTCCGTGAGCCCGACGTAGTCGACGAGTCGCGGGTCGTCGTGGTGGGTGATCCGCTCCGGCATGGCCCAAGAGTAGGTCGCCGGGCGCGCCGGTCCACGGACTGTGTTTCCGCGCGCGATAGTCCCGTCGGCGCTCAGGCGCAATAGTTCGAACGGAGGATATCTGCGGAGGCAAGCGACTACTACGTTCGAGAGATGACCTCGTGAGCCCCTGCTCGCGCGGCACCCGACCAAGGACTCGACACACCGGACGATGACCGCCACTGGGACCATGGATTGGCCAGCGAACACGTGGAAGCGTGTCGTCGCCATCGTGTCGTCCCTGGCCCTCGTCATCGTCACGTTCGCGTCGGCACAGCCTGCCTATGCCGGGCCGCCGGCAGGCCCGGTCGCGGACCACCCCATGGTCACGCCGGCACAGCAGCTCGCGGAGTCGATCCTCGCAGCGGCCGCCAGCAGGTATCCGGGGCAGGAGGAGCGCCTCACCACGGGAATCACCCTCGAGCTCAAGGACCTGCCCGACGGGCTCGTGGGCGTCGCGTACAAGTCCTCCATCCTGCTCGACACCGACGCAGGAGGCCACGGCTGGTTCGTCGACCCGACACCGGGCGTCGACGAGGAGTTCATCGCCGGAGTCGCTCCCAAGGGCTCGCCCGCGTACGGGAAGATGGACCTGTTGAGCGTGCTCTCCCACGAGATGGGACACGTCCTCGGGCTCGACGACGTGGACCCGGCGAGCACCGACCTCATGGGTGCCGATCTGCAGCCGGGCGAGCGCGTCACCGAGACGACCCAGAGCATCGACCCGCAGCGTGCCCTGGGCACCCGCGGGGGCAACGCCTACGCGCTGCACCTCGCGGACTCCGCGACCACGGAAGAGGCTGCGCCCGCCGCCGAGACGACGACCACGGAAGAGGCTGCGCCCGCCGCCGAGACGACGACCACGGAAGAGGCTGCGCCCGCCGCCGAGACGACGACCACGGAAGAGGCTGCGCCCGCCGCCGAGACGACGACCACGGAAGAGGCTGCGCCCGCCGCCGAGACGACGACCACGGAAGAGGCTGCGCCCGCCGCCGAGACGACGACCACCGAAGACCCCGGGCCCGCCGCCGAGACGACGACCACCGAAGACCCCGGGCCCGCCGCCGAGACGACGACCACCGAAGACCCCGGGCCCGCCGCGGAGACCACGACCACCGAAGACCCCGGGCCCGCCGCGGAGACCACGACCACCGAAGACCCCGGGCCCGGCGAGCCGGCGGCCGCAGCTGCGCTCATGGTCGAGGCTCCCGCGGCCGCAGCCGCAGCCATCGTGCCCAACACGGGTGACGCCGCGGACGCGATCTTCGACCTCGGAAGCGCGGACGACGATGCGGTGCTCGAGGACGACGCGCTCACCGGAAACCTGCGCATCCGCTCGACCACCGGCACCTTCACGGACGCGACCTTCGCCCGGCCCACGACCTCGCTGACCATCCTCGGAGGCGCCGGCCGCGACTCGGTGACGATCGACAGCGCGCTCGACCTCAACGGCATCTTGCTGCGCATCCTCGCCGAGCTCATCTCGGTCACCTCTACCGGCTCGCTCATCGCCGGTCAGGTCGACTTCCAGGCCGAGGACGCCAACGACGCCGGTCTCGGCCTCGGCCAGGTATCGGCTGCGGTCGACGTGGCGGGCTCGATCACGGCCACCGGTGAGGTCAGCCTGACGGCACACACCACCAACACCGACACGACGAGCGGCGCCACCCTCTCCGGAGTGAACGCGAAGACCTTCGGCTCCAACGCCGTCGTCGGCGTGCGAGGTGCGACGACGACCGTCTCCGGGTCGAGAGTCACCCTCGGGGCCCGCTCCGACACCACGTACACGTTCACGGGCACCGCGTCGGCCGACGGGACCGTGCGGGTCACCGGGGTCAACCTCACCCGCGCCGCCGCCAGCGACGGCGCCCACCTCGACTCCGAGGGCGACATCGACGTCACGGCGACCGACGACCTCACCCTGGCCGTCGACCTCAGCGACAGCAGTGCCACCCCCGCCTCGCCGTTCACCTTCGAGCGGCTCATGGTCGACCTCGACCTCGACCGCACCACCGAGGCCCTCATCGCCGGTGGCACCTCGCCGGCCGGCGCCACCGCCGGTGGCGCCCTCACCGTGTCGGCCACGAGCACCGGCCTCGTCGACTCGTCGATCCTCTCCGACCTGCTGGGTTCGGTGGCCCAGACGGCCGCGAGCAGCACGAGCGCCTCCGTGACCGGGGCCAACATCAGCGCAGGGTCCGTCTCGGTCCTCGCCCTGGCGGACGACGTGCAGCGTGCGTCGGCCAAGTCGGCCGTGAACGCCCTCACCGGCCTCGTCGCGGCGCTGCTCACGGGTTCCACCGTCAACAGCTCCGGACCCGTCGTGGTGGGAGCGGCCGACCGCTCGGTCCTCGAGGCCACCTCCGACGGCACCGCCATCACCCCCGGCACCGCCCTGGTCACCTTGGCGGTCACCCGTGCGGACAACCGGCTGGACCGCCCGGTGAGCGCAGAGATCAGGGACAGCACCGTCACGACGACCGGCGACGTCAGTGTCCTTGCCGCGACCGCGCCGACCCTTCGGTCGCGAGTCGACACGACCATCGTGCAGGCGTCCTCCGCTCCTCTCATCACCGGCGCCGCGGCCATCACCGGCACCATCTCGCTCAACTCCCTGAGCGGCGGCGCCCGGGCTTCCATCACCGACAGCGCGGTGACTGCCCATGACGTCGTGGTGCGCGCCGACAGCAGCGGCGCGATCGTCGACGCCGTCAGCCAGCTCAGCGCCACGAGCGCAGCCGGCGGTGGCACGCTCTCCGGCTTCGGCGCCGGACTGTCCATCGGAGCGAGCATCGCGGTGAACTTCATCGGCTACTCCATCGCCAGCCTGGCGCTCGGGGTCGTGGAGGTCCTCATCGACGCGCAGGTCTCAGGCACCACCCCCGACGCCCTCGACGTCGTGGCTGCCATCCGCGACAGCGTCGTGGCGGCGGGCGGGGACGTCACCGTGGAGGCGCTGGCCGACCCTCTGGTCAACGCGACCGTGAGCAACGCAGCGCAGACCACGTCGGCCAGCATCTTCGGCTCCGCCTCCGCGGCGGCCGGCGCAGTGGTCGCGTCGAACAAGGTGCTCTCCCGGGCACGCGCGACCGTCGAGGCGGTCGCGGACCACCTCGCCTCGGAGTCGTCGGCGACGCTGACCCACGGCCAGCTGGTGCGCATCGGGGTCGGGCGCAGCATGCGCTACCTCGGCACCGACCAGAGCGGCGTCGACCTGCGCACCGTCACCTTCACCGGCCCGAACTGGGCGCCCGCCAGCACCCTCCAGGCAGCCGGCGACCTGCTCGTGCAGGCCACCAGTGCCGCCGGAGTCTTCGCCAACGTCAAGGTGGTCTCGAGCTCGGTCACGACCTCCGACGGAGGTTCCCACCTCGTCATCGGCGAGTCGCAGTACGCCGCTGTGGCGGCCGACCACACCACGTCGGATGCCGCCCCGGGCACCGCGACCGCCATCGCCTTCCGCGACCGGGTGCGCATCGCCGACGGCTTCGGCGCCGGGACCAAGGTGGCGGGGACCGAGGGAACCCAGCTCACCGCGCTCACCACGAACACCGTCGTCGCCCTCGACGCCGCCTACGGCACCGGCCGCCTCACCAGTGCATCCGGCATCCGGCTGCTGCGGTTGGGCGACGTCGTCACCGTGTCCGAGGGCCACCAGCGGCCGGGGATCGTCGGCGCGACCTATCGCTACGTCGGTCCGAGCACCCGGGCCGACCTCGGAAGCCAGAACTACACCGATGCATCGCGCTGGGCCCTGGTGGGAGGGGCACCGGGAGCGGTCTACCGCTACACCGGGAGCACCGTCCCCAGCATCGACCTCAACAGCACTGACTACGGCGACTCCGCCCTGTGGCAGCTGATCGGCGGCGAGGTCGGCACCGTCTACGAGTACCTCGGCCCGGTGTCGGCCGGCTCCGGCACGATCGCCCTGGACCTGCGGACCCAGAACTACGGCGACCTCGGCACCTGGCGCCCGGTGCCGGTGACGAGCGTGCTGCCCGAGGGCTTCAACATCACCCAGTCACCGTCGGTCGCCATCGGGGCGGTCATCGTGCTCAACGACGTCGACAACGAGGCAGTCGCATCGGTCAACGGCATGCTCGTGACCGCGGACGACGTCGTCGTGCGGGCCGTGCAGTCGGGCCTCATCCGCGCTGATGTCGACCTCACCGCGTCCTCCTCGGGTGGCTCCTCGATCACCGGGGAGGGCCGCTCGCTCGCCGCCGGCGGGATCATCGCCACCAACCGCGTGCTCGGCAGCGCCACGGCCACGGTCGTCGACAGCGACGTGACCGCCAATGGCGACCTCAGCGTGCTGGCCTCCAACACCTCGGTCATCGAGGCGCGCAACGCCGCGATGATCTCCTCCGGCGCTCAGTCCGTCTCGATCGTGCTGGCCTTCAACACCGTCGGGCTCAAGCCCACCAACCTGTTCTTCGCGGCAGTCGACGCCCTGGTCGGCGGAACGCTCATCTCGGACGCCTACGACTCGGTCGCCCCGGTCGGTGCCATCGCGGCGCTCATCGACTCCCGAACCGACGTCGGCGGGGACGTGGTGGTCGATGCGACCTCGCAGGCGCAGGTGCGATCGCAGGTGACCAACAACTCGACGTCCGCCCCGGCCGCCATCTTCGGTGCCGGCGGAATCTCCATCGCCGGCGTGCTCTCCAGCAACCGGATCGAGACCGTGGTGTCGAGCAGCGTGAAGCACGGCGTCGCACCGGGCGAGCGGACCACCAGCCAGAGCGGCACCCTCGCCACCGGCGACCGGGTGCGGCTCGACGCCAACACCGTCTACGAGTTCACGGCAGCACCCCGCGGCCCCCCAGCCCAGAGCCTCAGCGACAGCGTGCAGAACTACGCCGGCAGTGGGGACTGGCGTCTGGTGAGCACCCTCGACGCCGGTGGCTCGGTCACCGTCACGTCGAGCGACCGATCGCAGATCGTGGCCGAGACCTCGATCTACGGAGCGGTCAGCAAGACCAACGATGCCGGGGCGGGCATCATCAACAACTGGGCGGGCACCGTCCTCGACGACTACCGGTTCACGAGCCGGAGCGGCACGCAGCGGGTCGACTTCGGGGACCTGGTCCGCGTGGCCGACGACTACGGCACGGATGCCTCCGGCAAGGTCTTCCGCTACATGGGGGTGGCCGGGGGGCCGGGCACGGGAATCGACCTGGGGACACAGGACTACGGCGACTTCGAGCTGTGGAAGGAGCTCAGTCCCTCCGTCCTCATCAGCTCCACCGTCGGCTACGTCGTGCTCGCCGCCGCGAGCAAGGTCACTGGCAAGGCACTGGCGGGCAGCGCGGAGGGCTACTACGCGGTCCTCACCTTCTCCCTCCTCTCCTCGAGCAGCACCGCGACCATCGTGGGCACCACGGTGCACGCGGAGGGCGACGTGTCCGTCGCCGCCGAGGAGGCCGCCGACCTGTGGGCCACCGACGACAGCTCGATGGTCGTCAGTTCCACGGGCGGCCTCGTGACCACCAACGTGCTCCTCGCAACCGCCGCGGCCACGGTGACCGACGCCACCATCACCAGTGTCCTGGGCGACGTCGTCGTGAGCGCGGCGAACACCGCGACGCTGACCGCGCACGCGGTCTCCACGATCTCGAGCCTCGAGGGGAAGAGCGTCGTCCTTGCGTTCAACTCCGTGGGCTGGCGCCCCAGCAACGTGCTGTTCAACCTCGCAGAGGCCGTGCTCGGCTCCACGCCCATCTCCGAGGCGTTCGGCGGTGAGAGCCCCGCCCTGGCCACCGCCGCCGTGACCGGCAGCGTGCTCGTCGCCGGTGGGGAGATCCGGGTCGCCGCGCTCGACGGGGTCCAGGTCGACGCCCTCGCGGGCAACGAGAACATCGCCGGCGCCGGCGACTCGATCTTCTTCGACCGGCCGGGTGCCCCCACTCCGAGTGGCACCCCCAAGGTGGGCGGGTTCGGCAAGCCCGGCCTCAGCGTGGGCGGTGTCGTCGCGTCCAACAAGGTCTCGAGCGGAGCGGTGGCCACGTTCACCGGGGGCAGCGCCACGGCAGGCGGCGACGTCACGGTCGAGGCGACCGACCGGTCGGCGATCATCTCGCACAGCGTCGTGGTCCAGTCGGCAACGTCCGCCAGCACGCTCGGTGCCCTCCTCGACGCGGTCAACACCCTGCTCTTCCCGGCGGGCTACGCCTTCACCACAGCGTCCGGTACCCGCACGCTGGTCAAGGGCGACCGGGTCCGCCTCGGAGCCCTGTACGCCGGCGGAGGCACCGGAGGCGGCATCTACGAGTACACCGGGCTGATTGCGCTCACGACGAACCTCGGTGCCACCAACTTCGGCGCCGGAGCGTGGCTCGAGATCGACCCGGCCACCGACGTCTCGGGGCTGGAGAAGATCCTCCCGGGAGTGACCGCCTTCGGCGACCTCAACGTCCTCCCCTCCAGCGCCCGCGCCATCGGTGTGCTCATCGTCTACAACGACGTGCGGTCCACCAGCACGGCGACGGTGAGCGACACGGCGGTCACCGCGTCGGGCGCGATCACCGTGCGAGCTGTGCTCGACGCCGAGCTCGTCGCCGACCTGCTGACCAACGTCAACGCCTCCGGTGGCAGCTTCTACGGCACCGGAGACGTCCTCGCCGTCAATGTCATCGTGGCCACCAACCTCGTGCTCGCCGATGCCGTCGCCTCGGTCCTGCGCTCCGCTCTCGAGGGTGCCAGCGTCACCGTCGAGGCCGTCATGAGCTCCGGGCTCGACGCCACCGTCATGGCGACCACCACCACCGGTGAGGAGGCCGGCGCGTTCGTGCTCGCCTTCAACTCCATCGGGTGGCGGTCCCAGAACATCCTCTTCAACGCCATCGACGCCCTGCTGGGCGACCCGCTGCTGTCCGCGGCCTTCGACGGCGAGGACGTCGCCGAGGCCAAGGCCAGCGTGACGGCATCGACGGTCACCTCGGACGGCGAGGTCACGGTGCGCGCCGACAACGCCACCCGGCTCAACAGCACCGTCTCCAACGCGGCGGACTCCGCCGCGGGAGCCCTGTTCGATGCCAAGGGGAAGTCCTTCGGCGGCATTCTCGTGAGCAACAAGGTCTCCAGCGCAGCCACGGCGACTGTCAGCGACTCCACCGTCACCGCGGGCGGCGCCGTGCTCGTGGTGGCCGTCGACGACACCAGCATCTTCTCCAACACCAAGATCGTCATCTCCTCCACGACGACCAACAACGGCGGGGCCAACATCATCAACAGCGCCGTCGGGTCGAGGACCGTGACTCCCGACTGGATGAGCGGCCAGGGCACCAAGGTGCTCCAGTTCGGCGACCTCGTGCAGCTGGCCGCCGACTTCGGCTCCCCCGTGGCGACGGCCGGCGTCGACGGAGTCCAGGACGTCGCCCTGGTCACCGGGGACGCGGTGGAGGTGGGCGACGGCTACGGCACGAGCCGCCTCACCACCGGCTCGGGAATCCGCCTGCTGACCCTCGGCGACGTCGTCACCGTCGAGGACGGCTACCTGCCGGGTGGCGACGGCGGCCGCGCCTACCGCTACCTGGGCCCGAACGCCCGGCTCGACCTGTCGGCCCAGGACTACCGGGTGGCTGCCACGTGGGCCCCCGTCTCAGGCACTGCGGGGAGCGTGTACCGCTACCTGGGAGCGGACGCAACGCTCGACCTCAACAGCACCGACTACGGCGACACCGCCCTCTGGGACGAGCTCGGCGGCGCGGCGGGCACCACCTACGAGTTCATGGGTCCCGACAGCACGTCGGTGAACCTCGGCACCGGCGCGCCGGATGGTGTCAGCACCAACTACACCGACCTCGGCTGGTGGAAGCCCGTGCCCGAGGCCACCCCCCTGCCGACGAACTGGAACGTGACCAGCTCGGACTCCATGGGCCTGGGCGGTGCGGTGGTGCTCAACGACCTGCGCAACACCGTGACCGCGTCGATCACGGCCTCCACCGTCGCCGGCACCTCGGTGGGCGTGCTGGCCCGCGGCCAGGGCCTGGTCCGCGCGACGGTGGACTCCACCTCGTCGTCCTCCGGCGGCAGCTCCTTCAACGGTCAGGGCGACTCGATGGCGGTCGCCGCCTCGATCGCCACCAACCGGATCATCACCCACCTGGCCGGCACCGTGACCGACTCCACCCTGCGGGCCACGGCCGGGGACATCGGCGTGGATGCCGCGAACCTGGCGCAGGTCGACGCGATCACCAACGCCGCAGCGGTCTCGGGGGCGGATGCCTTCGGCGTGGTGCTGGCCTTCACCACGATCGGCTGGAAGGCGACGAACCTCTTCTTCGCCGCGCTCGACTCCCTCATCGGTGGCCCGGTGATCGGTGAGGCGTTCGACGGCATCGACACCGCCAACACCGACGCCCTCGTCACCCGCTCCTCGTTGACCGCCTCGGGGTCGGTGCTCGTCTCCGCGGTCAACGCGGCCATCGTCTTCTCCGAGGTCGGCAACGACGCCACGTCCGCGCCGGCGGCCATGTTCGGGGCAGCGGGCAAGAGTGTCGGTGCGGTCGTCGCGAGCACCAAGGTCGCCAGCGCGGCCACCGCCGCGGTGGACGGCAGCACGGTGACCGCGACGTCCGGCACCGTCACCGTGACGGCATCCGACGAGGCGGACGTGGAGTCCTCGACCGCCATGTCCTCCGACATCGCCCCCTCGAACGACGGCGGCGCGGGCCTGCTGAACCAGTGGGCCGGCGACACCCTCGACGACTACGACTTCACCAGCAACAGCGGCCCGGCCCTCGTCGGGTTCGGCACCCGGGTGCGGGTCGCCGACGACTACGCCGACGCCGACACCGCCGGCAAGGTCTACCAGTACATGGGGCTGGACACCCTCACGGTGGTCGACCTCACCACGGCCGACTACGCGGACTTCGAGCTCTGGAAGGAGCTCACCCCCACCACCCTGATCACCGACTCCCTGAGCTATGCGCTCCTCGGCACCGCGGGGCTGTTCTTCGACGTCGACGGCACCACCGGAGGGGCGTCCAGCTACTACGGCCTGGTCGACCTCAACGACGTCCGCAGCGCCGTGACCGCCCGGGTGACAGGCTCCACGGTGCGCGCGGGCGCCGACGTCGTGGTCTCGGCCACGGATGCCGCGTCGATCACCGCCTTCGACGACAGCGTCGTCTCGGCCTTCGATGCCAAGGGCGTCGTCCTCGTCACGAACCTCGTCCTCGCGGCGGCCGACACGCTCGTCACCGACAGCTCGGTCACCGCTGGTCGCGACATCTCGGTCACCGCCGTCATGGCTGCGCTGCTGGACGCCACGGCCTCGAGCTCCACCGAGACGTGGGACTCCAAGACCGCGATCATCGCGTTCAACTCCATCGGCTGGAACACCTCGAACTTCCTCTTCAACGCCCTGGAGGCGATCCTCGGGGACCCGCTCCTCAGTGACGAGGTGTTCGACGGCCTCGACCCGGCCCGGGCGCACGCCATCGTCACCGACAGCCCGCTGGTCGCCGGGCGCGACATCCTCGTCTCGGCGACCTCACGGTCCGAGCTCGTCGCGGTCTCCTCCAACGACAACACGATCGACGCCGTCGTCGACATCGTCTTCCCGGGCGCCAGCCAGGAGGCCGACTACGACAAGAAGAAGAAGCCGGAGGGCAAGAAGGCAAACGGCTACGGCGCCAGCGGCGCCGGGGGTGGCTTCATCATCGCCAGCAACAAGGTCAACAGCGAGGCGATCGCCACCATCGTGTTCACCGGGACCCCACGAGGGGAGGTCACCGCCGGCGGTGACGTCACGGTGAGCGCCGCCGACGACGCCACCATCGACGCGCACAGCACCGTGGTGCAGGACGTCAACACGGTGAACTCGGTCTCCGGGCTCGTCGACATCGCCAACAGCATCCTCATCCCGGGCAACTACGACTACACGACCGCCTCGGGCACCCGCCTCATCGAGAGCGGAGACAAGGTCCGCCTGGGCGCCACGTACGCCGGGGGTGGACAGGCCGGGTCCGTCTACGAGTACTCGGGCGCCGGTGGCCCGCTCGACCTCGGCACCCAGGTCTACGACGCCGCCCACGGGTGGACCAAGCTGCTGGCCGACGCCGGCAGCGTCGACGACCTCTTCCCGGGGCTGAGCGCCTTCGCCGGCCTCAACTTCACCGCGTCCAAGGCCCGCGCGGTCGGCATCCTCGTGCTCTACAACGACCTGCGCAGCGAGGTGCACGCCACCATCGACCACGCCGTCGTCACCGCCTCGGGCGGCACCGTCACGGTCTCGGCGCTGCAGAACGCGCTGATGAAGGTGCACGCCCTGGTCAACGTCTCCGCGTTCGGCGGCAGCTCGGTCGGCACCGGGAGCGAGGAGGGCACCGACGTCTACGCCTACACGGGCCAGCTCGTGACGAACGTGGTGCTCGCCCACACGACCGCCCTGCTCGACGACAGCAGGGTGACGGCCGCGGCGCTGGCGGTCGAGGCAGCCTCCACGTCGGGCATCGACGCCCGCGTGGAGACGGACGGTGCATCCGGCGAGGACACCAAGGCCGTCACCATCGCCTTCAACACCGTCGGCTGGAAGACCCAGAACCTGCTCTTCAACATCGTCGATGCGGTCCTTGGCGACCCCCTCCTGGCTGACGCCTTCGACGGCATGGATGCCGCCTCGACCTCTGCGAAGCTCTGGGACACCACGGTCGTGCTGACCGGTGGCCTGCGAGTCGTCGCCGACAACTCGGCGCAGCTCAACGCCACGGTCTCGAACGCGGCGACCTCCGCGGCCTCCGCGCTCTTCGGAGCCTCGGGCTCGGCAGGTGGTGGGCTCCTCGCCAGCAACAAGGTGGCCAGCTCCGCGACCGCGCTCGTCGGCTTCACGAACCGCGACACGAGCCGGGCCACCCGCGAGATCTCGGCCGGCGGCGCGATCGTGGTCAGCGCCACCGACAACGCAGGCATCTACGCGAACATCAAGCTCGTCTCCTCCTCGACCACGGCCAACGACGGCGGCGCCAGCATCCTCCAGCAGACGATCACCGGCCTGCTCCCGGCAGACTTCCTCTCCAGTGAGGGCGAGGTGCGGCTCCTGTTCGGCAGCACGGTGAAGATCGCCGACGGCTACATCGAAAACGACTGGTCGACCGGGGACGGCGAGGTGACCCTGACGACCGGGCAGAAGGTGGCGGTCGACGCCGGCTACACCGACGCCCGCTTCACGAACGAGTCTGGCCGTCGCCTCGTCCTCAGCGGCGAGGTCGTCGACGTCGACGGCACCCTCTACCGCTACACCGGCCCGAACGCCCGTCTCGACCTCGGAACGGTCACCTACGACGAGGCCCACGGGTTCTTCGTCATCGGCGGCGAGGACGACGCGATCTACGAGTACCTCGGGGCTGACGACGACCTGGATCTCGGCGTGCAGGACTACACCGACACCCTGCTCTGGAGGAAGCTCGCCGGCACCCCCGGGGACGTCTACACCTACCTCGGCGACGACAACAGCGGTGCCGGTGTCCTGATCGACCTCGGCACCCAGGACTACGGCAACCTGGGCTACTGGAAGCCGAACCTGCTCGCCAGCGTCGTCCCCACCGGCATCAACATCGACGAGTCCGACTCCCAGGCAGTGGGAGCCGTCGTGGTCCTCAACGACGTGCGGAGCACCACGCACGCCTCGATCGAGAACGCCGACCTCACGGGCTCCTCGGTGTCGGTCATGGCTCGCGGAACCGCGGTCATCAGGGCCCTCACCGACGTCGACGTCTCGTCCTCGGGCGGGCAGTCGTGGGGCGGTGAAGGCGACTCCCTGGCCGTCGGCGCGGTCATCGCCACGAACGTCATCACCTCCAGCGTGCTCGCGGAGGTCCGCAACAGCGACCTCAGGGCCCTGAGCGGCGACGTCGTCGTCACGGCCGACGGGCTCACCCAGGTCGACGCCCAGACCCTCGCCAGCATCCAGTCCGAGGGAGACACCTACGGCGTCGTCCTCGCGTTCAACACCATCGGCTGGAAGTCGCAGAACTTCCTGTTCAACACCGTCGACACGATCCTCGGCGACCCCCTCGTCAACGAGGCCTTCGACGGCAGCTCCCCCTCCGAGATCATCGCCCGACTCGTCGACACCACCGTGGACGCCGCCGGCGACGTCAAGGTCACCGCGAACAACGAGGGCACGCTGCAGGCGCAGGTGTCCAACACCGCATCGAGCGTGGTCGTGACCTTCACCAAGGCCGAGGCCTTCGCCCTCGGCATCCTCATTGCCAGCAACATGGTCAACCTCACCACGCGCGCCGAGGTCCTCTTCGGCAGCATCGCGACCACCTACGCCACGACGGACACGCCGAGCACGCTTCAGCCCGGTGACCGGGTCGCAGCCGGCCCGGGAGCGATCTACGAGTACACCGGCGCCCCGCGCGGCCCCCCGGTCAACCTCACCGACGCCACGCAGCACTACGCCACCAACAGCAGCTGGACGCGCGTCCCCAACCTCGTGCAGGCCGGTGGCTCGGTCCTCGTCACCGCCGAGGAGAGCGCCGAGATCGACGCCGAGTCCACCGTGGAGGTCACGGCCACGGCCGACAGCACCGCCGGCATGAACCTCGTGCTCGACCTCCTCACGAACCTCTCCGAGGACTACCAGTTCACGAACCGCTCCGGCACCCGCCTGGTGACCAAGGGCCAGGCCGTGCGGCTCGACTCCGCAGTCGGCGGAGGGACCGCCGGTTCGGTCTACGTCTACCGCGGCGCCGACAACGCCGGTGCAGGGGCGCTCGTCAACCTCGGCACCGCCATCTACAACGGACCCGACTGGTCCAAGGTCATCCTCGGCGACACCCTCGACCTCCTGAACAGCATCGGCATCAGCACGACCGGCATCCTCGGGGCAGACGCCACAGGCGTCGGAGGAATGTTCGTGCGCAACGACGCTCGAGGGGACGTCGCGGCGACGATCGGCAACGCGACGGTCTCGGCCGGCGCTGCCGTGCTGGTCTCCGCCCTCGAGACGGCCACGATCCACGCCGACACCACCGGCACCGTCACCGTCGGCGGTGGCGGATACGTCAACGAGGGCAGCTCGACGGCGGTCAACTTCGTCGTGGCCAGCAACGTCGTGCTCAGCGGTGCGGTGGCGACCGTGGTCAACAGCGATCTCGACGCGGGCACCTCGAGCGTGGACACGGTCACGGTCACGGCGTCGAACACCAGTGTCCTCACGGCCACGACCGAGACGAGCACGACGTCCGCGGGCACGTCGGTCGGCGTCACCATCGCCATCAACACGGTGGGCATCGACTCCCAGAACATCCTGTTCAACATCGTCGAGGCGATCGTCGGCGACGTCATCGACACCGAGGAGAAGAAGCCGGCCCGCACCGAGGCGCGGGTCACGGGCTCATCCCTCGACGCGGGAGGCGCCATCTCGGTCACCGCCTCCTCGGCCGCCGCCATCAACGCGACGGTCTCCGCGTCGACCGTCGCCTTCTCCAGCAGCCTCACCGAGGACTCGGACTCCATCTCCGTCGGCGTCGTCGTCGCCATGAACCGGCTCTCGACCAAGGTCCAGGCGATCCTCGAGAACGCGCCGACGGTGCACGCCGGCGGAACGTTCACGGTGTCGGCGAAGGATGACGTGGCGATCAAGGCCGACGTGTCCGCGCCGAGCATCTCGGTGGCGATCAGCCTCAAGGAGTCCAGCAGCGTCGGCGTCGCGCTCAGCATCGCGCGCAACGACATCCAGACCGAGACCGACGCCAAGGTCACCGCTGCCCCGAGTGTCACCGCTGGTGGCGCCGCCTCCGTGACGGCGTCCGAGTCCAGCACGATCGACGCCACGTCCACCGCCTCATCGGTCTCCGTGGCCGTCAGCCTCAAGGGCAGCGTCGCCTTCGCCGGCGGGGGCGCCACGGCCGTCAACCTGATCAAGGGCAACACCAACGCGACCGTGACCGGTTCCAGCATCGTGAGCGGGTCCACGGTGAAGGTGTCGGCGACGAACTCCAGCGAGATCCACGCCCTCATCGCCGCCATCGCGGTGGCGGTGTCCGCGGCGGTCTCGGGCAGCACGCCGGGCGTGGCGATCGGGTTCTCCCTGGCCCGCAACCTCATCGGGTGGGAGGAGTACGGCGGCGTGTCGCCCATCGAGGTCAAGGCCAGGGCGATCAGCTCGCACCTCCAGGGAGGCGCCGATGTCATCGTCTCCGCCTCGAGCAGTGCCGTGATCACCGCGATCGTGTCGGCGACGTCGGTGGCCGTGGCGGCCTCGACCGACAGCGCGATCGCGGTGTCGATCGGTGGGCTGTGGACCGACAACAAGATCGGCAGCCGGATCGAGGCGTCCACGACCCAGACCTCGGTCACCACGGCCAACGCCGGCGCCTTCCGCGTGACGGCATCGGACACCTCCCGGATCACCGCCGACGCCCGGGCGGCGGCCGTCTCGGCGAGCCTCTCGGGCGGCCGGGGTGGGTCCGGGGCCGTGGGCCTCTCGCTCGCCCACAACACCATCGACACCCAGGTCGTCGCCATGGTCTTCCAGCCGGGTACGGTCATCGCCCCCGGCGGGGTCCTCATCACGGCCACGAACAGCTCAGAGATCCTCGTGCAGTCCATCGCGGTGGCCGTGTCCGTCGCCGTCGCCGGCGGCAACCCCGCCCTGGCCCTGGCCGGTGGCGGCGCGGAGTCGACCAACCTCATCGTCACGACCACCCGCGCAGGGGTCTCCGGCGGGAGCCTCGGCACAGCGGCCGCCCCCGTGAAGGACGTGACGGTGAAGGCGGAGTCGACCGGCACCATCGAGGCGAAGGTCATCGCCGTGGCGGCGTCGATCGCGTTCGGCACGGGGACCTCCGTCGGGCTGGCGCTGGGTGTCTCCGTGGCACGCAACATCATCGGGTCGCACGACACCCCCGCCGTGGCCGGCCACACCTCCACGGAGACCGCCGCGACGCTGAGCACCGGCGACTACGTGAGAATCTTCGGTGGCTCCCAGGACGGCTGGTTGTACCGCTACCGCGGGCCCCCGGTCGCCAGCATCAACCTCGCCACCACCAGCTACACCAACCGAGCACTCTGGCGCCCGGTGTTCACGACCGGCGACCGCCCCGTGACCCTGCAGGCCGGGGACCTCGTTGTCATCACGAGCGGCCCGCGCATCGGCGACGTGTACGAGTACGCCGGCCCCACCCTGACGGCACCCACCCCCTACCAGTACAACTCGACCCAGACGCTCACCACCGGCCTGGCCACCGGCGCGACCGTCCGCCGCACCGATGACGACGCGATCTTCCGTTACCTCGGCCCGGCCCTCAGTGGCACCGTCGACCTGTCCACCCAGGAGCTCACGGACACCGACCTGTGGGAGCCCGTCCCCATCGGCGGCAGCTACTACGACTTCCGCTCCACCGACACGGCGACCAACGGCATCATCACCGGCACCCGCGTCAAGCTGACGAGCACCGGGCGCGTCTACCGCTACCTGGGCCCGAACCTCACGGGCAGCGTGGCCCTCTCCGGCCAGAGCTACGGCACGGCCACCCTGTGGGAGCTCGTCCCCGACGGCGTCGAGCTGTCCCGGATGGACTACTCCGACTCCTCGGTGTGGACCCGCGCCGACCTCACGCCCGACCGGTCCTCCGTCGAGGCCGTCGTGCTCGGAGCCTCGGTCTTCTCGGTCGGAGACGTGTCGGTGACCGCCAAGTCCACGCAGTCGATCGACGCCCTTGTCGTCGCTGCCGCCGTCGGCGTCAGTGGCGGTGGCACCGCCGGCATCGGGCTCAGCGGTGCGGGCGTCTACACCGAGAACCGGATCACGTCGGGCACACGGGCGGTCATCGACGGAGGAGACGCCTCGACCCCCGTCACCATCCGGGCCCTCTCCCTCGAGGTCAAGGCCGACGACGTCTCGATGATCCGCGTCGTCGCGGCCGCCGCCTCGGTGGCCGCCGGCGTCGGCGGCACCGCCGGGGTCGCGGTCTCGATCGGCCTCTCGATCGCCCTCAACTCCCTCGACATCGACGTCGCCGCCGCCGTGATCGCCGCGACCGTCACGACGACAACCGGCGACGTCGTCATCGAGGCCACGTCACGCGGATCCGAGCTGTTCGACCTGCCGACGAGCGGTTTGGGGACCGATCCGGCGGCCACCCTCGACGACGCGGCGCAGGGCGCCGACGACGACCCCGACACCGCAGCCGACGAGGAGGCGGTCGACGCCGCCGCCGACGCCGCCGTGCTCAAGGCCATCGAGCAGAAGTTCAAGGCCCAGGGCTTCGCGCTCACCGCCGGCGAGCACTCCACGACCGACACCGTGCACCCCGCCTTCACGTCGCAGTCCGGCACCGTCGACCTCAAGCCCGGGGATGCCGTGAGGGTCGTCGCCGGTGCGGCCGGCGGCACGCTCGGCACCGTCTACGTCTACATCGGGCCGGCCGCCGCCAGCGTGAACCTGGCGACGGTCAACTTCGCGACGAACCCCCTGTGGAAGACCGGCCTGTGGGTCACTGTCAAGCAGGGCGAGGTCGTCCGCAATGCGGCCACGGGCCTGTCCTACCGGTACAAGGGTGCCAACGCCCTGCTCGACCTCGGGGCCCAGACCTACACGAGCACCGCGACGTGGGAGTACCTACCCCCGGCCCTGACGATCGTCAAGGCGGGCGAGGTCTGGCAGCTCACCTCCGGCACCGACGTCTACCTCATCACCAAGGTCGCCGTGACGGGCTACCCGACCCGCTACGTCGTGTCGCGCCCGACCATCGGCGCCGTGGCCGTCGCCGCGTCGCTCGCGGTGGCGATCGGCGGCACCGTCGGGGTGGCCGTCGCGGGAGCCGGCGCCTACGCGCGGAACGAGATCTCCGGCTCAACGAACGCGTGGGCCGAGAACAGCTCCATCGACAGCGCGGGCGACGTGACAGTCACCGCGGCCGCCAGTTCCTCGGTCGTGGCGACCATCGTGGCGGCGTCGGCGTCCATCGCCATCGGTGGCACCGCGGGCGTCGGTGTGTCGATCGGCATCGCGATCGCCGAGAACTCCATCGGCGGGTACTCCAGCAGCGGCAGGGCTCCCGTCGAGGTGCGCGCCTACCTCCTCAACACCTCGGTCGACGCCGCGACCGACCTCACGCTGAGCGCCACCACTCGCCAGAAGATCAGCGCGATCGTCATCGCGGCCTCCGCTGCCGTCGCCGTCGGTGGCACGGTCGGTGTGGCCGTCAGCGGTGCGGGCGCCATCTCGTTCAACCGCATCGTCGTCGACGTCGCCGCGACGATCACCGGTGACGCCCCCTCCGGCCAGACCCTGCGGGGTATCACTGCCGGCTCCACGAAGCTCACGGCGAGCGACGAGTCGTCGATCCGCGCGCTCACCCTCGGCGCCTCCCTCGCCGCAGGCTTCGGGTATGTCGGCGTCGCCGTCTCGATCGCCGTCTCCCTCGCCCAGAACACGATCGACAACGCGGTGACCGCCGCCATCAGGTCCGTCTCGGAGGGCGTGACCACGGGCGACCTCGAGGTCAGGGCGTCGAGCACGTCCTCCATCGACAGCCTCGCCATCGCGGCGTCCATCGCGATCGGCGGAGGGTTCGTCGGCGTCGGGATCAGCGGCGCCGGCGCCGTCGCGCTCAACGTCATCCTCACCCACACCGTGGCCGAGGTCGCCGACAGCGACGTCACCGCGACCAAGCCCGGGGCGGCAGACGGCTCCGTCAAGGTCACCGCCTCCGACTCCTCCACGATCAGGGCGGTCGTCGCCGCCGCGTCGGCGGCCGTGTCCGGCGGGTTCGTCGGGGTGAGCGCCTCGATCGGCCTCTCGATCGCCCGCAACCTCATCGGCTACTCGCTCAGCGGCCTCGACGCCGTCTACTCCCCCGCCGAGATCCGCGCATCGATCCTGCGCTCCACCGTTGACTCCGATGGCGACGTCACCGTCATGGCGACGTCGAGCAGCACCATCGACGCCCTGGTCCTGGCCATCTCCGTGGCGCTGGCGGGCGGCGCAGTGGCCGGCTCCGTCACCGGCGCCGGAACCTCGACCGAGAACCGCATCGCGACGATCGTCCACGCATCCGTCGCCGGCGACCCCGCCGCACCAGGATCGTCCTCACTGACGGCCGCCACCCTGGAGGTCTCGGCGACGGACTCCTCGCACATCCGCGCGATCGTCGCGGCAGCGTCCGTCGCCGTCGCAGCGGGCCTGGGGGCAATCACGATCTCGGTCGCCGTCGCGCTGGCTCGCAACGACGTCGCCAACGATGTCGCGGCGTTCATCGCAGACACCGGGTCGATCGACGTCGGATCGCTCAGCGTCGATGCGACCACGAGTGGCGGCGACCCGCTGTCCGTGACGTCGACCACCTTGGGCTCACTCCTCACCACCGCTGCCCACCAGATCTCGGACGTCGACGCCACGGTCCCGAGCGGGGAGAAGGCGGGGACGGTCCACAGTGGCACGCTCGCCTCGCTGAAGACCGCGCTCCCGGCGCTCCACCTCTCCGACACCCTGGCAGTGAGCATCCTCGTGGACGGTTCGGAGTGGGTCCTGCGGGACGTCGCGACCGGCCGCAGCTGGATCGTGCGGAAGACCCTGTCCGGGTACTCGCTGGCAGTTCCGACGATCGACGCCGTGTCAGTCGCCGCGTCCGTCGCGCTTGCCGCGGGCGCCGTCAGCGTCAGCGTGAGCGGCGCCGGGGCTCTGGCGACGAACATCGTCACCTCGCGCACCCGAGCCCACATCGACGACAGCGACGTGACGAGCCGACGGGTCCTGGCCACGGACGGAACCGTGCTGTCCGAAGGCACGGTCGACGTCACCGCGCTGTCCAGCTCGGCCATCCTGTCCACCATCGTCGGGGCCTCACTCGCCCTGGGCGCGGGGCTGGGCGGCCTGGCGGTGTCCGTCGGTGTCGCGATCTCCCGCAACCTGGTCGGCTTCACCGACGGCAACGGCACTGCCGTGGACCACACGACCGGCGTGCCGCTGTCGGCCAGCAACGCCGTGGTCACCGGGGACCTCGTTCGGGTCACCGAGGGCTCGCTCACCGGCCGGGTGTTCCAGTACGTGGGATCCACATCCCTCGGCTCGTGGACCGACGCCGACGGAAACGGCACCGACTTCACCAACGAGGACGTGTGGCGGCCGGTCACGACACGCAACCCCTCCCAGGTGGCCGCCTACCTCGACGGCAGCAGCGCCACGGCCGGTGGAGCAACCACCATCGAAGCCATCAGTGGCCAGACGATCGCCTCATTCGTGCTTGCGGCGTCAGCTGCACTGGCAGCCGGAGTCGTCGGTCTCGGTGGCGCGGGCGCGGGTGCCAGCGCCCAGAACCGCATCGCGGTCGACGTGGCGGCCTACGTCACCGGGGCGGGGGCGTCGATCGACCTCGTCTCAGCTCCCAGCCTGCGGGTCACCGCCTCCGACTCCGCGACCATCATCTCCGACGTGGGTGCCGCCGCGATCGCAGCCGCCGTCGGGCTCATCGCCGGCTCCGTCGCCATCGCGGTCGCGCTGGCGCAGAACGTCATCGACAGTGACGTCGCTGCCTACCTCAGTGCCGTCGGGGTGACCGCAGGCACGGTGAAGGTCGAGGCGTCGGAGACGGCCACGATCCAGACCATCACGGTCGCGGCCGCAGTCGCGGTCGCCGCGGGTGCCATCAGCGTTGCCCTCGCCGGTGCAGGTGCGATCGCCGAGAACCTGATCCTCGGGTCGGTGCGGGGGTTCGCGGACAGCTCCACCATCTCGGCGACCGGAGCCGTGTGGATCACGGCGGAGAACACCGCGACGATCACCGCGACGATCGCCGCGCTGGCAGCGAGCGTGTCAGGGTCCGTGCTCGGCGGTGGCGCGGCAGCGATCGGTGCGGCGATCGCCCGCAACATCCTCGGAATGGACTACGCGCTCACCAGCGGGTCGGGCACCGTAACCGTGCGGAACGGAGACGTCGTCAAGCTCGCACCCACGTACTCAGCTGGCGGCGTGGGTGGCGCCATGTATGAGTACACGGGGACGAGGGCGTCGCTGAACCTCGGCACGCAGAACTACGGCTCGCCGAGCGGGCCCTGGGTGCTCCACGACCCCAACGAGGTGCTCGCGTACCTCCACGACACCTCGGTGGCCGCCGCCGGCGCGCTGACGGTCGAGGCATCCGACACGTCGACCATCACCGCGCTGGTGGCTGCCGGCTCGGTGGCCGTCGCCGCTTCCTTCGGCTTCTCGCTCACCGGGGCGGGTGCCGGTGCGCAGAGTACGAACCGCATCGGCACCCGGGTGCACGCATGGATCGACGGCGACGGCGCCACCGGCGTCCGCGCGACGAGCATCACGGTCAAGGCCACCAGCACGACCTCGATCGGTGCCACGACCGGAGCGGTCGCCGTGGCCCTGTCGATCGCCCCCGTCGGGGTCGCCATCGCGGTCGCGGAGGCACGCGCCACCAACACCGTCGACACCGACACCGCCGCGTTCATCACCGGTGCGGACAACGGGGTCAGGGCAACATCCGGCGGCGTCAGCGTCGAGGCGGTCACCCAGTCCCCGCAGCTCTTCACCGTCGCCGGCGGTGCCCCGAGCCAGGCGGCCCTGAACGCGGGGGCAGCCACGACGCTGGGCACGCTGCGCACCCTGTTCGCGAGCGAGAGCGAGCCTCTCTCAGCCACCAGCCTGCTCGACCTGACGACCATCACGCCGGATGCCGTCTGGTCACTGACCGACATCGCCACCGGTCGTGGCTACCTCCTCACGTGGGCTGCCGGGACCCTCCGGGTCAGCCGTACGACGATCAACGCCTACACCATCTCGGCAGCGGTCTCCGGTGGGCTCGGAGCCTTCAGCGCGGCCGGTTCGAGGTCCACCAACACGACGACGTCGGGCACGCGCGCATCGATCGGGAGTGGGAACACGACGGCCTTCGGCGACGTGACCGTGAGGGCGACGGACACCTCGAGCATCGTGGCCGTCCTTCCGACGATCTCCCTGTCGGGCGGTCTCGTCGCCGCCGCCGGTGCGACGTCGTTCACCGAGAACACCATCGGCTCGATCGTCCAGGCGTACGTCGGCGGCGGGGTCACGTCCACCGACGGCGGGGTGTCCGTGATCGCGCGGACCGACGCCACCGCGCACGCCGAGACCCTCACCGTCGCGGTGGCGATCGGGTTCGGCGGGGCCTCCGCGAAGGTCGACGCCATCACGACCGTCGGAGGCCGCACCGAGGCTCGTCTGGACGGTGGGGCGCGCGTCACCGCCCCGTCGGGCGGAGTGTCGGTGCGGTCGACCTCTCACACCAGCGCAAGCGCCCGGATGGAGGGCGGCAGCGGTGCCATCGGGCTCGCCCTCACGAGCATCTCCGGGACCGCGACGATCCAGGACGCACTCCTGGCGCAGGTCGGTGACGGGGCGGTCGTCACGGCAGGCAGCCTGTCGGTCACCGTGGGTGACGTCGCGGGGACCGACCCCGCGACCCGAACCGTCAACGCCGTGCTCAGCGGTGGATCGGGCGGGATCGTGGCAGCAACCGCCCTCAAGGCGGTCGCCACCATCTCGGGATCGGCCACCTCCCGGATCGGGCGGGCCGTCGTCACCACGACCGATGCGAGCACGGTCAGGACGATCATCGTCCAGTCGGCTTCGGCCACGACCATCGCGGGCGGCGGGGGGCTCGCCGAGATCACCTCGACATCGGCAACCGCGAGCATCGGCACGACGACGGCCGGGGTGGTCATCGCCGCCATCATCGACGAGGGAGCGGTCGTCACGGCGGGCTCGCTGACGATCAACGCCACCGGCACGGCTACGGCGACGACGACAGTGGACAGCGGTGGCGGCGGCATCGTCGCCGTGGGCGCCGGTTCGGGGAGCAGCTTCGTCGACACCGACGTGCAGGCCCGCCTCGGCCCTGTCGGCACGGCAACCCTGCCGCTGGCCCAGCGGACGCGGGTCACCAGCACGGGGACGGTGCGGGTCGCGGGCGTCAGCAGCGAGTCGGCGACCTCGACAGCCGACCGCAGCGGCTTCGGCGGTATCACCGTCAGTGCGTTGACCGCACGCGCGGACGTCACCGGCTCCGTCTCCGCCGAGGTGGGCGACTCGGTGGCGGTGACCGCTCGCAACCTCGAGGTCGCCTCCGAGGTCAAGGGCTCCACGTCCCGCTCCAGCATGACGATCAGCTCCGGGGGCGTCGTCAGCATCGCCAAGCCGACGGCCGTCGCCTCGAGCACCTCGACAGCCACGGCCGGCATCGGCTCGAACGCGACCATCGTCGCCGCTGCGCCAGCGGACGAGGCCGGTGGGAACGTCACCGTCTCGGCGACGGGACGGGGCGAGGCCGACAGCACGGCAGCCATGTACAGCGGTGGCCTGGTCAGCGGCGGAGGGGCGAAGGCGACCTCCACGGTCGACCCGACGGTCTCGGTTGGCGTGGGCTCGGGTACGACGATCACGGCCGGCGGCGACGTCACGGTCACCGCAACCCTGACTCGGACTCCCCTCGCCCCACCACCGAGTGACGCGATCACCGCCGTCGACCCGGCGAACAGCACCATCACCGTGGCCTTCCCCCTGCGCGACGGTGACCAGGTCAGCTACATCTCGTCCGGCACGTCGACCACTCAGCAGATCGGCGGCCTCCAGGCCTGCACCGCCGGAGGAGACTGCCGCACCTACACGGTGAAGGTCCTCACACCGGCGACGAGCACGACGCCCGGGACCATCGCCTTCGAGAGCAGCTTCGACCTCTCCGCGGTGGATCCCGACCGCGACGTCATCACCTTTGACGGCCCGCACAACCTCCGCTCCGGGGACGCTGTCTACTACCGCCCGGGCGGTGGGCTGGCTCTCGTGGAGCCGTGGCAGACCAACCCCGCGACGTGCGGCAGCTTCTGCGTCGACCCCAGCGCGGTCCTCTACGTCCGTGGAGTGCTGCTCGGCACGTCGATCACCGGCGACGTCACCGACCCCTCGCAGATCGACCCCACGCGCATCCGGCTCGTGACCACCCGTGCGGCTGCCATCGCGGCCGAGTCGACCCTCCTGCGCGGGTTCACGGGCGTCAACGGCTCGACGCACTACATCACCTTCGGCGGCGGCTACTTCACCCCCGGCCAGGTCGTGACCTACCGAGCGGCGGCGTCGCTGGAGTTCCTCACCCAGAACGTCGACGTGGCGCTCGGCCAGTACGACTACTGCGGTCTGCTCGATGACACGCAGCTCATGCCCGAGCCCGACTGCTCCACCACGCCCATCAGCACCGATCACACGGGCGCGAACGACAACGGCGAGATCTTCGCGCCGGGCCACACGTTCAGCAGCGGCGACGCGGTGGTCTACCACGGCACCGGGCTGGGGCTCATCGACGGCCGCACCTACTACGTCATCCAGGTCGACGGCAACCGCATCAAGCTCGCCGACAGCTACTACCGCGCGGTCGGCTACGGCGGCACCGACAACGGGACGTCGACGACGGCGGATGACATCGCAGCCATCGCCGTCACCGCGCTCGCCCTCGACAGCTCCGGTGACCAGAAGGCCGTCCACACCCTCGCGAGGGTCCTCACCGGGCTCGAGGACGGCCGCTCCTACTACGTGGTCGACACCGACACCGGTACGCCGGGGACAGTCGGGCTCTCGCTGACCCGCGGCGGCCCGGCGATCGCGATCAGCACGACAGAGGTCGTCACCCTGGTGAGGGCCAACCAAAGCCTGCTCAACACGATCGTGACCAACCGCGGTGGCACCCACTACATCGGGACCCTGGGGATCGACCTGCGCACCGGTCCCAGCCAGGTGAACGACCTGCGCCTGGCCCTGACGACGTTCCCCGCGGGCTTCACGCACCAGCTGGCCGGGGCCGGTGGGGTGCCCCTGTCCCAGGTCTTCCCGCCCAGCGGCGACGGCGTGTCCGGGGCCACGGCCAAGGGCGGCTCGGGCGGCGGCCTCGACTTCGCCTTCCCCACGGCGCGTCTCTTCTCCTCGAGCAGCGTCACGACCACGGTGAACGCGGCGTCGATCAGTGCTGCGGGCGACGTCACCATCACCTCGGACTCCCAGTCGACGCAGTCGAGCTACGCCGACGCCGCAGGCGGCGGCGCCCTCACCGTCGGAGAAGCCCACGCCAACACCCTCACTGGACTCTGCACGAGCGCCGACGTCAGCGACGGCCTCTGCTCCGGCAGGCCGGTGACCACATCGGTGTCCGTCGGCTCGGGAACCCGGATCACGGCAGGCGACGACCTGCGGATCACCGCAGGATCCGACCACGTCCTCAGCGCCGGCGCCAAGGCCACGGGCGGTGGCGCCATCAGCGGCAAGATCGCCGAGACCACCGCACGCCTGACCTTCAGCACGACCGTGACGGTCGGGTCGTCCGCGCGACTCACCGCAGGCGACGCGCTGACCGTGCGAGCCCTCTCGAGCAGCGACGTGCGGACGACCACCGAGACCTACTCCGTGGGCGTGGGGGCCGGCGCGGACTCCGACAACACCAACGACGGCGGCGACGGCTACGGCAACGGCGCGGTCATCAACGCCACGACCAAGGTGACGGTGGACAACGGGGCCCTCCTCACGGCCACATCCGTCTCCCTCCAGGCGATCGTCACGAAGCTGCTCGGCAAGACCAAGGCCTCGGCGACGGCATACAGCCCGATCTTCTTCGGCGTGGCGACGGCGTTCGCGAACGGAAACGTCGACGTCACCTCACGGGTGGAGGTCGACGTCAACGGCGGCTCGACCCGAATCACCGGCACCCGTGGGGTCGACATCCGCGCGGTGCACACCGGCATCAGCATCATCAGGGACCTCTACCACCTGGCCGTGGCCCTGATCCCCCCGCAGGGCAGCATCTCCCAGGGGTCGACCCGGCTCACCGCGGTCGTCACCTCCGACGCCAACGGTCTCGTCACGGCCGGAGCGCGGGACAACTCGCGCACCACCGAGACCGAGCTCGTCAACGGATCCACCCAGGGCCTGGTCACGACCAACCCTCCGCACACACCCGCGCTGGCCCTGTACGTCGATGCACACAACGACACGTTGACTCCGCTGACCGGCAGCGGTGGAAGCATCACCTGGGGTGCCGACGTCACGATCCTCGGCGGTCGCGCCGGGGCTCCCGAGCTCGTCATCGACGCCGAGGGGTACATCAAGGTCCTGCGCGGGGACATCACGGTACGCGACGACGCCGGTGACATCACGACGCTCGACGTCGACAGCCGGATCACCGACGGCGACTACGTCGTGACCGTGACCAACCAGGGCCTGGGCGACGTGGCCTTCGTGTCCGGGACCAACACCAACCCGACCGGCGTGACACCCGTGTTCACGTTCCGCGACAACCTCGAGAGCGTCGTGATCCTCGATCACTCCGGTCAGGAGATGCACCTCGCCGGGATCGACCTCATCTACCGGGGCAGCGACACCCCGCTCGTCCAGTTCATCCGGCGCGCCATTGGTGCGGAGGGTGTCACCACACTCGAGTTCGACCTCTGGCGCAACCTCACACCGGCGGGCTCCGTCGTCGACATCCAGAAGATCCAGAACGCCGGCTCCCCCATCACGACCGCCGACATCGTCCTCGACGCCTCGATCGTCAACCCGGCCGGCTGGACCCGGATCCTCAACACGAACGGCGACATCCGCTCGGGAACGGACACCGCGTGGATCGAGACGTGGGTCGCGGACCTGGAGGCCACCCTCGGCAGCGTCGGAGTGTCCGGCTCGACTCGCCTGCACGTCCGCCTCGTCCAGTCGGTGAACCGTGGCGACCGTCCGGACACGACCGACGACAGCACCCGCATCGTCCGCTTGTTCGTCACCGCCGGCACCGACACCTACCTCCACCTCCAGGCCGTCGACCGGGTCCAGTACCCCGTCGCACCGTCGACCGCGCCGCTGCCCGTGGGCGTCGACGCGATCACCGCCGGTGGTCACGCGGACCTGGTCCTCGACGACTCCCTCCGTCAGCAGGGCTTGGCGCTCACGGGCAACGTGCGCGTCCGAGTGGACCAAGAGGGCCACGACCAGAACTACTCTCGCCACTTCCGACCCAACGGTGTCCCCCTCTATCGGGACGCGGCGGCCTACTACGGGAGCTCGAGCGCATCGGTCGACTCGACGTGGACCTTCGCGCGGACCGTCTCCATCGCGACCCGGGTCCTGGGGACGCACGCAGCGACGGGACTCGCGTCCTACGTCCTCGACCGCACCCTGACAGCGTTCAGCCCCGCTGGCACGCCCGGCATCACCGCCGGCTCCCCGGGCGCCGACGGCAACATCATCGTCGCCGACCTCCAGGGCAGCGCGAACTGGACGACCAGCGGCACAGCGGGTCTCACCACCCCGGTGACGACGCTCGTCGGCTTCACCGACGTCCGCGGCCTGGGCCACATCGACACGAGTGTCGACGGGAACGTGACTCTCACCGAGGTGGCCGGCGACCTGCGGGCCGGGATGATCCGGTCGCGCGGTGGGAACGTCGTCCTCACCTCGCGGCTCGGGTCGATCGTCGACGCACCTGCGGGCGCCGACGCGACCGCGACCGCGGGTGACGCCGGAGCGGACGTCGTGGGCATCTCGGTCACGCTGTTCGCGCCGTTCGGGCGTGTCGGGAGCACGTCCAACTTCCTCGAGATCGACTCCTCGAACCGCGACGGCGCTCTGGCGAACGGGCTCGTCTTCGTCGACGCGCACGAGAGCGTCTTCCTCACCGAGGTCGACGGCATCGTCGCCTCGGTGGACGACCTGCGCGTCGACACCATCTGGTCCCGCCGCGGGGACGTGGCCCTCACGACGCGAGCGGGCTCGGTGCTCGACGGACGCGCGGACGCTGCTGCCGACGTGGTGGGCAACACCATCGACATCGACGCCAACGGCGGGGGCATCGGGTCTGCGACGCACGACCTCGACATCGACTCCCAGCACCAGGCCGCCGGGGACGTGGGGCTCGAGGCTGCCACGGCGATCCACGTGACCGAGACGCGCGGCACCCTGCGCCTCGTCCTCGCGGAGGCGTTCGGTGGTGACGTCGTGGTCTCGGTCCGGGAGACGACCACCGCCTTCCCGAACGCCCTGCGCCCCGACCCCGCAACCCCGGGTGAGTACCTCGGAAGCCTCGCCAGCTACACCGGGCCCCTGGTCCTCGACGGTTCGAGCATCACGCGGGCCACCGGCAGCTTCGTCACCGACGGGTTCCTCGTCGGCACAGCCGTGCGCCTCACCGGGACGCGCTGGGACGGCGACTACTCGATCGTCGGGGTCACCGCGAGCACGCTGACCCTCTCGGCCTCCCTCGACCTCACCGGCGTCGCCGTCACGGGCGCCACCCTGAGCGCCCACGACACCCTCGACGAGGACCTCGCGCTCCTCCACGACGGCGCAGTGCGGTTCGTCGAGACCGGTGAGCGCGCGGTGACCCGAGGCCGCATCGCCGCCTCCGCCGCGGTGCTGCTGCGCATCGGTGACGACTACTCGAGCACGGCGAACAGCATCGTCGTGGCCGGCACGAGCATCGACCTCTTCGGCGACTGGACCAACGGGGACACCCACTGGGGCACCACCATCGTGGTTCGGGGCGACGTCGTCGCCGGTGCGCCGGGCAACCCGGCCACCGTGGCGGCGGGTAGCCCCACGGACTCCTTCGTCACCAACATCTGGGGGCACACCGACGTCGACCGCTTCCAGCTCGGCGACGGCACCGGGGTGAGCGGTGGAACCGCGGTCGACTCCCCCGGCTACATCCACCTCGGCAGCGACACCCGCATCCACGGCGGCCAGAACCCCTCTGCCACCGACGAGAAGGACGGCGAGGACGAGTTCACGGTCTGGTACCTCCAGTCGATGAATGTCGGGCTCGGCCACACCCTGGTGCTCGACGGCCAGGCCGAGACCGACACCTACCGCGTCTACACCTCCGGCAGCCGCGGCAGCGCCCGGAACTACGTCGCCAACGTCCTCGACACCGGGGCGGAGGGCGAGCTCGACGACGGCACGCCCGACAACGGCGTGGACGAGCTCTACGTCTACGGCTTCGCGTCGGCCACCGAGGGCTACACCTCCCCCGGCAACCCGGCCCCCTTCGACGACATCTTCCTGCTGCGCCGCACGACCGAGATCGCCGGTGAGGCGGCCGACCGCCCGGCGTTCGTCGCCCTGCTGCACACGACGCTCGCCGTGGCGGCGCCCACCGGCGTGACGACGCTCGCGAGCAACGCCTTCGACGTGGAGCGGATCGGCTACGACACGGCCATCAACGGTCGGCTCACCGTCTACGGCCTGAGCGGCAACGACTACTTCGCCACCGACGACAACTCGGCGATCACCACGCTCGACGGTGGCAGCGGCAACGACACCTTCCAGATCGGGCAGATCTACGGGCTCCAGCGCGACGCGAGCGAGTACGCGGGCACGACGCCGACGAACACCACCGGGGTCACGACTGGCGGCTCCCTCGCCCCCGCCGACATCTTCGGCACGGTGGCGACGACACGGGGCTGGCTCTCGGCGGGCGTCAGCCAGTCGCTCCTCGCGCAGGGCAGCGATGACGACGACACGTTCATCGTCTACTCCAACCAGGCGCCACTGCGCCTCGAGGGCGACGACGGCAACGACCAGTTCATCGTGCGGGCCTTCGCCCTCGCGCAGACCGACGCCAACGGCGAGATCGTCTGGCGCGACGTGACCACGCAGGTCGCCATGCCGCTGCTCGGTGCCAGCCTCTTCTCGACGGCGGCCACCACGGAGGTGCGCACCGGCGCCGGGAACAACCAGGTGCAGTACAACATCAACGCCCCGGTCTCCATCGACGGCGGCAACGGCATCGACAAGGTCGTCGTGCTGGGCACGGAGTTCGCCGACCACATCGTCGTCACGTCCAAGGCGGTGTACGGGGCCGGTCTCAGCGTGACCTACGCGAACGTCGAGATCCTCGAGATCGACGGCCTCGAGGGCGATGACCTGTTCGACATCCTCTCGACCGCCCCCGGCGTCGCCACCCGCGTCATCGGCGGCCTCGGCAGCGACGTCATCAACGTGGCCGGCGACGTCACCGGCAGCGTCGTCTCACGCGACATCGAGGGCACCTCGGGCACGGTCAACCACGACGTCAGCTCCACGAACCCGCTCTACGACGGGCTCGCCGCACCCGGCGTCGACGTCACCGTGGCCCGGGGCAACCAGGGGCAGGTCATCATCGAGGAGTCCGCCGGGTTCACCGCGGTCCGCGAGGGTGAGGGCGCCCCGGGTGCCGACACCTACATCGTCTACCTCGCCCAGGCGCCGACGGCCAACGTCTACGTGACCGTCTCGGCGGCCCGTTCCTCCTCGGAGGAGTCCGCCCGCGGCGGCGACACGGTCCACGTGGCCAAGGGCATGCCCGTCCTTGCGGCGGCGGCCTACGACCGTGACGTCTGGATCGACGGCAGCCTCGTCCACGTGCCCGCGTACGCCATCGTGCTCGTCTTCACCCCCACGGCGTGGGACAAGGCCAGCGCCCAGACCGTGTCGCTGATGGCCGTCGACGACACGCTCGGCGAGGGCACCAGGGTCATCGTCGTCAGCCACTCGGTCATCAGCGCCGACGCGGTCTTCGACCACGCGGTCGTGCGCAACGTCGAAGCCACGATCTACGACGACGACCTCCAGGCGGTGCAGCTCGTCGAGCAGGACCGCACCGGGGCGGCCGACGACACGACCATCATCGTCGAGGGCACCGCCACCACGGGGCTCACCGACACGGTGCTCGTGCGCCTCGCCACCGACCCCGGAGCAGCGGTGACCGTTCGCCTCACCCTGAGCGACGATCGGGTGTTCCTCACCGCTCCGAGCGGGACCATCACCACGTTCCGGGCTCGCGCGGTCGGCGTCGCCGGTATCTACGACATCCTCGTCGCGTCCGGCGCCTGGCAGACCGGAGTGCTCGTCACGCTGCACGCCGTCGACGACTTCGTGCGACAGGACCCCCACACGACGACGATCACCGCCGCCGCGACCTCGGCCAACTACCTCGCCGCCCTCACCGACCGGATCGACGCCCTCGTGGTCGACGACGACACCCCGGGCATCGTCGTCGTCGAGACCGGTGGGCGCACCCTCGTGGTGGCCGGCGACACGGCGTCCGGCGCGGGCCCCGGCGACTCCTACGACATCCGGCTCACCCAGAACCCGGGCACCGAGGTGAAGGTCGCCGCGGTCACCGACGGCCAGACCGACGTGGTCGAGGGCGGGCGCGTCACCTACCAGGCCATCGGCGGGGAGTCCCTGTACCGCCAGTTCACCGGGACCCTGGCCATCAACGGCTCCACGCTCACCCGCGCCGGGGACTCCGCACTGGGCAACTTCAGTGACGAAGGCTTCGCGGCCGGCCAGCGCATCCGCCTCACTCTGGGCACGGCCACGTACGACTACGTCATCGGCTCGGTGTCGGCGGACGGCACCTCGCTCACCCTCACCCCGGTGGGTGCCGTGGCACCCAACAGCCCCGACGTCAGCGCCGTCCTGAGCCGCGTGGTCACGCGCGGTGTTTACACCGGGTCGGTCACCTACGACGACACGACCGGCGAGCTGCGCCGCACCGACGGCCAGAGCTGGCTCGACGCCGGCTTCCTCGAGGGCCAGCAGATCACCATCGGGTCGTCGCTGGAGCGCTACAAGATCCAGCTCATCAGCAGCAGCACCAGTGGCGTCCTCGACGTCATGACCCTCACCATGCGGGCGCGTCCGCCGAACTTGAACGGCACCCTCACCGTCATGCAGTGGGCGGCCGTCGTCACCTTCGACGCCACGAACTACTACACCCCGGTCACCGTCAACCTCGTGGCCGACCCCTGGTACCTGCTCCAGCCGGGCCAGGAGAACCTCCGCTCCTTCTCCAAGCGCCCGCACCTCCTCTCCGGCATCCGCGGCCCCCTCGCCGTCGAGGGCGGCACCACCGCTGCCGACCGCTCGCTCCGCCCGGCCGTGCTCCTCCCGGGTGAGGGCAACGCGCCGCTCTTCAAGATCGCACCGCAGCCGCCGGAGGAGCAGCAGGTCGACGTGCTCAACGTCTACGCAGACTCCAGCCAGGAGGACCTGGTCGGAACGCTCACCGCCACGGCGATCACCGGCCTGAACATGAACGCCACTCCCCTGGACTTCACGGACCTGGTCAACGCCTCCGGCGGAACGATGCCCTTCGGTGAGCCGACGATCTTCCCGGCCGGCATCAGCTACGGCGCCATCATCTTCGACCCGGCCACCGGAGCATTCGACCCGACCGCGGCCTACACGACCATCGAGGTCGTCAACCTCCTCCTCGGCCAGGGCAACGACCGCCTCGACATCACGAGCACGCTGGTGCCCGGGCCGGACCACGACGCCGACGGCACCATCGGGTCGGTCGCGGTGCACGGCGGCATCACCACGGTGCACGGCGGCGGGAACTCCCGCGTCGAGGTCACCGGCACGTTCACCGCGACCGCCACCACCATCACGCGCACCGATCTCGTCTCGTGGACCAGCGCCGGCTTCGTGGCCGGACAGGTGCTCACGGTCGGCGGCGTGGTCGTGGGCACCGTCTCGGGCTTCGGCGGTGCCAACGGGTCGACCCTGACGATCACCGGCGGGTCCTTCGCCGACACCACCTACACCGGGGTCACGGTGGCGGCGCGCGACCCGAAGACCGGGACGACGCGGATCGGCGGTGACACCGTCGTCATCACGGGCGGCGCCGGGCCCGACTCCCCGCTCGTCGTCTACGGCGACACCTCGCAGGACGGCACGTGGTACGGCGGCGATCCGCGCGTGCAGTCCTTCCTGGCCTTCGGCACCAAGCCATTCCCCGACGAGATCGGGAACGGCGACTCCCGCTTCATCTTCCCCGTCGCCAACCCGTTCGTGTATGCCGGTCACGACGTCATCGACGCCTCCGCGCTCTTCGCCGGCCTCACCGACGCCGAGCTCCCGACCGTGGGCTTCACGGCCTTCGGCGGTGCCGGCGACGACAGGATCATCGGCAGCCAGGCAGCGGACTTCCTCGCCGGCGGCTCCGGCGACGACTACATCGAGGGCCGGCGCGGCAGCGACCAGATCTACGGCGACAACGGCGTCAACGTCGACGTCATCACCCGCGAGCTGACCATCCCGTGGCGCAATGCGAGCGTCCACCCCAACCGTGACGGCCTCGACGCCGGCGAGGACACGCTGCACGGTGACGCCGCCGGGTCGGTGTCCTCGACCACGGACACCTGGGACGACATCGTCTTCGGTGACTACGGCAGCGTGCGTCAGGACACCCAGGAGGCCGTCCTCGGCGTGCTGGTGCCTGGCACGACCTCCACCGACACCGTGTACGGCTACGACCGTCCGACCCAGCTCGAGAAGATCCAGACCGCCGGGCGGGTGCGCGAGATCCGCACCGAGCGCGCCGAGGACGGGGCGAACGACAGGATCACCGGCGACGGCGGCCGCGACCGGCTGTTCGGCGGCAACGGTGACGACACCATCGAGGGCAACGGCCAGTCCGATGTGGTCTTCGGTGACCACGGACGGATGCTCTACATCGAGGGCACCGCCAGCGTCACGACGCTGCACCTCGTCGAGAGCATCGACGAGAAGCAGGGCGGCGTCGACACCATCACCACAGCCCTGGGCGACGACATCGTGGCGGGTGGCGCTCAGGGCGACACGATCGACGCCGGGCTGGGCCAGAACATCGTCTTCGGCGACCACGGCAGGGTCACCGGCGTGGAGAACGACGTGTTCAACCGGCCGATGCCCTCGACTCTGCCCCCGACGTACCCGCACGACGACTACCAGGTGCCCGTGCTCCAGCTCGTGGAGGGCTACGCGCCAGCAGCCGGCGAGTTCGGTGGCGACGACACCATCAGCACCGGACTGGGCCGCGACATGGTCTTCGGCGGTGCCGGGGCCGACACGATCGTCGTCAACGCGGGAGAGAACGTCACCGCCGGGCTGCTCGACGGCAACAACATCGTCTTCGGTGACTACGGCTACGTCGACTACCTCCTGGACGACCTCTCGATCCCGGACGACGCCCACGACATCGAGGTCGTCTCGTCCTTCGCGTCCTCCACCAGCCTCGGGGGCGGGGACACCATCACGGCGGGCGCCGGCAACGACATCATCATCGGCGGGGTGGGCGACGACGTGCTCACGGCCGGACAGGGCAAGAACCTCACCTTCGGCGACAATGCCCGGCTCTCGACGAACCCGGCGCTGCCCGACACCCACCTGTCCAGCTTCTCGGTGCACGAGTTCCTCATCTGCATCATCGAGACCTTCGGATTCGCCGACGAGGACGGTGGCGACGACACCATCTACGGCAGCGAGCTGCGCGACATCCTCTTCGGCGGCGCCGGCGACGACGTGATCTACGGCTACGGCGGCGACGACCTGATCTTCGGCGACCAGGGCAGGGTCACCTGCACCACGACCCCCTACGACCCCGATGACCCGCGCAACGGGCTGTGCGTCGACCTCGGTGGCACCATCGACTTCCGGGCCACCAACGTCACCACGAACACCGGATCCGGCAACGACCTGATCTACGCCGGCGAGGGCGACGACATCGTCCTGGGCCAGCAGGGCGACGACATCATCTACGGCGAGGGCGGCGACGACATCCTCATCGGCGGCTCCAACGTCTCCGGTGCCCTCGACGGCGACGACGTCATCGACGGCGGCGCCGGCAACGACCTCATCGCCGGCGACAACGCGGACTGCTGCCGCCGCCCCGACCTGCTCGACCCGCGGATGCGGGCCCTGGTGGGCAGCACCATCTACGGCACCGACATCGCCGGCGGCACCGACGGCCACGCGCTGGTCACCGAGACCTGGCAGAACGACCCGATGGGCGGGACGCAGTACTCCATCACCCTGCTCGACCACAGCGACGATATCGAGCAGATCCCCGACGACCCGGCCCTCCGCCTGTGGGGCGACGACTACCTCGCCGGTGGTGCAGGTGACGACGAGATCTTCGGCCAGCTCGGTCGCGACGTCATCCAGGGCGATGGGCAGGTCGACTCCTACCGCGACGCCGCGGGAACCATGCACTACCTCGTGTTCGTCGCCAGCACCTACGGGACGACCGCCGCCGGGCCTCGCCCGGAGCTCCTGCCCGACGGACCCACCGGCACCCGGATCGGCGCCTGGCGCCTGGCCGACCAGAGCCTGGCCGACACCCTCGTCGTCCACCCCTCCATCGAGCGGGCCACCGACGGCGACGACTACATCGAGGGCAACGGTGGTGCCGACACGATCTTCGGCAACCTCGGCCAGGACGACATCGTCGGAGACTCCTCCGACCTCTACGGCCTGGGCGACAACCAGCGGGTCACCATCGCCACGAAGGGTGCGGGCGCGACGACCTTCCTCACCGACTCCTCCGGCAAGCCCGTCTCCTGGCGTGTCACCGGGGTCTCCGCGGATGGCCGCACCCTCACGCTCTCCGGGTCCAGCGCCGGCGCCCAGATCGGGAGCCGGGTGGTCACCCTGTACGGCGCGGGCATCCAGGAACCCCTCACGGTGACGCTGCAGCTGGTGGCCGGCGGGATCACGCTCCTCGCCGACGTCGACTGGCGGACCATCGGCTCGTTCTGCCTCGACGCCACGTGCCGCCCGGCGGGTGCCGACCTGATCTTCGGCGGCGCCGGAACCGACATCTCGCGCAACAACCCGGGTGACGCCACGATCGGGGCGACCGGCATCATCACCACCGTCGCCACCGGGCACGCCCGGGACGCCGACGTCATCGCCGGCGACAACGCGCGGGTCCTCCGCCTGGTCGGCACCAACGGGGCGCAGCGGACCCCGAACGCCTACCTCACCTACGCCTACGACACGTATGCCGGCGGGCTGCGCCTCATCCCCCGCGCCGTCGAGATGCTCGACTACACCTTCGGCGGCCCGGCCTTCGACGCCGTCTCCGCCGCCACCGACCGCGGGGCCGGCGACGAGGTGCACGGCGAGTCCGGCGACGACCAGGTGTACGGCATGACCGGGAACGACGTCATCTACGGCGACGGCCAGGACGACGACCTCATCGGCGGCTACGGCGACGACTGGATCTCCGGCGGCACCGGCGACGACGGCATCCTCGGCGACGACGGTCGCATCGCCACCAGCCGCAACTCCTCGACCGGCTGGACCACGACGGGCGCCGCCTGCACGGCGAACGGCACCACCTGCTACAGCGAGCCGCTCTACGGCATCCTCGCCCTCTTCCCGACCGACCCCGACACCCGCACCACCCAGGGCAACGTGCTCAGCGAGGCGATCTACACCCCGGGCCACGTGCAGGAAGCGACCATCAACGTCGCCGGGGTGCTCAACAAGGCGGTCAACCTCACCCCGTTCAACGTCGACCCGACCGGCCTGGACCCGCTGTTCCGTCCCGCCGGTGGTTACGACGACATCATCTTCGGCGGGCTGGGCGCCGACGCGATCCACGGCGGGTCCGGCGACGACGCCATCACCGGGGCCGAGGCGCTCGTGGCCGGCTACGCCCCGAACTACGTCACCTCCTGCGGCAACGGGATCACCCCGGACTGCACCGCCGTGCGCCAGGGCCTGCTGCGGATCGACTTCGGCCACCCGAACAACCCCGGCGACGTCCTGCGGTACAACCCCGATGACATCGACGGCTGGCACTACGACCGCACCCGCCGCGCAGGGGAGTTCGACCTCTACGACGAGTACGACCCGCGCCGGACGATCTTCTTCAATGCCGCCGCCGAGACCTGGGGCTGCACGGCCTACACACCGAGCGGGAAGACGTGCACGGCCAGCACCGACCTCGCCAGTTTCCCGTTCCACTGGTTCCTCAACAACGTGACGAACGAGGGGCCGACGAGCATCGGGTGCATCTCCGTTGCTCCGAACAAGTCCTGTCTCGCGACCGGGGCCGCCCAGAGCGACGGCGACGACATCATCTTCGGAGACCTCGGCAACGACTGGATCGTCGGCGGCACCGGCCGCGACACCCTCTGGGGTGGCTGGGGCAACGACCTCCTCCAGGCAGACGACGACCTCGCGTCCGGTTGTGTCACCCAGAAGCCCAACGGCACCTGCACCCTGAGCGGGGTCACCTGGCTCAACGACGGTCCCGACACCCACCCCCTCTACGAGGACCGGGCCTACGGCGGCGCCGGGCGCGACGTCCTCATCGGCAACACCGGCGGCGACCGCCTCATCGACTGGATCGGCGAGTTCAACAGCTACATCGTCCCGTTCGCTCCCTTCGGCATCGCCACGGTGTCCCGCCAGGTGCCGCCTGCCCTGTTCGAGTTCCTCTACGCCCTGTCCGCAGCGCAGGGCGCCGACGCGACCCGCTCCGCGGACCAGGGCGGCGCCTATGCCGACCGCAACGGTGAGCCCTACGGCGAGATCGGACTGGTCACCCAGCAGGACCACGGCCTGTGGCAGGACCAGAGCGGCGCACCGGCGGACCCCCAGGCCGGCAACATCCCCGGCGGCAAGAAGGACGTGCTGCGTACCGCGGACTTCGACGATGGTGAGATGGCCCGGGTCGCCGTCGACAGCGGTGTCTGGGACATCGGCGGTGGCACCTTGAACGTCTCGGCCGCCTCGCAGGGTGAGGATTCCGCAGCCGTGTTCGTCGTGGACCGCGCTCTCCCGGTCTCCTACCAGCTCTCCGCAGACGTCCGGTTCGCCAAGGCGACCGGCGGCTGGAAGGCCAACGCCTACCTCATCTTCGACTACGTCGACGCCACGGACTTCAAGTTCGCGGGTGTCGACCAGTCGACGAACAAGGCCGTCATGGGCCACCGGACCGCCTCGGGCTGGACCGTCGACGTCCAGGGGCCCATCCCCGGGAGCGTCAAGTCCGACACGACGTACGCCCTCCTGGTCACGGTCAACGGCCTCGTCGTCACGGTCTCCGTCGACGGCCGGGTTCTGCTGACCTACCAGTTCGACCCGCGCTACCTCGACGGGCGTGCGTACGGGCTCAACATGGGCCTGGTCGGCGTCGGGTCGGACAACGCGCGCGGGACGTTCGACAACCTCGTGGTGCAGATCGACCCGCCCCAGGCGACCTTCGACGGGACCGAGGACTTCTCCACCGGCCCCGGCCGGTTCACCGGTGGGAGCGGGTCGTGGTCGGTCACCGCTGGACGCCTCGCCGGGACGGCGACGTCGAGCCCTGCAGTGAACATCCTGGACCTCCCGGTGCGCGCGGCGGGGTCGACGACCACGACCGTGGAGGCGACGCTCCGGTTGACCGCGGGCGCGTCGGGTGGTCTGGTGTTCGACCACTACAACGCCAAGGACTACAAGTTCGTCACGTTCGACCAGGCCGCGGGCACGGTGGGCATCGGCCACGTCACCAAGAAGTCGCGCGTGATCGACCTGACGTTCACCAGGGCCCTCGCGGCGAACACCGACCTGGCGCTGGTGCTGACCCTACGCGGCACGACCGTGACGATCACTCTCGGTGGCGTCGAGCTCGGGTCCTTCAGCTACGACGGGATGGTCGGCGATGGTGCGCTCGGCGCCCTGGTCGAGCGTCGCACCTCCTTCTTCGATGACACGCACGTGGTGATCGGCGTCCCGGTCACCACTTCCCCCGACCTCGTTCCACCCACCCTCACCGTGCCGGCCGACATCACGCGCACGGCCAGCAGCGGGTCATCCACGGTGTACCTCAGCGACAGCACGATCGGCACAGCGACCGCGACCGACAACGTCCCGGGGGTCGTCGTGACGCGGGACGGCGTCCCCGCAGGCAACCTGTTCGCCATCGGCACGACGACCATCACCTGGACCGCCACCGACGTCTTCGGCAACCAGAGCGTGCGCACCCAGACCGTGACGATCAACCCCGCAGCGCCGACGCTGCCCACCATCACCGTGACGGTCACCGACCCCTCGGGCGGCGAGGCCGGCTCGAACCCGATCGCCTTCACGGTCATCCGCACCGGGAGCACCGCCTCGGCGCTGGCGGTCTCGGTCTCCCTGGGTGGCACGGCAACCGCCGCCGACTACACCCTCTCCGTGACCGGTGGCACCCTCGCGGGGTCGACGCTCACGCTTGCCGCAGGCTCGTCCACCGCGACGATCGTCGTGACCCCGGTGGACGACTCGGCGAGCGAGCCCACCGAGTCGGTCACCCTCACCATCTCGGCCGGCACCGGCTACGCCACGAGCGGCGCCACGACGGTGAGCGGGTCGATCACCGACAACGACGCACCCCCGCCAGGGGTCGTTCCCCAGGTGAGCATCGCCGACGCCACGGTCCTGGAGGGGGCCTCACCGGGCTACGGGCTCGTCGTCATCTCGCTGTCCTCCCCCGCGCCGTCCGGCGGGGTCAGCGTTCGGGTCCGGACGTCCAACGGGTCAGCCCAAAAGCAGGACTACAGCAGCATCGACCAGGTCGTCACCTTCGGGTCCGGCAGCCTGACGGCGACGGTGCAGATCTGGATCAAGGACGACAAGCGCCGCGAGGGCACCGAGACGTTCACCATCGCGCTCTCCTCGGTCACCGGCGCCACCATCGGCCGCAGCACGGCCACCGTGACGATCATGGACGACGACAGCGCCCTCCTCGCACCCTCGTCCGGTTCTCAGACCGGCGCCGCGGGTCCCACCACGGCTGAGCTCACCGGCGCACGGCGCGCTGCGGCCGAATCCTGGTCGCGGACGGGCCTCGACGTCCGTGGCCTGGGGTCGACGGACGTGCTGGTCCTCGACCTCCCGGGCACCCTTGTCGGCTACGCGAGCGATGGCGTTGTGTACCTCGACATCGACGCGGCGGGCCACGGCTGGGGCCCCGGCGGTTATGACCTGGCGACGGTCCTCACCCACGAGCTGGGGCACCTCCTCGGCCTCGACCACGACCAGCTGGCCGGCGCCCTGCGGTCGACCTCACCCGCGGCGGTCACCGCGACCCGCCCGGCGACCCCGGTCACCATGGCGGCGGCGCGACCCCTCGGCCCGGCGAACACGCTCCCGAGCACCGGTGTCCGGACCGCCGACAGCCCGGATGCCGTGGGTCGCGACCTCGGGTTCGACCCTCTCCCCCTCCCCGCAGTGGGCCCGCTGACCAGCGTCCCCGACCTCGGCTCGACCCGGATCCGGGTGCCGTCGACCTCGACCACCGTGCTGTCGAACCCCATCTCCGTGTCGGCGGTGCGCAGCGCCGCGCCGCCGGCACGCGACACGGCATACCTGCTCTGGCTCGTCGTCGCGCTCCTCGCTCTGGCGGTGGCGGGCCGTCAGCGGGTCGCGACGGCGGTCACGAGAACCACACCAGCCTGACGAAGGCCACCACGCCGATGACGACGATCACGGCGCGCAGGACGTTGGGGGGAAGTCGTCGCCCCACCGTGGATCCGATCACGCCGCCGATGATCGACCCGACGGCGATGAGGGCGACGACGAGCCAGTCGATGCGGTCCCGCGCCACGAGGATGAAGACCACGGCGGCGACTCCGTTGACGACGGTGGCGAGCACGTTCTTGTAGCCGTTCAGCCGCTGGATCGGCTCGCTGGACAGGCTCCCCATCACCCCCATGAGGATGATCCCCTGGGCCGCGCCGAAATACCCCCCGTAGACGCCGGCGCCCAGGACACCAGCCTGCATCGCCCGCGCGTGTCCGGCAGCCGAGGAGGTGCCGGCTGCCCGCCGGCGCTCCGCCCATGCGTTGATCCGGGGACCGACGAGCACGAGCGCGACGCCGACGAGGATGAGGACCGGGACGATCGCCCTGAAGAGGGCCGGGTCGAGCACGAGCAGGAGCAGCGCCCCCACGATGGCACCCACCAGGGATGCGGGAACGAGGCGGCGCAGCACCGGTGCTGCCCCGCGCAGCTCAGCGCGGTACCCGATGCTCCCGGTGAGGCTTCCCGGGACCAGTCCGATGTTGTTCGAGATGTTCGCGGTGACGGGCGGGATGCCCAGCAGCAGCAGGGTCGGAAAGGTGATGAGCGTGCCAGACCCGACGATCGTGTTGATGGTGCCGGCACCGATCCCGGCCACGATCACGAGGAGGGCATCGGACCACGGCACCCGGCCACCCTAGTGCGGGTGGCCGGGTGCGGCGGCGAAGCGGTGGTCCGCTCAGTCCTGCGTCGGCGGCGCGGTGGGTGCGGGAGGGGGCTCCACCGGGGGGGCCGGCGGCGCTGCGGGTGCGACGTCTGCGAGGGAAGCCGGCGGACGGGGCGGGACGGCGTCGGCACCCCGCTCGATCGGAGGCTGTACCCGGCTGGCCGGAGAGGCGTGCTCGCCCGCCTCGCGGCTGGCGAGCCCCGCCTGGCCGCGGGCCGTGGCCAGGGCCTGTGCCGGGTCCTCCAGGGTCGTCTCCTCGAAGGCGTTGCCCAGCTCCTCGCCGGGGTCCACCCAGTCGTCGTCCCCGTCGCCGAACCCGCCGTCACCGCGGCCGAGCATTCCGCCGATGCCCTTGAGCGCGTCGGTGAGCTCACTGGGGATGATCCACATCTTGTTCGCGTCACCGCGGGCGATCTGCGGCAGCACCTGGAGGTACTGGTAGGCCAGGAGCTTCTGGGTCGGGCGCCCGCGGTGGATCGCGTCGAACACCTGCTGGATGGCGCGCGCCTGGCCCTGGGCCTCGAGGATGCGGGCCTGGGCCGAGCCCTCCGCGCGGAGGATCTGGCTCTGCTTCTCCCCCTCCGCCGTGAGGATCTGGCTGGCCTTGGAGCCTTCGGCCGTGAGGATGATGGCGCGACGCTCTCGCTCGGCCTTCATCTGCTTCTCCATCGACTCCTGGATCGAGGTGGGCGGGTCGATGGCCTTGAGCTCGACCCGGTTGACGCGGATGCCCCACTTCCCGGTCGCCTCGTCGAGCACTCCGCGGAGCTGGCCGTTGATCTGGTCACGACTGGTCAGCGTCTGCTCGAGGTCGAGCGAGCCGATGACGTTGCGCAGCGTGGTCACCGTGAGCTGCTCGATGCCCTGGATGAAGTTGGCGATCTCGTAGACCGCCGACTTGGGCTCGATCACCTGGTAGTAGATGACCGTGTCGATGCTCACGACGAGGTTGTCGCTCGTGATCACCGGCTGTGGCGGGAAGGAGACCACCTGCTCGCGCAGGTCGATGTTGGCGCGCACCAGGTCGACGAACGGCACGAGGATGTGCAGCCCACCCTCGAGCGTGCGCGAGTAGCGCCCGAGCCGCTCGATGATCAGTGCGGTCTGCTGCGGCACGACCCGCACCGTGCGGACCAGGACGATGATGACGAAGGCCGCAAGAAGCAGGATGACGATGATGGACAGGAGTCCGTCGGGCATGGAAGTCCCTTTCAGTGGTGGAGCGGCGTCAGACGGGGGTCTGCGCAGAGGGCGGGGCGGGAGGCGGCGGCCGGTCGAGCGGGCCGACGATCGCCGTCGCTCCGTGGATGGCGATGACCCGCACGTCCTGGCCGGGGCCGATGGTCGGGCTCCCGTCCGTCACGCGAGCCGACCAGGTCTCGCCGGCCAGCTTGATCCGGCCGTCGCTGTCGGTGACGGCCTGGAGCACGCGGGCGTCGCGGCCCACGAGGCTCGCGGCCCCGATGTGGTGGTCGGTCTCCTCGTCGAGGAGCTGACGCCGGATGATCGGGCGCACGATGACGAGGAGCAGGATCGCCGCGACGACCGCGAGGACCATCTGGACGGGGAAGGAAGCGCCCAAAGCCGACGCGATCGCACCGACCACGGCGCCGCCGGCGAACATGAGGAAGACGAAGTCGACGGTGGCCGCCTCGATCGCGGCGAGAACGATGGCGATACCGATCCAGCCGAGCCAGAAGTTGTCCGTCAGCCAGTCCACGGACCGACCTCCTTCGTATGAGACGTCACCGGATGGACGCGCGCCGACCCCCGGGGGTTCCCGCCAGTGTCAACGAGCGCGTGCGGCATACCGCTCACCCCTCACGTCGAGCTCCAGCGGGAGGCCGTAGGTCGCCTCGAGGTTCTCCGCCGTCAGGGTGATCTCCAGCGGGCCTTGCGCGATGACGCGCCCACCCCGGAGGAGCAGGGCGTCGGTGAAGTTGGGCGGCACCTCCTCGACGTGGTGGGTGACGAGGACCATCGCCGGTGCCGCGAGGTCGGCGGCGAGGTCCCCGAGCCGGCGCACGAGCTCCTCGCGACCGGCGAGGTCGAGGCCGGCGGCCGGCTCGTCGAGGAGCATGAGCTCCGGGTCGGTCATCAGTGCCCGGGAGATCTGCACCCGCTTCCGCTCCCCCTCCGACAGCGTCCCGAAGCGGCGGTCGGCGAGGTGGCTGGCGCCGAGCGCCTCGAGCAGCTCCTCGGCCCGGCCCTCGTCGAGTCCGTCGTAGTCCTCCCGCCAGCGTCCGACCACGCCGTAGGACGCGGTGAGGACGACGTCGCGCACCCGTTCGCCCGGCCGAATCCGCTCGGCGAGGGCGGCGGAGGCCAGGCCGATCCGGGGCCGAAGCTCGAAGACGTCGACGGCTCCGAGGACCTCACCGAGGATGCCGACCACACCGGTGCTCGGGTGGATCCTCGCGGCCGCGAGCTGGAGGAGGGTGGTCTTCCCCGCACCGTTCGGCCCCAGGACGACCCATCGCTGTCCCTCCTCGACCTCCCAGGAGATGTCGTCGAGGATAGTCGTGTCCCCGCGCACGACACTCACGCCGGCCATGGCCAGGACATCGCTCATGCCCCGAACCCTACAGAGCGTCAGGAACCACCCGAGCGAGCCCGCACGACCTCCTGGTAGAGGTCGTGGGTCTGGTCGCCGATGCTGCCCCAGGAGAACGACTCGACGGCGCGGCGGCGTCCGGCACGACCCATCTCCCCCGCGCGGTCGGTGTCGCTCACCGCTTCGGTGAGGGCGGCGGCGAGATCGGCCACGAAGCGGTCCGGATCGACGGGGGTGCCCGTGCCGTCCTGCACCTGCTCGATCGGCACCAGCCATCCGGTCTCACCATCGACCACGACCTCCGGAATGCCGCCGGTCGCGGTGGCCACGACGGGCACCTCGCAGGCCATCGCCTCGAGGTTGACGATGCCCAGCGGCTCGTAGACCGAGGGGCACAGGAACACGGTCGCGGCGCTCAGCAGGGCGACGACCTCGGCGCGGGGCAGCATCTCCGGAATCCACACGACGCCGTCGCGTGACTCACGCAGGCCGGCGATGAGGTGCTCCACCTCCGCCTTGATCTCCGGCGTGTCGGGAGCCCCGGCGAGGAGGACGAGCTGCACCTCCGGTGGCAGCTCGGCGGCCGCTCGCAGCAGGTACGGCAGCCCCTTCTGGCGGGTGATCCGTCCGACGAAGATCGCGCTCGGTCGGTCGGGGTCGACCCCGTGTCGCCGCACCGCGTCCGGATCGACCGCGCGCTGCCACTGCTCGGAGTCGATGCCGTTGTGGATGACCTTCACCTTCTCCGGGTCCACCGACGGGTAGGAGCGCAGGATGTCGGCACGCATGCCGTGACTCACGGCGATCACGGCGTCGGCCCCCTCGTAGGCGGTGCGCTCGATCCACGAGGAGAGGCGGTACCCACCACCGAGCTGTTCGGCCTTCCAGGGACGCATCGGTTCGAGGCTGTGCGCGCTGAGGACGTGGGGAACTCCGCCGAGGAGACCGCCCACGTGACCGGCGAAGTTGGCGTACCAGGTGTGCGAGTGCACGAGGTCCGCCCCCTGGGTCGCCGCCGCGATGGTGAGGTCGACGCCCATGGTTGCCAACGCGGCGTTCGAGCCCTTCAGCTCGACGAGGTCCGGGTGGCCCGTGGTGCCGTCCTCGTCGCGCGGTTCGCCGAAGGCGTGGACCCGCACGTCGAGGTCCCCTCTCTGACGAAGGGCGCGGACCAGCTCCGCGACGTGAACCCCCGCCCCGCCATAGATCGCCGGAGGGTACTCCTTGCTGAGGATGTCGATGCGCACGATTTCCACCCTAGTGACGCCCGGACCTCCCGGGGAGGGTGCAGACGCAATAGGTTGGTGTCATGGCGTACCGCAGCGGAGGTCCCAAGGTCCTGGTCATCGTCCTGGCGGGAGGGGAAGGCAAGCGACTGATGCCGTTGACGGCCGACCGTGCCAAGCCGGCCGTGCCGTTCGGGGGCATCTACCGGCTCATCGACTTCGCGCTCTCGAACGTCGTCAACTCCGGCTACCTCAAGGTCGTCGTCCTCACCCAGTACAAGTCGCACAGCCTGGACCGGCACGTGACCAAGACCTGGCGGATGTCGACCCTGCTGGGCAACTACGTCGCACCCATCCCGGCCCAGCAGCGCATCGACAAGTCGTGGTACCAGGGCAGCGCCGACGCGATCTACCAGAGCATGAACACGATCACCGAGGAGAAGCCCGACATCGTCGTCGTCGTGGGGGCCGACCACGTCTACCGGATGGACTTCTCCCAGATGGTGGAGCAGCACATCGAGACCGGGGCGGGCGTGACCGTCGCGGCGATCCGGCAGCCGATCGACACGTCCGACCAGTTCGGTGTCATCGAGGTGGCAGATGACGACCACTCGAAGATCCGGGCCTTCCTCGAGAAGCCGACGGACCCCGAGGGGCTCCCGGACTCCCCCGGCGAGATCCTCGCCAGCATGGGGAACTACGTCTTCGACGCGAAGGTCCTCATGGAGGCGGTCACGGCCGACTCCACGCTCGAGGGCAGCAAGCACGACATGGGCGGCGACATCGTGCCCGCCCTGGTCGACCAGGGAACCGCCTACGCCTACGACTTCAAGAAGAACGTCATCCCCGGGGGCACCGAGCGGGACATGGGCTACTGGCGTGACGTCGGCACGATTGACTCGTACTTCGACGCGCACATGGACATCGTGTCCATCCACCCGATCTTCAACCTCTACAACTACGACTGGCCGATCTACACCTCGCACGGCCCGTACCCCCCGGCGAAGTTCGTCCACGGGGCGCAGGGGCGCTTCGGCGAGGCCCTCAACTCGGTGGTCTCCAACGGTGTGGTCATCTCCGGCGCCCGGGTCAACGGCTCGGTCATCTCCCCGGACGTGCACGTCCACAGCTACACCGAGATCGACGCCAGCGTGATCCTCGAGGGGGTGCAGGTCGGGCGGAACTGCACCATCACCCGCACGATCATCGACAAGAACGTCGTCGTGCCCGAGGGCACGACGATCGGACTCGACCCCGAGCACGACCGCGCTCGCGGCTTCTCCGTGACCGAATCCGGGATCACCGTCGTGGGCAAGGGTCAGGTCGTCACCCAGTGACCCGATGACCCCTGGTCCGCTGCCCCCGGGGGCAGGGACGCGTGGGTGGAGGCTGCCTCGCTCTCCGTCACGACCGGGTCGACGGGCACGTCCGTGACCCACGACTGACGTCGAGCCCGGGCCTGCTGCGCGTTGCTCCTGGGCCGGGTGCGGTCTCCGCTGCGGTCTCCATCGCGGCCTCCATCCTTCTCCACCTGGTCGCCATGCGGCCTTCACGACTACGCGGCCGACGCCGGGCAGCGTGGTGACATCAGCCAGAGCCGGTCCACCCGAAGGACTGCCACACCCCAGGAGAGGACCCATGGACGCCTACACGGCCGCGGCCCGCATCACCTTGTGGACTCCCCAGACCGACCTCGCCAGGTCGGCTCTGCCGAACGCCCCCGTCGTCGACGAGAGGCCGAGCCTCCGCAGCCGCGCGGCGGCATCCCTCGTCCGGGCCGCCGCCGTCCTGGCACCCGAGGCTAGGACCCTCACGGTCGCGCGTGCCTGAGGGCCCGTGCAGCCTCCCCCGAGGCCCGGTCCGAACCGCGACCCGTCGCCTCGGGTGACACCCCTGCAGGCTAGCCTGCGGGGGTGTCACGCCTGACCCCCGAGCCGTCGGCTGCACCACGCCCCGACCCCGACGCGCGCACGCTGTTGCTCACCCTCGACGGCTCCGATCGTCCGGGGGTGACGAAGCGGATCTTCGAGGCGGCAGCCACGGTGGGTGCCGAGGTGCTCGACCTCGAGCAGGTCGTCGTGCGCGGGCACCTCGCGCTGTCGGTGCTCCTGGCCCCGGGTCGCGACGAGAACGTGCTCGTCGACCGGGTCACCCGCGCCGGGGAGGCGATGGGCATGCGGGTCGACCTCGTCGAGGGGCGTGGGGACAACGCACCCCGTCGCACCGGCCGCGCCGCCGTCGTCGTGATGGGCGCGCCGCTGCGCGCTCGCGACGTCGCCTCGGTGGCGAGCACCATCGCCGAGCACGGCGCCAACATCGACCGCATCCGCCGACTGTCCCGCTGGCCCGTCACCACGGTGGAGCTCGACGTGTCGGGCTCCGACGTCGCCGAGCTCCGGCAGTCCCTGGCCCTGGTGTCGGCGGCATCGGGGGTCGACATCGCCGTCGCCCAGGCCGGACTCGCCCGACGGGGTGGCCGACTGGTCGTCATGGACGTCGACTCGACGCTGATCCAGGACGAGGTGATCGAGCTCCTCGCGGGGCACGCCGGACGCGCCGAGGAGGTCACCGCCGTCACCGAGGCGGCCATGCGTGGCGAGCTCGACTTCGCCCAGAGCCTGCACGCGAGGGTCGCCACCCTCGCCGGCCTCCCGGACACGGTGCTGGCGGAGGTGCGCGACTCGGTGCGGCTCACCCCCGGTGCCCGGACCCTGGTGCGGACCCTCAAGCGTCTCGGGTTCACCGTCGCCCTGGTCTCGGGGGGCTTCGCCGAGATCGTCGAGCCGATCGGGAAGGAGCTCGGGGTCGACCACGTCCGCGCCAACCGGCTCGAGGTCGTCGACGGCCTGCTCACCGGCCGGGTCCTCGGTGCCGTGGTCGACCGGGCCGGGAAGGCCGCGGCACTGCGCGAGTTCGCCGCTCTGGAAGGCCTTCCCCTCGCTCGCACCGTCGCCATCGGAGACGGCGCCAACGACCTCGACATGCTGGGTGCTGCCGGGCTGGGAGTCGCCTTCAACGCCAAGCCGGCAGTACGCGACCAGGCCGACACCTCGCTCACCGTCCCCTACCTCGATGCGGTGCTCTTCCTCCTCGGTATCTCCCGCGAGGAGATCGAGGATGCCGATGACGCCGACTCTCCCCACTAGGCTGGCGCGCGTGCCCCGCCAATCCCGGACCACCCCCACGCTGTTCATCATCGGCGGCGCCGAGGACAGGGTGGGCCGCGCCTCGCTGTTGCGGCAGTTCGTCACCCTCTCCGGGGGGCGGCGCTCGCGCCTGGTGGTCGTCCCCACCGCGTCCTCGATGCCGGCCGAGATGGCGCAGTCCTACGTCGACGTCTTCACCCGCCTGGGGTGCCCCCAGGTCGAGGTCATCGACCCCGAGTCCCGGGAGGAGGCCCACGATCCCGATGCCGTCGCCCTGGTCGACGACGCGACCGGGGTGTTCATGTCCGGTGGGAGCCAGCTGCGCCTGTCGCAGGTGCTTCCCGGAACGCCCCTGGGCGACGCCCTGCACCGGGCCCACGCGCGGGGCTGTGTGGTCGGGGGCTCGTCGGCGGGCGCGTCGATCATGTCCGACTTCATGATCTCGATGGGCGAGGAAGGCGTGACCCCCCGTCAGCGCGCCAGCCAGCTCACGGCCGGTCTGGGACTCCTGAGCGGTGTCGTGGTCGACCAGCACTTCGGCCAGCGCGCGCGATACGGCCGACTGCTGTCGGTCATCGCCCCCTCACCCCACCTCCTGGGCATCGGGATCGACGAGGACACGGCGATCGTCGTGCGGGACGGCCGAGAGTTCACGGTGCGCGGTTCGGGCTCGGTCTTCGTGCTCGACTGCCGCTCGGCTCGCACCGACGCCCCGGAGGCCAAGGACGGAGCTCCCCTGCTCGTGTCGGGAGCCAGCGTCCACACCCTTCCCGCCGGTGCGACGTTCGACCTCGTGGAGGCCCGCCTCACCGCGTTCGAGGAGCAGCATCCAGACGTGCTCGTCGCCCTGGCCACCGCACGGGCCTGATCCACCCCCACCACCAGAGGAGCCCAGATGGAGCGTCCCACCCCCACCGGTCCGGCCGCGCCGGAGCTGGAGATCCTCGAGTCCCGCGTCTACCGCGGAGGCAACATCTGGTCCTACGACCCGTCGGTGCACCTGGTCGTCGATCTCGGAGTGCTCGAGGCATACCCGACCGACACCCTCCCGGGGTTCACCGACCAGCTCGTCGAGCTCCTGCCGCGCCTCGAGAACCACACCTGCTCCACGGGGGTCAAGGGCGGCTTCATCCAGAGGATGCGCGACGGCACCTGGCTGGGCCACGTCGCCGAGCACGTGGCCCTCCAGCTCCAGCAGGAGGCCGGTCACGACATGCGCCGGGGGAAGACGCGGATGCTCAAGGACCGGCCCGGCGTCTACAACGTCGTCTACGGGTACGTCGACGAGGGCGTGGGCCTGGCCGCGGGCCGTCTCGCGGTTCGTCTCGTCAATCACCTCGTCGAGGCGGAGGAGGGGTTCGACTTCGAGGAGGAGCTCGAGCGGTTCCTCACCCGTGCCGAGCGCACGGCGTTCGGGCCGTCGACGGCCGCGATCCTCGAGGAGGCCGTGAGCCGCGACATCCCCTTCATCCGGCTCAACAGCGGCAGCCTGGTCCAGCTCGGCCAGGGGGTCCACCAGCAGCGGATCCGCGCCACCATGACCTCGCGGACGAGCGCGCTGGCGGTCGACATCGCCGGGGACAAGGACATGACGACCCGGCTCCTGGCCTCTGCGGGGCTGCCGGTACCCAAGCAGGAGACCGTGCGCTCGGCCGAGGGCGCGGTGGCGGCCGCTCGACGGATCGGGTTCCCGGTCGTCGTCAAGCCGCTCGACGGCAACCACGGGCGCGGCGTGTGCCTCGACCTCGGAAGCGATGACGAGGTCCGCGAGGCGTTCGAGATCGCCGAGGGCGAGTCCCGCCGTGGCTACGTCATCGTCGAGTCGCTCGTGCTGGGCCGCGACTACCGCTGCCTCATCGTCGGGGGTCGCATGCAGGCGATCGCCGAGCGGGTTCCCGCCCACGTCCTCGGCGACGGCACCCACACGGTTCGCGAGCTCGTCGAGCTGACCAACGCCGACCCGCGCCGCGGGGTGGGTCACGAGAAGGTGCTCACCAAGATCAAGGTGGACTCCGCGGCCGAGGAGCTCGTCCGTGAGCAGGGTTTCGGGATGGATGACGTCCCGCCCCACGACGAGATGGTCAAGCTCGCCCTCACCGGCAACATGTCGACCGGCGGGATCAGCATCGACCGCACCTTCGACGCGCACCCCGACAACGTCGAGATCGCGGAGGAGGCGGCGCGCCTCATCGGGCTGGACGTCGCCGGGATCGACTTCATCTGCCCCGACATCGCCTCCCCGGTCCGCGAGAGCGGCGGAGCGATCTGTGAGGTCAACGCCGCACCGGGCTTCCGCATGCACACGCACCCGACCATCGGCGAGCCCCAGTACATCGCCAAGCCCGTCGTCGACCTGCTCTTCCCACCCGGCGCGCCCTCACGGGTGCCGATCATCGCGGTGACGGGCACCAACGGGAAGACCACCACCTCACGGATGATCGCCCACATCATGAAGGGCCTGGGACGCCAGGTGGGCATGACCTCCACCGACGGCATCGTCATCGACGAGCGACTGGTGGTGAAGGCGGACGCCTCTGGTCCGCGCTCGGCCCGGATGGTGCTCCAGAACCCCCGCGTCGACCTCGCCGTGATGGAGGTGGCCCGAGGTGGCATCCTGCGCGAGGGCCTGGGCTACGACCGCAACGACGTCGCTGTGGTCACAAACGTCGCCCCGGACCACCTCGGCATGCGGGGCATCGACACCCTCGAACAGCTCGCCGACGTCAAGGCCGTGGTGGTCGAGGCGGTGCCCCGCGACGGTTTCGCCGTGCTGAACGCCGATGACGCCCTCGTGCGCCGGATGCGGCGGCGGTGCTCGGGGTCGGTGATCTGGTTCAGCCTGGCCGAGCCCGGGTCCAAGGTGCGCGACTTCATCGACGACCACTGCCGCCGTGGGGGACGCGCCGTCGTGCTCGACCAGACCGAACGCGGCGACATGATCGTCATCCGGCACGGTCGACGCTCGATGCAGCTGGCCTGGACGCACCTGCTGCCCTCGACGTTCGGGGGCACGGCCCTGTTCAACGTCGCGAACGCGATGGCCGCCGCGGGTGCCGCGTTCGCCACGGGCGCCGGCCTGCACGAGATCCGGCAGGGCCTGCGCACCTTCACGACCTCGTACTACCTCTCCCCCGGCCGGATGAACCAGATCAACGTGCACAACATCGACGTCATCGTCGACTACTGCCACAACGCCCCGGGCATGCGCGTGCTCGGCGAGTTCCTCGAGCGCTACGCCGAGTCGCGGGCCGGGACGACTGACCTCGGCAAGATCTCCCGGATCGGCCTCATCGCCACCGCGGGTGACCGCCGCGAGGACGACATGCGTGAGCTGGGTGCGGTGGCGGCCGACCACTTCGACGTCGTCGTGGTGCGTGAGGACCAGCGGTTGCGTGGGCGGGAGCGGGGCTTCACGGCCGAACGCGTCGCCGAGGGCGTGCGGGCCCGGATGGCGGAGGGTGGCGTGCGCTGCCGGCAGGTGGAGATCGTGCTCGACGAGACCGAGGCCGTGCGACACGTGATGGCGCGTGCCAACCCCGGCGACATCGTCGTGCTCACCGTCGACCAGCACGCCGACGTGATGAGCGAGCTCGAGGCGATGACCCAGCAGGCCCAGCCGGGCACGCACACCCGCGACGGGGTGGGCGACCCCGACCTCGACCCGGAGTCGCTCCAGGCGGAGGCCACCGAGTCGGGCGACACGGCCGCACGCGACGTCGACGCGGCGGAGGGCCGGGGCTGAGCGCGGAGGGACGAGGCCGGGAGGCCCGGCTCAGCTGCCGAGCTGCTCGCCGTACGCCGTGAGCGAGCGTCGGTAGCGGGCCACGTCGGGGTCGGTGCTCGTCGCCGCGATGACCCCGAGCAACCCGCGCAGGGCACCGGTCGGGTCACCCGCGTCGTGGTGGACCAGGGCTCTGAACGCGGCTGCTCCCAGGCTCTCGGGGTGTCGCGCGGCCACGTCGTCGACGATCGCCACGGCCTCATCCAGCCGGCCGAGGTTGCGCAGGCTCGAGGCGAGCTGCAGCTGGGCGCGGCGCCGGTAGGGCTCGCGAAGCCCGGCGTCGAGGGCATCGCGGTAGATCGTCACGGCCTGGTCCTCGTTGCCGGCGCTGTCGTGCGTGCCGGCGTACTCGTAGGCGATCCGGGCGTCTCCCGGTCGCCCGGCATACAGGCGGCGAGCGGTCTCGATCCGCTCCTGCGGGTCGTCCATCGCCCACAGTGCCTCGATCTCGTCCTCGAGGTCGTGCTCCCCGCGGGCGCGCACCACCTTACGCCGGATGGACGCTGCGTCGTCGGGCACCGCGTCGTGATCGCCGAGCCACCCGGCGATCTCGGTCCGCTCGGCGTGGCACATGACGGCGACCACGTCGCCGTCCGCCGCGGCCCCGAGGCACGCCCGCAGCCCGGCGAGCTCGGTGGGGTGCGACCCGGTGTCGGCGACCCCGGCACGCGCCAGACCGACGCGTAGCTGTCGCTCGAGGTCCTCGGTGGTGCGCCCCCGGAGGTAGCGCTCCTTGTGCGCCAGGACCACGTGGTCGGCGCGCAGCCCGGCGATCTCGCCGAGGGACTGGAGGATCTCGTCGGTGCGGTCGCCCGCGGTGCCGAGCACGAGGTGGACCCGGCTCCCGGGTGCGGTGAGTCCGCGGGACACGTCCAGAAGGGCGTCCAGACCGGCCTCGTTGTGCGCCAGGTCGACGACGACGGTGACGGCACCTCCCTCCAGGGGCAGGGTGTAGGTGTTCATCCGGCCCGGGTTGAGGGAGTCGTCCGGGAGGAAGGTCCGCAGCCCCTCGACGACCCGCGCCCGGTCGATGCCCAGGGCGAGGCCTGCCGCAACGCCGGCGAGCGCGTTGAGCACGTTGTGCCGGGACAGGCCGGAGAGCGTCATCGGCACGTCGACGACGTGGACGAGCCGGTCTGGTGCGTCGTTGCCGGACAGGACGCTGATGTCCCCGTCCATGACGGTCACCGCGCGGCCGCCCGCCCCCAGCGCCTCGCGCACCGACGGCGAGGCCTCGTCGGCGCTGAAGACCCACGCGTGGGCCCGCAGTCCCGTGCGCATCGCCCACACCCTGGGGTCATCGCCGTTGAGCACGACGACGCCCCCCGGCCGGGTCACCCGGGTCACGATGGCCTTGACCTCGGCGAGCTGGTCGACGGTGTCGATGCCCTGGAGCCCGAGGTGGTCGGCCGACACGTTGGTCACGACGGAGACGTCGTTGTGGCTGACCCCCATCCCACGCAGCAGCATGCCGCCGCGTGCGGTCTCGAGAATCCCGATCTCGACCCCCGGAGCGTCGAGCACGGCGCGTGCACCTGCGGGACCCGAGTAGTCACCGGGCTCGACGAGCTCGCCCTGAACCACCACGCCGTCGGTGGAGCTCCAGCCGGTGCGCAGACCCGCGGTCATGCAGATGTGGGCGAGCAGCCGGGTCGTCGTGGTCTTGCCGTTCGTGCCCGTGACCGACGCGACGGGGATCCGTGGGGCGACCACCCGGGGTGGCTCCCCCGCCGGCGCCGAGGTGATGACCCCGGCATACCGCTCCATCGCCGTCTCCACAGGCTCGAGGCCGAGGAGGTCGCCGAGGAACGGACCCATGGCCGCCCCCAGTGCCTCGGCGCGGCCACGGTGCCGCCAGACGAAGGCGAGGACGATCGTGTCCGTGGGGTGGGACACCCGCGTCCGCACGCCCAGCCGGCGGGTGCCGCTCGCCCGGGCCAGGACGCGGGCGGCGCGCTCGACGATGCGAAGGAGCACCCGCTGGCGCTGCATGGACCCGGGTGCCCCCGGCTGCACCTTCGTCAGCCCCAGGGAGGCTCCGGCGGCTCGCACCTGCTCGGCGTCGGCGAGGAGATAGCCGGGAAGGGAGAGCGTGACCTTGACCGCGGGGCGGGGGAAGTAGAGATTGGGCCCTTCGAGGAGCCGCACCTCGACCGTCTCGACCGTGCGTGGGGCTGGCCCGTCGGGCTGGGGTTCCTGGCTGCTCACGTCGGGAGCCTAGTGCTGCCGCGAGGTCACACGCCCATCGCGTGGAAGCCGCCGTCGACGTGGACCATCTCGCCGGTCGTGGCCGGGAACCAGTCGGAGAGGAGCGCGACGCAGGCACGGGCCGCGGGCTCGGCGTCGTTGACGTCCCAGCCCAGCGGAGCCCGGGTGCCCCACTCCTCCTCGAAGCGCTCGAACCCGGGGATCGACTTGGCCGCCGTCGTGCGGATGGGACCGGCTGCGACGATGTTGCAGCGCATTCCCTTGGGGCCGAGGTCTCGGGCGAGGTAGCGGTTCGTGGACTCGAACGCCGCCTTGGCGACCCCCATCCAGTCGTAGACCGGCCAGGCGAAGCGCGCGTCGAAGGTCAGCCCCACGATGCTGCCGCCCTCGCCCATGAGCGGCAGGGCGGCCTTGGTCAGCGAGGCGAGGCTGTACGCGGACACCTGGAGCGCGGTCGCGACGTCGTCCCAGCCGGCACCCATGAAGTCGAAGGCGGCCTTGGGCGCGAACCCGATGGAGTGCACGACCCCGTCGAGGTGCGGGACGTGCTCACGAACCCGATCGGCCAGCGCCGCGAGGTCGTCCTCGCTGGTTACGTCGAGCTCGACCACGGGCGGGGTCGTGGGCAGGCGCCGCGCGATCGCGGTGGTGATCTTCATCGTGCGACCGAAGGAGGTCAGCACGACCTCGGCTCCCTGCTCCTGCGCCAGGCGGGCGACGTGGAACGCGATCGAGGAGTCCATGAGGACTCCGGTGACGAGCAGCTTCTTGCCCTCGAGCAACATGTGCGACGCCTTTCGTGGGGGGAATGGAGGTCAGTGGCCCATGCCGAGGCCGCCGTCGACCGGGATGACGGCTCCGGAGATGTAGGCCGCATCGTCACCGGCAAGGAACCGAACGGCGGCGGCCACCTCCTCCGGCGATGCGAACCGGCCGGCAGGGATGGCAGCCTGGTAGGTCTTGCGGGTGTCCTCGGGCAGGGCCGCGGTCATGTCGGTGTCGATGAAGCCCGGCGCGACGACGTTCGCGGTGATGCCGCGACCGCCCAGCTCTCGGGTGATCGAGCGCGCCAGCCCGACGAGACCCGCCTTGCTCGCCGCGTAGTTGGCCTGCCCGGGGCCGCCGTAGAGGCCCACGACGCTGGAGATGAGGATGATTCGGCCGCGGCGCAGGCGGATCATGCCCTTGCTCGCCCGGCGGGCGCAGCGGAACGCCCCGGCGAGGTTCGTGTCGATGACGGTGTCCCAGTCGTCGTCGCTCATCCGCATGAGCAGGCCGTCCTTGGTGACCCCTGCGTTGGCGACGAGCACCTCGATCGGGCCCCCGAGCTTCTCCTCGGCCTCGGTGAACGCCGCGTCGACGGAGGCCGAGTCCGTGACGTCGCAGCGGACCCCGGTGAGACCCTCAGGTGGCTCACCCGATCGGTGGGTCACGGCGACACGGTCACCGGCTGCCGCGAAACCCTGCGCGATCGCCAGGCCGATGCCGCGGTTGCCTCCGGTGACGAGGACGGTGCGTGGCTCACTCATGGTGTCGAACCTAGTGGACTACCGCTGGGTAGCCGGAGCACCGCGACATACAGTGGAAGCGTGCCCACGACCAGCCGCCACCCCACCGACGCCCAGTCGGTGACGAGCGTGCCGGAGTCCCGTCAGGTCGACCAGTCGCGACGGCTTCGCAACTACCTCGTGACGATGGGCATCCGCACCGTCTGCTTCGTCCTCATGGTCGTGGTCGACGGCTGGCTCAGGTGGGTGTTCGCCGCCGGGGCCGTGTTCCTGCCGTTCTTCGCGGTCGTCGCCGTCAACGCGGTTCGACCACGGATCTCCGGTCGGGTGGCGCCGGTGCCGCCGACGGTCGACAGGACGCCACTGATCACCCGTGAGCCCGCGCCCGACGACGAGGCCCACCCCGAAGGCTCAGCCGCCGATCGCTGACATCGGGCGGTCGGGCTGCTCGAAGTCCGGCCGGTCGATCCCGTGGCCGGCGGCCTTGCGCCACATCTCGCCGATGATCAGTTCCGCGATCGCCTCGTCGTCCGAGCCGTCACGCAGGGAGGTGCGCAGGTCGATCTCCCGAGTGGCGAACAGGCAGTTGCGCAGCTGGCCGTCGGCGGTCAGGCGCACCCGGTCGCACGCCGCGCAGAACGGCGCCGTCACGCTGGCGATGACACCCACCGTCTGGGGACCGCCATCGACGAGGAATAGCTCGGCGGGGGCGCTGCCCCGCTCCGCGACCGGGGTGAGGTGGAACCGCTCGCCGAGGCGTTCGAGGATCTCCGACTGCGGGACCATGAGCGAACGGTCCCACGCGTGCTGGGCGTCCAGCGGCATCTGTTCGATGAACCGCAGTTCGTACCCCCGGTCCAGGCACCACTGGAGGAGCTCGGTCACGTCACCGTCGTTGACGCCACGCATGGCCACGGCGTTGACCTTCACCGGCGTGAGTCCGGCGTCGGCCGCGGCCTTGAGACCGGCCTCGACGTCCTTGAAGCGGTCCCGACGGGTGAGCCGGGAGAAGTGCTCGGGGTCGATCGTGTCGAGACTGACGTTGACCCGGTCCAGCCCTGCGGCCGCCAGCGGGGCCGCGAGCCGGTCAAGGCCGATGCCGTTGCTCGTCATGGCGATCCGGGGACGGGGGTGCAGGGCGGCGATCCCCTCGACGACCGACACCAGGCTCCGCCGCAGCAGCGGCTCGCCGCCGGTGAGCCGCACGTTGGTCACCCCCAGGCCCACCATGATCCGCACGAGACGCACGAGCTCCTCGTCGGTGAGCATCTCCGGCTTCGCCAGCCAGTCCAGTCCCTCCGCGGGCATGCAGTAGCTGCAGCGCAGGTTGCACCGGTCGGTCACGGACACGCGCAGGTCTCGCCCGATCCGTCCGAAACGGTCGCGCAGCTGGGGGGTGGGGAGGTCGGCCATAGGAGTCCAATGTACGACGAGTAACGTGACGGAGTGCTCAGGCGGCTCGTAACACCTCGTTGGCTGGGCGCCCTGGTCCTGGCCGTGCTCTTCGCCGTCCTCTCCTACCACCTCGGGTGGTGGCAGTACCACCGCCACGAAGCCAAGACCCAGCGCAACGAGCGGCTCGACGTCCACTACCGGGCCGACCCGGTGCCCCTGGACACCGTCTTGACCCCCGAGGGCCTCGACCCGGACGACGAGTGGACCCGGGTCACGGTGACCGGCAGCTATGGCACCGGTCCCGTCCTCGTGCGCAACCGCACCCTCGAGGGCGAGGCCGGCTACGAGGCGCTGTGGGCTCTGGATCCCGACGGGGGCGGCCCGTCCGTCGTGGTCGACCGGGGGTGGGTCGCGCGCTCGGATGCCGGTGCTGCCGTCCTCCCCGAGGTCGATGCGGCCCCGACGGGGGAGGTGACCGTGGTCGGGTGGGTGCGCCCCGGGGAGGGTGCGCGAGGAACCGAGGGAGCCGCGGGCGAGCTGGCGAGCCTCAACCTCGAACAGGCGTCGAGCGAGCTCTCCCGCGAGGTGCTTCCGGGATACGTCCTCCTCGAGGCCGAGTCGCTCCCGGACGGCAGCACTCCGCCACGGCCCACCCCCCTGGGGGCTCCCGACCGGAGCCTGGGGCCACACCTCGCCTACGCCTACCAGTGGTGGCTGACGATGGCGCTCGGCTTCGTCCTCGTGTGGTTCGGCATCCGCCGCGAGCTGAGGGAGGAGTACCCCGAGAAGTACCCGCGCAAGGAGAAGAAGACCCGGATCTGGGACGAGGAGGACGGCTAGTTCCGCCGACCGTCCCCGCCTCAGGCGTGGGTGTCGTCGAGCGCGTCGACGAGGTCCTCGGAGAACTGGGTGCGGTAGAGGTCGGCATAGAGGCCGCCACGCGCCACGAGCTCGGTGTGCGTCCCGCGCTGGAGGACCCGGCCACCGTCGATGACGAGGATGAGGTCGGCGTGCCGGACCGTCGAGAGGCGGTGCGCGATGACGATCGCAGTGCGGTCGGCCAGCGCGATGTCGAGCGCCCGCTTCAGGGCGTGCTCGGACTCGCTGTCGAGGTGGGCCGTGGCCTCGTCGAGCACCAGGAGGCCCGGGCCCTTGAGCAGGAGCCGTGCGATGGCGAGGCGCTGCTTCTCACCGCCGGAGAGGCGGTGCCCGCGATCACCGACCACCGTGTCCAGGCCGGAGGCCAGGGACTCCACGAGCGGCAGCACCTGCGCCGCGCGGAGCGCGTCGAACATCTGGGCCTCGGTGGCGCCCGGCGAGGCGTAGGCGAGGTTGGCACGGATCGTGTCGTGGAAGAGGTGCGCCTCCTGGGTGACGACCCCGATGGTGTCGTGCACCGACTCCAGGGTGGCGTCACGCAGGTCCGTCCCGTTGATCCTCACGCTGCCGCCGGTGGGGTCGTAGAGGCGCGAGACGAGGGCTGTGAGCGTCGTCTTGCCGGCTCCGCTCGGGCCGACGAGCGCCACGAGCTGACCGGGCTCGACCGAGAAGCTGACGTCGTGGAGCACCGGTCCGCCGCCACGTCGATCACCGGACGCGGTGGCCTCCAAGGACGCCAGGGACACCTCGTCGGCACTGGGGTAGGCGAAGGAGACCCGCTCCACGTCGACCCGCACCGGGCCACTGGGCAGCGGGCGTGCGTCGGCCCGCTCGGCGACGAGCGGCTCGAGGTCGAGCACCTCGAAGACGCGCTCGAAGGAGACCAGCGCCGTCATGATGTCGACCCGCACGTTGGAGATCGCGGTGAGCGGGCCGTAGAGCCGGGCGAGGAGGGCAGTCAGCGCGAGCAGGGTGCCGACAGTGAGGGAGCCGTTCACCGCCATGACACCACCGAACCCATAGACCATCGCGGTCGCCAGCGCGGCCACCGTGGTGAGGGCGACGAAGAACACCGAGCGGTTCACCGCGATGCGCACCCCGACGTCCCTGACCCGGGCCGCCCGCGTGGCGTACTCCTCGTCCTCGGTGGCCGGGTTCCCGAAGATCTTGACGAGGAGCGCCCCGGCCACGTTGAAGCGCTCGCTCATCCGGGCCCCGAGGTCGGCGTTCTGGCCCATCTGTTCGTGGGTCATCGCGGCCAGGCGCCGCCCCATGAAGCGGGCCGGAAGGAGGAAGAACGGCACCAGCGCCAGCGAGGCGACGGTGAGCTGCCACGACAGCGACGCCATCGCCGCGATGATGAGCACGAGGGAGACGGCATTGCTGACGACGCTGCTCAGGACCGACGTGAAGGCCTGCTGGGCACCGATCACGTCGTTGCCGAGCCGGGTGACGAGGGCACCCGTCTGGGCGCGGGTGAAGAAGGCGATGGGCTGACGCAGGACGTGGCCGAAGACCTCGGTGCGCAGGTCGTAGATCAGGCCCTCGCCGATGCGGGCGGAGAACCACCTCTGGACCAGGGTGAGCGCCCCGCTGAGCAGTGCCAGGCCGGCGACGACGAGGGAGATCCGGACGACCACCGAGGAGTCCTTGGGGATGATGCCGTCATCGACGAGCGACTTCAGGAGCAGCGGTGTCGCGACGATCAGCACGGCGTCGATGACGACGAGCACGAGGAAGACGCTGATCTGCCGACGGAACGGGCTGGCGTACCCCAGGACCCGCCGCGTCGTTCCCGGCATGAGGCGGCGATCCCTCACGCTGGAGTCCTGGGTCAGGCTGCGCATCGCCTGCCACCCGTGCATGCTCAAGAAGATCTCCCTGTGTCGATGGTCCGGAGAGTCAACCACCGCCATGCGACGCCTGTTCCATCCCGCGGTGGTCGCCCCCTTGTGCCGCTCGCCGTGCTCGCGCAGGATGGCTGGGCCGCCACCGCCGGCGGAGACCCGAGGGAAGGTTTGCCGTGCCCGCACCGCTGCGCCACAAGGTCCTGCTCGACGAGGACGAGATGCCGACCCGTTGGTACAACATCCTCGCCGACCTGCCAACCCCTCCCCCGCCCCCGTTGCACCCCGGCACGGGCGGTCCGATCGGCCCCGAGGACCTGTCGGCCATCTTCCCCATGGACCTCATCGCCCAGGAGGTGTCGAGCGAGCAGTACATCGACATCCCGCAGGAGGTCCAGGACGTGTACCGGCTGTGGCGACCCTCGCCCCTGTTCCGGGCGCACCGCCTCGAGAAGGCCCTCGGCACCCCGGCACGCATCTACTACAAGTACGAGGGCGTCTCACCCGCCGGCTCGCACAAGCCGAACACCGCGGTCCCGCAGGCGTACTACAACGCCAAGGCGGGCATCCGCCGGCTGACCACCGAGACCGGTGCCGGGCAGTGGGGCACGGCGTTGGCCTTCGCGTGCGCCCAGTTCGACCTCGAGTGCGAGGTCTGGCAGGTGCGAGCGAGCTATGACGCCAAGCCGTACCGCAAGATCATGATGGAGACCTTCGGGGCCACGGTGCACCCGAGCCCGTCCGACCTCACCGAGGCCGGTCGGACGATGCTCGCCAGCGATCCCGACTCCCCCGGGTCGCTCGGGCTCGCCATCAGCGAGGCCGTCGAGGTGGCGGCCCAGGACCCCTCGGCGAACTACGCCCTGGGTTCGGTGCTCAACCACGTGCTCCTGCACCAGAGCATCATCGGCGAGGAGGCCCTCCTCCAGCTGGCGAAGATCGACGAGACGGTGGACCTCATCGTGGGGTGCACCGGTGGCGGCTCGAACTTCGGCGGGCTCAGCTTCCCGTTCCTGCGGGAGACCTTCGCCACGGGCTCCGGGCCGGTCGTGCGGGCGGTGGAGCCGGCATCCTGCCCCTCCCTCACCCAGGGCACGTATGCCTATGACTTCGGAGACGTCGCCGGCCTGACCCCGATGATGAAGATGCACACCCTGGGCCACGACTTCATCCCGGACCCGATCCACGCGGGCGGCCTGCGCTACCACGGAATGAGCCCGCTCATCAGCCACCTCTACGAGGAGGGGCACATCGAGGCCGTCGCGAAGACCCAGAAGGAGTGTTTCGCGGCTGGCGTTCTCTTCGCCCGCACGGAGGGCATCGTCCCGGCTCCCGAGCCCACGCACGCCCTCGCAGCCGCGATCGACGAGGCGATCGCCTGCATCGAGACCGGCGAGGAGAAGGTCATCCTCACCGCCCTGTGTGGGCACGGGCACCTCGACCTCCCGGCCTACGACGCCTATCTGCGCGGCACCCTCGTCGACCACACGTGGGACGACACCGAGCTCCAGCAGTCCGTGGCCGAGGCGCTCACGCACCTTCCTTCGATCCCCGGCTGAGTCCAGGGCCCACCCGGTGGGCGGTGCCTCTCCCGCCGGCCGCACGGCGGGGGTCAGGCCAGCGTGACGAGGTCCCGGTAGTCGGCGCTGAACAGGTCCTCGACGCCGTCGGGAAGGAGCAGGATGCGCTCGGGCTCGAGCGCGTCGACGGCGCCCTCGTCGTGCGTGACGAGCACGACGGCACCCTCGTAGGTCTTGAGGGCGCCGAGGATCTCCTCGCGCGAGGCCGGGTCGAGGTTGTTGGTGGGTTCGTCGAGCAGCAGCACGTTGGCCGAGGACACGACGAGCAGCGCGAGGGACAACCGCGTCTTCTCGCCACCGGAGAGGACCCCGGCCGGCTTCTCGACGTCGTCGCCGGAGAACAGGAAGGAGCCGAGCACCTTGCGCACGTCGGTCTCGCCGAGGTCGGGTGCGGCCGACTTCATGTTGGCCAGCACGGTGCGTTCGACGTCGAGGTTCTCGTGCTCCTGCGCGTAGTAACCGATCTTGAGGCCGTGGCCGGGCTCGACCTGCCCGGTGTCGGGCGTGTCGACACCGGCGAGCATGCGCAGCAGCGTCGTCTTGCCGGCGCCGTTGAGCCCGAGGACCACGACGCGGGAGCCGCGGTCGATCGCGAGGTCGACGTCGGTGAAGACCTCCTGCGACCCGTACGACCTGGACAGGCCGGATGCCCGCAGCGGGGTCTTGCCACACGCCGACGGCTTGGGGAAGCGCAGCTTGGCCACCTTGTCGTGGGCGCGCTCGGCCTCCAGGCCCGAGAGCAGCCGCTCGGCCCGTCGGGCCATGTTCTGGGCGGCGACGGTCTTCGTGGCCTTGGCGCGCATCTTGTCGGCCTGGGCCATGAGCACCGAGGCCTTCTTCTCGGCGTTGGCCCGCTCCCGCTTGCGGCGCCGCTCGTCGGTCTCGCGCTGCTGCAGGTACGCCGTCCAGCCCAGGTTGTACTGGTCGAGCTCACCGCGGTTGGCGTCGAGGTGAAAGACCTTGTTGACGACGTCACCCAGCAGCTCGACGTCGTGCGAGATCACGACGAGGCCGCCCTTGTAGCCCTTGAGGTGGTCGCGCAGCCAGGCCACGGAGTCGGCATCGAGGTGGTTGGTGGGTTCGTCGAGGAGGAGCGTCTGTGCGCCGGAGAAGAGGATCCGGGTGAGCTCGATCCGGCGTCGCTGCCCGCCGGAGAGGGTGCCGATCTCCTGGTCGAGCTGACGCTCGTCGAGTCCGAGCGCCCCGGCGATGGATGCCGCCTCGGACTCGGCGGCGTAGCCACCGGCGGTCGTGAACTCGGCGTCGAGCCGGGAGTAGCGGCGCATCGCCCGCTCCTGGCGCTCGCCCGTCTCGGCGCCCATCGCGACCTCGGAGGCGCGCAGGTCCCGCACGATCGTGTCCAGGCCACGGGCGGAGAGGATCCGGTCGCGCCCGGTGACGTGCAGGTCACCGGTTCGCGGGTCCTGGGGGAGGTAGCCGACCTCGCCGGAACGGGTGATCGTGCCACCGGCCGGCTGCGTGACGCCCGCGAGGGCCTTGGTCAGGGTCGTCTTCCCGGCACCGTTGCGACCCACGAGCCCGACCCGGTCGCCCGGCGCGACCCGGAAGGTCGCCGCGTCGAGGAGCAGGCGGGAACCCGCACGCAGTTCGACGGAGGCAGCGGTGAGCACGGAACGGCCTTTCAGTGGGGGGACACACCTCGTCCGAGGCGGTGCGCGGAGCACGATCACGCGCTTCCGACGCCTATTCTAGGTGCCGCCGCGAGCGCCGCGGTCACCCGCCGCACGACGGAGGCCGCCGTGAGCTTCAACGACAATGTCACCCTCGACACCTCCCAGGTGCGATCCGGAGGTGGTGGCGGCGGCGCTCCGGGCGGGATGGTCGTCGGTGGGGGCATCGGCGGTCTCGTGCTGCTCGTGCTCGCGCTGGTCTTCGGCATCAACCCCTCCGACCTGCCGACGACGACGGGCTACGACCAGGGCCAGGTGCAGCCCGGCGGCCAGCAGGACGGCACGGCGTTCGCGGCCTGCGAGACGGGGGCCGACGCGAACGACGACGCGCAGTGCCGGGTCATCGGCACGGTGAACTCCGTCCAGGCCTTCTGGACCGAGGAGCTCCCCCGCTACGGCCAGACGTGGACCCCGACCCAGACGGTGCTCTACACCGGGTCGACGCAGTCCGCCTGCGGGACGGCGAGCAACCAGGTGGGGCCGTTCTACTGTCCCCTCGACGGCCTCGTCTACATCGACGCGGGGTTCTTCGACGTCCTCGAGCAGCAGTTCGGCAGCAGCGGTGGTCCTCTGGCGCAGGAGTACGTCGTGGCCCACGAGTACGGTCACGCGCTCCAGGACCAGCTCGGACTCCTCGGCCGCTCACAGCAGGACCCGCAGGGGCCCGAGTCCGGCTCGGTGCGAACCGAGCTCATGGCCGACTGCCTCGCCGGGGTGTGGGCCAAGCACGCGAGCACGGTCGTGGACGAGGACACCGGCCAGCCGTTCCTCGAGCCCCTCACGGACCAGGACATCGACGACGCCCTCAGCGCGGCAGCATCCGTGGGTGATGACCGGATCCAGGAGAAGACGCAGGGCCGGGTCACGCCCGAGACCTGGACGCACGGATCCGCGGCGGCCCGCCAGACCTGGTTCCTCACGGGCTATCGTTCCGGTGACCTCAACCAGTGCGACACCTTCTCCGCAGCAAGCGTGAGCTGACCCCGGGAGGCTTCGTGCGCGTCACCCGCATCACGACGAACATCCGCGTGCCCGACATCGACGCGGCCAAGGGCTTCTACACCGACTACCTCGGGCTGGGCACCGAGGAGTTCAACCTCGGCTGGGTGGCCCGCTTCACCGACCCCGACAGCGGCGAGCACGTCCAGCTCGTCACTCGCGATGCCACGGCCCCGGAGGACTCCGCGATGACCGTGCGGGTGCTCGACGTCGAGGCGGCTCTCGAGGAGGCGATTCGCGGCGGGTACGAGATCGTCCATCCCCTGACGACGGAGCCGTGGGGTGTCCGGCGCTTCTTCGTGCGGGCCCCCGACGGCACCGTGGTCAACGTGGCCCAGGAACACCGAGGCTGAGAGCTCACGGCCCACCCCGTCGAGTGAACAGAACACGCCGTATGGCGTCGCGCGCAGACGGCGTGTTCTGTTCACTCGATCGTGCCTGTGGATGACGAGAACGGAGATCTCGCCCCTCGGTCCATGCTGCCGGGATGCGTTCCGCACCACTGCCCCCCGGTGTCGGGCCTGCGTGGTTCAGCACCGCACAGGCTCGGGATGCCGGGGTGCCGGCGTCTCGGCTCCGCCGTTCGGACCTGGTCCACCCCACTCGGGGTGTGCACGCCCTCGTACCGCCGAAGGGGCTGCTCGACCGGGCCCACGCCTTCGCCATGGGAATGCCGGAGGAGCGCGCCTTCTCCCACCTCACCGCTGCGGCGCTTCTCGGACTGCCCCTTCCGGCGGCGCTCGAGACCGCCGCGACCTCGGGTCCCCTCCACGTCATGTCGTCAACGCCGGAAGGCCAGGCGAGGCGCACGGGTTGCTGTGGCCACCGCGGCCTGGAGTCTCGCGCGACGACCCTCGTCAACGGCATCCGTGTCGTGGCCCTCGCCGACACCTGGTGCGACCTCGCCGAGCTCGGGCGCCGACGCATCACCTCCGATGACCTCGTCGTCGCCGGTGACGCGGCGGTGAACCTCCTGCCCGCCCGTGTCGGCGTGTCGGTGACGTGGCCGCTGCGAGGCGCCCTCGAGGCGCGGGTGCGACCACGGGGCAAGGTGATGGCTGGCGAGGCGCTCCTGCACGTGAGGGCGGGTGTTCGCTCACCGATGGAGAGTCGGGCCCGGCTCGTCGTCGTGCGCGCGGGCCTCCCCGAGCCCGCGGTCAACGCTCCGGTCACCGACCGGGCTGGCGAGTGGCTGGCGGAGGGAGACCTCGTCTGGCACGACCAACGCGTCGTCGGCGAGTACCAGGGTGAGGTGCACGCCCCGCGTGAGCGACGGAGTCTCGATGCCGCTCGGCGAGATCTCCTCGAGGACGAGGGGTGGACGGTGGTCGAGCTCTGGGCCGAGAGCCTGCACCAGCGTGCCCGACGGGTCAGGACCCTGACCCGGCTCGCCCGTGCGCTGGGGATCGACCCGAGGACCCTCCGGATCACCTGAGGCCGCCCCACCCCGTCGAGTGAACAGAACACGCCGTCTGCGCGCGATGCGAGACGGCGTGTTCTGTTCACTCGACGGGGTGGGGTGGCTCGTCCTCGATCGTGACGCGCACCGACCGGGCCCGGCCGATAGCGGCATCCAGCACGGCGCGCCGCGGGTCGGGGATGTCGAAGAGCTCCCTGCGGGGGAGGTCTTCCAGAGCCCGGAGGCGAGCATCCTCGAGGACCGCGGCCGCGAGGGTCGGGTCACCCCCGAGGACGAGACCACGGGGGCGGGCACCCTCGAGGACCCGCGCGGCATGACCCTGCACCGCCTGCACCAGCTGGTCGGCCTGGTTGTCGCGGCGCCTCGCGAAGCGCTGCTGGCTCCAGCCGCCCGCAGCCGTCCGGGACTGGACGTGCCTCGTTCCCACCTTGTGGGCACGGAGGGTGAGCCCGTCGGCCAGGGCCACGGCGTAGCCGCCACGCCGCACGAGGAGCACGGCCACGGGTGCCTGGTCGAAACGGTCGACGGAGACCACCCGCTGCGGACCGTCGGGGTTGTTGGCCTCGAATCGGGCCAGCCAGTCCTCGAACCGTTCCGGCGAGACCTCGACGACCCGCGTCACCTCAGATGTTGAAGCCGAGGGCGCGCAGCTGCTCGCGACCGTCGTCGGTGATCTTGTCGGGGCCCCACGGCGGCATCCAGACCCAGTTGATCCGGTGCGAGACGACGAGGCCCTCGAGGGACTGGGCGGTCTGGTCCTCGATGACGTCGGTGAGCGGGCAGGCGGCCGAGGTCAGCGTCATGTCGATGACCGCGTGGTTCTGCGGGTCGACCGTGATGCCGTAGATGAGGCCCAGGTCGACGACGTTGATGCCGAGCTCGGGGTCGACGACGTCGCGCAGCGCCTCCTCGACGTCGGCCACGTTGGTGGGCGCGGCGGGGCTGGTGGTGTCCGTCATTGGTTGACTCCTTCGGACTGGTGCAGTGCGTCGGTGAAGGCCATCCAGGACAGGAGGGCGCACTTCACCCGGGCGGGGTACTTCGCGACACCGGCCAGGGCGACGCCGTCGCCGATGGCCTCCTCGTCGCCGGGGTCCTCACCCTTGCTGGTGAGCATGCTGCGCATCGCCTCGAAGGTGGCGCGGGCCTCGGCGACGGAGTGTCCGGTCACCTCCTCGGCGAGGATCGAGGTCGACGCGACGCTGATCGAGCAGCCGGTGGCGTCGTAGGACACGTCCTCGACGACCGCCTCGTCCCCCTCGCCACGCACCCGGACGCGCAGGGTGACCTCGTCGCCGCAGGTGGGGTTGACGTGGTGGACCTCGGCGCCGAAGGGCTCCCGGAGGCCGGCGTTCACCGGGCGCTTGTAGTGCTCGAGGATGAGCTCCTGGTAGAGGTCCATCAGGCGGGCACCTCCAAGCCGAACATTGCCGGGACCCGGTCGAGGGCGTCGAGCAGCGCGTCGACCTCACCGAACGTCGTGTATGCCGCGAAGCTGGCTCGCGTGCTCGCCTGCACCCCGAGTGCTCGGTGCAGCGGCCAGGCGCAGTGGTGTCCGACGCGCACGGCGACTCCGCGGTCATCGAGGATCTGGCCGACGTCGTGGGCGTGTACCCCGTCGACCTCGAAGGCCACCGCTCCCCCGCGCTCGCCCAGGCCGTCCGGTCCGAGGACGCGCACCCACGGGCGGCTCGCCAGCCCCGCGAGCAGCCGCTCGGTGAGGGCCTGCTCGTGGATGTGGACGCGGTCCAGCCCCAAGGCCGTGAGGTAGTCGCAGGCTGCGGCGAGGCCGACGGCCTGGGCGGCGACGGGCACGCCCGCCTCGAACTTCTGTGGTGCCGGGGCGTAGGTGGAACCCTCCATCCGGACCGTCTCGATCATCGAGCCCCCGGTGAGGAACACCGGCATCTCGTCGAGGAGCTCGGCCCGGCCCCACAGGACCCCCACCCCGAGGGGGCCGAACATCTTGTGCCCCGAGTAGGCGAGCAGGTCGACGCCCAGGCGCGCGACGTCGACGGGCAGGTGGGGAACCGACTGGCAGGCGTCGAGCACGGCCAGGGCCCCCACGGCATGGGCCCGCTCGGCGAGCTCTCGGACCGGGTTGACCGTTCCGAGCACGTTGCTCACGTGCGTGAACGCGAACACCTTGGTGCGCTCGGTGAGCAGGGAGTCCAGGTCGGTGAGGTCGAGGCGGCCGTCAGCGGTGACCGGCACCCAGCGCAGGGTCGCGCCGGTGCGACGGCAGGCCTCCTGCCACGGCACGAGGTTGGCATGGTGCTCCATCTCGGTGATGAGCACCTCGTCGCCGGGGCCGAGGGAGAACCGGTCGCCGTGTCCCCCGCCTCCACCGGCGGTGCCGTTCGTGAAGGCGTAGGCGACGAGGTTGAGGGCCTCGGTGGCGTTGCGGGTGAACACGACCTCGGCCGCCTGGGCACCGATGAAGGCCGCGATGGTCTCGCGGGCCCGTTCGTAGGCGTCGGTGGCCTCCTCCGCGAGCTGGTGGGCCCCCCGGTGTACCGCGGCGTTGGTCTCCTCGTAGAAGCGACGCTCGGCATCGAGAACCTGCCGCGGCTTGTGCGACGTCGCACCCGAGTCCAGGTAGACCAGCGGGTGCCCCCCGCGCACCGTGCGCGACAGGATCGGGAAGTCGGCCCGGATCCGGGCCGACTCCTCCTCGGTGAAGGGGGCGCCCACTCAGGCCTCGACGGTCTCGGTCTGGAACCGGTCATAGCCCTCGGCCTCGAGGCGGTCGGCGAGCTCGGGGCCACCCTGCTCGGCGATGCGCCCGTCGACGAAGACGTGGACGAAGTCGGGCTGGATGTAGCGCAGGATCCGCGTGTAGTGCGTGATGAGCAGGACGCCGGCACCGGTGCTCTCCTTGGCCCGGTTGACTCCCTCGGAGACCACGCGCAGGGCGTCGACGTCGAGGCCGGAGTCGGTCTCGTCGAGGATCGCCATCTTCGGGCGCAGGAGCTCCATCTGGAGGATCTCGTGGCGCTTCTTCTCGCCACCGGAGAAGCCCTCGTTGACGCCGCGCTCGGCGAAGACGGGGTCCATGCGAAGGCCGGCCATGGCCTCCTTGACCTCCTTGACCCAGGTCCGCAGCTTGGGTGCCTCACCGTCGACAGCGGTCTTGGCGGTGCGCAGGAAGTTGGACACGGTGACACCCGGCACCTCGACGGGGTACTGCATGGCGAGGAACAGGCCGGCGCGGGCCCGCTCGTCGACCTTCATGGCGAGGACGTCCTCGCCGTCGAGGGTGACGGTGCCGGAGGTGACGGTGTACTTCGGGTGACCCGCGATCGAGTAGGCGAGCGTCGACTTGCCGGACCCGTTGGGGCCCATGATCGCGTGCGTCTGGCCGCTCTCGATGGTGAGGGTGACGCCGCGGAGGATCTCCTTCGCGCCCTCCTCGGTGTCGACACTGACGTGGAGGTCGGTGATCTCAAGGGTGGACATGGGTACTCAGCTCTCCTCGGACAGGGCGACGAGGACGTCGTCACCCTCGATGCGGACGGTGTGAACGGCGATGGGAACGATGGCCGGTGGGCCGGACGGCTCACCGGTGCGCAGGTCGAAGCGCGAGCCGTGCAGCCAGCACTCCAGGGTGCAGTCGTCGAGCTCGCCCTCGGCCAGGGACACGTTGGCGTGGGTGCAGGTGTCGTCGACACAGTGCACCTCACCGGCGTCGGTGCGCACGATGGTCACCCGTCGACCCTCGATCTCGGCGAGGGTGGGTGAGCCGGTGGGTAGCTCGTCGATACGGCAGACCCGGATGAAGTCCTGGTCGGTCAGCTGCTCGCTCATGCGACACCCCCGGCCAGCTCCTGCTCGATCGCCACCATGAGGCGGTCCTGCACCTCGGCGACGCCGATCCGGCCGACGACGCTGGCGAAGAAGCCGCGGACGACCAGGCGCCGGGCCTCGTCCTCCCGGATGCCGCGCGACATGAGGTAGAAGAGCTGCTGGTCATCGAAACGACCCGTGGCCGAGGCGTGTCCGGCACCCTCGATCTCACCGGTCTCGATCTCGAGGTTGGGCACCGAGTCGGCGCGTGCCCCCTCGGTGAGCAGCAGGTTGCGGTTGAGCTCGTAGGTGTCGGTGCCCTCCGCGCTCGCGCGGATCAGCACGTCACCGACCCAGACCGTGCGGGCCGTGTCGCCCTGGAGGGCTCCCTTGTACTCCACGTTCGAGCGGCAGTGCGGGGCGCCGTGGTCGACGAAGAGTCGGTGCTCGAGGTGCTGCCCGGCATCGGCGAAGTAGACCCCGAGGCCCTCGAACCGGCCGCCGGGACCGGTGTAGGTCGCGTTGGCGTTGAGGCGGACGATGCCGCCCCCGATGGTGATCGCGATGTGTCGAACCGACGCGTCGCGACCGACCACGACGTCGTGCTGACCGAGATGGTGGGCCGAGTCCTCCCACTCCTGGGCGCTGACGACCGTCAGGTCCGACCCGTCGCCGGCGACCACCGAGACGAGCTCGCCGTAGGCAGCCGAGCCCGAGTGCTCGAGGACCACCGTGGCGCGGGAGTGCCGACCAGCGGTGACGACCACGTGCTCGAACGCGGTCTGGCCCGAGCCGATCAGGCGCAGCCGCACCGGCTCGGCCAGCTCGGCCTCGACCGGGATGTCGACGCGGAGCACCTTTCCGCAGTGGGCCGCCGCGACGGCGGCAGCCCGGTCCTGCGGAGCGGAGATGCCCAGCCCGCGGGCCTCCTCGGAGGAGATCCGCGAGACGGTGACACCGTCGGGGAGGTCGGTCTGCACCTCGAGGTGCTCGCCGGTCGCCTCGTCGTGGAAGAGGCGACCCAGCCGGTCGACCGGCGTGAAGCGCCACTCCTCCTCGCGACCGTGGGGCACGGGGAAGTCGGAGACGGCGTACGACGACGTGCGCTCGGCGCGCGACTGGTCGGGCACCATCGTCGCGGCGCTGTCGGTGTGGGCGCCCCGGGCGGGGCGCTGGGGGGTCAGCAACGACATCAGCCGACTGCTCCTTCCATCTGCAGCTCGATGAGGCGGTTGAGCTCGAGGGCGTACTCCATGGGGAGCTCCTTGGCGATCGGCTCGACGAAGCCGCGCACGATCATCGCCATCGCCTCCTCCTCGGACATGCCTCGGGACATGAGGTAGAACATCTGGTCCTCGGACACCTTGGAGACCGTGGCCTCGTGCCCCATCTGCACGTCGTCCTCGCGGATGTCGACGTAGGGGTAGGTGTCGGAGCGGCTGATCGTGTCGACGAGCAGGGCGTCGCAGACCACCGAGCTCTTGGAGCCGTGGGCCCCCTCGAGGATCTGGACGAGACCGCGGTAGGAGGTACGACCACCGCCTCGGGCCACCGACTTGCTCACGATCGAGCTGCTCGTGTTGGGGGCGGCGTGGACCATCTTGGAACCGGCGTCCTGGTGCTGGCCCTCGCCGGCGAACGCGATCGAGAGCGTCTCACCCTTGGCGTGCTCGCCGAGCAGGAAGACGGCCGGGTACTTCATCGTCACCTTGGAGCCGATGTTGCCGTCGATCCACTCCATCGTCGCGCCCTCGGCGCAGGTCGCGCGCTTGGTGACGAGGTTGTAGACGTTGTTGGACCAGTTCTGGATCGTCGTGTAACGAACCCGGGCGTTCTTCTTCACGACGATCTCGACGACCGCCGAGTGCAGCGAGTCGGACTTGTAGATCGGCGCGGTGCAGCCCTCGACGTAGTGCACCGAGGAGCCCTCGTCGGCGATGATCAGCGTCCGCTCGAACTGGCCCATGTTCTCGGTGTTGATCCGGAAGTACGCCTGCAGCGGGATGTCGACGTGCACCCCCGGCGGGACGTAGATGAACGAGCCACCGGACCACACCGCGGTGTTGAGTGCGGCGAACTTGTTGTCACCGGCGGGGATGACCGAGGTGAAGTACTCGCGGAAGAGGTCCTCGTGCTCGCGCAGGCCGGTGTCGGTGTCGACGAAGATGACACCCTTCTCCTCCAGGTCCTCACGGATCTGGTGGTAGACCACCTCGGACTCGTACTGGGCCGCGACCCCGGCGACGAGGCGCTGCTTCTCGGCCTCGGGGATGCCCAGCCGGTCGTAGGTGTTCTTGATGTCCTCGGGCAGATCCTCCCAGCTGGTGGCCTGCTTCTCGGTGGACTTCACGAAGTACTTGATGTTCTGGAAGTCGATGCCCGTGAGGTCCGACCCCCAGCTCGGCATCGGCTTCTTGCCGAAGAGGCGCAGTGACTTCAGGCGCAGGTCGGCCATCCACTGCGGCTCGCTCTTGCGGTCGGAGATGTCCTGGACGACCTCCTCGGACAGGCCGCGACGCGCCGTCTCGCCGGCGGTGTCGCTGTCGGCCCAGCCGAACGCATAGTTGCCCAGGTCCTTCAGACCCGGGTTGAGCTCTTCGATGCTGCTCGTCATCGCGATGGCCTCTCGGTGGTCGGGGTGGGAACGAACGTGGTGCAGACGTGGTCGCCGTGCGCGAGTGTCGCAAGGCGTTGGACGTGGACGCCGAGGAGGCGTGAGAAGGCCTCGGTCTCCGCGTCACAGAACTGGGGGAACTCGGCCGCGACGTGCTGCACCGGGCAGTGCCCCTGGCACAGCTGGATGCCGGTCAGCGGACCGGACCCGTCGGCCGCCCCCACTGGTCGTGCCGATGCGGCGTAGCCATCGGCGTTGAGCGCGTCGACGAGCGCCGAGGCGCGGGCAGCCGGGTCCTCCCCGGCGGCATCGAGTCGCTCGGCGTAGCGCGCCTCGAGGCCGGCCACGCGGTGCTCGGCGAACAGCTGGACGGCACTGTCGCCGGCGGCGGCCTGCAGGAAGTGCAGGGCCTCGCCGGCGAGGTGATCGTAGTCGGAGACGAGCGACTGGTGGCCCTGCTCGGTGAGCACCCACGCGCGGGCGGGCCGACCCCGACGACGGGGTCCGGTGGCGTCGCGTGACTCCAGGAGCCCCTCGGCCTCGAGCGCGTCGACGTGACGCCGAACCGCGGTCTCGGTCAGGCCCAGCCGCTGGACCAGGGCCGAGACGCCCACCGGGCCCTCCTGGCTCACGACACGCATCACCCGGTCGCGCGTCGGCGACTCCAGGACGGTGCGATCTGTATTAACCACACACCTATGTTAGGTAATTGTGTCGAGCCCGTCCAACGAAGGGTGACCTAACCCTCGACGAACTCCTCGTCCCCCTCGAGGGGCAGGAAGACCGACCGCAGCCGGCGGCGCGGCGGCGCGACCGACCCCGGCCCGAGGAGACGCGACCGCAGGGGTGCGGTGAGCACACCGAGCGGGGCGGTCAGGACGAACCCGTAGGCGACGACCACCCCCGTGAGACCGGGCGCGACGAGGAGCCCCACGACGATGGCCACACCCGCGGCGGCGGTCGTCACGCGGGCGGCTGGCGAACGGGGGGAGAGCAACGACCGGAAGGACCGGAACCTGACGGTCATGACCATGAGCAGGGCCGGGATGACGCTGACCAGGAGGGGGAACCACGCGCTCCACGGTCCGGTGCCGGGCCCGAAGGAGGGAGAGTCGAGGGCGAAGATGGTCGCCATGACGACGGCCGCCGCCCCGGGTGAGGGCAGCCCGGTGAAGTAGCGCTTGTCGTCGAGGGGGTCGATGGTGACGTTGAAGCGTGCCAGGCGGAAGGCCGCGCAGGCGAGCCACAGGAACGCCACCAGCCACGCGAGCACCGGCCACTCGTCGAGCGCCCAGGTGTGGACGAGGACGGCAGGGGCCAGGCCGAAGGAGATGAGGTCCGCCAGGGAGTCGAGCTGCACCCCGAAGGGGGAGGTGGCGCCCACCATCCGGGCGACGAAGCCGTCGGCGATGTCCATGATGATCGAGAAGGCGATGAGGATCGCGGCGAGGGTGAACTCCTGGCGGAAGGCCAGGAGCACGGAGGAGAAGCCGCTCACCATGTTGAGCGTCGTGAAGATGCTCGGCGCCATCAGGCGCAGGCGCTCGCGCTTGGGCAGCTGGCGCAGCGAGACGACGTCCGCCCCGGTCGGGGAGACCAGCCGCCAGCGGTCCAGGATCCGTCGCCTGCCGCTCTCCTCCGTCGAGCTCACGAGGCGGTGCCGACGCCGGCGCGCCAGCGCGCGATGACGGTCTCCCCCGCGACGACGCGGTTCCCCTCCGCCACGAGGAGGTCGCACTCGGACGGGACGAAGACGTCCATCCGCGACCCGAACTTCATCAGCCCGATCCGGGCTCCGGTCTCGACGACGTCCCCGGCCGCGACGCGAGTGACCACCCGTCGCGCCATCAGACCGACGATCTGCCGGTAGTGAACCCTGCGCACCACGCCGCCGACCTCTCGCTCGACCGTGATGTCACTGCGCTCGTTGAGGTGGGCGCTCTCGTGCCTGTAGGCGGCGAGCCACCCGCCCGGCCGCTGGACGACCTCGGTGATCCGACCCCCGTAGGGCGCCCGGTTGATGTGGACGTCGAAGGCCGACAGGAAGATGCTGACCTGCTGCCACGCACCGTCGGGGGCCACACCCGGCTGGCCCGGGCCTGCGTACATCACCTTGCCGTCTGCCGGGGAGAGCACGTCGTCCACCGCGGGGGCCTGCGAGTCGGGGGTGCGGTCCGGGTCCCGGAAGAAGGCCGCCACCGCCAGCGGCAGCGTCGCGAGCACGAGGGCGATGCGCGGACGTCGGACCAGCAGGGCGAGGACGGCGGGCACGGCTGCGACCGCGACGGCGGGCCCGGCCTCCTGATCGATGCGCGTCATGGGCGCCAGCCTAGTCAGCCTAGGATCACTGGCCATGGCTGGAGCAGTTCTCGTGCGCGGACTGCGCAAGACCTACGGAGGGACCCGTGCTCTCGACGACGCCACGTGGGGAGCGGAGACCGGGTCGGTGACCGCGGTCCTCGGTCCGAACGGCGCGGGAAAGACCACGACGGTCGACTGCCTCGTCGGTCTCCAGCGACCCGACTCCGGTACCGCCCGGGTCCTCGGGAGCGACCCCTGGAAGGCCGGGCCGGACCACCGGGCGCGGGTCGGGGTGATGCTCCAGGACGGCGGCCTGCCGACCACGGTGCGGCCGCTTCCCCTCCTCGCGCACCTCGCCTCGCTGTATGCCGCGCCGCTCGACGTCGCCGACCTCGCCGCTCGCCTGGGGATCGACGACTTCGCCCGCACCACCGTCCGCCGCATGTCGGGGGGCCAGCGACAGCGGGTCGCCCTCGCGGCAGCCCTCGTGGGCGCCCCTGACGTGCTGTTCCTCGACGAGCCCACCGCTGGGCTGGACCCCCATGCCCGCCTCGAGGTCTGGGCCCTCGTGCGCGAGGAGGCCGCCCGCGGCACCTGTGTGGTCGTCACGACACACTCCTTCGAGGAGGCCGAACGGCTCGCCGACCGGGTCGTCATCATGGCCTCCGGACACGTGGTGGCCGACGGGACCCTCGACGGCGTCCGCGCGGGGCGGCGTCTCGAGGACGTCTACTTCGAGCTGACGACCCGGGGCGCACGGTGAGCGCGCCGGCGCCCGGGCGGAGCCGGGTCCTGGCACAGGCCCGGTTCGAGTCGCGCACCCTGCTGTCCAACGGGGAGCAGCTCCTGGTGTCGATCGTGCTGCCCGCGCTGGCGCTGCTGGGCCTGGCGCTCGCCACCGCACCGGACCTCGGGCCGGGGCGCCGCATCGACCTCGCCGTCGCCGGCACCCTGGCGTTAGCCGTCGTCTCGACGGCGTTCACCGGCCAGGCCATCAGCACGGGGTTCGACCGGCGCGCGGGGGTCCTGCGCCTGCTCGGGGTCAGCCCGCTGGGGCGCGACGGGCTCCTCGCCGGGAAGTCCCTCGCCGTGCTCACCGTGCTGGCGCTGCAGGTCATCGCGCTCGGCGCGCTCGGGGTCGCACTGGGGTGGCAGCCCGACGCCGCCGGTGTCGTGCCCACGCTGGTGAGCCTCCTGCTCGGGGCCGCGTCGTTCGTGGCGCTCGCGCTCCTGCTCGCCGGCACCGTTCGGGCCGAAGCGGTCCTCGCCATCGCCAACCTGGTGTGGGTGCTGCTGCTCGGGCTCGGCACCCTCATCCCCACGGACCTGCTCCCCGGCCTGCTGTCGCCGATCGCCGCGGCACTTCCCTCGGGGGCCCTGGGGGATGCGACCCGGATCGCGCTGGAGGGGGGATGGCCGTGGGCCCAGTGGGGCGTGCTCATCGCGTGGGGAGCGGTGTCCGGGATCGCCGCCTCGCGGTTGTTCCGCTGGAGCGACTGACCGCCGTCGAAGGTCGCCCACCCGCGCCGTAATCTGGTTGCCGTGACGAGCGCCAGCACCACCTCGACCGCGACGGCCCAGCCGCACTCCCCCAGGGCCGGTGCGCGCTGGCTGTCCCCGATCCTGCTGGCCAACCTCGTCGCGCAGGTGGGCATCATCATCACCGGAGGGCTGGTGCGTGTCACCGGCAGCGGCCTGGGCTGCCCCACCTGGCCGGAGTGCGTCGACGGGTCCATCACGCCGACGTTCGAGCAGGCGGAGGGCTTCCACAAGTACATCGAGTTCGGCAACCGCACCCTGACCGGGGTGCTCGCGATCCTCGCGCTCGCGACGGTGCTCGCGGTGTGGCGCTGGGCACCGCGGCGGGCCATGAAGGTCGCGGCGCTCGTGGTGCTGGGCGGCGTCGTCTTCCAGGCCCTGCTCGGGGGACTCACGGTGCTCCTGGGTCTGCACCCGGCCACCGTCGCCGCGCACTTCCTCGTGTCGGCCGCCCTCGTCAGCACCGCGTCCTACCTCTGGTTCGCCCGCCGGGAGGGCGACGGCCCGTCACTCCCCCTCGTGCCGCCGCTGGTCAGCCGGCTCGCCTGGGGCACGACGGCGGTCGGCGCCGTGGTCCTCCTGCTCGGCACCGTCGTCACGGGGGCGGGTCCGCATTCCGGGGATGCCGACGAGCCCGCTCGGTTCGGCTTCGACGCGCGCACCGTCTCGTGGCTGCACGCCGACGTCGTCATGCTGTTCATCGGTCTCGTCGTGGCGACCTGGCTCGCCGCCCGGCTCGCCGCCGTCGACGGTGACCCCCGTCCCGGCCGCGCCTGGGTGGTGGTGCTCGCCGTGACGCTCGCCCAGGGCGCGATCGGCTACGTGCAGTACTTCACCGACCTGCCCGAGGGGCTGGTGATCGCCCACATGCTGGGAGCCAGCCTTCTCGTCGTCGCGCTCACGAACGGCATCCTCGCGCTCCGCGAGCGCCCCGCGCCCGCGACGCGCTGAGCTCGCGGCCACCCGGACGTCCGGGCGCACAACGGCGTCGGTCAGCCGATGGTGAGGTGGAGCAGCGGGTCGACGGCGACGGCGAGGAACACGACGGTCACGTAGGTGATCGAGTAGTGGAACAGCCGCATCGGCTTGAGCGCCGGGCCCGTCAGGCCGGACTTCGCGGCTCGTAGCAGCCGGTGCGCCTCGGCGATGAAGATCGCCCCGGAGAGCAGCGCCGTCGCCGCGTACAGCCAGCCCATCGGGGCCACCGGCACGAGGACCAGCGACGTCGCCACCATGACCCACGAGTAGGCGACGATCTGGCGACCGACGGCGACGGGCCCGCGCTCGACGGGGAGCATCGGCACCTGCGCCGTGGAGTAGTCCTCCCGGAACGCCATGGACAGCGGCCAGTAGTGCGGCGGGGTCCAGAAGAAGATGAGGAGGAAGAGGATGACCGCCGGCCACCCCACCGTGCCCGTGACCGCCGACCAGCCGATCAGGGTCGGCATGCACCCTGCGATGCCGCCCCAGACGATGTTCTGCGACGTACGCCGTTTGAGCACCATCGTGTAGCCCACGGCGTACAGCGCGATGGCCAGCAGCGAGAGTGCCGCCGACAGGAGGTTGACCAGGAGCGCGAACCACACCGTCGAGACGACGGTCAGTGCCACGGCGAAGAGCACCCCGGCACGCGGAGTGATCTCGCCCGTCACCATCGGACGGTGGCTCGTGCGATGCATGAGCTCGTCGATGTCGCGGTCGTAGACCGAGTTGAAGGTGTTGGCGGCTCCGGCGCTGAGGATGCCGCCGACCAGGGTCGCCACGACGAGCCACAGGGGCGGGACCCCGCCCTGGGCGAGGAACATCACCGGCACCGTGGTGACGAGCAGGAGCTCGATGATCCGAGGCTTGGTCAGCGCGACGTAGGCAGCCACCCGGCCGCGGGGGGCCGAGGCCGTCGCGGCGGTCGCGCCGGTCGTCACGGGGGTGGTGGCCACGTCATCCTTCGGGTCGGGCTCCAAGGTCCCCGCGAGTCTAGCCGGGTCGGCGTGATCGCCCCCAACCGGCAGGCTCCTCCCGGCACTAGGGTGGACGTCGAGATCGCCCGTGTTCAGGACCCCCACGAGAGAGGCACCAGGTGAGCCCCACCAGCACCCGCACGAAGAAGGCCACGTCCGGACGTTCGACCGAGCTGGCCCGACCGATCGCCCGCAAGGCGAAGTGGAACGACCTGGATGTCAGGGCCGTCGACACGACACGCCTGCTCGCCGCGGACGCGGTGCAGAAGGCCGGCAACGGCCACCCCGGCACCGCCATGAGCCTCGCGCCTGCGGCCTACCTGCTCTACCAGAACGTCATGACCCATGATCCGTCCGACCCCACCTGGCTCGGGCGCGACCGGTTCGTGCTGTCCTGCGGTCACTCCTCACTGACCCAGTACCTCCAGCTCTACCTCTCCGGCTACGGCCTGGAGCTGAAGGACCTCAAGGCCCTGCGCACCTGGGAGTCGCTGACGCCCGGTCACCCCGAGGTCCACCACACCCCGGGTGTCGAGATCACGACGGGGCCGCTCGGCTCCGGGTTCGCCTCCGCGGTCGGCATGGCGATGGCCCAGCGACGTCAGCGGGGGCTGCTCGACCCCGACGCCAAGCCGGGCACGAGCGTGTTCGACCACCACGTGTGGGTCTTCGCCTCGGACGGCGACCTCATGGAGGGGGTCGCCTCGGAGGCCTCCTCCTTGGCCGGCCACCAGGAGCTGGGCAACCTCACCGTGGTCTACGACGCCAACCAGATCTCCATCGAGGACGACACCGACATCTCGTTCAGCGAGGACGTCGCCAAGCGCTACGAGGCGTACGGCTGGGAGGTCGTCGACGTCGACTGGCGCAAGAGCTCCGACCCGGCCGGGTCCCCTGCCTACACCGAGGACGTCGACGCGCTGCTCACCGCACTGCAGGGCAGCAAGCGGTCACGGACCAAGCCGACGCTCGTGCGTCTGCACACGGTGATCGCCTGGCCTGCACCGCACGCCCGAGGCACCGGCAAGTCCCACGGCTCGGCGCTCGGCCCCGACGAGGTCGCCGCGACCAAGGAGCTCCTGGGCTTCGACGCCAACGCCTCCTTCGCGGTGGACAAGGCCGTGCTGGGCCGGGCCCGCGAGGTCAAGAAGCGCGGCAAGGCGGCTCACAAGGAGTGGGACAAGCGTTTCGCCGCCTGGCGCAAGGCCCAGCCCGAGCGGGTGGAGCTGTTCGACCGGATCGTGGAGTCGCGCCTGCCCGACGGTTTCGAGAAGGTGCTGCCGGTCTTCGACACCGACACCGAGAAGGGCCTGGCCACCCGAGCCGCCTCCGGGAAGGTCCTCGGTGCCCTCGCCGCGAGCCTGCCGGAGCTCTGGGGCGGATCGGCCGACCTGGCCGAGTCCAACAACACGACGATGGCGGGCGAGCCCTCGTTCATCCCCAAGAGCAAGCAGACCGACGCGTGGAGCGGGGGCCCCTACGGCCGCACCCTGCACTTCGGCATCCGCGAGAACGCGATGGGGATGATCCTCAACGGGATCGCGCTCGAAGGCCTCACCCGGCCCTACGGGGGCACCTTCCTCGTGTTCTCCGACTACATGCGCCCGGCCGTCCGGCTCGCGGCCATCCAGCAGCTGCCGGTCACCTTCGTCTGGACCCACGACTCGATCGGGCTCGGCGAGGACGGACCGACGCACCAGCCCATCGAGCACCTGGCCGCCCTGCGAGCGATGCCCGGCCTGGCCGTGGTGCGACCCGCCGACGCGAACGAGACATCCGTGGCCTGGGGTGAGGTCCTGCGGCGAGGCCGGCCGGCCGGCCTCGCCCTCTCCCGGCAGAACCTGCCGATCGTCGACCGCACGGAGCACGCGAAGGCCACCGGGGTGGCCAAGGGCGCGTACGTGCTCGTCGACGGCGCCGACGGATCCGCCCAGCCCGACGTCATCCTCGTGGCGACCGGGTCCGAGGTGTCCATCGCGCTGGAGGCCCGCGCGCGCCTCGAGCGGTCCGGGGTGTCGACCCGCGTGGTCTCGATGCCGTGCCGGGAGTGGTTCGAGGAACAGAGCCGCGCCTACCAGAACAGGGTGCTCCCCCCCTCCGTGCGAGCGCGCGTCAGCGTCGAGGCAGGCGTCGCGATGGGGTGGCACGACGTCGTGGGCGACTCCGGGCGCTGCGTGAGCATCGAGCACTTCGGGGCCTCGGCAGACGCAGCAACCCTGTTCAGGGAGTTCGGGTTCACCCCCGAGGCCGTGGTCAAGGCGGCCAAGGACTCCCTCTCAGCGGCGAAGAAGGCCGGCCAGGTGCCGGCGGTGACCGAGACGGCACCGCGGGCCCGCAAGTCCGCCGCCACCGACACAGCCACGACGAAGAAGCCGACCCGCAAGAGCGCGGCCTCGGCTGGGAAGCGATGACGATGACCACCAGCACTGCCCTCACCCGGCTCGCCGAGGAAGGCGTGTCGATCTGGCTCGACGACCTCTCGCGCGACCGCCTCACGACCGGCAACCTCCAGCGGCTCATCGACGAGCGCGGGGTGGTCGGGGTGACGACCAACCCGTCGATCTTCCAGGCCGCCCTCGCCGAGGGTGACGCCTACACCGCCCAGCTCACCGAGCTGGGCGAAGCGGGGAAGAGCGTCGAGGAGGCCGTCTTCGCGCTCACGACCCAGGACGTCCGTGATGCCTGCGACGTCTTCGCGCCCGTGTACGAGGCGACCGCCGGACTCGACGGACGGGTGTCGATCGAGGTCGACCCGAGGCTTGCGCACGACACCACTGCCACTGTCAACGAGGCCAAGGCCCTCGCCGCCGCCGTGGACCGGCCCAACGTCTACATCAAGATCCCGGCCACCGTCGAGGGGCTTCCGGCCATCAGCGAGGTGCTCGCCGAGGGCATCTCGGTGAACGTCACGCTGATCTTCTCGCTCGACCGGTACCGCGCCGTGATGAACGCGTTCCTCACCGGCCTGGAACAGGCCCGCGAACACGGCCGGGACCTCTCCCGGATCCGGTCCGTCGCCTCCTTCTTCGTCTCCAGGGTCGACTCCGAGGTCGACGGCCGGCTCGACGCCATCGGGACCGACGAGGCGGCCGCCCTGCGCGGAAAGGCCGGCATCGCCAACGCCAGGCTGGCGTACCAGGCCTATGAGGAGGTCTTCGGCACCCCGCGGTGGCAGACCCTCGCCGACGACGGAGCGCACCCCCAGCGGCCGCTCTGGGCCTCGACCGGGGTGAAGGACCCCGCCTACCCGGACACGATGTACGTCACCGAGCTCGTCGCCCCGGACACCGTCAACACGATGCCCGAGAAGACCCTCGAGGCCACGGCGGCCCACGGGGAGGTGACCGGTGACACCGTCACCCCCCACTACGCCGCCGCCAGCGAGGTGCTCGACAGCCTGGAACGCCTGGGCATCTCCTACGCGGAGGTCGTCGCCCAGCTGGAGAAGGAGGGCGTGGAGAAGTTCGAGAAGTCCTGGGGCGAGCTGCTCGACCAGGCCCGCACCGAGATCGAGAAGGCCACCGCATGAGCACCATCGACGTAGCGGCAACCGGCGCGGCTGCCGATGCCATCACCACGCACGTCCCGGCCCTGGTCGAGGACCGCGTCGCCAGCCGTCTCTTCGCGCGCGACCACACGCTCTGGGGCGAGGCCGCGGAGTCCGAGGCCGCCAAGCGCCTGTCCTGGACCGGTCTCCCCCGTACGAGCCGCCCTCTCGTGGGGGCGATCGCCGCCCTGCGCGACGAGCTCCAGGAGGTCGGCTACGACCGGGTGGTCCTCTGTGGGATGGGCGGGTCCTCCCTCGCGCCCGAGGTCATCTGCGCGACCGCGGGCGTGCCGCTGGTCGTCCTGGACTCCTCGGACCCCGACGTCGTGCGCGGGGCGCTGACCGACCTCGGGCGCACCGTCGTCGTGGTGTCCAGCAAGTCCGGGTCCACGGTCGAGACCGACAGCCAGCGCCGCGCGTTCGAGCAGGCGTTCCGCGACGCCGGCATCGACCCCACGACGCGCATGGTCGTGGTCACCGATCCCGGAAGCCCGCTCGAGGAGGCGGCACGCGGGGCCGGCTTCCGTGTCGTGTCCGCGGACCCTGACGTGGGCGGCCGCTACAGCGCCCTCACGGCCTTCGGCCTGGTGCCGAGTGGCCTCGCGGGAGCCGACGTCGAGGCCCTGCTCGACGACGGGGAGGCCGTCGCCGACCTGCTCGCCGCCGACGACGACGCCAACCCCGCGTTACGTCTCGCCGCGGCGATGGCGGGAACCAGCCCGCTGCGCGACAAGCTCGTCCTCGTCGACGCCGGTACGGAGAACGTCGGGTTCGGCGCCTGGGCGGAGCAGCTCATCGCCGAGTCCACGGGCAAGGAGGGCACCGGCATCCTCCCCGTCGTCGCGATCGGTGACGCCCCGGCGCACACCTACGCCGACGGCACCGTCGTGCACCTCGTGGCCACGGAGGCCGAGAGCGAGCCCCCCACCGGCGACTCCAGCCTCACCGTCGCCGGCCCCCTCGGTGCCCAGATCATGCTGTGGGAGACGGCGACCGCGGTCGCCGGACGGCTGCTGGGGATCAACCCGTTCGACCAGCCCGACGTCGAGAGCGCCAAGTCCGCGGCCCGCGAGCTCCTCGACGCGGGCATCGACGACGCGGCGGCCCCGGCCTTCACCGACGGGCCGGTGGAGGTGCGCACCCTGGGCGGGGACTGGCTCGGCGGTGCCGGCACCGTCGCCGACGCCGTCGACGCGCTCCTGTCCGGACTCGACCCCGAGCACGGCTACACCGCGGTCATGGCCTACCTGGACCGCGAGGCCGACGCCGATCTCGAGGACGTCGCACGCGACCTCTTCGACCGCACCGGGCGACCCGCGACCTTCGGGTGGGGCCCACGATTCCTGCACTCCACGGGTCAGTACCACAAGGGTGGTCCCCCCAGCGGTGTGTACATCCAGGTGACCACGACCCCGCAGGAGGACCTCGCCGTGCCGGGTCGCGACTTCACGTTCGGGCAGTTCATCTCGGCGCAGGCGGGCGGTGACGCCGCCGTGCTCGCCGACCACGGCCGGCCCGTCCTCCGGCTCCACCTCACCGACCACGACTCCGGGCTCGCCGCGGTCCGTGCGGCGCTGGGCGGGGACGCGAGGTGACGCCCGCTCGGGTCGCGCAGGGAGCGAACCCCCTGCGCGACCCCCGCGACAAGAGGCTCCCCAGGATCGCCGGGCCGAGCTCGTTGGTCCTGTTCGGCGTGACCGGAGACCTGGCCAGCAAGAAGCTCATGCCCGCCATCTACGACCTCGCCAACCGGGGCCTGCTGCCGCCCGGCTTCTCCCTCATCGGCTTCGCGCGGCGTGACTGGGAGCACCAGGACTTCGGCAAGATCGTCTACGAAGCCGTCCGGGAGCACTCCCGGACACCCTTCCGCGAGGAGGTGTGGCGCTCCCTCGCCGAAGGGATCCGGTTCGTGCCGGGCACGTTCGACGACGACGCCGCCTTCGACCTGCTCGCCGCGACGGTCAACGAGCTCGACGAGCAGCGGGGCACCGGAGGCAACCACGCCTTCTACCTCTCCATCCCGCCCTCCTTCTTCGCCACGGTGTGCCAGCAGCTCGAGCGTTCGGGCCTCTCCACGCCCCACGCCGGCTCGTGGCGCCGCGTCGTCATCGAGAAGCCCTTCGGCCACGACCTTGCCTCGGCACGCGAGCTCAACGCCATCGTCGAGAAGGTCTTCCCGCCCGACTGCGTCTTCCGCATCGACCACTACCTGGGCAAGGAGACCGTCCAGAACCTCCTGGCCCTACGGTTCGCCAACCAGATGTTCGAGCCGGTGTGGAACGCGAACTACGTCGACCACGTGCAGATCACGATGGCCGAGGACATCGGCATCGGAGGGCGCGCCGGGTACTACGACGGGATCGGCGCCGCACGAGACGTCATCCAGAACCACCTCCTGCAACTGCTCGCGCTCACCGCGATGGAGGAGCCGGTGTCCTTCGACGCGCAGGGCCTGCGCCAGGAGAAGGAGAAGGTCCTGTCGGCCGTTCGGCTCCCCGAGGACATCGCGGCAGGCACCGCGAGAGGGCAGTACGCCGCGGGCTGGCAGGGGGGCGAGAAGGTCGTCGGCTACCTCGAGGAGGACGGGGTCGCCGACGGGTCCTGCACCGAGACGTACGCCGCGGTCCGGCTCGACATCGACACGCGGCGGTGGGCCGGGGTCCCGTTCTACCTCCGAACCGGGAAGCGCCTCGGCAAGCGGGTCACCGAGATCGCCGTGGTCTTCAAGCAGGCTCCACACCTGCCGTTCACGCACACCGCGACCGAGGAGCTCGGCCAGAACGCCGTGGTCATCCGCGTCCAGCCCGACGAGGGAGTCACCCTGCGGTTCGGCGCCAAGGTCCCCGGCGCCCAGATGGAGGTCCGCGACGTCACCATGGACTTCGGCTACGGCAGGTCCTTCACCGAGTCCTCGCCCGAGGCGTACGAGCGGCTCATCCTCGACGTGCTGCTCGGCGAGCCCCCCCTCTTTCCCCGGCACGAGGAGGTCGAGCTCTCCTGGCAGATCCTCGACCCCGTCGAGCGCCACTGGGCCCGGCGTGGTCGGGCCCCCGAGCAGTACACCGCCGGCGGGTGGGGGCCACCCGGTGCCGACGAGATGATGCGCCGCGACGGCCGCGAGTGGAGGCTCCCGTGATCGTCGACCTGCCCAGCACCACCACCGCACAGGTGGCCAAGAAGCTCGTCAGCCTGCGGTCCGACACCGGCTCGATGGCCCTCTCCCGGGTGCTCACCCTCATCGTCGTGGTCGAGGAGGCCGACGCCGAGAGTGCGGTCGCGACGGCCAACGATGCCACTCGACAACACCCCTCGAGGATCATCGTCGTCGTCACCGCCAACCGCCGGGGCGTCGCTCGCCTGGACGGCCAGATCCGGATCGGCGGCGACGCCGGGGCCTCCGAGGTCGTCGTGCTCCGGCTCTACGGCCCACTCGCCGCCCACGGTCAGTCGGTGGTGATGCCGTTGCTCCTCGCGGACTCCCCCATCGTCACGTGGTGGCCCGTCCAGGCACCGAAGAACCCTGCCGCGGACCTGATCGGGGCGATGGCCCAGCGACGTATCACGGACTCCTCGCGCACGAGTGGCGCACCTCGCACGACCCTGCGCCGACTCGCGGACGCCTACGCCCCAGGGGACACCGACCTCGCCTGGTCCCGGGTGACCATCTGGCGCGGCCTGCTGGCCGCTGCGCTCGACCAACCGCCCTTCGAGAAGGTCACCGCCGCCACCGTCGTGGCGGCACCCGACTCGCCGTCGGGCGACCTCCTCGCCGGATGGCTCGCGGCCCGGCTCACGTGCCCGGTGTCCCTCGCGCGATCCAGGGCCGGGAGCGGAGTCACCTCCGTCCGCCTCGAGCGCGCCAGCGGCACGGTCGACCTCGTTCGCCCCCTGGACGGCAACACCGCCCTGCTGGGGCAGCCGGGGCAGCCCGACCGCACCATCGCGCTCCCCCACCGCGGCGACGCCGAGTGCCTCGCCGACGAGCTGCGCCGGTTGGACCCCGACGAGGTCTACCGCGAGGCCCTGACCACGGGACTGGCCGCTGTCAGCCGCTCGAGGCGGACCGCGAGCGAGGCGGTCGCGGCGGGTATCGCGCCGTCGGTGGCCGAGGCGGAGCGCACCTACCGCCGCCTGCGGCGGGCGTCGAGCACCAGCGCCAGCAGCGCCATGGTCGAGAAGCGACCCATGCCCGAGAAGGCTGACGACCCCGGCGCGGTCAAGCAGGCCGCAGCCGCCAAGCTGGCCGCAGCGCAGGAGGAGCGCCCGTGAACGACGCAACCATCGTCCGCCACCCGACCCGGCAGGCGCTCGCCGACGCCAGCGCGGCCCGGCTCGTCCTGGGGATCCTCGACGCCCAGGCGGCCCGGGGAACGGCACACGTCTCGATGACGGGAGGCTCGATGGGCTCGCAGATCATCGCCTCCGTCGCCCACGATCCAGCCCGGGCCGCGGTGGACTGGTCGCAGGTGCACGTGTGGTGGGGCGACGAGCGATACCTGCCAGCGGGCGACCCGGATCGCAACGACACCCAGAACGACGAGGCGGGTCTGGCGGACTTCGGTCTGGACCCCGCCAAGGTCCACCGGGTCCTCGGGCCAGAGGACAGCGCGGATGCGGAGGCGAGCGCCCTCGACTACGCGCGGGCGCTCCGGGAGCACGGAACCGGGTTGTTCGACGTGGTCGTGCTCGGCGTCGGGCCCGACGGCCACGTCGCCTCCCTCTTCCCGCACCACCCGGCCGCCGCGACCACCGGCGCGATGACCACCGCGGTGCACGACTCACCCAAGCCACCACCCGACCGGGTGTCCCTGACCCGTGAGTGCTTGGAGCGCTCGCGCGAGGTGTGGTTCCTCGTCAGTGGCGCCGACAAGGCCGATGCCGTCCGCCGGGGCGTCACCGGCGCCCCGTTCGAGACGACCCCCGCGGCCCACGTCCATGGGCAGGAGCGCACGCTGTGGCTGCTCGACGCCGACGCTGCCCGCGACCTCCCGGCCTGAGCAGGCAACAGACATGGGCATCTTCGACAGGTTCAGGGGACGTTCCGGCCCGGGCGACGGCCCGGGAGACGGGTCGGGCGCCGCGGACTCGGCGGCGCCGGACGACGGGGCCTCCGCCGACACGATGGATGTCGCGCCGATCGAGGAGATCCTCACCCGGGCGCCGACCACGTCCGAGCAGGAGCAGCTCGATGCAGCGCGAGACCGCTACGCCGACCACGACATCGATCCGGGCCACATCGACAGCATCGCCAGGGCCTACGACCGGGCGCTCGCGACGACGGACGGCGCAGAGGACACGCACGGGTCGGACGTCGTGGCGGTGATCTCCGTGGCCCTGGGGGACCACCTCGTCGACGAGGCGGGCTACCGCTGGGTGGTCAGCACGGACCCGTTCGGCAGCGACCTCGCCGTGGCCCCGCCCCGGCGCGGAGCCCCGGTCGTCACGAGGACGCTGGTTGCGGTGCGGTGGATGTCGCGGGAGTCGGGCTGGATCCCCGGTGTCGCCGAGCATCTCGCGAGGGCCGGGCGTAGGTGACACGACTGTCGGCCCCTGGGCTGACACACGACCTCCGGGCTGACGAACGATGCGGGCCGGCGGTCTGCTCAGCGGCTGACCGTTGCGTCCGGGTCCGCCCTGTCGGCACCGGGGGTGCTACTGGATGAGGCCGCGCCCCCGCAGGCTCTCGAGGGCCTCGTCGAGGATGGCCTCGCCGTCGACGTCGGAGCGTCGCTCCTTCACGTAGGCGAGGTGGGTCTTGTAGGGCTCCACCTTCGTGGGGGCAGGCGGGTCGTCGCGGTCGGTCCCGGCCGGGAACCCACACCTCGGGCAGTCCCACTGCTCCGGGATCGCGAGACCAGCCTCCTGCGCGAAGCTCGGGCGGGTCTCGTGCCCGTTGGCGCACCAGAACGACACGTGGACCCTCGGGGCGACCTCGCCACGCTCGGCCTCACCCATCGGTCCCGCACCGACCCGGGAGCCCCGGATCGCGTTGCCACCTGCCATGACTGTTCTCCCTCTCTCAGGCGAATCGCTCGAGGACGCCGAGGCCGACGACGCACGTGAACCAGACGAGTGCCACGGCGACCGTGATCCGATCGAGGTTGCGCTCGGCGACCGAGGACCCCCCGAGCGAGCTCGACATGCCGCCTCCGAACATGTCCGAGAGGCCTCCACCCTTGCCCTTGTGGAGCAGGATGAGGAACGTCAGGAACAGGCCACCGAGGACCAGGAGGACCTGGAGGCCGATGCGAACCGCTTCCACGGAGAATCCTTCGTGTGGGGTCAGGGGGACAACCGGTACAGGATAACCGCTCAGCCCACCGACCGATGTCAGGCGGTGCTGTCAGGCGGTCGTGAGGTGGTCGCGGAACCGACAGATCGCCGCAAACTCGGCGGGGTCGATCGATGCGCCACCGACCAGGGCCCCGTCGACGTCCTCCTTGGCCATGATGGCCGCGACGTTGCCGGACTTGACCGACCCCCCGTAGAGGATCCGAACGGCCTCGGCCACGTCCGACCCGTAGAGGTCCGACAGCGTGGCCCGGATGGCAGCGCAGACCTCCTGGGCGTCCTCCGGGGTCGCGACCTCGCCGGTGCCGATGGCCCAGATCGGCTCGTACGCCACGACGATGCTCATGGCCTGCTCGGCGGAGAGCCCGTCGAGGCCCGCGGTGACCTGGGCTACGACGTGGTCGACGTGTGTGCCGGCCTGGCGGATCTCGAGCCCCTCACCGCAGCAGAAGATCGGAGTGATGCCGTGCCGGTAGGCGGCCTTGACCTTGGCATTGACCACCTCGTCGGTCTCACCGTGGCCCTCCCGGCGCTCGCTGTGCCCGACGGCGACGTAGCTGCAGCCGAGCTTCGCGAGGAAGGCGCCGCTGATGTCGCCGGTGTAGGCGCCGGAGTCGTGGGGCGAGAGGTCCTGCGCTCCGTGGCCCAGCTCGAGGCGGTCCCCGTCGATGAGCGTCTGCACGCTGCGGATGTCGGTGAACGGTGGCAGCACCACGACCTCCACCGCCGCGAAGTCGTGCCGCGCGTCCTTGAGGGTCCAGTCGAGCTTCTGGACGAGGTGGGTGCCCTGGAGGTGGTCCAGGTTCATCTTCCAGTTTCCCGCCATGAGCGGGGTGCGGCCGGTGGCCATGTCTCAGTTCTCCTTCGTGAGGATGGAGATGCCCGGGAGCTCCTTGCCCTCGAGGTACTCCAGTGAGGCTCCACCGCCGGTGGAGATGTGACCGAAGTCGTCGTCGGAGAAGCCGAGCTGCCGCACGGCGGCCGCGGAGTCGCCGCCGCCCACGACGGTGAGGGCACCGGAGGACGTCACGTCGACGAGTGCCTGCGCGACCACCCGGGTCCCCTCGGCGTACGGCTCCATCTCGAAGGCGCCCATCGGCCCGTTCCAGAACACCGTGCGGGTGTCGGCGAGCTTCTGCGCGTAGAGCGCCGCGGAGCGGGGTCCGATGTCGAGACCGATCATGTCGGCCGGGATGCTGTCGGCATCGACGGTGACGATCTCGGTGTCGGCCGAGAACTCCTTGCCACACACGACGTCGACCGGCAGGACGATCTCGACGCCGCTGGACTCGGCGCGCTCGAGGTAGCCCGCGCACGCCTCCACGCTGTCGGCGTCGAAGAGGCTGTTCCCGATCTGGTGCCCCTGGGCCGCCAGGAAGGTGAACACCATTCCACCGCCGATGAGGAGGCGGTTCGCGGTGCCCATGAGGTTGTCGATGACAGCGAGCTTGTCGGCCACCTTGGCGCCTCCGAGCACCACGGCATACGGCCGCTCGGGGTCCTCGGTGAGCCGGCGCAGCACGTCGACCTCGGCCGCCACCAGTCCGCCCATCGCCGACGGAAGCCGTGTCGCCACGTCGTAGACCGAGGCCTGCTTGCGGTGCACGACCCCGAAACCGTCGGACACGTACGCGTCCGCCAGACCGGCCAGCGCGTCAGCGAACTCCGCCCGGCCTTCCTCGGTCTTGGCGGTCTCCCCGGGGTTGAACCTGAGGTTCTCGAGCAGGACGACGTCTCCGTCGGACATCGCCTCGACCGCGGCCCTGGCGCTCTCCCCGACGGTGTCGGTGGCAAAGGCGACCGGCCGATCGAGGAGCTCGCTGAGCCGGTCGACGACGGGCGCCAATGAGTACCGATCCTCGGGCTCGCCCTTGGGGCGGCCGAGGTGGGCGCACACGATGACCCGCGCGCCCGCCTCGGCCAGCGTGGAGATGGTGGGCACCGATGCCCGGATCCGCCCGTCGTCCGTGATCGTCGTGCCGTCGAGCGGCACATTGAGGTCGGAGCGAACCAGCACGCGTCTGCCGCGAAGGTCGCCCAGCGAGGCGATGTCAGCCATGCTCGAGTGGACTCCGCTCGCTCAGAGGCTCGCGCCGACGAGGTCGACGAGGTCGATGAGGCGGTTGGAGTAGCCCCACTCGTTGTCGTACCAGCCGACGACCTTCACCTGGTTGCCGATCACCTTGGTCAGGCCGGCGTCGAAGATGCACGAGTGCGGGTCGGTGACGATGTCCGCGGACACGATGGGGTCCTCGGTGTACTTGAGGAAGCCCTTGAGGGGACCGTCGGCGGCCGCCTTGACGATCGCGTTGACCTCCTCGACCGTCGTCTCGCGCCCGGCCTCGAAGGTGAGGTCGGTCGCCGAACCGGTCGGCACCGGCACCCGCAGCGCGTAGCCGTCGAGCTTGCCCTTGAGCTCGGGCATGACGAGGCCGATCGCCTTCGCGGCGCCGGTGCTCGTGGGGATGATGTTGAGCGCGGCGGCGCGGGCGCGTCGCATGTCGCGGTGCGGCCCGTCGAGGAGGTTCTGGTCCGACGTGTACGCGTGGATCGTCGTCATGAGTCCCTTGACGATGCCCAGGTCGTCGGACAGCGGCTTGGCCATGGGGGCCAGGCAGTTGGTCGTGCACGACGCGTTGGAGATGACGTGGTGGCCGGCCGGGTCGTACAGCTCGTGGTTGACACCCATGACGAACGTGGCGTCCTCGTTGGAGGCGGGTGCCGAGATGATGACCTTCTTCGCGCCACCGTCGATGTGCGCGTGCGCCTTCGTGGCGTCGGTGAAGAAGCCCGTCGACTCGATGACGACGTCAGCGCCGACCTCGCCCCACGGGATGTCTGCCGGGTTGCGCTCGGCGAAGATCTTGATCGTCTTGTCGCCCACGATGATCGCGTCGTCGGTGGACGAGACCTCGTCGGCCAGGACACCGAGCACCGAGTCGTACTTCAGCAGGTGGGCAATGCTCTTGTTGTCCATCAGGTCGTTGGCGGCCACGATCTCGATGTCTGCGCCGGATGCGTGCACGGCGCGGAAGAAGTTGCGACCGATGCGGCCGAATCCGTTGATACCTACACGAACAGTCACGTGCGTGCTGCCTTCCACTCAGCGGGGTGCCGCAGGTGTGCGGCACGGGGTTTCCACCACCAACCCTAGACCCGTGCTTCCGCGGGCCGCGACCGGTCCGCCGTACGGGCGAGTAACCGCTTACGCAACAGACCGCCGGGGGCCTCAGGTGTCGAGCATGTCCGCCGTGAGGACCGCTTCCGTGCCCTGGAGCCCCTCGTCGCTCGCTCGCTTGTCGGCCATCGCCAGGAGGCGCCTGATCCGGCCCGCCACGGCATCCTTGGTCATCGGTGGGGAGGCCAGCTGGCCGAGCTCCTCGAGCGAGGCCTCCTTGTGCTCGAGCCGGAGCTCGCCGGCCTCGCGCAGGTGGTCGGGGATGTCCTCGCCGAGGATCTCGAGGGCTCGCTCGACCCTCGCGCCGGCCGCGACGGCAGCCCGCGCCGAGCGACGGAGGTTGGCGTCGTCGAAGTTGGCGAGGCGGTTGGCGGTGGCGCGAACCTCGCGCCGGATCCGCCGGTCCTCCCAGGTGAGGACGGCGTCGTGCGCTCCGAGCCGGGTGAGCATCGCACCGATGGCGTCGCCGTCGCGGATCACGACCCGGTCGACTCCCCTCACCTCACGGGCCTTGGCCGAGATCCCCATCCGCCGAGCAGCGCCGACGAGGGCCAGGGCGGCCTCGGGACCGGGGCAGGTCACCTCCAGCGCCGACGAACGCCCCGGCTCGGTCAGGGACCCGTGGGCGATGAAGGCGCCGCGCCACGCCGCCTCGGCATCGCACACCGAGCCGCTGACCACCTTGGGCGGCAGTCCGCGCACGGGTCGACCGCGGCCGTCGATGAGCCCGGTCTGCCGGGCGAGCGACTCGCCGTCCTGGACGACCCGCACGACGTAGCGGGTGCCGCGGCGCAGTCCTCCGGCTGCCAGGACCAGCACCTCGCACGAGTGGCCGTAGACCTCCGCGAGCTCACGGCGCAGCCGACGTGCGGCGTTCGCGGTGTCGAGCTCGGCCTCCACGACGATCCGGCCACCGATGATGTGCAGTCCCCCGGCGAACCTCAGCGTCGCGGCGATCTCGGACTTGCGGCAGCACGGCTTGGTCACCGGGTGCCGGCTGAGCTCGTCCTTGACCTTCGCCGTCATCGCCATGGCGGTCATGATGCCACGCCTCAGCGGGTGGGACGTGGGCTGGTGAGGACGTCCCGCAGGGCAGCCGCGTAGCGGAGCGGGTCGTGCTCACCCGGGTGGTGGCGCCGGGCGACGGGCACGACGTGGAGCCGCGCACCCAGGCGGGCGCAGTGCTCTGCGAGGGCGTCCTCGTCGTCGACGACGGCAGGGTCGGCCAGGACGACGTCGAGGCGGAGGTCGGGCGCGAGGGCGGCGAACGAGTCGAGGTGGCGGCCGGCGCTGAACCCTGCCGTCTCCCCCGAGCCCGGGTCCAGGTTGAGCACGAGGAGACGCCGGGCGCGGGTCACCTCGAGTGCCTCCCGGACCTCGGGGACCAGCAGGTGGGTCATGACCGACGTGAACCACGAGCCCGGCCCGAGGATGACCCAGTCCGCGCTGCGGATCGCTGCGATCGACTCCGGGTACGCCGGTGGATCGGCCGGGGCGAGGTGGACCGCCTCCACCTCTCCCCGGGTCACGGCCACTGCGGCCTGCCCCTCGACCAGCCGCACGGCCTCGGGGTCATGCGGGTCCAGACCGCTCACCTCCGCCTCGATGGTGAGGGGGACCGCCGCCATCGGCAGCACCCGGCCCTGGGCACCGAGGAGTCGGCCCACCAGCTCGAGTCCGGCGACCGGGTCGTCGTGCAGCTCCCACAACGTGACGATGAGGAGGTTCCCCAGTGCGTGGCCCGCCAGGGGTCCGTCGCCGGCGAAGCGGTGCTGGAGCACGTCACGCCAGGTCTGGCCCCACTCGCTCTGGGCACACAGGGCCGCCAGGGCCATCCGCAGGTCTCCCGGAGGAAGCACACCGAACTCGTCCCGGAGTCGTCCGCTCGACCCCCCGTCGTCAGCCACGGTGACCACGGCGGTGATCTCCTCGGTGAAGTACCGCAGCGCCGTCAGCGTCGCGGCCAGCCCGTGCCCACCCCCGAGGGCGGCCACCACCGGGCCGGTCACTCCCGGCCCAGGTCGCGGTGGACGACGAACGTCGCAACCCGCTCGGTCGCCAGTCGTGCCGCGATGGCCTCGGTCATCGCCACCGAGCGGTGCTTGCCCCCGGTGCAGCCGATCGCCACGGTGGCGTACCGGCGCCCTTCACGCAGGTATCCGTCGGTCACCGGTTCCATGATCGAGACCACCCGATCGAGGAACGTGCCGGCCCCCTCCTGCCCCATGACCCAGTCGGCGACCGGGGCGTCGGTCCCGGTCAGGGACTTGAGCTCGGGAACCCAGAACGGGTTGGGGAGGAAGCGCATGTCGAACACGAAGTCGGCATCGAGCGGCACGCCGTACTTGAAGCCGAAGGAGAGCAGGGCCAGGCGCAGGCTGGGACCCCCTTCGGTCCTCACGAGGAGGGTGATCTTCCGGGCCAGCTGGTGGACGTTGAGTCCCGAGGTGTCGATGACGACCTGCGCGTCGGCTCGTAGGTCCCCCAGGAGCTCGCGCTCGGCCCGGATCCCGTCGAGCAACCGACCGTCGCCCTGAAGGGGATGGGGGCGCCGGACGCTCTCGAAACGCCGCACGAGCCCTTCGTCGGTCGCGTCGAGGAAGATCAGGTGCGGACGCCAGCCGCCCTCGCGAAGCGTCGTGAGGCCCGCCTGGAGCTCTGAGGTGAACGCTCGCGCCCGCACGTCGACCACCGCGGCGATCTTCAGCTCGGCAGCCGTGGTGTGGCGGACCCGGCCGGCGAGCTCGGCCATCGAGGGCAGGAGCTGCGGGGGCAGGTTGTCGACGACGTAGTAGCCCTCGTCCTCCAGCACGTTCGCAGCGGTGGAGCGTCCGGCGCCACTCATGCCGGTCACGATGACGAACTCGTTGTTGCCCTGCCCGTCGGAGCCGCCCTCGCCGGCCTGTCCCTCGCTCACGGTCGTCCTCCTCCTGGGTCGTCCTCGACGACCTCACCGGTCGCCAGGTTGACGGCCGGCACCTCGTGGGTCGACGCCCCCAACTCTGCCTCAATGACGGCTGCCAGCGCAGGACCGATCCCGGGGACGGCCGCGAGCTCCTGTGCCGAGGCCGCCCGAACGCGCTTCACCGAGCCGAATGCCGCGAGCAGCGCCTTGCGCCGCTTCTCCCCGAGACCGGGGACGGAGTCCAGGGCGCTGGCCGTCATGGCCTTGGACCGTCGCTGACGATGGAACGTGATCGCGAAGCGATGTGCCTCGTCACGCACCCGCTGGAGGAGGTAGAGGCCCTCGCTGGTCCTCGGCAGGAGCACCGGGAACTCCTCCCCCGGGACCCAGACCTCCTCGAGCCGCTTGGCCAGGCCGATGACGACCACGTCGACGACGCCTGCGTCGGCGAGGGCCCGGGCCGCCGCATTCACCTGCGGCAGACCGCCGTCGACGACGACGAGGTTCGGGCGGTAGGCGAACCTCGCCGGCCGTGCCGGCGTCTCCGGAGAGGGTTCCTCGGCCACCGGCCCGCCGGCATCCCGATCGGGTGGTGCATCCGCCGTGGGGGTGTCGGCGTCCTCCCGCTGGCCCCTGCGGAAGCGCCTCGTGAGCACCTCGTGCATCGCCGCGGTGTCGTCGGTGGCGCCCGTCTCGTCACCCCGGACGATGAAGCGTCGGTACTCGCTCTTGCGGGGCAGGCCGTCCTCGAACACCACCATGGACCCGACGACCTGGGTGCCCTGGACATGGCTGATGTCGAAGCACTCGATGCGCAGCGGAGCCTCCTCGAGCTCGAGAGCGTCCTGCAGCTGCTGGAGGGCCTGGCTGCGCGTGGTGAGGTCCCCCGCCCGGGTGACCTTGTGGCGGGCCAGGCTCTGGGTGGCGTTGCGCCCCACCGTCTCCATGAGGGTTCGCTTGTCCCCCCGCCTCGGCACCCGCAGGTCGACCCGGCTGCCCCGCAGTGAGCTGAGCCACTCGGCGAGTGCGTCCGCGTCGTCGGGAAGGACCGGGACGAGGACCTCCCTGGGCACGCCGTCGCCCACCTCGCCGCCGTAGACCTGTTGCAGCAGGTGCTCCACGACCTCCGGGGTGGTCTCGGCGTCGCGCTCGGCGACCCAGCCGCGCTGCCCCCTGATCCGGCCGCCCCTCACGTGGAAGAGCTGGAACGCGACCTCGAGCTCGTCCTCGGCGAGGGCGAACACGTCCGCGTCGGTGGCATCGGGCAGCACGACCGCGGACTTCTCCAGCACCTTCTGGAGGGCACCGATGTCGTCGCGCAGTCGCGCGGCCCGCTCGAAGTCGAGCTCGGCGGACGCCTGCTTCATCTCGCTCGTCAGGCGGGAGAGGAACCGCCCGGTCTCGCCGGCCATGAAGTCGCAGAAGTCCTCTGCGATCTCGCGGTGCCGTGCCTCGTCGACCCGACCCACACAGGGGGCGCTGCACTTGTCGATGTAGCCGAGCAGGCAGGGCCGACCGACCTGCCCGGCCCGGGTGAAGACGCCCTGCGAGCAGGTGCGCACCGGGAAGACGCGCAGCGCGAGGTCGAGGGTCTCGCGGATCGCCCAGGCGTGGGCGTACGGGCCGAAGTACCTCGTGCCCTTGCGCTTGGCCCCGCGCATCACCTGGGCCCGGGGGAACTCCTCCCCCAGCGTCACCGCGAGGAAGGGGTAGGACTTGTCGTCGCGGTAGCGGACGTTGAAGCGCGGGTCGAACTCCTTGATCCAGGAGTACTCCAGCTGGAGGGCCTCGACCTCGGTGGAGACCACGGTCCACTCGACGCTCGCCCCGGTGCGCACCATGGTGGCGGTGCGGTGGTGCAGCGCCGAGATGTCCTGGAAGTAGGAGGACAGTCGGGAGCGCAGGCTCTTGGCCTTCCCGACGTAGATGACCCGACCGTCACGGTCGCGAAAACGGTAGACACCCGGATCGGTCGGGATCTCTCCCGGCCGGGGGCGGTAGGTCGACGGATCAGCCACCAGAGCACCCTATGCGGCCCACCCGACACGCCACCGCGACGGGCTGTCCGGGTCAGTCCGACAGGTCCGGGCAGGTCAGGAGACGGTGAGGCCGTCCGAGCCGACGGTCACGGTCTTGGGCGGGAGACCGGAGGTGGCGGGACCGGTGACGACGTCGCCGGTCGCGATGTCGAACTGGCTCCCGTGACAGGGACAGGTGATCTTCCCGTCCGCGACGCTGCCCACCGTGCACCCCTGGTGCGGGCACACCGCCGAGAACGCCTTGTAGTCGCCCTCGGTCGGCTGGGTCACGACGACCTTGGGGCCGTCGAAGACGGTTCCCCCACCCACCGGGATCTTCGCCGCGTCGATGGCCTCACGCACCGAGGAGGCGGCCGACGACGCAGCCGAGGACGCGGCCGACTTCACCGACTCCCCCACGTCCCCCGAGGACCCGCCGCAGGCGCTGAGCGCCGTGATCCCGGCCGCGGCCACTCCGAGCGTCCCGGCGGCCCGGAAGGCGTCGCGGCGGCTCGCGCAGTGACATGCGGGTGCTCCGGCGCCTTCCGGCTCGGTCGAGGTGTGGCGGTCCGGCGGCGGCGTTGTCATGGCGGAGGTCCTCGGGGTTCGACGGGATGGGAGGGGCGCGACGGAGCACCCACGCCAAGTATCACCCACGCCCGACCCCGGGCCGGATGGCCCCTCCCGGCGTGGACACCGACCCGCGCCGGCCCGGATGCCGGACACCGCAGCGGTCGGGAACCGGGTCGCGGATCCGGTGTCCCGGGCCCCGCAGGGTCAGCCGCTGGAGACCGCCCGCGAGACCGTCTTCTTGGTCGCTGACCCCGTCTTCTTGGCGGCCGCCGACTTCTTGACGGCCGCGGCCTTCCTCGGGGTCGTCGCCTTCTTCGCCGCCGTTGCCTTCTTCGTCGCCGTTGCCCTCTTCGTCGCCGTTGCCTTCGTGGCCGCCGTTGTCTTCTTCGCCGTCGCCCTCGTGCCACCCCCGGCTCCCGGCGCCGGTCGGGCGGGCGCGCTGCGCGCCGTCTTGGCCAGCACGGGGGCCAGGAAGCGGCCGGTGTGCGAGTCCTCTCGCGTGGCCACCTGTTCGGGAGTGCCCTCGGCCACCACCAGCCCGCCTCCGCTGCCGCCCTCCGGCCCGAGGTCCACGACCCAGTCGGCGTTCTTGATGACGTCGAGGTTGTGCTCGATGACGATCACGGTGTTGCCCTTGTCGACGAGCCCCTGGAGCACGCCGAGCAGCTTGCGGATGTCCTCGAAGTGCAACCCCGTCGTCGGCTCGTCGAGGACGTAGATGGTGCGCCCCGTGGAGCGCTTCTGGAGCTCGGAGGCGAGCTTGACCCGTTGGGCCTCACCCCCGGAGAGCGTCGGCGCCGGCTGGCCCAGGCGGACGTAGCCCAGACCCACCTCGTTGAGCGTCTTCATGTGCCGCGCGATCGCCGGGACCGCGGAGAAGAAGTCAGCGGCCTCCTCGATGGGCATGTCGAGGACGTCGGCGATCGTCTTGCCCTTGAAGTGCACCTCGAGCGTCTCGCGGTTGTAGCGGGCCCCGTGGCACACCTCGCACGGGACGTAGACGTCGGGCAGGAAGTTCATCTCGATCTTGATGGTTCCGTCGCCCGAGCACGCGTCGCAGCGGCCACCCTTGACGTTGAACGAGAAGCGACCCGGCTGGTACCCCCGGATCTTGGCCTCCGTCGTCGTCGCGAACAGCTTGCGGACGTGGTCGAAGACCCCTGTGTACGTGGCGGCGTTCGACCTCGGGGTGCGCCCGATCGGGCTCTGGTCGACGTGCACGACCTTGTCGAGGTGCTCCAACCCCTTCACCGTCTTGTGCCGACCGGGCACGTGCCGCGCACCATTGAGCTTGTTGGCGAGCACGTTGTAGAGGATGTCGTTGACGAGGGTCGACTTGCCTGAGCCGGACACACCGGTGACCGCGGTGAGGGTGCCGAGCGGGAAGGACACCGTGACCCCGTCGAGGTTGTGCTCCTTCGCCCCGACCACGGTCACCTCACGGCCCTTCTCCCGGGGCCTGCGCAGCGCAGGAGTGGGGATCTCGCGGCGACCCGAGAGGTACTTGCCGGTCAGCGAGTCGGGGTGCGTGAGGAGGTCCTGCACGGTGCCGGAGTGCACCACCTGCCCCCCGTGTTCGCCGGCTCCGGGCCCGATGTCGACGACCCAGTCCGCCGTGGCGATGGTGTCCTCGTCGTGCTCGACGACGATGAGGGTGTTGCCCAGGTCGCGCAGCCGGGTGAGGGTCTCGATGAGCCGGTGGTTGTCGCGCTGGTGCAGTCCGATGCTCGGCTCGTCGAGGACGTAGAGCACCCCGACGAGACCTGAACCGATCTGGGTGGCCAGCCGGATGCGCTGCGCCTCGCCGCCGGAGAGGGTGCCTGCCGGGCGGTCGAGGCTGAGGTAGTCGAGGCCGACGTCGAGGAGGAAGCCGAGCCGGGCGTTGATCTCCTTGATCACCCGCTCGGCGATCTGCCGCTCCCGCTGGGTGAAGTCGACGTCCTCGAAGAAGTGCGCGGCGTCGGCGATGGCCAGGTTGGAGACCTGGGCGATGGACTTCCCCCCGATGTGGACGGCCAGCGACTCGGGCTTGAGCCGGGCCCCATTGCAGACCGGGCACGGGACCTCGCGCATGTAGCCCTCGTAGCGTTCACGGCTCCAGTCCGAGTCGGTCTCGGAGTGACGGCGCTTGACGAAGGGGACCGCACCCTCGAACCCCGTGGAGTAGGACCGCTCGCGACCGAACCGGTTGCGATACCGGACGTGGACCTTGTGGTTCTTGCCGTGCAGGAGCGCGTCCTTGGCGCGCTGAGGCAGCTGGCGCCAGGGCACGTCCATGGAGAAGGCGAGGTCGTCGGCCAGGGCGGACATCACCCGCTGGAAGTAGTCCGCTGCTCCGGACCCACTCGCCCAGGGAGCGATGGCCCCCTCACTGAGCGACAGGTCCTCGTCCGGGACGATGAGCTCGGAGTCGACCTCGAGCTCGGTGCCGATGCCCGTGCACTCTGGGCACGCACCGAACGGGCTGTTGAAGGAGAAGGACCGGGGCTCGACCTCGTCCATGGACAGCGGGTGGTCGTTGGGGCAGGCCATCTTCTCGGAGAACCGGCGCTCCCGTTCGGGGTCGCCCTCCTCCCGGTCGACGAAGTCGATGACGAGGACGCCCCCGGCGAGCCCGAGGGCGGTCTCGACCGAGTCGGTGAGCCGGCGCTTGGCCGAGCTGTCGGAGCCCTTGGCGACCAGCCGGTCGATGACGACGTCGATGGAGTGCTTGACCTGCTTCTCGAGCTTGGGCGGTTCGGTGAGCGACACCACCGTGCCGTCGACCCGGGCCCTGGCGAACCCCTTGGACTGGAGCTCGGAGAACAGGTCGACGTACTCCCCCTTGCGCGCCCGCACGACCGGGGCGAGCACCTGGAAGCGGGTGCGCTCCGGCAGCTCGAGCAGGCGGTCGACGATCTGCTGCGGGCTCTGCCGGGTGATCGGCTCACCACAGACCGGGCAGTGCGGACGCCCGGCGCGGGCGAAGAGGAGCCTGAGGTAGTCGTAGACCTCGGTGATCGTGCCAACGGTCGAGCGGGGGTTGCGGTTCGTCGACTTCTGGTCGATCGACACCGCGGGTGAGAGCCCCTCGATGAAGTCGACGTCGGGCTTGTCCATCTGACCGAGGAACTGGCGGGCGTAGGCCGACAGTGACTCGACGTACCGGCGCTGGCCCTCGGCGAAGATGGTGTCGAACGCCAACGAGGACTTGCCGGAGCCGGACAGGCCGGTGAAGACGACGAGGGCGTCGCGAGGGAGCTCGAGGCTGATGTCCTTGAGGTTGTGTTCGCGGGCGCCGCGGACGACGAGGTGGTCATGAGTCACGGCGTCAATGCTAGGCGGGAGCACCGACAGCACCCGCATCGAGGGACCTGTCGGGGGTTAGCGTTGCGGACATGACCACTCCGATCGCCGACTACGCCGTGCTCGGCGACTCCGAGCGGGCCGCACTCGTCAGCCGTTCCGGCTCCGTCGACTGGCTGTGCCTGCCCCGCTTCGACTCCCCCGCGTGCTTCGCGGCGCTCCTCGGTGGGTCCGAGCACGGGCGGTGGCTGCTCGGTCCGGCCGGCGAGGCGCACACGACCCGGTCCTATCGCGGGGACACCTTCGTGCTCGACACGATCCACGAGACCGCGCGCGGCCGGGTGCGGGTGACCGACCTCATGCCGGTCAACGACGGACGAGCCGACCTGCTCCGGGTCGTCGAGGGACTCGACGGTGAGGTGGAGATGGAGCACGAGTGGACGGTGCGCAGCGACTACGGCGAGATCGTCCCCTGGGTCTCCCACCTGACGGACGACGAGGGCCTCGACGTCATCCGGGCGATCGCCGGCCCCGACATGCTGGTGCTGAGGGGCGACCGGCTCCCCCGTGCGGAGGATCACCATCACAGGGACACCTTCATTGTTCGCGCGGGCGAACGCCTGAACTTCTCGACCACCTGGGCGCCGTCCTGGGAAGAGGTCCCGCAGCGACTCGACATCGACGCCCGCATCGAGGAGACCGTCGAGACGTTCTCCACGTGGGCGTCACGGTGCTCGCTGCAGGGCCCCTACCGCGAGCAGGTCTTGCGCTCACTCCTCGTGCTCCGCCTGCTGACCGACGAGCTCCGAGGGGGCATCGTCGCGGCCCCGACGACCAGCCTCCCCGAGGACTTCGGTGGCGGACGCAACTGGGACTACCGCTACTGCTGGCTGCGCGACGCCTCCCTCACCCTGGAGGCCCTGCTCGCCTCGGGCTACCTGGAGGAGACGGCGCTCTGGCGGAACTGGCTGGTGCGGGCCGTGGCCGGCGACCCTGCTGACCTCCAGATCATGTATGCCGTGGACGGTGGCCGGCAGCTCCCCGAGCGAGAGCTGGACCACCTCCCCGGGTATGCCGGGTCCCGCCCGGTGCGGGTCGGGAACGCGGCGGTCGACCAGCGCCAGAGTGACGTCCTGGGCGAGGTGATGATCGCCCTCGCGGACGCTCGCCGGTTGGGCCTGAGCGAGACCCCCGAGACCTGGGCGGTGCAGCGGGCCCTCGTGGAGGACCTGGCCGACCACTGGGACGAGCCCGACCACGGACTCTGGGAGATCCGGGGGCCACAACGGCACTTCACGCACTCCCGGGTGATGGTGTGGGCGGCCTTCGACCGCGCCGTCCGGGCGGTCGAGGAGGACGGTCACGACGGGCCGGTGGAACGATGGCGGACGCTGCGGGACCTCGTGCACGCCGAGGTCCTCGATCGCGGATACGACGACGCCCGCGGCACGTTCACCCAGCACTACGACACGACCGACGTCGATGCCTCACTGCTCCTCATCCCGCTCGTCGGCTTCCTCCCAGCGGACGACCCGCGAGTTCGAGGGACCATCACCGCGATCGAGGAGGACCTCCTCGTCGACGGGTTCGTCCTGCGCTACCGCACGGAGAGCGGCGTCGACGGGCTCAGCGGCCGGGAGAGCCCGTTCCTCGCCTGCTCGTGGTGGCTCGCCCGCGCGTACGCGCAGTGCGGGCGGCTGGACGACGCCACCACCCTCATGGACCGGCTTGCCGGGGTGCTGAACGACCTCGGGCTGGTGGCCGAGGAGTACGACCCGGTGGCCGGGCGGATGGTGGGGAACTTCCCGCAGGCGTTCTCCCACCTCGCCCTGATCGGAGCGGCCCTGGAGATCACCGCAGCGCAGGAGCGGCTGGACAACGGAGAACGGTAGGTTTGACCGCATGGCGACCACGACCCCCGACGTGCTCGCGGCGATCGCCGAGCAGACGGACATGCTGCTCGACACCGCACGTGCGCTCGACGCCCCGGGAGCACCCTCGCTGTGTTCGGGGTGGAGCCGCGGACACGTGCTGAGCCACCTCGCCCGCAACGCCGACGGCCTCGCCGCCCTCGCCCGAGGGGCCGTGGACGGCACAGGCGAGACGATGTACGCCAGCCCCGACCAACGCGACCTCGACATCGACGCCGGTGCCGACCGGCCCCTCGACGAGCTCGTCGCCGATGTCGAGGACTCTGCGGCCCGCCTGGCGGAGCAGCTCCCCCGGCTGGCCCCCGTCGATGGCGACATGCTTCTCATGCGCACCCCCGGCGTGCCCTTCGTCCCCGCGCGGGCGCTGCCGTACCTGCGCCTGCGCGAGGTCGTCATCCACCACGTCGACCTCGACGCAGGCTTCGGGTTCGAGGACATCGACCCTGAGCTCCTCGTCCTGTTCATCGACCGCAAGGCGGACCTGCTGCGGCGCGACGGCGATCCTCCCGACCTCACCGTGCGCACGGGCGAGGGCGACGAGTGGACGATCGGGCTGGGCACGGCGCAGGTCACCGGCAGCCGCGCGGCGGTGCTGGCGTGGCTCACCCGCGGCACCACCGAGGGCGTCTCGGGCGCCCCGCTCCCCCACCTCACCCAGGTCGGGTGACCGTGTCGTACACCGGCGAGGTCACCCCAGGGGGTCCGAGTGACGTGCGCGAGCTGGACCGTGCCGTCATCCGGAAGATGTCCGTCTCCGAGATGCACAACAACGTCTACCTCGTCACGTGCACGGCCACCGGCCAGCAGCTGCTCATCGACGCGGCCGACGACCCGGCTCGATGCCTCGCCCTGGTCGAGGAGGGCACCGGCGGCCTGCAGCACCTCGTGACGACCCACCAGCACTGGGACCACGTGCGGGCCCTGGCCGGCGTCGCGGAGGGCACCGGCGCGCGGACCTATGCCGGCGCCGAGGACGCCGACGCCCTTCCTGTGGCTCCTGACGTCCGGCTTCGGCACGGAGACGTCGTGAGCGTGGGTCATCTCACCCTCGACGTCATCCACCTGCGCGGACACACGCCGGGCTCGGTGGCCCTGTCGTGGCGGGACCCCGACGGGATGGGCCACGTCTTCACCGGTGACTCCCTCTTCCCGGGGGGCGTGGGCAACACCAAGAACCCCGGGCAGAGCTTCGAGGCTCTCTACACCGACGTGGTCGAGCGCCTGTTCGCCACGCACCCCGACGACACCTGGATCTACCCGGGCCACGGACCCGACACCACCCTCGGAGCGGAACGACCCAGCCTGGCGGAGTGGCGCGAACGCGGGTGGTGAGGAGCGGCACCTCATTGGCCTCGGTCGGGAACCCCTCCCGGGATGACCTGAGGGCCTGCGAGGATCAGGTGCCTCGTGCAGATCCCCGACCCTGGAGGGACCATGGACATTGACGCGGCGGCGGATCGCCTCGAGTGGGCGCGCGACGCCCACCGCGGGTTGCGCCCCCTGTCCCAGGAGTCGCCGGAGCTGACGGAGGAGGCGGCGTGGGCCGTCGCCGCTGAGGTGGACCGCCGGCTCCTCCAGCGCGGCCATCGACGGTCGGGCTACAAGCTGGGGTGGACGTCGTCGGCGATGCGTGAGGCACTGGGCATCGACAAGCCCAACCACGGGTCGCTGTGGGAGGACATGGCCGTCGATCGCACCCTGGACCTCACCACGCTGAGGCACCCGAAGGCCGAGCCCGAGTTCGCGTTCCACGCCGACCGGCCCCTGTCCGGGCACGAGGTCGGCGCCGAGGACGTGCGACGGGCGGGGCGCTGGGCCGTCTCCCTGGAGGTCGTCGACCCGCGTTGGGAGACGTACGAGTTCACCTGGCTGGACAACACCGCCGACGGCTCGTCCGCCGCTGCCTACGCGACGGGGCCGTTCGCCGAGGTCGAGACCCCGCCGGAGGAGCTCACCCTGACGATGGCCTGGGAAGGCGACAGCCGGTCAGGCGCCGGACGGGCGGCCATGGGCTCTCCCGCCGACGCCGTGGCCTACCTCGTGCGCGAGCTCGCGGACCGTGGCACCGGTCTCGAGCCGGGGATGATCGTGCTCACCGGGGGGATCACGGCACCCGTGGACCTTAGGCCCGGGCTCCGGATCAGCGTCACCTCGCCCCAGCTCGGCAGCTGTGCCCTCTTCTGCGAGTAGCGCGACCGACGACGAGCCCTCGAACGCGCCGGCCGCAGCGGTCACCCCCGGCCGTGACGCCTCGCGCGCAGCAGGAGACCGAACGCGACCAGGCCCATGGCGGCGAGCGCAGTCGTGTCGACGGCGGGGACGAAGCGGACCTGCTGGTTGCTGATGGAGTAGGCACCGATGGCCCGGACCATGCCGCCGACGCCACCCCCGCTGCCCTGGTCATCCGGCCCGGAGCCACCGCCCCCGCCGCCGATGCCAACGGCGACCGGTACGAGAACGACGCCGTCGTGCTCGACCGGTTCACCGAAGACTCGGCGGATGCTGAGCTGATCGGCTGCGCGCTCCAGGATCTCGTGGGCGGTCATGACGTTCCTCCATGTGTGTGTGGTGGGCGGCGGGAGCCCCCAGCATCACAGGCTGGCGATTCCCGGGTCCACCCGTGGCACTGGCCGGGTGCCTGTGTCACCCGTTCGTGGCAGGGTGACCGGCATGACAGACACGTCCGGAACCGGCGAGGCGAACATCGTGGAGTTCGTCGACGCGAGCCTGCGGGGCGCCCACTTCGTGCGAACCGACCTGTCGGGCGTCGTCATGCGCGCGGTCGACGTCGCGGGAGCCGACATCGACGCACCGTGGCTCCTCGACGGCGAGAGCTCGCTGCTCGTCAACGGTGTGGACGTCGCCCCGCTCGTCGAGGACGAGCTCAACCGCCGCTTCCCCGGTCGCGGTCTGCGGCGCGCCGAGTCCCCCGAGGGCCTCCGCTCGGCCTGGGACTCCCTGGAGGCCGCCTGGGCCGCCACCCTCGCACGCGTCGCCACGCTGCCGGAGAGCTCGGTGGATGTCTCGGTCGCCGGGGAGTGGTCCTTCGCCCAGACGTTGCGGCACCTGGTCATGGCGACCGACACGTGGCTCCGCCGCGCGGTCCTGGCGCTCGACCATCCCTACCACCCCATCGGTGTGCCGAACGCCGAGTACGAGACCGACGGGCACGACATGTCGGTGTTCGCTGCGGCCACGCCGTCGTACGCCGAGGTCCTCGACGTACGGGCCGATCGGGTCGCCCAGGTGCGCGACCTGCTTGCCGTCGTGACCCCGGACGAGCTCGCCGCGGTCCGCCGAAACCCCTGGGCCCCGGATCATCCGGAGACGACCCTGTCGTGCCTCCACACGATCCTCGAGGAGGAGTGGGAGCACCTGCGCTACGCCATCCGTGACCTCGACGCCATCGACGCCGGAACGAGCGGCTCCTGACCCACGCGGTCATCGAGGTCGCGCACGCCCGTCCGGCCCACGGGGTGGCCCGAGAGCAGGCGGTGCTCGCACTGGCTAGCCTGTGCCGGTGACGAGCCGCGCCGAGAGGGTCCCCGCACCACTCCTCGTCCTCGCCGGAATCGTCTCGGTCCAGTTCGGGGGTGCCCTCGCCCAGACCCTCATCCCGGTTATCGGGGCGGGTGGCTCGGTCGTCATGCGGTTGCTCTTCGCCACCGCGATGCTGCTCGTCATCGTCCGGCCGCGATGGCGGGGTCACTCACGCCGCGCCTGGTGGACGGTGATCGCCTTCGGGACCGCGTTGGGGCTGATGAACTACACCTTCTACGGTTCGCTGGTCCACCTGCCGATCGGCGTCGCGGTGACCATCGAGTTCATCGGCCCGCTCACCCTGGCTGCGGTCCTGTCGCGGCGCGTGGTCGACGGCCTCGCGGTCGGAGCCGCGGCCGTGGGGGTCGTCCTCATCTCCGAGGCGTTCGAGACACCCCTCGCAGAGCTGGAGTGGCTCGGCATCGGGCTGGCCCTGGCGGCGGGCGGCTTCTGGGCGGCATACATCGTCCTCAGCGGACGGACCGGGGCGGAGTTCCCTCGGCTGGAAGGGCTGGCCCTGGCGATGGTGGTCGCGACGGTGGTGACTCTCCCCTTCGGCATCATGAGCGTGCCGGACTGGACCGGGCCCGCCATCGCCAAGGGGATCGGCATCGCGATCCTGTCCTCGGTGCTCCCCTACTCCCTGGAGCTCGTCGCGCTGCGCCGGCTGTCTGCCAAGGTGTTCGGGATCCTGCTCAGCCTCGAACCTGCGGCGGCGGGCCTTGCGGGCCTGATCGTCCTGGGCCAGCGCCTGGAACCGGTCCAGCTCGTGGGGATGGGACTCGTCGTGACGGCATCGGCGTTGGTCCTGGGTCTCGGCGCCCGCAAGGACCCCGCCCAGGCCGCCGCGACCTGAGCCGACGCTCAGAGAGGGTCGTCGTAGGTGCGACGGGGCCCGGCCTCGTCCTCGGCGTCCAGCGTGGCGTCCTTGCGGGTCTTCCACAGGCTCGCCACCGTCGTGACGCCGAGGATGACGACGATCGCACCGAGCGACACCGCGATCGGGATCTCGGGGACCGGAACGTTCTCGCCACCGTTGATGAACGGCAGCTCGTTCTCGTGCAGCGCGTGCAGGAGCAGCTTGAGGCCGATGAACGCGAGGAGCACCGCGAGCCCGAGGCTGAGGTAGACGAGCTTCTTGAGGAGCCCGCCGAGGAGGAAGTAGAGCTGGCGCAGACCCATCAGTGCGAAGAGGTTGGCGACCAGGACGATGTAGGGCTCCCGGGTGAGCCCGTAGATCGCCGGGATCGAGTCGAGCGCGAACAGCAGGTCCGTGGTGCCGAGGGCGAGGATGACGAAGAACAACGGGGTCGCGAGCCGCTTGCCGTTCTGCCGGGTGAACAGCTTGGTCCCGTCGTACTCCTGGGTCGCCGGGAAGCGCCGCTCGACGAACACCATGAGCCGGTTCTCCTCGTACTCGTCGTCGTCGCTCTCGCCCTCCCGGGCGAGCTTGACGGCGGTGTAGATGAGGAAGGCGCCGAAGATGTAGAAGACCCAGCTGAAGTTGTTGATGGCAGCCGCGCCGACGGCGATGAAGATCCCGCGGAGCACGATCGCGATGACGATGCCGACCATGAGCGCGAACTGCTGCAGCGCCTCGGGGACGGCGAACCTGGCCATGATGAGGATGAAGATGAACAGGTTGTCCACGGAGAGCGAGTACTCGGTGAGCCAGCCGGCATAGAACTCCCCGGCGAGCTGGCCGCCGGCGAACCACCACATCCCGAGCCCGAAGAGGATCGCGGCGCCGACGTAGACCGCCAGCGCCACCGAGAGCTCCCTCGTCGACGGACGATGGGGATTCCGGCCGATGGCGATGACGTCGAAGGTGAGGACCGCCGCCGCCACACCGATCGTCACCCACCACACCCACGGCTCGAGATCCAGGCTCGGCGATGCGGCCGCCAGAGCAGAGGTCGGCGGGAGGGCGGGGATCACCGGGCGATCCTATCGAGGGGCGAGAGGGAAAGACGCCACCGCGCGGTGCCCACCTAGGCTTCCGTCATGGCGAGCATGCTCGATGACCTGTCCCTCCTCACCAGCCTGCACCGTCAGGTCGTGCAGGAGTCCGGCCGCGGCGACCTCCTGGAGATCACCGACGAGCTCGAGCAGCGATGCCGGGCCGAGGACCCCGAGGCTCCCGCCCGGCTGGTCGCCGGCCTCGACCCCGACACCACCGAGCGCATCGCGCGGCTGCTGACGGTTCACCTGCACCTCACCAACCTCGCCGAGGAGCGACACCGCGCGCGCTCCCTGAGGAGTGAGGACGGCGAGTTCGGCGGGACCGCCGACACCGGGGACATCAGGCCCGCCGTGACCGAGGCCGGCCCCGACGCCCGGACCCGCATCGAGAGGATGCGGATCCATCCGGTGTTCACCGCGCACCCCACCGAAGCACGACGCCGAGCGGTGGCCTCGGCGCTGCGGCGGATCGCCGACCACCTCGACGCGCACGACGACCCGGGGGTCGGCCCGTCCGAGCGCGCCCAGACCAGGCGCCGGATGCTCGAGGACATCGACATCCTCCAGCGCACCTCCACCCTGCGGATCACCCGACCCACGCCGGCCGATGAGGTGAAGACGATCCTCACGGTGTTCCACCAGTCGCTCATCCACGCCGTCCCGCGCTTCCAGCGGGCCGTGGAGGCCGCCCTCGGTGACGACTCGCCCAGCGCCCCGACGCTCTCGCCCATCGTCAGGTTCGGCTCCTGGGTCGGCGGTGACCGGGACGGCAACCCCTTCGTCACCGCCGAGGTCACCCGCGAGACCGTGGCGACGCACGCGGACCAGGCGCTCCAGATGCTCCACGACGCCGTCGACCGCGTGGCTCGGATGATCACCGTCGACGAGGAGTCGACCCCGCCCACTGCCGCGCTGCGCGATGCGCTGGCCAACGACGCCGCCGCCCATCCCCGACTGCTGGCCGAGGTCACCAAGGACTCGCCTCGGGAGCCGCACCGGCAGAAGCTCCTCGTCGTCGCCGCCCGGCTCGAGGCAACGCGGCAGGAGCGTGCCGGTGTCGGCTACTCCGGCCCCGATGAGGCGCTCGAGGACCTGGTGCTCGTGCAGGACTCCCTCGTCGCCGCGGGAGATGCACGAGCGGCCCACGGCGAGCTGCAGGACGTCGTGTGGCTGCTCCAGACGTTCGGCTTCCACCTCGCCGAGCTCGAGGTCCGCCAGCACTCGGCGGTGCATCGCCGGGCCCTGGTCGAGCTGCTCTCGCTCATGCCCGACGACGACAGACCCGGCCACCCCGAGGCGGCGGCCGGGGACCCGGCGCGCCTCGACGCCTTGGCGACCGGAGGCTGGCCCGAGCTCGCCGAATCGGTGAGCGCGCCCACCCGCGAGGTCCTCGACACCCTGCGGGTGATGTCGTGGCTCCAGCAGCGGTGGGGCGCGCGGTGCTGTGGGCGCTACATCGTCTCGTTCAGTCAGTCCGCCGCGGACCTCGTGGCCGTGCGCGCGCTCGCGCGGCTGGCCGTCGGGTCGCGTCCGTTGCGACTGGACGTCGTGCCGTTGTTCGAGACCGGCGCCGACCTCGACGCGTCCGACGCGACGCTGGAGGCGTGGGTCGGACTGTCGTCCACGCGCGAGTGGCTCGAGGGGGTCGACCGCGAGGTCGAGGTCATGCTGGGCTACTCCGACTCGGCCAAGGACGTCGGTCCCACCTCTGCGACCCTCGCCCTGCACCGGGCCCAGGTCGCTCTCGTGACGTGGGCGAACCGCCACGACGTGACCATGACGCTCTTCCACGGCCGCGGTGGCTCTCTGGGTCGTGGGGGCGGCCCCCTGCACCGCGCCATCGCCGCCCAGCCGACGGGCTCGGTCGACGGCCGCTTCAAGGTCACCGAGCAGGGCGAGGTGATCTTCGCCCGCTACGCCGACATCCGGATCGCCGAACAGCACCTCGAGCGGGTCGCGTCGGCGGTCCTGCTGACCGATGCCCCCGGGCACGCGGTCGCCCGCGAGTCGGCCCACGAGCGCTACGCGGAGCTGGCGGCGACCGTGGACGAGGCGAGCCGCACCGCCTTCCGCTCGCTGGTCGAGCAGCCGGGGTTCGCCGACTTCTTCGCGATGTCGAGCCCGCTCGACCTGCTCGCCGACCTGCGCCTCGGATCGCGCCCGAGCCGGCGCTCGGGGTCCGAGGAGGGTCGCAGCCTCGAGGACCTGCGGGCCATCCCCTGGGTCTTCGCGTGGTCGATGACGCGCGTCAACCTGCCGGGTTGGTACGGCCTGGGCAGCGGTCTGGAGGCCGTGGGAGACCTCGACGTCGCCCGCGAGGCGTATCGCGACTGGCCCGTGTTCGCGGCCCTCGTGGATGTCGCGGAGATGAGCCTGGCGAAGACCGACGACGCCCTCGCCGAACGCTTCCTCGCGCTCGGCGCCCGACCCGACCTGGCCGAGACCGTCATGGACGAGCTGGGGAGAACCCGTCGTGCCGTGCTCGCCCTGCTCGCCCAGCGCGAGATGCTCGAGCGCAAGCCGCACCTGCGCACCGCCGTCTCGCTGCGGCGGCCGTTCGTCGACATGCTCAGCCACCTACAGCTCCGAGGGCTGTCGGACGTGCAGGCCGGTGGCCCCGAGGCCGAACGGTGGCACCGGCCGCTGCTGCTGACGATCAACGGGCTCGCGGCGGGGCTTCAGAACACCGGCTGACCCTCTCGGACGTCGGGCCGGGGCGCCGCGCGCGTTCGCCGCGGAGCATTCGCCCGCCGGCGTCCGCTACTTCGTCGCCTCACTCATCTGGCGCAGCTCCTTCTTCAGGTCACCGATCTCGTCACGCAGGCGTGCCGCCAGCTCGAAGTGGAGGTCACCCGCGGCCTGGTGCATCTGGGCCGTCAGCTCCTGGATGAGGCCCGCCAGGTCACCGGCAGCCACGCTGCCAGGGCGGTGGGCCCCGAGCGCAGCGTCGGCTGCCGCAGCGCCCCGCCCGCCCCGGCCTCCGTCACTCTTGCCGCGCGACCTGGCCCGACCGGACCCGAGGAGCTCCTCGGTGTCGGCATCCTCGCGCTGGAGCATGTCGGTGATGTCAGCGATCTTCTTGCGCAGCGGCTGTGGGTCGATGCCGCGCTCACGGTTGTAGGCGATCTGCTTCTCCCGGCGCCGGGCCGTCTCCTCGACGGCCTGCGCCATCGACGGGGTGACCTTGTCGGCATACATGTGCACCTGCCCGGACACGTTGCGCGCCGCTCGGCCGACGGTCTGGATGAGGCTCCGCCCGGACCGGAGGAAGCCCTCCTTGTCGGCGTCGAGGATGGACACGAGGGACACCTCCGGAAGGTCGAGGCCCTCGCGGAGCAGGTTGATGCCGACCAGGACGTCGTACTCCCCGAGCCGGAGCTCGCGCAGCAGCTCGACGCGGCGCAGGGTGTCGATGTCGGAGTGGAGGTACCGGACCCTCACGCCCTTGTCGAGGAGGTAGTCGGTGAGGTCCTCGGCCATCTTCTTCGTCAGGGTCGTCACGAGGACCCGCTCGTTCTTCTCGGCGCGGACCCGGATCTCGTGCAGCAGGTCGTCGATCTGCCCCTTCGTGGGCTTGAGGATGATCTCGGGGTCGATCAGACCGGTCGGTCGGATGATCTGCTCGACGACCCCGTCGCCCTTGGCGAGCTCGTACGGCCCGGGTGTGGCCGAGAGGTAGACGGTCTGGCCGACGCGCTCGAGGAACTCCTCCCACTTGAGTGGGCGGTTGTCCATGGCGGAGGGAAGCCGGAAGCCGTGGTCGACGAGGGTGCGCTTGCGGCTCATGTCGCCCTCGTACATCGCCCCGATCTGGGGCACGGTGACGTGCGACTCGTCGATGACGAGGAGGAAGTCCTCGGGAAAGTAGTCGATGAGGCAGTTGGGGGCGCTGCCTCGACTGCGCCCGTCGATGTGCAGCGAGTAGTTCTCGATGCCGGAACAGGAGCCGATCTGCCGCATCATCTCGATGTCGTAGGTCGTGCGCATCCTCAGGCGCTGAGCCTCCAGCAGCTTGCCCTGCTTCTCGAAGAGCGCGAGCTGCTCCTCGAGTTCGCGCTCGATGCCGCTGATCGCGCGCTCCATCCGCTCGGGGCCCGCGACGTAGTGCGACGCGGGGAAGACATACATCTCCTGTTCCTCGCGCACCACCTCGCCGGTCACCGGATTGAGGGTGTAGAGCGCCTCGACCTCGTCACCGAAGAACTCGATGCGGACGGCGTGCTCCTCGTACATCGGGATGATCTCGACGGTGTCTCCACGAACCCGGAACGTGCCCCGGGTGAACGCCAGGTCGTTGCGGGTGTACTGCATCTGGACGAACTTGCGGAGCAGGTCGTCGCGACTGACCTCGTCGCCGACCCGCAGCGGCACCATCCGGTCGACGTACTCCTGCGGGGTGCCCAGGCCGTAGATGCACGAGACGGAGGCCACGACCACGACGTCGCGACGAGTGAGGAGGCTGTTCGTGGCACTGTGCCGCAGCCGCTCGACCTCATCGTTGATCGAGGAGTCCTTCTCGATGTAGGTGTCGGTCTGGGGGACGTAGGCCTCGGGCTGGTAGTAGTCGTAGTAGCTGACGAAGTACTCGACGGCGTTGTTGGGAAGGAGCTCACGGAACTCGTTGGCCAGCTGCGCCGCGAGGGTCTTGTTGGGCGCCATGATCAGGGTCGGCCGCTGCACCTGCTCCACGAGCCATGCCGTCGTCGCCGACTTGCCGGTGCCCGTGGCGCCGAGCAGCACGACGTCCTGCTCGCCGGCCTTGATCCGGCGAGCCAGCTCGGCGATCGCCGTCGGCTGGTCGCCCGCGGGCTGGAAGTCGGAGACGACCTCGATGGGGGCGACGCGGCGTTGGAGGTCGGTGGTGGGACGCATGCCTCTACGGTATGCGTCCCCACCGACAGCCGGTCACGCGCAGCCTGCACACAGGCTGTGCCACGCTCCGGATAGGACGCCCGGACCCGAGCGGTGTTCCGGGCTCCCAGACCCGGGCGCCCGATCCTGCCCGCCCCGAGCGACACGGCGCTGTGGGTCGCGGAGCGTGCCATGGTCCTCGACGGGGCTCCCCCGCCGGAGGTCGACCGTGGCCGGGAGTCACGACGCGACGAGGAGTCTTCCGAGGTGTGCTTCGAGCGGGGAGGCGAGGGGGTCGTCCGCGCCCCAGCCGGTCAAGGGCGGGGCGGTCGCCCGGTAGGTGTGCCGGGTCGGGGTGGTCACCACGATCTCCCTGGGGCGCCCGCCACCGGGGTCGAGACCGGTGTGGACCACGCGCACCGACCAGCCCGGCGCCTCCTTGACCTCGTTGCAGCGCGCGCACAGCCCGGACCCGTTCCCGAAGGACGTCTCTCCCCCGGCACGGGCCGGATGGGCGTGGTCGGCGTGCACGATCGGAGCCTCGCACCACGGGGTCGAGCACACGTCGTCCCGCAGCACCAGCATCCGGCGCAGCTGCCCCGAGAACACGCGGCGCCGAGAGTCCATGGCCACGAGGTCGCGCCCGTCTGGGGAGGAGTAGAGCCGGCGGAGCCAGAGCGTGGCCTCCTCGTGGGCCTCGTCGCTCCCCCGGCCCGAACCAGCAGCGACCCACGAGCGCGCAACGGGTGCGGGGACCGGGCCGTGCCCGGGCACGCGCGCCGGCTCCCACGCCGATCGTGACGCTCCGCCCACCCCCAGCAGGGACCGGTCGGTCATGACCAGCTGGACCTCGACCGGCTGCGTCTGCCCGACGGCCCGCCCGGACATCAGTCGCAACGCGGTGTCGGCCGCCACCGCGCCCGTCCCCCGCCCGTCGGCCGGCTCGTCGGGCGCCTGCCCGCCCACGACAGCCGCCGCTCGAGCCCTCAGCGCCGCGTGCGCCCCGACGACATCCCTCAACGGACCGAGGACCGTCAGGTATGCCATCCCGTCCGGAGCCGGGCGAACGGTGACGCGCCGCGACCCCACCGCCGACTCCATGCGGGCCACGACCGAGGCCGCATCCAGCTCCGCCGCGACCCGGCGTGCCGCGCCCGCGACACCCTTGACCCCCAACCCGCCCAGCACCGGGCCCACCCGCCGGTCCACCTCCGCACGGTCCTCCACCGTCAGGCAGGCGGTCTCCCGCACCATCGCCACCGCGTGCCGCTCCCCGATCGCCCCACCGGCCAGCGCCTCCATCGTGAACGGCAGCTCGTTCACCAGCGCCTGCGACACCCCGACGAACCGGTCCCCCCAAGAGGGCGAGTCGCGACGGGCCAACGCGATCTGGGACCCGAGAGAGCGACGTCGAGCGACGGCATCCTCCCGCCCCTGACGAACCCGCCCCGACCCCGTCTCGTCACCGAGCTGGGACTCCGCGAGCCGGACGGTGACCCGGGCCTGGGCAGCGGTCGAGGCACCCTTCACCCGCTCCAGCTCCGCGACCAGCCCGATCCGCTCGGCATCGAGGAGGTCCGCTCCATCGAGGCCGGCAACCCACGAGCGGAACTCCCGTACCCGAGACATCACGGACGACGGCGACGACCCGGCCCCGGACCCCACCCCTCGCCCCACCACGTCACCCACCCCCCTTGATCCTCTTGCTTCCCTTGCTTCTTCAGAACCGTACACCTGTCCACAGACACCACCGACGTCCCGGAGTACCCCTGTGCACGACACCATCCAGCGTCACGCCGGTGGACGGAAGCACCCTCCCCACGGCCTCTGGTCAGGCGCTCGGCAGGGTGGGACCATCACGAGATGGCCTCCCCTCCCCACCCCGGCACATCAGAGGACGACATCGGGGAGGCGACCCTCGACCCCACCGACTGGACGCAGCTGCGGGCCCTCGCGCACCGAGCCGTCGACGACTCGATCGACCACCTCGCAGGTCGGTCGGAGCAGCCCGTGTGGCGGCCGATGCCCGACGAGGTCCGCGCATCCTTCGCCGGCCCCCTTCCGCGGTCACCCGCCGGCGCGAACGCGGCATACGAGGACTTCATCACCCGGGTGGCTCCCTACTCGATGGGCAACGACCACGCACGCTTCTGGGGGTGGTACATGGGCGCGGGCAACCCCGTCGGCAACATCGCAGACCTGCTCGCCAGCGTCCACAACGCGAACCTCGGCGGCGGTGACCACGCTCCGGTCCTCGTCGAGCGCCAGACCGTGGCCTGGTGCGCCGAGGCGGCCGGTTACCCCCCCGGTGCGAGTGGCCTGTTCGTCAGCGGGGCCTCCGAGGCCAACCTCGTGGGCCTGGCCGTGGCGAGGTCTGCGGCCATCGGCCCCTCCGTGCGGCACAGGGGGCTCGACGGTCGACCGTATGCCGTGTACGCGTCCAGCGAGGTGCACAGCTGCCACCGCAAGAGCTGCGAACTGCTCGGTCTGGGCGCAGGAGCCCTGCGACAGGTTCCCGTCCTCGACGACTACTCCATGGACGTGGCTGCCCTCGCCGACGCGATCGCGACCGACCGGGCGAACGGCGTGACCCCCGTGGCCGTGGTCGCCACCGCCGGAACCGTGAACACCGGCGCGACGGACGACCTCGGCGCCATCGCCGACCTGGTTGAGCACGAGGGGATCTGGCTCCACGTCGACGGCGCCATCGGCGGCTTCCTCAACCTCGGTGGGGAAGCGGGGCGGGTGCGCGGTATCGAGCGCGCGGACTCCGTGGCCCTGGACCTGCACAAGTGGATGCAGGCACCGATGGACGTCGGGCTGGTGCTCGTGCGTGACCCCTCAGCCCACCGCGGGACCTTCTCCGTGGAGTCGAGCTACCTCACCCACTCCGACCGCGGCCTGTCCGGGAGCGACCTCTGGTACACCGAGCTGGGCATCGCCCTCTCCCGTGGGTTCCGGGCCCTGCGCGTGTGGATGGCGTTCACGGCCTACGGCGCCGACGCCTTCGGCAGGGTCATGGATGCGAACATCGCCCAAGCGCACCACCTGGCCACCGCGGTGGAGGCGGCGCCGGACCTCGAGCTCCTCGCACCCGTCGGCTGCGACATCGTCTGCTTCCGCTACGCGCCCGGCGGCCTGACCCCCGAGCGTCTCGACGAGGTCACGCACGAGGTGACCCTCAGGCTGCACGAGAGCGGGGTGGCCATCGTCTCCGAGACGCAGCTCCGGGGCCGGCACGCGATGCGGTGCGCCATCGGCAACCACCGCACCCGCACCGAGGACCTGGACCTCCTCGTCACGACGGTGCGCCGGCTCGGTTCCGAGGTCCTGGCCGAGCTGGGCGGCGAGCCGGTGAAGGAGCCCACGCTGGCGCCCTAGGGTGACCAGCCCACGGCGTCAGCCCACCCCCGGGCCCGCTCGTCGGCGTCGTCGAACCACGGCTCCTTGGCCTCGGCGTACTCGTCCATGGTGGCTGTCCGCGCAGCCAGCCCCAGCTTCAGGTCGGCGTAGGCCTCACGCTCGTCGGCCCGGTCACGCAGCCAGTCACGGAACATGAGCGCCCACTCCCACCCGGCGGAGCCCACCTCGCGCACGTGCACGTGCGCTACCCGGCCGGGGTCGCACGCCCCGTACAGCCGCTTCGGCCAGAGCGTGCCGTCCTTGCCGTTGTCGTGCCAGTCCCCCTCGAGCCGGACGAAACCCGCTGCTCGCAGCCCCGCGGCGAACGCCGGGTCGTCGGCATCCGTCAGCGACCGCACACCGACCTGGAGGTCGATGACGTCCTTTGCCACCAGCCCCGGCACGGCTGTCGAACCGATGTGGTCCACACCCGCCGCCGTCGGCCCGGCTCCGTGCCTCACCCGGGCGGCGAGCCGCGCCGCCTGCGCCGGCCACGACGGGTCGGGTTCCGAGAGGGTCGGCCGGGTCAACCGGGACCGGATGCCGTTCCTGAGGTTGACCTCGAACGGCTCGATCCGCTCGTGCCACAGCCGTCGGACGCCGGCTTCGAGGGCCGTGAGGCCACCCTCGTTGTCGAGCCAGACATCGGCTGCCGCACGACGCGCAGCGTCGTCGGCCTGGGACGCGATGCGCGCCCGTGCGTCCGGCTCCGGCATCCCCCGCTGGTCGACGAGCCGCCGGAGGCGGGTCTCCTCGCTGGCGCCCACCACGATCACGAGGTGGTACTCACCCACCATCTCCTTCTCGACGAGCAGGGGCATGTCGTGCAGCACGACGGCGTCCTCGGGCGCCTCACGGATGAGGTGCTCCGTGCGCTCCCAGATCGCCGGGTGCGTGATCGCCTCGAGATCGCGCAGCGCAGGGGCGTCCCCGAACACCAGGAGACCCAGGGCGGGGCGGTCGAGCGTGCCGTCGGGCCGGATCACCGCGCTCCCGAACCGGGACTCGATCTCGGCGAGGGCGGGCGTCCCCGGCTCGACCACCTCCCGGGCCACGACGTCGGCATCCACCAGCACCGCACCGAGCGCGCCGAGCTGGGCCGACACGGTGGACTTGCCCGACCCGATGCCCCCGGTCAGACCCACGCGCAACATGCGGGCGACTCTAGTGGCGACACCCTTCCGCGACTCTCAGGACCCCGCGAACCTGGGCGGGAAGCCGCCCGTGGCGACCGGCCCCCACCTGGTCGGCGTGACCCGGAGGAGGGACTTGCGCTGGTCGCGCATCGCCTGCCGGTACTCGTCCCAGTCGGGGTGCTCACCGGAGATGCACCGGAAGTAGTCGACGAGCGGCTCCACGGAGTCCGGCGGGTCGATCACCTCGCAGTCACCGTCGACCTGCACCCAGGCACCTCCGAAGTCGTCAGAGAGCACCACGATGCTCACCCGTGGGTCGCGCCGGGCGTTGGCCGTCTTGGCCCGCTCCGGGTAGCTCGAGATGACGATCCGTCCCTGCTCGTCGACTCCACCGGTGACCGGCGATGCCTGCGGGCGATCGTCGGAACGCGTCGTCATGAGGATCATCCGGTGGCGCGGCCGCACGAAGTCGAGCAGTCCGTCGAGGTCGACCGTGACGTTGGTCGCGATGCTGCGTGCCATGGTGCCCACCCTGCCATGGCACGCCCGGTCATCGTGCTGCGGCCGCCGAGCCGGTGTGCCGCCCGGCTTCAGGAGGCGGGGCGCGACATCACCCACGCGAGCAGGTAGGCACGGCTGTTGCCGTCGTCGACCCACTCCTCGTCCAGGTCATCGGCGGCCAGGAGGGCGGCCTCCCGGTCCTGTGGACCGGCGAGCGCGGAGTACATCAGCAGGTAGTCGCCGAACTGTTGCGCGTATCCCTTGCCGTCGGTGGCCTCGTCGACGGTCGCGCGGATCCGCTCGGGATCGCCTCCGAGGTATGACGGGGTGCTGGGACTGGCGGGCAGCAGGATGATCCCGAGCATCGCTGCGGGCGCCGGCGAGAACCACGTCGCGTAGTCGCGCTTACCACCCCAGGTCAGCGAGACGATCTCGTGCCCGAACCCGTCGTACACCGGGTCGTCGCGGTCCAGGTCCAGTCCATAGCGCAGTGCGGTCGACTGCTCACCCGCCAGCATCCACCGGGACTGCTGCTCCAGCGGGGCGTTGTCCGTGGCTCGGGCCCAGAGGGTCACCCCGAGCCACGCGTTCACCGCCTCGGACGTGCTCTCCTGGTTGTTGCCGTCCGCGAACGGGGCGGTGCCGCTCGCCCACGACTGCGCCGCGTAGGGGTCGAACGTGCGTCGGTCCGGGAAGAGTCCCCCGGTGCCGCTGCCGGCGATGTCCGCGGCGACGAGGTCGAGGACCGGGCGCCACCGCTCGAGCAGGGACCGGTCCTCGGCTGCGAGCACGCCCGCGGCGTAGAGGAAGTATCCGTAGTGGAAGTGGTGGTCGTTCCACTCGTCGGACCCGAAGGAGGCCGTCAACCCGACGACCCCGCGCCCGGCCGGGTCATGGACGAAGCAGCTGGCAGGCCGTTCCGCGCAGCCCTGCGGCTCGGTCCACCGGTCGAGCTCCTCGACGAGGGTCGCCTTCGAGGAGGCTGCGACCTCCTGCAGGCCGAGCTGTCCGGCCAGCCGGTGGAGCTGGGTGAGCCGCTGCAGCGACTTGCCCCCGAAGTAGGTGTCAGCGGGGAATGGCTCGGTCGCCGCGACGTCGGCCCGGACCTGGCGGGCGAGCCGGTCGCGCTCCTCGTCGGTGAGGCCGGAGAGGTCGAGGTCGGTGGTCACCGGGTGCAGTGGGACGTCCCAGGCCACGGTGCTGCCGCGGCAGACCTCGGCGGTGCCGTAGACCGTGTCGAACGTGCCGAGGTCGCATGTGGTGCCCTCGGCGAGACCGACCTGCTGGTGCGGCAGGACCACGACCGCGCCGGCGCCTTCGGCTCCCCCGGCCCTCGTGAGGTCCAGCCGGGTCGTCGCGCTGTCGTCGGACACCCCGTACGCCACGGTCCCGCCGATGACGGGTGCGGCCAGTCCGGCCATCGTCGCTGCCGAGCCGCCGTCCGGGACGGCATACCAGGTGACGGAACCGCCCTCGGCGAGCTCGACGTCCGCACCGGACACGGGGCGACCGTCCACCACCGCACCGTATGTCCGGTCACCGGCGGTCACGACGGCAGGGTCGCCGCTCGGTGGGGAGGACTGCCTCAGCCGCACGGAGCGATCCGCGGTGAAGGTGAGGAAGGGTGAGCCGCGGACGAGCCGCGTGCGCCCGAGGGCGTCACCCTCGGACGTCCGGTGCTCCAGGGTCACGGTGAGGTCGTCGTAGGCGACGACCACCGCGGAGGTGGCTCCGGCGACGGTGACGGTGAGGTCGGAGACCGCGGCCCCGCTGATGGTCTTGTCAGCGGTGGTCACCTGCGGGACACCGAAGCCGAAGCCGGAGCCGGTGGCCGAGACGCTCAACGGCAGCGGGAAGACGGGTTGCGGCGACTCGCCCAGGGCGAGCCCCGAGAACCACCGGTTGGTCGGGGGCACCAGACCCTCGGCCAGCCGGTCGGCCACGAGGGGTTTGGGAGTGCGCTGCACCAGGGCGGAGGCGTCCTCGCGGAGTCGAGCCGTGTCGAAGACCGGCTCCCGGGCGTCGACGAGCCCGTCGGTGGTTCCACCGGGTCCCCGGTCCTCACCCGTGGAACCACGGTCCGAGGCGGCCCGGGTGCACCCGGCGAGAGCCAGCGCGACGGTGAGGCCGAGGACCAGCGCGCGCGCCGGCCCGGGGAGCCCGGCCTTCCTGACCGCGCTCACCTGAGGCCGACCTTGAGGAGGAAGCCGGTGAAGGCGTCGCTGGGTCCCGCGAGGGGACCGTCGTCCCGCAGGTGCAGCGTGGCGACGACCGGCGTGCCTGCAGCGGAGAGCTCCGTGTCGTCCAGCTCCTGGATCGCGGCACTGGCGACGGTCACGGTCGTGACCGCCTGCCCGGCTTCGGTCCGCACCGAGACGTCGTCCACGGTGCCCGGGATCGTGCTGTTGTCCGGCAGGCGCAGGTCGACGGCCGCACCGTCCTCGATGCGCTCGTAGTCGCGAGGCGAGAGGACGAAGTCGGCGACGGCCGACTCGGAGCCGACGGTCGTGATCGTCGCGAGGTTCGCGCCGTTCTGCAGGAACCCACCCACCTCCGCCGTGACCGTGGAGAGTCGCCCCGGCGCGAGCGCCTTGTAGGTCACCGTTCCAGTCCTCTCCTTGACGTCGAAGGCGTCGCCGGAGATGGCCTCCACCCCGTTCGAGAGGTCGTACTGCAGTTTCGGGCTCGTGACGGTGAACAGTGGCTGCCCCTTGGTCACCATGTCGCCTTCCTCGACCAGGGCCTCGATGAGCACGCCGCCGTAGGCAGCACCCACGGAGTACTCCGCAGCGACGACGTGGCCCGAGACGCTCAGTGCCCGCGCCTGGCGTTGGTTGAAGACGATGACGAGCACTGAGGTGATGGCCAGGACGGCCAGGATGCCGCCGTACAGGCGGATGCGGTTCTGCCAGGTCATGAGGTGACCTCCTCGGGGACGGTGCTGGAGCGGCCTCGGGCCTGGCTCCGGGAGCGGGTCGGGCGTAGGCGGGATCGGCGAGAGGAGTGGCGGTCGCTGCGTCTGGCGGGCACGGCATCCGCGCCGGTGCCTTGGGCGGAGTGGTCTGCCGGTGCGGCGCCCGTCGCTGCGTGAGCGGCAACGGCGACCGGCTCGGTGCGCTCTGCGGGCCGGATGACCACGGTGCGCTGCTCGCTCACCTCGGGGGCAGGCACGGGAACCACCACGTCGGGGGCCGGTCGGCGCAGCCGGCGGTGCTCGCGCACCGCGGTGACGACGAAGCTGGTCAGGATGAGGGTGTTGGTGATGTTCCAGAACGTCGCGAGCGTCGGGGTGCTGTGGTTGACGTCGCGCCACACCGCCACGCCCGACGTGGGCACCAGGAAGGTCAGCATGAGCACCTGAGGGACGATGAACGCGAACGGCGACGCTGCCTGGTGGCTGCTCCCGGTGACGTGCCACTTCTGTTCGCGGCCGAGCAGCACCCCTATCAGCGCACGGGTGTAGATCGGGAAGGAGACCGTTGCGAGGAGCAGGGCCTCCCATCGGAAGGACCCCACGGTGAAGAACGCCAGGAGGATCTGCATCACGTAGAAGCCCGAGTAGTACAGCGCCCAGGTCCCGATCCCCATCTCCATGGTGACCGGCCGCAGGTCGAAGTAGATCTCCAGCGGCGGCACGAGGAGCAGGAGCAGAGGAGTGATGCCGGCCAGGTAGTGCGTGGCGGTGACGCCGTACATGATCCGCTGGTCGACGGTGAGGTTCCGGCGGGGCGCGAAGGGGTTGCGGGTGAGCAGGATCTCGAAGCCACCCGTGGCCCACCGTTGCTGCTGCTTCGTGAAGCCCTCGATCGTCTCCGGGGCGTCGCCCACGGCGAGCACGTCGGGGATGTACACGCTGCGCCAGCCGGCCTCGTGCAGCATCAGGGAGGTCCAGACGTCCTCGGACTTCGAGTCGGTGTACATACCGCCGACCCCGTCGATCGCCGCGCGACGGAAGACGACGTTCGTGCCGACGCAGAAGGCAGCGTTGAAGTGGTTGCGACCCGGCTGGATGAACCTGTAGAAGACGGTCTGCAGGTACCCCGCCCCCCGGCTGATCACCGTGTGGAGGTTCCCGTAGGTCTGCGGGGTCTGGACGAAGGCGACGTCATCCGCGACGAAGAACGGCACGGTCTCGACGAGGAACTCCTCGCTCGGCACGAAGTCAGCGTCGAAGATGGCGAAGTACTCACCCTTGGCGAGCGAGAGGGCGTGGTTGACGTTGCCGGCCTTCGCGCCGTTGCTCGACAGCCGCCGCACGTACTGGCAGCCGAGCTGCGCGGCAAGATCGCGCACCTCGTCGCTGTCGCCGTCGTCGAGGATCCACGTGCGGTGCAACCCGGCCATGGCCAGTGCCGCGGTGGCGGTGCGGCGAACCGTCTCGGGCGGTTCGCCGTAGACCGTGATGAACACGTCGACGTCGACCTCCCTGCCACCGATGAGCATCGGCCACTCGTGGCGACCGGCTCCGCGAACGGCGGAGCCGGTCGGGTCGAAGAGCGATTCCTGCGCGGCGAAGTAGGCGTAGTCGCGCGGGCTCGCGGCTCCGGAGAGGATGGTCCACATCGCGAGAAGGGCCTGAGTGATGAGGATGCTCTCTGCGGCAATGACCATGCCGTACGGCAGCCAGTCACCCCGGTTGGCCGGGTTGAAGAGGAATCCGGCGTAGAGCACCACGCCCAGCGCGGCGAGGACGGTGAGCAGGATGAGCACGGGCGTGTATGCCGTGCGCGCGGGGGCCCGCGGCGCGACAGGGCGAAGGTCGTGGTCGCCGGGGTCGACGAGAAGGGGTCGGGCATGGTCGAGCGACAAGAGGCACCCCCAAGGTGCGGTCGTGGACGGGAGCAGCAGAGGGCCACATCCACAGAAGGCGTCGCACGGGCGCTGACGGTTGCCTCGGGAGGTGGACCGGATGGTGGTCACGGGTTCCGGGGCAGCGGCGATCCGGAGACGGTTCGGCCGCATTGTCTGAGCCAGTCGGCCGGGGCCTGCGCAGTCACGTGATGCGCGCCTCCGGGCGACGTCACAACCGTACGCGAGGGCGCGGGCCCCCTCCAAATCCACCGGCTGACCCGTTCTCAGCCGCCCACACGTGCCGCCGCGGCCCTGTCGTCGCGATCACGTCCGGAGTGGTCGAACCGTGACAGCACGAGGCCCGGCCACCCTGCGGGGTGACCGGGCCTCGGTGCTCGGCTCACGGCATACCGAGTGGGTATGCCGGTGGGCTCAGTTGCCGGTGAGCTTCTCGCGCAGCGCGGCGAGGGCCTCGTCGGAGGCGAGGGTGCCCTCACCACCGGTCTGGGCCGGCGGGCGCGGGGCGCTGCTCTCCTCGGTGGGCTCGGGGGCGGCGCCCGACTCCGAGGAGTAGGACGTGGCGTCGCTGCCGCCGGCAGCCTCGGCGTCGGCCTTGGCTGCGGCGTCGACCTGGGCGCGGTGGGCCTCCCAGCGGGCGTGGGCGTCGGCGTACTGCTTCTCCCACGTCTCGCGTTGGGTCTCGAAGCCCTCGAGCCACTCGTTGGTCTCGGGGTCGAAGCCCTCCGGGTACTTGTAGTCACCCTTCTCGTCGTACTCCGCGGCCATGCCGTAGAGGGTCGGGTCGAACTCGACCTGGTTGGCGCCGTCCTCGTTGGCCTGCTTGAGGCTCAGCGAGATGCGGCGACGCTCGAGGTCGATGTCGATGACCTTGACGAAGATGTCGGTGCCGACCGTGACGACCTGCTCCGGCAGCTCCACGTGGCGCTCGGCCAGCTCGGAGATGTGCACCAGGCCCTCGATGCCGTCGTCGACGCGCACGAACGCCCCGAACGGGACGAGCTTGGTGACCTTGCCGGGCACGACCTGACCAATGGCGTGGGTCCGGGCGAAGTGCTGCCAGGGGTCCTCCTGCGTCGCCTTGAGCGACAGCGAGACCCGCTCGCGGTCCATGTCGACGTCGAGCACCTCGACCTTGACCTCGTCACCGACCTCGACGACCTCGGACGGGTGGTCGATGTGCTTCCAGGACAGCTCGGAGACGTGGACGAGCCCGTCGACCCCGCCGAGGTCGACGAAGGCGCCGAAGTTGACGATGGAGGACACGACACCCGTGCGGACCTGTCCCTTGCCGAGCTCCTTGAGGAAGGTCGTGCGGACCTCGGACTGGGTCTGCTCCAACCAGGCACGGCGCGAGAGGACCACGTTGTTGCGGTTCTTGTCCAGTTCGATGATCTTGGCCTCGATCTCCTTGCCGACGTACGGCTGGAGGTCGCGCACGCGGCGCATCTCGACGAGGGAGGCGGGCAGGAAGCCACGCAGGCCGATGTCGAGGATGAGGCCACCCTTGACGACCTCGATGACGGAGCCGGTGACGACGCCGTCCTCCTCCTTGATCTTCTCGATCGTGCCCCAGGCGCGCTCGTACTGGGCGCGCTTCTTGGACAGGATCAGACGGCCTTCCTTGTCCTCCTTCTGGAGGACGAGGGCCTCGACCTCGTCGCCGACCTTGACGACCTCGTTGGGGTCGACGTCGTGCTTGATGGAGAGCTCGCGCGAGGGGATGACCCCCTCGGTCTTGTAGCCGATGTCGAGCAGGACCTCGTCGCGGTCGACCTTGACGATGCGACCCTCGACGATGTCGCCGTCGTTGAAGTGCTTGATCGTCGCGTCGATCGCGGCGAGGAGATCTTCCTCAGAGCCGATGTCGTTGATGGCAATCTGAGGGGCGGTCGTGTCGACCGTGCTGGCAGTCATGTAGTAGGAACTCCGATGTGGACAGATGGATGAGATGGGTTGGGATGCGCGCACGGGTGAGCCACGAATGGCACACGAGTGCTCGTCCAGCCTACTCGTGTGGGCTCGTGGGGGGCAAAACGGTCCGGATGCCGTGGAGCAGGGGGCGTTGATGGACGAGGAGGCGGCTCGGCGACCGGTCGGTGACGCGGACACACGGGCGGCGAACCGGGCGTGGTGGGACGCCGAGGCCGAGGACTACTACGCCGAACACGGCTCCTTCCTCGGGGACAGCGACTTCGTGTGGGGGCCGGAGGGGTGGACAGAGGCCGAGCTGGGCCTGCTCGACCTCTCCCCGGGGCTCACCGTGCTCGAGATCGGAGCCGGCGCCGCGCAGTGCTCACGCTGGCTCGCGCGCCACCACGCGGTGTCGGTCGTCGCGAGCGACCTCTCGATGGGGATGCTGCGCACGGGTGCCACGGTCTCGAAGGAGTCCGCCGGGCAGGTGCCGTCGGTGCCCCTCGTGCAGTGCGACGGTGTCTCCCTCCCCTTCGGCGACGGCACGCTCGACCGGGTGTTCACGGCATACGGGGTCATCCCCTTCGTCGCCGACAGCGCCGCCGTCCTGCGGGAGGCGCAGCGGGTGCTGCGACCCGGAGGGCGTTTCGTCTTCTCCACCTCGCACCCGGTGCGCTGGGCGTTCCCGGACGACCCGGGGGACCGCGGGCTGACCGCGACGACGTCCTACTTCGACCGCACCCCCTACGTCGAGAGCGTCGGCGGGATCGTCACGTACGCCGAGCACCACCGCACCCTGGGCGACCTGGTCCGGCAGGTGGTCGCTGCGGGGCTGGTGCTCACCGACCTCGTCGAGCCGGAGTGGCCGCCCCGCAACACCGCCACGTGGGGCGGGTGGTCCCCGCTGCGGGGGGCCCTGCTCCCCGGCACCGCCATCGTCGTGGCGCGAAAGCCCGGCACCTGACAGGTGCCGGGCTGTTCGCAGCGGCCGCTCGGGTTCAGCGGGCCTCTCGCCGCGTCAGGCGCGTCGCGCCGAGCGCCCGCCCGCCACGACGTCCACGCCCTCGGTGTCGTCGTCGGGCGTGCCCGCCGGCTCCTTCCAGAGGAGGAGCCAGGCACCGACGAGGACGAGGAGCACACCGAGCGCGAGACCGATGAGGGTGAGCCAGTTGTCGATGAACGACAGCAACGACGCCTTCGCACCCCAGTCCTCGGCGTTCGTCTTCACCGTCTCCTCGTCGAACCCGATCGTGCCGACCGTCTTGGCGACCGGGGAGTAGCCCTCGGCCTCGTAGACGTTGTTGATCTGCTCCTCACCCTTGATCACCACTCCGGTGACGGGCTCGATCCACAGGGTGCGGTTGTTGGAGTACACCTCGGTGGCGTCGACGGTGCCCTCCGCCCCGTCCTCGAAGAGGCTGGCCGGCGCCTGGATGATGTTCAGCGGCTCGGGGGCAAGGTTCTGCGTGAAGACGTAGACCGGGGTCCCGAAGAGCTCGTCCTCGCCCTGGAACTCCAGGGGGTTGGCCCGCTCCAGGTCACCGTCCCACCAGTCGTAGGACGTCTGCTCCACCCCGAAGGGCAGCTTGAAGACGTAGCCCTCGTGGGTGATCTCCTTCGTCGTCGTGGCGTCGTCGAGATCCCCTGTGGAGACGAAGTCACCGCAGCAGTTGGTCGACTCTCCGGTGCGACGGTCGAGCGAGACACCCTCGTCGCTGTAGCTCAGGTCGACGAGCTCGCCGTTGTTGTCCGCCTGGGACTTCACCGTGGTCTGCCAGAAGGCATCGGTGTCCGCGAGACCGGCCTCCTCCACCACGCCCGGGATGCCGACCACCTGGCGGGTGCTGATCACCCGGACGCCGGTGAGCTTGTCGATGGTGCCCTGCCCGTCGACCACGTGGGGCCACAGGACGGACATGTTCTCGCCCTGCGACACCGAGGTCGAGTCCTGGTCCAGCGGCACGATCGCCAGGCTGTTGTAGATGTACGGCTTGGCCAGGAAGCCGAAGCCGATGAAAAGCGCACCCAGCACAACCAGGATGCCGCCGAGTACGCGACGCATGTGTGTCCCTTCCACAGTGAAGTGGCCGAAGCGTACCAACGAGTAGGACACCACGGGCACCACTCGGGAGAACGTCGTCCTCGGCGTGGCGCGTCGATGACCCGGCCACCCCCGGCGACGAGGGCTCCGTAGACTTCCCCACGCGGCCCCGCGCGCCGTCGCTCGCGCGCACGCGCCCACCGCCAGACAGGGAGCAGCACCCGTGGATCTCGCCACCGCCGAGCCAGTCGGTCGACGAGACCTGCCCACAGCGCGGTCGGCTCTTCGCCGGCCGACGGTGAGGGAGGTCACGACCGGCCTCGTGGTGCTCCAGCTCGTGGCCGTCGCGTGGCTGGTCGGCGGCGGAGACCTCTACATCGACGACATCCGCGCCCAGGCCTACGCCGCGGGGCGCGGGCCGTGGCCGTTCATCATCGAGAGCAACCGTACGCACCTCGCCCCTGGTGCGCGCACGATCGACTGGCTCATGGCGACGTACGCCCCCCTGCAGCACTGGCCGGCGGTGGTGCTCACCATCGGCATCGCGGCCATCGTCGGGTGGAGCTCACGCCGGCTCGTGCGGCAGGTCATCACCCCCCCGGTGGCTCAGGTGCTCGCCCTGTCGTGGGTGCTCTTCGCCGCGTCGGTGATCCCCACGTACGCCTGGTTCCGTCAGGCCCTGACGACCATGACCGCCCTCGGACTGATGATCCTCGCCACCAGCCTGCTCATCGACCACCTGCGCACCGAGCGATGGCAGCCGGTGGGTTGGGCCCTCGCCCTCCACGCGCTGGCCCTCACCTTCTCCGAACGAGCACTCGCCGTGCCGGTCGTCGCCCTCGCGCTGATGCTCGTCGCCCGCCGGAAGACACCGTGGCTCACATGGCGGCGCATCGGGACCGTCCTCGCTCCGTTCGTCGCGCTCAACCTCGCCTTCCTTGCGTTCTACGGCAGCGGCGACTTCGACACGGCTCAAGGCGCGCAACCGAGCCTGCGCGACGCCGTGGTCAAGGTCGGCCGCTGGGCCATCGTCGACCTGCTGCCCTCGTTCCTCGGCGGGCCGGTCACGTGGCGCGACGGCAACGGCGCGTACTCGTTCGCTGCGACGCCGGCGGTCCTCGTCGTGCTGTCGAGCATCGCGTTCCTCGCGCTGCTGGTGTGGGCGTCGCGGACCCGGGGGGCCTTCTCCGCAGCGGCTCCGGTCGCCGTCGTGGCAACTGCCTACGCGGTTCCGGTCCTCGGAATGATCTACGTCGGTCGGCTGGCCCAAGTGGCTGACGTCACGACGGCGGACGACCTCCGGCTGCTCCCGGACGTGAGCGCCGTGACCGCGATCGCCATCGCGGCGCTGATGGGCGCCGTGCTCGAGCGTCGGGGCTCTCGCGAGCCGGGCCCTCCGCGCCGGCGGGTGCGGGCGCTCTGGGTGGGAGCGACGGCAAGCGTCGTTGCGTTGTCGGCGATCACGTGGATCAGCTTCGGGGTGCGGTGGCACGCGACCGAGGTCACCGCCTACCTGGCGGCCTTGCGCGACGACGTGTCCGGGGCCGCGGGCGGCGGGCTCCTTCCCAACCCCGTGCCGGACGAGATCGTCCCGGGGTGGGTCGACAGCGCCTTCACCACGGCGCCCCTCATCACGCTGCTCAACCCCTCCGCCCTGGCGTCGGAGCTTCCGGGGCGCCCCTCGGTGATCGGCCCCGACGGCGCGGTGACCGGGGCGGCTCTCACCCGGGTGTCGGGCGCGCCCGTGCCGGATGGGTTCTGCGGAGCCGTCCTGAACGAGGGTGAACAGTCGATCACGCTGCCCCTGGCCGATCCTGCTCCGTACTACAGGGGGGCGATCGTGACACTCGGCCTCCTCGTGGGCGACGCCACCCGTGTCAACGTCGTGGTGACCGACCGCGACGGCGCCGTGTCCGAGCCACTGGTGCAGGACCCACCAGAGCTGCTCAATGGTCCCCACCGGGTCTACGCCCCGGTGCCCTCCGGCACGGCGGTCGCCTCGATCACCGTCGTCGTCGAGACCCCGAACACCGCGGGGGTCTGTGTGACCTCCGCCCAGGTCGTGTCGGTGGGGGCGGGCTCGTGAGCTCCACGACCATCACCGCGCCACCGCGCTCGGCTCCGGGCGCCCACTACCTTCTCGAGCTCGAGGGGCTGCGTGCCCTTGCTGCCGTGGCCGTCCTCCTGACGCATGCGGGGTTCCTCTCGGGAGCGACGAGCCGCTCGATCCTGCCCGGCTTCCTGGCAAGGATGGACATCGGCGTCGCCGTCTTCTTCGTGCTCAGCGGCCTGCTCCTCTACCGCCCCCACGCGCGGCGGCTCGTCCTCGGCGACCCTCCCCCGGATCGCCGCTCCTACGCCATCCGGCGAGCAGCACGGCTCGTCCCCGCCTGGCTGGCGGTGTTGCTCGGCACCTTGGTGCTGGTACCCGAGTCTCGGACTGCCGGAAGCACCGTGTGGGTCGCCAACCTCCTCCAGCTGCAGAGCCTGCGAATGCAGTGGGACATCCCCGGGCTGTCCCAGCTGTGGAGCCTGTCGACCGAGGTGATGTTCTACATCGCCCTCCCGTTCCTCGCTCTCCTCCTCGCGAGGATCGCGGCACGCGGAGGGCCACGGCGGCATCTCATGGCGCTCCTGGGTGTCGCCTGCGGTTCGTGGCTGTTTCGGGCGGCCGTGGGCTTCGGCCTGCTGCCGGAGGGCTTCTCGTGGGCCCGCACCCTCCCGGCCGTCGCCGACTGGTTCGTCGTCGGGATGGTGCTGGCGGTCATCACCTCGGACGAGAGCCTCCGCCGCCCGGTGGCCGGTGTCGTCAGAGCAGTGCCGTGGCACCTGTACGGCTTGGCGGCCTGCGTCTTCTGGGTGCTGACGACGCGCGCGGCCGGTCCCTACGACTTGGCCTTCCCTACTGCGGGGGCGGAGTCCTTCAAGCACCTGGGGTACACCCTCGTGGCGGCCCTCGTCGTCATTCCGTCCGCGCTGGGGGCGCACACACTCGTGTCACGGGTGCTCGCCCACCCGGTGCTCACGTACGTCGGCACCGTGAGCTACGGCTTGTTCCTCTGGCACCTGCCCGTCATGTTCGCCGTTCGCCGGATCCTGGGACTCGGCCTCTTCGACTCGGGCTTCTGGATCACCGTCGTGCTCACGCTCAGCGCGTCGCTCCTCATCGCCTCCCTGAGCTGGTACCTCCTCGAGGCGCCCATCCAGGCCTGGGCCCGACGTCGCACCGGTGGGGGCATCGGTGGCCCCGCCCCCGGACCACGTCGTGACGATCGCCACGAGCAGGAGCGCCAACCCTCCTGACACGATGTCGCGGTTCGTGCTGCCGGAGGGCCACGGTCGCAACAGCGCCCAGCCGACCCAGACGAGTGCGAGCAGCGAGCCGACGGCGAGGACGATCCCGGCCCTGACCCGGCGCGCAGCGAGCGCCAGCGCCGAGGCAAGGGCACCGACGACGCCGCCGACGGCCACGACCGCGGCGAGGGCCAGCCCGCGGCCGAGCGTGGGCAACCGGGTCTCGGCGAGCACCGGGCCCCGTGAACCGCCCCGTGTCGCCACGGCCAGCCCGACAAGTACCAGCGCGAGCATCGCCCCCAGGACGAGCGAGACCTGGAACGGGCCCTGCGGCTCGAAGGTCAGGTGCACGACCCCACTCGATCCCGCCGGGACGACCCACGCCTGTGCCCAGCCGTCGGCGCGCACCGGGCGGAGCTGTCCGTCCCCGAGCCGAGCCACCCATCCCGGGTTGGCGTTCTCGCGCACGACGAGCAGGCCATCGGCCTCCACCGTCCGAGCAAGCTCGACGGATCGGTCGGTCGCGTCCCAGTGGACCACGCGAAGGGGGGTGGCCGTGCTGCCGACGCCGACAGCACCGGTCGGTCCCCTCTGGTCGAGGAGGAGGGACCGCACGGCGAACTCCCGTGAGGCGAGCACCTGAACGCGCTGCTCCCCTGCGGCGAGGGACATCTCCTCGCAGATGTCCAGCTGGGCGTCGCCCCGAGCCAGGACCGCCCCTCGGGTCGTCGTCACGCTGGTCGGGAACGTCACCCCGTTCACCTGCACGGTCGGCCCGAAGCCACACGGGACGACGACGGGCGAGTCCAGCCCGATCGGCGGCCAGGCGTCTCCCTCGAGCGCGACGTCCCCGACCACAACGGGCATCGGTGACTCGCCGGCTGTGGTGAGGCTGTCCTGGCTCGTGGCGTCGGTGATCACCAGCTGGAGGCCGCGGGTGCTCACCTCGGGCAGCGAGATGGACCCGTCCCGGTCGAGCACCCGGTGGTAGCTCCGTTCCTCCACGGTGACGTCCACCTCCGTGGGCCGCCGACCGGCAGCGTCGGCATCGAGGCTGAACCGCAGCCCGCGCACGGTCCGTGGCGTCGGCCAGGTCAGGGTGAGCTCGGGCTGGGAATCCTCCGGGTCGGCTGCCCAGTAGGTGCGAGGGTCCCCGTCGACGGCCAGTTCGGGCGACACTCCAGGCTCTTGGATCCACCGGCTCGACGCCGTGGCCCGGACGTCGTCGAGGCGCCGCAGGAGGTCATCGGCTCCGTTACCGGTGGCTGCGGCAGTGCCCTGCCCGGTGAACGTCCGGTCCTCGCCGATGCTCACGATTCGGCGCATGGTGGTCTCCTCCTCGCCGACCCGGCTGCGGTCGGGGGAGCACGCCAGGACACCGCTCGACAGGGGGTAGCACGCCGGCCTGCTGTCGGTGCTCGCCTGGACGCTGATGACCTGCGGTGACGCCACCGTCAGGGGCAGCCGCACGAAGGGAAGCACCCGGGGCAGGACTCCAACGCCCAGGTCGCGCACCCGGACGGTGGGTCGATCGTCCCGCACCGCCTCGATCGTCAGGCGTACGCTGCTCGTGGCCCCGGGGGGCACCCCCACCGGCACCCGGTAGCGGGCAGGATCGACATCTCCGGCCAGGTCGGGGGCGGTGACCGGAGTGCGCACCGTGCCCGCCTCCGTGGTGATCGAGACCGCGGCGGCATCCGCGCCGATCTCGGTGTCGAGGGTGAGCGTGAGCTCGGACGGCAGCTCGACCGGATCCGCCCACCTGACCTGGACCCATTGCCCCTCGGGGTCGTAGCCAGACGAGCGCCACGCCGTGGCGCCGCTGATGTCGAACGCCCGCCAGGCGTCGCTGGCCAGCTCCCGACCCTGCCCCAGCGCCGGATCGGCCAGGGTCGAGGACGCCTCGGCCCGTGCCGCGCCGTCGTCGGCCCGCACGGTCTGCTGGTCGGTGAGGCCGGGATCGGCCTCGGTGAGCGGATACGGCCAGTAGTCGTGCACCGACCGCGGCGACGGATACTCCTCGTCGGCCGAGAGCAGCGGCCCATAGAGGTCGGTCGATGCGGCGAAGCTGGCCTGCCGCCGCTGGAGCGTGTCCGTGCTCAGCCCGGTGGGGTCACCACCGAGATCGGATGCCGGGTCCGCTGCGAACAGACCGGGAGGCGACCCGGGCACGGCGGCCATGCCCTCGGGGCCGCCGGCGTACCGGGGCACCTCGGCCAGCGGGACGAGAGCCGTCGGGGCGATGCCGGCGCCGGTGTCGACGCTGAAGACCTCGATCTCGCGCACCGGCCGGTCGAGCCCCCAGTCCGAGGCCGTCGCCACGTCGGTGGATCCCCCGACGACGTCGCCGAAGGAGACCACGGAGCGCGCCCCGCTCGCGACGAGCGCCGCACGCACGACGACCGGCGGGGTGGTCCGTGAGGCAAGCCGCTGGTGGTCGCCCACCAGCACCACCCGAGTGACCGCGAGGCTCTCGAGCATCGCGAGGAGCTCCGGGCCGCCACGACCTTGGGACACCCTCTGCTCGATCTCGTCGAGGATGCGCGTGGCTGCTGCCGACCCCAGCGGAACCGCGTCCCGCACGATCCACGGTTGGGTCGCCACGGGCTGCAGCGGCTCGTCCTTCGGCTCCCCCCAGATCCTCGCCGGGGCGTTGCCACCGGGGAGCAGCAGGGCCCGGCCCCCGTCGTCGTGCTCGTCAAGCCAGGTTGCGGTCTCGGACCAGGCCGCCGGCACGGCGAGGTACTCCCCGCGCTGGATCACGCCGACGAAGGCGGGCGCCGCTGTCTGCCCGATCAGCGCGAGCACGACCACGGCCGGCGCGATGAGCGGCCAGGGTGCCTGACGCCGGCGCAGCCACTCCACGGAGAGTGGCAGTCCGTGAGCCACCCCCAGGGCAAGCGGCAGCCGGAGCACCGGCTCGAACTTGTGGGTATTGCGGAAGGGGGCGAGCACACCGTCGAGCAGGTCGGCCTCGGCCCCGGCCCACGGCCCGGCAACACCTCCGATGTGACCGAAGGTGACGAACAGCAGGCCCAACACCAGTCCGCCGCGCGCGAAGCCCACCCACGGGCCACGGGCCATGGCGATCCCGAGCAGACCGGTCAGGACGACGACGAGACCGAACAGGACGAGGTTGCGAGAAGTGAGCACGAGCCAGCCGGCGGGCCACACCGGATCCTGCGCACCGCCGATGCCGGCGATCCACTGCGTGGTGCCCCGAAGGCCCTCCGTGACGCTCGCGACGGCCGTGGTGACCCTGGCGTCCTCGATCCATCCCAGGAAGGGCGGACTGTAGCGGCCCAGCAGGAGCAGCGGCCCCACCCACCACGCGGTGGCCAGTGCCACGGCACCGGACCACCACGCCAGCAGTCGCCACCGGACGGCTCCTCGCCGCGTGATGATCCACCAGAACGGGAGCACGAGGACGGCGAGCGACGCCACCGCGTTCACGGCCCCGAGCAGCAGCACGGCCACGCCGGATCGCAGGGCAGCCGGACGCTCGCGGCCGGGCGCGACCGAGAGCAGCGGAAGCAGCACCCACGGCGCGAGGGCCATCGGCCAGATCTCCGAGCTGATCGCGCCCAGGCCCACCACCATCCGGGGGGCCAGTGCGTAGGCCATGGCCCCGATGACGCGCGACCAGCCGGTGCCGATGCCCAGTCGCTCGAGCACCAACCGGGTGCCGTGATAGGCGAGCACGAGGACGACCGCCCACCACAGGCGTTGCACGACCCAGGCCGGCAGGTTCAGTGCGTGGCCCAGCCAGAAGAACGGCCCCATCGGGAAGAGGTAGCCGTAGGCCTGGTTCTGCAGCTGTCCGCCGGCGGCGAGCGGGTCCCACAGGCTCAGCGCCCTGGCGAGGAAGCCGCCCGGGTCGACCACGAGGTCGAGCTTGGTGTCGGCCGCGGTCCACCCGGGCCGCTGCACGAAGGCGAGAGCGACGAGGAAGGCGGTGGGGACGGCCTTGTCGAGCCGTCCGCGCCACACGGCCGCGGCATCCGGGGTGTCGCTCACCCCTCCCCCGGGCGGATGACGACCACTGCGTTCCAGCTGACGACCTCGCGCAGCCCGGGCACCCGCATCACCCAGTGGGCCCACCACGGGTGGTAGCGCGGCAGGATGTCGAGCACCGTGCCGCGCCCCTCGGCCTCCACCTGGCGAGCCCACCTCACCATGGGCCCGACCGGACAGGGGAACAGGCTTCGCCCCACGTCGTTCTTCGGCCGGTGCCCGTGGCGCCGGGCGTACCGGTCGGCCGCCCGCGAACCCCCGACGTAGTGCCAGGGCGAGGTCTCGTGCCCACCCCACGGGGAGAGCCACGGGGTCCACGAGATGAAGACCACGCCCCCGGGCCTGACGACCCGCAGCATCTCCTCGGCCATCCGCACGGGGTCCGGCACGTGCTCGAGGACGTTGCTCGAGAACGCCACGTCGACGCTCGCCGAGGACAGCGGCAGGTCGAGCCCGGACCCGCGCAGGGAGTTGCCCGTCACGCCCCCGCGCGCCGTCATCTCCCCGGCATCCGGCTCGACTCCCGCGTACCGTGCGCCCGCGCCCGCGAAGGCGTCGGCGAAGTAGCCGGGCCCCCCGCCGATGTCGACGACGGTGGCACCATCCAGGGGGGTCCACCGTCGGAGCATGGCCACCGAGTCGGCCGCCAGCGCCCCGTAGAACCGTGCCGGGTCAGTCTGCTCGACGCGAAAGGCGGCGAACAGCGCGAGCGAGCGGCGGACCGTGGGCCTCTCCAGGACCGCCCCGTCGGGGGCGGAGGACTGCTGTAACATCCGTCTCCGGTCGTCTGGAAAGAGCACCACGTGCGCATTGCCTTCTTGAACTGGCGTGACTCTACACATCCCGAGGGCGGGGGCGCCGAGAAGTACGCCGAGACCGTCTGCGCGGGTCTCGCCGCGGCAGGTCACGACGTCACGCTGCTGTGCTCGGCGCACCCGGGCGCGCCTGCCGAAGAGCTGCGCGACGGCGTGCGCGTCCTCCGCCAGGGCGGGCGGCTGGGCGTCTACGCGGCCTCCGTGCGCCGGCTCACCCGGCTCGAGCGTGCCGAGGGTTCCTTCGACGTCATCGTCGACACCCAGAACGGCATCCCCTTCTGGGCATCGCTCCGCACGTCGACACCGGTGGTGGTCCTCGTGCACCACGTCCACCGGGAGCAGTGGCCGATCGTCTTCGGTCCCGTTGCCTCTCGGGTCGGCTGGTTCGTCGAGTCCCGGGTGGCTCCGCGGGCCTTCCGGGGCCAGCAGTACGTCGCCGTGTCGCAGCGCACCAAGGACGAGCTCACCGACCTGGGCGTCCCGAGGGCGTCGGTGGCGGTCATCCACAACGGCACCGAGCCCCCGCTGGCCGTGGACACCGCACGGCACCCACAGCCGCGCATCGTCGTCCTCGGCAGGGTCGTGCCCCACAAGCGCGTCGAGCACGCCATCGCCGTCGTGGCCCGGCTGGCACAGCGCCACCCCGACCTTCGGCTGCGCGTCGTGGGCGACGGCTGGTGGAGTGAGCAGGTGCATGAGGAGGCCGCCCGCGCAGGAGTGGCCTCACGCGTGGACCTGCTCGGCCACGTCGACGAGCGGACCAAGCACGCCGAGCTCGCCAGCGCCTGGGTCGCCCTGGCACCGAGCATCAAGGAGGGCTGGGGGCTCTGCGTCGTCGAGGCCGCCTCGCACGGAACCCCGACGGTGGCCTACCGCGGCGCCGGCGGACTGTCCGAGTCGATCGTCGACACCCGGACCGGAGTCCTGGTGGACGACCTCGACGAGATGGTGAGCGTGGTCGAGCGCCTCCTGGACAGTTCCGAGGAGCGTGACCGTCTGGGGCACGCTGCAGTCCGTCACGCGGAACAGTTCACGTGGTCCCGGACCGTGCTCGCCTGGGAGAAGGTGCTACGCGACCGGGCCGCAGGGTCACCCCCGGAGGGCGGCACCGACGATGTCGAGGCGGGTGGCGTCAGCCGCCGTAGTTGAGGAGGACGTCAGCGGGAACCAACGTCACCTGGCCCTCGGTGATGGCCGTGCCGTCCTGGGGACCGTTGGTCGAGACGATGGTGGCGGCTGCCGCGAAGGACATGCCGAGGCCGGCAAGAAGGCTCACCACGAGAATGATGAGCCCGTTGCGGTTGGTGCCGGCGGCAGTGCTGGTCTCGCTCATGGACGTCGTGGCCTTCCCTACTGGACAGTACGAGTCATGGTAGCCGGTCCCGGAGGCTTTGGCGGACAACCGTCGGACCGACTGCGCGAGTCGTGGCCCTCAAACCGCTGCGGACACCTCCCACAGGCGGAAGTCCGGGGTGTCGACCACGAGCGTCCACCCCCTCCGGTCCTGCGCCAGCGCCCCGGGGGTGCCCAGCCACTCGAGCACGTGCGTGACGTGGTTGGTGCGCAGGCTGGCGCCGGTGACCACCCCCCGGCTCCAGTCCGGACCAGCGGTCAGCGGTGCGTCGTCGACGACCACGAGCCCGCCGTCCCGCCGGACGGTGAAGGTCGTGCTCACCAGCACGGTGCCCGAGACCGCCCGGGGCGTGGGGTCGAGGAACGCCTGGGGGGCTGCCCAGTCCGTGCGGCGCAGCGGCTGCCAGGGCAGGGACAGAACCGTGGGCGGCTCGCCGGCCGCACCGAGCGCCTCCACCACCTGACCCCAGCCCGCGGGGTAGTCCACCGGGCGGTAGGCAACCCGCACGTCCCGGGGGAGGTCCACCACGGACGTGACAGCCACCGCGAGAGCCGCCGCTGCGGCAACCCCGCCGGCGGCCCGCCCAGCCGACCGGGTGACCAGCCCGACGCCCACCGCCACGAGCACGGCTGCTGCGAGCACGCCGGGAAACAGCATCCGGTGCTGGTCGCGCACCAGCGCCATGCCCGGTACCGCTTGGGCGGCGGCCATGAGCCCCACGGCCGGGCCCGACAGCACCGCCCCAAGGGCCGCAGGGCCGAGAAGCGCCAGAAGGGCGACGATCCCCAGGCGCCGCGACCTCGTGTGCCACAGCGCGGCGATGCCGATCCCTGCGCCCGCCAGGACGAGGAGGGACCCCGCCTGGGACACCGGGTCGGTCCGCGACAGCGGTTGAGCCGCCTCGGCCCACACCCCGCCCCCCATCGCAGCCGAGACGAACACCCCCAACCCGGTGTCGTCGGTCAGGGCGAACGCCAGCGCCCCGTCCGGGTCGGCCGATACACCGCCCGCGAGCAGGGACGGGACGACCCAGGGCAGGCACAGCACGAGCACGACTCCGGCGGCGGCGAGGGCGTCACGCCAGCCACGGTCCCGGCGGGTCAGGGTGGCGGCCGCGCCGACGGTCAGGGCCATCACCCCACCCCACGGCGTGAGCGCTGCCGGCGCCGCCGCGAGCGCCAGGAGCAGCAGGCGAGGGGCGAGACCGAGTGGCGCGCGAGCAGCGAGGGCGACCCACGGCACCGCGGCGTACCCGAGCAGCGTCGGCGGCTGGCCCAGCAGGAGTCGCTCGGCGACGTACGGGTTCCACACGGCCAGGCCCGCCGCCGCCACCGCCGCCGCCGGTCCCAACCTGTTCACGAGGAGGCCGGCGCCACACCCGGCGAGGACGAGTGCGCCGCCGAGCATGAGCGCCTGCTGAGCCCCCGGGGACACGACGGGAGCGAGCAGCCAGGTCACGGCATCCAGGGGCCAGCCGCGCAGCTCGGTGGCCGTCGAGGGGAGGAGGCTGTCGGGTCGCGCCGGCACGGGCACGGCGACGTAGTCGCGGAAGAGCACCTGCCCCCGGCCCCAGGTGCCCCGGACGACGAGGACGGCCGCCACGACGGCCGCCGCCAGCGCCGCGACGGCGGGCTGCCAGCGGAGCACCGCGCGGGGTGGGTCACCGGCACCGGGAGGGGGTGCGGGCGCGGTCGACACTCTCGTCACCCTAGTTGGCAGGGTGGTCCCGGTCGGCACCGTAGCCTGTGACCCGTGTCGGTGCGGGGTAAGGGCGCGATCGCCCGAGGTGCGGGCCTCGTCGCCGTCGGAATGACGGTCATGAATGCCGCGGCCTACGCCTACACCCTGCTGGCCGCCCGCCTCCTCGGGCCCGAGGACTACTCTGCGGTCGCCGCCCTCATGGGCGTCGTGCTCGTGGTGAACGTGCTCGCCCTGGGCATCCAGGCCACGACGGCACGGCGCATCGCGGTGCTCGGCGACGGCGCTCCCGCGTCCACCATGCTCGCCACCGGAGTGCGCGCCGCCGGCGTGCTGGGGGCCGTCTGCCTGCTCGCCTCGCCCCTGGCCGTCGCCGCGTTCAACCTCACCAGCTGGGCGACGGCGGCGACTGTTGCGGTGATCGCTGCCGCCCTGACCGTCACGGGGGTGCAGCTCGGCCTGCTCCAGGGCCGACGTCGCTGGTCCGGCTACGCATCCCTGAGTGCTGCAAGTGGGGCCGGTCGGCTCCTCGTCGGTGGAGCCGTCCTCGTCATCTGGCCCACCCCCCTCGGGGCGATGTGCGGGGTCGCTCTCGGGAGCCTCGTGCCGATCGCGCTGGGTCACGTCCTCGTCTCCCGCGAGGCGCCGCGCGGTGGCACGGAGAGCCCGGACCGGCCCGCGGCCATCCTGCGGGAGGTGCTGCACGACTCCCACACGCTGCTGGCCTTCTTCGTCCTCACCCAGGTCGACGTCTTCGTCGCGCGCGCCACGTTGCCGGCGTCTGAGTCAGGGCTCTACGCAGCCGGGCTCATCCTCGCCAAGGGGGTGCTCTTCCTGCCGACGTTCGTCACCGTCATGGCGTTCCCGGCGCTCGCCCGTCGGGGAGGTCACCGGCACCTCCACCTCATCGGCCTGGCCATCGTCGCGGCCATCGGTGGCGTCGCGGTGGTCGGTGCGATCCTGTTCCCGGGCCTGGCCCTGGTCTTCGTGGGAGGCCCGGCCTACGCGGCGGTCGAGCCGGACCTCTGGCTCTTCGCGCTGCTCGGCACCGTGACGGCGATGCTGCAGCTCTTGGTGCAGACGGCCCTGGCCCGCGGCCACCGGTCGGCGGTCTGGTGGATGTGGGGCGCCCTCGGGCTGGTGCTCGTCGCCCTGCCCCTCGTCTCCACCGGCCACGCCCTCCTCCTCCTCGTGCTCTCGGTCGACGCAGCGCTCCTCCTCGCCCTCGTCGTCGTGACCTGGGCGGACGACTACGTCGTGCCGACGGAAGAGGACGCGGCGATCTCCGCCAGCATCTCGCGCGTCGACGCCGACGACTGACGGCTCGTCAGTGTGCGGCGTCGTGCCACGAACGACCGACCCCGACGCTGACGTCGAGCGGAACGTCCATCTCCATCGCGGCGCCCATCTCCCGCCGCACCATTGCCTCGAGTGACTCCCGCTCCCCCGGCGCGACCTCGAGCACGAGCTCGTCGTGCACCTGGAGCAGGATTCGGGACCGGGCACCCTCCGCCGTGAGCGCTGCGTCGACCCCGAGCATGGCGAGCTTGATGATGTCGGCCGCCGAGCCCTGGATCGGGGCGTTGAGCGCCATCCGCTCGGCGATCTCGCGGCGCTGGCGGTTGTCGCTCGTGAGGTCGGGCAGGTAGCGGCGCCGGCCCTGCATCGTCTCGGTGTATCCCGTGGCACGGGCCCGGGCGACGACCTCGCGCAGGTAGTCGCGGACCCCGCCGAACCGGGCGAAGTACTCGTCCATGAGCCCCTGGGCCTCGCCGGTGGAGATCGTCAGCTGCTTGGACAGGCCGAACGCCGACAGGCCGTAGGCGAGGCCGTAGCTCATCGCCTTGACCTTGCTCCGCATCTCGGGGGTGACCTCGTCGGGCTCGACCGCGAACACCCGGCTGCCGACGAACCGGTGCAGGTCCTCCCCCGTGCGGAACGCCTCGATCAGCCCCTCGTCGCCGGAGAGGTGGGCCATGATCCGCATCTCGATCTGGCTGTAGTCGGCCGACATGAGCGACTCGAAGCCCTCGCCGACGACGAACACCTCGCGGATCCGGCGGCCCTCCTCGGTGCGGATCGGCACGTTCTGCAGGTTGGGGTCGGTCGAGGACAACCGGCCGGTCGCGGCGATCGTCTGGAGGTAGGTCGTGTGGATCCGCCGGTCGGGCGCGACCGACTTGATGAGCCCCTCGACGGTGACCCGGAGCCGGCTCGTGTCGCGGTGGCGCAGGAGCGCCTCGAGGAACGGGTGCTCGGTCTTGACGAACAGGTCGGCCAGCGCATCGGCATCCGTGGTGTACCCGGTCTTGGTGCGCTTGGTCTTGGGCATGCCCAGCTGGTCGAAGAGCACCTCCTGGAGCTGCTTCGGGCTGCCGAGGTTGACGTCGTCCCGGCCGATGGCGTCGTAGGCGTCCTGCTGGGCCTGGCGCATCTTCGCGGCGAAGTCGGCCTCGAGGGCGGTGAGGGCCGACTCGTCGACGGCGATGCCGGTGCGCTCCATCGCCGCGAGGATGTCGACGAGCGGCAGCTCGAGGTCACGGAGCAGCTCGCTGCCTCCGGTCTCCTCGAGCCGCTGGGCGAGCACCTCGGACAGCTCGAGCACGGCCCGAGCCCGCACCATCGCATCGCGGGCCGCCGAGTCACCGTCGACCTCGACGTCGAGCATGCCCTGCTGGCCCTGGCCGGAGACCCCGTCGGAGTCGGCCTTGAGCTCGCGGCCGAGGTGGCGCACGACGAGGTCCTCGAGGTCGTAGGACCTCTGGTCGGGCCGGACGAGGTAGGCCGCGAGCGCCGTGTCGCTGGTGACTCCGCTCAGGGCCATCCCCCGCGTCGACAGCGCCTGGACCTGGGGCTTGGCGTCGTGGAGGACCTTGGGCGCCTCGGGGTCCGCGAGCCATGCGGTGAGGACGGCGTCCTGCTCCGGGGTCAGGGTGGTGAGGTCGAGGTGCGCCGAGGTGTCGTCGGAACCGGCGATGGAGATCGCCTCCGCGTCGCCGGTGCCGGCCCTGTAGTGACCCGCGACGACGAGACCGTGTGGCGTGCGGGCCGTGGCGGCGTCGGCCAGCCGGGACAGCGCCTCGTCCGCGCTGAGCACGTGACCCTCGAGGTCGAAGCCACCCTCGACCTCGTCGGTCTCCACGTCGAACGTGGCGAACAGGCGGTCGCGCAGCACCCGGAACTCGAGACCGTCGAAGACGGTGTGCACCTCCTCACGGTCCCACGTGCGGCGCTCGAGGTCGTCCACGGTCAGGGGCAGCTCCACGTCGTCGACGAGACGGTTGAGGCGCCGGTTGCGCAGGACGCCGTCGAGGTGCTCGCGCAGCGACTCCCCCGCCTTGCCCTTGATCTCGTCGACGTGCGCGACGACGCCGGTGAGGTCGCCGAACTGCCCGAGCCACTTGGCCGCCGTCTTCGGACCGACGCCGGGCACCCCGGGCAGGTTGTCGCTGCTCTCGCCGACGAGCGCCGCGAGGTCGCTGTAGCGCTCGGGCGGCACGAGGTACTTCTCCTCGACGGCCGCCGGGTCCATCCGCCAGACCTCGGACACCCCGCGCACGGGATAGAGCAGGGTGACCTTGTCGGAGACCAGCTGGAAGGCGTCTCGGTCGCCGGTGCACAGCACGACCTCGTGGCCCTGCTCCACGGCCTGGCGCGTGAGCGTGGCGATGACGTCGTCGGCCTCGAAGCCCTCGATGCCGACGTGCCGGATGCGCAGGGCGTCGAGGACCTCGCGCAGCAGCGGGAGCTGCCCACTGAACTCGGTGGGAGTCTTGGAGCGCCCCGCCTTGTACTCGGCGTACTCCTCGAGCCGGAAGGTCTGCCGGGACACGTCGAACGCGACCCCGACGTGGGTCGGCGCCTCGTCGCGCAGGACGTTGATGAGCATCGCCGTGAAGCCGTAGACGGCATTGGTGTGCTGCCCCGTGCTCGTCGAGAAGTTCTCGGCCGGGAGGGCGAAGAACGCGCGGTAGGCCAGGGAGTGTCCGTCGAGGAGGAGCAGCTTCACGCGTGGCAGCCTATCCACCATGACCGACACCACCCCCGCCCCGGACCACTCTCCCAGCGCGGACGCCGACCTGATGGCCGCCGTCAGGGCGATGTACGCGATGAACCCGACCTCGCTGGATCGCCGGATGGGCATCGAGGTGGTCGAGGCGAGCGCCGAGCGCCTCGTCGCGACCATGCCGGTGGAGGGGAACACCCAGCCCTACGGCCTGCTCCACGGCGGTGCCTCAGTCGTCCTCGCCGAGTCCCTCGGCTCGCTCGGGGCGGGCCTGCACGCCGGGCCGGGCAAGGCCGTCGTCGGGCTCGACATCAACGCCACGCACCACCGCGCCGCCCGCTCCGGCCTCGTCACCGGCACGGCACGGCCGCTGAGCCTGGGTCGCACCCTGGCCAGCTTCGAGGTCGTCGTGACCGACGACCGGGGCAAGCGCATCTGCACCTCCCGGATCACCTGCCTCATCCGGGATGCCCCGCCGGGGAGCTGAGCTGCCGCGGACCGGCGCCCGGGTCAGGCCGAGCGGGACGCCAGCGGCGGGTCGGCGCGGTGGCGCAGGCTGCGGCGTCGGCGCAGCAGCACGGTGCCGCTCTCGGAGGTCTCGGGGGCGAGCCTGCGACGCAGGAGGCTGGTCGGCACGACTCTTCGCACCACGACCGAGCTGAACCCCAGGCGCGCGAAGAAGCGGTTGGCGTCCCGGCTGGCCGTCGGGACGTTCGACACGACGTGCTCGCACCCCGCGCGCTCGGCAGCGGCGAGAACGGCCGTCAGCAGCGCCTTGGCCACTCCGAGGCGGCGCGCCTCGGGAGCCACCCACATCTGTTCGACCGAGATCTCGGGGCTGGGGCTCACCCCGAACGGGTTGTCGCTGGTGATCGCGTACCCGACGGGCTCACGGTCCACCCGGGCCAGGAAGGCCTGTACCCCCGGTCGGCGCAGTGCCGCGGCGAGCCGCCCGTCGCTGACCACGCGTGACGCCGCCTGCTCGGTGGTGCCGCCGTCGACCTTCGCGGTCAACCACAGGCGGGTGATGTCCTGGAGGTCGTCCCCGACGGGGATCACGTCGACAGTACGCCGCAGCATGGGTCCTCCTGATCGATCCGTCTCGGCGAGCGGCATGGTTCTCACCACGCACCCGAGCCCCGACCCTAGACCCCAAGGCTGGGCGCCGGAAGACCGGATCGATGAGCGGTCGACGCCTCTCGTAGGCTGCGGCGGTGACCTCCCTCTTTCCCGGTGCGGGAACCGTCCTCAACGTCGTGACCGTGCTTCTCGGCGCGGGTGTCGGCATGGCGGTGGGCCACCGGCTGCGGGAGAGCACGCGGTCGGTCGTCACCGATGCCCTCGGGCTGGTCACCCTCCTCGTCGCGGGGCTGTCGGCAGCCTCCGTCACCGATCCGGCCCTCGTGGCCGCCACCGGGAGCGGCGCCCCGGTGCTCATCGTGCTCGGTTCCCTCCTCATCGGCTCGGTCATCGGATCGCTCATCGGGATCGAGAGTCGGCTCGAGGGCCTGGCCGGCGCCATCCAGCGGATGGTCTCGCGCCGTTGGAGCAGCGAGGCCGGCACCGACCACGCCGCGCGGGAGAGGTTCATCGAAGGCTGGCTCACCGCATCCCTGCTCTTCTGCGTCGGCCCGCTGACGATCCTCGGCGCGCTGAGCGACGGGCTGGGACGAGGCATCGACCAGCTCGCCCTGAAGTCGGTCCTCGACGGCTTCGCCGCGATGGCGTTCGCCGCGAGCTTCGGCGTCGGGGTGCTCTTCTCCGCCGTGTCCGTGGCCGTCATCCAGGGCCTGCTGACCGTGGTGGGCGTCCTGCTGGGCTCCCTCGTGCCCGGCGCGCACATCGCCGCCCTGACGGCCACCGGCGGCCTGCTCCTCGCCGGAATCGCCCTGCGCCTGCTGAGGGTCCGTGACGTCCCCGTCGGGGACATGCTGCCGGCGCTCGTCGTGGCGCCGCTCCTCACCTCGCTCGTCATCGCCATCCGCTGAGCGAGCACCGAGAACGGCCGGGTCAGGCCAAGGTCAGGCCTTCTCCATCCCGGCCACCACGGCCTCGGCCACCTCGCGCATCCCCATCCGCCGGTCCATGGCGGTCTTCTGCAGCCAGCGGAAGGCCTCCGCCTCGGTGATCTTCAGCTTGGCCATGAGCACCCCCTTGGCCCGGTCGACGGCCTTGCGGGTCTCGAGGCGCTCCCCGAGGTCGGCCACCTCCGACTCCAGGGTCTTCAGCTCCGCCCAGCGCGACAACGCGATGTCCAGTGCGGGCGTCACGTCGCCGGCGGTGAACGGCTTGACGACGTAGGCCATGACGCCGGCGTCCCTCGCCCGCTCGACGAGCTCGGTCTGGCTGAAGGCGGTGAGCATCACCACCGGGCAGATCCGCTCCTTGGCGATGGTCTCGGCGGCCGTGATGCCGTCCATGACCGGCATCTTGACGTCCATGATGACGATGTCCGGGCGCAGGGAACGGGTGAGCTCGACGGCCTGCTCGCCGTCGCCGGCCTGGCCGACGACGTCGTAGCCGGCCTCACCGAGCATCTCGGCGAGGTCGATCCTGATGATGGCCTCGTCCTCGGCGACGAGGACGCGCTTGCGTGGGGATGCGCTATCGGTCATGTGCCGGGAGCGGGACTTGAACCCGCACGCCCTTGCGGGCAGAGCATTTTGAGTGCTCCGTGTCTGCCATTCCACCACCCCGGCCGGGGCGCGCTCAGCATACCGACGGCCTCGGCTGGGTGATCAGACGGTCCGGGTCGTCGCGATGTCGCTGTAGGCCGGGGCCACCCGGTTCTTGGCATCGCCGATGCGGTGGACCCGCAGGGCGTTCGTCGATCCGGGGATGCCGGGGGGCGAGCCGGCGACGATGATGACGTTGTCACCCTCCTTCACGCGTCCCGCGGCGAGCAGCACCTCATCGACCTGCATCGCCATCTCGTCGGTGTGACGCGCATCGTCGACGAGGAACGTCTCGACGCCCCACGTGAGCGCCAGCTGGCTGCGCGTCCACTGGTTGGGGGTGAAGGCCAGCATGGGGATGCGCGGGCGCACCCGGGCCAACCGGCGGGAGGAGTCGCCTCCGGTGGTGAAGGTGATGAGGTACTTCGCTCCCAGCAGGTCACCGATCTCGGCCGCCGCAGCGGTGACCGCCCCGCCCTTGGAGTTGGGGCGGGTCCCGAGCGGGCGGATCCGGTGCAAGCCGTGCTCCTCGGTGTTCTTGATGATCCGGGCCATCGTCCGGACCGCTGCGAACGGGTGCTTGCCCACGCTGGTCTCCCCCGAGAGCATGAGGGCGTCCGCGCCGTCGAGCACGGCATTAGCGGCATCCGACGCCTCGGCCCGGGTGGGCCGGCTGTTCTCGATCATCGACTCGAGCACCTGGGTGGCGACGATGGCGGGCTTGGCGCGGCGGCGGGCGATCTCGCAGGCCCGCTTCTGGACGAGGGGGACCTCCTCGAGCGGCATCTCCACCCCGAGGTCCCCGCGGGCGACCATGACCCCGTCGAAGGCCCGGATGATCTCGTCAAGGTACTCCACCGCCTGGGGCTTCTCGACCTTGGCGATCACCGGGAGCCGCACGCCCTCCTCGTCCATGATGCGGTGCACCCCGAGGATGTCGTCCGGGCTCCGGACGAAGGACAGCGCGATCATGTCGACGCGCATCCGCAGGGCCCACCGCAGGTCCTCCTCGTCCTTCTCGGTGAGCGCGGGGACCGACACGGCGACACCGGGGAGGTTGATGCCCTTGTTGTTCGACAGCGTCCCGCCGTCGATGACCCGGCAGACGACGTCGGTGGAGGTGACCTCGGTGGCGACGAGCTGGAGCTTGCCGTCGTCGATGAGGATGCGGTCGCCCTCCGAGACGTCACCCGGCAGCCCGGCATACGTCGTGCCGACCTCGTCGACGTCGCCGGGCACGTCCCGGGTGGTGATGGTGAAGCTCGCGCCCGGGACGAGCTCGACGGGTCCGTCGGCGAAGCGCGCCGTGCGGATCTTCGGGCCCTGCAGGTCGACGAGGACCCCGACGGCGCGGCCGGCCTCATCGCTGGCCTTGCGGATGTCGCGGTAGACGAGCTCGTGGTCGGCGTGGTCACCGTGGCTCAGGTTGAGTCGTGCGACGTCCATGCCCGCTGCCACGAGCTCGCGCAGGTCCTTCGGCGAGGTCGTGGCGGGCCCGAGCGTGCAGACGATCTTTGCGTGGCGCATGGCCGTCACCTTATCTGCGAAAACGGTTCCACCGTGACGTGGGCCACATCCCGGAAGCCCCGGGGGTCAGGCCATGAGCGGGCGGTCGGTCGGGGCGATGGGCCGGGGCAGGCGGGAGTCCTTGCCCGTGAGCCAGGCGTCGACGCCGTGGGCGGCCGAGCGACCCTCGGCGATGGCCCACACGATGAGGGACTGACCGCGACCTGCGTCGCCCGCCACGAAGACTCCCGGGACGTTCGTCATGTACGACGCGTCGCGGGCCACGTTGGTCCGCGCGTCGCGCTCCACCCCGAGCTGGTCGAGGAAACCCTCCTGCTCGGGACCGAGGAACCCCATGGCGAGCAGGACCAGCTGTGCCGGCACCTCACGCTCGGAGCCCTCCACCGTCTCGAAACCCTTCTCGCCCATCGTCACCTCGTGCAGGCGCAGCGCCCGCACGCGACCCTGCTCGTCGCCGACGACCTCACTGGTCGACACGGCATAGACGCGCTCGCCGCCCTCCTCGTGTGCCGAGGCGACGCGGAAGGTCATCGGGTAGGTGGGCCACGGCTGGTTGACGGCCCGCTCCCCCGGCGGCTGGGGCATGATCTCCAGGCTGGTGACCGACCTGGCGCCCTGGCGATGCGCGGTGCCGATGCAGTCGGCTCCGGTGTCGCCACCGCCGATGACGATGACGTCCTTGCCCTCGGCGGTGACCTGGCCCTCGACCTCCTGCCCCAGGGCGACGCGGTTGGCCGGGGGCAGGAAGTCCATCGCCTGCATGACCCCGTCGAGCTCGCGACCCGGAACCGGCAGGTCCCTCGGCACGGTCGAGCCGACCGCGACGACGACGGCGTCGAAGCGCTTCCTCAGGTGTTCTCCGGTGAGGTCGGTGCCGACGTCGACCCCGGTGCGGAACCGGGTGCCCTCGGACTTCATCTGGGCGATCCGCCGGTCGAGGACGGACTTCTCCATCTTGAACTCGGGGATGCCGTAGCGCAGCAGGCCACCGGGCTGGTCGGCCCGCTCGTAGACCGCCACGGTGTGGCCCGCCCTGGTGAGCTGCTGGGCAGCCGCCAGTCCCGCCGGCCCGGACCCCACGACGGCCACGGTCTTGCCGGAGAGCCGCTCGGGGGCGACGGGGGTCACCACACCGTTCTCGAACGCCCGGTCGATGATGCTGACCTCGACCTGCTTGATCGTCACGGCCGGCTGGTTGATCCCCAGCACGCATGCGGTCTCGCACGGCGCCGGGCAGAGCCGACCGGTGAACTCGGGAAAGTTGTTCGTCGCGTGCAGCCGGTCGATGGCCTGGCGCCACTCGCCCTTCCACGCGAGGTCGTTCCACTCCGGGATGAGGTTCCCGAGGGGACATCCGCTGTGGCAGAACGGGATGCCGCAGTCCATGCACCGCCCGGCCTGCCGCTGGAGCTCTGCGCTCGACTGCTCCTCGTAGACCTCTTTCCAGTCCTTGATCCGGACGGGCACGGGGCGGCGGCGGGGTAGCTCGCGCTCCCGCGTCCTGAGGAAGCCTTGGGGGTCAGCCACGGGATGCCTCCATGATCCGCTCCCACACCTGGGGGCCATCGGGGTCGAGGCCCTCGACCGTGGCCTCCGCACGGACGTCGAGGACGCGCTGGTAGGCGCGGGGAAGGACGAGGGTGAAGGACGACCGGGCGGTGTCCCAGTCGGCGAGCAACCGGGCGGCGACCGAGGAGTCGGTCCACTGCTGGTGGCGCTCGAGCAGATCCCTGACGACGAACTCGTCATCGGGCCGCAGCGGTCCGACGTCGACGAGTTCGGGGTTGACCTGCGCCGGGTCGAGGTCGAGGACGTAGCCGACCCCACCGGACATGCCGGCCGCGACGTTGCGCCCGGTCGGCCCGAGGATCAGCACCGTGCCACCGGTCATGTACTCGAGGCCGTGGTCGCCCACGCCCTCGACGACCGCTGTCGCGCCGGAGTTGCGCACGCAGAAGCGCTCACCGACCCGGCCGCGGAGGAACAGCTCACCCGAGGTCGCTCCGTAGCCGATGACGTTGCCGGCGATGACGTTGTCCTCGGCCACGAGGGCCGAGCCCGGGGCCGGGCGGACGACGACTCGTCCTCCCGAGAGCCCCTTGCCGACGTAGTCGTTCGCATCGCCCTCGAGCCGCAGGGTGACACCCGCGGGGAGGAACGCCCCGAAACTCTGGCCCGCGGACCCGGTGAGGGTGAGGTCGATCGTCCCGTCGGGCAGCCCCTGCGGGTTCACCTTGGTCACCTCGTGGCCCAACATGGTTCCGACGGTGCGGTTGACGTTGCGGATGGGGAACCGGGCCGACACCTGGGACCGGTGCTCGATGGCGTCGCGGCACGCCGCGATGAGCTGGTGGTCCAGGGCCTTCTCCAGACCGTGGTCCTGGGCGATCAGGTGCCGCACCCCGGAGCCGTCGGAGCTCTGCACGCGGGCCAGGATCGGCGAGAGGTCGAGACCGGACGCCTTCCAGTGCGAGACCGCCTTGGTCGTGTCGAGGTACTGGATCTGGCCGATGGCCTCGTCGAGGCTGCGGAAGCCCAGGGCGGCGAGGTGCTCCCTGACCTCCTCGGCGATGTACTCGAAGAAGGTCTCGACGAACTCCGGCGCACCCGAGAAGCGGGCCCGCAGCTCCGGGTTCTGGGTGGCGATGCCGACCGGGCAGGTGTCGAGGTGGCAGACCCGCATGAGGATGCAGCCGGACACCACGAGCGGAGCAGTGGCGAAGCCGTACTCCTCGGCCCCCAGCAGTGCCGCCACGACGACGTCACGACCGGTCTTGATCTGGCCGTCGACCTGGACCACGATCCGGTCGCGCAGGCCGTTGAGCACCAGCGTCTGCTGGGTCTCGGCGAGACCCAGCTCCCAGGGACCACCGGCGTGCTTGAGGCTGGTGAGCGGGCTCGCACCCGTGCCACCGTCGTTGCCGGAGATGAGCACCACGTCGGCGTGAGCCTTGCTCACTCCCGCCGCGACCGTGCCGACGCCGACCTCGGACACGAGCTTGACGTGGATCCGGGCCTCGGGGTTGGCGTTCTTGAGGTCGTGGATCAGCTGGGCGAGGTCCTCGATGGAGTAGATGTCGTGGTGCGGTGGCGGGCTGATCAGCCCCACGCCCGGGGTCGAGTGCCGGGTGGACGCGATCCACGGGTAGACCTTCGGCCCCGGGAGCTGTCCGCCCTCGCCGGGCTTCGCGCCCTGGGCCATCTTGATCTGGATGTCATCGGAGTGCGTCAGGTAGAGCGAGGTGACGCCGAAGCGCCCCGACGCGACCTGCTTGACGGCCGAGCGCCGGGTCGGGTCCATGAGGCGCTCCACGTCCTCACCGCCCTCACCGGTGTTGGACCGGGCCTTGAGGCGGTTCATCGCGACCGCGAGGGTCTCGTGGGCCTCCTGGCTGATCGAGCCGTAGCTCATCGCGCCGGTGTTGAACCGCTGCACGATCGCGCTGACCGGTTCGACCTCCTCGATCGGTACGGGGGGACGCGGCTCAGCCCCGCCGAGCTCGAACAGCCCGCGGAGCGTCATGAGCCGGTCGGCCTGCTCGTCGACGCGGCTCGTGTACTGCTTGAACACGTCGTAGCGACGGCTGCGGGTGGCGTGCTGGAGCCGGAAGACGGTCTCCGGGTCGAAGAGGTGCGGCTCACCCTCCCGGCGCCACTGGTACTCACCGCCCACGAGGAGCTTGCGGTGCGCCAGGCGGATGCCGTCCGGCGGGTACGCCATGGCGTGCCGGGCCGCGGTCTCCTCGGCGATGACGTCGAGGCCCACTCCACCGAGCTGGGAGATGGTGCCCGTGAAGAACTCGTCGACGAGCTCCTGCGAGAGGCCGATCGCTTCGAAGACCTGGGCTCCGCGGTAGGAGGCGACGGTGGAGATGCCCATCTTCGACATCACCTTGAGGACGCCCTTCCCGAGCGCCGTGATGAGGTTGGCGACGGCGGTCTCCTCGGTGACCCCCGTGACCGCCCCGCTGCGGACCATGTCCTCGACGGTCTCCATCGCGAGGTACGGGTTGATCGCCGCGGCTCCGTAGCCGACGAGCAGCGCCACGTGGTGCACCTCGCGGACGTCGCCGGCCTCGACGAGGAGCCCCACCTGGGTTCGGGTCTTCTCCCGGATGAGGTGGTGGTGGACCGCCGAGGTGAGAAGCAGCGACGGGATGGGCGCCAGGTCCCGGTCGGAGTCGCGGTCAGAGAGCACGACGAAGCGCACCCCGCTGGCGATCGCCTCGGACACCTCGTCGAAGATCTCCTGAAGTCGGGCGCGCAGCGACGCCTCGCCGCCGTTGACGTCGTAGGTGCCCCGGACGACGAGCGTCGCGTAGCCCGGCAGGTCGCCGTCGGCGTTGATGTGCACGATCTTGGCGAGCTCGTCGTTGTCGAGCACCGGGAACGGCAGCACCACCTGGCGGGCGTGCGCCGGTGTCGCGTCCAGGACGTTGCCCTCCGGCCCGATGACCGAGCCCAGCGAGGTGACGAGCTCCTCCCGGATCGCGTCGAGCGGGGGGTTCGTCACCTGCGCGAAGAGCTGGTTGAAGTAGTCGAAGACCAGCCGCGGCCGCTCCGAGAGCACCGCGATGGGCGTGTCGGTGCCCATCGACCCCAGGGCCTCTCCCCCGGTGCGGGCCATCGGGGCGATGATGATCTTGAGCTCTTCCTCGGTGTAGCCGAAGGTGCGCTGCCGCCGGGCCACCGAGGCGGCCGTGTGGATGATGTGCTCCCGCTCCGGGAGGTCGGCCAGCTCGATGAGGCCGGCGTGCAGCCACTCCTCGTAGGGGTTCTCGGCCGCGAGGGTGGACTTGACCTCCTCGTCGCCGACCAGCCGACCGGCGGCGGTGTCGACGAGGAACATCCGGCCCGGCTGGAGTCGCCCCCGCCGGACGACGCGCTCGGGTTCGATGTCGAGCACACCCGACTCGGAGGCGAGCACGACGAGTCCGTCGTCGGTCACCCAGTAGCGGCCCGGACGCAGCCCGTTGCGGTCCAGGACCGCACCGATGAGCGTGCCGTCCGTGAAGGTGACGCAGGCCGGCCCGTCCCAGGGCTCCATGAACGTGGAGTGGAACTCGTAGAACGCCCGGCGCGCCGGGTCCATCGACTCGTGGTTCTCCCACGCCTCGGGGATCATCATCAGCACCGCGTGCGGCAACGACCGGCCGCCGAGGTGCAGCATCTCGAGGACCTCGTCGAAGGAGGCCGAGTCGGAGGCGCTGGGCGTGCACACGGGGTAGATCCGGTCCAGGTCGCCGGGGATCAGGTCGGAGGCCATCTGGCTCTCCCGGGCACGCATCCAGTTGCGGTTGCCCTTGACGGTGTTGATCTCGCCGTTGTGCGCGATGAGGCGGTAGGGGTGGGCCAGCGGCCAGCTGGGGAAGGTGTTCGTGGAGAACCTCGAGTGCACGAGCGCGAGCTCGGTCTGGAAGCGCTCGTCGGAGAGGTCCGGGAAGAACGGCTCGAGCTGACCGGTGGTCAGCATGCCCTTGTAGACGACCGTCCGGGCCGACAGCGACGGGAAGTACACGGCGACCTCGCGCTCGGCCCGCTTGCGGAGGCAGAAGGCGATCCGGTCCAGCTCCACGTCCGAGGAGCCGTCCTCCGCCGCGACGAACAGCTGGCGGAAGTGGGGCATGCAGTCTCGAGCGGTCTGACCGACCAGGTCGGCGGTCACCGGGACGTCGCGCCACGCGAGGACACGCAGGCCCTCTGCGACAGCGATGTCCTCGATGCGCGACTCCGCCTCGGCCCGCTCACCGGCGTCCGTCGGCAGGTACGCCATGCCCACGGCATACCGTCCGGCCTCCGGCAGGTCCACCTCCAGCACGTCCCGGAAGAAGCGGTCGGGCACCTGCGTGAGGATGCCGGCACCGTCGCCCACGAGGGGGTCGGCGCCGGTCGCACCGCGGTGGTCGAGGTTGCGCAGGGCGTCGAGTGCGTGCACCACGATGTCGTGCCCGGCGCTGCCACGCATGGTGGCCACCATGGCCACACCACACGCGTCGTGCTCGTGCTCACGGCGGTAGAGTCCCGCGTCGGCGGGCTGGGCGGAGAAGCGTGCGACGGTCAGGTCGATCACCGTCCTCGGTTCGGTGGCCACGAGGGGCCGGGCACGGCAGGGTCAATCGCGGACGGCTGTGGCCACGTGCCGGAATGCTATCTCGCGGGCTCCGCGTCTTGCCATCCGAGCCGAGCTATCCCACATCATGGGACTCGGCGTCGGCGTCCGCGGCTGCGCGGGGCGGCGCGTCGCCGTCCTCCGCGGGGCTCGACTCGCGCCTGCGCGCCCGTCTCCCGGTGTACCAGTAGATCCACACACCCAGGAAGAACACGACGACGCTGGTCCACACGTTCAGCCGCTGCCCGAGGATCATCTCGGCCTCGTCGGTGCGCATCGTCTCGATGACGATCCGGCCGAGCGGGTACCCGGCGATGTAGAGCCCGAAGAGCTGACCGGGTGCCAGGTGGCGCCGCTTGTCGATGACGAGCAGCGCCACCGCCAGGACGACGAGGAAGATCGACTCGTACAGGAAGGTGGGGTGGAACACCCCCAGGACGACGGGGTCGCCGGCGGAGTCGACCACCGCACGCCCGGCCGACTGGTCCCACTCGTGGATCTCGAGCCCCCAGGGGAGATCGGTGGGCCCGCCGTACAGCTCGTTGTTGAACCAGTTGCCCCAGCGTCCGATCGCCTGGGCGAAGGCGATGCCCGGGGCCGCGGCGTCGGCGAAGGTGAGGAAGGAGATCCCCGCCCGTCGGCAGCCGATCCAGGCCCCGAGGGCCCCCAGGGCGACCGCGCCCCAGATGCCCAGCCCGCCCTGCCAGATCTTCAGGGCGTCCAGGGGTTGACCACCCTCACCCCAGTAGGGCCCGGGGGTGGTGATGACGTGGTAGAGGCGCCCGCCGACGATGCCGAAGAGCACGGCGTAGGCCGCCACGTCGAGGGCCTGCCCGGGCTCGCCTCCGCGGGGCACGAGGCGGCGTCCGGTGAGCCAGACGGCGAGGACGATACCGATGAGGATGCACAGGGCATACATCCGGACGGGGAACGGGCCGAGCGTGAACACCCCGACGGTGGGGCTCGGGATGGTTGCCGTCATCGCGGGGCCGAGGCCGGTCGCTCGATCACGAGGTGGCGTCCTCGACGGCCCCGGTGAACAGCTCCGGGGTCCCGATGTCGGCCAGCGGCACCATCTCGCCGTCGATCATCACCGTGGGGGTGCCCTGGAAGCCCGAGATGCTGAAGGCGGCGTCGTTCACCGACGTGACGTACGACGTGTACGTGCCGGCGTCGACGCAGTCCTGCCAGGTCGCGAGGGCGTCACCCTCGATGCCCGCCGCTGCCGCCCAGTCGTCGAGGGTCGCGGTGTCGACGTCGGTGCCCTCCGGCGCCTGGTTGGCGTAGACCGCGTTGTGGAACTCCAGGAACTTCCCGTCGGCGGCCGCGCAGAACGCACCGTTGGCCGCCGGGGTCGAGTTCTGGGCACCGGTCTTGTCGTCGAGGAAGTTCAGCACGTGGTAGTTGAGCTGGATCTTGCCCTCGGCGGCCAGGCCCTCGATGGTGCTGCCGAGGATTCCCTCGAACTGCCCACACACCGGGCACTGGAAGTCCTCGAAGACGTCGACGGTTGGCGCGCCGTCGACCGGGGTCACCTCGGCGAAGGCGGGATAGCCCTCCCCCATGGCTGCGCCCTCGGGGACCGCGGTGGAGGTGCCCGCCGCGTCCTGCTTCGCGCTCTCGGACCACACGACGCCGCCGACGATCGCGATGATCGCGACGATGACGACGACGGTGGCGACGACGATCTTGTTGACCCCTCCGCCCTGTGCCTTCTGGGCCGCCTGGATCTTCTCCTGGCGTGCGGTGGACGACGCCTTGGTCGACTTCTTGGCCATGGGGTGCGGGGTCTCCTTCAGTGTCCGAAGAGGATGCGGTCGAGTGAGGCGATGGACTGGGGTCGCACCCAGAGCCATGCCCCCGCGAGGGCGAAGCTGGCGTCGCGCGCGATCTCCTGAGGGTACTTCGTGTCGCTCTCGCCGATCTGGCCGCCACCGCCGAAGCAGCCGCAGTCGATGGTGAGCCCGCGCGCCCACGCCTGGGCGATGCCGATGATGAACGCGACCATGAGCAGCGTCGACACGGCCGCGACGATGCGGGTGAACAGCCCGAGGACGAGGAGCACCCCGAGGACGACCTCGAGGAACGGCAGGGCCAGACCGATGGGGTTGGCCAGGCTCGTCGGCATGATCTCGTAGGCCTGGACCGCGCGCTGGGAGGTCAGGGGGTGGCCGATCTTCGCGGCCCCGGCCCAGATGAGGACGATCCCGAGGAACAGCCGCGCGACCAGCCCGACGACGTCCTTGACGAGCTCGGAGCGTGGCGTCGCCGAGCCCGCCTCGTCGCTGCTGGGCTCGGTCGCGGTGCTCACCCTCGTCCTTCCCTGACGCCTCGTGCGAGGTCCTCGGTCACCCGGCGCAACGCCTCGAGACGGTCCGCGAGTTCCCCGGGGCCGGCCAGGGCGCGCACCAGCGCCGAGCCCACGATCACCCCGTCGGCATAGGCCGCCAGCTCGGCGGCCTGGGCCCCGGTGGAGACCCCGAGCCCGACGCACACGGGGAGGTCGGTGTACTCCCTCGTCCTCTCGACGAGCCCGCGCGCATCGCTGTCGACGCTCGTGCGTGCTCCGGTGACCCCCATCGTGGAGGCTGCGTAGACGAAGCCCCGGCAGGCGCGGGTCGCCGTGGCGAGGCGCTCGGGTGTCGAGGACGGGGCGACGAGGAACACCCGGTCCAAGCCGTGGGCATCGCTCGCGACGAGCCACTCCTCCGCCTCGTCCGGAATGAGGTCCGGGGTGATCAGTCCGGCTCCCCCACTCGCGGCGAGGTCGGCGGCGAAGCGCTCCACCCCTCGGCGCAGCACGATGTTCCAGTAGGTCATCACCAGGGGCGGCGCCCCGGCATCCCGCACCGCTGCCGTGGCCGTGAAGACGTCGTCGACGCGCGACCCGCCGGCCAGCGCCGTGACGGCCGCCTCCTGGATGACCGGGCCGTCCATCAGGGGGTCGCTGTAGGGCACTCCGACCTCGACGACGTCGCAGCCGGCGTCGACGAGCACGCGCATCGCCTCGATCGAACCCTCGACGGTGGGGAAGCCCACGGGCAGGTAGCCGATGAGGGCCGCGCGGCCCTGCGCCCTGCAGTCGGCCAGGACCTCCTCGACCCCGAGGGTGGCCGTGGTCACGAGGAACCGCCGAGCAGTCCGAAGTAGTGGGCCGCTGTCTCCATGTCCTTGTCCCCGCGCCCGGAGAGGTTGACCAGCAGGAGGGCGTCCGGGCCGAGCTCGCGACCGACCTCCATCGCCCCGACGAGGGCGTGCGCCGACTCGATGGCCGGGATGATCCCCTCGGTGCGCGAGAGGAGGCGGAACGCCTCCATCACGGTGTCGTCGGTGGCGAAGCGGTACTCAGCGCGACCGCTGTCGCGCAGCCAGGCGTGCTCCGGCCCGACGCTGGGGTAGTCCAGGCCCGCGGAGATGGAGTGCGACGGCGCGGTCTGCCCGTCGTCGTCCTGCATGAGGTAGCTCATCGCGCCGTGCAGCACCCCCGGCGAGGCCGAGGCGAACCGCGCTGCGTGGCGTCCCGATTCCAGGCCCTCACCGCCGGCCTCGATGCCGATCAGCCGAACGGAGGGGTCCTCGACGAAGCGGTGGAAGATCCCCATGGCGTTTGACCCGCCCCCCACGCAGGCGATGACGGCGTCGGGGAGGCGGCCGGTGAGCTCCAGCACCTGCTCGCGGGCCTCCTCGCCGATGATCTTGTGGAAGTCCCGGACCATCTCGGGGAAGGGGTGCGGCCCGGTGACGGTGCCGATGAGGTAGTGCGTCGTCGCGACGTTGGTCACCCAGTCCCGCAGGGCCTCGTTGATGGCGTCCTTGAGGGTCGCGCTGCCGTGCTCGACGGGCACGACCTCGGCCCCGAGGATGCGCATCCGGGCGACGTTGAGCGCCTGCCGCTCCGTGTCGACCCGACCCATGTAGACGGTGCAGTCCAGGCCCATGAGGGCCGCCGCCGTGGCGGTGGCAACGCCGTGCTGACCGGCCCCCGTCTCCGCGATGACGCGGGTCTTGCCCATCCGCTTGGTGAGCAGCGCCTGGGCCAGCACGTTGTTGATCTTGTGCGACCCGGTGTGGTTGAGGTCCTCGCGCTTGAGCAGGACCCGCGCGCCCCCGCAGTGCGCCGCGAACCGCGGCACCTCGGTGACGATGCTGGGTCGACCGGTGTAGGTGCGGTGCAGCTCTGCGAGCTCGTGCTGGAACTCCGGGTCGACGGCGGCCTTCTGCCGGGCCTCGTCGAGCTGTTCCAGGGCCGGCACGAGCGCCTCGGGCACGTATCGGCCGCCGAAGGGACCGAACCGGCCGGGCCGGGGAAGGGGCTGAGGTGTCAGGCCGTGCTCGGTGGCCTCGTCGGTGCTGGATGACGGGACGGTGCTGGATGACGGGGCGGTGCCGGAGGTCGGGGGGGTCTCGCTCGGTGTGGTCAGGTCGGTCATCGGGCCCCTCCCAGGGGGTGGGCGGCCGCGATCGCGGCGGCCGCGGCGCGGGGGTCACCGGTGCGCACGAGCGCCTCGCCGACGAGGACCGCGTCGGCACCCTGCGCGGCGTAGGCTGCGGCGTCGACCGGCCCGGTGATCCCGGACTCGGCCACCGTCACGCAGCCCGCGGGGATGAGCGGGCGGAGCCGCGAGAACGTGTCGGGGTGCACCTCGAGCGTCTTGAGGTTGCGGGCGTTGACCCCGATGACCGTGGCCCCCGCGTCGACGGCCCGTTGGGTCTCGACCTCGTCGTGGACCTCCACCAGCGCGGTCATCCCGAGCCCACCGGCGCGCGCGAGCATCGCGGCGAGCTGCGCGTCATCGAGGGCGGCGACGATGAGCAGGACGATGTCCGCGCCGTGCGCCCGCGACTCCAGGAGCTGGTAGTCGCTCACCATGAAGTCCTTGCGCAGCACGGGCACCTCGACCGACCGGCGCACGCTGTCGAGGTCGGCGAGGCTCCCGCCGAAGCGGCGGCCCTCGGTGAGCACCGACACCGCGGCCGCCCCACCCGCCGCGTACTCGCCGGCGAGGGCAGCCGGGTCGGGGATGTCGGAGAGCGCCCCCTTGCTCGGGCTCGCACGCTTCACCTCGGCGATGAGCGAGAGGCCCGGAACGCGAAGGACCGACTCGGCGTCGATGGCCGGTGCGGCGGCGTCGGCAGCGGCTTCGAGGTGGGCGAGGGACACGGTGGCCTCGCGCACGGCGAGGTCCTCACGCACTCCCGCGACGATGCCGTCGAGCACCGTGGTCATCGGTCCGCCATGGCGTCAGTGGATGGAGGGGTTGAGCTCGGTGTCGCGGCTGGCGGCGCCGTAGCCCGCCATCGACAGCACCTTCCCCGCGACGAGGCCGACCACGCCCAGGGCCACCCCACCGATGAACAGCCAGAGGTTCGGGAAGAGCACCGCGAGGGACATGATGGCCGCCGCGACGATGAGGATCCCCACCGTCACCCAGGCGGCGACGCTCTGGCCGTGGTTGTCGTGCTCGCTCATCTGCTCACCTCTCGTGTGGGGCGCGCTCGGCACCGGATTCTGACCGCGATTGTGTCAGGTGGAGCCGTCACTGTCCGCATCGGTGGGGTCCCGGCCGGCCGACAGCTCGTCCCAGTCGCTGCTGACCCGCTCCCCCCGGGCCCCCGGGACATGCCCGTCCTCTGTGCCGGGAACGACGTATCGAGGCGAGGGACCGCCCCAGCGCCCGGCTCCCACGATGGCACCGACCAGTCCCACCGCGCAGACGAGCACGGCGAGGAGAGCGAACCACGGCCAGGCGGTGGGGTCCGCGACCGTGTCGAGGGTTCCGGTCCGGCCGACGCGTGAGGCCGCCACGGGCCCCAGAGCTCCCTCGGGATCCACGAGGACCCGCGTCGTGAGGCCGGCGGCGAGCATCAGGCACGCGGCGTACCCGACGACGGCGACCAGCCGCGTCAAGCGCCCGGCCGCCACGAGGGCGATCGACGCCGCAGCGACGGCGAGGGCCACGGCGGACAGCCCGGGTGCGACCTCGGCGCCGGTGGCGCTGATCGTCGTGGCGCCCAGCACGGCGTCGTCGACGGACCCCGACACCCACGGACGGAAGCCGCTGATGAGGAGGCCCGCGGCCCCGAGCACGGCGAGGGTGACGACGGCACCCTTGCTCGACAACCGCGTCACGTGACGGTCCGCATGGCACCGGCCGTCGCGACCGCGCGAAGGGCAGCGGTCGCCTTGGCCACGCACTCCTCGAACTCCGTGCGGGGGACGGAGTCCGCCACGATCCCGGCCCCGGCCTGGACGTGGGCGGTGCCGTCCTTGATGACTGCGGTGCGGATGGCGATCGCCATGTCGAGGTCCCCGTGGAAGTCGAGGTAGCCCACCACCCCGCCGTAGACCCCGCGGCGGGACGGCTCGTAGTGCTCGATGAGGGCCAGCGCCCGAGGCTTCGGGGCGCCGGAGAGCGTGCCGGCGGGGAAGGTCGCGACGAGCACGTCGAAGGCGCTGGCCGCCGGCCTCGTCTCTCCGACGACCGTTGACTCGATGTGCATGACGTGGCTGTAGCGCCGGACGTCCATGAACTCCACGACGTCGACCGTGCCGGGCGCGCACACCCGCTGCAGGTCGTTGCGACCCAGGTCGACGAGCATCACGTGCTCGGAACGCTCCTTGGGGTCGGCCAGCAGCTCCTCGGCCAGCCGCACGTCGTCCTCGGGCGACTTGCCACGGGGCCTGGACCCGGCGATGGGGTGGGTGATCGCCTGGTCCCCGGTGACCCGCACCAGCGCCTCGGGTGAGCTGCCGACCACGGAGTACGAGGAGCCGTCGGGCGCCGGGAAGCGGAAGAGGTACATGTACGGGCTGGGGTTCGACGCGCGCAGCGCGCGGTAGACGTCGAGCGGGTCCGCCGGGCAGTCCAGCGAGAACCGCTGGGAGAGCACCACCTGGAAGACCTCGCCGGCCCGGATGTCCTCCTTCGCAAGCTCGACGACCTCCTCGTATCGCTCCTGCGTGGTGTTCGACATGACTCGGCCCATGGCGGCCTCGGCATCCGCCGTGTCGACGACCGCGACGGTGCTCTGGGCCGGGGCTGCGAGCGCGCGCGTCATGGCATCGAGGCGGTGGACCGCATCGGCCCACGCGAGCTCGACCCGCTCATCGGTGGCGTCGTAGTTGATCGCGTTCGCCACGAGCAGGATCGACCCGTCGCTGTGGTCCAGGACCGCGAGGTCCGTCGCGAGCATGAGCGCCAGCTCGGGCAGCTCCAGCTCGTCCGGGGTCGTCGCGGGGACCTTCTCCCAGCGCCGCACGGCGTCATAGGTGATGGCACCCACCATCCCCCCGGTGAGCGGCGGCAGGCCGGAGATGGGCTCGGTCGCGAGCGCCTCCATCGTGCCCCGGAGCGCCTCGGTGGCCGGGCCGGTCGTGGGCACCCCGACGGGTGGCTCGCCGATCCAGTGGGCCTCCCCGTCACGCTCGGTGAGGGTGGCCCGGCTCGCGGCCCCGACGATCGACCAGCGCGACCAGACGCCACCGTGCTCGGCGGACTCGAGGAGGAACGTGCCGGGGCGGTCGCCCGCAAGCTTGCGGTAGACCCCCACCGGAGTCTCGGCATCGGCCATCAGGCGACGCACGACCGGGATGACGCGCCGGTCGCGGGCCAGTCGCCCGAAGACGTCCAGGGTCGGCCAGGTCTGCCCGAAGGCGAGGTCCGGGGTCGACGCGGCGGGGGCGGTGCTCACGCCGTGCCCGACGGCGTGCCGGCGTCGGCCCCGACCACGGCGCCGAGGTCGTCGGCGTCGAAGCACGTGCGATCTCCGGTGTGGCAGGCGGCCCCCACCTGGTCGACGCGCACGAGCAGCGCGTCTCCGTCGCAGTCCAGGGCCACCGAGCGCACGTGCTGCGCGTGCCCCGAGGTGTCACCCTTGCGCCAGTACTCCTTGCGGCTGCGTGACCAGAAGGTCACCCGGCCCTGGGTGAGGGTGCGGCGCAGCGCCTCGTCGTCCATCCAGCCCAGCATGAGCACCTCGCCGGTGTCGTGCTGCTGGACCACTGCGGCGACGAGTCCTGCCGCGTCGCGCTTGAGGCGCGCCGCGATCTCGGGGTCGAGGACCGGTTCTGGCGTGGGCACCCGGTCATTCTGCCGTGGCGGCCGGATGCCGGGGACCGCGGCCCGTCCCCGGACCGACGCCCGCCGCGGTCCGCGCCGCGGTCAGCGACGATGATGGGGTGATGACCAGTACCGAACACCTGCCCGTGGCCCGCCTCGAGCGAGAGGCCCTGTGCGACACCTTCCTCGCGCTGGGCCCCGACGCCCCGACCCTGTGCGACCCGTGGCTCACCCGCGACCTGGCCGCGCACCTCGTGGTGCGCGAACGTCGTCCCGACCTCGCTGCGGGCCTCCTCATCCCCGCCCTGGCGCCCCGGCTGGAGCGCGGTCAGGCCCAGGTGGCGCAGGGCGACTGGCACGAGCTCGTCGACGAGGTCCGCAGCGGACCTCCCATCTGGTCACCGACCCGGATCTCGAAGATCGACGCGCTGTTCAACACCGTCGAGATGGTGATCCACCACGAGGACGCCCTGCGGGGTGACGGGGCGGTCGGCCCACGACGCGAGGTCCACGAGCGCACCGCCCGGGCGGTGCTGTCCTCGTTGCGCTCCTCGGCGAAGCTGATGTTTCGCCGGTCGGACGTCGGCGTGCGGCTGGTCGCCCCCGGTGCCGAGCCCATCACAGCGGGTCCGGCGGGCCGGGTCGTCACCGTGTCCGGTGCCCCGATCGAGCTCCTGCTCGTTGGATCCGGCCGCCTCCGAGTCGCCGAGGTCGAGCTCGAAGGCGCACCCGAGGACATCGAGGCCCTGCGCACCGCGAGCCTCGGGCTGGCCTGAGCCGACGTCAGCGCACCGGGAGGCCGTCGGCGCGCAGGGCGTCCTTGACCTCGCCGATCCCCAGCTCACCGAAGTGGAAGACGCTCGCGGCGAGCACCGCGTCGGCGCCGGCCCGCACGGCCGGGGCGAAGTGCTGGAGCGCACCGGCACCCCCGCTGGCGATGACGGGCACCGACACCGCAGCCCGCACGAGGGCGATGAGCTCGAGGTCGAAGCCGTCCTTGGTGCCGTCCGCATCCATCGAGTTGAGCAGGATCTCCCCGGCGCCGAGGTCGGCCGCCCGGGCACACCACTCCACCGCGTCGATGCCGGTGCGGGTGCGCCCGCCGTGGGTCGTCACCTCGAACCCGCCGGCCGGTGCCCCGTGCGCGTCACGGCGACGTCGGACGTCCGCGGACAGAACGAGCACCTGCGCGCCGAACCGGTCAGCGGTCTCGGCGATGAGCTCGGGTCGGGCCACCGCGGAGGTGTTGACGCCCACCTTGTCGGCGCCGGCCCGCAGCAGCCGGTCGACGTCGTCGACGGTGCGCACTCCCCCACCCACGGTGAGCGGGATGAACACCTCCTCTGCCGTGCGGGAGACCACGTCGTACATCGTCTCCCGCTGCCCGCTGCTCGCGGTGACGTCGAGGAACGTCAGCTCGTCGGCGCCCTGCTCGCCGTACCGGCGGGCCAACGCCACGGGGTCGCCCGCGTCCCGCAGGTTCACGAAGTTCACGCCCTTGACCACGCGGCCGTCATCGACATCGAGACACGGGATGACGCGAACTGCCACGGACATGGTCCACAACCTACCCAGCGCTAGGGTCGAGTCCATGGCGCACCCGCTCGACGAGCAGGCCGATCCTCGTCAGGTGGCCACCGTGGTCGAGGCAGCACTGTCGGCGTCGCCGGTGTCGGGGACGGTCGTCGTGGTCTCCATCGACGGCCGCAGCGGGGCGGGCAAGACGGTCCTGGCCGGCGGGGTCGGAGCCGCGCTGCGGTGCCCGGTGGTGCACCTCGACGACATCTTCCCCGGGTGGGACGGGCTGGCGGAGGGGGTGGCGCTGGTGACCGAGCAGGTTTTGGAACCGATCGCCCGTGGTGAGCCCGCGGCATACCGCCGGTGGGACTGGATGCGATCACGCCCAGGGCGCACCGTGCCCGTCGAGGCCACCACCCACCTCGTGGTCGAGGGCTGTGGGGCCCTGGTGTCCCCAGCGGCCCAGTTCGCCGCGGTGCGGGTCTGGATCGATGCCCCGGAGCCGGTGCGCAAGGTACGGGCCCTCGCGCGTGACGGCAGCACCTACGCCCCCCACTGGGACCGTTGGGCAGCCCAGGAGGACGTCGCGTACGCCGGCGGCGGCGCCCGCGCCCGCGCGCACCTGCTGCTTGAGGGGGGCTGAGTCGTGCGGTCCCGTCGGGTGCGCGACGAGCTGGCCCGACGAGGCAGGCGACTGCGGGACCGGGCCCCGCTCATCCTGCAGATCGGGATCGCGGTGCTCCTCGCCTGGGTCATCGCCCGAGACGTCCTCGGACACACCACCCCCTTCTTCGCGCCGGTCACCGCCATCATCGGCCTCGGCCTCACCTACGGCCAGCGGCCGCGCCGGATCGTCGAGATCACGGTCGGTGTCGCCATCGGCGTGCTCATCGGCGACCTCGTCGTGACGTTCCTCGGCCCCGGCGCCCTGCAGATGGCCCTGGTCGTCGTGCTGGCCATGTCGGTCGCCGTGCTCGTCTCCTCGGGCCAGCTCCTCGTCATCCAGGCCGGTGTCCAGTCGATCTTCATCGTGGCGCTCGTGGCGAGCGAGAGCGCGGCGGTGTCCCGGTGGCTCGACGCCGTGGTGGGTGGGGTCGTGGCGCTGGTCGTCGGGGCGCTCGCCCCCACCAGCCCGCTCCGCCGACCTCGGGACGAGGCCGCGCGAACCGTCCGTGATGTCGTCTCGACCCTGCGCGACGTCGTCGCCGCCCTGCGCCAGCAGGATGCCGCCCTCGCCACCGAGGCGCTCGCCCGGGCCCGCTCCCTGGAGGGTCAGCTGAGCGACCTGCGCACCGCCGCCTCGGAGGGTGTCGCCGTGGTGCGGCAGTCACCGCTCAAGCGGGACCGCGCCGCGCAGGCGGATGCGGCCTCCCACCTCGTCGTGCCCCTGGACCGGTGCGTGCGCAACCTGCGGGTGCTCGCCCGCCGGGCCTCGGTCGCCGTGGCCCGGCACGAGGTCGTGCCGGAGCGCTACATCGACCTCGTTGATGCGCTCGCCGACGCCGGTGACGACCTCGCGAGGATCCTCGGCGAGCACAGCCTCCCCTCCGCGGGCCGGCAGGTCCTCCTGCGCGTCGCCGGCCTGTCCGCGAGAGCGGATCGCAACGCGGGTCTGTCCGCCGAGGTCATCCGCGGACAGGTGCGCTCCATGGTCGTCGACCTCCTCGTCCTCGCCGGCCTCGACGACGACGAGGCGATCACCCTCGTCCCCGAGACCTACCTGCCGTGACGGGGTTGCCATACTCGGCCCGGTGACCCAGGACCCACCCGCCCGCGAGCAGGGCCGGCAGACGTTGCTCGTCGTCGCGGCGGTCGTTCTGGTCGCGGCGAACCTGCGCACCCTGATGGCGAGCCTTCCTCCACTGGCCGAGACCATCCGGGCGGACCTGGGCCTCTCGGGGGCCTGGATGGGCGTGCTCACGACGCTCCCCGTGCTGTGCATGGGTCTGCTGGCGCCCGCGGCCAACCAGCTGGCGCGGAGAGCCGGCTCGACGAGCACCGTCGGCGCCGGCATCCTGCTCGTCCTCGTCGGCCTCCTGGTCCGGGGGGCGGGCGCCGGCCAGGTCTGGTCCCTCTATGCCGGGACCCTCGTCGCGGGGGCCGGCATCGCCCTCGCCGGAACCCTCCTTCCCGGAGTCGTGAAGGCGGTCTTCCCGGCGCGGAGATCCGGCCTGGGCACCGGCCTGACCATGCTGGCCATGATGGGCACCGCCGCCGTCGCGTCCGCTGCCGCGGTGCCGCTGGCGGACCTCCTCGGCGGCTGGTCCGCCTCGCTCCTGGCCTGGGCGCCGCTCGCAGCCCTCGCCGTGCTCGTGTGGGTCGTGGCGCGGCGCGCGATCGCCCGCCGCTCGCCCAGCGAGCTCGTGGCCGCCGACGTCGCACACCACCTCCCGTGGCGCAGCACGACGGCGTGGCTGCTCGCGGCCTACCTCACCTTCCAGTCCTGGCAGTTCTACTCCTCACTGGCCTGGCTCGCCCCCACCTACGAGTCCCATGGCTGGAGCCCGGGCGACGCGGGACTGCTCATGGCGGTGTTCACCGGGACCCAGCTCGTGTCGGGCCTGGTGGCCCCCACGTTGCTGGACCACGTGCCCGACCCGCGGGTACTCATCGTCGCTGCGACCGCGGTCGGGGGGATCGGTGAGCTGGGTGTCTGGCTCGCCCCCGACGGTGCGCCCTGGCTCTGGGCTCTCCTGCTCGGTGCCGGTCAGGGCGGGTGCTTCTCCCTGGGACTCGCTCTGCTCGTGCGCCTGGCCGTCACTCCGCGGGACAGCGCCCGCCTCACCGCGATGGTCTTCCTCGTGAGCTACTCGCTCGCCTCGCTGGGGCCCACGACGATGGGGCTCGTCGCCGACGTCAGCGGCTCCTACGGGCCACTCTGGGCAGTGCTGGCCCTCGTGGCGCTGCCACAGCTCGTCGTGGCGACCCGGCTCCGGCCGGGCCTCGTTCGGGTGGGTGAGGAGCGGGCGGTCAACACGCCGGCATGACACCCCCCCTGAACCCGTCGAGTGAACAGAACACGCCGTCCACGCGCGAGCACGGACGGCGTGTTCTGTTCACTCGACGGGTTGCGTGTGCCCGCGGCTCAGTGGCGCAGGTCGCGGAGCTGGCCGGTGTGCGCCGGGAGGTGGCGCGCCGCCTGCACGGCCACCGCCACCTGGGCCCAGGGCATCCCCTCGTCGAGGACAACCGCCCCGTCGTGGTGCAGCACGCAGTGCACGGAAGTCTCCCGCTGGCTCGGTGACAGGCGTGCCACGGCGGCCATCGCGACCTCGGCGAACGCGCGACCCCGGGCGATGCGCTCGGCGGGGGTGGCAGCGCGGGCGATCTCCGCGGCGAGCACCGCAGGATCCTGGCAGATGACGTTCCGGAAGTCCGGGGAGCCGCCGTGCACGATCGCCTGGGCGACGGCCGCCAGCGCCAGGTCGTTGAGCGCCACGTGGGCCAGGACCTCGTCGGCCCCCCACTCGCCCTCCGGGGGCGGTCCGAAACCGCCCTTCCCGGCCTCCTCGAAGAACTGGTCGTAGGCGAGCGAGAGCGCCTCGAGGTCGATGCCGTCCGCCCTGGGCTCCACGACGTCGGCGTAGTGGTCGAGGACGTGCCCCCAAGCGCCCGGGCCGACGTAGCCCCTGCGCCTCAGGGCGGCATCCTCACCGAACGTCTCCCAGCCCCGGTGCTCGATCTCCACCCGGGTCCCGTCCGCGTCCGGCATGAACCGCACCTCCACCTCGGACGCGTCCTCCGGGGCGCGACCGGGGTGCCACGTCACGACGAGCCGACTCGGAGGCTCCCACAGGAGCACCTCGCCCCAGACCGACTCGCGGCCGTCGACGGTGCGCTCCACCAGCCGGCCCGCGTCGAAGGCGAGGCCAGCGGCCTCCTCGCCGAAGACGCTGTGTGTCGGGAGCGGCCACCACGCGGCGATCTGGTCGGTGAAGACGTCGAAGGCGTCCTCCGGGAGTCGGCGCACGTGGGCAGCGCGCACGACGGGCGCACGGCCGGCAGCGGCGCCGCTCACCGCTCCCCCTCGGCGTGGGCGACGAACGCGGTCAGGGCGTCGTCCCAGAAGGTGTCCACCCAGGCCCGCAGGTCACCCAGCCCGTCGGGCCTGACCCGGTACAGGCGCCGCGCACCGTCGGGGCGGACGTCGACGACGTGGGCCTCACGCAGCACCCTGAGGTGTTGCGAGACCGCGGGTTGCGAGACACCGATGGCATCGGTGACCTCCCGCACGCTGCGCTCCCCGCCCCTGAGAACCTCGAGGACGGCGCGCCGGGTCGGGTCACCCAGCGCGTCCAAGATCCCCGCGACATCCGGCCGTGCCCCTTGGGCACCCATCACATTAGCCATGACTTATGATAAGTCAGGACCTATGGGTGCCGTCAAGCCCCCCGTCAGCCCCGGGCCTGGTGCCGGCGGACGAGGGCGGCGAGCCGCTGCGCCTCGGCCCTCCCCCGTTCCCCGTCGACCCGCTGGATGGCCATGACGGCCAGTACGTCGGTGTCGTCGAGCTCGAGACTCACCCACGGGTCGCCGTCGGGGAAGCGCACCTCCATGATCTCGTCCCACACCAGGGTGCGGGTGAGCATGAGGTTGCGCACGACCAGGCCCTCCCCGGTCGGAACCGCACGGATGCTGGCGTAGCGGAAGAGGAACGCCGCGATGAGGACACCCAAGCCGACGAGGGCCAGCTGGTCCCCCGGCCCCCACGTCCCGATCGCCCCCATGCCGACCGCGACCACCGCGCAGATCAGGACGGCGAGCGCGCCCATCACGAGGGGCACGACGCGACCACGGACCGGCTTGAACGGCAGGTCCTGGGCAGCCACGGAGCCGCTCACAGGCGGCAGGCGGAGATGTCGGTCACGAGGATCGCTCGCGCACCGAGGTCGTAGAGCTGGTCCATCACCGCGTTCGTCGTCGCCCGCGGAACCATCGCCCGCACGGCGCACCAGTCCCTGTTCTGCAGGTGCGACACCGTCGGCGACTCCAGTCCCGGAGTGATCGAGCACGCCCGGTCGACCAGCTCACCGGGCACGTCGTAGTCGAGCATGACGTAGTGCCGCGCGGTGATCACCCCCAGCAGACGCCGACGCAGAACCTCGATGCCTGCCGTCTCCTCGCTGCCCTCCCGGCGCACGAGCACCGCCTCGCTGCGCAGGATCGGCGCACCGAAGACCTCCAGGCCCTGCGAGCGCAGCGTGGCTCCCGTCTCGACGACGTCGGCGATGACGTCGGCCACACCGAGGGTGATGGCCGTCTCGACCGCGCCGTCGAGGCGGACCACCTCGGCCCGGATGCCGTGGTCCGCGAGGTGCTTCTCGACCAGCCCCGCGTAGCTCGTGGCCACCCGGCGGTCGGCGACGTCGGCGAGTGCCGACGCGGTGCCGGGGCGGGCGGCATACCGGAAGGTCGACCCACCGAACCCCAGCTCCATCACCTCCACGGCCGCGGAGTCGGAGTCGAGCAGGAGGTCACGGCCGGTGACGCCGCAGTCGACGGTGCCGGACCCGACGTAGACGGCGATGTCGCGGGGGCGCAGGTAGAAGAGCTCGACCCCGTTGTCGGCGTCGGTGACGATGAGCTCCTTGGGGTCACGACGAACGCGGTAGCCCGCTTCCCGGAGCATTGCTCCGGCCGGCTCGGCGAGTGACCCCTTGTTGGGGACGGCGATACGAAGCATGGGTGAGGTGTCCTCAGAGGTGGCGGTAGACGTCGTCGGGAGTGAGGTCGCAGGCGAGCATGAGCACCTGGAGGTGGTAGATCAGCTGGCTGACCTCCACGGCCGTGCGCTCACGACCCTCGTGCTCGGCCGCCATCCACACCTCGGCGGCCTCCTCGACGATCTTCTTGCCGATGGAGTGCACGCCCGCATCGAGGGCTGCGACGGTGCCTGATCCCTCGGGTCGGGTGCTGGCCCTGTCGGCCAGTTCCGCATAGAGGTCCTCGAAGGTCTTCACGAGGGACAAGGGTACGGGGGCGCGGGTCAGCGGTTGGCCACTGCCTCCAGTGCCTCGACCTCGTCGTCGGGGGCCTCGGCTCGTGAGGCTCGCAACCACACGGTGAACCCGTAGAGGACCAGGCCGCCGTAGACGGCGTACAGGACCGCCGTCGGGTAGTAGCCGCTGTGCCAGAGCAGCGGCACCCCGACGACGTCGACGGCGATCCACATGAGCCAGAAGTCGTTCCACCCCCGGGCCATCGCGTACGTCGCCATCATCGACCCGACGAGGATCCACGCGTCGAACCAGAAGTACCAGCGGGGAGCCGGCCAGGCCGCCCCGATGCCGGCGAGAGCCCACTGGGCCACGAGCACCAGGCCGAACCAGGCCAGCAGGTAGCCGAGACGCTCGGCGCCGGTGGCCCAGCGTGGGGTGATGGCGGGGGTGTCGGACGGGGCGCCCGCGGCGATCCGTGCCTTCTTGTGCTCCTGCCAGCGCCACCAGCCGTACAGGCTCGTGATGATGAAGAAGACCTGGCGCCCGGCCTGACCGAACAGCGGGGTCCGGGCATCGGCCTCGAACGTCGCCGAGACGAAGATGAGGAACAGCAGGAGGTTGCCGACGATCCCGATCGGCCACGCCCAGACCTTGCGCCGCATCCCGAGGATCGCGGAGGCGAAGCCGAAGGCGTTTCCGAAGATCTCGATCCACGGCAGCGGATGACCGGCGACCGAGACGGACTCTCCCTGGATCCAGGCCAATCCCTCGCGCAGCCAGGTCACCGCCGGTCCCCGGTGAGGTCCCGCAGGGCGACCGCCGTGGCGACCGCGGCCGTGGCCGCCTCATGACCCTTGTCCTCGGACGACCCCGGCAGGCCCGCCCGGTCCAGCGCCTGCTCGGTGGTGTCGCAGGTGAGCACACCGAACCCGACGGGGACCCCCGTCGAGACAGCCACCTGGGTGAGACCGAAGGTCACTCCCTGGCAGACGTACTCGAAGTGGGGGGTACCCCCGCGCACGACGACACCCAGGGCCACGAGGGCATCGTGGGTCGGCGCCAGGCGCGCACAGGCGACCGTCAGCTCGACCGTGCCGGGAACCCGCACGACGGCGGGCTCGTCGATGCCGCAGTCGGCCAGGCCCCGCATCGCGCCGTCCACCAGGCCGTCCATCACCTCGACGTGCCAGGAGGCCGCCACGACCGCGACCCGCAGGCCCCGACCGTCCGCCTCGACCCGTGGGGCTCCGTGTCCGCTCATGATCGGCTGGTCCTTTCGTCCGTCGCCGCTGTTCCGGTCGCCCCCACCGGGCTGTCGTCGGCATCAAGGTCGTGCCCCAACCGGTCGCGCTTGGTGCGCAGGTAGGAGGCGTTCGAGGGGACCGGCGCGATGCGCAACGGCTCGACCACGGGCACCTCGAGACCGTGCTCGCGCAGGGCCGCCACCTTGGCCGGGTTGTTCGTGAGGAGCCGGACGGACGTCACCCCGAGGTCGACGAGGACGGCAGCCCCCGCCGCGTACTCCCGCGCGTCGATCGGCAGGCCGAGCTCGACCTGGGCGTCGACCGTGTCCCGTCCGCGGTCCTGGAGCTCGTAGGCGCGAAGCTTCGCCCCGAGCCCCACGCCGCGCCCCTCGTGGCCGCGGACGTAGACGACGACACCGCCCTCCTCGGCCACCCGCTGCAGGGAGCGCTGCAGCTGTGGCCCGCAGTCGCAGCGTTGCGAGCCGAAGACGTCCCCGGTCAGGCACTCGGAGTGGATCCGCACCAGCGGCTCCTCCTCGGGCAGCCCGCGGGGACTGACCAGCGCGAGGTGCTCGACCCCCGAGACGACGTCGCGGTAGGCGATCGTCGTGAACGTGCCGTGCTCCGTGGGGAGAACGGTCTGGGCGATCCGCTCGACCCGGTCGTGGCGCTGTCTCCAGGCCACGAGCGAGGCGATGGTGATGACCGGCAGCCCGGTCGTCTCCCCGAGCTCGAGCACCCCCTCGGTGCGGGTCATCCTGCCGTCGTCCTCGACGATCTCGCCGATGGCCCCGACCGGCGCGAGGCCGGCCAGCCGGCACAGGTCGACGGCCGCCTCGGTGTGCCCGGCCCGGATGAGCACACCGCCGTGGCGCGCCCTGAGCGGAACGACGTGGCCGGGCCGGATGAGGTCACTGGCCGAGGCCCGGGGGTCGGCGAGGGTGCGGATCGTGCGCGCCCGGTCCGCGGCGGAGATGCCGGTCGTGACCCCGGAGGCGGCGTCGACGGTGACGGTGTACGCCGTGCGCAGGGGGTCGGCGTTGTCCTTCACCATGAGCGGGAGCCCGAGCCGGTCGGCCGCCGCCTCGGTGAGCGGGGCGCAGATGTAGCCCGAGGTGTGCCGGATGGTCCACGCCAGCCACTCGTCGGTGAGGGTCTCGGCGGCGAGGATGACGTCGCCCTCGTTCTCGCGGTCCTCGTCGTCGAGGACCAGCACCGGCCGGCCCGCGCGCAGGGCGACCAGCGCGTCAGGGATGCTCGCGAAGCTCATGGCGTCTTCTTCGTGGCGAAGCGGGCCGCGAGGAGCCGCTCGACGTACTTGGCCAGCACGTCCACCTCGAGGTTCACCGGGTCCCCGACGCCCTTGCGCCCCAGCGTGGTGAGGTCGAGGGTCGTGGGGATCAGCGACACGGAGAACCCGTCGTCCGTGACGTCGACGACGGTGAGGCTCACCCCGTCGACGGTGATCGACCCCTTCTCGACGACGTAGGCCGACAGCTCCGGGGGCAGCGTGAACCGCACGACCTCCCACCGCTCCCCCGGTGAACGGCTCGTGATCGTGCCGGTGCCGTCGACGTGGCCCTGCACGACGTGGCCACCGAAGCGGTCGGACGCGGACATCGCCCGCTCCAGGTTCACCCGGCCCCCCGGGTGCAGGGCACCCAGGCTGGAGCGGTCGAGCGTCTCCTGCATGACGTCGACGGTGAAGGCTCCGTCGCCGTGGGTCACGACGGTGAGGCACACGCCGTTCACCGAGATCGACGCACCGTGGGTGGCGTCCTCGGTCACGACCGGGCCGTGGATGGTGAGCCGTGCCGAGTCGGTGGCGCGCTCGAGCGCCGTGACGGTGCCGAGCTCTTCGACGATGCCGGTGAACACGTTGGTCAGCTCCTGGTGCCGAGGTGTGCGGTGATCCGGACGTCCTCGCCGAGGACGGTGACGTCGCGGGGTCGGAGCCGGAGGGTGTCCGTGATGGTCGTCGCGCCGAGGTCCCCGACGAGCGGGGCGCCGGAGCCGAGCAGGGCCGGGGCGAGGTAGACCACGACCTCGTCGACGAGGTCGGCGCGCAGGAAGGCTGCCGCCAGCGTCGCTCCCCCCTCGAGGAGGACGTGGTGCACCCCGCGTTCGGAGAGTGCGGCCAGCACCTCCGCCGGGTCGTGGGTGCGCAGGTGCAGTGTCGGGGCGCTGTCGTCGCCGAGCGCGGACCCGGCGGGAAGGTCGCGGTGGCCGACGACGACGGGCAGCGGCTGTCGCTCCAGTGCGGACCCGTCGACGGCGCGAGCCGTCAGCCTCGGGTCGTCGGCGAGGGCCGTGCCGGTGCCGACGACGACCGCTCCGCAGCGTGCGCGCAGTGCGTGCACGTCAGCGCGGGCGGCTGCACCGGTGATCCAGCGGCTCGTCCCGTCGACCGCGGCCGTGTGCCCGTCGAGGGTGGCCGCGCCCTTCCAGGTGACCCACGGCCGGCCGGCGCGCCGCAGGTGCAGCCAGGTGGCATTGAGCTCCTCCGCCGCTGCGGCCAGCACCCCCGCGGACACGGCCACGCCGTGCTCGGCGAGCCACGCCGCACCGCCGCTCGCGACCGGGTCAGGGTCGGCGACGGCATACACGACCGACGTGACGCCGGCCTCGAGCAACGCCTCCGTGCAGGGACCCGTGCGACCGGTGTGGGAGCAGGGCTCGAGGGTGACGTACGCCGTGCCGCCGCGCGCCTCGTCACCGGCCGCGGCAAGCGCCTCGACCTCGGCGTGCGGCGTGCCGGCGCCGCGGTGGTGTCCGACCCCGACGACCTCACCGGCCGGGGCGGTGATGACGCAGCCGACCCGGGGGTTGGGGTCGGCCTCGGGGCCGAGGCGCGCAGCATCGAGCGCCCGCTGCATCAGCGTGGTGCCCTCGTCCATGTCCTGCCCTCGTGCCTCGAGACGGTGCTGCGTCCGGGCTCCGGGCGGATGGTCGAGCAGGACACACCACGAGGTGCGCCGCCGCGACGACCGCCGACAAGGCCCGAGGGCCTGGCCGACACGTGCTTCCTACCATCCGGACTCTCACCGTCGGTCCCGGAGTTTCACCGGGTCAACCGGCCGCTGGCTGCGGCCGGGTCGTGGACTGTCACCACCGGTTCGGAATTGCACCGACCCCGGAGCACGTTTCCCCGCCAGTATGCCGCAGGTGTGTCCCAGCGTCGCCCCCCTGCGCTGTGCCGCTCCTCACCCTGCCGGTGCGCAGCGCGTGTCGTTCCCGGGCACAGTGCTCGTCGGGGCCCTTCCGGGCGGCCCGCACACCGGGTCGTCCTCATGGCGCTCACCACCTGCCTGAAGCGTGGGTGAGCCTCGGCCCCGTGCGGGCTAGGTCGGTTGCCCGGGCTGGGGTGGACCGACGCGGAAGGGTCGCATCATCTCGTTGTCCTCGTGTTCGAGGATGTGGCAGTGCCAGACGTACTGTCCTGCCGTGTCGAACCGCATCCGCACCCGGGTGACCTGCCCCGGGTAGGCGATGACGGTGTCCTTCACCCCGGTCTCCCAGGACTCGGGGGGGATGACGGGGCCATCCAGCTCGATCGGCTCCTCCACCTCGCCGTCGTCGACGGCGATCCCCTGGCGGTTCACGACCTCGAAGGCGACGAGGTGGATGTGGATCGGGTGCGCGTCCTCGGTGGTGTTGTAGATCTCCCACATCTCGACGCCGCCGACCGCAGGGTTCTCGGTGACCTCGTCGTGCCACATGCGCGCCGCCCAGACGCCGTCCGTGACGGTCCCGAGCAGTGCCCCAACAGGCCCCTCCGTCTCCTCATCGGAGGCAGTGAACCCTTCGGCAGCAGCCTCGATGAGTGCCACCTGACGGGTGACGGTCGGCGTGGGTAGTGGGGGGATCTCAGGGAGCTGCAGGTGTCGTGGGGGCGTCGTCGGGTCGGGCGACGTTCTCGGCACGACCCGGAACTGCATGACCTGGCCCGTGGTATCCGGGTCCGCGGTGCCGAAGTCGTCACCGGGTGTTCCGCCCCCGAACGGTTCGTCCGGGCCGATGTTGCGCAACACGTGGTGGCCCGCAGGCACGTTCGTGAAGTCGACGATGAGGTCCGCTCGCTCGGCCGGGGCCAGCAGCAGGCGGCTGTCGTTGGTGTCGGTGAGGTTGACGGGTTCTGAGAGGAACCCCCCCTCGTTGCCGATGGCCCACACCTCGACATCCGGGATCTCGCTGAAGTCGAGGATGAGGAACCGTGACTGGCACCCGTTGAGGAACCGGAACCGGTAGCGCCCCTGCTCCACCTTCTGGAACGGCCAGGTGTTGCCGTTGATCATCAACGTGTTGCCGAAGAACTCGGGGTTCCAGATCGGCGAGAACTCCCCCTCCGGGATGAGCGGCGCGACGACCTCGTCGAAGTAGGCGCGGGTGTCCGGGTAGAACAACGAGCCGTCCGCGTTGAAGGAGCGGTCCTGGATCGCGATCGGGATCTCGCGGTACACCTTGGTGGTCGGGAACGTGTCGTTCTCCTCGGGTGCTGGCCCGGGCAGCACGGCCTTGCCGCCGTCCTGACGGTCCAGCACCACGTCGTCGGGACCGCCGCGGATGATGAAGAAGCCGACGGGTCCGGCATAGACGTTGAGCCGGGTCAGGCCCAGGGCGTGGTCGTGGTACCAGTTGGTGGAGGCGCGGTCGGCGTTCGGGTACTGGCACGTCGCGAAGCCCCTCCTCCACCTCTCGCCAAAGGTCCGCCTCGCCTTGTTGGCGAAGAAGTCGTACCAGGTCCCCACCGTGGCAAACCCACGTGGGATGTTCCGGGCATCCGGGAGGTACCACGCCTCGGTGTACCCGTCGCTCTCGTCACCGACCCCGACGGCACCGTGGACGTGCGGCACCATGGGCACCGGACCCGTGTACGGACCCGGGGTCGGCTGTCCTGTGTAGTCGGGGCGCTTGTCCCGGCCGGCCTCTCCCCCAGCCGGGTTCGCCCAGTGCAACGTGGAGTCCACGGGGAGCAGGTGCGGCAGGTACTGGCGGCGGCCGTCCATGAGGTCGTTGATCCACTTCACCCGCACCGGGGTGTTGGCCACGGCCTCGATCGTGAAGGAGGGCGCGTGGTGGATCAACAGATCTCGTCGCCACCTGGCTTTCACCGCCCCGTAGCCCCAGATCGTCGTCGCCGGCATCGACGCGGGAAGGATCTGCTGGGAGAACTGCCGCATCGAGATCTCGTAGTAGGCCCCGTCCGGTCCGCGACGCACCTTGACCCGGCCGGCCTTCGGCATGACCGGTGGAATGAGCATCGGGGTCTGGTACTTGGGGATGTCGTGTGGATCGAGGCTGCTCGGCGAGGCCATTCCCAACGCCGAGGGGGCCGGGGCCTCGACCGCCATGCTCCGTCCGTTCGTCGAGGTGAGGAACCAGAGTCCGAATCCGGCGCCTGCAGCCCGAAGCGTGGTGCGCCGTCCGACAAGGGGTGCGTCGCCGGCGCTCTCGGTCGACTTGGTGTCCATCATTCTCTCCCACGGGGCTCCGACACGACGTTCAGGCGAAGGTGCGACCACCTACCCCGTCGCGTGGGTGGGGACCAGCACAAGGGGGCCCGTGGCGGCGAGCGGGCACGACGTCATCAGCCGACGACCCCCCTCTGGTGTCGCCATGACCCCTGCTACCAACACTCCACATCCCCTCGCTAGCAGCGTCCCGCTGGGGTGGGTGGTGGTCAAGAGTTCGGGCCGCTTTCCGGGCGATCGGCCGATGGGCCGTCAGCCAAACGGTTGATGGTGTGTCAGCGCCAGGCTGTTCCGGGCTCGTCGTCCAGCAGCTGCCGCTGGCGCGCCCCGCGCCGTCGAGGCGGGCGGGTGGTCATCGCGGACGGGGCGGCACGCTGGATCAGGACCGTGCTCGTGGGTCGGTGCACGTGTCCCCGTGCCGCAGGTGGGGTCGCAGCGTCGGCCCCCCTGCCGTGAACAGCTCCTCATCCCGCCGCCGGCCGGCCGGTGCGCGGCGTGTGCCACTCCCGGGCGAGGATCGCGTACCGGTAGCCGTCGACCCAGCCGAGGTCGGCGTGCCACGAGTCCTCGATGCCATGCTGCTCGCGCCGCATCCCGTTCTTCTCGAGCACCCGAACGGATGCCGGGTTGTCGGCGTTGCACCCAGCGGTCGCCCGGCGCAGCCCCAGGTGGTCGAAGGCAGCCGTGAGCACTCCGCCCACCTCGGCGACGCAGGAGTGGTCGGTCTCGCTCGTCGGCACGGCCAGCCACTCCCGGCGGAAGTCCTCGGGGTCGACCGAGGTTCCGATCATGAACCGGTTGACCTCGGGGTCGTTGCGCAGGGCCAGGAGCGGCCCGAGGTCCTCCGCCGCAGCCTCGCGCAGGGTCAGGTCGCCGACGGTCATCGGCCAGGGTCTGGGCATCACGACGGGCATCCTCCCAGCCGGCGCGACTCGGTGGACCGACGCGGCGCGCGGCTCGTACGCGTGGCTGGACATCGAGGAGGTTCCGGCACCGCGGAGGTGCCATGTGCCGGTGGGGTGCCGGCCGAGGTCGGTGCCGACGGGTTCGTGGCACGACGGCCCCAGCTGCCCGCGACGGACGACCCGATGTGGCAGGAGTACCAGTCCGTCGCGATGCTCGAGATCGCTGCCCCCGCGGCTACCCGCGCACGACCCTGAAGCCGAGGTTGCCCGTGGTGCTGTCTGGGGTGTTGGAGCTGCGCGAGTCGACCCGGTAGCGCCAGCAGTAGCTCTCATGGCACAGGTACGACCCGCCGCGCATGACGCGACCCTGCCCGGAGGCCGGACCCCGCGGATCCGTCCGCGGAGACCGACCGTAGTAGGTGGGGTCGAACCAGTCGGAACACCACTCCCACACGTTGCCCGTCATCTCCCGCAGGCCGAGGCCGTTGGCCGGGTAGGAGCCGACGGGGGCCGTTCCCACCCAGCCGTCCTCGCCGGTGTCGTGCTGGGGGAAGCGTCCCTGGTAGACGTTCATCCGGTGCTCGCCGCCGGGCTCGCGCTCCTCCCCCCAGGGGTAGTGCGACCCGTCGAGCAGCCCGCGGGCGGCCCGCTCCCACTCGGCCTCGGTGGGCAGCCGGGTGCCGCTCCAGGAGCAGTAGGCGGTCGCGTCGAGCCAGCTCACGTGCACGACGGGGTGGTCGCCCCGTCCGCTGAGGTCGCTGTGCGGACCCTCGGGGTGGCGCCAGTCAGCGCCGATGACCTCGCGCCACCACGGGGTCGCCGCCACTCCCCTGGTGTCGGGGAAGTCATCGGGCAGCAGCCCGGCGAAGACGAACGAGTTGCCGAACTGCTCTGCGGTGGAGAGATGCCCGGTCGCTGACACGAAGGCTTCGAACTCGTCGTTGGTGACGGCGCACCGACCCATCGAGAAGGGACCGACGTCCACCCTGTGGGGTGGGCCCTCACCGTCGGCCGGATAGCCGCGCGGGTCGTCGGTGCCCATCGTGAAGGTTCCGCCCGGCACCGGGACGAGATCGAGGGCCACGGCCTCCTCGGTCGTGGACGCGGCACCCGCACCCCGAGCGCCCCCGTCGCCCGGCGTCGAGGCTTCGGGGCGAGATGGTCCACAACACGCACTCATGCGACCAGTCAACCGCATGAGAGGGTGACGTCCACCCACCTCGAGGCGTGCCCCGCCGACGTCTGAGGCCGAGGGGCCCGGAGGTGCGGGTGGCCGACTCGCGGAAGACGCGGGCCGGCTACCCGACGACGATGCCCATCGCGGTGAGCAGACCTCCGGCGGAGGCGGCGTCGACGCGCAGCCCCGCCACCCGGTTCTGCGCGGGGTCGAATGCGTATCCGGACGCGTCGACCAGGCTCGCACCGCGCAGGTCGGTGCCGACGAACACTGCGCCCCAGAGGTCGCACCCGGTGAACTCCACGCCCGCCGCGTCGGCGCCGCCGAAGTCGGCCTCTCGCAGCGAGCAGGCGACGAAGCGGGAGCCGGCGATCGAGGCCTCCTGGAACGACGCCAGGTCGAGCCGGCAGCGCAGCATGTCCCACGGGCGCGTCGACAGCGACGCCGTCCCGGCCCGCGACCACGTGACGGCGAGCGCGGTGCAGTCCTCGAAGGTGCTGTCGCTGAACCGCGAGCCCCCGAGGTCGATGCGGTTGAGGTTGCACCCCGAGAACACGCAGTCGGTGAACGTGCAGTCCCTCAGCACCGCGCCCTCGAGCGCCGCACGGTCGAATCGGCACGCCTCGAACTCGACGCCCTCGAGCACCTCGCCCGGGGCCAGTCCCTCGCCGAGGGTGAGGTCCACGGCATAGGGCGACCCGTCCAGGCGTGTGACGAGGGAGGTCATGGGTGTGCGTGTCGCAGCGCCAGCTCGCGCAGCTCGTCGACCGCCGTGGCCGCCGACTGCGCCCCGTACACCGCTGAGCCCGCGACGAAGACGTCGGCGCCGGCCTTCGCGCACTGCTCGATGGTGTCGGCGGACACTCCCCCGTCGACCTGGATCCACACGTCGCCGCCGTGGCGGCGCACCGCCTCGCGGACCTGACGCACCTTGGGCATCTGGTCGGCCATGAACGACTGGCCGCCGAACCCCGGCTCGACGGTCATCACGAGCACCATGTCGACCTCGGGGAGCAGGTCGGCGTAGGGGGCGAAGTCGGTGCCGGGCTTGACCGCGAGGGCCGCGCGCGCCCCTGCCGCGCGGATCGCCCGGGCCGTGGCCACCGGGTCGCGCACCGCCTCGACGTGGAAGGTGACCGAGCGGGCTCCCGCCTCGGCGTAGCCGGGTGCCCACCGGTCGGGGTCCTCGATCATGAGGTGGCAGTCCACGGGGATCGGCGAGACGGCGACGAGCGCCTCCACCACCGGGAGCCCCAGGGTGAGGTTCGGGACGAAGTGGTTGTCCATGACGTCGACGTGGGCCCAGTCGGCGTTGGCGATACTCCCGAGCTCGCGCTCGAGGTTGGCGAAGTCCGCGGCCAGGATCGACGGTGAGATCTGCACGACCAAGAGCCTAGCGACGACGCAACAAGGCGAAGAACATCGCGTCGGTGCCGTGCACGTGGGGCCACAGCTGGACGTAGGGCCCCTCGCCGAGGTCGCGGAGCACCTCGCCGGAGCTGTCGGTGAACAACGGGCGGGCGTCGACGACCTCGACGTCGGGACGCTTCTTGAGCACGTCGCCGACGACGAAGCGGGTCTCGGCGAGGTGTGGGCTGCACGTGGCGTAGGCGACGACACCGCCGGGAGCGACGGAGTCGAGGGCCGAGGTGAGCAGTGCGCGCTGGAGCGGCCCGAGCGCCGCGATGTCGGTCGGCTCCCGGCGCCAGCGCGCCTCGGGCCGTCGGCGGAGCGCCCCGAGTCCGGTGCACGGCGCGTCGACGAGGGCCCGGCCGTATGCCGCCGGTTCGTCACTGCCGACCTCACGGCCGTCGGCGGTGCGCACCTCGACCCGTCGGCCGTGCTGGTCGGCGAACCGGGTCAGGGCGCCGAGGGTGGATCGCACGAGCTCCGCGCGGTGGGGTGAGACCTCGACCGCGGTGAGGTCCGCTCCGGACGTGACCGCCAGTGCACCGAGCACCCCGGCCTTGCCACCGGGCCCTGCGCACAGGTCGAGCCAGCGGTCCGGGGCGTCGGGGGAGACCTCGGCGCGGGCCAGGGCGAGGGCGACCAGCTGCGACCCCTCGTCCTGCACAGCGGCGCGTCCGTCCCGCACGGCGGCGATGCGTCCGGGGTCACCGGAGAGCAGCACCGCACCGAGGGGTGACGTCGCGCTGGGTTCTGCGTCGACCCCCGCCACGAGCTCGTCGACCGAGCAGAGGCCGGGTCGCGCGACGAGGTGCACTCGTGGTGCCTCGTTGTCGGTCTCGAGCAGCGCGTCGAGCTCGCTGCCGATGGTGTCGGCCGTGGCGCGTCCGTGGCCGAGGAGTGCGGCCCGCAGGGCCGCCACGACCCACTCGGGGTGCGAGTGCCGGACGGCGAGGGCTGCGGCACCTCCATCCACCGGTGCGACGAGGTCGCACCACTCCGGGGCTGATCGCTCCGTGACCCGACGGAGCACGGCGTTGGCGAACCCGCCGGCTCCCTGGCCGGCGACCGTGCGGGCCAGGCCCACGGTCTGGTCGACGGCGGCGTGCCCGGCGACCCGCATCCCCAGGACCTGGTGGGCTCCGAGTCGGAGCACGTCGAGCACCTTGGGGTCGATCTTCCCCACCGGCCGGTCCGCGGCCGAGGCGATGACCGCGTCGTAGAAGCCCTGCCAGCGGATCGTCCCGAAGGCGAGCTCGGTGGCGAAGGCTGCGTCACGGCCCTCCAGGCGGCGACGCCGGAGGATCGTCGGCATCTCGAGGTTGGCGTAGGCCCCCTCCGAGACGGCGCGCATCAGGCTGTACGCCGCGAACCGCGTGGGCTCGGCCCCGCGGGTCCGCTCCGAGGGAGCCGTCGCGGAGCGACGACGAGGTCCGCGGTCCTGGGGTTTCCGGGGTCGGTCGGGCACCCCCGGAGGCTACCGGGTCCGACCCCTGCCCCTCCCCGCACGGCCGCGTGGGCCCGACGGGCTCAGTCCGACGTCGGGTCCTCACCGAACGCGAGCGGCTCCCGGGTCATCCGGTACGTGGCCCAGCGCAGGGACGTGACCTGCCCGTCGGCCCCGCGGAGCACCTGCAGCGGTTCGTGCCGCTCGGCCCCGGACGTCGTGCGGAGAAGCCCCCCGTCGACCCGCTCGAACTGCCACGAGTCCCGTGTGGCGGGCCAGGTCGGCGCCCGGACCTCCAGCACCTCGTGGCGCACGGAGAAGTCCCACGGCCGGCCCTCGGAGTACCACCGCCCCAGCAGCGGCCGGAGGTCGTCGGGAACCGCCGAGCCGGGCCGCCACGGGTCGGGCTCCGGCGGGTCCCGGTCGAGGACGACGTCGACGAGCGCGGCCGCGAAGCCGGCCGGGTCACCCGGGTCGGTGGAGTTCATGAGCACCACGGCCGCGGTACCCGTGGAGCGGTCGGTGAACACCCCGGTGATGTGGCCGGGCATCCCGCCGGTGTGCCCGGCGAGCACCCGCCCCCCGGGCGAGCGGTGGAGGAAGAACCCGAGCCCCATCCCCATCTGCCAGCCGTCGGCGTCGACGAAGGCCCGTGGCCGCGTCATCTCATCCATCGTCGCCGGGTCGAGCACGGCGGGGTCGGGGTCCGCGACGAAGGCGGTCCACCGGGCGAGGTCCTCGGCGGTGGAGGCCAGGGCGCCGGCCGGTCCGGTGGCCCCGAGGTCGATGACCGGCTCGGGACGCGGGACGTCGTCCCACGGCCCGACGTAGTACCCCTGCACGTGAGGGCCGCCGTCGAAGCCCACGCTCGTGCGGGCGAGGCCGAGCGGCTCCAGGAGGCGGACGCGCAGCGACTCGTGCCACGGCCGCGCGTCGAGCCGACCGACGACCTGCCCGAGGAGGGCGAAGGCGAGGTTCGAGTAGTGCCACTGCTCCCCTGCCGGGAGGAGCATCGCCGCGTCGTCGGCCTCACGCAGCAGCGTGTCCTCGTCCGGGTGGGTGAGCGTGACCCAGACATCGCCCACGGGCTCGCGCTGCAGGCCACTGAGGTGGGAGAGCGCGTCGCGGATGGTCAGGGGCTGACGGAGCCCGGGCAGGTGCTCCGCGAGGGTGTCGTCGAGGCGCAGGCGGCCCTCGTCGCGCAGCTGCATGACCATCGTCGCGACGAAGGTCTTGGTGTTCGAGGCGATGAGGAACTGGTCGTCCCGGGTGGGCTCCCGCTCGGTGCCGACCTCGGCGGTCCCGATCCCGGCCTCCCAGAGCAGCTCACCGTGCCGGACGACGCTGGCGTGCACCCCGGGGATGCGCCCGCTCCTCTGCCGCTCGAGGACCGTTCGGCGCAGGACGGCAGAGGTTGAGTCGCGAACCATGCAGGAACCGTAGGGCAGATCGACCTCACCCGGAGGCGACGCGCTCAGCCCAGCCGCTCCCCCGGGGTGATCCGGACTCCCCGCGCCCAGTCGGCGGCGGCCATCGGGTTCTTGCCGTGGGGGCGCACCTCTCCCAGGGCGAGGGGACCCGAGGCGGTGCCGACGAGCACGGTGCGCTTGGTGACGTGGAGCTCCCCGGGCCCCAGCGCCGGGGCGGGTCCGTCGGGAAGGTCAGCCGACGGCATCCGGGGAGGTCCCAGCTTGAGGCGCTCGCCCCGGAACGTCGTCCATGCTCCGGGGGACGGGGTGCAGCCGCGGACGTGCCGGTCGACGACGTGCGCGGGAAGTGCCCACCGCACCCGCGCCTCCTCGGTGGAGAGCTTCGGTGCGTGGCTGACCCCGTCGAGGGGCTGCGGAACCGGAGCCAGCCCGCCCTCCTCGATGCCGTCCATGGTGGCGAGCAGCAGGCCGGCACCGGCGTGCGCGAGGCGATCGAGGAGGGAGCCTGCCGTGTCGTCGTCCCTGACCACCTCGGTCAGCGTGCCGAACACCGGGCCGGTGTCCAGCCCCTCCTCGAGGAGGAACGTCGAGGCCCCCGTCACGTCGTCGCCCGCCATGAGGGCTCGCTGCACCGGTGCGGCCCCGCGCCAGGCGGGGAGCAGCGAGAAGTGCAGGTTGACCCAGCCGTGGGTCGGCACGTCCAGTGCGGGCCGCGGGACGAGGGCGCCGTACGCGACGACGGGGCAGCAGTCGGGGGCGATCTCGGTGAGCCGCGAGAGGAACTCCGGGTCCCGCGGGTGAGCGGGGTCGAGCACCTCGATGCCGTACTCCTGGGCGGCGACCTTGACCGGCGAAGCCACGAGTGAACGCCCGCGGCCGCTGCGGGCGTCCGGGCGCGTCACGACCGCCACGACGTCGTGCGAGGAGCCGATCAGGGCCAGGAGTGAGGGCACGGCGGTCGACGGGGTGCCCGCGAGGACGAGGCGCACTCAGGCCTTCTCCCTCACGAACGACGCCGTCCGACCGGTCGGCGCCACCGGTCGCGGGACCCGAGGAAGGCGGATGGGAGTGGGGCTCACGCCGGGAAGTCTAGGTGGACGAGCGGGCTCAGCCCGTGGGGTCGGGTGGGTCGACCCGTACGGTGACGGGGTGCGCCTCCTTGCGGGCCGACCCACGGGCTCGCATCGCGGCGAGCTCCCTCGTGAGGATCGGACCGTCAGCACGAGGCACGGTGACCACAGCTCGCCATGTCTCCCCCGCCCCGGGGTTCGTCGGCCGGTGCGGCAGGGGTCCGAGCACGGCGGCGGTGGACGGGAGCCCCAGCTCGCCGACAGCGGCCTCGACGAGGTCGCGGCGACCGGTGACGGTGGCCACCCGGGCGGCCGGGGGGAGGTTGAGCTCCTCGCGCTCCTCGAGCTCGCGGGCGGCGAACCATCCCGGGTCCCAGCGCACGAGCGCCTCGACCGCCGGCACCGTCGCGTGCAGCGGCGCCCCTGCCAGCACCACCCGCCCGCCGTCGGAGGCCGCGGTCACGAGGGAAGCCGCTCCCAGCCAACGGCGGAGTGACTCCTCGCCCGCGGGGAGGGTGGGCCTGTCGAGCAGCGCCCACGCATCGAGCAGGAGGGCCACCGCATATCCACCGTCGGCGACCGGTTCGGCCCCCGGCGTGGCCACCACGAGCCGGGGCCCGGGCCCGACCCGGTCCAGGACGGTGCCGGCACCGGACCGTTCGACGGGCACGCCGGGAAAGGCGCGGCCGAGCTCCTCGGCGGTGCGTCGGGCGCCCACGACGGAGGAGCGCAGTCGTGTCCCCTCGCAGGCCGGGCAACGGAAGGTCGTCTCGGCCCGGCCGCACCAGCGGCACGCCGGAGGGTTGCCGGGTCCGCTGAGCCCGAGCGGCCCAGCGCAGGTCCTGCAGCGTGCCGGGCGGCGGCAGTCCTGGCAGGACAGCGAGGGGAGGTACCCCCGCCGCGGCACCTGCACGAGGACCGGCCCCCGGGCGAGGCCCTCCTTGGCGGTGCGCCAGGCCAGCGTCGGGAGGTGCGCCGCCCCTGCCGTCGGGTCCTGGTCGGTATCGCGGCCCTCGCCCGCGACCCGCACGGAAGGCACCGCCGCCCGGACCGCAGCCCGCGGCGCCTCGACCGGGGTGAGGACCTGGCGGGCAACCAGGTCGGCCACGGCCGCCGAGCGGGAGAACCCCGCCGACACGACAGCCGCGCCGTCGTGCGCAGCCCGAGCCAGCAGCACGTCGCGGACGTGGGGGTAGGGGGCGCGCGGCTCCTCGTGGAGGTCGTCACCGTCGTCCCACCAGACCACCAGCCCGAGGTCGCGCACGGGTGCGAACGCCGCGGCCCGGGTGCCGACGACGACCTGGACGTGGCCCCGCAGGGCCTTGAGGTATGCCGTGTAGCGCGCCTGCGGGCCCTGGTCGGCCGTCAGCCGGACGTGGCGGCCGGGCCCCAGCGCCTGGAGCAGGGCGGCCTCGACCCGGGCCACGTCCCGGTGGTCCGGCACGACGAGCACCGCACCGCGACCGCCCTCGACGGCGGCCCGAGCGGCATCCGCCAGGAGAGCGGGCCAGTCGGCGGCGGCGTGCACGGATGGCAGCGCCAGCACCGACGCGCCCGGCGCCTCGCCCCTGCTGATCCGGGACAACAGGGCCGACCCCGCGGCATACGGTTCCCACGACCGCCCGGAGTGCTCGGGAAGAGGCGGGTGGTGCTCGGGTGGGTCCATCGCCAGTGCCTTCTCGGCCGTGGCGTGGCGGGGCGGAACGCCCAGGCGCAGCACGTCGCCGAGCGTGCCGGCGTAGCGGGTCGCCACGTCGCGGGCCGCCCGGAGCACGCTCGGCGTGAGCACCGCTTCGGGGGAGACGACGCGTCGCAGCGGTGACAAGCGACCGAGGTGCTCGGCGGACGAGGCCCGCTCCAGCACGAATCCGTTGAGGTCGCGGCCCGCAAAGCGGACCTTGACTCGCGCGCCCGGAACGGCTGTCGCTGCCATCGACTCGGGCACGGTGTACTCGAACGGCCGGTCGAGGTGGGCGAGCCCGGTGTCGACCTGCACGATCGCGACAGGGCGCTCCTCGGTGGTCGGGTCGTCCGAGGCGAGCCGGCGCGGGCGTCGTCGCGCGGGAGCCTCGAGGGCGAGGCGCCCCGAGGACCCTGTCTCATCCGCCCGGCTCATGGCCCGAAACTAGCGGAGCCCGGAGACGGTCAGCTCCGGGCGGCCCGCTGCAGCGCCTCCACCCGGTCGGTGCGTTCCCAGGTGAAAGGCTTGTCGACGCCCTCGGCGGTGGTGCGGCCGAAATGGCCGTACGCAGCGGTCGGCTTGTAGATGGGCCGGAGCAGGTCGAGGTCGTCGAGGATCGCGCCGGGCCTGAGGTCGAAGACGGAGAGGATCGCTCTCTGGATCCGCTCGGCGGGGACGTTCTCGGTGCCGAAGGTCTCGACGTACAGGCCCACGGGCTGGGCCTTGCCGATCGCGTAGGCGACCTGCACCTCGCAGCGCCGGGCCAGACCGGCAGCCACGACGTTCTTGGCCACCCATCGGGTCGCGTACGCCGCCGAGCGGTCCACCTTGCTCGGGTCCTTGCCGGAGAAGGCACCACCACCGTGACGGGCCATTCCTCCGTAGGTGTCGACGATGATCTTGCGGCCGGTGAGACCCGCGTCTCCCATGGGACCACCGATGACGAACTTCCCGGTGGGGTTGATGTAGGCGCGGTAGCTGTCGGTGCGCAGGTCGGTGCCTGCATCGGCCAGCTGCGCGAGCACGGGGTCGATCACGGTGGCGCGCACGTCCGGCTCCAGCATCCCGCCGAGGCTGATGTCCTCGGCGTGCTGGGTCGAGACGACGACCGCGTCGAGCGAGACGGCGCGATCCCCGTCGTAGGCGATGGTCACCTGGGTCTTGCCGTCGGGCCGCAGGTAGGAGAGCTCGCCGCTCTTGCGCACCGCGGTGAGCTGCTCGGCCAGCCGGTGGGCGAGGAAGATCGGCAGCGGCATCAGCTCGAGGGTGTCGTCGCAGGCGTACCCGAACATCAGTCCCTGGTCGCCGGCTCCCTGCTTGTCGAGGGGGTCGACACCGCCGGTCCGGCTCTCGAACGCCGTGTCCACACCCTGGGCGATGTCGGGGCTCTGCTGGCCGATCGACACCTCGACACCGCAGGAGGCACCGTCGAAACCCTTGGTCGAGCTGTCGTAGCCGATACCCAGCACGGTGTCGCGGACGATCTTGGGGATCTCGACGTAGGCCTCGGTGGTCACCTCGCCGGCCACGTGCACCAGTCCGGTCGTCACCATGGTCTCGACGGCCACCCGGCTGTGGGGGTCCTGGGAGAGCATGGAGTCGAGGATCGAGTCCGAGATCTGGTCGCAGATCTTGTCCGGGTGGCCCTCGGTGACGGACTCGGACGTGAACAGGCGTGCTGACACGCGCTGGCTCCTTCGTGCTGGGCGAGGCGGGCGGGGCCGCTCGGGACGCCGGCCAATCTACTCGTCCGCGCCGGCCCGACGGCCGCCGGTCTGCCGTATCCATGTTGGTCTGCGATCATGGGCGCCGTGTCCGAGCGGTCTGTGCAACCCGATGAGACGGGCGACCCGGGTGTCAACGCACCGGGTGGTCCCGTGGAAGAGGCGCTGTCCCTCCTGACCCGCGCACAACGGCTGGCCGACGAGCTGCGGGCCGAGGCCGGCGCCGAGGCGCGAGCGGCCCACGAGGAGGCCACGCGGTTGCGGGCCGAGGCCTCTGCGGCCGCTCACGACCTCGAGGAGCTGCGGGCGAACGTCGCGGTGGCCCGGGAGGACTCCGAGCGCACGCTCGAGGAGACTCGGGCCGAGGTCGAGATCATGCTCGCCGATGCGGCCGACCAGGCGGCCCTGCTGCGCAGCCGGGCCACCAAGGCGAGCGACGAGGCCATCGCGATCGCCGAGGAGGAGGCCGAGGCGACCCTGGCGGCCGCCAGGGCCAGGGCCGAGTCCCTGCTCGCGGAGTCGCACACCGCCCACGAGGCAACGATGGAACGCGTCGCGGACGAGGAGCGAGCACACCAGGCCCGCTGGACCCTCGAGCACGACACCCACACCGCTGAGCTGGACGCGCTGCGCGAGGCGACAACGGCCGACCTGGGCCGGCTGCGCCGGGAGGCCGAGGAGTACGCCTCCGGGCACCGGGCCGCTGCGCAGGAGCAGGTGACGGCCCGTCTCGGCGACATCACGGCCCGCGAGGAGGAGGCCGGCGCCCGGCTCGACGGCATCCTCACGGATGCTCGAGACACCGCGGCACGGCTGGTGAGCGAGGCCGAGGCCGAGGCCGCGGAACTGGTGCGGACCGCTGACGCACACCTCGTCTGGGCCCAGCGCACCGTGCGCGAGATCCTCGCCCGCAGTGAGGCCGAGGCCGAGGAACGCGCCCGCACCCACCACCAGGAGCTGGCTGAGCGGGCGCGCACCCACCGCCACCGGGTCCAGACGCTGCTGGCGAGCGCGACGGCCAAGAGTCACGACCGCCTGGCCGAGGCGGAGTCGACGTCGGCGCGGATGCTCGCGCAGGCAGAGTCCGTGCTGGCCGAGGCACGGGCGGACGCGAGCCGGACGCGGGACGCTGCCGAACGCGAGTCGGAGCGCCTGCTCCGGCACGCCAACGAGCGCTCCACCGAGACCACCGAACGGGCCCAGCGGCGACTGACCGAGGCAGAGCACGGCGCGCAGCAGGTGCGCCGGCGCGCGGCCGACGACGTCGAACGGATGCAGCGCGAGGCCCACGAGCAGCACCGGGCGGCTCGGGCTGAGATCATGAGGGCGTCCGAGGACGCACGGCAACGGGCTGACACCGTGCGGGCCGAGGCACAGTCCGCGGTGGAGCGGGCCCGCGCCGAGGTCCACACCCTGGCGGCCCGACGTGACGCCATCACCGAGCAGCTCGAGCAGCTCAGCGGAGTCATCGAAGCCCTCGCCGTCCCTGAGACCATCGACCACCCAACCCCTGAGCAGGAGCCCAGATGAACCAGCCAGAGTTCCCCACCGTCTTCCGTGGCTACGACCCGGACCAGGTCGACCGTCGCCTCGCGGCCGCGGATCAGGACACGCAGGCCGCCCGCCAGGAGGCGGCTCAGCTCTCCGTCGAGCTCACCAAGACCCGCCAGGCCCACGACGCCCTCGCGGCCGAGGTCGAGCGGCAGGAGCGGGTCGTCGCCGACCTCGAGGAGAACGCCCGCAAGGCCTCCAACCCCACCTTCGCCGACCTCGGCGAACGGATCGCGACGATGCTGTCCCTCGCCGACGAGGAGGCGACCCAGATCCGCGGCGACGCGGCGGAGGCGGCCGAGGTGCTCAAGCTCGCCGCCCAGGAGGAGGCCACGCACACCCGCACCACGGCGGACGACTACGCCCAGGAGGTGCGGTCGCAGGCCGACGCCGACGCCGCCGAGACGCTGTCGCGGGCCAAGGCCGAGGCCGACTCGATCATCGACGACGCCGCCCGCGAGGCGGCCGCACGGCGTGAGGAAGCCGAGGCGTACTTCGAGAAGCAGCAGGCCAAGGCCGCCAGCGCCGCGCGGGACTTCGAGCTGACGCTCGGTGAGCGTCGCGAGCAGTCCTCGGCGGAGTTCACCGCGCAGATGGCCCAGCAGGACCAGGCCCTGGCTGCGGTCCAGGAGCGGGCCGACCTGCTGGCCCGCGAGGCCGAGCAGGACCGCCGGGACGCCGCGACCGAGGCGGCCAACCGGCTCGAGGCGGCCAAGGCCGAGGCCGCCGGGCTGGTGAGTGCGGCGAAGGAGCAGGCGGAGAGGATTCGCCGGGACTCCGAGCGCGAGCTCGCGGCAGCCACGGCCCGACGCGACAGCATCACCGCCCAGCTGAGCAACGTACGGAGCATGCTCGGCACGCTGGGAGGCGCCTCTGCGGCCAAGCTCGCCGACGTCGACCTCGAGCCTGCCGACTCCTCGGATGACGCCGAGGACGCCGAGCACGAGGAGGTCGAGGTGACCTCGGAGCAGCACGACGAGACCGACGTGCCCGACGACGAGGCCCAGGACGACGTGGCCGACGAGCACGACGCCGAGTCCGAGTCCGAGGAGCACGACGAGAGCACTCCCGCCCCCCACTGACACCGGCGTTCCCCGAGCCAGGGGTGCGGTGAGGCGGCACTCGGGTCAGGCGCCGACGTGACCGACGGGGGCAGGCGCGGCAGCGGAGCGACCATCGGGCCGGATGCACGCGGCGTCCGGCCCGATGGCGACGGTGCCTAGGAGGTCCAGGTGCCCGGGGGCTTGACCTGGTCGAACAGCCAGGTCCGGAAGAACACGTCGAGGTCCTGCCCCGAGACCTCCTCGAACACGTCCTGGAAGTCGTCAGCGGTGGCGGCGGAGTCGTCGTACCGCGAGAGCCAGAGCTGTGCGCCGGCGAAGAAGGCATCGTCGCCGACCTGCACGCGGAGCGCGTGGAGCGTCGCCGCGCCGCGGTTGTAGACCTGGCTCGAGAAGATGCCGTCCGGTCCCGGATCACCGATCTGCAGCGACCAGTAGGACTCGGTGCGGGCCGGCCCGTACCAGGTGTCGTAGCTCTCCTGCGCGCTCCGGCCGCCCTGCTCCTCGGTCCACATCCAGGTGGAGTAGGTCGCCCAGCCCTCGTTGAGCCAGATGTCCGCCCAGCGCTCCGGGCTCACCGCGTTGCCGAACCACTGGTGGGCGAGCTCGTGCGCGACGGTGCCCTGCGACGCCGACCGCGAGTACACCGGGCGGGTCTGGGTCTCGAGTGCGTAGCCGACGCTGTCGTCGTCGACGATCGATCCGGCGGCGACGAACGGGTACGGCCCGAACTTCGACTCGAAGAAGTCGATCATGGCGGGTTCGAGCGCGAGACTCGAGTTCGTCGTGGTCAGGTTCGAGGCCGTGAGGTCCGCGTCCACGAAGTCGAGGATCGGCACCCCACTCGACGACTGCCGGGTCGGACGCTGCACGAGGTCGCCCACCGAGGCGGTCGCCAGGTAGCTCGCCATCTGGTCAGGGGCGTCCCAGTACCAGGTGGTCGAGCCGTCGGCCGTCACCGGCTCCCGGGCCGGCAGGCCGTTCGCGACAGCCGTCTTGCCCTCCGGCACCGTGATCTCGAAGGTGTACGACGCCTTGTCGGTCTGGTGGTCGCTGACCGGGTACCAGGTCATCGCTCCTTCGGGTTCGTTGGCGACGAGTGCGCCGTCGCGCGTGGTCACCCAGCCGTAGAGCGCCCCCTCGATGTCCTCCGGGCGACCGGTCGTGCCGCCGTACTCGATGACGACCTGCACGTGCCGACCTGCCTTGAGCTTCGGTCGCGGCTGCACCGTGAGCTCCCAGACGCGAGCCTCGTCGTCCTGGACCTGCCAGTACGCGGCCCCCTCCACCTCGGCTCCCGGTGCCGGAGGGGCGATGGACGTCGCGGGCTTGCCGTCGACGCTCAGGCCGTGCACCTCGAGGCCCCGGAGGTCGAGGTTGAACCGGTCGAGGTCCTGCGTGGCGACCAGGTCGATGGTCGCCGTGCCCTCGAGCTCGCCCTCCAACGGAGCCGGCGATGGTGCGGGTGGCGTGTAGTCGAGGTCGAGGTCGTAGTGCTGGACGTCGTAGCCCCCGTTGCCCGCGTAGGGGAAGTACGGGTCCCCGCCGCCCTCTGCTCCGGCGGTGTACCTGGGCTTCCCGGGCTTCCCCGGGGCCGCAGCGGCGCCCCCTGCGCCCACCGCCCCCAGTGCCAGTATCGCGACGGTGACCCCGCCGACCAGTGTCGTGCTCGACCTCATCCTGTGCTCCCATCAGAGTGCGCGTGCACGCACTCTATGAGCGCCAGGGTGTTCCCGGATAGGTCCCCCGCGAGCACGATCGGGTCACGGGCCTGCGGCGGGGCTCCTGCTCTCCCCGCGAGACGTCGTCATCACAGGAGGGGGATGACGAGGTCCCAGACGGCGTCCGCGACGTGGTCCTTGGATGCCGGGCCGATGTCGACGACGTCGTCGCTGCCGCGCCGCAGGACGTGCACCGTCGTGTCGTCCTTGCCGAAGGTGGTGTCGACCCCGACCTCGTTGACGACGAGCAGGTCACATCCCTTGCGTGCCAGCTTGGCTCGCCCGTGCTCGAGCACCGATGCCGAGTCATCGCCGGTCTCGGCCGCGAACCCCACGATGACCGGGGACGTGGCGTCGGTGCGCGCCGACACGAGTCCGGCAAGGATGTCCGGGTTGCGCACGAGGGCCACGGTCGGCGCGGACTCGTCGGCGACCCCGTCGTCATCGGTCCCGTGCGACTTCTTGAGCTTGTGCGGGGCCACGTCAGCGGGGCGGTAGTCCGCGACCGCTGCGGCCATGACCACGACGTCGGCGCCCTCGGCGGCGGCCCCCACGGCCTCCTGCATCTCCAGAGCCGTCTCGACCTCGACGCTGTGCACCCCGGGCGGCGTGGCGAGCGAGGCCGTCGTGACGAGGGTGACCTGGGCCCCGCGGGCTGCAGCGGCGCGGGCCAGGGCATACCCCTGCTTCCCGGACGAGCGGTTGCCGAGGAAGCGGACCGGGTCCAGCGGCTCCCGAGTTCCCCCGGCGGTCACGACGACCCGGCGGCCCGCCAGGCCCCCCCCACCTCGTGCGCGAGGGTCCGTCGACCCGCCATCGGACGCCGATGCGCCCGACGCCAGCACCGGAGGGGTTCGCGCGAGCTCGCGTTCGCACACGGCGAAGAGCTGCTCCGGCTCGGGCAGCCGCCCGGGCCCGGAGTCGCGGCCGGTGAGCCGACCGGATGCCGGCGGGACCACGTGGACGCCCCGCTCACTGAGGATCGAGATGTTGGCCTGGGTGGCGGGGTGCTCGTACATCTCGGTGTGCATGGCCGGGGCCACGACGATCGGGCAGCGCGCCGTGAGGAGCACGTTGGTGAGCAGGTCGTCGGCCTGCCCGGTGGCGGCCCGAGCCAGGAGGTCGGCGGTGGCGGGGGCGACGACGACGAGGTCGGCCTCCTGGCCGATCCGCACGTGGGGCACCTCGGTGATGTCCGACCAGACGTCGGTGTGCACCGGCTTGCCCGACAGGGCCGACCACGTGGCCGCACCGACGAAGTTCAGTGCTGATGCCGTCGGGACGACCGTGACGTCGTGGCCGGCCTCGGAGAGCAGGCGCAGGAGCGAGCAGGCCTTGTAGGCCGCGATGCCCCCGGCGACCCCGAGGACGACCTTCACGTCGTCAGTCCTCGCGCGTGGGCTCGGCGGTGAGCAGCCCCTCGTTGATCTCACGGAGCGCGATGGACAGCGGCTTCTCGTGCACCTCGGAGTCCACCAGCGGGCCGACGTACTCGAGCAGCCCCTCCTGGAGCTGGGAGTAGTAGGCGTTGATCTGGCGCGCGCGCTTCGCGGAGTAGAGCACGAGCGCATACTTGGTGTTGGCGCGCTCGAGCAGCTCGTCGATGGGCGGGTTGGTGATGCCGATGGGGTCGGCAAGCGTTCCGGACACGTCAGTCTCGCTTCACGTCGGGTGCGGGGGTTCGCATCAATGATACGAGGTCCGCGGCGGCACGACGAACGTCGTCGTTGACGACGGTCGCGTCGAACTCGGTCACGGCGGCCAGTTCGACCCGGGCGGTGGCCAGCCGGTCCTCGCGCTCGGCCTCGCTCTCCGTCCCGCGGCCGACGAGCCGGCGCACCAGCTCGTCCCAGCTCGGTGGGGCCAGGAAGACGAACTGCGCATCGGGCATGCTCCGGCGCACCTGGCGCGCGCCCTGGAGGTCGATCTCGAGCAGCGCGAGCCGGCCCTCGTCGAGCGCCCGCTCGACCGCGGCGCGGGGGGTCCCGTACTTCGCCCGGCCGTGCACGACCGCCCACTCCAGGAACTCGCCATCGCGGACCATGGCGTCGAACCGCTCATCGTCGACGAAGTGGTAGTGGACGCCCTCGACCTCCCCCGGGCGGGGTCGGCGGGTCGTGGTCGAGACGGACAGCCACACCTCGGGGTGGTGCTCTCGAACGTACGCCGCGACGGTCCCCTTGCCGACGGCCGTCGGCCCCGCGAGGACGGTGAGGCGCGAGCGACGCGTCACGACCGCCCGAAGCGCTCGATCAGCGCCGCCTGCTGGTTCTGTCCCAGCCCGCGGACCCGGCGGCTCTCGGAGATGCCGACCTCCTCCATGATCTGCGCGGCTCGCACCCGGCCCACGCCGGGCAGGGACTCCAGCAGCGCCGACACGCGCATCTTGCCGATGACCTCGTTGCTCCGGCCCGCATCGATGACGTCCTGCAGGGAGATGCTCCCGTGCTTGAGGCGGTGCTTGACCTCGGCACGCTCTCGACGCGACGCGGCAGCCTTCTCCAAGGCTGCGGAGCGCTGTTCTGGGGTGAGCGGCGGCAGGGCCACAGGCTGTTCCTTCGTGACGTGCGGGCGCTGGCTTCTCAACGTCCGGCGGTACGTCCGGCGACTCTATCGCGCCACTCCTTCGCGGGAGCCGCGCGGCGCGGGCGGGCCGGGAATCCGGACCGCACCGCTGCCCACCGACCTCGACCCCCGCCGACCCGGGCCGTCAGGGGTCAGCGAGCCGTCGCGGCCATGACCTCGGCCGACCGGCGGGCGGCGGCGCGCAGGTCGGCCACCCGCGGCCCGGCCCCGAGCACCTCCCGGCTGCTCGTGCCGAGCACCTGCCCCACGGCACGGCCGAACGTTGCGCGCACACCGTCAGGTGTGCCGCCCTGGGCGCCGAGACCCGGCACGAGCAGCGGCGCCGCAGACGCCGCGAGGTCCAGGCCGAGGTCGTCGACGGCGCTCCCGACGGTGGCGCCGATGACCATCCCGACGCTGCCCAGCGTGCCCGCACGGTGCGCGGAGGCGTTGTCGGCGGTGACGCCGTCGACCACCCCGGCGGCGACCGTTCGCCCGTCCCGGGCGGCGTGCTGCACGCTCGGCCCCTCCGGGTTGGAGGTGAGGGCGAGGACGAAGGTGCCGCGCCCCGTGGCGGCCGCGAGGTCCAGGGCCGGACGCAGCGACTCGTACCCGAGGTACGGGCTGAGGGTCACGGCGTCGGCACGGACCGGCGAGTCGTCGGACAGGTAGGCCTGGGCGTACCCGGCCATCGTCGTGCCGATGTCACCGCGCTTGGCGTCGAGGAGGGCGAGCGTGCCGGCATCCCGCAGCCCCTCCAGGGTCCGCTCGAGCACCGCCACCCCCCGCGAGCCGAAGCGCTCGAAGAAGGCGGACTGGGGCTTGACGCAGGCGACCTCCCCTCCGAAGGCCTCGACGCAGGCCATCGCGAAGCGTTCGAGGCCGTCGACGCCGTCCTCGAGCCCCCACTGGGCGAGGAGGCCGGGGTGCGGGTCGATTCCCGGGCAGAAGGGGCCGAGGTGGTCCATCGCGCTGCGCAGCCGGGCGCCGAAGGGCTCGACCGTCGTCGGCGGGGTCGTCATGGGCGAACCATCCTCTCGTGGGCGATGCCGACGACGTCGGCGAAACACTCGAAGCCGTGGCGCGAGACCTCCGCTGCCAGCTCGTCGACGACGCGCCTCGGGGCCGACGGGTCGTTGAAGGTCGACGTGCCGACCTGCACGGCCGACGCGCCCGCGGCCACCAGCTCGAGCGCGTCCCGTCCCGTGCGCACCCCCCCGACCCCGATGATCGGCGCCCGCTGGAGCCGCTCCTCACGCATGGCGGCCTCACCTGCCAGATGGCCCGCACGGCGACCGGCCGGATGGCCGGACCGGACAGCCCCCCGGTGACACCGGCCAGCTGGGGACGCAGGCGGTCGGTGTCGATGACCATCCCGAGCAGGGTGTTGATCATCGTGAGGCCGGTGGCACCGGCCGCCAGGGCAGCCTCCGCGACGAGCACGATGTCCGTGACATCCGGCGTCAGCTTCGCGAAGAGTGGTGTGCCCGAGGGGAGCCGGTTGCGCACGATCCGCACGACCCGTTCGGAGGCGACCGGGTCGCACGCGAACACCAGGCCACGGTTGGCGACGTTGGGGCACGAGATGTTCACCTCGACTCCGACCACGGCGTCGTAGGCGGGGCTGGCCACCAACCGTTCGGTGACCTCCCCGAACTCCTCTGCGGTGTTGCCCGCCACCGACACGAGGACCCTGGCGCCCACCGACCTCAGCCACGGCAGGTCGTGGTCCACGAAGGCCTCGATACCGGGCCCCTGGAGGCCGATCGAGTTGAGCATCCCCGACGCCGTCTCGGCCATCCGCGGTGTGCCGCGCCCCGACCGGGGCTGCGCCATCACGGTCTTGGTCACGAAGGCACCGAGGTCGGAGACGGGGAAGAAGCGGTGCAGCTCCTTGCCGTTGGCGGCACATCCGGAGGCGGTCATGACCGGGTTGGGCAGGGTCAGCTCAGCGAGCGACGTGGTCATGTCGACCATCAGTGTCCCCCTCCCCCGGGAGCGCCCAGCGTGTCGTCGGGGACGCGGCACACGCCGTCCTCGAAGGCGTCCCAGCGCACCCGGTCACCGCGGAAGACCGGCCCCTCGAGGCAGGAGCGCACCATCCGGGTCACCCCGTCGTTGCCGGTGACCGGCATGACACAGGTCATGCACACCCCGATGCCGCAGGCCATGGACTCCTCGACCGCGACCTGGGCCACGGCCCCGTGCCTGGCTGCGACCTCGGTGACCGAGCGCAGCATGGCCATCGGCCCGCAGGCGTAGGCCACACCCGCCCCCGAGCGGTCGATGACCTCGCCGAGCACGTCCGAGACCCACCCTCGGGACCCCGCAGAACCGTCGTCGGTGGTGACGCTCACGCCGTCGGCGGTGCGCCGGGCCTCGACCACGCCGAAGAGCCGGTCCTCGGAGGCCGCGCCGAGCACCATCTCCACGTGGCAGCCACGCTCGCGGAGCACCTCCGCCAGCCAGAACAGCGGGGCCGACCCGTAGCCGCCACCGACGAGGACGCACGGCACCGCCTCCGACGGGAGCGGGAAGGGCCGGCCCAGGGGGCCGACGACGTCGACCGGGTCGTGCGCGCCGAGCCCGGCGAGCCACTGCGTGCCGACACCGTGCGCGGCGATGACGATGTCGACGGTCCCGCCGTAGGTTCCCGACGGGGTGACCTTGTGGATCGAGAAGCACCGCCGCAGGAGGGTGGCCGACGTCGGGCCGCCCACGGAGAGGGCGACGAACTGCCCGGGCCGGGCGATCTCCGCCACGCCCGGGGCGACCAGGGTGAGGTGGTGGTACGCCCCCGCCCGGCGGTTGGCGATCACCTCGCCGGCGACCTGGACGACCTCGCTCATGCGCCCGCCCCGACGCCGAAGAGGTCCAGGGCAGCCGCGTGCACCTGCAGCGAGGTGACGCCGAGGTCACCGTGCATGACGGCCTCGATGGCGAGCACGGCCGCCGCGAGCTGCTGCACGGTGGTGATGATCGGCTTGTCCATGGCGGTCGTCGCGGCCCGGATGGCGTACCCGTCAGCGCGCGCGGAGGCGCTGGGCCCGCTCGGGCTGTTGACGACCATGTCGATCTCGCCCGCGTTGATCCAGTCGACGATCGAACGCCCGTCAGCCCCGCGCTCCGCGTGCTTGAGGACGACCTCGGCGTCGATTCCGTTGCGCCGCAGGACATCTGCGGTGCCCGACGTCGAGATCACCCGGAAGCCGAGGTCGACGAGGCGCTTGACGGGGAAGATGATCGCGCGTTTGTCACGGTTCGCGACCGACACGAACACGGTCCCCTTCGTGGGCAGTCCGCTGATCGCCCCGAGCTGGGCCTTGGCGAAGGCCCGCCCGAAGTCGGTGTCGATCCCCATGACCTCTCCGGTCGAGCGCATCTCCGGCCCGAGGAGGCTGTCGACGACCAGGCCCTCGGCGGTGCGGAACCGCTTGAACGGCAGCACGGCCTCCTTGACCGACATCGGCGCGTGAGCCGGCATCCGGCCTCCGTCGGTGTGGGCCGGCAGGACGCCCTCCTCTCGGAGACGAGCGATCGAGGTGCCGAGCATGATGCGTGCGGCCGCCTTGGAGATCGCCACCCCCGTGGCCTTCGCGACGAAGGGGACGGTGCGCGAGGCCCGAGGGTTCGCCTCGAGGACGTAGAGGATGTCCTGCGCGAGCGCGAACTGCACGTTCATCAGCCCACGGACGCCGATCCCCTCGGCGAGTGCGAGCGTCGAGGCGCGCACCCGCTCGAGCTCGCTCGCTCCCAGGGTCACCGGTGGCAGGGTGCACGAGGAGTCACCGGAATGGATCCCGGCCTCCTCGATGTGCTCCATGATGCCGCCGACGTACATCTCCTCGCCGTCGTACAACACGTCGACGTCGATCTCGATGGCGTCGTCGAGGAACCGGTCGACGAGCACCGGGTGCTCGGGGCTCGCGACGGTGGCCCGCTCCACGTAGCGCGAGAGGGTCTCGTCGTCGTAGACGATCTCCATCCCGCGCCCACCGAGGACGTAGGAGGGCCGCACGAGCACGGGGTAGCCGATCTCGCGAGCGATCTCGACCGCCTCCGGCGCGCTGTACGCCGTTCCGTGCTTGGGTGCCGGCAGACCGGCCTCGGCGAGGACCCGTCCGAACGCGCCGCGGTGCTCGGCGAGGTGGATCGCCTCCGGGCTGGTGCCGACGATCGGGACCCCCTCGGCCTTGAGCGCCTGGGCCAGCCCCAGTGGCGTCTGGCCGCCGAGCTGCACGATGACACCCGCGACCGGGCCCGCCCCGGTCTCGGCGTGCACGACCTCGAGGACGTCCTCGAGGGTGAGCGGCTCGAAGTACAGCCTGCTGCTCGTGTCGTAGTCGGTGGAGACCGTCTCGGGGTTGCAGTTGACCATCACCGTGTCGTACCCGGCCTCGCGCAGGGCGAAGCTGGCGTGCACGCACGAGTAGTCGAACTCGACGCCCTGGCCGATCCGGTTGGGGCCCGACCCGAGGATGATCACGGCGCGCCGCTCGCGCGGCGCCACCTCGTCCTCCTCGTCGTAGGAGCTGTAGTGGTACGGAGTGCTGGCCGCGAACTCGGCCGCGCAGGTGTCGACGGTCTTGTAGACCGGGCGGACCCCGAGTGCGTGGCGGACACCGCGAACCACCGCCTCGGGCATGCCGCGCAGGGAGGAGAGCTGGGCGTCGCTGAAGCCGTGCCGCTTGGCCAGCCTCAGCAGGTCCGGTGCCAGCTCGGTCGCGCCGGCCACCTCCGCGGCGATCTCCTCGATGAGGGCCATCTGGTCGAGGAACCACGGGTCGATGCGGGTCGCCTCGTGGACCTCCTCGACGGACAGCCCTCCGCGCAGCGCCTGCTGGACCAGCACGATCCGCCCGTCAGTGGGGCGGCGCGCCTCCTCGAGCAGCCGGCGCGCCTCCTCGGTCGTGGGTCGCGGACCGTCCCAGTGGAAGCTGCTGCCGGCCTTCTCCAGGGAGCGCAGGGCCTTCTGCAGGGCCTCGGTGAAGTTCCGCCCGATCGACATCGCCTCGCCGACCGACTTCATCGTCGTGGTGAGGGTGTCGTCGGCGGCGGGGAACTTCTCGAACGCGAAACGGGGCACCTTGACCACGACGTAGTCGAGGCTCGGCTCGAAGCTCGCGGGGGTCTCGCGGGTGATGTCGTTGGGCACCTCGTCGAGGGTGTAGCCGATGGCCATCTTGGCCGCGATCTTGGCGATGGGGAACCCGGTCGCCTTGGACGCCAGGGCCGAGGAGCGCGAGACCCGCGGGTTCATCTCGATGACGATGATGCGGCCGTCGACGGGGTTGACGGCGAACTGGATGTTGCAGCCGCCCGTGTCGACGCCGACCTCGCGGATGACCGCGATGCCGATGTCGCGCAGGCGCTGGTACTCGCGGTCGGTGAGCGTGAGCGCGGGAGCGACGGTGATCGAGTCGCCGGTGTGCACGCCCATCGGGTCGAGGTTCTCTATCGAGCAGACGACGACGACGTTGTCGGCGTGGTCGCGCATCACCTCGAGCTCGTACTCCTTCCAGCCGAGGATCGACTCCTCGAGGAGCACCTCGGTGACCGGGGAGTACTGGAGCCCGGCGCCGGCGATGCGCACGAGCTCGTCCTCGTGGTGCGCGAAACCGCTGCCCAGGCCGCCCATCGTGAAGGACGGCCGGACGACGACCGGGTAGCCGAGGTCGTCCGCCGCAGCCAGCACCTCGCCCATCGTGTGGCAGATGGTCGACCGTGCGGACTCGGCACCGCAGCGCTCGACGACCCCCTTGAACTTCTGCCGGTCCTCGCCGAGCTGGATGGCCTCGACGTTGGCTCCGATGAGCGGGCAGTCGTACCTCTCGAGCACCCCCCGCTCGTGCAGCTCGATCGCGCAGTTGAGTGCCGTCTGCCCGCCGAGGGTGGCCAGCACGGCATCCGGGCGCTCCTTGGCGATGATGGCCTCGACGATCTCGGGGGTGATCGGCTCGACGTAGGTCGCGTCGGCGAACTCGGGGTCGGTCATGATCGTCGCGGGGTTGGAGTTGACCAGGACGACGCGGATGCCCTCGTCGCGCAGCACCCGGCAGGCCTGGGTGCCGGAGTAGTCGAACTCGCAGGCCTGGCCGATGACGATCGGGCCCGATCCGATGACCAGGACGCTCGTGATGTCCTCGCGCTTGGGCATCAGGCACGCACCTCCGCGGTGGTCGTGGTGGTCATCAGGTCGATGAAGCGGTCGAAGAGGTACGCGGCGTCGTGCGGGCCGGCGGCCGCTTCGGGGTGGTACTGCACCGAGAAGGCGACCACGCGCCCGGACCGGCGCACCTCGAGCCCCTCGACCACGTCGTCGTTGAGGCAGACGTGGCTGACCGAGGCGGTTCCGTAGGGCGTCTCGGTGTCGCGGTCGAGCGGGGCGTCGACGGCGAACCCGTGGTTGTGCGCGGTCACCTCGACCTTCCCCGTCGAGCGGTCCATGACGGGCTGGTTGATGCCCCGGTGCCCGTACGTCAGCTTGTAGGTGCCGAACCCCAGTGCGCGTCCGAGGACCTGGTTGCCGAAGCAGATTCCGAAGTACGGGATCCCGTCGGAGAGCACCTCGCGGAGCAGCTCGGCCTGGCGCTCCGCCGTGCTCGGGTCGCCGGGGCCGTTGGAGAAGAAGACCCCGTCGGGCTCGACGGCACGCACCTCCTCGATCGTCGCCGCGGCGGGGAGCACGTGCACCTCGATGCCACGCTCGGCCATCATCGTCGGCGTCATCGACTTGATGCCGAGGTCGACGGCCGCGACGGTGAGCCGCCGCTCCCCAACTGCCGGGACGACGTATGCCGTGTCCGTCGCGACCTGCTCGGCCAGGGAGGCCCCGGCCATCTCGGGGGCCTCGCGCACCTGTGCGAGCTGCTCCGTGAGCGGCGACGACGCGGCGTCACCCGAGAAGATCCCGACCCGCATGGCGCCACGCTCGCGCAGGTGCCGGGTCAGTGCCCGGGTGTCGATGCCGGCGATGCCGACCACGCCCTGGGCGTCGAGCTCGCTCTCGAGGCTTCGCCGAGACCGCCAGCTCGAGGGCCGGAGCGCAGGGTCGCGCACGACGTAGCCGGCCACCCAGATCCGACCGGACTCGTCGTCCTCGTCGTTCCACCCCGTGTTGCCCACGTGGGGGGCCGTCATGACCACGACCTGGCGGTGGTAGCTCGGGTCGGTGAGGGTCTCCTGGTAGCCGGTCATGCCGGTGGAGAAGACGGCCTCGCCGACGGTCACCCCCTCGTGGCCGTAGCCGGAACCAGTGAAGGTACGTCCGTCCTCGAGGACGAGGATCGCGGGTTCCCGGGTGGTCAGCACGTGGTCGGCTCCCCTCCCTGCGCGGTCACGCGGCCGCGCAGGATCGTCGTGTGGACCGTGCCGCGCAGGCGGGCTCCGTGCCACGGGGTGTTGCGGGACAGGGACTGCGAGGCATCGCGGTCGATGGTTCCGGTGGCCTCCGGGTCGACGAGCACGAGGTTGGCCGGCGCGCCGGCAGCCACCTCGTGGCCGTGGTCGGCGAGTCCGGCGATGCGCGCCGGCGCCTGCGACATGACCCGGGCGAGGTCGGCCCAGCCCATCGCGCCCTCGGCGACCAACAGGTCATGCACCACCGCGAAGGCGGTCTCGAGGCCGAGCATCCCGAAGGCGGCATCGACGAACGCGTGCTCCTTGTCGTGCCTCGCGTGCGGCGCGTGGTCGGTGGCGACCGCGTCGATCGTGCCGTCGAGCAGCCCCGCGCGCAGGGCCTGCTGGTGCTCGTCCGGTCGTAGCGGGGGGTTGACCTTGTAGACGGGGTCGTAGCCCCCGAGGAGCTCGGTGCCCAGCGCCAGGTGGTGGGGTGTGACCTCGGCCGTGACGGCGATGCCTCTCGCCTTGGCCCACCGCACGACGTCGAGACCCTCGGCCGTCGTGACGTGGGCGACGTGGACCCGTGACCCGGTGTGCTCGGCGAGCATGACGTCGCGGGCGATGATGCTCGCCTCGGCGACCGGCGGCCAGCCCGGGAGCCCGAGGCGTCCGGAGAGCTCGCCCTCGTGGCAGCACGCGCTGGGGCCGGCCAGGGCCGGGTCCTGGCTGTGCTGGGAGACCACGCCGCCGAAGGCCCTCACGTACTCCAGGGCCCTGCGCATGACCCGGCCGTCGGCCACGCAGTGCCCGTCGTCGGAGAACATCCGTACCCGGGCGCGGGACCGGTGCATGAGGCCGAGCTCGGCGAGCTCGAGGCCGTCGAGACCCTTCGTGACCGCCCCGATCGGCGCGACGTCGACCAGGCCCGCCGCACGACCGAGGTCCACCACGCGTTCCGCGGCCTCACCGGTGTCGGTCACCGGGCTGGTGTTGGCCATCGCGAGGACGGCGGTGAAGCCTCCGACCGCGGCGGCGCGCGAGCCCGAGGCGATCGTCTCGGCGTCCTCGCGGCCGGGCTCGCGCAGGTGGGTGTGGAGGTCGACGAAGCCCGGGAGCAGCACGAGGCCCTCGGCGTCGAGCACCTCGACGCCCCCGTCGGCATCGACGTCGGCGCCGAGGGCGGCGACCACGCCGTCACGGAGCAGGACGTCACCGCGCTGGGCGGTGCCGTCACCGGCATACCAGGTCGGTCCGCTGAGGAGCAGGCCGCTCATGCCGCCGCCCCCTCCCCCGCGAGGAGGTGGTAGAGCACGGCCATCCGCACCGCCACCCCGGCCGAGACCTGGTCGAGCACGAGGCTGCGCGCCGCGTCGGCCGCGTCGGCGCTGATCTCGAGACCACGGTTCATCGGGCCCGGGTGGCAGATGACGGCATCCGGGTTGGCGGCCTCGAGTGCTCTCAGCCGCTCGCGGGTGAGGCCGTAGCCCACGGTGTACTCGCGGGCCGTGGGGAAGAACGCGCCGCTCATCCGCTCCCGCTGCACCCGCAGCATCATCACGGCGTCGGGGCCCGAGGCCAGGACCTCGTCGAGGTCGCCGGACCGCTCGAGCCCGTCGGCCGCGGCCCAGGGGCCGATGCCGCTGGGCATGAGGGTGGGCGGTGCGACGAGGGTGACCCGAGCGCCGAGGGTGCGCAGCGTGATGGCGTTGGACCGGAACACCCGACTGTGGGTCAGGTCGCCGACGAGCACGACGTGCCGACCCTCGAGGTCGCCGAGCCGCTGCTCCATCGTGTAGGCATCGAGGAGGGCCTGGGTCGGGTGCTCGTGGGTGCCGTCACCGGCGTTGATGACGCTCGCGTCGACCCACTGGGCGACCTGGTGGCACGCGCCGCTGGCGCCGTGGCGCATCACGAGGGCATCGACCGACATCGCGTCGATGGTTCGCACGGTGTCGCGCAGGGACTCCCCCTTGCTCGCCGAGGAGCCCTTGCCGGTGATGTTGATCGTGTCGGCGGACATCCACTTGCCGGCGATCTCGAAGCTGCTGCGGGTGCGGGTGGAGTCCTCGAAGAAGAGGTTGATGACGGTGCGTCCGCGCAGGGTGGGCAGTTTCTTGACGTCGCGGTGCTGCACCTCGTGCATCTCGGCCGCCGTCGTCAGGAGCTCACGCACGTCGTCGCGGGTGAGGTCGGCGCTGGAGAGCAGGTGCCGCCTCATCGGCCGTCACCCCCGGCGATGCGGACGACGTCCTCGCCACCGTCGAACCCGGAGAGCCGCACCTGCACCTTCTCGTCGTGCGAGGTCGGTAGGTTCTTCCCGACGTGGTCGGCCCGGATCGGCAGCTCCCGGTGGCCGCGGTCGACGAGCACGGCCAGCCGGACGGCGCGAGGTCGGCCGAGGTCGGAGAGCGCGTCGAGGGCTGCGCGGATGGTGCGCCCCGAGTAGAGGACGTCGTCGACGAGGACCACGACCTTGTCGTCGACGCCCACACCGGGGATCTGGGTGTGCATGGGCGCTCGGGTGGGCTGGTGCCGCAGGTCGTCGCGGTGCATCGTGACGTCGAGGGAGCCGACGGGCACGGGGGTGCCCTCGACCTCGAGGACCAGGGCCGCGAGGCGCTCCGCCAGCTCCACCCCGCGGCTCGGGATGCCGAGCAGGACGAGGTCCTCGGCACCCTTGTTGTGCTCGAGGATCTCGTGGGCGATGCGCCGGAGCGCGCGCGAGACGTCGGCGGAGCTGAGGACGGTGCGACCGGAGGGGTCGAGGGGGTGACCGGGGGGAACGGTCGTGTCGGTGCGCGTCATGGGCGCGGACCTCCTTCCCTGCCTCACGGGACAGGTCGTTAAAGGATGTCGAACGGGCCACACTCTACGGGGTGCCCGCCCGGGCTCGACACGTGGATCGCCGGCGGTGCGGGAGTGGTGGGACACACACGTGGCTGCTGGTGGTGCTCTGCGACAGTCGCCGTTCAGCGTCCCGTCGAGACCAGTGCTCGGGTCCGCAGGGCACCGTGCTCACGCCGCCGCCCGCCAGTGGGACGGACGGTGTCCGGATCGCGAGAATGCATAACGTGAGCCTATGCATTGCCATACACCACGTGATGAAGTGGTGCCATCACCCACGTCATGAGCCGCGAAGGAGGCCCCGTGTACACCACGACCGCGACCCCCTCCCCCGGCTCGATGTGCCCGGGCGCGTCGCTCGCACCCACCGAACCGCCCGACGCACCGCCGTTCGCGACGATCTTTCCTCCCCGCGACGCGGACGACGACACCTACCGCCGGTGGATCGCCACCTCGCCCTGGCCCGAGGTCGTCTTCGCCGCTGCCGGTGCGCGCTGACCGCTCCGCAGGGTCGCCCGACGCCACGGGCCGGGCATGCTGCCCGAGAGGCGTGCGCGCGGCTGCTCAGGCCAGGGTGGGCTTGACCTCGAGGAGCCGGCCGAGCAGGCCGTTGACGAACTTCGGGCTGTCATCGGTCGAGATCTCGGTGGCCAGGCCGACCCACTCGCTGATCGCGACCGGCTCGGGAACGTCCTCGGAGTAGATGACCTCGAACGCCCCCAGCCGCAGGATCGCTCGGTCGACCGCCGGCATCCGCTGGATCGACCAGCCCTGCGCGTACGTCGTCAGCAGCTCGTCGATCTGGGCCCAGTGGTCCACGACCCCGGAGACGAGGTCCGCGGTGAACTCCGAGAGCGGGGCCTCGGTCACCGGTGCCGCCAAGCGGTCCCGGAGCAGGTCGGCCGCGTTGACCCCACGCTGCTCGGCCTCGAAGAGGATGTCGAGCGCGCGCTTGCGGGCCTTGGTGCGTGCGGCCACGGGTCAGCTGACCCGACCGAGGTAGGAGCCGTCGCGGGTGTCGACCTTGATCTTGGTGCCGGTCTCGAGGAAGAGCGGCACGGCGATCTCGGCGCCGGTCTCCAGCGTCGCGGGCTTGGTGCCGCCGGTGGAACGGTCGCCCTGCAGGCCGGGCTCGGTGTAGGTGATCTCGAGGACGACCGAGGCGGGGAGCTCGATGAAGAGCACCTCACCCTCGTGGCGGGCCACGATCGCGTCCTGGTTCTCCAGGAGGTACTTGGCGGCATCGCCGACCTTCTCGGGCGTGACCGAGATCTGGTCGTAGGTGTCGCCGTCCATGAAGATGAAGTCGGTGCCGTCGTTGTAGAGGTACTGCATGGTGCGCTTGTCGACGTTCGCGGTCTCCACCTTGACGCCGGCGTTGAAGGTCTTGTCGACGACCTTGCCGCTCATGACGTTCTTCAGCTTGGTCCGCACGAAGGCAGGGCCCTTGCCCGGCTTCACGTGCTGGAACTCGACGACGGTCCAGAGCTGGCGGTCGATGTTGAGGACGAGACCGTTCTTGAGGTCGTTGGTCGATGCCACGGGCGGGTCTTCACTTTCACTGCGTCGGGATGCCGTGCGCCCGGCTCCGGGCACGCGTCATCCCCGTCAAGGATTCGGGATCGTGCAGAAGTCTAGCGCGAGCCCGACCCACTCCCGTCGGGTGCGATGTGCGCGACCCCGTCGGGCGCGGCGGGCGCGACCCCGTCGGGCGCGCCGCGCGCCGGCTCGGAGCACCATCCGGGGGCCTCGGCACACAGCATCCGGCCACTCAGCAGGGGCTGGTGCCCCGATCCACCGGCATGACCCCGTGGTCCCGGCACGAACCTCTGCTAGCAGAGGTTGGTCCCCGATCCACAGGCACGACCTTGTGGTTCGGGCACGAACATCTGCTAGCAGAGGTTCGTGCAGGAGGGCGGGGTGGCCGAGGGTCAGCGCGGGGCGAGGGCGGAGTACGCAGCCCGGAGCTGGTCCCCGTCGGGGCCCTCGAGTCGCACCGGGCGGCCGATGTCCTCGAGCACGACGAAACGCAGCAGTGAGCCCCGGCTCTTCTTGTCGCGGCGCATGGCGGCGAGCAGGTCCGCCCAGCGGTCCTGCCGGTATGCCGTGGGCAGGCCCACCGCGGAGAGCACCTCCCGGTGCCGGTCGAGCACGGTGCGGGAGAGCCGGCCCGAGGCGACAGCCAGCTCGGCCGCGTACGTCATGCCGATGGCGACGGCCTCACCGTGCCTGCGCCGGTAACCCTCGACCTGCTCCACGGCGTGGCCGAGGGTGTGTCCGTAGTTGAGGATCTCGCGGTGCCACGACTCGGTGAGGTCCTGGGCCACGACGTCGGCCTTGACGGAGATGGCTCGCTCCACGAGCTCGCGGGTGTGCCGGCCGTCGAAGCGCGTGGCCGCCTCGGGGTCGGCCTCGACGAGCTCGAGGATCCGGGGGTCGGCGATGAACCCGGCCTTCACCACCTCGGCCAGGCCCGCGACGAGGTCGGCCCGCGGAAGCGTCGCCAGGGCATCGAGGTCGCACAGCACCCCGACCGGCTCGTGGAAGGAGCCCACGAGGTTCTTTCCCTGGGCGGTGTTGATGCCGGTCTTCCCGCCCACCGCCGCGTCGACCATCGCGAGCAGGGTGGTCGGGACGTGGACGACGGCGACCCCGCGCAGCCACGTGGCCGCGACGAACCCCGCCAGGTCCGTGACCGTGCCCCCGCCGACCGCGACGACGGCATCCGAGCGGGTGAAGGCGTGCTCGCCCAGCGCAGCCCACAGGGAGCCGGCGACATCTGCCGTCTTGGCGCTCTCGTTGTCGGGCACCAACGCCTCGTGCACGGTGAGCCCGGCAGCACGGAGGCGCTCGACCACCGGGGCAGCCAGGGCTTCGAGCGACTCGGGCCGCACCACGAGCACCTGGCGCACCGCGGGCGCCAGCAGGTCGGTGATCCGACTCGAGACCCCGTGCCCCACGACGACGTCGTAGGCGTCACCGACCCCGATGACGGTCGCCTCGTCGCTCACGGGCCCCCCAGCAGCGAGACGATCTCAGCGGCGACCTCGTCGGGACCACGCCCCGCCGTGTCGACCCGGTGCGTGGCCACCCGCTCGTATACCGGTCGGCGCTCGGCCATGAGGCGAACCCACGAGGAGCGGGGGTTGACCGCCAGGAGGGGGCGACTCCGGTCGAAGCCCACCCGGCGGGAGGCGTCGGCGATACCCACGTCGAGGAAGACGACGGTGTGCCCGGCGAGCAACGCCTCGATGGTCGGGTCCACCGGTGCGCCTCCGCCCAGGGCCAGCACGCCCGTCTCCTGCTCCAGCGCCCGGGCCACCTCGTCCCGCTCGAGGGCGCGGAAGGCCGCCTCGCCGTCCTCGACGAAGATGTCGGAGATCGACCGACCCTGCTGCTCCTCCACGGCCCGGTCGGTGTCGTGCAGGGGGGTCCCCAGGAGCGTGGCCAGCGCTTCCCCCACCGTGGTCTTGCCCGAGCCGGGGGGCCCCACGAGCACCACGCGCGGCATCACGGCTCCCACGTGCGCATCGACTCCGGGATCGCGGTCAGGTAGGCCGCGTGGTTGCGAGCCGTCTCGCCCACCGAGTCGCCGCCGAACTTCTCCAGCGCCGCCTCCGCGATGACGAGGGCGACCATGGCCTCGGCGACCACCCCCGCCGCCGGCACGGCGCACACGTCGGACCGTTGGTGGATCGCCTTCGCGGGCTCGTCGGACGCGACGTCGACCGTGTCGAGCGCCCGAGGCACGGTGGAGATGGGTTTCATCGCGGCACGCACGCGCAGCAGCCCACCGACCGACATCCCACCCTCGGTGCCCCCGGCACGTCCGGTGCGGCGCCGGATGACGCCGTCGGCGCCCCGCTCCATCTCGTCGTGGGCCTGCGAGCCGCGGCGCGCGGCCGTGCGGAAGCCGTCGCCGACCTCCACGCCCTTGATCGCCTGGATCCCCATGAGCGCGGCCGCGAGCCGCGAGTCGAGGCGACGGTCCCAGTGCACGTGCGAGCCCAGCCCCGGGGGCAGGCCCGTCACGACCACCTCGATGACGCCGCCGAGGGTGTCACCGTCCTTGTGCGCCGCGTCGACCTCGGCCACCATCGCCGCGGAGCCCTCGGGGTCGAAGGCGCGCACCGGGTCGGCGTCCAGCGCCACCACGTCGTCGGCCGTCGGCAGCGGGGCGTCCTCGCGCACCGACGCCGCGCCCAGTGCAACGGTGTGCGACACCAGCCGGATGCCGTAGGCCTGCTCGAGGAACCGCGCGGCCACCTCGCCGAGGGCCACCCGAGCGGCCGTCTCGCGGGCCGAGGCCCGCTCGAGCACCGGACGGGCGTCGTCGAAGGCGTACTTCTGCATGCCGACGAGGTCGGCGTGACCGGGCCGGGGCCGGGTGAGCGGCCGGTTGCGAGCGATCTCCTTCTCGGCGTTCACGTCGTCGGACGCGGCGAGATCGGCAGCGCGCACCGGGTCCGGGCTCATGACGGTCTGCCACTTGGGCCACTCGGTGTTGCCGACCCTGATGGCGATCGGCGAGCCAAGGGTGCGACCGTGCCTGAGGCCCCCGAGGAACTCGACGTCGTCCTGCTCGAACTTCATCCGGGCCCCACGGCCGTAGCCGAGACGGCGCCGGGCCAGGGCGGCGGAGACGTCGGCTGTGCATACCTCCACCCCTGCGGGGATCCCGTCGATCGTCGCGACGAGTGCGGGACCGTGCGACTCCCCCGCGGTCAACCAGCGCAGCATGGGACCGATCCTCGCACGGGGCCCTCAGCCTCCGGCCAGGGAGGTCACGATCCGGGCCGTCCCGGCGATCGCGACCCAGGCGCCCAAGCACATCGCCGGGCCGTACGCGATCGACGTGCGCAGCCCAACGCGGCCAAGGGTGAGCAGCGCGATCGCCGCGAGTCCCCCGACGAGGAACCCCGCGAGCAGGCCGACGACGGCGTGAGCCACGCCGAGCCAGCCGAGCAGTGCCCCGATGAGGGGGGCGAGCCTGATGTCCCCTCCCCCGACGCCACCGCCGGGCAGGACGCCCAGCACGAGGTAGACGACGCCGAAGAGCGCCGCACCGACGAGCGCACCCACCCAGCGCGTCGAGCCGTCGGCGAGGGTCGCCACCACCAGCAGGACGACCTCTGCAGCGGCCGTGGGCACGACCAGGCCGACCGGCAGCCGGTGCACGTCGAGGTCGATCCACACCAGTCCCACCGTCAGCCAGGCGAACAGGAGGTAGGCCGGGAGCGCCGCCCAGTGGGCGAGGTCTCCCACGGCCCACGTCGCGACCCCTGCGAGCACTCCGGTGGCCAACCCGGGCCACCAGTTGCGCCCCGGAGCGTGATCGGCCTCGTCCTCGGGGATGCGGTACCCGCCGGTGGCCAGCCGCCTGCCCGTGAGGTGACCCACGACCCCCATCAGGAGGGCGGCGGCGAGCACGACCGCCGGAGGGCTCACGGCGACTGCGTCAGGGCCCGCAGCCCGGCGACGCGCATGACGTCAACCGGGGCGGGGCGGCCGGTGAACAGCCGGAACTGCTCCGCGGCCTGCTCGACGAGCATCTCGAGGCCGGGGACGACGGTCATCCCGGCGCCACGCGCCGACGTGGCCAGCGGCGTCGGCCACCCGGCATACACGACGTCGAGGAGCACCCCGGAGTGCGCCGCGGGCACGGTGGCGGCGACCTCCGCTCCCGCCGCTGCGGGGACAGTCGAGACGACGACGTCGTCCCGGGTGGTCGCCCACGGACCGATGGCCGCGACGGACCCGGAGGCGATACCGACCCCGAGGTCGAGCGCCCAGGCCAGCAGGTCCGCGGCGCGGCCGGTGTCGCGGGCGCGCACGGTGAGGACCTGCACGCCGAGCTCGGCCAGGGCGAGGACCGCGGAGCGGGCCGTCGCACCGGCACCGATGACGAGCGCCCGCCGGGGGTTCGGGGGCAGCTGTGGGCGAAGGGAGGCGACGATGCCGTGGACGTCGGTGTTCGTCGCGTCCCAGCCGCCGTCGGCGCGGCGCACGAGGGTGTTCGCCACCCCCGACCGGCGGGCGACGTCGTCCGCCCCGGTGGCGACGTCGAGGGCGACCTCCTTGAGCGGCATCGTGAGCGACAGGCCGCGCCATCGCTCGTCCAGACCGCCCACGAAGCCCGCGAGTCCCCGGGCGTCCACCTCGTGGGACTCGTACGTCCACGAGGTGAGCCCCAGCTCGCCGTAGGCCGCCCGGTGGAGGGTCGGCGAGAGGGAGTGCGAGATGGGGCTGCCGAGGACCGCGGCCTTCAGCGCGTGCACGGCCTCATCCGCTGCACTTCCCGGGGTTGTCGTCGCACCACTGGTTGAGCTGCTGTTGGTTGGCCTGCTGTTCCTCGTAGGTCTCCGCGAACAGGGTCTCACCGGTGTCGAGGTTGACCGTGACGAAGAAGAACCACGGCCCCTCGGTCGGCGCCGCCGCCGCCGTGATCGCCGACTCACCGGGGTTGCCGATGGGGCCGGGGGGCAGGCCGGGCGTCCCGTAGGTGTCGTAGGGGTCGGACTTCGCGCTGTCGTACTCGCTCTTGGTGAGGTTGCCACGCTTCTGGAGCGCGAAGTTGACCGTGGAGTCCATCTGGAGGAAGCCGACCGTCGGACCGGTGGGGTCATCGAGGCGGTTCTCGATGACCCTGGCCACCTTGCCCCGGTCGGCATCGCCCCGGGCTTCACCCTCGACGATCGACGCGATGGTGAGGATCCGCTGCCGCTCGTCCTCGGGAACCTCGGCGGCGTCGAGGACCTTGACGGTCTGGGCGATCATCGTCCTCAGCTGCTCGGTGGCGGAGGTCGTCTCGTCGAACTCGTAGGTCGCGGGGAACAGCCAGCCCTGCACGTCCCCCTCCGCCTGGTCGGGCAGGCCGATCGCCTCGGTGTCCTGGGCGGCCTCCTCGTAGTCCTGCACCGGGACACCGGTCGCGTCTGACAGCGCCTGGAAGGTCTCCGAGGTCCAGAGCCCCTCCCGCACGGTGACCCGGTCGGTGGCCCGGTTCGCGGGGTCGATGAGCACCTCGAAGGCGTCCTGCCCCCGCATCTGCGAGGCCAGCACGTAGGTGCCGGGCTGGATCGTCGCGGCCGACTGGGGGTCGCCCGCGGCGGCCTCGAGGTAGGCCGTGCGGGTCTTGGTGACTCCCGCGTCCCGCAGCGTCGTGGCGATGTCCTCACCGGTGTCGCCGGGCTCGACGGCGATCGCGACCTCCCCCGTGCCGGGGCCGGGGTAGTCCACGTCCTCGGTGCTGCCGCCGAAGGCGCCGCTGAGCACGGGCTTGAGCGCCGCATAGGCGGCATATCCCGCTCCGCCGACCATGAGCACGGCGACGAGGAGCACGACCCAGCGACCTGGTCTCGACTTCTTGGGCGGATGGCGTCGATCCCGACGCGTGGCCGGCGGGGGTGGAGGGGGCGCGTCTCCCCCGAAGATCGTCCCGGTGAGGTCCTTCTGGCTCACGCCTTCGTGTCCTTCGTCCGTGGCTTGCGCCGTCCTGGTCTGACCCGCTCGCCCGCAGGGGCGCCCGTGCTGCGCTCGGTGTCGAGGGCGACCTGGAGGATGAGCACGGCCGCGGCCTGGTCGACCACGGCGCGCTGGCGCCTCCCGGCGACCCCGCTGTCCCGGAGCATGCGGTGCGCGTCGACACTGGTCAAGCGCTCGTCGATGAGTCGCACCTCGACCGGGGCGACACGCGCCGCAACGAGGGAAGCATACGTCCGGGCCCGTTCCGCCGCAGGACCCTCGTCGCCGGAGAGCGACCGGGGCAGCCCGATGACGACGGTGCTCGCGCCTCGCGACCGCACGATCTCGGCGATCTCGGCGATGTCCGGGTCCCCCGCCCCGGGAGGGGTTCCGGGGTCGCGGGGCAGGGTCACCAACGGTGTGGCCAGCACGCCGTCGGGGTCGCTCGTGGCGACTCCCACGCGCACGGTGCCGACGTCGACGCCGACCCGCACGCCGCCACCGGGCCCACCCTGCGAGACCCGCATCAGCCGGCGATCTCCCCGAGTCGCCACTCCAGGGCTGCAAGGGCGTCGGGAACCTTCGACGGGTCCTGCCCACCACCCTGGGCGATGTCGTCCTTGCCGCCACCACCGCCACCGAGCGTGCCGGCCGCGACCCGGACGAGCTCACCGGCACGGATGCCGTGGGACCGCGCCCGCTCGTTGGTGGCGACCACGACCACGGGACGCCCCTTGGCGGTCCCGGCGATGGCCACGACGACCGGGCGCTGGTCCCCGAGCCGGCCGCGCAGGTCCAGGACCATCGTTCGGACGTCGTCCGCCCCGGCCTCTCCCGCGTCGTGACCCAGGAACGTGACACCACCCACCTCGCGGGCCTGCTCGGTGAGGCGCCCGGCGGAGGCCTGCACCTGCTCGCGGCGCGACTTCTCCAGCTCGCGCTCCGCGTCACGCAGGCGAGACACCATGGCCGCGACCCGATCGGTGAGGTCCCCGGGCTGCACGCCGACGATGCCGCTCAGCTCGGTGACGATGGCCCGTTCCCGCGCGAGGTACCGCAGGGCATCCATCCCCACGAAGGCCTCGATCCGGCGGACGCCCGAACCCACCGAGGACTCGCCGGTGATCGTCAGTGCCCCGACCTGGCTGGAGTGCTGGACGTGGGTGCCACCACAGAGCTCCCGGCTCCACGGGCCCCCGATCTCGACGACGCGCACGTCCTCGTCGTAGGTCTCACCGAACAGCGCCAACGCGCCGATCTCGCGGGCCCGCGGCAGGGGCATGTAGGTCGCCGTCACCGGGAGGTCCCGGCGCACGGCGAGGTTGGCGACCTCCTCGATCTCGCTCCGGGTGGCCGGGGACAGCCCCTGCCCCCAGGCGAAGTCCAGACGGAGGTAGCCGGGCTTGTTGTACGACCCGGACTGGAGGGCCGACGGGCCGAGCACCTGGCGCAGCGCCGCGTGGATCACGTGCGTCCCGGAGTGCGCCTGGCACGCCGAGATGCGCCACTCGGGGTCGACCTCGGCCTGCACGCTGGCCCCGGCGCGCAGGGGGCCGGCGACGACCTCGACGGTGTGCGCGATGAGCCCCTTGACCGGGCGCTGCACGTCGATGACCTTGAGGTACACGCCGTCTGCGGTGATCACGCCCTCGTCGGCGATCTGGCCGCCCGACTCCGCGTAGAACGGGGTGCGGTTGAGCACGACCTGACCGCGCTGGCCCGGCTCGACCTCGGTGACGGCCGCACCGTCGACGACGAGGCCGATGACGGTGGCCTCGCTCGCTAGCTCCTGGTAGGCCAGGAAGTCGGTGGCGCCGTTCGCGCGCAGGTCGCGCCACACTTCGGTGTGCGCGTGGCCCGACTTCTTCGACTTCGCGTCGGCCTTGGCCCGCTGGCGCTGCTCGAGCATCAGGTGGGCGAAGCCCTCGCGGTCGACCTCGAGGCCCTGCTCGGCTGCCATCTCGAGGGTGAGGTCGATCGGGAAGCCGTAGGTGTCGTGCAGCTGGAACGCCTGGTGGCCCGCCAGCGTCGACCCGCCGCTCTGCTTGGTCCGCGCGACCGCGGTGTCGAGGATGGTGGTGCCGGCCGCCAGGGTGCGCCGGAACGCCTCCTCCTCCGCGTAGGCGATCTGCGCGATCCGGTCGAACCCGTCCTCCAGCTCGGGGTAGGACTGCTTCATCCGCTCCAGCGAGACCGGCAACAGCTCGGGCAGGCACGGGTCCTCGTAGCCGAGCAGGCGCATCGAGCGCACCGAGCGACGCAGCATCCGGCGCAGCACGTAGCCCCGGCCCTCGTTGCCGGGGGTGACCCCGTCCCCGATGAGCATCAGCGACGAGCGCACGTGGTCGCCGACGACCCGCAGCCGCACGTCATCGGGGTGGCTCGAGCCCGCGGAGTGCCCCGAGTGCTCGCCGTAGCGCTTGCCGGTCATCTCCGCGGCATGCCCGATGACCGGGTAGACCTCGTCGATCTCGTAGAGGTTGTCGACGCCCTGCAGCAGCGTCGCCATCCGCTCCAGGCCCATGCCGGTGTCGATGTTGCGCTTGGGCAGCGGTCCGGAGATGTCGAAGTCGTCCTTGGCGCGCACCGCCGAGAGCTTCTCCTGCATGAACACCAGGTTCCAGAACTCGAGGTAGCGGTCCTCGTCGACGGCCGGGCCACCCTCGGGTCCGTACTCGGGCCCACGGTCGAGGTAGATCTCGCTGCACGGGCCGCCCGGGCCGGGCACCCCCATGTGCCAGTAGTTGTCGAGCTTGCCACGGCGCGTGATCCGCGCCTCGGGGATGCCGATGCCGTCCCGCCAGATCGCGAACGCCTCGTCGTCGTCCTCGTACACGGTGGGCCAGATCAGGTCGGGGTCGAGCCCGTACCCACCGTCCGACTGGGAGCTCGTCACGAGTTCCCAGGCCAGCGAGATCGCTCCCTCCTTGAAGTAGTCGCCGAAGGAGAAGTTGCCGTTCATCTGGAAGAACGTGCCGTGCCGGGAGGTCTTGCCGACCTCCTCGATGTCACCGGTGCGCACGCACTTCTGCACGCTCGTCGCGCGGTCCCAGATCGGCGTCTCCTGGCCGAGGAAGTACGGCTTGAAGGGCACCATGCCGGCGTTGACGAACAGGAGGTTGGGGTCGTCGTGGATGAGCGGCGCGGAGGGGACGACGGAGTGGCCGTTCTTCTCGAAGAAGGCAAGCCAGCGTCGCCGGATCTCAGCGGTTTCCATGTTGTCTCAGTCCTCGTGTCGGTCGCCGGGCGGGCACGCGACATCGTATGCCGGGCTGGCCGCCGCGGCCTCGTGGGTTCTCGGGCTACGGGCGGGGCAGGGGTGAGGGGACCCTAGGGAGCTCGCTCGCCCGTGGGGTCGTGGAGGAGGGCCCGAGCCTCCTCGGGGGTGAGCGAGCGACCTGGATCGTCGGCCCCGAGCCCAGCGGCAGCACGCCGCGCCTGCGGGTCACGGTCCCACCCGGCCTCGATGTCGCTCGTCGGGAGAACCGCGTCGGGCGAGTGCCGCGGTGCCCGACCGGTCGCGTCGGCCACGACGGCCACCTCGATCGCCTCGCGGAGCTCCGCCTCGCGACGGGCCGCAGCGGTCCGGGCGGTGGAGACGAAACGCTGGGTGACCGGCATCCGCCAGAGCCCGTAGCCGAGCCCCGCGGCAGCCGCCACCAGGAGCAGTGTGGTGCGCGCCCTCACGCGCGCTCATCCTTGCGCAGGCCGGACACGGCGACCCGCACGCCGTAGCTGAAGGCCGCCACCTTGATGAGGGGGGACCCCACGGTCGCGGCGAAGACCGAGGTGAGTGCCGAGGCGTTGGTCGTCATCGTCGACACCGACGTCGTGATGGTGTCGACGCGGCCGAGCTGGTCGTTGGTCAGGCTCACCGTGTCGGTGAGCCCCTTGAGGGTGGGCTGCACGTTGTCCGTGGTCGTGCGCAGGCTCTCCCGCGTCTCGTCCAGGATGGTTCCGGCCTTGCCGACCAGGCTCGCGACCCGCACCACGAGATAGGCGAATGCGACCGCCGCCACCAGTGCTGCGATCCCTCCGAGCGTCACTGTCATGGCGCGGAGCCTATCTCGCGAGCGTGCCCCCGTCGCATCCCTTCCCCGTGACGCGCCGGGTCAGCGCCGCCGGGCTCGCGCCCCGCCGCCCCCTCCGCCGCCGAGGACCATCGAGAGGCCGAGCACGTAACCGAGGTCGTACCAGTTCCCCGAGTTCTGCGTCTCGTAGATGCTGACCTGGTCGGTGAAGAGCGAGATGACGAAGCTCACCGGGAGGATGAAGCCCTGCCAGAGCCCGAGCCAGAAGCCCGCGGGGTCCGGTCCGGTGTCCAGGGCCGGGTTGGGACCCGCCGCACACGCGGAGAGCAGGAGAACGGCGAGCACCGCGGTGAGGGCCACCACCGGGCCGCCGGTGCGAGGAGCGGTCGGGTCATCCATGGCACACCACCTTCGGGGGTTCGGACCCCATCGTGCCCCCACCCGCCCGGCTTCGGAAGGCCTCAGCGCCCGAGTCGATCCCGCACCCAGCGCCACCGCTCCTGCAGGCGCGCCTCGAAACCCCGGTCGGTGGGCCGGTAGTAGTCGGTGCTGCCGTGCAGGTCGTCGGGGAGGTACTGCTGGCGCGCGACGGCCTCCGGCTCGTCGTGGGCGTAGACGTAGCTCGGAGCGGTGTGGCGGCCGGACGCGGCGGCCGAGGACGACGAGACCCGGGCGGCCCCGGCATACCCGCTCCCGCGCAGGTGCAGCGGCACGGGCCCTCCGCGTCCGGCCCGCACGTCGGCGATCGCCTCGTTGATCCCGACGTACGAGGCGTTCGACTTGGGTGCGAGCGTCGTGTGCACCACCGCCTGGGCGAGCACGATCCGGGCCTCGGGCATGCCGATCTGCGCGACCGCGTGCATCGCGGCGACGGCGGTCTGCAAGGCCGTGGGATCTCCCATGCCGACGTCCTCGGAGGCGGAGATGACGATCCGGCGGGCGATGAAGCGCGGGTCCTCACCGGCCTCGAGCATGCGGGCGAGATAGTGCAGCGCAGCGTCGACGTCGGAGCCCCGTATCGACTTGATGAGGGCGGACGCCACGTCGTAGTGCTGGTCGCCGGTGCGGTCGTAGCGCACCGCGGCGTGGGCGACCGCCTGCTCGGTGTGGGCGAGCGTGATCGGCAGTGGCTCCGGCCGGGTGGCCCCCGGCGGAACGGCATCCTCGGCGACCCCGGCCGCTGCCTCGAGGTAGGTGAGCGCTCGGCGGGCATCGCCCCCGGCCAGCCGCACGAGGTGCTCCCCGGCCTCGTCGGCCAGGTCGTAGGCCGAGTCGAGGCCTCGGGGGTCGGCCACGGCACCCGCGAGCACGTCGGCCACCTCGCCGTCGGACAGGGGGGTGAGCGTGACGAGCATCGAGCGCGAGAGCAGCGGCGCGATGACCGAGAACGAGGGGTTCTCCGTCGTGGCGGCGACGAGGACGACCTGGCGGTTCTCGACACCGGGAAGCAGGGCGTCCTGCTGGGCCTTGGTGAACCGGTGGATCTCATCGAGGAAGAGCACCGTCTGCCGGCCGTACATGTCGCGCGAGCGGTTGGCGTGCTCCATGACCGCGCGCACGTCCTTGACGCCGGCCGTGACGGCGGACAGCTCCACGAACTCGCGGTCGGCGGCGGTCGCCACGAGATGGGCGAGGGTGGTCTTCCCGGTGCCGGGCGGACCCCACAGGATGGCCGACAACGCACCCGCGGCTCCCCCGCTGCCCTCGATGAGCCGACGCAGGGGGCTCCCGGGCCGCAGCACCTCACCCTGCCCACGGACCTCGTCGACCGTGCGCGGACGCATCCGCGCCGCCAGCGGCGGCAGGAGGCCGCCGGCGCCGGCGTCGGAGGCCTCCCCCGCCGCGGCGCCGAAGAGGTCGGTCCCGTCCTGGCTCACCCACCGAGGCTACCCACCTGGACCGACGTCGCTCCTCACCCACCTCGGTCCACCGGGTGAGCCGACGGACCCCGTCCGTCCGGGCGGACTCCTCACGGCCCGGCCGAGGCGCCCCACCGACGGCGCCCCTCGGATCTCGCCGACGGCCTCGTGGGACGCTATGCGCCATGACCTCGAGCACGCCGGCTGACGGCTCCCTGCTCGCCCGGTGGGGCGGGGTCGTGGCCCGACGAGCCAGGAGCATCGTCGTGTTCTGGGTGGTCTTCGTCGTCGCCGGCCTGGGCACGGCCCTGGGCGCCTTCGGGAACCCCGGGCTGTTCGACCGGCTCGACAGCGGCGAGATCGTCGTCGACGGCGAGAACCAGCAGGGCCGCGACATCCTCACCGAGGCCGGAGGCAGCGGGTTCAGCACCTACAGCCTCCTCGTCGAGGGTGTCGACCTCTCCGACCCGACCGTCGCACAGGCCGGGGCGGATGCCGTGGCCGCCCTCCTCGCGATCGACCACGTCGAGTCGGCGGTCAACCCCTTCGTGGTGCCCGAGGGACCGACCAGTGACCGGGCCCTCCAGTTCGTCCTCGACGGTGACCCCGCGTCGGGGGGCTTCGCGACGGTCGCTTCCTTCGACGACACCGTCACCTCCGCTGAGGAGGCCGAGGCGACGGCACAGGTCGACGAGGTCTTCGACGCGCTCGTCGAGGACTCCGGCGCGACGGGCTCGGAACGTGGTGGCCTGCGCACGCTCGTCGACCGGATCGTGGAGCAGGTCAAGATCGACGGCCAGCGCGGCGAGGGCATCGCCCTCCCCGTGAGCTTCCTCGTCATGGTCGTGGTGTTCGGCGGCTTCCTCGCCGCCGGCTTCCCCGTCTTCGGCGCCATCGCCTCGATCGCGGGCGCCCTCGCCTCGCTCCTGGCCTTCTCCTACGTCCTGGAGCTCGACGCCTCTGTCGTCAACGTCGTCACCGTGCTCGGGCTCGGACTGTGCATCGACTACGGCCTGCTCGTGGTCAGCAGGTTCCGTGAGGAGCTGCGCGCCCTGCTCGATGGAGCGCCCGCCTCGGAGCTCACGACGGAGCAGGTGGTGCGGGCCACCGAGGCCACCATGCACCGGGCCGGCCGCACCGTCGTCTTCTCGGCCGTCACCGTGGCGATCTCGCTGGCCGGCCTCATGGTGCTCGACATCGACTTCATCCGGGCGGTGAGCGCCGCCGGCGTCTCGGTCGTCGTCGTCGCCCTCGCCGTCGCCCTGTCCCTCATCCCGGCGCTCTGCCGGCTCGGGGCCCGGCGACTGCTCAGGCGGGGCACCGAGGTGTCCGGCGACGTCGGGGTGTTCTCGCGCCTCGCCGAGCGGGTGCACCGGGTGCCCTGGCTCGTCATCACCGCCGTCTCCGCGGTGCTCGTCGTGCTCGCCCTGCCCGCCCTGCGCCTCGAGCTCACCTCCTCGGGCGCCGAGCTGCTGCCCCGGGGGGCACCCGAGCGCACCTTCTTCGAGGACTTCCGCGAGGGATACCCCCTGCTCTCCGGCGCCGAGGTGGCCGTCGTGTCGAGGGCACCCGTCGAGGAGGTGCAGGCCTGGGCCGACACCGCGGCGGACCTCCCGGGCGTGCTGTCCGTCGACCCCGTCCGCACCCTCGCGGACGGCGTCGTCAGCGTCGGCTTCCAGACCGGTGACACCGGCACCGGCGAGGACTCCCGGGCCCTGGTCGACTCACTGCGCTCGGACCGGCCGCCGTTCGAGTCCTGGGTCGTCGGTCAGGCCTCGGGCATCGTCGACTTCAGGGCCACCGTGGCCGATCGCGCCCTCTGGGCGGTCGGCTTCGTCGTGCTCGCCACCCTCGTCCTGCTGTTCCTCATGACCGGGTCGGTCGTCATCCCGATCAAGGCCCTCGTGATGAACGTGCTGTCCCTCGGTGCGGCCCTCGGCGTCACGGTGTGGATCTTCGAGGACGCCCACCTCGAGACCCTGCTGCGGTTCACCTCGACCGGAGCCATCGAGAACACGATCCCCCTGCTCGTGATCGCCTTCGGCTTCGGGCTGTCGATGGACTACGAGGTCTTCCTCCTCTCCCGCATCGTCGAGCTGCACGAACAGAGGTACGACACGAGGACGGCGGTCACGCTGGGGCTGCAGCGCTCGGGCCGGATCATCACCTCGGCGGCGCTGCTCATGGTCATCGTCTTCGCCGGCTTCGCCACCGGTGACCTGCTCATCCTCAAGCAGATGGGCGTGGCACTCGTGCTCGCCATCACGATCGACGCGACCCTCGTGCGGATGCTCCTGGTCCCGGCCACGATGTCCGTGCTGGGCTCGGTGAACTGGTGGGCCCCGGCGCCGCTGCGCCGCCTTCACGCCAGATGGGGAATCACCGAGTGAGCGACATCCAGACCCTGGGCAGCCTCCAAGAGGTTCTCGACCTGGTCGGACCCCACCCCGTCCTCACCCTCGACATCGGCGACGGGTTCCGTGCGCCGGCGTATGCCGCGAGGTCGGTGACCGGATGGACCGTCGCGTTCCACCGGCGCTCGGACCACGGCATCCGCGGGTCTGCCGTGATCGGAACCGCAGAGGGTCTGTCCGCCCTGCTCGCCGACGCCGAAGTGCGGGGGTGGGTCACCGGTGGCGGCAACCGACACCTGAGCGTGCCCCGCGGCACCATCGACGTCGTGCAGGCCCGGCTCGACCTCGGCACCCGAGGCGGGGACTGGGACTGGTTGTGGACGACGGCGGCACCGGAGGAGGTCGTTGGTGAGCACCTCGTGGCGCCCCTTCCTCCCGGCTGTCGCGACGAGACGCAGGCGTTCCTCGACGAGCACAGCCCGCGCACCCACGGGCAGCCGTTCGCCCGGCCGAGCCAGCACTGGGTGGCGGTGCGCGAGCCCCTCGACGACAGCCTGGTGGCGATCGGCTGCAGCGAGCCGGGCGCCGCGGGAACCCCCACGCTGGCAGGGATCGCCGTCGCCCGCGAGCGACGGGGCGAGGGCTGGGGCGCGGCCGTCACGGCCCACCTGACCCGCCGAGGCGTGCAGTCACATGGCGCGTGCGTGCTCGGCATGTTCGCCGACAACGCCCCAGCACGCGGCCTCTACCACCGCCTGGGTTTCAGAACCGGGATGGAGTGGACCAGTCGCTGGTTCGGCTGAGGCGCCTACGGTGGGAGGACGAGCCCACACACCCAGGAGAGGTCAGACATGCCCACCGTGACCAATGGTTCCGTCGACATCCACTTCGAGGACACCGGGGGCGAGGGCCGACCGGTCGTCCTCGTCCACGGCTGGCCGCTGAGCGGGCAGTCCTGGGGAGACCAGGTGCCGGCCCTCGAGGCCGCCGGCCTGCGGGTGATCCGCTACGACCGTCGCGGCTTCGGGCAGTCGGGCAAGCCCGGCGCCGACTCGACGTACGACTACGACACCCTGACGAGCGACCTCGATGCGCTCATCACCTCGCTCGACCTCCGCGACGCGAGCCTCGTGGGCTTCTCGATGGGCGGAGGCGAGGTGGCCCGCTACGTCGGCACCCACGGGACTGACCGGCTGCACAGCGTCGCCTTCACCGCCGCCATCCCGCCGTGCCTGCTCAAGGACGACGCGCACCCCGACGGGGGCCTGGACCTCGATACCGTGACCGCGATGCAGGACCAGCTCCGCGCCGACCCGGCGGGCTTCCTCGACCAGTTCACGAGGAACTTCTTCACGGCCGACGGCGAGATGAAGGTGACCGAGGAGCAGCAGCAGGCCGCGCTGGCCCTGGCCCTCCAGGCCGACGTGCACGCGGCAGCCGAGTGCATCCGGTCCTGGGTGGAGGACTTCACCGATGACCTCGCGAAGGTCGACGTCCCGACGCTCGTCCTGCACGGTGACGCGGACGGCATCGTGCCGATCGAGGTCTCCGGTCAGCGCACCCACGACGCGGTCGCCGGCAGCGAGCTGCACGTCATCGCGGGCGGACCGCACGGCATCAACACCTCGCACGCGAACGAGTTCACCGAAGCGCTGCTGGCGTTCCTGACCCGCTGACCCGCAGCGCCGCTGGGCCGGCCGCCGGAGACCGGGACCGCGAAGGCCCGACGCCTGGGCCAGTCGTCGGGTCGTGCGGGGGTCAGGGGTCGGCCGTGCGGGGTCAGGCGTCGGGCTGCGCCGGGGACGCCGCGGGCGCCGGGGGCGTGCTGTCGATGCCCGCCTCCTTGCGCTGCGCGGCCGTGATGGGTGCGGGCGCCTCGGTCAGCGGGTCGTAGCCCCCTCCGGACTTGGGGAAGGCGATGACGTCGCGGATGCTCTCGAAACCGCCCAGCAGCATGACGATGCGGTCCCACCCGAAGGCGATGCCGCCGTGGGGCGGGGCCCCGTAGGCGAAGGCGTCCAGCAGGAACCCGAACTTCTCCTGGGCCTCCTCGGCGCTCAGCCCCATGACGGCGAAGACCCGCTCCTGCACGTCGCGGCGGTGGATACGGATCGACCCCCCGCCGATCTCGTTCCCGTTGCAGACCAGGTCGTACGCGTGGGCCAGCGCCGGGCCCGGGTCGGTGTCGAAGGTGTCCATGAACTCGGCCTTCGGGGAGGTGAAAGCGTGGTGCACCGCCGTCCAGGCGCCCCCGCCCACGGCCACGTCACCAGCGGCCACGGCGTCGGCGGCCGGTTCGAACAACGGGGCGTCGAGCACCCACAGGAAGCTCCACGCCGACTCGTCGATGAGCCCACCACGCCGACCGATCTCCAGGCGCGCCGCACCCAGGAGTGCGCGGGAGGCCTTCGGGGCGCCTGCGGCGAAGAAGACGCAGTCACCGGGCTCGGCCGCGACGTGCGCCGCCAACCCGGCCAGCTCGGACTCGGACAGGTTCTTCGCGACCGGGCCGGTGAGGGTTCCGTCCTCCTGGACGAGGACGTACGCCAGGCCCTTTGCGCCGCGCTGCTTGGCCCAGTCCTGCCAGGCATCGAGCTGCTTGCGGGGCTGGCCGGCACCCCCCGGCATGACGACGGCTCCGACGTAGTCGGCCTGGAAGACCCGGAACGGGGTGTCAGCGAAGTAGTCGGTGCACTCGACGAGCTCGAGACCGAAGCGCAGGTCGGGCTTGTCGGTGCCGAAGCGCCGCATCGCCTCCGCGTACGTCATCCGCTCGAAGGGGACCGGGAGGTCGGCACCGATGAGGGCCCAGATCTCCTTGACGAGTGCCTCGCCGAGCTCGATCACGTCGTCCTGCTCGACGAAGCTCATCTCGATGTCGAGCTGGGTGAACTCCGGCTGGCGGTCGGCGCGGAAGTCCTCGTCGCGGTAGCAGCGGGCGATCTGGTAGTAACGCTCCATGCCCGCGACCATGAGGAGCTGCTTGAACAGCTGGGGGCTCTGCGGCAGGGCGTACCAGCTCCCGGGGGCCAGCCGAGCCGGCACGAGGAAGTCGCGCGCGCCCTCGGGGGTGGAGCGCGTCAGCGTGGGGGTCTCGATCTCGATGAAGTCCCGGTCGCCCAGGACCCGGCGGGCCGCGGCGTTCACCTTGGAGCGCAGCCGGATCGCATGACCGGCGGACTGGGGTCCGGGTCGGCGCAGGTCGAGGTAGCGGTGCTTGAGGCGAGCCTCCTCGCCGACCGTCACGCGCTCGTCCAGCTGGAACGGCAGGGGCGCCGACGGGTTGAGCACCTCGATGTCGGAGGCGACGACCTCGACCTCCCCGGTGGGCAGGTCGGGGTTGACGTTGCGCTCGTCGCGGGCGGTGACCTCGCCGGTGACCTGCACGCAGTACTCGCTGCGCAGGTCGTGCGCGGCGCCGGTCAGCACCTCGTCGCGGGCCACGACCTGCACGATGCCGCTGCCGTCCCGCAGGTCGATGAACGCCACTCCGCCGTGGTCACGGCGCTTGGCCACCCACCCGGTAAGGGTGACGGTCTGGCCGGAGTGGCCGGCGCGCAGGGTGCCGGCGGCATGGGTGCGAAGCACAAAGGATCCTTCGGGTCGGGACTCGGGTGGATGCCGCGGGCGCCGGTCGCAGGGACCGGCGGACCACGGACCGGCCCAGTCTACGGAGGAGGACGGCGGCATCCGAACGGGTTCTCGAGCGGGCCCCCGCGCGGAGTCGCAGGGGGCCTGGCGATCAGGACCGCGACGGGAGCAGGCACAGCTCGTTCCCCGAGGGGTCGGCGACGACCCGCCACGGCAGCTCGCCCCACCCGTGATCGACCTCACGGCCGCCGAGGGCCAGCACCCGTGCGACCACCGCGTCGGGGTCCTCACCCTCCAGCCGGACGTCGAGGTGGAGCCGATTCTTGCCACCGGTCCTCGGTCGCGCCTCTGAACACAGCTCGAGCAGCGGCCCGCGACCGGACGCGTGTCGCAACGAGGCGGGCATGCTCGTCGCCTCGGGGACCCACCCCGTCAGCTCCGCCCAGAACTCGGCGTCGCGCGCGGGGTCCGCGCTGTCCAGCGGGAGAGCCGCGATGGGGCCCGAGGCGGCGTACTCCGGCCGAGCCTCCATGACACAGAAAGGGTTCCCCTCCGGATCCGCCAGCACGACCCACGGCACCCGGCCCTGGCTGATGTCGCGGGGCGTGGCACCCAGCGCGAGGGCCGCGTCCACGACCTCCGCCTGGCGCTCACCCCCGCGGAGGTCCAGGTGCAGGCGGGGATGGAGGGTGGCGGGCTCCGGGACGCGGGGGAAGCACAGGTCGACCGACGGTCCGTCAGGCACCGAGACCCGCGTCTCGAAGAGCTCCGGCGAGTCGTTCAGCGTCGTCGACCCGAGCAACGCCTCCCAGAACCGCCCGAGCCGCTGCGGGTCCACTGCGTCGATCGCGAGGTTCTCGAGGTACATGTGCTCCGTGGTATCACCCCCGCGTCCTCGGTGTCACCACGTCGGCCGACACTGCGACTCGGTGGGCGGAGCCCGGCGTGACAAGGTTGGGCCGACCACCTTTCACGAGCCGGAGCATCCATGTCTCACCCGTTCGCGCGCCGCGACCTCCTGCGCACTGCCGTCCTCGTGGCGGGCGTGGGCGTCACGACCTCGGCCTGCACGGGTCCGCTCGTCACCTCGGAGGACGGGACGGCCGTGCCGCCCCCCGACCACGAGGTGGTGCCTCGCGCCGACGGCGCCGTCGCCACGATCGACGGCGGCGTCGAGCCGAGCGTCGCGGCATCCGAGGCCGTCCTCGATCGCTCGACCGCGGCGGTGGTGTCGACCCCCGATGCCGGGAGCCTGGCGGCGGCCGACGCGGCAGCACGCGCCCTCGGGCTCCCGCTGCTCGTGCAGGGCCCTGACCTGCTGGCCGAGCTGGACCGGCTGCAGACACGAACGGTCATCGGCTACGCCGCCGGGGCCCCTGCCGAGACATCGTCGCCTGACGCCCTCGGCGACCGTGAGGTGGTCGAGGGCGGCCCCGTCGCGGACCTGCCGGAGCTTCCCGGGCTGCCCCGGGAAGCGGACGACGGGTCGGCGGTCGTCCTGCTCCAGCAGGGGGCCGAGCTGCCGAGCGTGCTCGGGCCCCTCCTGGCCCTCACCGGGGCCGTGGTGGTGCCGGTCACCGACGCCGACCCCCGCCGCGACGAGGCCAGCCGCGAGGCCCTCGTGGGGGCGATGGAGGCCCCTGTCCTGGCCGTGGGTGACGACGTCGGTCCGAGCGAGCGGATGGCCACCCGGGTGCGCACCGCGCGACGAGCGACTGACCTGCCCGGTGGAGGGCTCCTCCCCTTCCCCGGCCGTCGGATGGTCGCGCTGTACGGGCACCCCAGCACGGGGGCTCTGGGGATGCTCGGGGAGCAGTCGCCCGGCAAGAGCGTGCAGCGGGTCAGCCGGCTCGCCGAGGAGTACGCCGGCCTCACGGACACGACGGTCATCCCGGCGTTCGAGCTGATCGCGACGGTCGCCGCCGCGTCACCGATGCCGGACGGGACGTACTCCCGCAGGACCCCCGTCGACGTGCTGCTGCCCTGGGTGGAGGCCGCCGAGGAGTCGGGGACGTACGTCGTGCTGGACCTCCAGCCCGGCCGCAGCGACTTCCTGACCCAGGCCAGGACCTACGAGCCGCTCCTGCGTCGGCCCTGGGTCGGTCTGGCGCTCGACCCGGAGTGGCGCCTGAAGCCCGGCCAGAAGCACATCGAGCAGATCGGCTCGGTGGGCATCGCCGAGGTCAACGCCGTCGGCGCCTGGCTCGCCGAGCTCGTCCGCACCCACGACCTGCCGCCGAAGGTGCTCACCCTCCACCAGTTCCGCACCTCGATGGTCCGCGACCGGGAGCGCCTGGACACCTCGCTGGACGAGGTCCAGTGGCTCGTGCACGCGGACGGTCAGGGTGGTCAGGGGGACAAGCAGGCGACCTGGCGGGCGCTGAAGAAGGACCTGCCGGAGGGCGTCTGGCTGGGCTGGAAGAACTTCGAGGACGAGGACGCTCCCATGCTCACCCCGGAGCAGACCATGGAGGAGGTCGACCCGACCCCCTGGTTCATCTCGTACCAGTAGGGTGCGCCGCCGCGGGTCCGAGGTACATCCATCGCCCGGCTCGCCGCACGAACAGGCTCCGTTCGTGGAGCTCGCCGTTCTGTCGCGTCGACCCTTCACCGGCCGTCCAGTGCGCGCGGAACTCCACGGTGCCCTCGTCGTCGTCCTCTCCGCCGCCCTCGACGTCGAGCACCTCCAGCCCGACCCAGCGGATCCACGGGTCCGGCTCCACGCTCGTCGGTCGGCTGCGGGCGTGCCAGGTCCGGAACAGGTGGTCACCGGCCGAGACGGCGTATGCCGTGTAGCGCGAGCGCATCAGCTGCTCGGCCCGGCTGGCCAGCACCCCCCCGCGGACCAGGGGGCCACAGCAGGCGTCGAAGCTCGCCCCGGCGGGCACCCCTCCGCACGGGCAGCAGGCGTCCCCGCGCTCGATGTCGTCGGGGTCACCGGCCATGCGGACCCACGCCGCCGACCCCCGACTCCGGGGGGACCTCTCGACCACACCCACCACCTCCGCACTCCGTCATACACCCTGGCCCCTCCCCCGTACCCCGGCAGGTGCGGAGCGACACGTCCGCTGGGGCGCCCGCGGTCAGCCCCGTCCCGGCGACCGGGTGGGCCACGGCGCGTCGGCGCGACGCAGTCCCTCCCACCCCCGTGCGCGCAGCGACGACGCCGCCAGGGCGCCGATGATGAGCGTCGCGTTGTGGACCCTTCCGGCCAACGCGGCCTTGACGAGCTCATCAAGCGGAACGCGGCGGACCGGCATACCGAGCTCCTCCCCGTCGCGGACGTGGCGTTCGTCGTCGGGCACCGCGGAGAGACCGCGGGCGAGGTAGATCCGGAGCACCTCGCTCGACCCGCCGGGGCTGGTGTTGTGGTCGAGGATGACGTGCCACTGCTCCGCGCGGAGGTCGGTCTCCTCCGCCAGCTCCCGCGCGGCCGTGTCGTGCGGCGGCTCGTCCGCGATGTCGAGCAGTCCGGCCGGGAGCTCCCACTCCGTCGCCCGCACGGGGTGGCGGTACTGCTGGACCAGCACGACGCGGTCGCGCTCGTCGAGGGCCACGACCGCGACGGCTCCGGTGTGGGCGACGAAGTCACGGGTGACGACACCCGCATCGCCGAGGTCGACCCGCTCGCTGCGCACGTCCCACACGCGGCCCCGGAAGGCCACCTCGGAGTCCAGAACGGGCCTGGTGCCGTGGAGGTCCTCGAGCGGCTCAGGCATGCGCCTCGGCCGCCTCCTGGTGGCGGGGGCGTTCGACCTCCACGAGGCGGGCCGAGCGCTGGGCCTGGATCGCCGCACCGATGAGGCCGGCGAACAGCGGGTGCGACCGGGTGGGGCGGGACTTGAACTCGGGGTGCGCCTGGGTCGAGACGTAGTAGGGGTGGACGTCGACGGGGAGCTCGACGAACTCCACGAGCCCGAGGTCCGGGTGGATGCCGCTGAAGCGCAGTCCGGCCTCGTCCAGCGGCGCGCGATACGCGTCGTTGACCTCGTAGCGGTGGCGGTGGCGCTCGTGGACCGTCGTGGCGCCGTAGGCGGCTGCGACGACGGAGCCCTCGACCAGGGTCGCGGGCTGGCTCCCGAGCCGCATGGTGCCGCCCAGGTCCCCTGCACCCTCGACGAAGGCCTTCTGCTCCTCCATGGTCGCGATGACCGGGGCCGGGGAGTCCGGATCGAACTCCGTGGAGCTCGCCCCCTCGATGCCGGCGACGTGACGGGCGTACTCGATGACCATGCACTGCAGGCCAAGGCAGATGCCGAGGGTCGGGACGAGGCGTTCTCTCGCCCACCGCAGGGCACCGACCTTCCCCTCGATGCCGCGGATGCCGAAACCGCCCGGCACGAGGACGGCGTCGACGCCGGCCAGCGCCCGCTGGGCGCCGGCCTCGCTCTCGCAGGAGTCCGAGGGGACCCAGCGGATCCGCACCTTGGCGTCGTGGTGGAACCCACCCGCGCGCAGGGCCTCTGTGACCGAGAGGTAGGCGTCGGGCAGGTCGACGTACTTGCCCACGAGCGCCACCTCGACCTCGTGCTCGGGCTCATGCACGCGCTCGAGGAGGAGGTCCCAGTCGGTCCAGTCGACGTCCCGGAAGGTGAGTCCCAGTCGCCGGATGACGTAGGCGTCCAGGCCCTCGCGGTGCAGCACCTTCGGGATGTCGTAGATGCTCGGCGCATCGACCGCGGCGGCGACCGCCTCGGTGTCGACGTCGCACATCAGGCTGATCTTGCGCTTGATCGACTCGGGGATCTCACGGTCAGCGCGCAGCACCAGCGCGTCGGGCTGGATGCCGACCTGGCGCAGCGCCGCGACCGAGTGCTGGGTCGGCTTGGTCTTCAGCTCCCCGCTGGGGGCGAGGTAGGGCACGAGGGAGACGTGGAGGAAGAAGACGCTGTCCCGGCCGAGGTCGTGGCGCACCTGACGGGCTGCCTCGAGGAACGGCAGGGACTCGATGTCGCCGACCGTTCCGCCGATCTCGGTGATGATGAGGTCGGGGGCGTCCTGGGGGTCGACGCCCGGGGACCCGGCGGCCTGCGCCCGCATCCGGTCCTTGAGCTCGTTGGTGATGTGGGGGATCACCTGCACGGTGTCACCGAGGTACTCGCCGCGGCGCTCGCGCTGGATCACCCGGTTGTAGACCTGCCCCGTCGTGACGTTGGCGCTCCCGACGAGGTTGACGTCGAGGAATCGCTCGTAGTGCCCGATGTCGAGATCGGTCTCCGCCCCGTCGTCGGTGACGAACACCTCGCCGTGCTGGAACGGGTTCATCGTCCCCGGGTCGACGTTGAGGTAGGGGTCGAGCTTCTGCATCGTCACCCGAAGGCCCCTGGCCCGCAAGAGATGTCCGAGCGATGAGGCCGTGAGCCCCTTGCCGAGGGATGAGGCGACGCCTCCGGTCACGAAGATCTGTTTCGTCTGGGCCACCACGGGCTTCAACGATACGTCATGGACGCCGCAGCGGGGACGGCGACGCACCGGGCGGTCCACCGTTCCGCGGAACCGGGGGCCGCCCGGGTCACCCGAGGACCTGCGCGTAGGCCGCGAGCGCCGCCTCCAGCGCGTCCTCCCGGGTCGGCAGCTCGGCAGAGCGCTCGACCGCCTTGGAGCGGAGGTCGTCGCGCACCGCACCGTGCAGGACCACGTCACGCAGGGCGCGGGACAGCGACACCGGGTCACCGGACGGCACGAGGAGCGCCGCCTCGCCGACCACGGCCGCCGTGCCCCCGACATCGGTGGCCACGATCGCCGCGCCGGCGTGCAGAGCCTCCTGCAGCCCGACCGGCTGGCCCTCCCAGAGCGCACTCGACACGACCACGTCGGCCGCGTGCAGCAGGTCCGCGACGTCGTCGCGGTGGCCCAGGAGCCGGACGGGGAGTCCCTCGGCGTCGATTCGTGCCTGCAGGGCGGCCCGTTCGGGCCCGTCGCCGGCGACCACGGTGAGCAGGTCCGTGTCGGGGATCTCGGTGAGCGCGTCGAGCAGCACACCGAGACCCTTCTGCGGCGCCAGTCGAGCGAGGACCACCCCGAGTGCGGTCCGGGGGCCCAGGCCCAGGCCGAGTCGCACGGCATACCTGTCCCGGGCGGGCGCGCGCGGCGCTGGCGCCGCGATGACGGCCAGGCCGACGGCACGAGCCCCCAACGCGGTCATCCGCTCCACGAGGTCGGCTGACACACCGAGGACCAGGTCGGCGCCGCGAGCCACCACGCGCTCCAGGGCCGCGTAGACGGCTCCGACCACGGCTCCGGTGGGGGCGGCGTTGTGCAGGGTCGCGACGACCGCGGTCCGCTGACGGGTGGTCGCCAGCACCGACAGCGCCGCCGCTCGAAGTCCGTGTGCGTGCACCAGGTCGGCTCCCTCGGCGAGCCGGCGCAGGTCGCGGACGACGCGCGCATCACGGGCGGGGTGGGGCCGCTCCCCCAGACCCACGGTGACCTGGGAGGAGGCGACACCGCCGAAGCCGAAGTGCTCCTCCACCTCCGGAGGACACGCGACGACCACGAGGTGACCGACCCCCTGGAGGGACTGCACGAGGTCGTGCACGTGCCGCCCCACCCCACCGGCGCTGGTGCCCAACACGACGAGGATCCTCATTCCGCGCCTCCTCCTTCACGTCGTCGGGCCCGCCCGCGCTGCAGGACCTGCGACATCATCTCGCGGTCACCGATCGAGAGCGCCACCACACCGACGAGCAACGCGAGCAGGCCTGCTGCCGCCCCGACGAGCACGGCCTCGACGAGGTTGTCGATGGTGCGGCCCCTGGAAACGGCGTCGCCTGCGGCGACCCCGAAGGCGATGGCGATGACGAGCACCCCGGTGGTGCGGCCGGCGCCCGCGGTGACCGCCCCGCCCCAGGTCCGGCGAACGAGCAGCACGAGGGCGGTTCCCGAGAGCGTCATCCCCAGCGAGGAGGAGAGCCCGAGCCAGCGCAGCGTCGTCGCCGGCCCCTGCCCGCCGGCCAACACGATGAGCGGCAGGAACGCCGCGATGCCCCAGCCGAGGGCGGCGGCGAAGGCGGCATCCGTCGGCCGACCTCGCACGTAGAGCGCGCGGGTCAGCAGCGCGGTGAGCCCGAAGCCGACGAGGCCGGGGGCGTAGGCCGTGAGCGTGCCGGGCAGGGCGGCGAGGGCAGCGGTGCTCGCGTCACCGCCGCCGCGGCGGGCGTCCAGGAGGGAGAAGAAGGCACCGATCGCCGGAGCTGCGGCGATGAGCACGCCGACGGAGAGCCCGGTGAGCACGAGGACGGCCCGCAGCGACCTCGACAGGGTGCCGGTGACGTCCTCCCCCGCGCCGGTGCCGGCCGCGAGCGCCGGGAAGGCCGACGTCGCGATCGGCACGGCCAGCACGGCGTACGGGAGGAGGTAGACCGCTTGGGCGTACTGGTAGACCGGGAAGGTGCCGCTGTCCCCCGACTGCTTCGACAGCCACATGGTGACGAGCACGGCGCCCTGCTGCGCGAGCAGCGCGATCACCCCCGCACCGGCGAGCGCGCCGATCCGCCGGGCGTCCGTGGGCGGCATCCGCAGGCCCGGGCGCCAGCGCCACCCGGTGCGCACGGCAGGGACGAGGAGCGGCACCGACAGCACCACGACACCGAGCGTGGTTCCCCAGCCGAGCACCCGGATCGCCTCGTCACTGACGAGCGAGGGTGCTGTCTGTCCCTCGACGATCGACCCGTACCAGAGGTAGGAGGCGAGGACGACGAGCGAGGAGGCCAGGGGGGCCAGGGCTGCGGCGAGGAAGCGGCGGTGGGCCTGCAGCAGCCCGGTGAGGATGATCCCCAGGCCGTAGAGCGGCAGCTGCACGGCGAAGATCCTCAGCAGCGTCGTTGCGACCACCGTGGCCCTGGGGTCCGTGGTGACGACCAGCGCCGAGGAGATCGGCCCGGCAAGGAGCCACAGCAGGGCGGCGAGCGGTACCAGCACGACCATCGCCCAGGTCAGCAGCACCGAGGCGATGTGCTCGGCCCGCTCTCGCTGCCCCGCACCGAGCCAGTGGGCGATGAGCGGCACCGCCACCGCGGCGAGGATCCCGCCGGCCGCGATCTCGAAGAGGACGTTCGGCAGGGCGTTGACGCTCTGGTAGATGCCCCCGACGCCACCGGCCCGGACGGCATCGGTGAAGACGAGGATCCGGGCGAAGCCCGCGGCCCGCGAGAGCAGCGTGGTGACCGCGATGAGTCCGGCCGCCCCGGCGACGCCGGATGCGAAGCGCCGAGCCGTCATCGCGGAGGCCGACCCCAGGCGTCGACCTCGCGCAGCACCGGGGTGGACTCGATGACCGCCGTGAAGCTCACCTTCTCCGAGGCCAGCGTGAGCGCGCTGAGCACCCCCAGGGCGACCAGCCGGCCGACTCGCCCTGTCCGCTCGACGAGGGCGACCCCCATCAGGGCCCCCGCAGCGTTGGCGCCCGTGTCGCCGAGCATCGCCTCTCCGCGCAGGTCCGGTGCGAGGACGCCGAGCGCCGCTCCGAGGGCTCCGGCGGCGCCCACGGGACCGGTGGAGCCCCTCGGCCCGCCGCCGGCGACGAGCAGGGCTCCACCTGAGGCGATCGTGGCCTTCAGCGCCCGCCCCGGCCTGAGGTCCAGGAGGTTGACGAGGTTGGCGGCAGCAGCGACGACGGCGCCCCCGATGACGGTGTCGACGACCGTCACGTCGGCCCGTTCGCGGTCGGCCAGGGCTGCCGCGACCACTCCCGTCGCCCCGATCCCCACGACCTTGACGAACCCGGTCGTCAGCCGGCCGCGTGCTGCGGCGCCGAGGTGCCCCTTGAGGCCCTTGCTGGCCCCGTCGCCGGCCAGGTCGTCGAGCGAGCCGAACGCTCCGGCTCCCATGACGGCGCTCACCCCGGCCGGACCGGCGGCGCCCGCCCCGAGCATGGCCCCGACGAGGTAGGCCGGACCCTCCAGGAGCGTCACCGGGGCCCCGGCGTGGTTCGTGCGCTGCCACCGTGGTGAGGTCACCCCCCGGGTGAGGCCGCGGTAGGCCAGCGCGGACCCGCCCAGGCCCACGAGGGCGGCGAGCAGCGCGGGAGTGCCGTTCCTCACGGCGCGGGGATCGGCGCGTAGGGAGCGTCGGCGCCCGCGGCGAACCCGTAGTGACCGACACCTCCGTCGTCCTGCTGGAGCAGTCCGTGCGCGACGCTCGACTGCCCCATCGGGTCTGCGCTGTCGTCGACGGTGGAGACAACCTCCACGGCGGCGGTGTCGTTGCGCACGGCCGCCACGAGGGAGCCCGCCCCTTCGCCACCGGCGGGGATCTGCCCGGCCACCAGCGCACCGGCCGACCGAGCATCGATCGCCACGACCAGGTCGACCCAGCGCTGGGCGATCTCGCTGTCCTCGTCGGTGCCGGGAACGATCTCGCCCCCCGCGACCACCACGAGGTCCGCGCGGGCGAAGTCCTGGGTGTCGATCTGGACCAGTCCGGCGTCGGCGAGCGTCGCGAGACCGGCGGCCGCGGTCTCCGAGTCGAGGGGAACGCCGGGCTGACCGACGGGGTTGGCGAGCAGCGCCGAAAGGAGCGAGTCGCCACCCGAGGCGGATCCGGTGTCGCTCAGGTCGATCCCGGCTTCCGTGGCGACGGTGCTCACGGCCTCGTCCCGCGCAACGGTCGTCTCCTCGTCGGTGCTCACCCAGTCCTCGTCGACCGTGGTCGTGGAGACCAGTCGGGCACCAGTGGAGCGGAGCGTCGCGTCGAGGGTGTCGACGACCCCGGCATCCAGCCCGGGCAGCACGACGACGGCCACGGCCCGGTCGGCGAGTATGCCGTCGAGGACGAGCGGTGCGCTCTCTCCGATGTAACCGTCGCGAGCCTCGATCCCGGTCGTGGCGTCGTCGAGCTGCTCGTTGAGGTTCACCTTGTCCTCACGCAGGCCCGACACCTCGTTGGCGAGGGTGCTGCCGAGCTCGCCCTGGAGTGGGCCGGCGCCCAGGACGATGCCGACGGCGAGCGCCAGGAAGATCGAGACGATCGAGACGATGTGGTACCGGAAGTCGATCAACCGAAGACTCCTTGGATGGAGGACCAGAGGTCGTCGAGCTGGGCCCCGATCACCTGGAGGAAGGCTCGGCCACCCGCGGTGGACCACAGGGCCGCGCCGAGCGCGAGAACGCCCACCACGAGGAGGGCGACGATGCTGGCGAGCGAGATCCGGGACCGGTAGAGCCGGCTCACACCCTTGGCGTCCACGAGCTTCCCACCGACTCGGAGGCGGGTGAGAAAGGTGCTGGCCATCCCCTGACGTCCCTTGTCGAGGAACTCCACGAGCGTCACGTGGGTGCCCACGGCGACAATGAGGCTCGCGCCCTTGTCGTCGGCGAGCAGCATGGCGACGTCCTCGCTCGTGCCCGTTGCGGGGAACACCACCGGCTCCACCCCGAGGTCGCGGACGCGCTCGAGGCCCGGAGCCCGGCCGTCGCGGTAGGCGTGCACGACGATCTCTGCGCCGCTGCGCAGCGCGGCGTCCGACACCGAGTCCATGTCCCCGACGATGAGGTCTGGCTTGTGGCGTGCCTCGATCAGCGCGTCTGCGCCACCGTCGACCCCGATGAGGACCGGCTTGTACTCCCTGATGTAGGGCCGCAGGGTCTCGAGGTCCTCCTTGTAGTGGTAGCCCCGCACGACGATGAGGGCGTGGCGCCCGTCCAGCACGGTCGTGATCTCAGGCACCCCGACGCCGTCGAAGAGCAGGTCGCGTTCCTTGCGCAGGTAGTCCATCGTGTTCGCGGCGAACGCCTCGAGCTGGTCTGACATCCCCGCCCGCGCGAGCGCCATGGCCGCCTGCACTCCCTCGTCGTCGAGGAGCGTTCCGTGGGCGACCGCGCCGCCGCTCCCCACGAGGTCGTCTCCGTCGAGGGAGAGGGTGGCCCCGTCCTTGATCGCCATGACGTCCGGGCCGACCTGATCCAACAGCGGGATGCCGGCGGCCACGAGGATCTCCGGCCCGAGGTTCGGGTAGCGGCCGGAGATCGAGGCCGCGGCGTTCACGACGGCCGTCGGCCGGCAGGCGACCAGGGCCTCGGCGCTCACCCTGTCGATGTCCTCGTGGTCGATGACCGCGATGTCACCCGGCCTCAGCCGTTTGGTGAGGTCCTTGGTCCTCGGGTCCACGCGGGCCGGCCCGCTCAGTCCGGGATGAGGACGGCGGTCACGACGGGCTGGCAGGCGGATGGACATCGTCTCTATCGTGCCATGCCCGACGCTAGGCCCGCGCGCGCGACAGGAGGTCGCGGGCGTGCTCCAGGGCGGCGTCGGTGCCGGCGCCCCCGAGCATCCTCGCGAGCTCGGCCACCCGGTCCTCCCCCCTCACCTCGTGGACCCCGCTCCGGGTGATCGCCCCGCGGTCCGAACGCTCGACCACCAGGTGCCGGTCGGCCTGCGCTGCCACCTGGGCGAGGTGGGTGACGACCACAACCTGCGCGTGGCGCGCCAGCGCCGCGAGACGGGCGCCGACATCGAGGGCTGCCCGACCCCCGACGCCCGCGTCCACCTCGTCGAAGACGAAGGTCGGCACGGTGGATGCCTCGGCCGCGGTGGCGACCTCGATCGCGAGCATCACCCGCGAGAGCTCACCTCCGGACGCCGCCTTCGTGACGGTCCTGGCCGCCGTTCCCGGGCCGGAGGAGAGTCGCAGCTCGACCTCGTCGCGGCCGGTGTCGGTGAACCGCCCGGCGTCGTCGACGGCGACCGTCACCGTCGCCGCGCCCATCGCGAGGTGGTGCAGCTCTGCGGTGATCCGTGCGCCCAGCACCTCGGCGCAGGCGCGCCGCACGGTGCTGAGCCGGGCAGCGGCCACGTCTCGCTCACTGCTGAGGCGCTCGACGACCTCTTCGAGCTCGCCGATCCGCTCCCCCGTGCCGTCGAGCTCCGTGACGCGGACCGCCGCCTCCCGGCCCCAGGCGAGGACGTCGTCGATGGTGGCCCCGTAGAGCCGCGTCAGGTCGCCGAGCGCGGCCCGCCGCTGCTGGACGTGGTCCAACCGCACGGGGTCGGCCTCGAGGTCGGCCAGGTAGGAGCCGAGGTCGGCCGCGAGATCGGCCGTGAGGTAGCGCAGCTCGTCGAGTCTGGTGCCGATCGCCGCCAGTGCTGGGTCGTTCCCGCTCACCGAGCCGACCTGGGCACCCACGCCGGCGAGCGCATCGACCATGCCCGGGGAGGACATCCCGCCCGCGTCGTCGGCACCGGCCAGCACCTCGTGGGCCGTCGACGCGGCATCCCGGAGCTCCTCGGCATGGCCCAGCCGCTCGGACTCCACCCGCAGGGTGACGTCCTCCCCCGGCTGGGGGTCGACGGCCTCGATGCGCTCGAGCCCGGTGCGCAGCGTCTCGGCCTCGCGGGCGCGCTCGGCTGCCGCGGTCCACAGCTCGGCGAGTGTCCCCTCGGCGACACCGAGCTGTGCGTGGACGGCTCGGTAGGCGCTCAGCGCTTCGGACAGGTCGGCCCCACCGAAGTCGTCGAGCACCTGTCGGTGCTGGTCCGCGCGCCTCAACCGCCACTGGTCGGCCTGCCCGTGCACCGCGACGAGGTGCTCGGCCAGCTCCGCGAGCAGCCCCACCGGGGCAGCACGCCCCCCGACGTGGGCCCGCGACCTGCCGTCGGCGGCGACCGACCTGACGAGGACGAGCCCGTCGCTCACGTCGGCCCCGGCGTCGCCGGCTCGGGCGAGCGCCGTGTGGCCGCTGGGCAGGGCGAGCACGCCCTCGACGACCAGCCGGTCGGCGCCCGATCGGACGAGCGCCGAGTCCCCTCGGCCGCCCAGCAGCAGGCCGAGACCGGTCACGACCATGGTCTTGCCGGCACCGGTCTCGCCGGTCAGGACCGTGAGGCCCGGGTGCAGTGGCAGCACCGCCTCGTCGATGACGCCGAGGTCCCTGATCCGGATCTCCTCGATCACGGCGCGTCGGTCCCCTCTGCCTCCTGGTTGCGGCGGGCGGCGCCGCGCCACCCGTGGACCGGGAGACCGAACTTCTCCACGAGCCGGTCGGTGAACCCGGCGGTGCTCAGCCGGGCGAGACGCACCGGGTTCGCCGACCGAGCGACCTGGATGCGCGCCCCCGGCGGGAGGCCGACGGCCCGGCGTCCGTCACACCACACGACGCCTGCCGCGTCGGTGCGGGACAGCACCTCGACCGCGAGGAGGGAGTCCGGACCGACCACGAGCGGGCGGGCGAAGAGGGCGTGGGCGCTGATCGGCACGACCATGAGCGCCTCGACGTCCGGCCAGACGACCGGGCCGCCCGCCGAGAACGCATACGCCGTGGAGCCGGTCGGGGTGGCCATGACGATCCCGTCACACCCCCAGGTGGACAACGGCCGACCGTCGATCTCGAGGGTCAGCTCGAGCATCCTCTCGCGCGCCGCCTTCTCAACGGTGACCTCGTTGAGGGCCCAGGAGCGGAAGACGACGTCACCGTTCTCGTGCGCGCTGACGTCGAGGGTCATCCGCTCCTCCACGGAGTACGCGCGATCGAGGATGTGCTCGACGGTCGCATCGAGGTCCTCCCGCTCCGCCTCGGCGAGGAAGCCGACGTGCCCCAGGTTCACGCCGAGCACCGGAGCGCCGGAGCCGCGGGACAGCTCCGCGGCTCGCAGGATCGTGCCGTCGCCACCGAGCACGCAGACCAGCTCGCACCCGGCCGCCCCATGAGCGGGGTCGGCGGCCCCGACCCCGTCGACGCCCGCGAGTGGGGTGCCCTCGAGGTCCTCCGGCACGGCACACACGCCGACACCCGCCGCGATGAGGCGGGTGGCGACTCGGGCAGCGAGCTCGAGGGCGTCTCGTCGCACTGCGTGCGTCACGAGGAGGACGCGTCTGGCCCCTGGCGAGGTCGTCATCATCCTCCTGGGTTCGGGTCGGCGGTGGCGAGCTCGTGCACGAGCTCACGCACCCTCACGGCGTCCATTGTCACCGACGCGCCGCTGCGCGCCCACACGAGGTACTCGACGTTCCCCGTCGTTCCGGGCATCGGGCTGGCGAGCAGGCCGCGCGCCTGCCATCCGTGTGCCGCAGCGGCGTCGAGGACCGCCACCAGCGCAGCCTCCCGGTCCGCGGGGTCGGTGACCAGCCCCCTGCCGCTCAACCGACGTCGCCCGACCTCGAACTGGGGTTTCACGAGCAGCACAAGGTCCGCGGACGGGCTCAGGAGGCCGATGAGGTCGGCCATCACCGTGGTCAGGGAGATGAACGACAGGTCCGCCACGACGAGGTCTGCCCGTCCCCCGACCTGCTCCGCCCGCAGACCTCGGACGCTCGTTCCGCTGCACTCGGTGACCCGGGGGTCCTCGGCGACCTCGCCCACCAGCTGATCGTGGCCGACGTCGAGGGCCACCACGTGGGCGGCACCGGCCACGAGCAGCACCTGGGTGAAGCCGCCTGTCGAGGCGCCGACGTCGATGCACCGGCGCCCCGCCGCCGACAACCCCTCGGGTCCCCAGCGACGCAGCGCGTGGTCGAGCTTCCGGGCGCCGCGGCCCACCCATCGTGGTCCCTGATGCCGCACGGTGATGTCATCGGCGGCAACGACGGGCTGGGCCGGTTTCGAGGCGCGTTGGCCGGCCACGAGGACGTGCCCCCCGGCCACGAGGTCGCGGGCATCACCTCGCGAACGGGCGAGCCCGCGCCGAACGAGCTCGGTGTCGAGCCTGGCGATCTCAGCCGCCGAGGTCGGTCAGCCGGGACTTCAGGGTCTGGTGCACCGCCTCGGCGGCCGCGATGGTCGCGTCGAGATCGCCCTCGGGGGCCGAGTCGAGGTCACTGAGGGCCGAGTCGATCACGAGGTCTCCGGTCTCGGGCCTGGCCTCGTCCCGCGCCGGGGGGACATCAGTCACGCGCTCGCCCCGCCCTCACCACCCGAGGCGGCCTTCTTCGCGGGCGCCTTCTTCGCGGGCGCCTTCTTCGCGGGCGCCTTCTTCGCGGGCGCCTTCTTCGCGGGCGCCTTCTTCGCGGGCGCCTTCTTCGCGGGCGCCTTCTTCGCGGGCGCCTTCTTCGCGGGCGCCTTCTTCGCGGGCGCCTTCTTCGCGGGCGCCTTCTTCGCCGGCGCCTTCTTCGCCGGCGCCTTCTTCGCCGGAGCACTTCTTCGCCGGCGCCTTCTTCGCCGGCGCCTTCTTCGCCGGAGCACTCTCGGTCGAGGTGGCCTTCGTCGCGGGCGCCGGCGATCGCGGGGCGACCCGGGCAGGCTCCGGTACGGCGTCATCCGCGCCCGACACGGCACTGGCCGCCTGCTCACCGGTACGCCGCGTGATCTCCTCGACCTGTGACGCGAGGCCGGTGACGGTGGCCCCCAGTGCCTGGACATCAGCCATCATTCCGTTGACGTCGACCTTCTCCAGTGCCGCCGCCACCTCCGTGCGCACCAGGGCGACGAGGTGCTGGCGGTTGCTCTCGGCGGCGCGGAGGAGGTCATCCGCCAAGCGGCTGGCCTGCTTGGCAACCTTCTTGGAGGACCCCTCGACCCCCGACAGTTCGAGCAGCTCTCGTGCGGCCTCCTTCGCTCGGCTGCTGGTCAGCTCACCGAGCCCTGACGCCAGCTCCACATAGCCGTGGATGGATCGCTTTGCCATCGGTCCTCCTCGTTCGCACGGCACGGACTGCCGCTGGTGCGCCCACGCTACCGCCGGACGAGGCCCGCAAGCACCTCTTCTGCGACCCGCTCCAGACCGTCGAGTCGGTTCTCGCCCCCGTCCCGTCCGTCACGTGCTGCGTGGACCTGGTCGATCGCGGCCCACAAGGAGGCCAGCGACGCACCGTCGCCGGCGCCCTCCCCCGGGTCGGAGTGCAGCGCACGAAGGTCAGGTGACACATAGGTCGGCCTGCGCGCCGGGTCCGCCCGCAGGACGGCCGCGAGGTCGTCGACACCGGTGAGCACGAGGAGTGAGTCCATGCCCGCGGCGACTGCCCCCTCGATGTCGGTGTCCAGCCGGTCGCCGATCGCGAGAACCCGCGATGGCTCGACGGCCAACCGCTGGGCGCACAACAGGTAGAGCGGTGGCTGTGGCTTCCCGGCGACCGCATCGGGCCCTCGCCCACACGCCCGTTCGACCGCAGCGACAAGAGATCCGTTTCCGGGCGCGACCCCTCGGTCGGTCGGGAGCGTCCCGTCCGTGTTCGTCGCGAGCCAGACGGCACCGTCCTGGACGGCATAGGCAACCTCCCCGAGGTGCGAGGCACTCACGTCCGGGCCATAGCCCTGCAGGACTGCGTCGACGGACTCCCCGGCCGTCGGCAGCACCGGGGTCAGCCCTGCCTCCTCGAGGGCGGCACTCACGCCCGGGCCGCCGACGGCGAGGACCCGGGCCCCCCGCGGGAGCCGGTCGGCCAACATCCAGGCACCGGCCTGGGCACTCGTGGCCACGTCCTCCGTCTGGCACCGAAGCCCCAGCTCCGCCAAGTGCTCGGCCACGCGTCGCGGTGGCCGGGAGGCGTTGTTCGTCGCGTACTGGATGGGCACCGACAGCCGCTCGAGGGCGTCGACGGCGTACGGAACGGGCGCGTGCCCCCGATAGACGACACCGTCGAGGTCACACACGACCCCCGCATACCCCCGCAGCACGCTCCCCGTCGCGCTCATGCCCGGGGCTGCTCAGCAGCGCCCTGCGGCTCAGTACCCGGCTCGTCGTTCCCATCACCCAGGTCGGTGACCGAGACCCCGTCGAGCTCCTCGAGCCGCTCGACCGCATCGGTCTCGAGGTCCACGTCCCCCACGGCGGCCTTCTCGAACCACTCCCGTGCCTCGTCCACCCGGCCAAGCGCCAACAGGGTGTCGGCGTACGCATAGTGCAGCCTGTGCACGCCACCGCCCGGCCCCCGGCGAAGCGCCGGGCCCTGGAGCGCAAGCAGCGCCGCATCGTCCTGCCCCAGGTCGCGGCGCACGCCGGAGACGACGATCGCCAGCTCGACCTTCTCGTCAGCGGCCAGGGTTCGCGACTCCGGGCTCCCCGCGAGCTCGAGGGCACGGTCGTGCCGGCCGAGGCCACGCTCGCAGTCAACCATGAGGGGCAGCAGGTGCGAGGATCCACTGAGGCGTCGCACCGTCCGGAACTCGGTCAGGGCACGAGCGAAGTCACCGCTTCGGTAGGCCACCATGCCCAGCGCCTCCCGCGCCGCGGGAACGCGACCCGCACGACGCACCGCCGTCTCTGCATGAGCCAAAGCGTCCTCGAGCTCATCTGCCTCCATGAGCGCCGCCACCATGACGAGGTGCTGGGCCACGCCCTCGGCGTTCTCCTTCGACAACGTCCGCAGCTGCACGTGGACCGAGCGGTCGAGCTCCTTGCCGGTCACGCCCTCAGGGATGCGAGGCTCGGGCAGCCGGGGACCCTTGGGAGCCAGCCGGCTCCCCCCACGGTCTGCCGCCTCGCCTCGCGGACCCTCCTTCTCGCCGCGCGCGCCCCCCTTCTCGCCGCGAGCCGACCCGGAACCGCTGCGGTCCCTGCGGCCGGCAGTGGTCGACGGGCCCCGACGGGAGCCTCCGCCGGTCCCAGCGGATCGCCCCCGGCGCCCGCGGTCGCGGTCATCGCTGTGGTCCTGGGACACGGGCGCTCCTCTGTGCTGTGGTGGTCTCTCGAGGTCCTGGTGGCAGGACCGTCGTCAGTCTACGGACGCAGCTGACTGAGTCGGGTCGCCCAACGGCGCCCGGACAAGAGAAAGGGCCCGCCTGATGGCGAGCCCTTTCTGAAAGTATGTCCGGCTGCGTCCTACTCTCCCACACCGTCACCAGTGCAGTACCATCGGCGCTGAAGGGCTTAGCTTCCGGGTTCGGAATGGAGCCGGGCGTTTCCCCTTCGCTATGACAGCCGAAACTCTATGGAGATGTCAGTCGTCCCGACCGTATCTCGGGAACTGCACAGTGGACGCGAACACGCTTTGAAATCTTTGGGTGTGTATCAAGTTGTCGGCTTATTAGTACCAGTCAGCTCCATGCATTGCTGCACTTCCACGTCTGGCCTATCAACCCGGTAGTCTAGCCGGGAGCCTCTCGGGGTAAACCCCATGGAAACCTCATCTTGAAGCGTGCTTCCCGCTTAGATGCTTTCAGCGGTTATCACTTCCGAACGTAGCTAATCAGCGGTGCCCTTGGCAGGACAACTGACACACCAGAGGTTCGTCCAACCCGGTCCTCTCGTACTAGGGTCAGCCCTTCTCAAGTTTCCTACGCGCACAGCGGATAGGGACCGAACTGTCTCACGACGTTCTAAACCCAGCTCGCGTACCGCTTTAATGGGCGAACAGCCCAACCCTTGGGAGCAACTCCACCCCCAGGATGCGACGAGCCGACATCGAGGTGCCAAACCATGCCGTCGATATGGACTCTTGGGCAAGATCAGCCTGTTATCCCCGGGGTACCTTTTATCCGTTGAGCGACGGCGCTTCCACAAGCCACCGCCGGGTCACTAGTTCCGACTTTCGTCCCTGCTTGAGATGTCTCTCTCGCAGTCAAGCTCCCTTGTGCACTTACACTCGAAACCTGATTGCCAACCAGGCTGAGGGAACCTTTGAGCGCCTCCGTTACTTTTTAGGAGGCAACCGCCCCAGTTAAACTACCCACCAGGCACTGTCCCTGATCCGGATCACGGACCGAGGTTAGATATCCAGAACGACCAGAGTGGTATTTCAACGTTGACTCCACATACACTGGCGTGCATGCTTCACAGTCTCCCACCTATCCTACACAAGCCGTACCGAACACCAATACCAAGCTATAGTAAAGGTCCCGGGGTCTTTCCGTCCTGCTGCGCGTAACGAGCATCTTTACTCGTAGTGCAATTTCGCCGAGTTCGCGGTTGAGACAGTGGAGAAGTCGTTACGCCATTCGTGCAGGTCGGAACTTACCCGACAAGGAATTTCGCTACCTTAGGATGGTTATAGTTACCACCGCCGTTTACTGGGGCTTAAATTCTGAGCTTCGACCCTAAGATCTAACCCGTCCTCTTAACCTTCCAGCACCGGGCAGGCGTCAGTCCGTATACATCGTCTTGCGACTTCGCACGGACCTGTGTTTTTAGTAAACAGTCGCTTCTCCCTGGTCTCTGCGGCCCTTTCCCCTAGTGAGCTAGTCACTTCAGGGTCCGGGCCCCCCTTCTCCCGAAGTTACGGGGGCATTTTGCCGAATTCCTTAACCACGATTCACTCGATCGCCTTGGTATTCTCTACCTAACCACCTGAGTCGGTTTGGGGTACGGGCGGCTCGAACCTCGCTAGAAGATTTTCTTGGCAGCATAGGATCACCCTGCTTCCCGCATTCGCGGTCACTATCAGGTCTCAGGATATGTGTGAGACGGATTTGCCTATCTCACTCCCTACACCCTTGGACGTGGACAACCATCGCCACGCGGAGGCTACCTTCCTGCGTCTCTCCATTGCTTGACTACTACTACTTCGGGTCGCGCGCTCCGCTCAGGTCCTCTCCCGAAGGATTGGACAAGAGTTTCAGGCGCTTAGCATCAGAAGGTTCGTCATGGGCGGTTCTTCGCCGGTTCCGGAATATCAACCGGATGTCCATCGACTACGCCTGTCGGCCTCGCCTTAGGTCCCGACTTACCCAGGGCAGATTAGCTTGACCCTGGAACCCTTGGTTATTCGGCGGACGGGTTTCTCACCCGTCATTCGCTACTCATGCCTGCATTCTCACTCGTGTGGCCTCCACGGCTGGATCACTCCGCCGCTTCCCTGGCCACACGACGCTCCCCTACCCATCGACACGCTTGGATCGTGAACCCTCAGGTGTCACGACCGGGCAATGTGTCAATGCCACAGCTTCGGTGGTGTGCTTGAGCCCCGCTACATTGTCGGCGCGGAATCACTTGACCAGTGAGCTATTACGCACTCTTTAAAGGGTGGCTGCTTCTAAGCCAACCTCCTGGTTGTCAATGCAACTCCACATCCTTTCCCACTTAGCACACGCTTAGGGACCTTAGATGGTGGTCTGGGCTGTTTCCCTCTCGACTACGGAGCTTATCCCCCGCAGTCTCACTGCCACGCTCTCACTTACCGGCATTCGGAGTTTGGCTAACGTCAGTAACCTGGTGAGGCCCATTAGCTATCCAGTAGCTCTACCTCCGGTAAGAAACACGTGACGCTGCACCTAAATGCATTTCGGGGAGAACCAGCTATCACGGAGTTTGATTGGCCTTTCACCCCTACCCACAGCTCATCCCCTCAGTTTTCAACCTAAGTGGGTTCGGTCCTCCACGACGTCTTACCGTCGCTTCAACCTGGCCATGGGTAGATCACTCCGCTTCGGGTCTAGACCCAGCGACTCATTCGCCCTATTCGGACTCGCTTTCGCTACGGCTTCCCCACACGGGTTAACCTCGCCACTGAGCACTAACTCGCAGGCTCATTCTTCAAAAGGCACGCTGTCACCCCACAAGGAGGCTCCAACGGATTGTAGGCAAACGGTTTCAGGATCTATTTCACTCCCCTCCCGGGGTACTTTTCACCTTTCCCTCACGGTACTTGTCCGCTATCGGTCACCAGGGAATATTTAGGCTTAGCGGGTGGTCCCGCCAGATTCACACGGGATTTCTCGGGCCCCGTGCTACTTGGGATGCTCCTCTGGAGTTCGCGTCATTTCGTCTACGGGGGTCGCACCCTCTGTGCCGGGCCTTTCAATGCCCTTCGACTATAACGCGAATTTTTTACTCCATGTCAGATTGTCAGATCCAACTGAGAAGTCCCACGACCCCGACCATGCAACGCCTGACAGCTATCACACATGATCGGTTTAGCCTCTTCCGCTTTCGCTCGCCACTACTCACGGAATCGCGGTTGCTTTCTCTTCCTGTGGGTACTGAGATGTTTCACTTCCCCACGTTCCCTCTACCCGCCCTATGTGTTCAGGCGGGAGTGACTGGACTTGCCTCCAGCCGGGTTTCCCCATTCGGAAATCCTCGGATCACAGTCTGGTTATCGACTCCCCGAGGCTTATCGCAGATTCCTACGTCCTTCTTCGGTTCCTGGTGCCAAGGCATCCACCGTTTGCCCTTAAAAACTTGATGCACAAAGATTTTAAGATGCTCGCGTCCACTGTGTAGTTCTCAACATACGGGCGGTCCCTTGCCATCGTCGACGCCTACCGAGATCGCTCGGTGGTTCGTCGGGACAAGGGTCCAAGGCCGCGCACGGCCTGAGGTCGGAGCGTAGAACGCCCGAGCCCTCAGGACCCAACAACGTGTCAGGCACCGACCTTCGCCGGCAGCTTTCCACTCTCCTTGCGGAGCTGTACTTGCTGGCCGAGCCAGATACGGTGCCAAATAATCGATGTTCCACCCTTGAGCACCTGCTGACCGACATTCGCAGTCAGACCAGGCTCTGGATCGCTTGCGCGACCAGTGCTCCTTAGAAAGGAGGTGATCCAGCCGCACCTTCCGGTACGGCTACCTTGTTACGACTTAGTCCCAATCGCCAGTCCCACCTTCGACGGCTCCCTCCACAAGGGTTGGGCCACCGGCTTCGGGTGTTACCGACTTTCGTGACTTGACGGGCGGTGTGTACAAGGCCCGGGAACGTATTCACCGCAGCGTTGCTGATCTGCGATTACTAGCGACTCCGACTTCATGGGGTCGAGTTGCAGACCCCAATCCGAACTGAGACCGGTTTTTTGGGATTCGCTCCATCTTGCGATTTCGCAGCCCTTTGTACCGGCCATTGTAGCATGTGTGAAGCCCAAGACATAAGGGGCATGATGATTTGACGTCATCCCCACCTTCCTCCGAGTTGACCCCGGCAGTCTCCTATGAGTCCCCGCCATTACGCGCTGGCAACATAGAACGAGGGTTGCGCTCGTTGCGGGACTTAACCCAACATCTCACGACACGAGCTGACGACAACCATGCACCACCTGTATACCGACCTTGCGGGGCACCCATCTCTGAGTGTTTCCGGTATATGTCAAGCCTTGGTAAGGTTCTTCGCGTTGCATCGAATTAATCCACATGCTCCGCCGCTTGTGCGGGCCCCCGTCAATTCCTTTGAGTTTTAGCCTTGCGGCCGTACTCCCCAGGCGGGGAACTTAATGCGTTAGCTGCGGCACGGATCTCGTGGAATGAGACCCACACCTAGTTCCCAACGTTTACGGCATGGACTACCAGGGTATCTAATCCTGTTTGCTCCCCATGCTTTCGCTTCTCAGCGTCAGTAGTGGCCCAGAGACCTGCCTTCGCCATCGGTGTTCCTCCTGATATCTGCGCATTTCACCGCTACACCAGGAATTCCAGTCTCCCCTACCACACTCTAGTCTGCCCGTACCCACTGCAAGTCCGGGGTTGAGCCCCGGATTTTCACAGCAGACGCGACAAACCGCCTACAAGCTCTTTACGCCCAATAATTCCGGACAACGCTCGCACCCTACGTATTACCGCGGCTGCTGGCACGTAGTTAGCCGGTGCTTCTTCTGCAGGTACCGTCACTTTCGCTTCTTCCCTGCTGAAAGAGGTTTACAACCCGAAGGCCTTCATCCCTCACGCGGCGTCGCTGCATCAGGCTTTCGCCCATTGTGCAATATTCCCCACTGCTGCCTCCCGTAGGAGTCTGGGCCGTGTCTCAGTCCCAGTGTGGCCGGTCGCCCTCTCAGGCCGGCTACCCGTCGTCGCCTTGGTGAGCCATTACCTCACCAACTAGCTGATAGGCCGCGAGTCCATCCCAGACCGAAAAACTTTCCAGACGGTAGAGATGCCTCTCCGTCTCGTATCCGGTATTAGCTCCGGTTTCCCGGGGTTATTCCAGAGTCTGGGGCAGGTTACTCACGTGTTACTCACCCGTTCGCCACTGATCACCCAAGAGCAAGCTCTCGAGGTCACCGTTCGACTTGCATGTGTTAAGCACGCCGCCAGCGTTCGTCCTGAGCCAGGATCAAACTCTCCGTTGATGTATGACTCTCGACCGAGGTCGAGAAATCTTTACCCAAGAAGGGTTGTTTCACTGGCTGAGCACGAACAACTAGCTTTCGCTGTTGTTCGTTGTCCAACCAAAGGATTTTCGTGCATCGCTCGCTTCCCCGGACCTGATGGCCCGGTTCTGCACACGATGCGACGAGGTTAATTGGCATCGATTTTTGACACGCTGTTGAGTTCTCAAGGTTCGGACGCGCACCTTCGCCGGCTCGGTGTGAGCGCGTCGTCGGGGCTGTTCCGTGTTGCTCGCATCGCTGCGGGGCAACTGTTCTAACTTACCCGCGTCTCGCTTGGGCGTCAAATCCGTGATCCGGCGCCTGCCGGTCGGATCTGATCGCGCTTGGTTCTCAGCGGGGCACCCACAGTAGCACCTTCTCGGGCACCTGCTCCACTCGCGATCTCGCACCACCGGGGCGCTGCGATGTCCCTTGCGGGTGTGGGGTTCAGCTCGTGGGACCGGCCTGCTTGGTGCGGGGCTTCAGGCCCTGCCGCTTGGCGTCCGTTCCTCCCTCTCGGGCTGACGTCGAGAACAGTAGATGACGTCCGGCGCGGAACACAAATCGGCGGTGGCGCAGCTGCACCCTGGGTCGGGGGCCCGGGTCGTCCCCGGGTCGGCTGTCGCCTGCAATTGCATTGTTGGACAGTGGTATTGGTGACTACAAGTGCTCTCCGGCCCGCTCCGCGGCCGACCCGATGCGGCCCGCCGCCAAGGACTTTCGACCACGACGGAGCACGACGACACGATCGTGGAGCACGTCGTCGGCTTCCAGGACCCGGTCGGTGTCGGTCACCTTGGTCCCGTTCACCGACGCGCCGCCGTCCCCGATGGCCCGCCTGGCGGCGTTCCTGGACTCGACGAGCCCCACCGCGACGAGGGCGTCGACCATCGACATCCCGACGTGGACCGGCCCCCCGGGCAGCTCACTCGTCGCGTCCATGAGGGTGGCTGCGTCCAGCGTGGTGAGGTCCCCCCTGCCGAAGAGCGCCTCTGAGGCCGCCTGGACGGCTGCCGTTGCGGCGGCTCCGTGCACCAGCGTCGTCACGTCCGCCGCCAGGGCCCGCTGCGCGCTCCGGCGGAACGGCTCGGTCTCCACCTGGTGCTCGAGGTCGGCGATCTCCTCCCTGCCGCGGTCGGTGAAGACCTTCAGGAGGGTGACCACGGATGCGTCCTCGACGTTGAGCCAGTACTGGTAGAAGGCGTAGGGGCTCGTCATGTCCGCGGAGAGCCAGATGGCGTTGCCGGCGCTCTTCCCGAACTTCTCCCCCGAGCTGTCGGTGAGCAGGGGGGTGGTGAGCAGGTGGACCGACTCGCCCTCGACGCGGTGGATCAGGTCCGAGCCGGCAGTGAGGTTGCCCCACTGGTCGTTGCCGCCGGTCTGCAGCGTGCACCCGTGGTCGCGGTAGAGCTGGAGGTAGTCGAGTCCCTGGAGGAGCTGGTAGCTGAACTCGGTGTACGAGATCCCCTCGTCACTGTTCAACCGAGCGGCGACGGCTTCCTTCCGCACCATCTGGTTGACGCGGAAGTGCTTGCCCACGTCGCGCAGGAAGTCCAGGGCCGACATCGGGGCGGTCCAGTCGAGGTTGTTGACGAAGATGGCCGGGTTCTCGCCGTCGGTGAGCAGGAAGGGCTCGACCTGGCGACGGATCCCCGCCACCCACTGCGCGGTCTGCTCCTTGGTCTTGAGCACCCGCTCCGAGGTGGGCCGCGGGTCGCCGATCAGACCGGTGGACCCCCCGACCAGGCAGATGACCCGGTGCCCGGCCCGTTGGAGGTGCCTGAGCACGATGAGCTGGACGAGGTTGCCGAAGTGCAGCGAGGGCGCGGTGGGGTCGAAGCCGCAGTAGGCCGTGATCGGCGCGTCGTCCAGAGCAGCCCGCAGGGCCGCCTCGTCCGTGGTCTGCGCCACGAGCCCCCGCCAGTGAAGCTCGTCGAGGATGTTGCTCACGGCCGGAGATCCCTTCGTTCGTCGGACACGGACTCGTCGGAGCCGCGCTCGGCCAAGCGTGCCACGCGGCGGTGCGCCAGGACGTCACGTCCGCACCTCGGCCCGTTGCCCCGCCGTCGGCGCCGGTGCACGACGCCGGCACCGGGTCATCAGCGCAGTGCCGAGCTGACGAGCACGGCGCCGGCCCCGAACGCCTCGGCCGCCATCGCCTGGATCGACCCGTCGTCGTGGACGACCCGGACGTAGACCGGGCCCGTGGGAGTCTCTCGCTGCACCGAGAGCGCCCCGGGCAACCGAGCGGCAGCCCCCTCGACGGCCAACCACTCCTCCTCGGTCATCTCCGGGGGTGCGACCGGCTTCGGGGAGGGAGGGGCGATCGTGTCGTAGAGAGCGAGGGGGACCGAACCGCTCACGGTCAGGGTGACCCCGTCGAACGTGCCGGTGACCGCATAGGTGCCCCACCGGGTGATCGCCGGGTCCTCACCGGAGCGCTCCTGCACGCCCGCCTCCTCCCAGTCCCAGCCCGCCAGGGGTATCCCCTCGCACTGGGGTGGGGAGGACTCGCGGACCGGTCCGAGGCACAGCTCCGGCGCCCCGTCGGGCACCTCGATCACGGTTCCCGTGCCGGTGACCGGCCCGGTCGCCGCAGGTAGCACCTCTGACACGCTCGTGGTGGTCGACGTCGGGGCCGGCCCACCCTCGGGGGTCGTGGTACTCCCGCAGGCGGGCAGGAGCAGTGCGGCGCACACGATCGGGACGGTCGACAGTCGCATGGGGGTCCGACGCTTCACGGCGCGGGCCGGTTCCGCGGTCGCCCCGGGCGGTAGGAGCTGACCGTGGGCTCACGGTCGATCCAGAACCGCCACGGGTAGGCCGTGCCGTCTCCGCCGGGACCGCTGACCCCGACCCGCGGGCCGGTTCGCACCGCGGCAGGATCCACCGGGTCGACGGGTGGCTGGACCCGGCCCCCGGCCCGTTCGCCGACGAGCGACAGCCCGTTGTGGTCCCGGCGCAGGCCGAGGGTCGTCGCGAGGTTCGCCGGCCCCCGGCCCTGGTCCCGCTCGCGCACCCCCGGGCGGCGCTGGGCCGCGAGCTCCTGACCGGCCACGACCTCCCCTCCTCGCAGGAGCACCGCCGACGCCATGCCGTCGTGGCCGGTCACGATGTTGGCGCAGTGGTGCATCCCGTAGGTGAAGTAGACGTACAGGCGCCCGGCCGGGCCGAACATGACCTCGGACCGCGGTGACCGCCCCCGGAAGGCGTGCGACCCCGGATCCTGCTGGCCGGCATACGCCTCGACCTCGGTCAGCCGCATCGTGACGCCGGCGTGGGTGACTCGGCAGCCGAGCAGCTCGCGGGCGACGACGAGCACGTCACGGGCGAAGAACGCGCGGGGAAGGGAGCTCGACGTCGTCACCCCGACAGTGTTGCGCCCCCGGGCGTCGTGGGATGCCGTCACCGCACCATGGGCTGCACGGCGGCCCATGAGCGGTCGGCTGCGGCGGCCTCGGCGACTCGCGCGAGCTGCTCGGCCACCCGGGCCGGCGCCGTGCCCCCTCGAGCGCTCCGGGACGCGAGCGAACCCTCGACGGACAGCACGTCGCGCACCCCGGGGGTCAGGTGCTCGCTGATCGCGCGGAGGTCGTCGTCGCTGAGGTCCCACAGCTCGATGCCTCGCTGCTCGCAGACCCGGACACACTCCCCCGCCACCTCGTGGGCGATCCGGAACGGCACGCCCTGGCGCACGAGCCACTCGGCCACGTCGGTCGCCAGCGAGAACCCCTGGGGTGCCAGGGACTCCAGCCGGGCGGTGTCGAAGACCATGGTGTCGACCATCCCGGCGAACGCCGGGAGCAGCACCTCGAGGGTGTCGACGGCGTCGAACACCGGCTCCTTGTCCTCCTGGAGGTCCCGGTTGTAGGCCAGTGGCAGCGCCTTCAGGGTGGTGAGCAGGCCCGCGAGGTCCCCCACGAGTCGACCGGCCTTGCCGCGCGCGAGCTCGGCGACGTCGGGGTTCTTCTTCTGCGGCATGATGCTCGACCCGGTGGAGTACGCGTCGTCGAGCGTGACGAACGAGAACTCCTTGGTGGCCCACAGGACGACCTCCTCGGCCAGCCGCGACACGTCGACCGAGGTCATGGCCGCGACGAACGCCAGCTCCGCGACGAAGTCTCTCGAGGCCGTGCCGTCGATCGAGTTCTCCACGGAGGAGTCGAAGCCGAGGTCGGCCGCCACCGCTTCGGGGTCCAGTCCGAGGGAGGACCCGGCGAGGGCACCCGAGCCGTAGGGGGAGACCGCGGCCCGGGCGTCCCAGTCGCGTAGGCGGTCCACGTCGCGCAACAGCGCCCACGCGTGGGCGAGCAGGTGGTGCGAGAGCAGCACCGGCTGGGCGTGCTGGAGGTGGGTGCGGCCGGGCATCGCCACGCCCAGGTGGCGGGTGGCCTGGGACACCAGGGCGTCGACGACGTCGAGCACCAGCCCTGCCACCACCCGGGCGTGGTCGCGCAGGTACATCCGGAAGAGCGTGGCGACCTGGTCGTTGCGGGAACGGCCGGCCCGCAGGCGCCCACCGACCTCGGCACCGGCCCGCTCGATCAGACCTCGCTCCAGGGCGGTGTGCACGTCCTCGTCGCCCTCCTGCGGAAGGAAGGCGCCGGACGCGACGTCGGCCCCCAGCGCATCGAGGGCCTCGAGCATCGCGGCGAGGGTGGCGTCGTCGAGCAGACCGGCCCCGTGCAGCACCCGGGCGTGGGCCCTCGACCCGGCGATGTCGTACGCGGCGAGCCGCCAGTCGAAGTGCGTCGACTTCGAGAGCGCGGCGAGCGCGTCCGCCGGCCCTCCGGCAAACCGTCCACCCCAGAGGCTGACGGGGACGGGTCCTGCGGGGTGGGTCACGGTGCGTCCTTCCGGGTGAACGACATGAGGCGGTCGACCAGCGCTCGGCTCCGTGCCGGCCCGGGTGTCACCACCATGATGGTGTCGTCGCCGGCGATCGTCCCGACGATGTCGTCGAGGCCGGCGTGGTCGAGGGCGGAGGCGAGGAAGCTGGCGGCCCCCGGGGGCGTGCGCAGGATGACGAGGTTGGCCGAGTGCTCGGCCGTGACGAGGATCTCGTGGCACCTGGCCTGGAGCCTGGTCACCCGTTCGGCGCCGTCGGGTGCGGGTCGCACGGTGCGGTCCCCCCCTCCCCCGGCACGGCGTACACGAGGTACTTGCCGACACGCACCCGTTCCGCGCCCACGTCCACGAGGTCACGAGAGAGTGTCGCCTGGGTCACCTCGATGCCGTCCTCGGCGAGGACGTCGAGCAGGTCGGTCTGCGAGCGCACCGGTGTCGCCGAGAGGATCTCGACGATGCGCTGCTGCCTGGCCGCGCGGCTCGTGGACACCGTCATGGCGTGCTCCCGGTGGACTGCTCGAGGAGCCAGGACAGCAGAGCCTTCTGGGCGTGCAGCCGGTTCTCCGCCTCCTGCCAGACGAGCGACCGTGGTCCGTCGATCACCTCGGAGGTCACCTCGTGACCGCGGTGGGCCGGCAGGCAGTGGAGGAAGACGGCGCCCGCCGCGGCGTGCGCCATGAGTGCCTCGTCGACCCGGAAGGGGTCGAAGGGCCCGGCCACGCCCGTGCGCTGGTCGCTCTCCGCCTCCTGGCCCATCGAGACCCAGGTGTCCGTGGCGACGACATCGGCGCCACGAACCGCTTCCACCGGGTCATCGGTGATCGTCACCGAGCCGCCCCGGGACACGGCGATCGCGCTCGCCCGGGCGACGACGTCGGGCCTCGGCGAGTGGCTTGTCGGGGTACCGACCCGCACGTGCATCCCGGCGAGGGCGCAGCCGAGGAGGTAGGAGTGCGACATGTTGTTGGCGCCGTCGCCGAGGTAGGCGAAGGTGAGCCCGGCGGGGTCCCCCAGTACCTCGCGCACCGTCAGCAGGTCGGCGAGGATCTGGCACGGGTGGTAGTCGTCGGTGAGCGCGTTGATGACCGGCACACCCGCGTGCTGGGCCATTTCCTCGAGGTCCCGCTGCTCGAAGGTGCGCCACACGACGGCTGCGGACTGTCGCCCGAGGATGCGGGCCACGTCGGCCACCGACTCACGTTCGCCCACGCCGGCGAGCCTGCCGTCGACGACCATCGGGAACCCGCCGAGCTGGGCGACGGCCCCGACGAACGAGACCTGGGTGCGCAGGGTGGGCTTGTCGAAGAGGATCGAGACGGTGAACGGGCCCTCGAGGCAGCGGTCTCCGAAGGGGTCGGCCTTGAGCGCAACCGCCCGGTCGAGGACCTCCCGCTGCTCGGAGGCCGTCAGGTCGTCATCGGCGAGGAGGTGGCGCAGCGTCATCAGGCGTCCTTCGAGACAGCGTCGAGGAGGCCCGGGAGGGCGTCGACGAACAGGTCGAGCTCGGCGGTGGTCACCACGAGCGGCGGTGCGAGTCGGATCGCGTCAGGGGCGACGGGATTGATGATGAACCCCTCGTCGCGAGCCAGGGCCGCGACTGCGGGGGCGTGGTCCGCACGGAGGGTGATGGCCTGCAGGAGGCCGGCCCCGCGGGTCCCGGTGACGAGGGGGTGACCCAGTTCCCGGATCCGCCGCTCCAGGTGGGCCCCCGCCTCGCGGGCGTGGTCCAGGAGTCCTTGGTCGGCGATGGCGCCGAGGACGGCCAGGCCCGCGGCGCAGGCCAGGGGGTTGCCGCCGAAGGTGGTGCCGTGCTGGCCGGCGCTCAGCAGTCCGCTGACCTCCGGACCGAAGGTGAGGAGGGCTCCGATCGGGACCCCACCGCCGAGACCCTTGGCGAGCGTCATCGCGTCGGGAACCACGCCGGCCTGCTGGAACGCGAACCAGGTGCCGGTGCGTCCGATGCCGGTCTGGATCTCGTCGAGGACCAGGAGTGCTCCCACCTCGTGGGTGACCTCACGAGCCACCTGGAGATATGCCGGGTCGCCGGGCCGCACGCCCGCCTCGCCCTGGATCGGCTCCAGGACCAGCGCCGACGTGTCGGAGGTGACGGCGGCACGCAGTGCCTCGGCATCGCCCCACGGGACGTGCGAGACACCCGGCAGCAGTGGCTCGAACGGCTCGCGGTAGGCGGGCTTGTGGGTGAGCGCCAGGGCACCGGTCGTGCGCCCGTGGAAGGCGCCCTCGGCCGCGACGATGCCGGTGCGGCCGGTGCGCCGGGCCAGCTTGAGTGCTGCCTCGATGGACTCCGTGCCCGAGTTGGTGAAGAACACGGCCGACCCGTCGGGTGCCCCCGCGAGGCGGAGCAGGCGCTCGGCGAGCTCGACCTGGGTTGCCGAGGTGAAGAAGTTGGAGACATGGACGAGCTGGCCCGCCTGCTTCGAGATCGCGGCGACGAGGGCCGGGTGGTTGTGCCCGAGGGCGTTCACCGCGATGCCGCCGACGAGGTCGAGGTAGCGGCGGCCGTCGACATCCCACACCCACGCTCCGTCGCCGTGGTCCAGGACGAGCTGGGGGCGCCCGAAGAGGCCGAGGAGCGAGCGGTCGTAGCGTTCGAGCCATCTCTCGGAGTGCGATGCAGGCTCAGCCATCGATGGCCTCCCCGTCGGGGAGGATCATCGTCCCGATGCCCTCGGAGGTGAAGACCTCCAGCAGGAGGGAGTGCGGCTGCCGCCCGTCGATGACGTGCGCCTGCGGCACCCCCGCCTCGACGGCCCGCACGCAGGCCTCGAGCTTGGGGATCATCCCTTCGTCGACGGTGGCGATCAGCTCGCGGGCGGAGCTCACGGACATCTCCGAGAGCAGGGACCCGCGGTCGGGCCAGGCGGCGTAGACACCCTCGACGTCGGTGACGACGACGAGCTTGCGGGCTCCGAGCGCAGCGGCGAGCGCCGCGGCCGCGGTGTCGGCGTTGACGTTGAGCACCTCGCCGGGAGCGTCGAGGTCCGGGGCGATGGTGGACACGACGGGGATGCGCCCCGCCTCCAACAGGTCCAGCACGGCTGCGGGCTCGACGTGCACGACGTCGCCGACGAGACCGATGTCACGCTTGGTGCCGTCGACCACCACACCGCGGCGCCGGGCCCCGAACAGGCCGCCGTCCTCCCCCGACAGGCCGACGGCCACGGGACCGTGCTGGTTCAGGAGCCCGACGAGCTCGCGCCCCACCTGACCAGTGAGCACCATGCGCACGACGTCCATCACCTCCGGGGTGGTGACCCGCAGTCCCCCGTGGAACTCGGTCTCCAGACCGAGCCGGTCGAGCATCGCCTTGATCTGTGGACCGCCACCGTGGACGACGACCGGTCGCAGCCCGGCGTACCGGAGGAAGGCGACGTCCTGGGCGAAGGCGCGCTTGAGATCGTCGTCGATCATGGCGTTGCCGCCGTACTTGACGACCACGAGGGCTCCGCGGAACCGCTCGAGCCAGGGCAGCGCCTCGACGAGGGTCGCGGCCTTCGACTGGGCGACGCGCTGGGCGGCCGCGTCGATCGCGCCGCGGAGCGCCAGCTCGGGGGGTGTCATGACGGGGGACCCTCCTCAGGTCGAGTAGGCGGAGTTCTCGTGGACGTAGTCGTGCGTGAGGTCGTTGGTCCAGACCGTGACGGTCGCCTCGCCGGCGTGCAGGTCGACGACGACGCGCACCTCGCGCCCCGAGAGGTCGACGAGCGAGCGGTCCTCCCCCACCCCTCCGCTGCGGCAGACCTCGACTCCGTTGATCGCAACGTCCAGGGAGGAGGGGTCGAACGCGGCAGCGGTGGTGCCCACGGCCGCGAGGACTCGGCCCCAGTTGGGGTCGTTGCCGAAGACGGCGCACTTGAAGAGGTTGTTGCGCGCGATCGAGCGCGCCACCTCGAGGGCATCGTCCTGGGAGGCGGCGGAGCGCACCTCGATGGCGATGTCGTGGTGGGCCCCCTCGGCGTCGGCCACGAGCTGCCGGGCCAGCGAGGCGCAGACCTCGGTGACCGCCGCGGTGAGGTCAGTTGTCGTGACCGCGACACCCGAGGCGCCGGAGGCCATGAGCAGGACCGTGTCGTTGGTGGACATGCATCCGTCGGAGTCGACGCGGTCGAAGGTCACGACCGTGGCGTCGCTCAGCACGCCGACGAGGTCGGCGGGCTCGACGACGGCATCGGTGGTCAGCACGACGAGCATCGTCGCGAGGGAGGGAGCCAACATCCCGGCGCCCTTGGCCATCCCGCCGACCGTCCAGCCCTCGCGGCTCGCGACTGCGGTCTTCGCGACGCTGTCGGTGGTCATGATGGCGTGCGCCGCCGCACCCCCGCCATCGATGGACAGTGCCTCGACCGCGCTCGCCACCCCGGGAAGGAGGAGGTCCATCTGCAGACGTTCACCGATCAGGCCGGTCGAGCACACGACGACGTCGCCGGCGCCCACGTCGAGCAGGGTGCCGACGTGCTCGGCGGTCGTGTGGGTGTCCCCGAAGCCCGGCGCACCGGTGCACGCGTTGGCACCGCCGCTGTTGAGGACGACGGCGTCGACCCTTCCGTCGGCGACGACCTGGCGAGACCAGGTCACGGGCGCCGCCTCGACGCGGTTGGACGTGAAGACCGCGGCGGCGCGGTGCTGGGGCCCGTCGTTGACGACGAGTGCGACGTCCGGACGGCCCGAGGCCTTGAGGCCGGCCGTGACCCCGGACGCCCGGAACCCTCGGGGGGCGGTGACGGACATCAGCGTGGCCCTCCGGACAGTGAGGTGGGGGTGATGACGAGACCTGCGCGGCGCCAGGCCGTGGCGGCGTCCGCGGCGCGCTCGACCGGCACGAGCACCCAGTCCGTGTCGAACGTCGAGAACCCGAGGACCGAGATCTCGAGGGCCGCGAGGGGTTCGAGCACCTCGGCGAAGACGCCGACCGCCCCGAACGACAGCGGGCCGGCCACCTCGACGACCGTGAAGGGCCCCTCGGTTCGTGCACCACGAGGCACCACCTCGGTGAGACAGACGACGGAGGTCTCGTCGGGCGTACGCGTCAGGCTGGCGAACGGGCCCGACGTCCAGTCGAAGCCTGGCTCGTCACCACCGGGCAGCCGCACGATCGACACGCGCTCGGGGTGCTCCATGAGGTGCAACGGCATCCGGCTCACGGCGCCACCCCCGCGACGGGAAGGCCGGTCCCCTCAGGGAGCCCGACGGCGAGGTTGAAGCACTGGAGTGCCGCACCGGCGGTCCCCTTGGTGAGGTTGTCGACCGCTGCCACCACGACGACCCGGCCAACCCGCGCGTCGAGGGCGACCTGCAGGTGCACCGTGTTGCTGCCGACGACGCTGGCGGTGCTGGGCCAGCGCCCTTCGGGCAGCAGCTGGACGAAGGCCTCGTCGGCGTATGCCGCCCGCCAGGCCTCGCGCACCGATGCGGCGTCCGCGTCCGGGTCGACCCGTGCGGTGCACGTCGCGAGGATGCCCCGGGGCATCGGGGCGAGGGTGGGGGTGAACGACACGGTCACTGGCCCGGTCGCGGCGGCCGCGAGGTTCTGCTCGATCTCGGGGGTGTGCCGGTGGACCCCGCCCACCCCGTAGGGGGACATCGCGCCCATGACCTCCGAGCCGAGCAGGTGGGGCTTCAGGGACCTCCCGGCGCCAGAGGTCCCCGAGGCAGCCACCACGGTGATGTCCTCACCCTGGATCACTCCCGCCGCCAGGCCCGGCGCCAGGGCAAGGGACACCGCTGTCGGGTAGCACCCGGGCACGGCGACGCGGCGCCCCGCCCCGAGGTGCTGGCGCTGCTTTCCCGACCGGGTGACCAGCTCGGGGAGACCGTAGGGCCAGCAGCCGGCATACGGGGTGTCGTAGTAGTGGTCCCAGGCAGCCGGATCGTTGAGGCGGAAGTCGGCACCGCAGTCGATGACGACCGTGTCCTCCCCCAGCTGCGCGGCGAGCGCGGCCGAGTGGCCGTGCGGCAGCGCGAGGAAGACGGCGTCGTGACCCCCCAGGACGTCGGCCGTCGTCCCCTCGAGCAGCCGCTCCGCCAGTGGGGTGAGGTGCGGGTGGACGGCCCCCACCGGCTCTCCCGCGTTCGATGATGCCGTCAGCGCGCCGATCTCGACGTCGGGGTGGCCGAGCAGCAGGCGGAGGAGCTCACCCCCGGCATACCCACTGGCCCCAGCGACCGCGACCCGAATCATGTGCATGACTATACAGAACTTCGATACTTCATACACACACCTGCATCTCGTCGGCCGCTTCGGTCGCCGTCCGCGCACCCGTCAGGCGAGCGGGTCGTCGGACCTGAGCACGAGGTCCAGCGTGCGTTCGCGCTCGGCGAGGCCGCCCTCGGCCATGGCGCGCAGCGAGTCGACGGTGTCGATGCCGGCGCGCACGAACCGCCCGGACCACGCGTCGAGCTCACCCGACACGAGCCCGAGGACGAGGTCGGCGACCTCGTGGGGATCGGTCCACTCGGTCCGGCCGACGTGGGCGTCCATCGCCGCGGTCATGTCGGTCCGTACGACACCGGGCATCAGGTCGAACGCCCGGATGCCGCGCTCCCACCCGGCGAGGTGGGTGGAGCCGGTGAGCCTGGCCAGCGCGGCCTTGCTCACGCCGTAGGCACTGGCATCGGCGCTGGCGCGGCGGGCGACACCGCTGTTGATGTTGATGACCCGCCCACCCCCGGCACCGATCATCTGCGGCCCGACCAGCCAGGTCATGAGGTAGGCCCCGAGGACGTTGACCTCCTGGGTGTGCCACCACTCGTGGGGGTCGGAGGCGAACACGTCGACCTCGGTGTCGATGACGCCCGCGTTGTTGACGAGGACGTCGATCCGGCCCTGCCGCTCGACGATCTCCTCCACCCACGCCGTCACCGCGGCGCGGTCGGTGACCGGCGCGACCGCCGAGGAGCCCCGCTCGACGACGTACCCGGCGTCCTCGAGGGCGGCGGCGACGTGCTGCCCGATGCCGCGGCTGGCGCCGGTGACCACCGCGACGAGGTGGCCCCCCTGACCCGGGGCGGTCACGCCCGCTGCACCGCGCCCACGCTGGTTGCGGCCGAGGCCAGTGCGCGGTCCCGCAGGTCACTGACCTCGTCGGTCGTCAGGGTGCGATCCGGCGCCCGGAACGTCAACCGGTACGCCAGGGACTTGCTCCCCTCCCCCACCTGGTCGCCGCGGTAGACGTCGAACAGCGTGACCGACTCCAGGTGCTCGCCCGCCCCGGCCCGCAGCAGCCTCTGCACCTCGGCCGCGGGCACGGACTCGTCGACGACGAGGGCGATGTCACTCTGGGCCAGCGGGAAGGTGTCGAGGGTGCGGGCCTGCACGGTCGCCTCCGACGCCTCGCTCAGCACGTCGAGGTCGAACTCTCCACCGACGGCGCGGGCGGGAAGGCCCAGCGTCGAGAGCGCCTTGGGGTGCAGCTCACCGACGTGCCCCACGACCGTCCCGTCGGCGAGGGCCACGCGGGCGCAGCGCCCTGGGTGGTAGGGCGCCACGGCGTCGGAGCTCACCTCGAGCGGGACCCCGAGGGCCTCCCCGAGGGCGCGCGCGACCTCGACCACGTCGGACACGTCGGCTGCCCGACCCGGTCCCCACCAGCCGGCCCGGTCGCGATCCCCGGCGATGAGCACCGCGAGGTGTCGCGGTTGCGGCGGTACCGCATCGCGGATCGCGGCGAGCTTGTCCTCGGAGGGACGCACTCCCACGTCCTCGGTGGGAGCCGAGCCCTGCGGCCCGTCGAGGGCCACGACGAGACCGACCTCGAACAGCGCCACGTCCCTGGCGCCCCTGGCCACGTTGCGCCGCAACGCGTCGACGAGCGTCGCAAGGAGCCGCGTGCGCATGAGCGGCTGCTCCTCCGACAGGGGGTTCGCGAGGCGGACGGTGCGAGCCAGCTCCACCTCGACGTCGAGGCCGAGGGCTGCGAACCGGTCAGCCGCGACGAACGGCGCACTCCAGACCTCGTTCAGGCCCTGCGCCGCGAGGACGTCCGCGACGGTGCGGCGAACGCGCTGGGCGTGGGTGAGGCCGGCGCCACCGGGCGGTGTCGGCAGGAGGGACGGGATGCGGGCATAGCCGTGGATCCGCGCGACCTCCTCGACGAGGTCCTCCGCCGTGGTGAGGTCGGGACGCCAGGTCGGCGGGTGGACCGTGAGCTGCTCGCCCTGCCGCGAGACTCTGCACCCGATCGCTTCGAGGATCTCGACGACCTCGCTCGCGGGGTAGTCGATCCCCACGATGCGGGTGGGGAAGGTGACGTCCATCCTCACGGGGGCCGGAGGCACCGGGGTGCCGACGTCCGTGACGGCCGGGTCGGAGACACCGCCACCGTGCTCGACGAGCAGGTCGACCGCGAGCTGGGCAGCCGCCGGCGCGAGCATCGGGTCGACGCCGCGCTCGAACCGACGTGACGCCTCCGACGGAAGCCGGTGCCGACGGGCGCTGCGCGCCACCGTGACCGGATCGAAGTGGGCGGCCTCGATGAGCACGTCGCTCGTCGACGCGCCGACCTCGGTGTCGGCCCCACCCATGACACCGGCGATCGCCACCGCCCGCTCGCCACCGTTGTCGGTGATGACGAGGTCACCGGGATCGAGACCTCGGTCGACCCCGTCGAGGGTCGTGAGGCGCTCGCCCTCGCGTGCCCGGCGCACGACGACCGGGCCGTCGAGGGTGTCGAGGTCGAAGGCGTGCAGCGGCTGGCCCAGGCCGAGCATGACGTAGTTGGTCACGTCGACGGGGAGGGAGATCGGCCGCATCCCCGCCTCGGTGAGGCGTGTCGCCATCCACCGGGGGGTGGGCGCCGAGACGTCGATGCCGCGCACCACCCGCGCGACGTAGCGGTCGCAGCCGGCCCGGCCGCGGATGGGCGACTCGTCGCCGAGCTCGACGGCATACCCCTCGTCGCCGGCGGCCGGGGCCCGCTCGGTCAGGGCGGCGGCGGGGTCCGTGAAGTCCGAGCCCGTGGCGTGGGAGTACTCCCGCGCCACGCCACGCACGGAGAAGCAGTAGCCCCTGTCGGGGGTGACGTTGACCTCGACGGTCTCCCGGTCGAGGCCGAGCAGCGCGACGGCGTCGGCACCGGGCACCAGGCGGGCGAGGGCCTCCTCGTCGCCGGCGAAGGCCCGGCTCAGCACGAGGATGCCGTCGTGGTCCTCACCGATGCCGAGCTCGCGCTCGGAGCAGATCATGCCGGCGGACACGTGCCCGTAGGTCTTGCGAGCGCTGACCACCAACGGCCCCTCGGGGGTCGTGAGCACCCCGCCCGGGAGGATGACGGCGACGAGGTCGTCGACGTCGAAGTTGTGCGCTCCGCACACGATGCCCTGGGGCTCGCCGGTGCCGTTGGCGTCGCCCACGTCGACCGTGCACCAGTTGATGGTCTTGCCGTTCTTCTGCGGCTCGGGCACCCGGCTGAGGACTCGGCCCACGACGAGGGGACCCGTCACCCCGCCGGTGTGCAGCCCCTCCTCCTCCAGGCCCACCCTCACCAGGTGGGCCGCGACCTCCGCGCCGGAGACGTCCTCCGGCACCGCGACGTACTCGCGCAGCCAGTCGATGGGTACGCGCATCAGATCTCCATCCCGAACTGCGCGTCGAAGCGCACGTCGCCCTCGATCATGTCCCTCATGTCACTGACCCCGGTGCGGAACATCAGCGCGCGGTCGATGCCCATGCCGAAGGCGAACCCGGTGTAGCGGTCGGGGTCGACCCCGCAGGCCGCCAGGACGTTGCGGTTGACCATCCCGCAGCCTCCCCACTCGATCCAGCCCGTGCCCTTGCAGGTCCGGCAGTCGGGATCCTCACCGCGGCACACGAAGCAGCGAAGGTCCATCTCGGCACTCGGCTCCGTGAAGGGGAAGAAGGACGGGCGCAGGCGCGTCGTGATGCCCGCTCCGAAGAGCTCGCTCGCCAGCCGGTCGAGGGTGCCCTTGAGGTGCGCCATCGTGATGCCCTCGTCGACGGCCAGCCCCTCGACCTGGTGGAAGGCGGGCATGTGCGTGGCGTCGAGCTCGTCGGTGCGGAACACGCGGCCGATCGCCGCGACGTAGACCGGCACCCCACGCTCGAGGAGTGTCCGGGCCTGCACCGGCGAGGTGTGGGTGCGCAGCACGAGCCCGCCCTCGGGTGGGTCGACGTAGAACGTGTCCTGCATCTGGCGCGCAGGGTGGTCGGCGTCGAAGTTCAGTGCGTCGAAGTTGAACCACTCGGCCTCGATCTCCGGGCCCTCGGCGATCTCCCAGCCCATGCCGACGAACAGGTCGGCGATGCGCTGGGACATCAGCTCGGTCGGATGGCGCCGTCCCAGGGGCCGGCGCCCGCTGGGCAGGGTGACGTCGACGGCCTCCTCGGTGAGGATGCGCTCGTCCCGCTCCGCCTCGAGCTCGACCTGTCGCGCCCCGAACGCCTGGGCGACCCTGGCCCGTGCCTGACCCACGCGCTTCCCGGCCTCCGCCTTGGCACTCGGCGGTAGCGCCCCGATCTCCCGGTTGGCCAGCGCCAGGGGGCTCCGGTCCCCCTGGTGGGCGGTCCGCGCGGCCTTCAGCTCCTCCAGATAGGCCGCGGCGTCGGCGGCGCCGAGGGCGGCCGTCACGGCATCCTCGACGGCCCGGGGGTCGAGCGCGGCCACCTCGACGGGGTCGTAGCTCGTGTTCGGTCCTGACATGGGGGTTCCACTTCGGGCGGGGTTCGGGGCGGGCCCGAGTCTAGGTGGGACCTCCGGGGACCGTCATCCGGGTATCGCCGGCCGTCGTGCGCGCCCGCCGGGAGCGCCGTACGCGCACGGCGAACACCCCCGACAGGGCAACCGCGAGTCCGACCGCGGCAACGGCGACGAACCCTCCTCCGAAGCCGTGACGGTCGATGGCCAGGCCGGCGACCGGTGCGCCGAGGGCACCCCCGGCTGTCATGAACGACCCGTGCCAGCCCATGGCCTCACCGCGTGCTTCCGCGGGCACCATGCGGCTCGACTGGTCGATCGTCGCGGTGATGGTGGGCGCGCACAGCAGGCCCGCCACGAAGCTGATCGCGGCGAGGGTCAGGGGGGAGGTGGCGAGCGCCATCGGGGCCGTCACCATGGCCAGGGCCGCGAGCAGCCAGAAGGGCGAGATGGGGTGGCGCAGGGCGCCGTAGGTGAGGCCCCCGATGAGGGACCCCGCCCCCCAGAGCAGGAGGACGAGCCCGATCTGCGACGTGGCGTCGAAGTCGCGCATCGCGGCGACGACCGCGATGTCGGAGCCGGCCAGCACGACCGTCGAGGCGAGGGCCGCCAGGCAGATCGAGACGAACGGGAGCCTGAACCACGAGGACCTCGGCACGTTGCTGACGGCGTCGGCTCGCTCCTCGTCACTGCGCAGCGGAGGATCCACCACCCACATCGCGGCGCCCGCCACCACACCGAGCATCTGGGTGATGAGGAGCACCCACGTCGTGGACCACTGCGCGGCCGCCCAGACGGCGAGTGCGGGTGCCACCATGAACGACAGCTCGACCGCGGCGGAGTCCAGCGAGATGGCGGTCCGGCGCTCGCTCATCGGCACCGCCGCGATCACGGCCTGTCGCGTGATCGAGAACGTCGGGATGATGAAGAGCCCGGCCACGAGCGCGAGGAAGAGCAACGGCCAGTAGCTGACGAACGGCGCGATGCTCCAGCAGACGGCGGCGACGGCGATCGAGGGCGCCACCACCCGGCGGAGCCCGTAGCGGTCGAGGAGGCGGCCACGCCACGGTCCGCTGACGGCGATGGCCACCGTGGCGACCGCTGTCAGCACGCCGGCAGCGGCGTACGAGCGGCCCAGTGTCGTGACGACGTGGACGGTCAGCAGGATGCCGCCGGCGAAGACCGGGCCCCTCACGAGCGTCCCGAGGATCAGCGCCGTTCGCAGGGGCCGGCGGGAGAGCGCCCGCCGGTACGGCGCGAGGGAGACGGACGTCACGGTGGACACTCTGACACCGTGCTCGCACCTCCGCCATCCGGACCGCGCTCAGCAGGTCGCTGGACCCCGATCGGCCGCGGGTCTGTGCGACCGTGGGAGGACCCACCGAACCCGACCCGCAGGAGCAGCGATGTCACCGTCCGACCCCTACACCGACGAGGCCGGCCTCGGAACTCCCACCGGCTCGACAATGGTCAACGGTGCCCCGGCCGAGAACGACCAGCACAGCCTGAGCGTGTCGCCGAACGGGCCCCTCGTGCTGCACGACGCGCACCTGCTCGACATGCTCGCGCACTTCAACCGGGAGAACATTCCGGAGCGCAAGCCGCACGCCAAGGGCTCGGGCGCATTCGGCACCTTCGTGTGCACCGAGGACATCTCGCGCTTCACGAGCGCCTCGGTGTTCCGCCAGGGATCCTCGGTGCGCACCCTCGCCCGCTTCTCCACGGTGGCGGGCGAGCTGGGCTCCCCCGACACCTGGCGGGACGTGCGAGGCTTCGCCACCCGCTTCTACACGGAGGAGGGCAACTGGGACCTCGTGGGCAACAACACCCCCGTCTTCTTCCTGCGGGACCCGATGAAGTTCCCCCACTTCATCCGCAGCCAGAAGCGACTCGCCGACTCCGGACTGCGCGACGGCACGATGCAGTGGGACTTCTGGACCAACTCCCCGGAGTCCGCACACCAGGTGACGTACCTCATGGGTGACCGGGGCCTGCCGCGTTCCTGGCGAACCATGAACGGCTACGGGTCGCACACCTACATGATGAGCAACGCCGAGGGAGAGCGGTTCTGGGTGAAGTTCCACTTCGTCAGCGACCAAGGGGTCGAGAACCTCACCAACGAGGAGGCCGAGCACCTCTGCGGTGCCGACTCGGACTTCCACCGTCGTGACCTCTTCGAGGCCATCGAGCGGGGCGAGCACCCGAGCTGGACCCTGAAGATCCAGGCCATGCCCTACGCCGATGCCGCGAGCTACCGGTTCAACCCGTTCGACCTCACCAAGGTGTGGCCGCACGCGGACTACCCGCTCATCACCGTCGGGACCTTCACGCTCGACGAGAACCCCGTCAACCACTTCGCCCAGATCGAGCAGGCGACCTTCGCTCCCAGCAACATCGTGCCCGGCATCGGCTTCTCGCCCGACAAGATGCTGCTGGCCCGCGTCTTCTCCTACGCCGATGCCCACCGCGCTCGGGTCGGCACCAACGCGCACATGCTGCCGGTCAACCGGCCCGTCGTCGAGCAGGAGAACCATCTCGTCTTCGACGGCCCGATGAACTACGAGGTCAAGACCGGCCCCACGTACATCCCCAACAGCGACGGGCGGGGCCACTCCGACACGCAGGGCCCGGTGGCCGAGGGCTGGGAGTCCGACGGCGAGATGGTCCGTCAGGCCTACACCCTCCACCCCGAGGACGACGACTGGACCCAGCCGGGCACCCTCGTGCGCGAGGTCTTCGACGACGCCCAGCGCGACCGCTTCGTCGACACCGTGGCCGGTGCGCTCGGTGGGGTACGAGCCGACGTGCTGGAGCGGGCCTTCGCGTACTGGAAGCACGTCGACCCGCAGGTCGGCGCCCGCATCGAGGAGAAGGTCCGGGCCGACGCCGGCGACGCCATCCCCGGCATGGAGGACGAGGACGTCACCGAGGAGCTGAAGCAGCCGGAGGGCGCCGGCCACACCGGCTGAGTGGTCCGCGGAGCCGAGGAGGCCCGGCGGGCCGGCTCGTCAGGGAACCTCGTCAGGGAACATCGGGGACGTCGGGGAAGGTGGCCCGCAGCAGTGCCCCACCCTCCGCGGCGTCCTCGACCCGGACCACACCCCCGTGGGCCTCGACGAGCCCTCGCACGAGGAAGAGCCCCAGCCCCGTGCCGTGCTTGGCGCCCGCCTGCCAGTACCGGGAGAAGACCAGCTCGCGATGCTCGGTGGCGACCCCGGGACCATCGTCCGCGACGAGGAGGTCGACAGCGGGTCCGCCCAGGTGGTCGGTGCGAGCGGCCCCGAGCCGCACGGTGTGGCGCCCGTGACGGAGGGCGTTCTCGACGAGGTTGCTGACGACCTGCTCCAACCGGTCGGGGTCGGCCCACACCGGCGGCAGGCCATCGGGGACGTCGACGGCGAAGCGCGACCGCTCGGCGCCGGCGGCGACCCGACGCTCGACCTGAGAGGCGAGGACCGTGCCCATGTCGAGCGGCTGCGGGTGCACGGCGAGTCGTCGGGCGTCGATGCGGGAGGCGTCGAGCAGTTCGGTGATCAGCCGCGTGACCCGGTCGGCATCGGCCTCGATGGTCTCGAGCATGAGCCGCTTCTGCTCGTCGGTGAACCGGTCCCAGTTGCGCAGCAGCGTCGAGGAGAAGCCCTTCACGCCGGTGAGCGGCGAGCGCAGCTCGTGGGCGACCGTCGTCAGCAGCGCCGCACTCTCGGCCTCGGCCCGGCGACGGCCCTCGGCGTCGCGCAGGCCCAGGATCACGCTCTGCAGGGGTTCGCTCGGGGCCGGCCGGACGTACTTCGCGGTGACCAGCACCTCCCGCCCGGTGGGCAGCACGAGGAGACGCTCACGATGGCCGGTCCTCGTCCCCAGACCGCCCCACGGGTCGGTGAGCTCCCACCACGACGCGCCGTTGAGGTCCTGGAGCGGGAGCGCCTCGCGGATGTCGCGGCCGACCACCGCGTCACTGGTCAGGCCGGTGATCCGCTCGGCCGGGGAGTTCATGAACCGGACGGTGCCACTGCGGCCCACTGCTGCGACCAGCCCGTCGGGCAGGAACTCGAGGCCGTGCGCGGCGAGGTCGGGGGGGACCATGAACCGGGGAGCCATACCCGAAACGCTACCCCGGTCCCCCGACCTCGGACCTCTGCCGGCCCGCCGAGGCGAAGAGGCAGAGGGTCGCGGCCATGGCGAGGTTGAGGGACTCGACGCGCCCGTGGATCGGGACCCGCACGACGTCGTCGCACGCCGCACGCACCTCGTCGGTGAGCCCATGGGCCTCGTTGCCCATGACCCAGCAGTGCGCGGGGGCGAGGTCGGCATCGGGCAGCAGGGTGTCCCCGGAACCGTCGGCGGCATAGCTGCGGATGCCGCGGCGGGCGAGCTCGGCGAGGGTCGCCTCGACGTCCAGCCCGGTGACGACGGGGAGGTGGAACAGCGACCCGGCCGTCGAGCGCACCACCTTCGGCGCGGTGACGTCGACCGAGCCACGGCTGACGAGCACGGCGTCGGCGCCGGCGGCGTCGGCCCCCCGGATCACGGTGCCGGCGTTGCCGGGGTCGCGCACCTCGCTGAGCAGCACGAGCAGGCGTGGAGCGGCGGCCAGCACGGCGTCGAGGCCCGCGGCCACGGCCTCGACGACGGCGAGCACCCCCTGGGGAGAGTCCGCCTCACCCATCGCCTCGAGGACCTGGGGGCTCACCTCGTGCACCCACAGCCCGGCCGAGCGGGCGGGCTCGAGGATGTCGAGGGCGTACCGCTGAGCAGCCTCGGGGGTGACGTAGACGTCGCGGACCCGGCCGGCGGCACACCGCACCGCCTCCCGGACCCCTTGCGGGCCCTCGACGACGAAGCGGCCGGTGCGCTCACGCACCGGCCGCCTCGCGAGCGACGCGACCGCCCTGACCCGGTCGGCCCGGGGGTTGGTCAGCACCTGTCGCTGGTCAGGCGGAGGCCTTGGCCTCGGCCTGCGAAGGCTGGTGGGCCTTGGCGATCTCGACGAGCGCGGCGAACGCGGCCTCGTCGTTGACGGCGAGCTCGGCGAGCATGCGGCGGTCGACCTCGATCTCGGCGGCCTTCAGGCCCTGGATGAACCGGTTGTAGGTCATGCCGTTCGCGCGGGAGGCGGCGTTGATGCGCTGGATCCACAGGCGACGGAAGTCACCCTTGCGAGCCCGGCGGTCGCGGTAGCTGTAGCCGAGGCTGTGCTGGACCTGCTCCTTGGCCTTGCGGTAGAGCCGCGAGCGCTGCCCGCGGTAGCCGCTGGCGCGCTCGAGGACGACCCGGCGCTTCTTCTGGGCGTTGACCGCCCGCTTCACGCGTGCCACGTGAGTACTCCTTGCTGTCTGGCGAAAATCGTGGGTGGGGCTCGGCTCAGCGGCCGAGGAGCTTCTTGACCTTCTTGACGTCGTTCGTGGCCACGGGGATGTCCTTGGAGAGGGCGCGGGCCTTCTGCGGGGTCTTCTCGTGGAACTTGTGGACGTGGCCCGCCTGCTCGCGCATGATCTTGCCGGCCCCGGTCACCCGGAAACGCTTCTTGGCGCCGCTGTGCGTCTTGTTCTTCGGCATGGTGCCGATCTCCTTGCGGTTCGGTGGTGCAGTGGTTCGGTGCTGACTCGGGGTCAGACGGTCTCGTCGGCGCTGGTCGCCTGGTCGGTGTCGGTCGGCTCGACCGGCGCCTCGTCGGCGGGTGCCGCGCCGGCCTCGTCCGCGGCGTGCGAGGCCTCGTCACGACGGCGGCGCTGCTCGGCCATGGCCTGGGCCTTCTTCTTCGTCGGCGCGATCACCATGACCATGTTGCGGCCGTCCTGCTTGGGCGAGGACTCCACGGTGCCGAGCTCGACGATGTCCTCGGCGAGACGCTGGAGCAGCCGGTACCCGAGCTCGGGGCGGGACTGCTCGCGGCCACGGAACATGATGGTCACCTTGACCTTGTCACCGCCCTTGAGGAAGCGCTCGACGTGGCCCTTCTTCGTGCCGTAGTCGTGCGGGTCGATCTTCGGGCGGAGCTTGATCTCCTTGATGACCGTGTTGACCTGGTTCTTGCGTGCTTCGCGTGCCTTCATGGCGGCTTCGTACTTGAACTTGCCGAAGTCCATGAGCTTGGCGACCGGTGGCTTGGCCATCGGCGCCACCTCGACGAGGTCGAGGTCCGCCTCCGCCGCGAGGCGCAGGGCGTCCTCGACGCGGACGATCCCGACCTGCTCGCCGTTCGGGCCGACCAACCGCACCTCGGGTACCCGGATGCGATCGTTGATGCGTGGCTCGCTGATGTGCTTCTCCTTCGTCGCGTCGTCTGTCCGGACCGCCGTGCACGAGAAGAGGCTCCTCGCGACGTGTGCGCGAGAAGCCTCGAAGATCCGTCCACCCAGCCACCGCCGGTATGCCGTCGCCGCGCCCGAAGGCGCGACACGACTCCCGTCGTGGACCAGTTGGGACCCGGCGACGCTGGCGTCGACGCGGGTGGAAGCGAGCTTCTCTTGCACACCGCCCCTCACGGAGCGGTCGGTCAGCGAGCAACGATACCAGCGCCCCGGCATCCCCGGAAATCCGCCGGCGGGGCCGGCATCCCCGGACAACCACCCACCGGCGGGCTCACCGGATGCGGAAGGCGAGCCCGTCGATCCTGGCCCGGAGCTCTCCGTCGGTGGCCAACCTCTCCCCCACCCGGGTCGCCACCTCGCGGACCTGCTCGGCGCTCAGGCCGGGGCGAAGGTCCAGCACCACGCCCAGCACACCGTGACCGGCCGGCGTGCCCTCCTCCAGCGCGTGCGCCGTGACCTGCTCCTCCGGGCGCAGGGCCGCCGCGACGCTGTGTTCGACGAACGGGTCCAGGTGGGGCGGCACCCAGGGACGCTGTTGGGCCAGGGCCCACACCATCGAGGGGCGCAGGATCGTGGTCACCGGCCCGGCCACGTCCACGACCATGACGTCGCAGCTCTCCGACACCGCCGCCTGCGCCGCCCGCGACGCGGTGACCGGCACCGGGCGGGCGGCCGGGTCCCACGCGGAGAGGGCGTCGGTGCTCGTGAAGACGGGAAGGGCGCGCCGCCCGTCGGGCGCCACGAGGGTCACCGCTGCCATGTCCACCCGGGTCTCGACCGCCGGCCCGCCGCTCGTGTCGACCTCCGTGGGCTCGGCGACGATGGGCACGAGCAACCGCGCGGCCTCGACGGCTCGCATGAGTGGCAGGTCGCCGGCTGCACCGTCGAGCGCCGCCCGCAGCGCGGCGTCCGCGTCTCCCGTGTCGCCCTCGAAGCCGCTCGGCGAGAGGTCGCGCCCGGCCCACGGGACCTGCGCCGAGTCAGCGGACGGCGCGCCCTCGCGCGGGACGCGGGCCTCCCCGGGGTCGTCGGGCTCGTCCCGAAGGCCCCGGGTCATGGGCGGCCGGCCACGTCGAGGGCCTCGGGCAGCGTGAAGGCGCCCCGGTAGAGGGCGGAGCCGACGATGGCGCCCTCCACCCCGTCGGCGACCAGCTCCCGGATGGCGGCGATGTCCTCGAGGGTGGAGACCCCTCCGGAGGCAACCACCGGCCGGTCGGTGCGCGAGCACACCTCCCGCAGCAGGGAGAGGTTGGGGCCCTGGAGCATCCCGTCCTTGGCCACGTCGGTCACGACGTAGCGGGCACAGCCCTCGGCGTCGAGGCGGGCGAGGGTCTCCCAGAGGTCGCCGCCCTCGCGGGTCCAGCCGCGGGCGGCGAGCGTGGTGCCGCGGACGTCGAGGCCCACGGCCACCCGGTCTCCGTGCTCGGCCACGGCCCGCGCGGTCCAGTCGGGGTGCTCCAGCGCGGCCGTGCCGAGGTTCACGCGGCGGCACCCCGCGGCGAGGGCGCGGTCGAGGGTCTCGCCGTCGCGGATGCCGCCGCTCATCTCGACGTCGATGTCGAGGGTGCCGACGATCCGCGCGAGGAGGTCGGCGTTGGAGCCTCGACCGAACGCCGCGTCGAGGTCGACGAGGTGCAGCCACTCGGCGCCCTGCTCCTGCCAAGCCAGGGCCGCCTCGAGGGGGTCGCCGAACTCCCCGCCGGTGCCGGCCACACCCTGGACGAGCTGGACCGCGCGGCCGCCCACGACGTCGACGGCAGGCAGGAGCTCGAGGCGGGGCTGGTCGGTCACAGGGGTCCTCCGGGTGGTCATGCGGACGTCGCGGGCTCGGGTCGTCGCGGGGACGGCCGCCCGGCCACACGACTGGGGTCGGGGTCGGTCACAGACTACGGACCCAGTTCTCCAGCAGCGTCAGCCCCGCCTCGCCCGACTTCTCGGGGTGGAACTGGGTGGCGGCCAGCGGGCCGTTCTCGACGGCAGCGACGAAGCGCTCGCCGTGGGTGGCCCAGGTGACCCGGGGCTCCACCGCGGCGAAGGTGTCGCCGGGGGGCGGCACCTCCCAGGTGTGGGCGGCGTACGAGTGCACGAAGTAGAAGCGTTCCTGCTCGACACCGGCGAAGAGGGTGCTGCCCGGGGCGACCTCGAGGGCCGACCAGCCCATGTGGGGCACGACGGGCGCCGAGAGCCGCGACACGCTGCCGGGCCACTCCCCCACGCCCGGCACCGGCGCCTCGCTCGGTTCGGTGGACCCCTCGAACATCACCTGCATCCCGACGCAGACTCCGAGCACGGGCCGGCCACCCGCGAGCCGGCGGTCGATGATCAACGGTCCGCGCGCGGCCACCAGGCCGGTCATGCAGGCATGGAAGTTGCCGACACCGGGCACGAACAGGCCGTCCGCGGCGAGGGCCGCCTCCGGGTCGGCGGTGAGCAGGACCTCCGCCCCGACGTGCTCGAGCGCGCGCACGGCACTGCGGAGGTTTCCGCTGCCGTAGTCGAGGACGACGACGGGGCTCACGACGACGGCCCTGTGGACCGTGGGTCCGCACCCGTGGGGCGAACCGGGGGCTCGTCGACGGCCATCTCGACGCGGTGGGTCGCCTCGTCGGCCATCAGCCGGTCGAAGGCCATGACGGCCCGCGGGGACGGCTCGACCTCGGTGGCTCCCTCGGACGACCGTCGCAGCAGGAGGTCCTTGCCGGGCAGACCGAGCAGGCCGAGCACGGTGACGAGGAGGTCCAGCGGCGACCCGTGACCGGAGGTGAGCACGTCGGCGACGGCTTCGGCCCGCACCCGCCCGGACGCGCCCGATGCGTCGAGCAGCATCGACAGCGGCAGCCGGGTGAGGTCCGGGGTCTCGACGACCCCGCGCCGCGGCTCCCAGACCAGCCAGTGGTGGCCGCCTCGGATCCCCGCGGGCTGCACCGTCAGGGCAGCGCGGCCGTGCAGCTCGAAGAAGCCGATCGCAGGCTTGGCCCGCCGGGGGGTGGGTCTGGCGGCCATGAGCTCGAGGCCGACGTCGTAGGGCGAGGCGGTGTGTGCCTGCTCGCGGGAGAGGGTGATGCCGGTCCACGCACCGAGCGGGGCGACCGTCGTCGAGACCATCCCCTTGCGGAGCCACCTGGTCACGGCAGCCGGGGACCGGCGCACGAGCACCAGCCCGTGCCCCGAGCCTGACCGCGTGTCGGGAGCCACGGGCTAGAGGGCACCCTTGGCGCTGGGGACACCCTCGACGCGCGGGTCGAGGGCCACCGCCGACCGCAGCGCCCGGGCGAGCGCCTTGAACTGGGCCTCGACGACGTGGTGCGGGTCGCGGCCGGACAGCACCCGCACGTGCAGCGCGACCTGTGCGTGGAAGGCGAAGGACTCCAGGACGTGCCGCGTGAGGGACCCGACGAAGTGGCCGCCGATGACGACGAACTCCTGCCCGGGGGGCTCCCCCTCGTGCACGCAGTAGGGCCGGCCCGCGACGTCGACGACGGCCTGCACGAGCGCCTCGTCGAGTGGGACGGTGGCGTCGCCGAAACGCGCGATGCCGCGCTTGTCGCCGAGGGCCTCGCGCACGGCCTGTCCGAGCACGATCGCGACGTCCTCGACGGTGTGGTGGGCGTCGACCTCCGTGTCGCCCTCGGCGCGTACCGTGAGGTCGATCAGCGAGTGCTTGGCCAGCGACAGGAGCATGTGGTCGTAGAAGGGCACCCCGGTGCTCACGTCACCGGTGCCGGTGCCGTCGAGGTCGACACGCACCTCGACGGTGCTCTCGGACGTGGCCCGGCGCACCGTGGCGGTGCGGTGGGCGTCGACGCTGGTCACGACGGTGCTCCTTGGCTGTGGGTCGGCGCGAGGTCGGCGAGCGCCTCGAGGAACCGGGTCGTCTCCTCGGGCGTCCCGGCCGTGACACGAAGATAGTGGGGAATGCCGACGTCGCGGACGAGGACTCCCCGGTCGAGCAACGCGGACCACGTGGCGTGGGCATCGTCGAGGCCGCCGAAGAGCACGAAGTTGGCGTCGCTGGGCACCGGGTCCAGCCCCATCGCGCCGATCCCTACGACGATGCGGTCGCGCTGGTCCTTGATCGCCCCGACCGCCTCGAGCATCACCTCGGCGTGGTCGAGGGCCGCGAGCGCGACCACCTGGCTGGGGGTCGACAGGTGGTACGGCATCCGGACCAGCCGCAGGGCGTCGACGAGCGCGGGGTCGGCTGCGAGGTAGCCCAGCCGGCCACCCGCCAGGGCGAAGGCCTTGCTCATCGTGCGGGTCACGACCAGCCGGGGGCGGCCGGCCAGCAGGGTGAGCGCGCTCGGCGTGCCCGGACGGGCGAACTCGGCATACGCCTCGTCGACGACGACGAGCGCCTCGTGCGCCGCATCGTGGACCGCCTCGACGACGTCGAGGCCGAGAGCGGTCCCGGTGGGGTTGTTCGGTGAGCACAGGAACACCACGTCGGGACGGGCCCGGCGCACCTGGTCGACCGCGGATGCCGGGTCCAGGTCGAACGCCCCCCCCTCGCCCGCACCGCGGAGTCCGTCGACCCACGTCGTGCCCGTCGTCGTGGTGATGATCGGGTGCATGGAGTAGGCCGGCGTGAATCCCAGCGCGCGGCGACCCGGGCCTCCGAAGGCCTGGAGGAGGTGCAGCAGCACCTCGTTGGACCCGTTGCCGGCCCACACCTGCTCGGGGGTCACGGTCGTGCCGCCTCGGGAGAGGTAGGACGCCAGGGCCCTGCGCAGGTCGGTGAACTCCCTGTCCGGGTAGCGGTTGAGCCCCGCGGCGGCCTCGGCGACCGCCGCGGTCATCGCCTCGACGACGACGGTGGGCACGGCGTACGAGCTCTCGTTGGTGTTGAGCGCGACCGGGACGTCGAGCTGCGGCGCACCGTAGGCCGTGCGGCCCCGCAGGTCTGGGCGCAACATCGCCTCCACGGTCGCGCGGGGATCCATGCCGGCGAGTCTAGGTGGGTGACCGTCGGGGCGGGTCGGCCGACCACGTGGACCACGGCCGCCGGCGAGGGGCCCGCGCGTTGTCGGGTGGTGGCCGCAGGGCCATGCTGAGGCGATGTCCGGGGTGGGAGCGTCCTCGCGCTGGAGGACCCTCACCGAGGTCCTCGGCGACCGGGATCTCGGGCGCCTGTTCATCGGGGTGGGGTCGTGGGCCGCCACGGATGCCGCCTTCCTCCTTGCCGTCTCGGTGCTCGCACTCGATCTCGGCGGTCCGGGCGCCGTGGGCCTCGTCGGGGCGCTGCGGGTGCTCCCGGCGGCCGTGTGCGCGGGCCTGTTCTCCGGCGTGGCGGACCGCGTCTCCAGACCTCTCATCATCGCGGGCGTGAACGCCGCTCTCGTCGTCGTGGCCGTGGTGGCAGCGGTGGCCGCCGGCCGCGGAGCGGGGTTGGGCACGCTTCTCGCGGTGGTGGCCACGGCATCCGCGGTCTCCGCCCTGCTCAAGCCGAGCCAGCAGGCGCTGCTGCCCCAGCTCGTGACCAACCCCGGTCAGCTCATGGCGGCCGGCTCGACGTGGAGCACCCTCAACGGCCTGGGCTCGGTGGTCGGACCGGCCTTGGCCGGTCTGGGGCTGGCCCTGTGGGGTCCTGTCGCCGTCTTCGGCGGGCTCGCCGTGGCGTATCTCGGCACCGCGCTCGCCACGTGGTCGATCCGCTCCCCCTTCCAGAGGGCCCGGAGAACCGGCGGGAGGGTCGGCTGGACGGAGCGCGCCGTGGCCCGCCTGCTCGGCGTCTCGCTGTTCTGGAGACCCGGCCGCAGAGCGGTGTTCCTCCTCCTCCTGGTGGGACGCGCCATGTCCGGCCTGGTCACCGTGTTCGTCGTCCTGTCGGCGCGCTCCCTGTCCGGGGGCAGTGGTCAGGCGCTGACCGGCACCCTGTTCGCGGCCCTCGGCGTCGGCGGGATGGTGGCGTCCGTCGCGACCCTCGTCGCCGGAGGCCACCGGGCCCGGCTCTGGCTCGGCGTGGGGGTCGCCGCCTACGGACTGCCGGTCGCCGCCCTGGGCGTCGTCGGGGTCGCGGGGGCCATCGGGCTCGTGGGGGGCGTCGGCCTCGTGTGGACGTGCCTGGCCGTGGCCGGCCTGGGCAACGCGCTGCTGTGGATCTACGGTGCCAACTTGGTCAGCCGGTTGCTCCCCGACCACCTCTCGGGCCGCGGGTGGGGAGCGGTTCACGGCCTCGGGGCGGGCGCAGCGGCCCTGGGATCCCTGGCCGCACCGGGCCTCGTCGGCGCGATGGGCCTGCCCGGGGCGATGCTCACCACCGGGGTGGTGGTGGCGCTCACCCCGGTCCTCGCCTGGTCCGGGCTCAAGGCTGCGGAGGCCGACACGACACCGTCCCCGACGGTGGTCGAGATCCTGGGTCGGGTAACGGCGCTCGCCCCGCTCCCCGGGCTCAGCCTGGCCAGGCTGGCCTGCTCGACCCGGCACCGCGAGGTCCCCGGCGGTGCCACCGTGGTGCGGGAGGGCACCCTCGGTGACGAGTTCTTTGTCGTCGAGGAGGGCGAGCTCGTCGTGTCACGTCACGGTGTGGAGATCCGCCGGCTGGGCCCCGGCGGCTCCTTCGGCGAGGTGGCCCTGCTCCGCACGGCCACGCGCACCGCCACCGTGGTCGCCGGCACACGCGCACGCCTGCTGTGCATCGGAACCGATCAGTTCGTCTCGTCCGTGACGGGGCACAGGGTGGCGGCGAGCGAGGCGGAGGCCGAGGTGTCCGCACTGCTCGAGGCGGACGCCGACCGGAGCCGCGAGGCGCCGGACCCACCGACCTGACCGGCTCTGAGCAGCCTCCCCGCGCCCGGCGTCAGGCGCTGGGGTCGAGGTCCGGGTGGCGCGCCAGGATGGCCTCCCCGTGTGCGGGGAGGTCCTCCGCCCGGGCGAGCGTCACGACGTGGCCGCCGACCTCGTGCAGGGCCGCACTCGAGTACGTCACGACGTGGATGCCGCGCAGGAAGCTCTGCACCGACAGCCCGCTGCTGTGGCAGGCGCAGCCGCCGGTGGGCAGCACGTGGTTGGACCCGGCGGCGTAGTCGCCCAGGCTCACCGGCGCCCAGGGGCCGACGAAGACGGCGCCGGCGTTGCGCACCCGGGCGGCGACCGAGGCCGCGTCGCGGGTCTGGATCTCGAGGTGCTCGGCGGCGTACGCGTTGACCACGTCGAGGCCGGCATCGAGGTCGTCGACGAGGGCGATCACCGACTGCCTGCCGGCCAGCGCCTCGGCGACCCGCTGGGTGTGCTTCGTCGCGGCGACGCGGCGCCCGAGGGCCTCCTCGACGGCGTCCGCGAGGTCGGTCGAGTCGGTGACGAGCACCGCCGCCGCGAGGGGGTCGTGCTCCGCCTGGGAGACGAGGTCGGAGGCGACGTGCTCGGCATCCGCGCTGTCGTCGGCGAGCACGGCGATCTCGGTGGGCCCGGCCTCGGAGTCGATGCCGATGATGCCCTTGAGGAGGCGCTTGGCGGCGGCGACGTAGATGTTGCCGGGTCCGGTGACGAGGCTCACGGCGTCACAGGTGTCGGCGCCGTCCTCGACGCCCAGCGCGAAGGCGGCCACGGCTTGGGCCCCACCCATCGCCCACACCTCCTCGACGCCGAGGAGCGCGCAGGCGGCGAGGATGGTCGGGTGCGGCCAGCCACCGTGGTCGGCCTGGGGCGGGCTCGCCACCGCCAGGCTCGGCACCAGCGCGAGCTGGGCGGGGACGACGTTCATGACGACGCTGCTCGGGTAGACCGCGAGGCCCCCGGGAACGTAGAGGCCGACCCGGTCGACGGGCACCCAGCGCTCGGTGACGGTGCCGCCGTCGACGACGCGGGTGGTCGTGTCGGTGCGGCGCTGGTCGGCGTGCACGAGCCGGGCCCGGCGGATCGACTCCTCGAGGGCCCCGCGAACCGCCGGGTCGAGGCCGTCGAGGGCGCGGGCGATGACGTCGGCGGGGACCCGCAGGCGCTGCGGGCGGATGCCGTCGAACCGCTCAGCCGCGTCGTAGAGGGCTGCCGCGCCTCGCGTCCGCACGTCGTCGACGATGGGGCGCACGGCGTCCAGGGCGGCCTCGACGTCGAACTCCGCCCGCGGAATCACCTCGCGGAGCTCACGTGCGGACAGGCTCCGGCCCCGCAGGTCGAGCCGGGGGATGACGCGGCCCGCTCGGGGCGTGGACGTGCTGGCGGGGGTGCCGGGGGACATGCCACCAGTCTAGGTTTCGGGGCGACCCACCCCGACCGCTCACCCCGGGAACGGCCCTTCGCGGGGACGGCTCGCCACCGGGGGCCGAGAACCAGCGAGTCCTCCGAGGGTCCGCTGCGGGGTCATGACTCGTAGAAGGTCACCTCGTGGGCCGCCCGCGCCCGGCGCGCCGCGCGGCGGTAGCGCTCCCCCAGGTCCTGTCCCGAGCCCGCGGGCTGCCCGAGGATCCGGGCGATGCCGTCGGCGTCGCGGCTGTCGGTCGGCACGGAGTCGATGCCCCGGGACCGGAAGAGAAAACCGGCGTTGCGCATTCTCGACGCCAACCGCCAGGCCGCCGCGAGGTCGGCGGCCACCTCGCGGGGGATCGCCCCGGCTCGCTCCGCCGCGGTGAGAGCCCCCATCGTCGACGTCGTCCTCATCTGGGTGTGCTCGTGAGCGTGTTCGAGCTGGAGCAGCTGCACCGACCACTCGACGTCGGAGAGCCCACCGTGGCCGAGCTTGAAGTGGGTCTTGCGGTCCGCACCCCGGGGCAGTCGTTCCGCCTCCATCCGGGCCTTGAGGGTTCGGATCTCCCGGACCTGGCCGTCGTCGAGCCCGCCCGCCGGCCAACGGATCGGCGCGATGAGGGCGAGGAACCGCTCCGCGAGGTCCGGGTCCCCCGCGACGGGAGCGGCCCGGAGCAGTGCCTGGGCCTCCCAGACGAGGGACCAGCGCGCGTAGTAGGAGCGGTAGGACTCGAGGGAGCGCACGAGGGGCCCGCTCTTGCCCTCCGGACGCAGCGCGGCGTCGACCTCGAGGTTGGGGTCCGGACCTCGGCGGCCGAGCAGCCGGATGAGCTCCTTGACGACCCCGAGCGCCTGGCTCTGCGCGGCCTTCTCGTCTGCTTCCGGAACCGGGTCGTGGACGAAGATCACATCGGCGTCGGAGCCGTAGCCCTGCTCCCGGCCGCCGAGACGACCCATCCCGACCACGAGCACCCGGGTCAGCGTGGGCGTGCCGGTGCGGGTCTCCACGTCGCGAAGGCAGACCTCGAGGGTGACCTCGAGCAGGGCCGACGTGAGGTCGGTCATCGCCTCACCCAGGGCGTCCAGCCCGAGGTCGCCGGACAGGTCGGCCACCGCGAGGCGGAACAGCTCGGATCGCCGAACCGTGCGTGCCGCGTGCACGGCTGCCTCGGGATCGTCCTTGCGCCCGGCCGCGGACGTCATCCGCCGCACCAGCTCCTCGCGGGTCCGGGGTCGCAGGCCCGAGGAGTCACCGAGGAACTGCACGCACTCGGGGGCCTGCTCGAGCAGGTCTGCGGCGTAGCGGCTCCGGGCCAGGGTGTGCGCCAGCTGTTCGGCCGCGGTGCCCTCGTCGCGCAGCAGCCTGAGGTACCAGTGGGTCGAGCCGAGCTCGTCGCTGATCTTGCGGAAGGCGAGCAGCCCGGCATCCGGGTCGGCCTCGTCCGCGAACCAGGCCAGCATGACGGGCAGCAGCTGGCGCTGGATCGCGGCGCGGCGGCTGATCCCGTCGGTCAGGGCCTCGAGGTGCTGCAGGGCTCCGCGCGGGTCGCGGAAACCCAGCGCGGCGAGCCGTTCTCGCGCCGCGGCCGGCGTGAGCCGTACCTCGTCGTCAGAGAGCCTGGCCACGGCCGACAACAACGGGTGGTAGAACATCCGCTCGTGCAGGCGGCGCACTTCGCGCTGCTGGGCCCGCCACTGCTTGACGACCGCATCGGCGGGCTGGGACTTGTGGCCCAGGGCCCGCCCCAGGCGGCGCAGGTCGGACTGGGCGGTGGGCATGAGGTGCGTTCTGCGCAGCCGGAAGAGCTGGATGCGGTGCTCGAGGGTGCGCAACAGCCGGTATGCCGTGCCGAGCGTGGCGGCGTCCTCGCGACCGACGTAGCCCCCGGCCGACAGCGCGGCCAGGCCCTCGAGGGTCGTCGAGGTGCGCAGCGACTCGTCGGCCCGACCGTGCACCAGCTGCAGCAGCTGCACGGAGAACTCGACGTCGCGCAGGCCGCCCGGGCCCAGCTTGATCTGCCGGTCGGACTCCCCCACCGGGATGTGCTGCTCGACGCGGCGGCGCATCGCCTGCACGTCGGCCACGAAGTTCTCCCGCGTCGAGGCCTGCCAGACCATCGGCTGGACCGCGTCGCAGTACGCCTCACCGACCTCGCGGTCGCCGGCCGCCGGCCGGGCCTTGAGGAGCGCCTGGAACTCCCACGTCTTGGCCCAGCGCTCGTAGTAGGCGCGGTGGCTCGCCACCGTGCGCACGAGCGGACCGTTGCGACCCTCGGGGCGCAGGGCAGGGTCGACCTGCCACAGCGCGCCGGTGGCGGTCGACGCGCTGCAGATGCGCATGAGCCGGGTCGCCAGGTCGATGGCCACGGCCGTCGACTCGGCCTCCGGCACACCGTCGGCGGGTTCGGCCACGAAGATGACGTCGACGTCGGAGATGTAGTTGAGCTCGCGCCCGCCGGTCTTGCCCATGGCGATGACGGCCAGCCTGGTGCGCTCGCTGTCCGACCCGACCTCCGCGCGGGCGATCGTCAGGGCCGCCTCCAGCGCCGCATCGGCCAGGTCGGCGAGCGCAGCGGCCGTCTCGGGGAACGTCTCCCGGGGGTCCGGTGAGGTGAGGTCGATCGCCGCGATGCCGAGGAGCTGTTCCCGGTAGGCCGTTCGCAGCACGTCGATGGCGGGCACCTCGCCCGGGGTTCCGACCGCCGTGAGCAGGGCCTGCACCCGTTCCGCGTGCGTGAACGGTCGCGCCTCGGACACGGCCACCCACTGGTGGGGGTGGGCGATGAGGTGGTCACCCAGGGCGACCGAGGAGCCGAAGACAGCGAGAAGCCTGTCGCGGGCCCGGCCCGGCACGAGCAGCGCCTGGGTCACCGGCCCCTTGAGCTTGGGGTCGCGGCGCACCACCTCCATGAAGCGCACGATGCCCAGCAACGCCCCGTCGGGGTCGTGGACCCCTGCCAGGCCCTGGCTGAGGCCACCCTCGTCGATCCGGTCGGCAGTACCCGCGATGTCGGCGATGGCAGGGTCGTCGAGGAGGACCTGCGCCCGTCGTGGGTCGGAGAACCCCAGCCTCGCGACTCCCGCGGGGATGGACTCGGGCGGTCGAGAGCTCACCTGCGGAGTCTCACAGACTCGGCAGGTAGCGCTCGAGCTCGAAGGCGGTGACCTGGTTGCGGTAGTCGTCCCACTCGGCGCGCTTGTTGCGCAGGAAGTAGTCGAAGGTGTGCTCCCCCAGTGTCTCGGCCACCAGCTCGCTGGACTCCATGACGCTGATGGCCTCGTTCAGGCTGGCGGGCAGGGGCTTGATGCCCATCGCGCGGCGCTCGGAGTCGGTGAGGCTCCAGACGTCGTCCTGGGTCTCGGGGGGCAGGTCGTAGCCCTCCGCGATGCCCTTGAGACCGGCGGAGAGCAGCACGGCGAAGGTGAGGTAGGGGTTGCAGGCGGTGTCGATCGACCGCACCTCGACCCGGGTGCTGTTGCCCTTGTCCGGCTTGTACATCGGCACGCGAACCATCGCGGACCGGTTGTTGTGGCCCCAGGTGAGGTGGGCCGGGGCCTCTCCCCCACCCCAGAGCCGCTTGTAGGAGTTCACCCACTGGTTGGTGATCGCGGTGATCTCCGCGCCGTGGTGCAGGAGCCCGGCGATGAACTGCCGCCCCGTGCGCGACAGCTGGTAGGGAGCGCCCGGCTCGTGGAACGCGTTGGTGTCGCCCTCGAAGAGCGAGAGGTGGGTGTGCATCCCCGAGCCCGGGTGCTCCGCGAAGGGCTTGGGCATGAAGGATGCGTAGATGCCCTGCTCGAGCGCGACCTCCTTGATCACCGCCCGGAAGGTCATGATGTTGTCCGCGGTGGAGAGCGCGTCGGCGTACCGCAGGTCGATCTCGTTCTGGCCCGGCGCGCCCTCGTGGTGGCTGAACTCGACGGAGATGCCCATCGTCTCGAGCATGGTGATGGCGGCACGGCGGAAGTCGTGGCTGTTCCCGTGCGGCACGTGGTCGAAGTATCCGCCCTGGTCGATCGGCTCGGGCCGCTGGCCGGGCACCCAGCCCTGCTTGAGGAGGAAGAACTCGATCTCGGGGTGGGTGTAGTACGTGAAGCCCTGGTCGCTGGCCCGGGTCAGGGCCCGCTGGAGCACGTAGCGCGGGTCGGACATCGACGGGGTGCCGTCGGGGAGGGTGATGTCGCAGAACATCCGCGCCGTGCCCGGGCTCTCACCGCGCCAGGGCAGCACCTGGAACGAGCTCGGGTCGGGCTTGGCGAGCATGTCCGCCTCGTAGACCCGGGCGAACCCCTCGATGACCGAGCCGTCGAAGCCGATCCCCTCGCTGAAGGCTCCCTCCAACTCGGCCGGCGCGACGGCCACGGACTTCAGCGTGCCGAGGACGTCGGTGAACCAGAGCCGCACGAAGCGGACGTCGCGCTCTTCGATGGTGCGGAGGACGAACTCCTGCTGGCGATCCATGTGTCGATCCTGCCGCACCCGTGTTTCGCGCGGGTAACCGCCACGCGCCGTGACGGCATCCGAGCACGGAGCAGGCCCCCGGGACGTCCTCCCGGGGGCCTGCTCCGTGTCTGTGCTCAGGTCACTTGAACTCGACCTTGACCTGCAGCTCGTTGCCACCGTCACGGGTCTTGTGGACCGTCATGGTGGTGCCGGAGCCGGCGACCTTGGTGGACGCCCACGGGTTCTTCGCGGACCAGTAGCGGTCGACCACCGAGTCGTCGAAGGTCGGGATGCCCTTCGAGGACGGCACCGTGGTCGGCACACCCGCGCGGTGGAAGGTCACCTCGTCGGTGGCCTCCTGCCCGAAGGTGGCGTCGAACGGCTGACGACGGTTGCCCAGGAGCTGGCCGCCGGGGAAGGTGACCGGCTCGGGGCGCGCGTCGACGGGGAGCACCAGCCCGCCACCGGGGTGGCTACGGGTGTTGTTGTTGCCGTACGAGCCGTCGGCGAACCAGACGAGCATGCCGTTCTGGTACGGGAAGCGCTCCACCCAGTCCGGACGGTCGCTGAAGCCGAAGTTGTACGGGCCGGTCTGGAGCGTCTCGTCGTACCCGCTGTAGACGCGGTTCTCGGCGAAGTACATGTCCTGGATCGTCGTGGTGACGCTGCCGTCGATGATCTGGAAGCCACCACGAGCCGTCCAGGCACCGGCGCCGGACTCGACGTCGTCGGTGGTGGTCGTGCCACCCACGGTGACGGCGATGTCGTCGAGGAACGCCTCGCTGGCCACGCCGCCGTCGGTCGAGACGCGGAACTGGAAGAGCACGTCCTGACCGGCGAACGCCGACAGGTCCCAGGTCTTCTGGGCCCAGTCGAACTCACCGTCGATCGGGGAGCCGACCTTGGTCCAGCTCGCCCCACCGTTGGTGGACACCTCGGCGTAGAGGAAGTCGTAGCCCACCTCGAGACCGCCCTGCACGTAGGCGCTCACCGAGCCGGATGCGGCACCGGTGAGGTCCACCGAGCGGCGCAGCGTGGCGCTGATGTCGTCACCGTAGCCGCTCCACCACTCGGCCGTACCGGAGTGCGGCGTGTTGCGGTCGGTGGTGGTGCTCTCCTCGGGGAGGGGAACGATGAGGGCCTGGTAGTTGTTCTTGCTCGCCTTGTCGGCCGGGCCGAGCTTGACGGTCATGTCCTGGCCGTAGGGGACGACCTTGTGGTCGAGCCAGCCGAGCTGCAGCTTCTCCCACGGGCCCATGTAGCCCGGCGTGGTGCCGATGGCGTCCTTGCCGTGGTTGAGCCAGGAGCCACCGCTCATCAGGGTCCAGAAGCCGGTGCCGTTGTCGCCACCCGAGGTGTCGTAGAGGTCGGGCAGGCCGAGGTCGTGGCCGAACTCGTGCGCGAACACCCCGAGACCACCGTTCTCGGGCTCGGTCGTGTAGTCACCGATCCACATGCCGGTGTTCCCGATCTGGGTGCCACCGCTGAGGTTGTTGGCCGGGCCCGCGCTCCCGGAGTTGTTGGAGAAGGCGTACCAGCGGTGCGACCAGATGGCATCCGCGCCCTGGTCGCCGCCACCAGCCTCCTCGCCCTCCCCGGCGTGGATCGCCTGGAAGTGGTCGATGTAGCCGTCGGGCTCGTTGAAGTCGCCGTCCTCGTCGTAGTCGTAGCGGTCGACCTGGTCGAACTGCGCGAGGTACTCCTTGATCTGCGCGTCGGTCTTTCCGGCGGCCTTCTGCGCGTCGTACCAGGCGTTTCCGGTGTCCTTGACGAAGCTCCAGTAGCCATCGGCCTCGCTGGTCCCGTCGCCCCGCACCGGGTTGTGGCCGTAGCGGGCCTCGTTGTACGGCACCTTGACCCAGTCGCTCACGTCACCCTTGGCGAGGAAGCGCCCGTTGCTCTGGTTGGTGTAGAAGTCCTTGAAGGACTCGCCCTCGCCGAACATCAGGTCCTGGTAGTGGGCCCGGTCGAAGTCGGGGGTCCAGTACGTGGAGTTGTCATCGGTCGCGTCGCCGTCCCAGTCGCGGTCCGGCTCCTCGATCTGGTTGTGCAGCGGCCCAGGAGTGCCATTGGTCTTCGGCGTGGTCTGGTCACCGAACTCGACGAGGATGGTGAAGATGTCCTCCTCGCGCTCGACCGGGTAGTTGACGAACTTGGACTTCTTGGGCTTGCCCTTCTCGTCCTTGCCCTTGGACTTGACCTCGATGACCCGGTTGCCGTTGATGACCTTGGTCGAGGCCTTGCCGTTGATGAGCTTCTTCACGGCGTCCTCGCGCTGGGCGGCTGCGGCCTCGGCGAGGGGGTTGGGCAGGTTGTCGGAGCGGTCGGCCGCTGCAGGGTCGCTGCTGGCCGGTGACCCGCTTCCGGGTGTTGCCTGCGCGTGCATCGGGACGCTGAGGCCGGTGACGACGAGCGCCCCCACGGCCAGACCCGATGCGGCGCTCCAGTGGCGCTTCTTCACTGATCCTCCTGGTGGTGGAGCCGATCGTGGCTCCTGTGACATGTGGCGCATCGCCGGATCGGTGTGCGCCGCGGACCACCTAAACAGGAGATCCGTCGGCAGGGACCGTCAAGCACGCAAGTTCTTGGTCAAGAAATGGTCAAGTCCTGGTAAAGAGCCGCCTCGGGCCTCGGCAGGGACCACGAGGCCCCCCGCTAGGATCCGATGATGACCACCCAGCCCCCCGCACCGGACGGCCCGGCCCCCTACGGAACGGGAGCGCAGGCCGCTCCCCAGCGCCGCATCCGGGTCCCCCACCTCCAACAGATGAAGGAGAACGGGGAGACGTGGGTCATGCTCACCGCCTACGACATGTACACCGCCGAGATCTTCGACGAGGCGGGCATTCCGGCCCTCCTGGTCGGCGACTCGGCAGGCAACAACGTCTACGGCTTCGAGACCACGGTGCCCGTCACCGTCGACCACCTGGTGCCGCTGGTGCGAGCGGTCACGAGCTCGGCCAAGCGTGCGATGGTCGTCGCGGACCTTCCGTTCGGGTCCTACCAGGCAAGCCCGCAGCAGGCCCTCGCCACCGCCACCCGGTTCATGAAGGAGGGGCTCGCCCACGCCGTGAAGCTCGAAGGCGGTCGACCGATGGTGCCCGAGGTCGAGCTGCTCGTGCGGGCCGGCATCCCGGTCATGGGTCACATCGGCTTCACCCCCCAGAGCGAGCACGTCCTCGGCGGCTACAAGGTGCAGGGCCGAGGTGACGACGCCGATCGCCTGCTCGACGACGCACTGGCCCTGGAGGAGGCCGGCTGTTTCGCCGTGGTCATGGAGATGGTCCCCGCGCCCGTGGCCGCCCGGGTGACCAGCGCACTGCGCATCCCCACGATCGGCATCGGTGCCGGCCCGGACTGCGACGCCCAGGTGCTGGTGTGGCAGGACATGGCTGGTCTGCGCGGGGGTCGAGCCCCACGGTTCGTCAAGAAGTACGCCGACCTGCGCACCGTCCTGCGAACGGCGGCCGAGGCATACGCCGCCGATGTCGCCGACGGCAGCTTCCCGGCGGCCGAGCACTCCTTCGAGGCGTGACCGGGAAACCGGCACGAGATCACGGACGTCCAACCGCCATGTGGCCCATGAACTCCCACCCCACTCCCCCCGGCCCTCCCACCCGGTGGTCCGCCCTTCAGTCCGGGAGTGAGGCTGCCCGGGCGTACCGGCAGCGGTTCCTCGACCTGGAGGCCGAGGGCGAGGACCTGCACGGCGAGGCGCGCTTCGTCACCCAGCTCGCCCCGCCGCCGTCGCGCATCCTCGATGCCGGGTGCGGCTTCGGCCGCGTCGCGAGCGAGCTGACCCGGCTGGGCCACCTCGCCATCGGGGTCGACGCCGACCCGGACCTCATCGAGCTCGCGAACGAGGACAACGACACCCGCTTCGTCGTGGCCGACCTGGCCACGCTCAACCTGCGCTTCGAGCAGGAGTTCCACGTCGTGCTCATGGCCGGCAACGTCGTTCCCTACCTCGCCGACGGCACGCTGCCGAGCGTCATCGAGCGGCTCGCCGCACACCTCGCCCCGGGCGGAAGTCTCGTCGCAGGGTTCGCCCTGACCGGATCGCTCCCCGAGGCAGCGGCCGCAGTCGACCTCGCCGACTACGACAGGCTCGCCTCGGCGAACGGCCTGTCGTTCATCGCCCGCTACTCCTCGTGGGACCGTGCCCCGTTCCGGCCCGGAGGCGACTACGCCGTGTCGGTGCACCGACTCGTCAACGGCTGACCGAGGGCCGGCCGCCGACGGCTCAGTCCTCGGTGCGCCCTTCCTCCCAGGCCCGGTCCTCGGCGTCCCACTGCTCGGTACGGGCCCGGGCGCTCTCGAGCGCGTGCGAGGCCGCGTCCTCGGTGTCGTAGGGCCCCATCACCGTCGCGTTCTGGCTCCGGGTCTCGTCGGTCTCCACCGCGCCGGTGTCCACGTTGTACCAGTAGGGCATGGCGACTCTCCTTCGTCGGGGCGGGTTTGCCTAGACTCCACCGTATGCCGACGACCTACGCAACAGTGGCCCCCGGCGTGGTCTCGCCTCGTCGGCCCGTGCCGACGACGATCGAGCGCCCGGAGTACGTCGACCGACCCGGGCCGAGCCCGTACACGGGGCCGGAGGTCAAGGACGCCGAGACGATCGAGAAGATGCGCGTTGCCGGACGCATCGCCGCCGACGCGATGGCCGCGGCCGCGGCGGCCATCGCTCCGGGTGTGACCACCGACGAGCTCGACCGGGTCGGGCACGACTACCTCATGGACCACGGCGCGTACCCCTCGACGCTGGGCTACAAAGGTTTCCCCAAGTCGCTCTGCACGTCGGTCAACGAGGTGGTCTGCCACGGCATCCCCGACAGCCGCCGCCTCGAGGACGGCGACATCGTCAACATCGACATCACCGCCTTCGTCGACGGTGTCCACGGCGACACCGACGCGACCTACCTCGTCGGGGAGGTCGACGAGGAGTCCAGGCTGCTCGTCGAGCGGACCCACGAGGCCATGATGCGTGGCATCAGGGCTGCCGTACCCGGGCGCGAGGTCAACGTCATCGGCCGGGTGATCGAGAGCTACGCCCGCCGCTTCGGCTACGGCGTGGTGCGCGACTTCACCGGGCACGGCATCGGCGCGGCGTTCCACAGCGGCCTCATCATTCCCCACTACGACGCGGCCCCCGCGCACAGTACGGTGATCGAGAGCGGCATGACCTTCACCGTGGAGCCCATGCTCAACCTCGGGAGCGCCGAGTGGGAGATGTGGGACGACGGGTGGACGGTCGTGACGCGGGACCGGAGCCGGTCCGCTCAGTTCGAGCACACCATCCTCGTGACCGAGTCCGGTCCGCAGATCCTCACCCTGGGAGAGAACGCATGAGCATCGCACGACCCCTGGGAATCGACGTCGGCGGCAGTGGCATCAAGGGCGCGCCGGTCGACCTCGAGACCGGTGACTTCAGCCAGGACCGGCTGCGCATCGACACGCCGGCAGTGTCGACGCCCGAAGCGGTCTGCGAGGTCATCGCCCAGATCGTCGAGTACTTCGACGAGGTCCACGACGGGTCCCCGATCGGCGTGACCATTCCCGGTGTCGTGCAGCACGGGGTGGTCAAGACCGCCGCGAACATCGACAAGGGCTGGATCGACTGCGAGATCGAGAAGCTCCTCGAGGACCGCCTCCAGCACGACGTCGTCGTCGTCAACGACGCGGACGCGGCGGGTGTCGCCGAGCTGCACTACGGCGCGGCACAGGGCCAGCGGGGCCTCGTGGTCCTCACGACGCTCGGCACGGGTATCGGCACCGCGCTGATCCACGAGGGGGTCCTCGTGCCGAACAGCGAGCTCGGGCACCTGGAGATCGACGGCGTCGACGCCGAGACCGTCACGGCCAGCTCGGTCAAGACGCGAGAGGGCCTCAGCTACGAGGAGTGGGCGCCGCGACTCCAGCGCTACTACCGACACCTCGAGGACCTGATCTGGCCCGACCTCATCGTCGTGGGAGGCGGCGTCTCGAAGAAGTCCGACGCCTTCCTGCCGCTGTTGGACCTGCGCACGCCGATCGTCCCTGCGGCGCTGCGCAACACGGCCGGCATCGTCGGCGCCGCGGTCCTGGCCACCGCGACCCAGGCGAAGCGCGGCCGGGTCCCGGTCTGACGCCGAGCCGGTCAGCGCCGGCGAGCGGCGAGCATCGCCTTCTTCGGGACCTTCCGGTCCACGCGGTAGCTTCGCTTACCCTCCCGCTCGGCGTGGCCCAGCCCCACGAGACGCTTGAGAACCACGGGGCACTTCTTGCAGCGCGGCGCGTCCTTGCAGCACGTCTTCTTCGCGGTCACGGCGGGCACCCCCGAAGAATAGGTAAGGCTTACCTCAGTCGGCAAGTCGTGTCCATGACACGTGGGTCAGCGTTCGCCGAAGTCGACCGGTCCGGCATCGGCGAGGTCGTGGATCCGGGTGTCGGGGTTGCCCAGCGACTCGGCCTGCGAGAGGTAGAGCCGCCGGCCGACCGCGCTGAGGAGCCCGTCGTGGACCGGGATGGCGTGCGGGGCCCCGATCCTCCGCAGGAAGGCGGTCATGTCCCGGCTGCGCTGCCACGGCGCCTGGAGCGGGAAGGCCAGGACGTCCACCCGGCCCGGATCGGCGTCGAGGGCATCACCCGGGTGGAAGAGGGTGGGCTCGCCGTCGGCCGTGAGCCGGACCCCGACGTTGGTGACCCTCGGGATGTCGTCGTGGATGAGGGCGTGAATCTCGCCCACCGGGGACACGGTGACGTCACCGATCCTCGTCGGCGACCCGTCGTGGGCCCGAGCCGGGACACCGAGGCCCTCCAGAATGGGGACGCTCTGCGGGTCCGCGAGCACGGCGGCCTCCGGGTTGGCGGAGGCGAGCCCGGGCAGCCGCTCGGGGTCGAGGTGGTCGGCGTGCTGGTGCGTCACGAGGATGGCGTCGAGGGGTCCGACCCGTGACAGGTCGGCACTGAAGGCACCCGGGTCGATGAGGAGCCGCGAGCCGGCCATCTCGACAAGTAGGCAGGCATGTCCGAGGTGAGTGATCCGCATGCCCTCACCGTATGCCGGGAAGGCCCTGACCCGCTGGCTCCATCCTCTCGACGCGTGACTCGACCCGGTCGACGACGTCCGCCGCGGCGCGCAGGTCCTCGGGCAGCACGGTGGTGCCGGGAGGTGGCGCGGAGAGAGCGGCCGAGCCGGCGCCCGCGAGGAACACCGGCGTCGTGGCCGCGAGCCGGGACAGCGACGGCATCCGCGACTGGAACGCCGACGGCCGCACCGCCGCGAGGATGCAGGCATCGGCGCGCAGGAAGTGCACTGCCTCACCGAGGGCAGCTATCGGGGTGTTGGCGCCGAGGACCACCACCCGCCAGTTCCGGTCACCGAGCATGGCCCCGAACAGCTCCAGCGGGAGGTCGTGCAGCTCGTGGGGAGGGCAGGCGAGCACGGCGGTCCGGTCACGACCGCGGCCCGCCCGGGCGCGGCGCTGACCCAGCACGCCGCGGAACGCACCCGAGGCGAAGTGCTCGTGCACGACCCCCAGCCTGCCGGTGCGCCAGGCCACCCCCACCTCGCGGAGGACCGGGACGACGACGTCAGCGACGGTCGCGTCGATGCCGTGGTCCTCGATGCACCGCTCGAGCACCTCGCGCAGGGAGGCTCCGTCGAGCCCGGCGACGGCGGCGAGGACCCGGCCGCGCGTGGCGTCGGTGCCGATGCGTTCGGTCTCCATGGACGGGGCGCTCCCTGAACGTGGTTCCTGTCGGGGAAGAACCTACGGGAGGAGGTGGCTGCCGCGCGAACGGCCGAGGACGAGTCGGGCTGTAGGCCGGGATTCGTCCAGCACAACCGATGCTCGTTGACTGTCGTTGGCAAGAACCCTCTGACCTGCACATGCGCCAGATCGACTGTTGGTCGGCGATGACGACTAGCGGACGTTGTGAGGACAATCTGAGGACAACGAGGAGGCGGAAGGAGCGGCCGCAGGAGGACCGGTGTCACGGGCCATTCACCATGTCAAACCCTACGCACGGGGTGGGAGCACCATCGCGGGCACCAACGCTTACAGCGCCGGCGCCCCGGGTTCCAACAGCCGATGGTGACGGTCCATCAGCGATCGTTTCAGCCCGAGGACCGGTCCGAGTCGGGCCGCTGGGAGGGGACCTGATCATCGGAAGCGACCTGCGCTCCGCGATTGGCACGAACCCTTGCGGTCAGAGCGGGCGCGCCTGATGTGGGCGAGCACGAAGCGCGAGTTCGGGTGCAGCGGATCTTGAAGTGTTGGCGCTCCGTGACTGTCGCCGATACGTGGTCCTTGTCCTGTCGATCCCCCAAGCGACGGGGGGTGCGGTCCGTCCTCAACTGCCGATGGTCGGACGTTGCCCAGAGCCGGTTTCCGTCGCGCCTCTCCGCCCGCAGGGCCGGCCGAGACCTGCTGCATACCGCCCAGATAGGGCTACGTCCGATCGTCCGCGGCGGGACTGGCTCGCAACGTAGGACCGGACCTGCCGGTGTAGGCCACTGCAAGCCGGAACACGGACCACAGCACACCTGTCACCGCGGTGGCGACCAGGACCAGTACGAGGTCGGGGGCGTACAGGCGCAGCGTGCCCAGCGGGGTGCCGAACAGGTTCGACACCAGGCCGAGAAGGACCCACGCCGCGACGAGGGTCGTGAGCAGCGGGAACCACAGGCTGAACAGGCCGAAGACGCCGGACCTGGACTTGGCGCGCACCGCGCTGCGGCGCACGCAGGCCCAGACCATGCTGAGGAGGTAGACGACCGGCAGGGCCACCAGGCCGAGGAACAGGGCCTTGCGGGACCACCCGGACCCGTAGTCGTCGTCGAGACCGAGCGCCCGGTCGGCGATGCCGGCGCGAAGGTGGCCCGTTTCTGCGAAGCCGAACCCACTACCGCCGTTGACGAGCACGACGGCCGCCTTCTTCTCGGCGGGGACCATCATCGCGAGGGTCTCGACGCCAGGGCTGGACCCGTCGTGCCACACCGCCCCGGTGCTGGGCTCCAGCTTCCAGCCGAGGCCGTAGGACGGCGAGACGTCGCTGGCCGGGCGCATCATCAGCGCCTTGCCCTCGGCGCTCAGCACGTCGTCTTCGCCGTTCATCATCGTCTGCAGGTAGCGCGCCAGGTCGCTGGCACTGGCCACGATCCCCCCCTGCGGAGCGGTTGCCCGGTCGGTCGTGGTGTCGGCGAGTGGTCGCTTGGTGCCGAACCAGGGCTGGTGCCCGGTCGCCATGTCGGCGTGGACCTCACCGTCGGCGACGAAGCTGTCCTGCATCCCGACCGGCTCGAGGATGTGCTCCGCGACGTAGGCCTGGAACTCCTGCCCGCTCACCACCTCGACCACGCGGCCGAGGATCTCGTAGTTCGCATTCGAGTACGCCCACTGCGCCCCGGGCGCACCCGCGGGCGTCACCTCCGCGAGCTGTGCCACCCCGCGCGCGAGCTCATCCTTCTCCCCGGTCGGGTCCGGATGCGCGGCGTTGCCCTGCCCCGTGGAGAAGCCGCTCGTGTGGCTGAGGAGCTGCCGGATGGTGACTGCCCCGGCAGGCCGGCCGGAGAACACGTCGAGATAGTGCGAGACCTCGGTGTCCAGGTCGATGTCGCCCGCCTCGACCAGCTGCATGACGGCCAGCGCCGTGAAGCTCTTGGAGATCGAGCCGATGACGAACGGGGTGTCCTGCGTGACCGACACCTCGCCTCCGAGCCTCACGACGCCCCGCGCGCCCCCGGTGGTGATCCCGCGGTCGTCCACGACCGCGTAGGCCAGACCGGGTACGCCGGACGCGGGCATCTCGCTGTCGATGAAGGCGTCGATCGATCCCTCCGGCGCACTCGCGGGAAGGACGGCGGTGACACCAAGTGCGAGGACCGCCAGAAGTGTCCGCACCGAATCATCTCCAGGCTCATGTTGCTGTCACGGACAGTGGGTTGGTCTCGCCTGTTCGGCCCGATCACCACTGTCGCGGCGCCTCGGGCCTCTTCAACGACGCCAGCCAGACTCTCCCAGGACATTCACTGTGGTCAAGCGACTGTCGGGGTGCACGACGGCCAGCGTCTTGTGGCGGTGTGTCAAGCAGCCGCGAGCCGTCCTCGGCGCGGCCGGGCGGGGTGGGGTGTGACTGGCGCACGGCACGGTAGCCATGCGATGCAGGCCAGCGCAGGGTGGACGCTCGGAAGGCTCCTGCCGCGACCGTCGGGCGCGCCTGGCTCAGGCGGGCACGAGGCCGTGGCGCGCGCGGCGAAGCAATACCTCATGCAGCCCGGTGGTCAGTACCCACACCACGAGCAACCACGCGAGTGCCTGGTCGCCGAGGTCGAAGCGCCTGTCCACGAGCAGCACCGCGCCGGTGAAGATCGCGGTGATGAGCAGGTAGGTGCCCACGGCCATGCGTTCTCTGCGCTTCCTGACCAGCGAGTTCTTGCCGAACTCCGCACTGAGGTCGGTGGGCGCCCCGAAGGATCCCAGCGCCGATGCGAAGGCGTCGTCTATGGCGGCACCGTCGTCGATGCGGTCCTGTGCACTGGAGCGCACGTGGTCCGCGAGCTCGCCGACGTGGGGGGCGAGCTCGGGGTGAGTGGCGCGCAGCTGGTCGGTCCACTGGCTGATGAGTGCGTCAAGCGACGGCATGGGTTCCTCCTGGGTTCGGGCCGCGCAAGGCGGCGAGGGTTGTCGAGATCAGCTCGAAGTCGCGCGACTGGGCGTCGAGGTGGTCGCCTCCCGCGGTCAGCAGGCGGTAGTACTTTCTGGCTCGACCGGCGTCCGACGTTGCGTGGTAGCTCTCGATGAACCCTCGGGACTCGAGGCGGTGCAACAGTGGGTACAGCATCCCCTCGGTCCACTCGAGGCGTCCGCCGGAGGCCGACTGGATGTCCTGCAGGATGGCGTAGCCGTAACTGTCCCCCCTGCGGAGAACGGCGAGCACGAGTGGCGTCGCAGAGGCGGCCACGAGGTCCTTGGCAAGTTTCACGTGATCTCACCTTGTCGACGGAGGCATACCTAGAACTGGCAGGTACTATACCCAACAGTGCGAGGTATGCAAGACCCTTGCGAAGAGGGGGGCCATGATGGGGCGAGGTCACGCTCGGTCTTCGGCGGCGCGGCCGCGCACCGCAGCTTGGCGCTGTCGCTTGCTGAGGGGGGCAGTCGCGAGATCAACGGCCTGTGAGCGGAGGTTCTTGAACCCGTAGCCGCGATCTTCCAGCCAGGTGGCCGCTGCGGTCTCGGCCCGCCGGGTGGCAGCGGTGACGTCGTCCTCTTCCTCTCCTGTGTCCAGGAACCGGAATGCGAACGCCTCGCGCGCGGACAGGTCGTAGCTCAGATGCCCTGTGGGCGTGTGGGCCGTCCGGAGAATGTCGTGTTGGTCGGCTTCTGCGAGGAGCTCGCTGCGCTGAGCCTGGGTCAGCGCGTCGAAGAAGCCGCGGACGGTGATGCGGAACGTATGCGTGCTCAAGAGGGAAACCGCCTGTCCACGTTCGGGTGCTCCCCAGGACGCGCGCGCACTGGCTTAGCCGTTGGCATGGTCTACCTGTTCTGTCAGCCAGTCGCGGATGACGGTGTTGATTCGGATGCCGAGATCGATCTGCGGGCTGAACGCCTCCGGTGACTCCGAGCGGTGAAGCTGGGCTCGCAGCTCCTCGAGTTCGTCGAGCTCGAGCTCGACGTGACGGAGGTCGCGCTCGTAGGCGATGCGCCGATCGGTGGCGCCCAGGAGCGGGGTGAGGAAGAGTCGTACGCCGCTCTCGTTGCGCTGGGACCGGTCGGGCTCGGCCTCGACCAGCCAACGACGCAGCTCCTCGCGGCCGGGACCCGTCAGCCCATAGGTCTTGCTCCGTCGTGCTCCGCGTCCGACCACTTCCACCAGCCCGGCGCGCTCGAGCTTGCCGAGCTCGGGATAGATCTGGCTGTGACTCGCGTGCCACGAAGTCCGCAGCGAGCGATCGAAGGTCTGGGCCAGCTCGTAGCCAGTCGACGGGCGTCGGGCCAGCAGGCCGAGGATCGCGTAGCGCAGGGACACAGCCACAGCATAGCCACAGTTGTCGGACTTGACATGTTTGTCTCGACATGTAATTTTCTATATATGAACGCCCTCGGCAGTCTTTCGCGCCGCCGTCGCACCCTGTTGTGGCTGGCCGTGCTCTCCGGCCTGCTCCTGGCCATGCTCGACCAGACCATCGTCGGCACCGCGCTGCCCCAGATCGTTCGCGACCTAGGCGGTGAGTCCTGGTACGTCTGGGGGATCACGGCTTACCTCGTGCCCGCCACCGTCCTTCTGCCGGTGTTCGCCCGCCTGTCCGACCGCTACGGTCGCCAGCGCATGCTGCTGCTCGGGATGGGCCTGTTCGTGTTCGGCTCCGCGCTGTGCGCGATCGCCCAGTCGATGGGGCAGGTGGCCACATTCCGGGCGGTGCAGGGAGCCGGCGCCGCCGCGCTCGAGGCGCTCTCGTTCCTCCTTGTCGCAGAGCTGTCCGGAGCCCGCCGCAACGCCACGGCCCAAGCCGTGCTCGCCGGCATCATGGCCTTCAGCTTCATCGCCGGACCGATGATCGGCGGCCTGCTGACCGACCGCGTCGGATGGCGGTGGGTGTTCCTCGTGAACGTCCCGCTCGGCCTGATAGCCATCGCCGTCGTCGCGCGGGTGCTGCCCGCCGAGGTAGGTCGCCGGCAGGGTCGCGAGACACCGCTGGACATCGCGGGCATCGCCACGCTGACCGCCTCACTGGGATTGGTGCTTGTCGGGCTGAACCAGCACCTGCTCGTTCCGTCGTGGCTCGCCGCACGCACCGGAGGTTTGGTGATCTTCGGGCTCGCCGGCCTGGGGCTGCTGGCGCTCGTCGAGCGTCGCGCCGAGTCCCCGGTCCTGCCGCTGCGGCTACTCACCCAGCCGGTGATGATGCGCCTGCTGGTCACGGCGGCCACTGCCACCTTCGGCCTCTACGCCTGCGTGATGCTCCTGCCGCGCTACTACCAGCAGACGCAGGGAGTCAGCGCCACCCGGTCCGGCCTGTTCATCTACCCACTCCTGCTCGGCCTCCTCATCGCGGTCAACGTCGGCGCCGCCGCGATCGCGCGCCGCAGCGCGTTTCGCGGCACCCTGCTCGTCGCCAACGCAGCCGTGGCGCTCGGAGCCGTCGGCTTCACCGCCTTCGGCTCCTCCTCCCCGGCGGCGCTGCCCCTGCTCCTGATGGCGCTGATCGGGGTCGGGGTCGGGCCAAACCTGTCCGGTCTGCAGATCGCCGTGCAGCGCACCGTAAGGCCGACCGACCTGGGTGCAGCCATGGGTGCGCTCCTGCTCGGACGGCAGCTCGGTGGCGCGCTCGCACTGGCGGCCACGGAGACCATCTACGTCGGACGGTTGCACGCCGGCGCCTCCACGGAGGCCGCCACCGGTTGGAGCATCTTCATGGTGGCCTCAACCGGCGCGCTGATCGCGGTGCTCGCCCTGCTCACTCTTCGCAAGGGCGCCGACCAGATACCAGCACCCATCACGACCCCTGCGAGCTCCACCGCCGGCGACCTTGCGCGGACGACCGCGTGAGCACCTGTCGCAGTGCAGGGATGAACCGTCCCTGAGTCCCCTGGTGGGTGTCGATCTAGCGAGGGAGGCCTTTCCTCATGGGGGCACCGAAGAAGTACGAGCACGAGTTTCATGGAGCGGGCGGTGCGGATGTACTGCGATCGCTTGCCGGGGGCCGTGACTCCAAGGTCGGCGCGGGCCGGCATGTGGGGGCGCTGCTGGACCTGGCCCGGCGACGCTGAGGAACTGCGTTGAGAACGCCGAACGCGCCGAGGGCAGCCGTGCGCTCACGATCGCGCCGTCCACCTATCACGCGCGCAAGGTGTCGCCGGTGTCCGTGGCAGCGCTGGAGGAGGCCTACCCGGCCAACGCCTGGTGACCCTGCACCCACAGAACTGGGGCGTGTTAGGGGGTGCGCGGCCGCCGGGCGTGCTGGACGTCGGCCGCGACCAGGTCGGGCGGCTGACGCGCCTGGCTGGGATCACCGGTGTGGTCCGCGGCCGGTACATCACCGGCACCACCGTGCGCGAGGTCGCGGCACCCGGACCTGGTCAAGCGCGGCTGGGCCGCCCCGAGCGCCCCGGTCCAGCCGTGGGTGGCCGACTTCTCCCACGTGTGGACCGTGACCGGGTTCGTGTACATCGCGACTCTCGTCAACGTGTTCTCGCGCCGGATCCCGGGCTGGCGGGTAGCCACCACCCAACACACGCCGGTGGTGAAATTCGCCCTGCATCAGGCGCTGACGGCCCGCCACGTCCGCGAATCCGGCTGGGAAGCAACCGGACTGATTCATCACTCGGACGCAAGAAGTCAGCACCTGACCGGCATCGTCAGCGGCGGCCCAGCAGTTGGCGTCGGCAGCCGACTTCAACCGCGAGCGAGCTCCTGGAGGCGGTGGTCCACGACGCGCTCACCATCGCGCCTTCGTCGTGCGCCAATCAGGGCGAGGCGCCGGGCGAGAAGTCAGTCAGCCCGATCCACTCGGCGGCCCGCACCGCCTCGGCTTCGAAGACCTCCGCGCGTCGCTCGGGCGTCACCGTACCCTCGAGCTGACCGAAGAGCTCGAAGGAGACGGTGCCGAACAACCAGGCCCAGACCATGAGCCCGTGCGCCGTCCACTCCGGGGTTGCGGGGGGGCCCATGAATGCCACGGCAGGTGCGAGTCCCTCGACCGCCGCTTGCGCCAGCGGCAGGTGCTCGTCGCCACCCGGCCCGAGGGCTCGCGCCTGCGGCCCGTGCGCGGCCATGGTGTCGAGGAGAAGGACGGTGAGCAGGCGGCTCACCCGCGTCGCCGGACCGATCGTGTCCTGCGGTGCTGCGTACCCCGGCACCGGCGAGCCATACACGAGCGCGTAGAGGGTGGGGTGCTCGAGTGCCCATGCCCGCACGGAGGTCGCGATCCGGAGCCATCGTCCGAGCAGGTCGTCGCGCGATGCGGTGGCCTCCGCGGCCTCGACGGCCTCCCCGAGGGAGTCGTAGGCGTCGATGATGAGTGCGCTGAGCAGCGCGTCGCGGTTCTCGAAGTAGCGGTAGAGAGCGGAGGAGGCCATCCCCATCTCGCGGGCCACCGCCCGCAACGACAGTCCGGCCGCCCCGCCCTCGGCGAGTTCACGGCGGGCGGCGTCGAGGATCGCGGTTCGCATCTCGGCCCGGGCCCGCGCCCGCACGTCCTCGGCTCGGCTGGTGATCGGCATGGCAGCAGTCAAGCACAGTTCTGCGAGCAACGCACACATTACAGAACAGTGCTCTTGCGCGGCTGGACCATTTAGTGTTCACTGATCACTATAGAGATCAGTGATCACAAGGAGCAGTCATGGAAACGCACGTCGTTGTCGGGTCGGGGCCAGTCGGTACCCGAACCGCCCTCCTGCTGGCCGAGGCGGGTAGCCGCGTTCGCGTCATCACCCGTTCAGGGGGTGGACCTGAGCACCCGCTTGTCGAGCGAGTGGCCGCCGACGCCTCCGATGCCTCCGCCATGCAGCGGTTCGCGACAGGTGCGACGGTGATATACAACTGCGCCAACCCGGCGTACACGCGGTGGACCACCGACTGGCCACCGATCGGCGCCGCCCTGCTCGCGGCCGCGACCTCCACGGGTGCGGTGCTCGCGACCGTCAGCAACCTCTACGGGTACGGCCGCGTCGAGGGCCCGATGGGCCAAAACACCCCGCTCAACCCGTGCGACCCCAAGGGCGAGGTGCGGGTGCGGATGTGGCGGGACACGCTCGCGGCACACGAGGCGGGGCGGGTCCGCATCGTCGAGGTGCGAGCCAGCGACTACGCCGACGCCGGCGCCAACTCTCACCTGGCGCGCAACGCACCGGCCGTCCTCACCGGCCACCGGGCCCGGGTCCTGGGCTCCGCGGACCAGCCGCACAGTTGGACGACCACGCACGACACTGCACGCCTGGCGGTGCACCTCGCAGCCGACGAGAGTGCCCACGGCAGTGCGTGGATCGTGCCGAGCGCACCACCGCGCACGCAACGGGAGGCGCTCGGAGACATCGCCCGAGCAGCCGGGGCACCTCCGCCGCGGATGAGTGTCCTGGGTCCGCGGGCCATGCGTGCGGTGGGCCTGTTCGCGCCGATGGTGCGCGAGCTGTCGGGCACCGCGTACCAGTTCACCGCACCCTTCGTCGTCGACGATCAGGCGACGAGGCGCCATGTCGGGTGGGAGGCGGAGGCGTGGCCGACCACCGTAGCGCGCGTGGTCGACACAGCCCTTGCCTCGAGGGCGGCAGGGGCTCGGTGATGCGCCACGGCGTTCGGGCTGCTGGTCCTGCTCCGCTCCCAACGCCGCTCGTCCGCCCGACCATGAGCAGGTAGGAAGCGCAGGGGAAAGCCTGGCGTCGTAGCCCCGACGTGTGTGATTGCAGCCGCGAGCAGGGCGGGATGTCGGGCAGCAACTCGGCGTTGAGCGCCTACCCGTAGTGGTCCCTGACGCACGAGTTGGGGTGGCTCAGGGGTGCCCTCGAGCGTCGACCCGGCCGCTCTCGTAGGCCCAGATCACGATCTCGACGCGGTTGCGTGCTGAGAGTTTGGTCATGAGTGCGCTGATGTGGGTCTTGACGGTGCTGAGCGAGAGGTAGAGCTCCTCGGCGATCTCGGTGTTCATCCGGCCGGCGGCGACCAGATCGAGGACAGCCTCCTCCCGGGCGGTCAACGGCTCGACAGGCTCCGGCACTGCCTCGCCGCGGGACGAGGCGAAGGTCGCCAGGAGCCGAGCCGTGACGGCTGGCGCGATCAGGGCCTCGCCCATCGCGGCGGATCGAACGGCGCGGGCCAGGAGGTCGGGGTCGGCGTCCTTGAGCAGGAAGCCGCGGGCGCCTGCCCGCAGCGCGTCGTATACGTACTCGTCCTGGTCGAAGGTCGTGATCACGATGACGGGAACCGGGTCCTCGACGTGGGGACCGGCGACCTGTCGGGTGGCCTCGATCCCGTCGAGGTTGGGCATCCGGACGTCGAAGAGGCAGACATCGGGACGCAGCGACCGGACTTGTTGGACGGCCTCGAGCCCATCGCGAGCCAGCCCGACGACGTCGATCGAGGGATCGGCATCGAGGATCGTGGCAAGGCCCACGCGAACCATGTCCTGGTCGTCTGCGATCAGGACCCGCACCGGCGCCGTCACGAGCCGGCCTCGGCGTCCACCGTGGCGACCGGGACCGTTGCCTCGACAGTCCAGCCGCCCTCGGGATCGGGACCGGCGCGAACGTCGCCGCCCAGCAACGCCAGACGTTCTCGCATGCCGACCAGGCCATAGGACGGGCTCGCTCGTCGCGTGCGCCCCGAGGTCGCCGGTCGCCCGTCGTCGTGCACCCGCAGCCGCACGGTGGGCCCATCCCTGTCGAGGTCGACTGACACCACCGTGGGGTCCTGGGCGTGACGCCCCGCATTGGTCACCGCCTCCTGGGCGGCTCGGAACAACGCCGAATCCACCGGTGCCGGCAGCCGGTCGAGGTCACCAGAGGTCTGGACGACGACCCGAGGGCCGGGGTCCTGGTCGCGGGCGAGCCGCGGTATGTCGGATACGCCGTAGGTAGGACTTCGGCCCCCGTTGCCGGTCTGCTCGTCGTGGCGCAGCAGGGCCACCATCGCGCGCATGTCTTCCAGGGTGCGTGCGGCGGCCTCCTCCACCCCGTCCATCGCCTCGGCGGCGGCGCCGGGGTCGACGCGGGCACGAACCTTGGCGGCTCGGGCGTGCATCAGGATGCCGGAGACGTGGTGGGCGACGGTGTCGTGAAGGTCGCGGGCCAGCTGTTCACGCTCGCGGGCCCGGATCTCGTCACGGGTTCGCACCTGGGACCTGGCCCAGAACCGCATCAGCGCGCCGATAGCGACCGGCAGCATCAGCGCCCCGACGCCGAGCGCCATCGAGGAGCCGCTGGAGTCGTACAGGGGCTCACGCATCAGGTGGAGCACCAGCAGGAAGCAGCTCCCCGCGACCACCGCGCGCCCGCTGGCCCAGCGGCCCAATGAGTAGGCCAGCAGCAGCACGACAGCGGTGACATCGGGGACGCTGTGAGGCTCCCCGGCGAGCGCGGGGACGACGCCGGCGATGGTCTGGGCGGAGAAGGCCACGACGAGCATCGCGAGAGGGTGGTGGGGTCGCCACAGGAGCGTGGCCACACAGACCAGGGACCACCCCGCGTGCCAGAGCGGCCACACCATGTCATCGCGAAGCCCAACCTCGAGCAGGGTGACCGGGATCAATCCCGCGACCAGGGCGCGGTCCCACCAGGTTGACCCCGCGGGAGCGATCGCCCGCGGTTCGTCCCAGAGCGCACGCAGCGCACCTCCACCCATCGCCTCATCCTAGGCCGCCGACGCCGGTGACCGGATGGAACTTTCGGTCGGCTCGGTCCGGCCCCAGGGACGAGAGGGCTTCGGCCCTGACTCCGATGTGGCGGCGCGCCAGTTCCCAGAGGATCGATGCATGAGACGACACACCGCTACCGCCGCACTCGACACCACCGCCACCACGGCCGGACACGCTCCGGTCCCTCCTCCCCCCTCCTCGCCCCGAACGTCGCCCGCTCTGATCCGCGCCGGCGGCACCGCCGCTCAGGTCGTTGCCGGCACCTACGTCGTGGGCTTCCTCGTCATGGCCGCCTACCTCGTCCCTCGCGGACTCATCGGGCCCGTGGAGGACCCCGCGGGCTCGCTCGGCTTCCTCCTGGACCACCAGGCCGTGCTGGCCGGCTGGTACCTGGTTCTCTACCTCCTCGGTGGAGTCGCGATGGCCTTGGTCTCGCTCGGAGTCGGCCAGCGACTGGCCGCGGCTCCCGCGCTTGGCCAGTTCTCCACCGCACTCGGGCTGATCTGGTCGGGACTGCTCGTCGCCAGCGGGAGCATCGCCCTCGTCGGGCAGCACGCCGCGGTGACCCTCCACGCCCAGAACCCAGACCTCGCTGTGAGCACGTGGGTCTCGACCAGCGTGGTCCAAGACGCACTCGGCGGCGGCATCGAGGTCATCGGCGCCCTCTGGGCGGCCGTGGTCGGACTCGCCGCCCTGCGGACCCGTGCTCTCTCGGCCAGCCTGGGCGGGCTCGCGCTCGGCCTCGGGGCTGTCGGAATGGCGACGGTCCTCCCGGTCGCGTCCGAGGTCGCGACGGACATCTTCGGGATCGGACTCATCGTCTGGTTCACCTGGCTCGGAGTCGCACTGCGCCGACGCTGAGGACCCGGGTACACCCACCTGCGACCACGGCCGGTCCGCCACCTATGCGTGGCGGACCGGCCGCGCGCTCCCGGCAGCTCGTCAACCACTGACAAGGTCTGGTGTCACCATGAGAATCACAACGCTCAAAGTGGGATCCACATCCCCACGTCGCCTCCGCACGCGGGCCCAAGCAAGGTGCCCCACTCCGCCGTGAAGCGCGCACCTTGAGCAGCGCCACAGCGTCGAGATACGGCTGCCAGACTCACCTTCGGGGAGGTGCGCACGTCGAGCTGGACCAGAGCTACGGGCGTCACGGGTCAGGAACCGACCTCGGGCCGAGGGCCAAGGCTTCGAGCGCGTCAAGGATGAGGTCGAGACCGAACTCGAACTCGATCCGGAAGTCGTAGCCGGGCCGCAGGACGTAGTCGGTGGCGAACTCGGTCAGGTGGGGGAAGACCCCGTCGGGCATCGGCTCGATGAGGGCTCCCGCGAGGTCGGCCATCTCGGCGCCCCCGGTCGCCGGGAGGCTCGCCTCCTGCAGGGCGAAACCGTAGACGTAGCTGTCGAGCAGGGCGTAGGCGTGCGCCGTCATCTCGAGCGACAGTCCGCCCCGGCGGAGGCATCCGAGCACGGCGTCGTGATGGCCGAGGGTCTCGGGGAGGGCGTTAGTGCGGGACTCCATGAGCGGCACGGCCCAGGGGTGCCGGCTCAGCACCTCGCGGGCGGAGAGGCAGCGATGGCGCATGGCCAGCTTCCAGCCCAGATCGGTGGGCGGCCGGTCGATCTCGGCGAAGACCCGGTCGACCATCCCGTCGAGGATGGCCTCCTTGTTGGGGAGGTGGTGGTAGATCGTCATCGGCTTCGTGTCGAGGGCGTCGGCGAGCCGGCGAATGGTGAGCGGGTGAACCCCGATCTGGTCCGCGAGCTCCAGGGCACCGTCGAGGACGCGATCGGCCGTGAGCCGTGGCTTCTTCGTGTCCGGCGCGACGTCGTGCGTTGCCATGAGGGTCTCCGTTCAGGGTCGAGTCCTTGCCAACAGTACTAAGTACCGATACAGTAACACCGACACCAGTACAAAGTACGACCTATGGAGTGATGACGATGAAGACTCTCGACGGCCGAACCGCTGAGGCTGAGGTAGGCACCCGGATGAGGGCGCTCACCCAGCGCGCGTACGGGTCAGCCGACGTGCTCGAGGTGGCCCGGATCGAGCGACCGTCCATCGCCGGAGACGAGGTCCTGGTCGAGGTCGAGGCGGCCGGGCTCGACCGCGGCGTGTGGCACCTGATGACCGGCAAGCCCTACCTGATGCGGATCATGGGTTTCGGCTTCGCCAGGCCCAAGAACTCGGTGCCGGGCATGGACGTCGCCGGTCGCGTCGTCGCCGTCGGGGATGACGTCACCCGGTTCGCTGTCGGCGACGAGGTGTTCGGCATCGGCACCGGCACCTACGCCGAGTTCGCCGCGGCCAAGGAGTCCAAGCTCGCCCACAAGCCCGCAAGCGTCACGTTCGAACAGGCCGCGGCGTCAGCCATCTCGGGCATCACCGCGCTGCAGGCCCTGACCACCCACGGACGCCTCGAGCCTGGCCAGGATGTCCTGGTGATCGGCGCGTCCGGCGGGGTCGGCTCCTTCACGGTGCAGCTGGCCAAGACGCTGGGCGCCACCGTCACCGGGGTCGCCAGCGCCGGCAAACTCGACACGGTCCGCACTCTCGGTGCCGACCACGTCATCGACTACACGACTCAGGCGATCGACGACGGCGGACGGCGGTACGACCTCATCGTCGACATCGGAGGCCGCAACACGCTCTCCCGCCTCCGTCGAGCCCTCAGTCCCACGGGCACGCTCGTGATCGTCGGCGGCGAGGACGGCGACCGCCTCACCGGAGGCATCGGACGCCAGCTACGGGCAGCGCTGCTGTCAACCCTCGTCAAGCAGCGACTCACGTTCTTCATGAGCAGCGAGTCGCTCGAGTCCATCGAAGAGCTGGCCGAGCACCTCGCCAGGGGCACGGTCACCGCCGCGGTCGGCCACCAGTTCACCCTCGAGGAGGTGCCCCGGGCCATCAAAGCGATGGAGGCCGGCACGCTCACCGCCAAGGCTGTCATCACGGTTCGGTCGTGACGCCGAGCATCTTCAGCCTCGGACCCGCCGGCTTCCTCCGGCGCCACCTGCCCGAGATCGGCTTCGTCGCAGCATCGATCATCTGGGCCGCGGTCATCATCGACACCGGCGACATCGCGTGGCCGCTGGCTGTCTGGATGGGCACCGCCCTGGCCCCGCTCTCACTGCTCAGGCGGAAGCGGAAGCTCCGAGACGAGGGCTCATCGACCGGATAGCTACCTGGCAGCGGGTCCGCAACCACCCCGCGCGACGCGCGGTGCAGAGGAGAGGAGAGGAGAAGACCGTGTGGCAGGACGACCTGGCGCGTCGGGTGGACGGGCTGACGGAGGTGTCCCCTGCATCTGCGCCCGGTGAGCGGTGGGAGCACTCGACACCAACTACCAGATCCTCGGCCGCGTGACCGAAGTCGTCAGTGGGCAGGAGTACCAGAGCTACGTGGCGACCCACATCGTGGAGCCGGTCGGCATGGAGCACAGCTTCGTCGCCGACGGTGAGATCCATGACGCCATGGCGACCGGTCACCGGCCGTGGTTCGGCACCGGACGACCAGTGCCCGAGAACACCACCGACCGGGCGACTTCTCCCCAGCGCGGGACCATCGCCAGCGCCAGCGACCTGGGCCGCTACCTGCAGATGATGATGAACGGTCAGGACGACGTGGGCGAAATCAGTTGGCCATGGCTTCGAGCATGTGGTCGAGCTCGTCGACCGAGCGTCCGGGTGGGAGGACGAGGGTGGGCATCTGCGCCCCGGCCGCGTACCAACGGTCCAGACCTTGGGCCGCCTGCTCGGCGTCGCCTCTGAGGGTCAGCTCGTCCAGGAGGACACGCGCCGAATCGGGCACGTGGAACGTGCCTCTGGTGGGGTTGGCCGCGAGGACCTGCTCGACGGCTCGACCATGGCCGAGTCGGAGCAGGGTCTGACGGTAGAGGGGGCCCATGCTCGTGAGGTAGAAGGCCACCCACCATGAGGCCATCTCCAGCGCCTTGGCTGCGTCTCTCGAGATGGCCGCGGGGATACACGGGGCGATGAGGGAGAGCGGCCGGTTCGGACCGCTGCGCGCCGCGCCCTCCCGGAGCAACCCCAGCCTCGGCTCGAGCCCGGTGAGGGGGAGGAGGAACGGTGCCCAGCCGTCGGCGAGCTCGCCGGCCAGCCGGACGGACTGGGGGCCCAGTGCGGCCAGGTGGATGGGGATCTCGCGTTGCGGTGTGACGGCCAGCTTCAGGGGCCGGTTGTCCCGCTCGACGGTGGTGTCCAGGCGTTGGCCGCTCAGCAGCCGGCGAACCTGCCGTGTCACCGCGGCGAGCCGCTGGACCGGCTCGGTGAACTCCACGTCGTGCAGGCCTTCGGCAAGGGGTGGGCTCCCCGCGCCGAGTCCCAGCACGAACCTGTCGGCCGACACCTCGGCAAGGCTGACGGCGAGCATGGCGATGGTGGCCGATGTGCGCCCCCAGACGTTGAGGATCCCGGTGCCGAGGGTGATCCGGTCTGTTCGTGTCGCAATCTCCGCCAGGAGCACCCCCGCGTCGTGCCCCCAGCCCTCGGCCACGAAGAACGCGTCGTAGCCGAGGGCCTCCGCGTGTTCGGCCAGGTGCAGGACGACGGGACGCCGCGTCTCCATGGGCGTTAGTCCAACCGCCAGCTGCCGTGAGGGCACCACATGATGATGCTCAGACGGTATGACGTGACGCCCTCGGTGTGAGGGGGTTGCGGGCCGGGGCCTCGCTCACACATGTTCGTGGGTTACCGGACGAGGAAGTCGCCTTGCCCGGCCTATCCGACAGGTGTGGAGGAGGCCCCGGTGTTCATCGAGCGTACGAGCGTTGGGTTGGATGTGCACGCACGATCAGTGGTCGCTGCAGCGATCGACGGCGTGACTGGTGAGGTTGTGCAGGAGCGGCTGGTCCCGGACCCGCAGGTGGTCATCGGCTGGCTGTTGCGCCTGCCGGGGCCGGTCGCGGTGACCTACGAGGCCGGCCCGACCGGGTTCGGTTTGGCCCGGGCGGTCTGCGCGGCGGGGTTGCGCTGCGAGGTCGCGGCACCGTCCAAGATGCTGCGCCCTGCCGGGGACCGGGTGAAGACCGACGCCCGGGACGCGGTGCTGTTGGCGCGGCTGTTGCGCCTGGACGAGATCGTGCCGGTGCGGGTCCCCACGATCCCCCAGGAAGCCGCCCGGGACCTGGTACGTGCCCGCGAGGACGTGCGCGGTGATCTGATGCGGGCCCGGCACCGGGTGTCCAAGCTGCTGCTTCGCCACGGGCACGTCTACTACGGCGGCAAAGCATGGACCGGCGCGCACGACGCGTGGCTGCGCCGGATCCGGTTCGACCAGCCCGGCACGGCAGCCGCGTTCGAGGCGGACTACGAGCAGGTCCAGCTCACCGCGGCCCGCCGCGACCGGCTCGACGCGGCCATCGCCGTGATGGCCGCCGACAGCGAGTTCACCGCGGTGACCCGACGGCTGTGCTGCCTGCGCGGGATCTCCACGTTGACCGGGTTCGCCCTCGCGGTCGAGATCGGCGACTGGCACCGCCTCTCCGGGGCCAGCATCGGCTCCTACCTGGGGCTGGTGCCCACCGAACGCTCCAGCGGTGAGAAGCGCAACCAGGGTGGGATCACCAAGACCGGCAACACCCACGCCCGCCGGCTGCTCACCGAAGCCGCCTGGCACCACAAGCCCGCCTACCGACGCGGCGTGAGCATCCTGAACCGGTGGGCCGCGGCACCGGCACCGGTCGTGGCCCGCGCCGACGCCGGGAACCGGCGCCTGCACGCCCGCTGGGTCACCCTGGACGCCCGCAAGAAGAAGCACACCGTGGCCTGCACCGCCATCGCCCGCGAGCTGGCCGGCTGGTGCTGGTCCTTGGCAGTCATGGACGACTAACACCCCAAGCCCGTTCATGCCCGCAAGGACCGGACGCAGCGCGTGGAGCAACCCGCTACTCGACTGTGAGCAGCCACCCACCGTGGCCACGCTCGACCTCAGAGCAGCGCGAAGGCTCCAGCCGAAACACCGCCCTGCGGTACCCAACCCGCGAATATCAGACTGACCGCGCGTCGACCTGACACGCCGCCCCGGACACCACACCCGCATGAACGACGAGGCGCCGCCGACAACCCAGCCGGCGGCGCCTCACCCTGCCCACTTGACAAGAAGCGACTACATATCAGTCGACAGCCCGATGTACAGGAGCACCCCTGGCCCAGCGAGGAGTTCAGACCGGTGGCGTCCTACCTGCGTCATAGCGCCGCCTGTCTCACCACATCCGGCGGGCTTCATGATGGCGCATGGGGCGACGCCATGGGCCGGTGCACACGTCACACGAGAGGGAGCCCCGTGAGGCAGGCAGTCGGCCCGCATGGCCGTAGTATGAGTGCATCCCCAGTTTGGGGCCCATGCCCTCTCGCCAGCGAGAGGAGATTGCTGGCCGATTGATGGACACTGACCCACTCGCAACCAGCGCCTCTGGCCCCAGATCCGATGTAGTCCCGGCCGTACACAACTCAGCGGTCGATGAGGCCGCCGCCCTGCTAGGTGGCTGCGCGCAGCTGCACCTAGCGAGCGGAAGCATGTGCAGCCGCCGGAACGGCCATGACGGATCCTGCGACTTCACGCCAGCCGAATTGGTGGACGCCCTGCTAGCCGAACGCAAGGCGGGCGGAGGCTGGTGAGCCCGGCCGCCGCCCGCGGCTCCCCCTGAACCCCTGCGGGACGGTTGCAGTCCGCTCGGCAGGGGCAGGCGAATATGGTTCTGCGTCGATAACCGCATCTCGCACCCCTCGGTCGCAGGCGCGGCCGCGGGGTGCCGCCCGGGCGCTCCTTTCGCGGCAAAGCAGTGGCCCTTGCAGGTTTGAGCTCACGCTCGCGGCGCGCGTCACATCGCCGCGAGCCGGGTGCCCCTTGTCGATCGGCGCCGTGGATCGCACAGCTGGTCGGCCAGCGCCGTGTAGACGGAATCGTCTACCGGGCGTACCGTTGTCCCATGGCCGAGACAACGACGATCCGCATCAGCCGGGACACTCACGCCAGGGTCACCCGCTTGGCGGCCGAACGCCACGAGACGATCGATGAAACGGTGAGCAGCGCTCTGCGGGCGCTGCGCCAAGACGCCATGGGCCGCGACCTGACCGAGGAGCTCACCGAGGATGAGGCGGCCTGGCTCGATGCTGATGCCGGGTGATGTCGTCGAGCTCGACCTCGGCACTCCGGCCGGTAGCGAGGCGGGGCTACGTCGTCCCGCGGTCGTCGTCACCGCTGCACGGGTGCTGGCGGGTGGACCGAACGTCGTGCAGGTGGTGCCGCTGACCCGCACCATCCGTTCCAGCAGCACGGAGGTACTCATCGACCCTGATCACGGCAACCGTCTTTCAGTGCGCTCCTCGGCGCAGTGCCAGCACGTGCGTTCTGTTGCCATCACGCGCATTCAGCACCGCACGGGCAATGTCGGCCCGGTAGTACTCGGCGAGGTCCGAGAGACGCTCGCATTGCTCCTGGACCTGTAGCCCTCGTCCGCTTGGGACCTACGCATCCAGGTAGCCCTCTTCGCCGCCAGTTGACCGCTTGGCTTGCCAGGCGAAGATGGCTTTCAACGGTCGATGTGCCTTTGGCTGGCGGGCGGCAACCTTTAGGCGCGCCCGTCGAGCGCCCAGGCGATTCCTGCTAGGCAGCCGCCGCAAAGCAAGCCGGCGAAGGTCGCTTTGAGGTATTCGCCTGCGCTCACGTACTCGAACGCGAGACCCCCGCCCGTGAAGGCTCCCAATGCAAGGAAGAGCCAAACGCGGAGATTCAGCGATGGACCTCGCCTGTCGTCGGCCACAGCTGCAAGTCCTTACGTAGGCGCCTCGCTCCGGCGCTCCATCATGCCCTGCGGGTAGCCCACACCGCCGCGAGTTCGTGCAAGGTCAAGTTCGATGACGAGGTGAATTGGACTGGATGGTGCTGAGGGCCAGACAGGGCGGGCTGAGTCTTCCTACGCTCAATGCGTGTCCCGCTACGAGTACGACGAGGAAGCAAGCGCTGCCCTGCACATGGACGTCGTCCATGAAGTGCCCGACGACAGGCCTGTGCCCGTCACCCGGTGGGTGGAAGCGATGCGACGGCTGAATGGCGTCAAGGATCCACTCGCCCGGCAGCTGCTCCAGCTCCATCAGGACTGCGGCTCGGGCCAAGGAGTGTGCGACAGCGTCGAGGATGATTTCGTGGACATCGCTCAGCGGTCAGGCTGGGGATGCGAGACAACTGACATCATCGCGACTCATTTCGGCATCGAGTACCCGAAGCCGCCGAAGCGCTGACGGCACGATCGCGAGCTCGATCTGCGTCTCATCGCCGCTTGGGGGGACGGTCGATGTTGGACGTCCTGCGACGTTCAAGGACGACCGCTGCCGTGCAGCCTCCTCCGAGTTGCAGAGGTGCCTCGAACGCCACCTGGCCGGGCCGATCCATGTTCCCGGCCGGGCGCACCGCGGCTGCTCCGGGCTTTCAACTCGTGACGTACTCCAGCTGGAGGTGATCGTGCCGGGTTCCCCATGTCAGGTCGAAGGACCAGCAGCCGGGTGACGGTAGGTCGATGATCGAGGGCCCCGGCCCGCCCGAAACCGAGCGAGTCACGGTCTTGCGCGAGGACTCCAGGGTGGCTCGGATGTTCAGGTCGCCGGATCCCACCCGGGAGACCCACAGGATCTTGTTGTTGCGGTCGGCCGCCGGCGGGACCTGCAGCGGGTCGTGCTCGGCCCACAGGATCGCGACGATGTCGCCCCCGTCACCCAGGACGTACGGCACGGGTCGGGTCGGCGGTGTGAACCCGGCCCGCGCCCAGTCCGGCAGGGGGGTGGGGGTGTAGTCCGACCGACACCCGGCTCTGGCCGTGGATGTCGAGGACGAACTGGGCGCTGGTGAGGCACTCGACCCGGCCCGCGGGCTTTCAGGCGGTGCCGACGCCGACTGATTCGTCGTGCACCCCGCCAGGGTCAGGAGGCCGAGCACGGCCACGTGAGAAGCCCTCATCATCCGAGGGTACGTCCGGCCCCGGAGGCACCGACAGTCACCGCCCGCCCACCACTGCCCTACGGCGCTTCTGCCCCCGCTGGTCGAAGAAGCCCTCGCCGCCTTGTTGGTTCGGCATTCACTCACGCGAGCGCCTCCGGGCCTGCCCGCGTCCTATCCCCGCCTTGCGCCGCGCACGCTTGGCGCTCTTGCGCCCTGCCGTTCTGATGCCGACGATGAGGGATGCGTTTCGTGGAGCTCCGACGGCATACCGACAACGAGGGCGACGACCTGACCGCGCAGGGTGTGGCTGATGCGGAGGCCATCGGCCAGAAACAGCTGCGGCCGCCCTATGCCGCGTTCATCTCCTCAGGCGCGGCTCGGGCCACGCAGATGGTCGCGATCCTGCGTCACGCCGCCGGGCAGGACGACGTCGCGATATCCGAGGTGTCGGGGCTGCGCTCCACGGTCGAGGATCGATGGCGGGCCGCGGCGAAGGCTGCGGGCAAGGGCGCCTCCGTTGAGCAGATCCGAGGGGTCGACCCGGACCTTGTCGAGCACGAGGAACAGCTCCTGGGGGCAGCGCTGCGCCGGGTCGTTGCGTCACTTCCCGACGGCGGTCGGGCGCTGGTGGTCGGCCATAGCCCGACGAACGAGGCCGCGGTGGCGGCCCTGACAGGGCAGACCGTCGAGCCCCTCGGCAAGGGCGCCGGTGTGCTGCTCGTAGAAGACGGCGGCAGGTTCTCCTTCGAGCCGCTGTAGCGAAGTCCCGACCTGCGCTGGCTGCGCGAAAGCGAGCTGGAGGTGCGGTGTCTCGCACGGCGACGTGCGTCATAGCGCCGCGAGTCGACCATGCTCCGGCACCACCTGGAGATGCCGGGTGTCAGCGGTTGCCTATGGCGGTGGCCAGGTCGGTGAGTTGATGATCGACGATGTCCCGGACCAGGTCGGGGTTCACGCGGAAGTACTCATGCACGACGACGTTGCGCAGACCTGCGATCGAGGCCCACGGCACGTCCGGCATGGTGGACCGTGTCTCGTCGGACAGTGACCGAACGGCCTCGCCGACGACGGCGAGGTTGCGCAGCACAGCGTCGTAGGCCATCGACCCGAGCTCGTCGGAATGCAGGTGCGGCGCGTACTCCAGACAGCGTTCAATGGCGCCCAGGATGTCGGCGAGCCGCTCGTCCTCGGAGCGGCTCACACCGCCACCGCGTCGGCAAGGGCGCTGGAGGAGACCTCACCACGCAGCAACGAGGTCGCTACGACATCGACCCGGGTCCCGAGGAGCTCGGTCAGTTCCTCGGCAATGCCGGACACGCGCAGGAGTTCGTTTCCGCCACCGGGTGTCAGATCGACCAGCAGGTCAATGTCGCTCTCCGGCCCTGCGTCGCCACGGGCAACAGAACCGAACAGGCGAGCGTTCGTCGCTCCGTACCGACTAAGGATCTCCTCGAGCGCGCGACGATGACTGGCGATCGCTGCACGCAACGACTCGCTCTCTCTCGTCGCGGTCCTCATGCAACCAGCGTACGGGCCGGACTGCAGCGGTGTCGGTAGAGCCGTGCGCACCACAGAGCTCCTCGCCAAAGTCGGGCTGCGCGAAGCGACCCACTTCGCCGCCTGGTCGCCGACGCCGGCCACGAGCTGCGGACGCCGCTCACCTCACTGCGCACCAACCTCCACCTGCTCGCGCAGGCCGTCACCGGGCCGGGCGGCGCGGGATGCCCGGCTCGGTCCTGGGGCTGTCCATCGTCCACCAAGTCGTCGAGCGCCACGCGGGCACGGTCAAGGCCCACAACCGCGCTGAGGGCGGCGCCCGCTTCACCATCGTGCTGCCGGGCTCGTCCTCGCCGCACGGTGCGGGCTCCGAGCGCAGCGCCGCGGGCAGCGGCTGACCCCAGGCGGAGTCGCGGCACCAGCGCCGACCCGAGGGGGCTCCCGCCGGGCGACCCGGCGCCCTACAGTGAACGGGTGTTTTTCGACGTGACCGCCGACGCGTACGGCCGGTTCATGGGGCGCTACTCCGAACCGCTGGCCGGACAGCTCGTGACCACAGCGGGCCTTCGTGCCACCGACCGGGTGCTCGACGTCGGCTGCGGCCCGGGGGCGCTGACCGCGCGCCTGGTGGCGCTCGGCGGCGCCGACCGGGTCACCGCGATCGACCCGTCCGCCTCGTTCGTCGCCGCCCTCGCCGCTCGCCTGCCGGGGGTGGACGTCTGCGAGGCGAGCGCCGAGGCGCTCCCGTTCCCCGACCACGCGTTCGACGCGACGCTGGCCTCGCTGGTGGTGCACTTCATGAGCGACCCGGTGGCCGGTCTGCGGGAGATGGCCCGGGTCACCCGCCCGGGCGGGCCGGTGGTCGCCTCGGTGTGGGACCGCGGCGGGGGCAGGGGTCCGTCGTCGCCGTTCTGGCGCGGTGTCGCCGCCGTCGACCCCGACGCGACCGGCGAGGGCGACGCCCCGGGTTCGAGGGTGGGCCACCTCGCCCAGCTCTTCGATGACGCCGGCCTGCGAGCCATCGAGGAGTCGGTGCTCACCGTCACCGTCGCCTACGAGACGTTCGAGGAGTGGTGGGAGCCCTACACGTTGGGGGTCGGTCCGGCCGGCGCCTACGTCGAAACGCTGGCGCCGGCGGACCGACAGCGCGTGCGGGAGGCATGCGCGGCGCAACTGCCGGCGGCGCCCTTCGAGGTCACGGCGTCGGCATGGACGGTGTGTGGCCGAGCGTAGCCGGTTCGTCGCGCTGGCCCGGGGTCCTTCGCAGCGGATCAGTGCCTCCACGTTGGGGCATCGATCCGGCATCTACTGACCCGCTGCACAGCGCCGCGTGACGGGCGGCTGAAGCTGGTTGCTTTCGGATCCGTCGTTCAGTCGTTGGGGTGGGACACCATCCCTGCTTCATGGGCTAGGACGACGGCCTGCACGCGGTCGCGTACGCCGAGTTTTGCGAGGATGCGTGCGACGTGGGTCTTGACGGTGGTTTCGCCGAGGTAGAGCGTGGCTGCGATCTCGTGGTTGGACAGTCCGCGGGCCACGAGCCGGAAGACGTCGAGCTCGCGGGCGGTCAGTTTCTCCACGGAGCTGGGGTGGCTGGCGAGCCCGGTCGGTGGGCGCCGGGTGAACTCGGTGATCAGCCGCCGGGTGATCGTGGGTGCGAGGAGCGCTTCGCCTCGGGCGACGGCCCGCACCCCGGCTGCGAGCTGCTCGGCGGGGGTGTCCTTGAGCAGGAAGCCGCTGGCGCCGAGCCGTAGCGCTTCGTACACGTACTCGTCGAGGTCGAAGGTGGTCAGCATGAGCACCTTCGGGTGGTGTGCTCTCGCCGGCGCCAGGATGACTCGTGCGGCCTGTAACCCGTCGAGCTCGGGCATCTGCACGTCGAGCAGCACGACGTCCGGACGCAGCTCCTGTGCCAGTGCGGCGGCGCGGGCGCCGTCGCCGGCTTCGCCAACTACCTCGAGGTCGTCCTCGGCCTCCAGGATCAGCCGGAACCCTGTGCGGACCAGGGCGTGGTCGTCGGCGATAAGGACCCGCAACGGGCCGGGTGTGGTCATGCCGGTTGCTCCCGCAGAACCGGGGTCAGTGGGAAGGTCGCCTCCACGAGGAAGCCGCCTTCCGGCCACTGGCCGGCGGTCACCTCGCCGCCGTAGACCCGGGCCCGTTCCCGCATGCCGGTCAGGCCGTTGCCTGTTGTGGAGCCGGTGGTCTCGGATGCCGCCTGCCCATCGTTTGAGACCACGAGCCGCAGCTGCGCCGGCTCCTGGTGGAGGGCGACTAGGACGTGCTGCGCCTGGGCGTGCCGCATGACGTTCGTCACGGCCTCCTGGGCGACCCGGTAGACGGCCAGGGCAAGGCCCGCGGGGACAGGCGCCGGGTCCCCATCGATCACCAGGTCCGCGCTCAGTCCGGCAGCCCTCGCCCTCTCGACAAGGGTCCGCAGATCACGCAGCCCTGGGGTGCCGGGCACCTCCGTGCCGAATGGGTGACCACCTGGATCCTCCGCGGTGAACAGTCGCCGCAGCTCGGTGTCGGCGTCGCGCCCGGTGTCTTCGACGGCCTGCATGGCCTGTACCGCTCCTGCCCGGCCGCGTTCGAGGCTGCGTCGCGCCGCGCCGGCCTGGACGACCATGACCACAAGGGTGTGGGCCAGGACGTCGTGCAGTTCACGAGTCAGGCGCAGCCGTTCCTGGCTTGCCGCGGCCGCCGCGCGCACGTGGGCGCTGCGTTCCAGAGCGGCCGCCCGGCGCCTGGACCGTGCCACGAGGTCGTTCTGTTCACGCACCAGCCGCCCGCCCGACCACGCCAAGGCGGCGAGCAGCCATGGGAAGACGTAGTCACCCCAGCCCGCCCCGCCCCCCACGAGGTTGACGGCCGCGACCGCCGCGAGAGCGACCGTGAGCCCCGCGGATGCCGCCGGGCCGCTGGCCCTGACTCCGACCGCGAAGCTGAGCAAGGGCACCAGCATCGTCAACGAGACGATCGGGACGACGCCGGGACGGGCCAGTGTCTCCGCGAGGAGGACCACGACGAATGCCGTGGCCAGCACCAGCTCGACCCGCCGCACCGGCAGGGAGCGCGGCGGGGTCGGGGTCGGTGCGACGGGGCGCCGGGTGAGCGGCGAGGGGACCGAGTGCTCTTCGCCGCGCAGGACACCGAGCATCGTGCGGATCTCGTCGAGCGCTGCCCGCCCATCGACCTCCACGCCGGCTAACAGCTCAGTGGCCGCCGAGGTGTCATTGGCGGCGACCCTGCGCGCGGCCTCACACCGGGCAACCATGTCCTGGACCCGGCGCCGCACCAGATCCTGGACGTCCACAGCGATCCGCGCGCGGACCTGCGCGACCCTGGTGCGCTGCACGGTCTCGGCGTTCTCCCGGAGCTGCTCAGCCTGAGAGTCCAGCAGTTCGCCCAGCCCGGCGCGAGTGGCGACCACCCGGCCGGTCGCGGCCGGCGCCGCCACGAAGACCACGCCGAGGACGAAGGAGCCTGTGCTGCGGTCGTGCAATCCCAGCGCGAAGCCCACAGCGAGCACGCACCCGATCAGGACCGGAACCACGGCCGGTCCGCGCGCATGACGCCCCACGGCATACGCCGCCAACAGCACGCACACGAACCCGGTGAACGTCTCGTCGAACATCCGGGCAGCGGCCCACGGCACCTGGACCACGAGCGCGGCGGTGACGACGACGAGCGCGACCGTGGGGTAGAGCCTGCGCCACGCCAGCGGGATCGTCAGCGGCAGGAGCAGGAGCAACCCCAGCGGCCGCCCGGCGCCGGTCACCCACGCAGCTTCGAGGCACCCCACCCCCAACATCCCTGCCGCCAACAGCCGGTCACGCCCCACGGGGCGCGACCCGGCGGGTACCCGTGGCCAACGGTGGCGCTGCACACGCTCACGCTAGCCCGCTGGGCCGCTGCTGGGGTCCTCACGCCGGAGGACCGACCGGGTCATCCCGAAGGAGGACGCCCCTCCTCCGACCGGGCGCGACCTCGCCGACCAGGACGACGACAACCCCAGACAGTTCCAGCCACGCTCGACACGACCGAATCGCCTAGTTCAAGGAGCACCCGATGACCACGACACCCATCCGCCTGCTGACCGTCCTCCCGCTGGTGCTGGCGCCGGCGGTGATGGGCGCCGCGCTGCTGACCGACATCACCCCCCAAGCCGCGGACACAAAAGAGCTGTTGGAGCTCATCGCCCGAGACCCAGGCGCCTGGTCGATGGGCCAGACACTGTTCTTCCTCTCGGCCCTGCTCTGGGTCCCGGCCGGGCTTCTCCTGAGGCGCCTGTTCGGCCGCGAACAACGATTGGGTCGCGCCGCCGGAGTCGCCGTGACCGTGGGCGGCCTGGCCGTCCTACCCGTCGACGCCGCCGGGCTGTACCTGCGCGAGCTCGCCGCCAGCGACATCCCCATCGACCAACAGGTCCAGCTCGTCGAAGGCGTCGAGAGCTCCCCGGCGGTGCTCCTCTTCGAGACCGTGCACATCGCAGGGCTCTTTCTCGGGCTGCTCGTCGTCGGCGCAGCGATGCTCCGACACCCCGCCCTGCCCCGCGCGGCCGGCGCCCTCGTCCTGACCGGGACCATCGCCCTGGTGGCGGCACCCGCAGGACCGCTGCTGGCCGGGGCAACCGCACTGCTCGTCGCCGGGTTCGCAATCACCGCACTCAGGATCAGTCGCCAGGCCCACTACGGGCTGATTGAGCACCCTCACGCACGCGACAACGCATCAACGACGACGGAGGGCAGCATGCGGTCCGGTTCGAATCAGCCGATCGACCGCTGACCCGAGCAGCGCCGCCACAGGATAGACAACCAAGCCATCCGTTATCCGCCTGTCGGCCACGATTCAAAGGTGAGTCACTCCGCCGCGAGTCGGCTACCTGCCGCCCAGGCCCGACGGACTCTCGAAGACGTCCGCTATTGCCGCGGACCGGGCGATGTTCCCGGCTGGGTCAGGCGTTTGCCGCGCCTATTTCGAAGCGCGCGCGGAGTGTGTGTCGAACGCCCACGACATGGCGGTGATCTCCTGTGAGGACAAGCCGTACTTTCGGGCGACCGGCGCCCAGTGTGAGACGGCCGCCTGAACCTGCGAGATGACCTCGTTGGCCTCCTCGGCGCTGAGGCGGAAATAGTCCGCGACCGAGAGCGCGAGCGCGACGCTTGCCGTGTCATCACCGAGGTCGATGGCAGTGCTCAGGTGCTTGGGACCTGGTTCGGGGTTCGGGTTGATGTCGAACGCCGCAGACAGCCGCCATGTGTCTCCGTCCTCATGGAGGAATCCGTGGTTGCGCAGGTGGTCGTCGGTGTTGGAGATGAGAATGGAGAAGACGATCCGGCGCCAGAGCTGGTGCAGGTCCGACGTTGCGCGGGACGAGCGCGTTTCGATGGCCTCCGCTATCTCCAGGTAGCTGCCCTGTTCGCCGTCGGTGGACTGGAGCATCGTCATCGCGCTGACGTAGCCGACCCGGCCGGCGGGTCCACCGTCGGCGTCTTGGGTCCGGTCGAATCGGTCCACGACTAGGACGCTGCGGTCGGCAAGGTTCAGCAGGGTGCTATCTGGAACTGTGATCCCGGCCCGGGCGGCGAGTTCGAGTGCGACCTTCTCCCACGCCATAACGTTCCACGTGTCATGTGCGGCACTGGGGAACTTAGCAATCGCGAGGTTGCCGTCGGCGTCGCGAACGTGCGCTTTGGGCCGCGCCCCACCGAGGGAGCTGCCGACGCGGATGAGGCGCTGAAGGTCCGGCAGGTCGGCTGAGTCCGCCTCGGCTCGCGCAGCGAGAGTCAGCAGTTCGGGCAGGTCAGTCAGGGCAGGGACGCCGCGGTCCTCCACTGCCTCGAAGGGGCCGTCGCCGTGGCGAAAACGCAGCGCTCCCTGTCGCAGGTCGTCGCGAACCCCCAAGAGGTAGTCGACCTCGCCCAGGCTGCGCTGTTCGCGGCCTTCGGCACGGGCCTGGGCGGCCTCGCGCCGCTTAACCAGAGTCCGGCCCCATCGGTCCGGGGCGCAGTCACCGAACGCGCCGAACGTCGAATGCCCAATGGTGCTCTGGTGAGCGCCGGCCTCGAGGGGGAGCCCCGGCTCCAGTGAGTAGGCGTGCGGGTTCGCGATGTACTCGTCCAAGTAGGTAAAGCTGGCGCTCTCGGCGCTCCCACCGCGGCGGCGGTGCGGGTACAGGGTCCCGGCACGCACGTCGACACCCCCTATAGATACCCAGACCTCGACGGCGTTCACCTGTCGGCTCCACGTGCGCGCACCCTGGTCGGCAGTTCCTCGTCGGCCCGGAGCCGACCCACGTCGGTCGCGTACGGGTCGAGCGCCTTGGTTAGCAGGTCCAGCACACCCAGCGCCCGAGCGACCCGCAGCAGGTTTTCCAAGGAAGCTCCCCGCCCGGCTTCAAGTCGCAGGACGGTACTCCGGCTAAGGCCGGCACGGTCGGCGACCTGCTCGACCGTCAGGTGACGTAGTTTGCGCCATGTGGTCACGTCTCTGCCCAGTCCGTCGAGAGCGCGCGCTACCGCGACCGGGGTTCGCCCACTGATCGTGCCAGCCATGATGTGCTCCTTGAAGTACCAAACCTGACGCTTTAACGTGCTTATAGTATCAAATTTGAAACTTACGGCCACAGGGAGATCATGGGAGACGGCGCTCGAAGCGCGCGCCAGAGGGCTGACCGCGTCCCTGCCTGTCTCAGCACGCGCCTGCCCGCCCTCGTCCCCGCCTCCCTCAGCACGCCCCTGCCCGTCCCCGTCTTCGTCTTCGTCTTCGTCTTCGTCTTCGTCTTCGTCTTCGTCTTGGTCTTCGTCTTGGTCTTCGGCTTCGTCTTCGTCTTGGTCTTCGGCTTCGTCTTGGTCTTGGACTTCGTCCTCGTCTTGGTCTTCGTCCTCGTCTTCCTCCTGGTCTTTGTGCACTGCCCCATCTCCGCCGGCCGCGACAGCTGGTGGCCGCTGCGGCATCAACCGTCCGGAACTGCCGCAACGGTTAAGGAGCTTCGCTCAGGCCTTCGGGTTTGGTCGGGTGGTGCGCGGGGTGCGCAATCCATGGCGCCATGGCGGACAGCGAGACGGATCACGAAGTACCGACGATCACGGGGAACGGTCCAAACCAGGAGGGGTGCCAGCAGGTCAAAGGCGTTGAAGCTCACTTCGCGCGACCGAACCTCCTATCGGCGGATTCGTGGCTCTTCACCGCAAATGTCGGTTGAGCACGACGCGCCGGGGCGAGCCCGCCTCAGCGATCGACCCTCGCCTTGAGCAGTCGCTGCTCGGCGTCGTTCGCCGTGAGTGCCAGCGCGCGCAGGTCCTCGGCCATCGCCTCGTTCCCCCGGCCGAGATGCCGGAGCATCCGCGCGCGCACGGCGTGCCAGAGGTGGTACTCCGCGAGGGGTTGTCGGAGCGCATCCAGCTCGTCAAGTGCCGCCTGCGGTCCGTCGACCTCAGCGAGCGCCACCGCGCGGTTCAGCCTGACGACCGGCGATCGATCGTGCGCCAGCAGCATGTCGTAGAGCGTGAGCACCTGGAGCCAGTCGGTGTCGCCGCCGTCGTGCGTGTCGGAGTGGCATGCGGCGATCGCCGCATGCAGCTGCCAGCGCCCCGGGCGTCGTAGCATCGCCGCCTTCTCGAGCACGGCCTGTGCCTCGGCGGTCAGTTGGAGATCCCACCGCGTCCGGTCCTGATCGGCGAGCAGCACGAGGTCTCCATCGACGGCGCGTGCCCCTTCGCGTGCGCGGTGGAACAGCAGGAGGGCGAGCAGTCCCTGCGCCTCCGCCTCGCGCGGCAGTTGTTGTGCGACGACGCGCGCGAGCCACAGGGCGTCATCGGCGAGGTCGCGGTCCGCGGCCGCGTCTCCGCCGGCAATGAGGTGGGCCTCGCTGTACATCACGGAGACGACGGTCAGGACGATGTCCAGGCGTTCGGCCCTCTCGGATCCTTCGGGGATCCGCAGGGGGATGCCGGCGGCACCGATCTTCCGCTTGGCCCGCACGATCCGCTGTGCGACCGTCGGCTGCGGGGTCAGGGTGGCACGCGCGATCTGCGCAGTCGTGAGGCCGCAGATGGCACGGAGGGTCAGAGCGAGCTGCGCGTCCGGGGAGATAGCGGGGTGACAGCAGCCGAACAGGAGGGGCAGTCGCTCGTCGGGCTCGTCGGGCTCGTCGGTGCCGGTGCCGGTCGGCGGTGCCGCCTCGGCTTGTGCCAGATCGGCGAGCAGGGCCAGCTTCTCGCGGTACCGCTTCTCGCGCCGCAGGCGGTCAAGGGCGTTGTGGCGGGCCGCCTGCGTCAGCCATCCCCCGGGATTGGGGGGCACCCCGCGCGTACGCCATTGACGCACCGCCTCCTCGATCGCCTCGGCGACCGACTCCTCTGCAAGGTCGAGGCTCCCGAGCCAACCCGTGAGCGCCGCGACGATCCGACCGGACTCCTCGCGGATCACCTTTGCGAGAACTCGATCGGATGCCGCGGCGTGGGCCCCGCCTGACTCCGCTGCCGCGGGATCCGTTTCGTCCACAGCTCGATGTAGCTTCAGTACACGACGATCGGGCGGATCTCGACGGCAACTCCGGGCAGCTGGAGCAGCGGCCAGGTCTTGACGATGGCTATCGCCGCGTCGAGGTCGGGCACGTCGATCACCTGAAACCCGCCGATGACCTCCTTCGCCTCTGAGAACGGCCCGTCGGCCACGACCGGCCCGTCGCCGCCGTAGCTGACCGTGGTCGCGGTGGTGACGGGCTGCAGCTGGGCGCCGGACTCGGTCATCACCTCGCGTTGCGTACCGAACCACTCGTAGGTGCGGCGATACGCCTGCTCGACGTGCTCAGGCGACGCCGCTGCCTCGAGCTCGGGCGTGGTGGTGAACATGATGACGTACTTCACGGTCGTGTCCTTTCGTCATGAGAACCGTTTCATCCCTACAGCGAACGGACAAGCCACAACTCGACACGAACCGCTCGGGAGTCTTCTTCTTGGCCCGGGTGATCCGTGCCGCCAGCGAACGCGCGGACACGAGAAGGGCGCGGGCAGCGACCGCGTCCGCCTGCACGGCGGGCGCGGTCGGCTCGTCGCTGGAGCGACTAGAACGGGTTCGTCGACGGGTCCACGACCGCGCGAACCTCGACGCCGCCGCCGGGTGCGGGGGCCGGGCACAGCTTGGCGATCTCGACGGCGTGGTCGAGGTCGCGCGCCTCGACGACGTAGAAGCCGTTGAGGGCCTCCTTGGTATCGAGGAACGGGCCGTCCGTCACCGTGCCGCCACCCGTGATCGTCGTGGCCGTCGTCGGGGGCGCGAGCGCCTCCCCGCCCGCCAGGGACCCACCGAGGGCGAAGACCTGCTCGACGAACTTGCTGTGGGCGTCGACCACCGCGGGCCACTCCTCGGGCGAGAGGTTCGCGTAGAAGGTCGGGTCTTCGAGGATGAGGATCGCGTACTTGGCCATGGAACTGCCTCCTGCACTGGGTCGCGGGCCGGTCTGTCCGGCTCCGTCACACGAACAGCGAACGCCCTGCCGCCGAATCGACAACCCAGCCCAAAGTCTTTCCAGAGTCTTGCGGCGCCCCCGCCGCCGTGCCTGCGCGGCGTTATCGTGACTCGGGAAGAATCGAAGGACACTGCGGGGCGGTCGTGGTCGCATGCGAAAGGTCCACGACCCTCTGCTGGCAGCTCTGCGAGTCGTGCTCACCCCACCTATCGATGAAGAGCCGGATTCGTCCGAGAGACTACGAGCGTGGTCGAGTCAGTCGACGCGGTTACCGCACATGCCGCGGTGCGGGTGCATTCAGGCGCCGAAGCCGAGGAAGACCAGGAGCCGCCTTTCGAACTCCACCAGGGCCGTTGCCTCGAGCCGTCCGATCACCGCGTGAGCGTTGCTTCGTCGGACGGTGGTGATCTTGTCGACCATCAGGAAGCTGTCCTGGTCCAAGCCGTTCCCTTCGTCAGCGGTGACCGGCACCCGCAGGAGAGGCGCGTCGACGTCGCTGCTCGTGAAGGGACAGACAGTCAACGACTCGGTCGCGTCGAACCGGTCGTCCTGGACGACCAGCGCCGGCCGCGGCTTGCTCGCATAAACCCCGCCCGCGACGGTGACGATGTCGCCGCGTCTCATTCGGCCCAGTCGTCGGAGACGGCCTCGACGAACTCCATGTCGTCACTCAAGCGGTCGGCGGCCGCCACGAGCGTGGACTGGCGGTGTGCCTCGGCAGCGAAGTCGGGTGAGCGTACGTCGGGAACCCAGATCTGCACAGGCCGAAGGCCCTGGGCCCGCATCCGGGCCCGGTACGCGCTCACCCGCTCTCGCACAGCCATGACTCCATGTTACATGTAACGCCATGGTCCGGCCAACGAACCCCGCGCGGACATGCCGCAGATCGCGCTACCCGTAGTGGTAGCGGCAGGCGGCGATGCGAACCTCCTGGCCGACGATTTTGTAGACCAGGCGGTGCTCATCGGTGATGCGTCTGGACCAGTAGCCGGCGAAGTCGTGCTTGAGCGCCTCCGGTTTGCCGATTCCCTCGTTGCCGTTGCGCTGGACGTCTGCGAGGAGCGTGTTGATCCGCTTCAGAATTCTGCGGTCTTGGGCCTGCCACCAGAGGTAGTCCTGCCAGGCATTCTCGTCCCAGACGAGTAACACGTCAGACGGTCTCGACCATGTCGTGCGCTTCGCCGCGGCCGGCTTCGAGGCGCTCCATGGCGTCCAGCAGGCGGCGCGCGTTGGCGGGCGAGCGCATCAGGTACGCCGTCTCACGCAGCGACTCGTAGTCCTCGAGAGACACGATGACGACTGGGTCATGGCCGGCGCGGGTGATGATGACTTCCTCGCGGTCGTTGGCAACGCCGTCGAGCACCTCGGCGTAGCGGGCGCGGGACTCGGTGTAGCTCATCGTCTTCATGGTGACCTCCTGTACGGAAAACTGTACGTCAGTCCCGCAAGGGGTGCAATCCAGTCCCGACGCCGATTCACTGTCATGCCGCGATCGAGCGCTTTCCAAGGCTTGCAGATTGCCCGGTCCTCACGGGCGGGACCAGCGGTGCCAGCCTCCGCGAGTGGAGGTGGGCGCGGCTGTTCTCACTCCACGCTCGCGCGCTGTCGCGGACGGCGACGTGCGTCAGCGACGGCAGTGATCGTCAGCAAGGCCAGGAGCCCGAGGCCGCTACCGACCAGCAAGAACAACAGGCCAACCGCCCACAAGCCGCTCTCGTCCGTGGACGCGGCGTTCAGGGCCCATGGAAAGGCGAACCCGATGTCGGCGGCAGCAGCCAGCACGAAGATCGCCCACACGCTGGGACTCCAGAGATAAGCGAGGACGGCGGCGGCCGATATCGACATTGCGCACCCGAGCACCTGCCAGGCCCGATAGGGACCCTCTGGGACCCCGTCGATCTGGTAGTACTCGTGGTCCCATCCCAACCAGGCGAACCACATGGCCGCTGCAAACAGTCCGAGCGCGACAGCCGTGCCCGCAAGTCGAGCGACTCGAAGGTGCACAGAGGGGGCGGGATCCGTCCGCTGATGTTGGGTCACGCGTTGAGTCTGACGGTCGCGGAGTCTGCCACGCGTCCGTACTCGTACTCAGAAGATTCCTCACGTGCACCTGAATCGTCCGCTCGTGCCGCGGGTGGCATCCGAGGATGCGCGGTCGCTCCGTCAAGGATCGGTCCTGGCGCACGCACCGGCCGCGTGTTCCTCTCTTGTTCAGACCAGCGTGTCTTCCCTCGAGGCGCACTGGCGCTTCCTGTGCCGGACGAGTATCGACGCCGCGCCGGCTGTCCCCGCCGCGATAAGCACCACTGCGCTCACAACACTCGACGCACGACCGGGCGACGGCATGACGGCGGGTGGACTGAGCATCCCCCTGGCGGACCTCGGTGACCATGTCGTTGGCCAGGCGGACCAGGTGGAACCGGTCGGCGACCACGACCGCGCCTGGGAGGGCGTCGGTGACCGCGCGCAGGTAGGATGCGGACAAGTCGATGCTCACGTGGGTGATCCCGGCACGCCACGAATCGGGTTGTGCGCCGATCCACTCGGCGACCTTGGCCGCGGTCCGCCCGTCGATGTGAGCGAAGAGCCCGCCGCTGCCGGCGGCGTCGACGATGCCGGTGTGCCACCGGTCGTGGGCCACCCTCCACTTCCCGCTGTCCGGGTCCTGCTCCCACTTGGGCTTTCCGCGGCGGGTCACATCGATCCCCAGCACCGCCACCGCCGGCAACGGCTCCGTCAGGGCGGGGACCACGTGGACGGTGTACGCCCGGTGGGCCACCGGCCAGGACATCCGGTAGTAGTGCGCACCGGCCTGCACGCAGGAGAACCGCTCCGCGATCCCGGCGCCGCACTCGGCCCGCAGCCGGGTCGTCAACCTCGAGCGGGCCGGGACCGCGGGGATCGACTCGGTGAACGACCCTCTCGAGCACAGGGTCTCGCGACAGCGCCACCGCCGCTTGTGCCACACCAACCGGACCAGGTGCGGCCCGTAAGGAAGGTCCCGCGGCCGAGTGATGGCGTGACCCTTCACCGACGTGGAGAGCACCCCACACTCCGGACACCCCGCGGCGCTCTCGTCGTTGGTGGCGACATCCACGACCCTGTCGCCGCCCAGCTCGAACGCCACCGCGGCGACAGCGAGCCCCTCGATACCCAACAACAGCGTCGCCCCTCGCTGCCGATCCTGACCCTGAACCTGCGTACCCTGAACCAAGCCCGTGACCTCACCCTCGTGACCATGAACTGCTCGACACAGCCATGATCACCGAGGTCACGGGCCCTACCGCGTCACCACGAAGGACCGGCGTGCCCGGTCAAGTTCGAAGAGCCACCTACTGTTGCTCCCGCAGCGATCCGCGACACTGACGGACCACGAGGAATGGTCCTGCAGGCACCGAAGTCGCGCCGCTTCACGGTGTTGTGTCCGCACACACCACAGTGATTCCCGAGGGTGCCTCGACGTCGACGACGCTCCCCATGGCGTCGACCTCGACTCGCAAGGCTCCCCCGGCGACCCGAAGTCCTTCCACGGTCAAGGCGCCGAAGGGCGCCTCGCGCATCGGGGAGAGGTGCACAAGCCCTCGGGGCACGTCAGCGGACAGCCCCAGGGCGGCCGTCAGGACCAGTCCTGCAGAGGCCGCCGCCCAGGCTTGCGGACGACAGCTCGCCGGGTAGGGCGCGGGCACGTCGAGGACGGGCTCGGAGCTGTAGAGCTCCGGCCATCGGTACCCGCTCGCGGCAGCCACGTCGACAAGGGATCTGAGCACCCTTGCCGCGGTTGATCCATGGCCCACCTTGGCAAGGCCCCGCGCGCCGATTGCGGTGTCATGGGTCCACACCGAGCCGGTGTGGTACCCGAGCGGGTTGTAGGCCGGGTTGTGCCGGGACAGCGTTCCGATTCCCAACGGCCCCAGCAGGTCGGGCGCAGCGAGTCGGCGCGCCACCACGTCGTCCTCCTCCGCGGTGAGGAGGCCGGTGCCCAAGGCATGACCCATGTTGCTGCCCACTCCGTCGATCGCTCGACCCCGGCCATCCAGGGCCATTGCGAGGTAGCGCTCATCCTTGTCACCCACCCAGAATGCCGCCCGCACCCTGTCGCCCAGAGCGTGACCCCACTCGCGCCAAGGGTCTCCGTTCTTGCCGTGCACTGCCTCGAGCAGGTCGGCGGCTCCGAGGGCCGCCTCCACGGCGTACGCCTGGGTCTCGAGCAGCGCAATGGGTCCCTCGGCGATCGCCCCGGTCGCCATCCGCATGGAGTCTCCAGAGTCCTTCCAACCCTGGTTGCTCAGCCCGACACCGGTCTCGTCGACATAGCGCAGCAGTCCATCGTCGCTGTCCTCGACCGACCGGCGCAACCACCCCAACGCCGCCTCCAAAGGTCCCGCGAGTGCGACGATCTCGGGGTCGGCCAACCCCCATCGCCATGCGTCGTGGAGCAGGTTCACCCACAACGGTGTGGCATCGACCGTGCCGTAGTACAGCGGAGGCAGGTGCAGATGGCCGGGGTCCTCGAAGGTCGTCCTGCGCACTTCGTGGAGGATCTTCCCGGGCTGTTCCGCGCGGTCGCGGTCCTCTGCCTGGCCCTGACGGCGGGCTAGCGCCCGGAGCGTGCCTCCGGCAAGTTCGTTTCCGAAGGGCAGACACATTCTGGCTGCCCAGATCGAGTCGCGGCCGAACAACGTGAGATACCAGGGCGACCCGGCAGCGGCGAAGACGTCGCGCTCGTCCTCTGGGTCGGAGAGCAGCAGGTGCCGGAGATCGGAGAGAGATCGATCGATCGTCCGGGAGAGTCGGCTGTCCTGGGCTTGCACCCTGACCGAGCCCCAGTGCACGCCCGCAGCGCCGCACCCGGCATCGAAGGGGGTCGAGGAGGTGCGGGTTGCGCGAACCGAGGTGTCGAGGCGGCGCCTCCCCCCAGCCTCGAGCTCCAGGTCCCACCGTGCAACCACCCTTCCGGCGTCAATGCTGATGTGGGCCCCGGATGCTTCGACGACGGTCTCATGGCGCGCATCACCCCAGCGCGCGCGGCCGTCCGCAGCGAATGACACCGGTAGGGCCGGGCCTGCGGGAGCCCCGGCCTTGACCTCATGGACCTCGGCACCGTCCCCCGAGAGCTCGAGACGCACCACGCACCGGACGGGAGCCATCGACCGCGAATGAATCTCGACCTGCACGTCCAGGCCACCCACAACGAGGCTGAGGCGACGGTGCACGTGCACCGTGGGATCGGCCCCGGAGTCTCCCGCATTTCTGGCGATGGACAGAAAGACCGACCTCCGCCCCTGGCTGTCCGCGGCCACCGGTTCCGGTTTCACGTCGTCGACGGTGAGCACCAGGTGGTCGAGCACCCGTCGGTCATCGACGTAGAGCCCCGATGCTGCCCCCTCCCCCTCGCCCGCCTGTATGTCTCCGGAGGCCAGCGAGAGGCAGGTGGCGTTCCCCCGCACCGCCGTCTGGAGTCGGTGGAGCCACGGCTGGCGCGAACGAGCTGCGTCAGGCGACGGGTCGACCTCCGTGTCAGCCGCCGTGGTCACGGTGCCGTCTCAGGGTGTTGACAGGACGTGGTGATCTGGAGCACATTGGCTACCTTAGCCATTGGATCGTTCAAAACAAGGGTACTGGCGAATATGAACGATCAAACATCGAGGGAGGCCATGTGGAACCGCTCAGCCCTTCTCCCGCACGGGTGACGATCCATGACGTCGCCCGGGCGGCGGGTGTGTCGCGCCAGACTGTCAGCAACGCCCTCAAACACCCTGAGCGGGTCAGCCCCGACACCCTCGACCGGGTTCTGGCGACCATCGACCACCTTGGCTATCAGCCCTCGTCCTCGGCCCAGTCCCTACGAGCGCAACGCACCGGGGCCATCGGGATCGAGGTGCACACCCTCGGGCCCCACACGACCAACGAAACCCGGGCCCCGTTCCTCGAGACCCTCGGTGTGCGCGCCACCGAGCACGACTTCCACGTGGTTCCCTTCGGCTCGTCCCAGGCCGAGCCGATGCTGCACGGCTACGAGGAGATGTGGCGTCGCAGGCTTGTCGATGCCTTCATCATCGCCGAGACCCACCACGGGGACCCACGCCCGGCATGGCTCGAACGCCATAGCATCCCCTTCGCGTCGTTCGGCCGGATCTGGGACGACCCGACGTTCACCCGGTGGGTCGACGTCGACGGCGCCGCCGGCACACGGGCGGCGGTCGAGCACTGCCTCGGTCGCGGCTACACCACCATCGCCTACCTGGGTTGGCCCTCTGGCTCGGTCGTCGGAGACGATCGTCGCTCCGGCTGGCAGAACGCATGCCAGGACAGTGGTGGCGTGTGGGGACCGGAGTCTGCCTGCGACCAAAACCTGGACGCCGCCATCGTGGCGGGGCTCGATCTCGTGCGTCGGCTCAGCCCGAAGAGCGCCGTAGTCTGCGCCTCCGACCTCTTGGCCCTCGGCGTGCACCAAGCACTGCTCATGGAGGGAAGGGCGCCGGGCGCCGACATCGGGATAGTCGGCTTCGACGGGTTCGAGACGGCTCTGGTGCACCACATCACCACGATCACCCAGCCAATCACTGAGATCGCCGACCTCACGCTGACCCTCGTGCACGACGCCCTCGCCGGATCCGACCGCCCGTCAACCGGCGCCCTCCTCGCCCCTGTACTCACCCCTGGGAGGAGCACCACACCCTCCCGCTGACGCTCATCGCATCATCTCCACCCGCACCGCCATGACAAAGGAGTCCACCGTGACACGCATGACCCGCACTGCGTCCCTGGCCATCGCCCTGACCGGGGCACTGCTTCTCACCGCCTGCGGCGGTGGAGGGGGCTTCGAGGAGGACAGCACGTCCACCGCTGCGGCATCGGCCAGTGGCCCCGTCGACCTCAAGATGCTCATCGCATCCTCCGGTGACGCCGAGACCAACGCGGTCAAGGCCGCCACCGATGCGTGGGCCAAGGAGACCGGCAACACGGTGACCGTGACGGTCGCCAGCGACATGAACCAGCAGCTCGCCCAAGGTTTCGCCAGCGGCAGCCCGGCCGACGTCTTCTACATGGATGCCGGCCGCTTCGCCGACTACGCCAAGAACGGCAGTCTCTTCGCCTACGCCGACCAGCTCGAGGACAACGACGACTTCTACGAGTCCCTCCGCCAGGCCTTCACCTACGAAGGGACGCAGTACTGCGCCCCGAAGGACTTCTCCACCCTGGCCCTACAGATCAATACCGACGCCTGGGCCGCGGCCGGCCTCACCGATGCCGACATCCCCAAGAACTGGGACGACCTCACCGCCGTCTCCACGAAGCTCACCACTGGGGACCAGGTGGGTCTGGGCCTGGGTACCGGGATCGACCGGGTCGGGGCGTTCGTCGTGCAGAACGGCGGCTGGTGGCTCAATGAGGACGGCACGGAGTCCACCGCAGCGACCCCCGAGGTCGAAGAAGCGCTGAAATACGTGCAGGACAACGTCAAGGCCGGCAACTTCAAGTTCGCTCCCGAGCTCGACTCCGGTTGGGGCGGTGAGGCCTTCGGCACCCAGAAGGCGGCCATGACGATGGAGGGCAACTGGATCACGGGGGCCGTCAGGAACGACTACCCAGACCTGAAGTACACCACCGTCGAGCTCCCCGAGGGCCCCAAGGGACCTGGCACGCTCCAGTTCACCCAGTGCTGGGGCGTCGCGTCGGACTCCAAGGCCCAGGCCCAGGCGGTCGATCTCGTGTCGTCACTGACCACCGTCGACCAGCAGATGGCCTTCGCCGACGCCTTCGGAGTGATGCCGAGCCGGCAGGCGGCCGCCGACCAGTACAAGGAGAAGTTCCCCGAGGACGCGCCCTTCATCGCCGGCGGCGCGTACGGCCACGGCCCGATCAACGCGGCCGGTATGGAGCAGGTCGTGGGCGACCTGAACTCCAAGCTGGAGGCCTTCGGGAACGCCAACCTCTCGCAGGTGCTCGAGGGCTTCGACACCAACGCCGGCGCAGTACTGGGCCAGTGAGCACCACCGACACGGCCGCGGCGCCCGGGACCTCCCGTGCGCCGCGGCGCCGCGGTGGCGGGAAGGGGGCAGGCCAGCGGCAGTCAGTCGCCGGGTGGCTCTTCGTCACCCCGGTACTCGCCTTGCTCGGCCTCTTCCTCGTCATCCCCATCTTCATGGCCCTGTGGGTGTCCTTCACCAACTGGAGCGGGCGAGGCAGCCCCTTCTCCTCGAACGTCGGCCTCGTCGGCGTCGACAACTACACCGCCCTGCTCACCCAGGAGGGCCTCTCGCGCCAGGACTTCATGATCTCCTTGCGCAACACGTTCTACTACGTCATCGGCGTCGTCCCGCTGCAGACGATGCTCGCCATCAGCCTGGCCGTGATCGTCAACCAGAAGTTCCTCAAGGGGCGCAGCTTCTTCCGCACCTCGTTCTACTTCCCCTCCGTGGTGTCCTCAGTGGCGATCTCACTCGTCTTCCTCTACCTGTTCACCGGCACCGGCGCCGTCAACCAGTTCCTGGGGATCTTCGGCATCGACGGACCGACGTGGTTCTCCGATCCTCGCGGGTTGATCCACATGATCGGCGGGGGGGTCGGTCTCTGGTCGACCGACGCCCCGCCGGGTTTCCTGCTCGACACGCAGGTGATGAACCTCTCGCTCTGGGAATGGTTCAGCGGACCCTCGGTGGCCATGTCGGCGATCATGCTCCAGGTGGTCTGGACAACTGCCGGCACCTTCATGCTGATGTTCATCGCCGCGCTCCAGGACCTGCCCACCGAGGTCGAAGAAGCCGCGATGGTGGACGGCGCCAACCCCTGGCAGCGGTTCCGCAACGTCACCGTGCCGCACCTGAGGCCGACCATCCTGCTGGTGGTCACCCTCGGGATCATCGGCACCTGGCAGGTCTTCGACCAGATGTACGTCATGACCCAGGGCGGCCCCGCCAAGACCACCCTGACGCCCGCATACCTCTCCTACACGGCAGCCTTCAAACAGCAGCAGTGGGGTCAGGGGGCGGCCATGGCGTTCCTCCTCTTCATCTTGATCTTCGTGCTCACCTCCTTCCAACGCTTCGTGCTGCGGGACAAGGATGCGGCGAAGCAGAAGAAGGCAGAACGAACGCAACGCCGAGCGGCGAAGAAGGGGGTGACGGCGTGACACAGCCCGCAGGCAACAGTGTGAGCGAAGAGGCTCAGGCGCGGGGTGCGGAGGCTCAGCCCAAGCCTCCGGCGTCCGGAGACGACGGCAACCTCGTCGGACGCAGCGGACGCGGGAAGAAGATCGCGGTCTACATCGCGCTCGTGGCCTTCGCCCTGATGTACATCTACCCGTTCATCGTGCAGCTCTCCACGTCGTTCAAGACCGACGCGGACGCGGTGAACAACCCGCTCAAGCTCCTCCCCGACCCGGTGACGACTGCGGCATTCGAGCGCATCTTCCAGACCGACTACCCGCTGTGGTTCACCAACTCGGTCATCGTCACCCTGCTGGTCACGGCGGGGCGGGTGTTCTTCAACTCCCTCGCCGGCTACGCATTGGCGCGGCTGAAGTTCGCCGGCCGGGATGCCGTGTTCACCGCGATCATCGCGGTCCTCGCGGTGCCCGGCATCGTGCTGCTCATTCCGAAGTTCCTCGTGCTCAACTACCTGGGGATCTACAACACCTACCCCGCGCTCTTCGTGCCACTGCTCGTCGACGCGGCCGGGGTGTTCATCATGAAGCAGTTCTTCGAGTCCATCCCACCATCGATGGAGGAGGCAGCCCGGCTCGACGGTGCCGGCACGTTCCGGACCTTCTGGTCGGTGATCCTGCCGATGGCCAGACCAGCCCTCATCACCCTGACGATCCTTTCCTTCCAAGGGTCATGGAACGAGCTGTCGCACTTCATCATCGCAACCGACGATCCGAAGCTCTACACCCTCACCCGCGGAGTCGCAGGCCTCACCTCCGGTGGCCTGGGCTCGGGCAGCCAGTTCCCCATCACCATGGCTGCGGCGCTGCTCATGACCATCCCGACTGCGCTGGTGTTCATCGCCTTCCAGCGCTACTTCACCCAAGGCGCCAACGCAGGCGCTGACAAGGGGTGACAGATGCGCTCCCGGCCGGTCACGTGAGGGGACCGACCGGGAGCGGCAGACGCCGGGTGGCGGAGGCTTCCTGCGCGAAGCCCCGCCTGGTGCCCGCCGATCAACACGAAGGGCGTGGCACCTATATCCATGAGTCCCAACCAAGCCCGCCACTCGCTGACAGCAGGGCCGGCATCACCCCTGTCGCCGGTGGCCGGGACCGCTGCGCCTGCTTCGTTCACGATCGTCGAACGAGACGATCGTTGAGCGTTGCGTCGGTTCGCAGCCGATGCTGGCGCCAGACGGAATCCCAATCTGTCGCCCGGTCCTGAATCGCCTTGCAGCGGACCGATGAACAGGACTTCTGACATCCAGTGACGGCGACTTCTGACATCCGAGGTCTCAGAATCACCGTCCGCCTCAAGTGTCGCGTTTGACCCGCGCGACCTACGATCTCACGAACACCCCTCTATCGAGACGAGGCACCATGCCAGCGTTCCAGCCACGCCGGCCGACCGGCTCCTGGTGCTGATCGGATACGCCCGGGTCAGCACCGACCGGCAGGACCTGGCAGCCCAGCTCGCCGAGCTCACCCGGATGGGCATCGAGCCGGCACGGGTGTGCCGCGGAGACCTTGGACACGTATAGCCACCTGTGGCCGGACTCCGACGACCGCACGCGGGAGGCGGTCGACTCGCAGCTCAAGGGGACCCCCTCTGCAGGCTGAGGACAATGTGAGGACAGTCGCGAGCGAGTACACAAATACCTGCAGGTCAGCGGCTTGTGGTGGACGAGTCGGGCTGTAGGCCGGGTTCTGTCCCGTGCCGCCGTTGCCGGCGACCCGGTGACGGTCATCCATCTCGGGTGGCCGTTGCCGACCACCTCCAGCACCCTACCCGCGTGCTCGGGCGGGCCGCCCTCGATCGCACGCTGTCTGGGCTTGCTCCGGATGGGGTTTACCGAGCCGACCTGGTCACCCAGGCCGCTGGTGGTCTCTTACACCACCGTTTCACCCTTACCCCGCTCGCTCGCGCGACCGGGGCGGTCTGTTCTCTGTGGCACTGTCCCGCGGGTCACCCCGGGTGGCTGTTGGCCACCATCCTGCCCTTCGGAGCCCGGACCTTCCTCGGCGGTGGTTGCCCACCGACGCGACCGTCCGCCCGACTCGTCCGTGGTCAGTCTAGGGCCAGCTCGAGCGTCCCGGGCGCCACATCGGCCCGGACGACCCGGACCCGCACCGACGCCCCCAGCTCGGACCGGGGCGCGGCGAGCCTCGTGAGCACCGGCAGGTCGACGAGCTGCACCTCCAGCGTGCTCTCGCCCCGGTCCACGACGACGGCATCGAACACCTCCCCCACCCTCCCGTGGAGGACGGCCGCCTCCGTGGCGTCGGCGCACGCGCGCTCCGCCGCCCGGGCGCGCTGGTCCGAGGCGCGCATCAGGTCGGGCAGGTCGGGAAGCGCTGCCCGCACGCTGTCGGGCACCTCGGCACCCCGACTCACCGCCTCGCACACGAGGAGACCGAACCGGTCGACGAGCCGGCGCAGCGGAGCCGTCACGTGGGCGTACGGCGCTGCCACGGCCCCGTGCTCGCGCTCGTCGGGGACGTCTCCGTCGAATGCCGTGTACCTCGCGCCGCGGAACAGCGTCGTCGCCTCGTGGATCAGGGCCAGGTGCCTGGGGTCGGTGCGGTCCAGGGACCTCACGAAGTCGCCGTAGGACTGCCCGTCCGGCCAGGTCGCGTGCATCGCCCGGGCGGCCCGGCGGAAGCGGGAGATCACGTCCTCGGTCGGCGCCGGCATGGTGCGCAGCACCCCGACCCCGGCCTCGATCATCATCGTCGCGGCCGCCATGCCCGTGAGCAGCGAGATCTGGGCGTTCCACTCCTCCGCCGCGACCGGCGGCCGGAACTCCAGCACGAAACCGCCGTCCTGCCCCTCGCGCACCTGCTGCTCGGGCATCGGCAGGCTGGCGCCTCCCCGGACCCGCTCGAGGGCGATCCTCCGCTCCCCCACCTCGCGCAGCATCGCGAAGCGCTCGTCGTCGCCTCCCGCGTCGATCGAGGACTGGACCGCCAGGTAGTCCAGGCGCTCGACGCTGCGCACGAGAGCGCGTCCCACCCGGGCCGACGTGAGCTCCCCCGTGCCGTCGAGCCGCAGGTCCCAGACGAAGGCCGGCCGGACCACCCCGGGCAGGAGGCTCGCTGCGTTCTCGGAGAGCACCTCGGGATGGAGTGGCACCCGCACGTCCGGGCAGTAGACGGTCTGACCCCGCTCGCGCGTCTCGCGGTCCAGGGCCCCACCGAGCGCCACGAACGCGGGCACGTCGGCGATGGCGTACCGCACCCTGTGGCCCTCGCCGTCCCGCTCGAGGTGGATCGCCTGGTCGAGGTCCATCGAGCCCACGGGGTCGAGGGTGAAGAACGGGAGGTCGGTCTGGTCGTCCGTGGGGAGTTCCGGTGGCCGTGCCGCCACCGCCTCGGCCTCAGCCCGTGCGTCGGCCGGGTAGTCGAGCGAGAGCCCCAGCTCCTCGCGGACCGACTCGAACCGGGCTCGCAGCGCCGCCACCACTCCTTCGGGCGCCTCGGCCTCGGTGGGGGCGAGCGTCACGCGGGGATGCGGCATGCGACCAACCTAACCTCCGGAACGACGCCTGCGCCGATCCGCTTCAGCGGCTCGTGACTGTGATGTCCGAGTCAGTTCCGTCCCCGCCCGGACCGGCGGGAGTAGCGTCCAGACGCTGGGGCGGATCCTCCGGCCCGGCAAGCCCGAGGAGGCACTCATGTCTCAGCAGATCGCCGGGCGCCCCGCATCAGAGGCACCTTCGCCACCCTCTCAGGGCCGACCCGCCGTCGGCACCTCCACGGCCGGACTTGGACTGGCCGCTCTCATCGCACTCGTCGTGGGATCCATGATCGGCAGCGGCATCTTCGCCCTGCCCTCCCAGATGGCCCAGAGCGCCGCCCCCGGCCCGCTGCTCATCGGCTGGCTGGTCACCGGCGTCGGGATGTTGATGCTGGCCTTCGTCTTCCAGACCCTCGCCCGCCGCAAGCCCGACGTCGACGGCGGGGTCTACGGGTATGCGCGCGCCGGTTTCGGCAACTACATCGGATTCAGCTCGGCGTGGGGGTACTGGGTGTCCGCCTGGGTGGGCAACGTCGCCTACCTCGTGCTGCTCTTCTCGACCCTCGGATACTTCTTCCCCGCCTTCGAGGGCGGGGCGACAGTCGCCGCGGTGGTGGGAGCGTCCATCGTGCTGTGGGTCGTCCACGCCATGGTGCTGCGCGGCATCCACGGCGCCGCCCTCGTCAACACAATCGTGACGATCGCCAAGGTCGTCCCGATCCTCACCTTCATCGCCATCGCCGCCGTCGGGTTCAACGCGGGAATCTTCACGGCCGACTTCTGGGGCCAGAACACCCTGATCGACGGCGCCCCGCTCGGTAGCACCCTCGACCAGGTCAAGAACATGATGCTCGTCACCGTCTGGGTGTTCATCGGCATCGAGGGCGCGTCCGTCTACTCCCAGCGTGCGGGCAGGCGCAAGGACGTCGGCCGGGCGACGGTGCTCGGGTTCGCCGGCGTGCTCGTCCTGCTGCTCCTGGTCAACCTGCTCTCCTACGGCCTGATGGCCCAGGCGGACATCGCCGGGCTCGAGGACCCGTCGATGGCGGGCGTCCTCGAGAACGAGGTGGGCAGCTGGGGTGCCGGCTTCATCTCCCTCGGCCTGATCATCTCCCTGCTGGGCGCCCTGCTCGCCTGGGTGATGCTGTGCGTGGAAATCCTGCGGCTGCCGGCCATCGAGCACGTCATGCCCCGGGCCCTCGCCCGCGAGAACGCGCACGGTGCGCCCGCCACCGCCCTGTGGCTCACCAACGGCTGCGTCCAGCTGCTGCTGCTCTGGACCCTGGTCAACGACAGCACGTACACCAACCTCGTGTACCTGGCGACCTCGCTGATCCTGCTGCCCTACCTGTGGTCGGCCGGGTACCAGGTCCTGCTGGCCGCGCGTGGTGAGACCTACGAGCACGGTTCCGGACGGTCGCGCGACCTCGTCATCGGGTCCGTGGGACTCGTCTACGCCTGCTGGCTGGTCTATGCGGGAGGGCTGCAGTACCTGTTGGTCGCAGCGCTCTTCTACCTGGTCGGAACGGGCTTCTACGTCTGGGCGCGCCGCGAGAGCCGGTTGCCGGTGTTCACGGTTCCCGAACGTGTGGCGGTCGGGGTCGTGGCCCTGACCTCCGCGGTGGCGGTCTCGATGCTCGCCACCGGCAACCTTTCCGTGCTCTGAGATCGGACGGTGGACTGTCATGAATGCCAGTGAAGAGAAGCACGAGCCCCGGGTGGGGGTCTGGTCCGAGGCCGGACGGCTGCGCACGGTGCTCGTCTGTGCACCGGGTCTGGCCCACCAGCGGCTGACCCCGGCGAACTGCGACGAGCTGCTGTTCGACGACGTGATCTGGGTTCAGCAGGCCCGCCGCGACCACTTCGACTTCGTCGCGAAGATGGAGGAGCGCGACGTCGAGGTGCTCGAGCTCCACGACCTGCTCGCCGAGGTGCTCGACCAGCCCGACGCTCGCACCTGGGTCCTGGACCGCACGATCACCGACAGGCTCGTGGGCGCCGGGCTGACCCGAGAGGTCCGCGCCTGGCTCGAAGAGCTGCCGAGTGAGCGGCTGGCCGAGCTCCTCATCGGCGGGGTGTCCTACCAGGACGTCCCCGAGGACCTGGGGGGCGGCTTCCTGGCCGCGTTCCGCGAGCTGGACCCGACGGGCTTCGTCATCCGACCGCTGCCGAACACCCAGTTCATGCGCGACAACTCGTCCTGGATCTTCCGCGGGGTGACGCTGAACCCGATGTTCTGGCCCGCGCGCCGCCAGGAGACCCTCCTCACGACGGCGGTCTACCGGTTCCACCCGGCATTCGCCGGGGAGGACTACGCCGTCTGGCTCGGCGACCTGGACGGTGACACCGGTGAACAGGGGCTGGCCACGCTCGAGGGCGGGGACGTCATGCCGATCGGTCGAGGGGTGGTCGTCATCGGGATGGGCGAGCGCTCGTCGCACCAGGCGATCACGCAGGTCGCCAGGAACCTCTTCGCGGCGGGGGCCGCCGAGCGCGTGATCGTCGCGAGCCTGCCGCGGGTCCGGGCGGCGATGCACCTCGACACGGTGTTCACCTTCGCCGACCACGACCTCGTCACGACCTACTCACCCGTCGTCGACGGCATCGTCCCGTTCAGCCTCCGGCCCGGGGACGGCCCCTCCGACCTCGACATCCGGAGAGAACCCAAGGGACTCGTGGAGACGATCGGCGACGCCATCGACGTGGACTTCAGGGTGGTCACCGCCGCCGGCGACCTCTACGGGGTCCAGCGCGAGCAGTGGGACGACGGCAACAACGTCGTGGCCCTGCAGCCCGGGGTCGTCATCGGCTACGACCGCAACATCCAGACCAACACCGCCCTGCGCAAGGCCGGAGTCGAGGTCGTGACCATCACCGCCAGCGAGCTCGGTCGGGGCAGGGGCGGCGGCCGCTGCATGACCTGCCCGATCCTGCGGGACCCGCTCTACACCTGACAGACACGAGGTACGCCATGCCCTTCAACAACCGCAACCGCAACCTGCTCTCCCTGGTGCACCACACCGAGCGCGACCTGCACTACCTCCTCGACCTCTCCCGCGACCTCAAGCGAGCGAAGTACTCCGGGGCGTCGCGGCGCAGCCTCGAGGGCCGCAACATCGCCCTGATCTTCGAGAAGACCTCCACCCGCACGCGCTGTGCCTTCGAGGTGGCCGCCTACGACGAGGGGGCGCACGTCACGTACATCGACCCGGCGTCCTCGCAGATCGGGCACAAGGAGTCGATGAAGGACACCGCGCGCGTGCTGGGCCGCATGTACGACGCCATCGAGTACCGCGGTGCCGGCCAGGAGATCGTCGAGGAGCTCGCGGAGTATGCCGGGGTGCCGGTCTTCAACGGACTCACCGACGAGTTCCACCCGACCCAGATGCTGGCCGACGTGCTCACGATGACCGAGCACAGCAGCAAGCCGATGCACGAGATCGCCTACGCCTTCGTCGGCGACGGCCGGAACAACGTGGCCAACTCCCTCCTGCTCGTCGGAGCCAAGCTGGGCATGGACGTGCGGATCGGAGCCCCGCGGGAGCTGTGGCCGAGCGAGGACCACGTCGCGATGTGCCGAGGGTTCGCCGCGGAGTCCGGCGCTCGGTTGACGATCACGGACGACCCCGTCGAGGCGGTGCGCGGTGCCGACTTCATCCACACCGACGTCTGGGTGTCGATGGGCGAGCCGATCGAGACCTGGGCCGAGCGGATCGCGATGCTGCTCCCTTACCAGGTGAACGCCGAGCTCATGGCGGCCGCGGAGAACCCCCGGGTCCGTTTCATGCACTGCCTGCCGGCGTTCCACAACGCCGAGACGACGGTGGGTGCCCGGATCGCCGAGCAGTACCCGCACCTGGCGAACGGGGTCGAGGTCACCGACGACGTGTTCGAGAGCCCGGCCAACATCGCCTTCGAGCAGGCGGAGAACCGGATGCACACCATCAAGGCGATCCTGGTCGCCGCACTCAGCTGAACCGACCTCGGGTAGGAGGAACGACCATGCGCATCGTGATCGCCCTGGGCGGTAACGCCCTGCTGCTGCGCGGGGAGCCGTTGACGGCAGAGAACCAACGAGCGAACATCCGGGTCGCCGCAGAGAAGATCGCTCTCGTCGCACCCGGCAACGAGATCGTCGTCGCGCACGGGAACGGGCCCCAGGTCGGCCTGCTGTCCCTCCAGGCGGCTGCCTACGCGGCCGTGGCCCCCTACCCCCTGGACGTCCTCGGGGCCCAGACGGAGGCGATGATCGGGTACGTCATCGAACAGGAGCTGGGCAACCTCCTGCCGGTCGAACAGCCCTTCGCGACCGTCCTCACGATGGTGGAGGTCGACCCCGAGGACCCGGCGTTCGACGATCCGAGCAAGCCGATCGGTCCCGTCTACGACCGCGCGACGGCCGAGAGCCTCGCCGAGAAGAACGGGTGGACCGTCGCGCCGGACGGCAGCCAGTTCCGCCGGGTCGTGGCCAGCCCGAAACCGAGGCGGATCATCGAGATCGGCCCGATCCGCACCCTGCTCGAGCACGGGACGATCGTCATCTGTGCCGGGGGCGGCGGCATCCCCACGATGTACGACGAGAACCGGAGGCTCCAGGGCGTGGAGGCGGTCATCGACAAGGACCTGGCCTCCTCCCTCCTGGCTCGGGAGCTCTCGGCGGACCTCCTCGTCATCGCCACCGACGTCGACGGCGTGTACGTCGACTGGGAGACGCCCCACCAGCGGCGGCTGGGCACGGTCACCCCGGGCGAGCTCGCAGGGCTCGAGCTGCCCAGGGGCTCGATGGGGCCCAAGGTCGACGCGGCCTGCAGCTTCGTGGACGCCACCGGCAACGACGCCGTCATCGGCTCCCTCGCCGACATCGCGGACATCGTGGCCGGGACCGCCGGGACCCGCGTGCGAGCCGCGACCTGAGGTCGACGGACCTCGCCATGGCCGTGGTCTCCAGCACCCCGGGGGGTGAGAGTGCCTGTCCGGACGACCGTAGGCTGTGTCGGTGCTGATCCTCCTGCCGCCGTCGGAGGCCAAGGCCACCCGCGCGCGAGGCCGACCGGTCGACCCGTCCACGTGGTCCTTCCCCGCGCTGGCCCCCACGCGCGAACGCGTCTCCAGGGCACTGGGAGCCGCGAGCACCTCGCCCGACGCCGCACGGCTCCTGGGAGTGTCCGAGGGACTGCTCGACGAGGTGGCCCGCAACCTGCGGCTGGACACCGCCCCGGCGATGCCCGCGGCCGAGGTCTACACCGGGGTGCTCTACGACGCGCTGGACCTCGCGAGCCTGGACCCGGCATCGCGTCGCCGGGCCAACAGGTGGGTCGTCATCATCTCCGCCCTGCACGGAGCGGTGCGGCTGGGCGACCGGATCACGGCATACCGCCTGGCCATGGGAGCGACCCTCCCGGGCATCGGCCCCCTGGCCACGGCCTGGCGGCCGGCCCTCCAGCAGGTCCTTCCCGGTGCCGCCGGGCGGGGGGTGGTGGTGGACTGCCGCTCGGCGCCCTACGCCGCGGCCTGGCGGCCGGACCCGGACCTCGCCTCCCGGTGGGTCCAGATACGGGCGCCCGGTGCCAGCCACATGGCCAAGCACACCCGCGGGCTCGTGACCCGGCACCTCTGCGAGAGCGGTGTCACGACTCGCTCGGTTCCCACGGTCGCCGAGGTCGTGGGCTCGGCCCTCGACGTGGCCCTGCACGAGCCCGTGAGACCCGGCGCCCCGTGGGTCCTCGACGTCCGGCCCGGCTGAGCCGCCCGCGTTGCCCACCGCCTCGCCCCAAGAGGCGCCCGGGGTTCCTCACCGCACGAGCGGATGCCGTCGCTCAGCCTGCCACCGCGGCGGCAGCCGAGAGCCCCGCGTCGAGGTCGGCGACGATGTCGCGGACGTCCTCCAGCCCCACCGACACCCGGATGGTGCCGTCGGTGATGCCGACGGCAGCGCGCGCCGCCGGCTCCAGCCGCCGGTGCGTGGTCGTGGCCGGGTGCGTCGTGAGGGACTTCGCGTCGCCGAGGTTGTTGGAGATGTCGATGAGCTCCAGGGCGTTGAGGAACGCGAAGGCCCCGGCACGGCCACCGACGACGTCGAACGTGACGACGGTGCCTCCCCCACCCTCGAGCTGACGCAGGGCGAGCGGGTGCTGGGGGTGGCTGGCGAGGTGAGGGAAGAGCACCCTCAGCACACCCCTGCCCTGAGCCCCCCAGCGCTCCAGCGTGGTCGCCACCTCCAACGCCGACTCGGCCATCCTGCGCACCCGGAGGTCGAGGGTCTCCAGGCCCTTGGCCAGGACCCACGCGTTGAAGGGGGACATGGCCGGGCCGGTGTGCCGCATGAGGTTCTTGACGGGGCCTTCGATGAACTCCTTCCGACCGAGGATCGCACCGCCGAGGGTGCGGCCCTGGCCGTCGATGTGCTTGGTGGCCGAGTAGACGACGATGTCGGCACCGTGCGCGAGGGGGTGCGAGAAGACCGGGGTGCCGAAGACGTTGTCCACGACGACCTGGGCACCCGCGGCGTGGGCGAGGTCGCTCACGGCCGGGATGTCGACGAGCTCCTGCATGGGGTTGCTGGGGGTCTCGAAGAAGACGGCAGCGGTGGGAACCGCCAGCGCCTCTTGCCACTGCTCGAGGTCGGCGCCGTCGACGAACACCGTCTCGACGCCCCATCGGGGCAGGATCTCGTCGAGGATCACGAAGCACGACCCGAACAGGGCCCGCGACGCGACGACGCGGTCCCCCGCCCGCGCCAGGGCCGCCAGGGCCGTGAACACCGCGGACATCCCCGATGCCGTCGCGAAGCACGCCTCGGCCTCCTCGAGCAGGCGCATCCGCTCCTCGAACACGGTGACGGTCGGGTTGCCGTAGCGGCTGTAGATGTAGTGCTCCACCTCGTCCTTGAACGCCGCCTCGGCCTGCTCCGCGGACTCGTAGACGAAGCCGGAGGTGAGATAGAGCGCTTCGGCCGTCTCGTCGAACCCGCTGCGGGACAGCCCTCCCCGGACGGCCAGGGTCCTGGGGTGCCAGTGGACCCCGGATTCGCTCATCCCTGAACCCACGGCAGACCCGCGTTCTTCCACCCCGCGACCGAACGGTGCCGTCTCTCGTCGGGCGCGCCCTCGAAGCCCTCGAGCACGTTGTACGCCGGTCCGAGTCCGGCTGCCGTGAGCGCCTCTGCCGCTGACGTGGACCGGGCCCCGGATCGGCAGAGCAGGTAGACGGGGCGTCCCGGCGTTGCACCGGCCTCCCTCACCTCCTCGGTGAAGCGCGGGTTCACGACCCCGTCCGGGAACGAGCTCCACTCGACGAGGTGGACGCGCCTCCCGCTCTGGGCGAGGTCGGGTACTCCGACGAAGGTCCACTCGGCGCGCGTGCGGACGTCCACGAGGAGGGCCTGGGGATCGGACGTGAGGGCCGCGTAGGCCTCCTGAGGACTCACATCCCCTGCGTAGCTCATGGACACAGAGGGTATGCCGGGCCGCCAGGGCCTCGACGGGGCGTCTCACCTGCGGCGGGGGTCAGTTGCTCACCGACGTGTTGAGGTCCGCCGGGTAGATGCGGCCTGCGCGGCGCGGCTCCGCCTCCATCGCCGCCTGCCGAGCCTTGAGTGCATCGACGACGTCGTCCATGATCGCCCGGCCCGCGTCGTCGAGGGCGAGCACCGAGAGCCCGTCGATGACCATGTTGAAGGGCTTCCAGGTGCCCAGGATGGTGTTCATGAAGTCGAACGAGAGCCTCACGTCCTGGTGCCTGAGCGACTCGGGTACGACGGTCGGGACGACGTAGTTCAGGGTCGAGTAGTCCCACACGGCGTTGTTCACGACGTCGTGGGTCGCCCATGACGTGTGGAGGAAGGTGGCGCAGAGTCGGCCCAGGGTCGCCCTTGTGAGGGGCGTGCCCGCCTCGAGGTAACCGCGGTCGTCGTACAGGCCGCTGGGCAGGAGGTCGTCGAGGGATGCCGCCCACGCGGCGACCTGTGCGTCGCCGGCGACGGCCTCGTCACTGTCGTAGTACTGCTGCACGTAGCGCTCGACGTAGGAGAGCGTGATCCCCCACAGCGCCAGGTCGTCGTCCCAGAACGGCAGCGTGACGGGTGCCCCGACGAGCCCCTGACGAGTGAAAGCCCTCTCCGGATCGAGGTCGACGGGGCGGAAGTCGCGCAGGTGGTCATTGATGATGGCGACGAGCGTGGGGTACTCGTGGCTGAACAGCCGGGTGGCGAAGGAGCCCTCACCCACGATCTGGAACAGGGCCAGCTCGTGGTTCCCGCTCAAGGTGTTCTGGAAGGCCGGGTGCAGCAGGCGCCGGATCGGGTGGTCGGGCGCCAGCTCGTTCGTCGAGGCGACCGTCATCGGTGTCACGAGGCCGAGATGGATGGTGACGTTGTGCACCAGCGTGGTGAGGTGGGTGTTCAAGGCGCAGAGGAACAGCCTCGACGCCCGGACGAAGCCGCGGCTACCCGGCGCGTGCAGCTCGCCGTCGTAGACGATGCCCGTCGTGCGTAGCCGCTCGCCGTCGACCGCGAAGATCGCCAAACCACCGGGCGCCAGCAGACCCGGTTTGACGGGGTGATCGTCGAAGACGGTCATGTCGATCACGTAGTCGTCGGGGGATGCCGCGCCGAGCCCCACCCTCTCCAGCTCCTCGACCGTGGAGCCGCGTCTGAGGTACAGGGCGAACGGACCCGAGGTCGCGAGCGACGCCAGCACGTCGTCCGATCGGAACTCCGGGGGCTCGGCCGGTGCCGTCGGCCAGATCGTGCGGTACCGGGCCGGGTACACCTGCTCGAGGAAGGAGTGCTCGTCGTCGCCGATCGGCGCCGTCTCGGCAGCGGGAATCCTCGCCACGACCGGAAAGAGTCGCGCCCGCTTGCCCATGTCCTTCAGCCGTTGGTCGGCGTGCTCGGTCGCCGGGAAGCTCGTGGCGCCGAACAGTCGGGGAAACTCCGGTGCGAGCGGTTCGACGTCGATGTGGTCGTCAGCAGGAGGCTCCAGCGGTCGCACCTGCTGCTCGGCGAAGCCCTTGGCCGTGACCCTCGCGAGGATCGTCCGATACACCCAGAACCGCTGCCGGGCGAGCATCAGCGAGCCCGTCCGGCCCGCACGGCGTCACCCGTCCACGGGTCCTTTCTCAGGTCGGGGTCGAAGCCGCGCAGCGGATGCCGCTCCGCACTCAGCTCGGGCGTGGTGTCCCACGGTTCGAAGGCGTTCTTCACGTTGCCGAGCCCCGTGTTGGCGAGCTCGGGGTAGTGGCGCAGGATCACGTCCTTGAGGGTCGTCCGGTCGACCCAGTCCATGCCCTCCGGGGAGTAGACCTCCTCGCGGTAGTCGTCGGTGTAGAACCGATCGGCCTGGAGGCGGCGACTGGCATTGAGGATGAAGATCTGGACATCGTCTCGCCGAACCCGAACCCGGTGGGGCGATGCCCCGGCAAGCGTGCCGACGAGAAGGTCGAGCGCTTCCACGTCGTCTCCGTAGACCTGCTCGATCCGTGCCACCTGCTCCTTGTCGTCGGTGAGGTCGTGGAGCTGCGGATGGGGTTGAGGCCCAGCTGCCGTCGGAACTCGTTGTAGCGCGGCACGCCACGTTCGCGAGCGCGCAGGATGTCGACGGTCCCCATGTCGAACACGGGGTTTCCGGGGATGCTCAGCTCCTGCAGGAACGTCGGGAAGTTGTTCAGCTGCAGCGCGCCAGGGTGCTGCTTGCCGAACGAGTGGAACATGTCGGCCATGCCGACCCGCTCCGTCAGCTTCGCCGAGCCGGCCTGGCGACTCGCCACGAAGGGAACCTCCTCGACGGGGCGCTCCTGGCCTTGCGTCGTGATGCGCAACGTCTCCGGAAGCAGGGAGTGGAGACGGTAGACCTCGACGAACTCCTCGGTCAGGCCGAACGGCTGACCGTGCTTGTCGATGTGGTTGCCGACGAGGCCTCCGAGCTTGGGGTTGCTGACGTTGAACTCGGCGACCGTCCTGCGCCTCTCCGGCGACCGGAACGTGTACGTGAGCATCCCGTACCAGTTGGAGTTCAGGCCGAGGTTCAGCGCCTTGTTCGGCAGGATCGCCGGGGTCGACTCGACCGAGTGGATCTTGGCCATCACGGCGGCGTTGACCAGGCGGGCCGTGTTGAAGAGCCGAGGGTCGTCCCAGTCCGGGTGCGACGCCTTGAGCCGGTCACAGATCGCGTTGTGCTCGAGGGCGAACAGGGTGTGCATCATGGCCAGACCGACCCACCAGTTGCGCACCATGCCGGTCTCTTCGATGCCCTTCCGGTCGGTCGGGAGCCGGCCGTCGTCGGCGATGCGCAGCTCGCCGTCGACGCCGCTCCGGAGCCGGTCCTGGGTCTGCTGGTCGCTTCCGTACAGCTGCGACCCGTCCCACCAGTGGGTCACCTCGTTGATGAAGGTGACCGGCGTCTCCTCGCCGGTGGGCTGGCGCGTCGGGTCCGGCTCCGTGCGACCGACGAACATGGTCGACTGACGGAACTGCTCCCGGGCCGGGTCGTCGTCGGGAAGCGGTACCTCGATGAAGTCGTCGGTCACGTTCTCGCCGTGGTTGATCCAGTCGTGGTTCTGGAACTGGATCCAGCTCGCGGCCAGCAGGTTGAGGAACGGGACCTCGGCCATCGTGTCGCCACGCGTCAGGAGCGTGCGGCTGACCGCCCGCGGGTTTGGTGTCAGGAGCCGGTCGCCGGCCTCGGGCGTGATCGCGGCGTTCGCCACGTTGCGCGGGAACCGGGTCCCGGCAGCGCCCTCCTTGGGGTCGGCGAGGTTGTTCCACGAGCCATCGGCGGTCCGGTAGTGCGTGACCCCGGCCGGCGGCTCGAGTCCGTCGGGGAGGAAGGCGACCCTGCTCCCCGTCGGGTAGGTCGACATGAGGTTGTCGCGATCGAGCTTCTTGCGCATGTAGGCCAGGGTGAGGATGCCCCGGTAGAGCCTCTTCGCGATACCAGTTCGTCCAGACCTCGCCCCGGTAGTGGGGCCGACCACCGTGACCAGACCGTCGAAGACCACGCCGGCAACGCTGCCGACGGCGTGCCCGACGACGTATCGCACCCGCCTGGCGATGCTCTGGGGGGACCCGTCCGACCCCGGTTCGGGCAGTGCTGGCTCCACGGGGTGCGCGAGCAGCCGATCACGGTCGAAGAAGAACTGCACCTCGGGCACGTAGACGTTCACCTCGGCCTCGGCGTTCCGCCGGCTGGCGGCGAGCATGTGACGCCAGTCCCTGCGCTGCGGATCTCGGTCGACCGCGCGGCGGTACTGGACCGCGGCGGCGGCGTAGTCCTCCGAGAGGTAGTGGGCCAGGCC
>CAVSRM010000002.1:0-17129 GCA_963730365.1 uncultured Actinomycetota bacterium | reverse complement strand
GGCGCCGCCCCCCACTCCGCGGAACGAGCGGGGCTCATCGCGTGGCTCGCTGATCCCCCGTCGTCCCCGACCGGGCGTCTCCTGCCGACGGAAGGCCGCCCGGAGGGTCCGCTCCCGTGAGCACCCTGGCCGTGAGTCCCAGCCGGGTCGGCGTGCCCGCGGCATCCGGTGGCGTCTCACCATGCACGGTGACGACGACCGCGAGGTCGACCGTTCCGTCGGAGAGGTCGTCCATGGCGGTGAGCTCGGCCTCGGCATCGGCCTCCGGGCCCCCCACCCAGGTCGTGCACGGCCCGGTGATGCCCAGTGCACTCGAGACACTGCCCGTCACGCTGTTGGCAAGGGTCCACGGGAAGGCTGCGGGCGCGGCGAGGGCCAAGCCGGTCCGGTGTGCCGACTGCCAGAAGGCGAGCGCCTCACGGCTGCCGCCGTCCGAGGTCGAGAGGTACAGGCCGACCCTGTCGCCGTTGGGCGGCGGTACCGGGGCATCGGTCAGGCATGCCGCGACCCACGCCGCCGCCGCGGTGCCGGCGATCGTCATGGGCTCGCTCGTCCAGCGGTGCACGGTCATGCTGCCCTCCCGAGGACCAGGGCGGAGTTCAGGCCGCCGAAGGCGAAGCCACAGCTGAGCACCCGGTCGAGCGCCGGAGTGGCCCGGGCCTCGAGGACCACGTCGACGTCGAGGGCGGGGTCGACGTCGACGGTGCCGGTGTTCGGGGGGAGGATGCCGGTTCGCAGGGCCCGGACGGTCATCACCGCCTCGATCGCGGTGGCCGCCCCGAGGGAGTGCCCGATGGCGCCCTTGATGCTCGAGACGGGAGGCGGCGACTCCCCGAAGACTGTGTGCAGGGCGAGCACCTCGGCGGCATCGGAGCGGGGAGTCCCGGTGCCGTGGGCGCTGACCCACCCGATGTCGCTCGGGGCGAGGTCGGCCCTCGCGAGGGCCGCCACCATGGCCGCAGCCATGCCACGCCCGTCCTCGAGCGGAGCGGTCGGGTGGTGCGCGTCGGCACTGAGTCCGAGGCCGGCCACCGTCGCCAGGGCTCGCTCGACCGGCACGTCCGACCTCCGCTGCAGGACGACGAAGGCCGCACCCTCACCGAGCGTCATGCCTCGCCGGCCGGCCCCGAACGGGGCGCACCCACCCGGCGCCATCGCGCGCATTCTCGCGAACCCCACCATGGCGATTCGCGAGAAGGGTTCGACCCCACCGGCCACGGCGAGGTCGATGCGACCCGACGCGACAGCCCGGGCTGCGGAAGCGATGGCGTAGTTGCCTGCAGCGCAGGCGGTTCCAAGGGTTCGACGGGGTCCGCGGATCCCGTGTGCATCGGCGATGACCTCCGCGAAGACCTGCGCCCCACCCTCGCGCAGGTCGAAGGGCACTCCGTTCGCGACGTCCTCGTAGACGCCTGACTCGCCCATCGTCGACCCGACGAAGACGCCCACCCGAGCGGGGTCGACCGTGCCGGAGAGCGCCCCGTCGAGGTCGAGCAGGTCCGCCGAGCGCAGGGCCTCACCGGCGGCGCGCAGCGCCAGCTCCCGGCCTCGTCGCCTCCGCTCGGGCACAGCGCCGCCCCAGATCGCGTCGTCGACACGGCAGGCCACCTGGGCGGCATGTCCCTCGGCGGTGAGGTCGCTCCACTGGTGCACGGCGGATCGCCCCTCCACGACGCCGTGCCACGTGGTGTCGACATCACCGCCGAGCGGGCTCACGACCCCGGTTCCGCTGATGACGACCTCGTCCGGTCCCGGTGTCACGGGGCCACCACCAGGTGCTGCTCGAGGTGGTCGACCACCGCGCCGATCGAGGTGAGCCCCGGCCATGCCTCGTCCGGCACGGCGATGCCGAAGCGGTACTCCAGGCGGGCGACGAACTCGAGCACGGCGAGGGAGTCGACCTCGAGGTCGTGCCCGAAGTGCGCGTTCGGGTCGGCGTCCGGGGGGACGTCGGGCGCGGCGACGGCCAGCTCAGCACGGACGATGTCCAGGACCTCGGACCGGTTCATGATGCCTCCTCGAGTGGATGATGCTGTGGTGCAGTCTCATTGGCCGCTGCGTCGAGCAGCGGTGCGGTGGGGTCGCCGATGAGGCGGTATGCCTTGGCGAGGGGGTCGTGCGGGGCGACCGCGGCCACGAGTTCCCCGATCGTCGAGGACTCGCCGAGGTCGCGTGCCACGCGGAGGGCCCAGCGAGCATTGCCGGTGTGCACCGTGGCTCCCACCGCGCCGACCGTCGCCGCCGTGGCTCCGATCAGCGGGAGTGCCTCCGCGAACGACAGGCCGGTGCGTCGGCGGCTCGCGGTCTTGCAGGTCAGGGAGACCACGGCGGCTGCGGGGCGGCGGCCGGCCCGACCGGTCCCGTTGGTGAAGTGGTGCGCGCGGAGGCCGGCATACCCGACCCACCCGGTGGGTCGTCCGTGTCCGACGTAGACGCCGATGGCGGGTCCGGTGCCCAGCAGGTCGACGAGGTCCTCGCGCCCCAGTTCGTATGCCGTGCAGCGGCGTGCCTCGACGGCCGGGTGTGCCGTGTCCCGCGCGATCCGGACGATCCGGTCGGCGAGCCGGTCGAAGCGAGGCTGACGTTCGCCCAGGACGGCCAGCGTCCGTGCCGTGGCACCTCCTCGGGCGCCGGAGCGGCCATGCACCGTGACGGCGGTGCCCGCGAACCTGGCCAGGTCGGCCGGCGTGGTCGCCGGGAGCCATGCGGCGGGGACGACGCGTCCGTCCGGGGCGCACACCACCGGTCCCGGTAGCACCGTGCGCGGTGACCTGTTGCGTGGCCCGACGACGAGGATGGACGAGGAGTCCTGGGCCAGCTCCGTCAGCGATTCGTCGTGGCCGGTCACCATCGTCGACCAGGGGAGCACCAGCACCCCGTCTCCATGACGCCACAGGTCCAGGAGCGGTGCGAGGGCGTCGACCGCCCAGTCCTCGGCAACGACGGTGACACCCACCCGACCGCTCATGCCCGCCTCCCTGTGACCTTGCTGCTCACGCCGCGCGGACGATCTCGACGTAGGGCTGCCACGGGGCGACGTCGGGGTCGGGCCGGGCCTGGAGGACCTTGCGGACGTACCAGTGCATGATGACCTGCGCCTGCATCTCCGGGTTGAGGGTCGGCCACGTGGATCCGTCGGGAGCCAGGTCGTCGGCACCTCCCTCACCCGTCCAGTCGCCGATCGGTCCCCGCTCGGTCGCGCCGCTCCAGTCCTCGGGGATGGTGACGCGGGGGGTGGTGTCGACGGTCTCGACGTAGCCGTAGTTGTAGCCGCTGTCGCCCACGCCGTCACCCGTCGCCTGCGCGTAGATCGCGTCGGCGAAGTACTGCGAGCCGCTGGTCTGGTACTGCCACACGTGGGTGAGCTCGTGGATCATCGTGCGCCGGCCCAGGCCGACCCCCTCGTCCGCGTCGAAGTTGACGAGGGAGTTGGTCACGAAGGCGCGTGAGTTCGGGTTGCCGGTGAAGAAGTCCTGGACCCCGAAGATGACGTCGTTGGTGATGTCGTCCACGGCGAAGAAGATGTGGTCGTAGTCGAGGGCGTCCTCGAAGACGATCCGGGCCTCGGCGATCTCCTGGTCCGTCATCCGGCGGTAGCCGGCGAGGAAGCTGCACAGGATGCTGACGGCGGTCCCGACCGCGGCCCCGACGATCTCCCAGGCCGCCTCCAGGATGCTGACCACCGAGCGGCCGACCGCGCGGGCCGACCGGACGAAGGCCTCCCAGGCCGTCTCGCCCAGGGTCCATACCCCCTCCGCGATGTCGGTGAGGGTCTCGCCGACGGCGTCGAGCGCGCGGAGCAGGTTGTCGAGCGCCTCTCCGGGGTTGGCGAGCGTGGCAGCGACGAGCTCGGCGATGGTCCTGCCGAGGGCGAGAAGGGACTGCACGGACTCGGTCAGCACCTGGAGGGAGCGGTCCAGGGCCCAGCCCATGACGTCGACGAGCGACTTCCCCGCGTCGAGGGCCCCCTTGAGAGCCCCACCGAGGGCCGGGAGGGCGTCGTTGGCCACGTAGGAGAGGACGTACTCGATGCTGTTGCCGACCCGGACCGTGGCCTCGGCGAGCAGCTCGAGGGCGTCGCCACCGACGGCCTCGGCCCACTCGATCACGGTCTTGATGGCTTCTCCGGCGGCCTCGATCGAGCGCAGGATGCCGTCGAACATCGCCGCTCCCTGGGCTCGGGCCCAGTCGAGGATCTCGGTCACCGAGTGCTTCACGTAGCGGATCGCGAGAACGGCCTGGCGCCAGAGCTCGCTCGCCAGCGCCTCGCCTCGCTCGATGAGCCACTCGAAGATGTCGCCCACCGGTCCGAGTGCCTGGAGGACGCCGGTGACCATCTTGCGCAGCACGAAGTAGCCGCTGCTCACGACGGCCTCGAGCAGCTCGCCGACAGCCGCGCCCACCTCGAGGGCGGCGTGGATGAACCGGGCCGCCACGGCATACGTGAACTCCACCATCGAGGCCGCGAACTCCACGATCGTCCTGCCGAGCTCGAACGCCGCCTTGACGACATCCTTGAGCAGGCCGAAGCCGATCTTGACGAGGTCCTTGAGCACCCCCAGCAGGGTGTGCCCGAGGTCGAAGACGATCTGGACGAGCGTCTTGACGGTGGCGAAGCCCGCCTGGGCGATGCTCACGACGAGGTCGACGAGGGTCTTGCCCGCGTCGAGGAGGCCCTGAACCACGGCCTGGCCCATCGCTGCCACGGTCGAGACGGCATACGACACGAGGTCGACGACTGCCTCTCCGATCCGGGCCGCAGCGGCGGCGACCTTGCGGACGAAGTCGGCCCCGGCTGCGATCGTCGCGTCGAGCACCTGACCGAGGGTGTTGCCCAGGTCCCGGAACGACCTGACCACCTGCTCGAGCAGTGAGCCGGGACGGGTCACCAACGCCACCAAGATCTCGCCCATCGCCCTGCCCAACGCCACGAGGGCGGTGACGATGCCGCTCACCAGCGCGTAGCCGAAGGCCGCGGCCTGCGCGAGGATGTTCCCGATCTCCTTGCCGATGGCGATGAGGGCATCGACGGCCTTCTGGACCAGGCCCGCGGCGAGGTTGACGATGGTGCCGAGGAGGTCGGCCAGGGTGCGGCCGAGCTGGTCGATCGCCTTGAACACGTCGACGATGACGTCGCGCGCCAGCTCGAGGGCCCCGACGACGACGTCGCGCATCGCGATACCGATCTGCTCGAGGCCGTTGATCATCGTCTTGAGCACCTGGTAGCCGGCTTCGGCGATCTTCCCGACGAGCTCGGCGATGGTCGCCGTCGCGGTGTACAGGGCGTGAGCGAGGTCCTTGACGGCCTCGATGGTCCAGTTGACGACGTCGCTGATCGCCTCGACGAAGGCCTGACCGATGGCCTCGAAGGCGTCGACGACGGCGTTCACCGCGTCGGAGAGTGCGTCGCCGACGTCCTCGAAGAACTCCACGACTGCGTCGTCGAGGTCCGGGCTGGGCAGCCCCATGGCGTGAGCGCGCATCACGGCCCCGGCATCGCGCAGCCACTCGCCCACCTCCCGGGCAGCCGGGGTGTCGACGGCGCCGTCGGGTCGGATGACCAACGAGGCCATGAGGGTCTGGCCCTGGAGGCGCGGGAGCAGCGAGATCGCCTGGACGACGCCACGACCCTGCCCCTCCTTGCGGTAGCCGCTGATGAGGGCGCGCCGGCGGTCCTCGTCCATGGCCGCGACGGCCTGGAAGAGCTGTCGGTGGTCCTCCTGCGTCTCCAGGGTGGCGGCGAACCCCCGGGCGAGGGCGATGGCACGGTTCGGGCTCGCCTCGAACGCCGTCGTGAAGGCGGGGGCGGCCTCGACCGCCGTGAAGCGGGTGTCCCTGAGACGCGTGCGAAGCGTGTCCAGGTCCTTGATCGGGATGCCCGCAGTGGCGGTGGTGATGCGGTTCGGCATGGTCGTTCTCTCCCAGGCGGCAACGGTGCGGTTGCTGTCAGAGGAGCGGGCCGGACCGGCGCTGATACACAAGGCCTCAAGGTCGGGCCGTTCCCGGCCGGAGCGACGCACCACCGGACGCGCGGCGCAGCCGGCGCCGATCCGGGTGGGCCCGCCGGGACGAGGCTCACCCCATCGGGGCGATTCGCCGCCTCAGGCCGGCGAGCATCGTGGTGTCAGGTCGGGAGAGATCCGCTCCCACGGCCGGGCGCCGTTCGTCGGCGCGGTGGAGACTGAGGAGGACGCTCGTGAGCGAGACCCGGATGCTGATCGTGGCCGGCTACCAGGACGCCGACCTGGCCGAGAAGGAGTTCCGTGTCCTCGCCCGGCGGGTTGCCGGCAAGGAGCTGAGGTCGGACGGGATGATCCTCGTCGGCAAGGATGCCGACGGGAACCCCCGAGTAGCCGACACGGGCACGCACCTGGGTCGCCGCGGCGCCGGGTGGGGAGGTGGGGCCGGGGTGCTCGTCGGCCTGCTCGCCCCGCCGATGCTCGGCGCGGTGGTGGTCGGTGCGGCCGCGGGAACCCTCGTGGGGAAGTTCACCGAGCACCGGCTGACGTCGAAGATCCAGGAGGAGGTCGGAGCGGCCCTCTCCGCTGGAGACGGTGTCGTCATCGGCATCTTCCCGGCCGAGGCGCGGCTCGAGGTCGAACGCAGCCTCCAGGGTGCCCCGCTGAAGTCCGTGGTGGAGAGCGACGAGGGCGGCATCGACGAGCTCAAGGCCAAGCTCGCTGAGGCGATGGGCAAGTTCACCCCCGACCGGACCGTCCTCCCGATCCCCGACAAGCGCTTCGCCGGGGTGGCGGGGCGCACCATCGAGGACTCCTCCGGGGACTGGTCGATCATCGCCGGGGCCCATGCGCCCCAGGACGCGCCGAACGTCCTCATCGTCCTCATCGACGACGCGGGGTTCGGCGGCCCCGACACGTTCGGAGGCGGCATTCGCACCCCCAACCTCACCCGTGTGCAGGAGATGGGGGTCACCTACAACCGCTTCCACGTGACCGCCGTCTGCTCGCCCACCCGGGCCGCGCTCCTCACCGGGCGCAACCACCACCGCGTCGGGATGGGCGGCATCGCCGAGTTCCCCTCGCCGTTCCCCGGCTACACGGGGGTCCGTCCCCGCTCCTGCACGGCGCTCCCGCGCATCCTCAGCGAGAACGGGTACATCACCGGCGGCTTCGGCAAGTGGCACATGACGCCCGGGCACGAGATGGGCGCCGCAGGCCCCTTCGACCACTGGCCGACCGGCTGGGGCTTCGACCACTGGTGGGGGTTCCTCACCGGTGCCGCCGGCCAGTACGACCCGATCATCACCCAGGACAACTCCACGCTCGGCGTCCCGGGAGGGGACGACGGCTCGCTGTACTACTTCCCCGACGACATCACCGACAAGTCGATCGAGTGGCTGCACGCGGTGCGCGCGCAGGACGCCGACAAGCCGTGGTTCGTCTACTACTCCACCGGAGCGACGCACGCGCCCCACCACGTCGCGAAGCAGTGGGCCGACCGCTACAAGGGCCAGTTCGACGACGGATGGGACGCCTACCGGGAGAAGACCCTCGAGCGGCAGAAGCGACTCGGCATCGTTCCCGAGGACACCGAGCTCACCCCTCGCCCGGATGCCTACCCGGCGTGGGAGAGCCTGTCCGACGTGGAGAAGGAGCTCTACGCCCGCCAGATGGAGGTGTTCGCAGGCTTCTCGGAGAACGCCGACTGGAACGTGGGCCGCCTGCTCGACGAGATCGACGCCATGGGCGAGCTCGAGGACACCCTCGTCATCTACATCTGGGGCGACAACGGTGCGTCGATGGAGGGCACCCTCACCGGGTCCTTCAACGAGACCACCTTCTTCAACGGCCTCGTGCTCGACGCGGGGGAGCAGCTTGCCCTCATCGAGAAGTACGGCGGCATCCAGGAGCTCGGCGGCTTCCACACGGCACCGCACTTCGCGGCCGCGTGGGCCCACGCGAACAACGCCCCCTTCCAGTGGGGCAAGCAGATGGCCAGCCACCTCGGCGGCACCCGGGACCCCATGGTGATCTCGTGGCCCCGGGGCATCCAGCCCGACAGCACGGTGCGCGATCAGTTCACGCACTGCATCGACGTCGTGCCGACCGTCCTCGAGACCCTCGGCATCCCCGCCCCGCGAGTGGTCGACGGCATCGAGCAGGAGCCGTTGGACGGCACGAGCTTCGCCCACACGCTCACCGACGCGGCAGGAGAGGAGCGGCACGCCGTCCAGTACTTCGAGATGTACGGGAGCCGGGCCATCTACAAGGACGGGTGGTGGGCCTGCGCGAAGCTGGACAAGCTGCCCTGGGACTTCTCGCCGACCACCCTGGCCCGTTTCGCCCCCGGGGGTGAGTGGGACCCCGAGGACGACGTGTGGGAGCTCTACCACCTGCCGGACGACTTCTCGCAGGCCCATGACCTCGCCGCCGAGAACCCCGAGAAGCTCGCCGAGCTGACCGAGCTCTTCTGGGCCGAGGCCGAGCGCAACCGGGTGCTGCCGCTCCTGGGCGGGTTCGCCGTCTTCTTCGGGATGCTGCCCCCCATGCCGACGCGCACGCGGTTCACCTTCCATGGCGACGTCCAGAACATCCAGACGTCGATGATCCCGCGGATCATCGGCCGGTCGTACGCCATCGAGGCGAACGTGCACATCCCTGAGGATGGTGCCGAGGGTGTCCTCGTCGCCTTCGCCGACTTCATCGGCGGGTTCGCGCTCTGGATCGACGCTGAAGGCCACCTGCACCACACCTACCAGTACCTCGGTGTGGACACCTACCGGCAGTCCTCGACCGAGCCGGTCCCCACCGGCGACGTCACCCTCAGCATGCTGTTCGAGGCCGACGAGAACACCCCCGGCACCGGGGGCGACGTGACGTTGCTCGCCGGCGACCGGGTCATCGGTGGCGGGCGGATCCCTCGCACGATCTCGCTCATCTTCACCACCTACGCCGGCATGGACATCGGGCGCGACAACGGCGGCGTCGTCGACCTCGACTACGAGGACCGGGCGCCCTACGCCTTCACCGGCACCGTCGACCAGGTCGTCTTCGACCTCGCCCCCGAGGCGCACCACGACGAGCTGGCCCTGCACGAGATGACCGCGCAGGCCGGCGTCGCGCACGGCGCGGCCGGCTGATCCCGGCGCCCCCACGGTCGACGTCGTGAGGACATTGGAGCGTCATCCCCTCGGGAGCATGCATTTCCGGACGAAGTCCGCCACGATGGGCGTGTCCTGCACCAAGGCTGGACGGCGGCAGCGGCCCGGACCACCGGGTGGCGCCGCCATGGTCGCGTCGTGTACGGCACGTCGCGGAGGAGGAGCCCGGAGATGTCACCCAACCCCCTCGTGAACGCCCTGCTCCTCGTTCTCCTGGGCGTCGTCGCCGGGGCGATCGCGTTCGTCGTCAGACGGTTCCTGCCGGACAGGTCATCCCTCGACGCCGGCCCGTACTCGGCGACGCTGTCGTACGTGGCCACGGCCTACGGGGTGATCGTCGCCTTCATGATCGTCTTCCTCTTCGGGGCCTTCTCCGACGCCCGCTTCTCGGTGGGGGACGAGGCGACCTCGATCGGAACCGCCTTCGAGGAGCTGAGGACGTTCGGCGCGGACGGTGTGCCCGCGCAGGAGGCCCTCCTCTGCTACGCACAGACCGCCACGGAGTACGACTGGCCGGCCATGCGGAACGGCGCGTCCGCGCCCGAGGTGGATCGGGCCTACTCCGGGATCATCATGGCCCTCGGGGCGATCGACGCGCCGAACGGCACGACGTTCGAGCCCGCGATGGCCACGAACATCATGGTCCAGGTGGGCAGCATCTCGACCGCGCGGGAGGCGAGGCTCGTCACGGCCGAGACGACGGTCCCTGTCCTCATGTGGGGCCTCCTGCTGGGCGGCGGCCTCCTGGTCCTCGTCCTGATCTTCGTCGTGACGCTACCCGCTCCCGGTCGGACCCAGTCGGTGCTCGTGGGGCTGTCCGCGGTGTTCACCGGGGCCCTGCTCATCCTGCTGCTCGCCCTCGCGAACCCTTACGCGGAGGGTGCCGGACGGGTGTCACCCGAGCTCATCGACGAGACGGCCGCGACGATGTCGCAGGAGCTGCCCTCGGCGCCCACCACGCCCTGCCCACCACCCGCCTGAGCCACCCCCGCCCTCCGGGTTCAGGGAGAGCGCCCACGGGCCCGCTCCCAGCCGAGCTCCGCGGCGCCGCGGGCCGCGTCGTCGAAGGTCGGTGGTGCATCTGCTGAACGACAGCCGAGGGGTCGTGGTGCCCCGGCTATGCTCGGGGCGGAGGTGGTTCAGTGCCGGGCTCAACCGAGCGATCCCGTGTTCCTCTCTCCTTCGACCCGCCGGCGGTGCCCGCGAAGTTCGTGACCCGCGAACGGATCCTCGGCATCCTCGACCAGACGAGCGGGTCCGACGTCGTGTGCCTCAAGGCGCCGGGGGGCTACGGCAAGACGACCGTTGTGGCCCAGTGGGCGGGGAGGGACCCGCGCGCGGTCATCTGGCTGAGGGTTCGCGCGGCGGCGCCGGATCCGCACTGGCTCGCCCGGGGCGTCGTCGACGGCCTGCGCGAGCGCGGCCTCGTGCCCGATCCGGTTCCCCTCCCGGGAACACTCGACCTGGTGTCCTGGCACCTGAACACGCTTCCGGCGGTCGAGCGGACGGTGTCCGCGGTCAGCGACCCCTTCCTGGTCGTGGTCGACGATGCTCAGGAGATGTCGGGGCCCCTGTGGGAGTCGCTGGTCGAGACCCTGGCCATGAGCATTCCCCCGGGGTCGCAGCTCGCGATGACGACCAGGGGTGAGGTCCCGGCCACGCTGTGGCGGCTGCAGAGCCGGGGCGAGGTGGCCGTGCTCGGCCCCGAGGTGCTTGCCTTCGACCTCGACGACTCCAGCCGAATGATGGAGACGGTCGGCGTCCGGATGGGTCCGGCCCGGATGCGAGACCTCGTCGACGGCGTGGACGGGTGGCCGGTCGCCGTCTGCCTGGCCGCTCTCTCCAGCCAGCGGCGGTCCACGGAGCCGAGCCCGCACGTGGCGGGCATCGACGGGCTGGGCGGCTACCTGCGCCACGACATCCTGGGCAGGCTGTCACCCGACGACGCGCAGTTCCTCCTGCACGTGTCCGTCCTCCCCGTGCTCGATGCCGAGGCCTGCGACGCGGTCACGAACGGCAGCGGCTCGCTCTCACGGTTGCGACGCCTCTCCTCGGTCAACCAGCTGCTCTCTCCCGAGGACCCCGCGGCCGAGGTCTTCCGGATGCACCCGCTGCTGTCGGAGTTCCTCGGCGCCGAGCTGAACGAACGTGATCCCGAGTCGTGGCGGGCAGCCCATGCGAACGCCAGCGCGGTCTGCGAGCAGCGCAATGACCTCGACGGTGCCGTCCACCATGCCAAGCAGTCCGGGGACGACGAGCGCCTCAGTGACCTCATCTGGTCGCACACCGGTGGTCCCCTGGGTGCGGGTCAGGCGGCGGTGCTCGAGCGCTGGCTCGACGGCATCGACGAGCAGCGACTGCGCGGCCACTGCGGGCTTGCGCTCAGCGCTGCCTGGGCGGCGTCCCACATGGGCGACATGGCGAGGATGAGCCGTCTGGCGCTGGCCGCCGAGGAGCTGTCGTCGGACCACGACGCGTCGCACCGCGCCGACGCCGCTCTTCTCAGGGCCACGATCGGAGCCGACGGGATCACCCAGATCTGTTCGGCGTCGCGCGAGTTCATCAGCGCCAAGCCGAGCGAGGACGTGTGGCAGACGCTGGCGCACTTCCTCCTCGGTGTCTCGCTCTTCCTCGGTGACGAGGACGAGGAGGCCACCGCTGTCCTCGAGGAGGGTTATCGTCTCTCGACGGCCATGGACCTACCGATCATGGTGGCTCACTGCCTTGCCGGGCTTGCGGATGCGGCGCTGGCGAGGGGCGACGAGCACCGGGCCCTCACATCCATCCACGAGATGCGTCAGCTGGCTGCGAGGTTCCGCCTGGATGCCATCGCCACGGCGGCCCCGATCTTCACGACCTCGGCGGTGGGGTACGTGCTCGAGGGGAGGCTCATCGACGCCAAGCGTGAGGCGGCACGTGCGTTGCGGATGACCTCGATGATGCGCACCATCGCACCGTGGCACGCGGTGCAGGGGAGGCTGTCGCTGGCCCGGGTCAGCCTGGCCCTGGGGGATGCCGATCGGGCGAGGATGCTGCTCGAGGAGGCGGGTGATGCGCGGATCCCGGCGGCGGCCTCGTCGCGGCTGGACCGGCTCTACGCCGAGACCCGGCAGCGTCTCGTCGACACCTCGGCGGGCCTGGCCGGTGACTCCTCGCTGACCACGGCCGAGGTGCGGGTGCTGCAGTACCTGCCCACCCACCTGTCCTTCCCGCAGATCGCCGACGAGCTGTTCGTCTCTCGGCACACCGTGAAGACCCAGGCGATGTCGGCCTACCGCAAGCTGGGTGTGCACACCCGCGCCGAGGCGATCGTCACGGCACGCAGGGCAGGTCTGCTGCCGCAGCGCTGACAGCGCGGGCGCCCTCTCAGTCCCCGCCGGACGACCCGGCCGTCGTCATGGCCGTCATCGTGGCGGTCGTCGTGGCGGTGGGTGCGGCGTGACACTCCGAGAAGGCGCGACCACCGCCGCACGGGCAGGGAGCGCCGGGGTCCCTGCGGGCGTCCTCTGCTCGGACCAGGCGCCGGACCCCGTCCGCGTCTCGTCCGCCGCGCAGGAGCATGCGCATCTGGCGCATCCGGGCGTCGATGTGCGTGAAGAACGTCGTGTAGCTCGGACAGAGGTAGTTCAGGCCGGCCTGGCCCCAGACGTCGTCGACGAAGCTGTCCTTCGGGCAACCGCCGTTGCAGGCGAAACGCACGGGGCACTCCCGGCACTGGCGCGGCAGCGTGTCGCGCTTGTCCGCACCGAAGGCCTCCTGCTGCGGTGCGGAGACCAGGTCGAGCAGGGGGTGGTCGGCGATGTTGCCGAGCAGGTGTGCGGGGTCGACGAAGTGGTCGCAGGAGTAGACGTCGCCCGTGTGCTCGAGGGCCAGGGCGGTCCCGCAGACCTCGGCATGGACACAGAGCGAGGGGGGCGCCCCGACCCATTGCGCGAGGGCGACGTCGAACATCTGGACGAACACGTCCCCGACGTCGTGGCGCACCCACTCCTCGAAGACGTCGACGAGGAACCTGCCGTAGCCCTCGGGGGGAACGGAGTAGGGCTCGACGGTCTGGGGGCCCGCCGAGCGTTCCACGATGGGGATGAACTGGATGAACGTCGCGTCGAGGTCGTCGCGCAGGAAGCGGTAGACCTCGAGCCCACGGTCGTGGTTGCCGGCATGCACGGTGGTGAGCGCGTTCCAGTCCACGCCACCGCGCTGGAGGGTCCGCAGTCCGGCGAGCACCCGGTCGAAGGACGGTTTGTCCCCCTTGTCGACTCGATAGGTGTCGTGGACCTCGCGCGGCCCGTCGATCGACACCCCGACGAGGAAGGCGTTCTCGGCGAAGAACTCGGCCCAGCGGTCGTCCAGGAGTGTGGCGTTGGTCTGGATGGTGTGGGAAACCTGCTGTCCGGGTCGCCGGTACCGGTTGACGAGGTCCACGGCGTGCCGGAAGAAGTCAAGCCCCATCATGGTCGGCTCGCCGCCCTGCCAGGCGACGGTCACGGTGTCGGAGTCGGCATGGGCCTCCATGAGCTGTCGCACGTACTGCACGAGGGTGCTCTCGCTCATCCGGAAGGTGCTGCCGGCATACAGGTCCTCCTTGGACAGGAAGAAGCAGTACGTGCAGTCCAGGTTGCAGATGGCCCCGGTCGGCTTGGCCAGGAGGTGGAACGCGCGGGTGGGTCGGTCCGGAACCTGCCGCTCACCCACTGTGCTCTCCTTCACGGGACGCGGGTCCCCTTCACGGATCGACGCTATCGTCGGACTCGGGGATCCGCTTCATGCCGGGGGGATGATGCGCCCTACCGCGCCGGCGGCCACCGTGGGGTGGAGGTGGTCGGTGGACTCCAGCGGCCGAGGAGCGCGTCGTAGGCTCGCTGTGGGTCGGGTCCCCCGATCCGACGTCGTGAGGGAGAGGGAGACGAGATGGGTTCCGGAGACCGGCAAGGGGATCGAGGTCACTCCTCACCGGGTCACGACGACGGTCCCCTGATCTTCCAGATGCGCACCGGTCTCGTCGACATCAGCCGGGACTACTGGGTCGAGACCATGACGGGCCGCACCGTCTACAAGGTCGACGGAAAGGTCCTGAGGGCGCGCGACGGCTTCACCATCAGGGAGCCGGGCGGCGAGGTCGTCGCGCAGATGCGGGCCAGGGACGCCCAGGCGCGCGACACCGTGACGATCGACCGTCCGGGCCGACCGTCGGCAACCATCACCCGGGCCATGGGCGCATCGATGCCCGACCGCTACGTCGTCGAGGCCGCGGACGTCGGCGAGGTCGCCGTCCGGGGCGACGTCGCGGAGTGCGAGTACACCTTCGAGCTCGGCGGGGCGGCGGTCGCCGAGGTCTCCAAGCGCTGGGTGACCCTTCCGGGCACCTTCGGTGTCCAGGTCGAGCCCGGAGCCGACGTCGTCCTCCTGCTCGCCGCCACGGCAGCCATCGACGCCATGACCGGCTGAGCACCGGCTGTCGCGTGGAGCGTGGACGTCCCGCTGACGTCAGGACAGGGTCATCGACGCCAGGCGGGATGGAGTGCCGTCGCTCGGTTGGGTGAGGCCTGAGGGGCCGGCAGATCACTGCGATTTCGTTATCGCATCGTGACCCTCGCTGCCCTCCGCCGCGACCGTCCTCTTGGTCGTGTGGGAGGGCCGCTGCTCAGACAGGAAGCCGGCGGTGTTCAGCCCGACGGTCCCCATCGGGACCGCCGAGGACCGGGAGGAGTACAACAATGTACGGAAGACACAGCGCGGCCCGCGCATGGCGCGGGGCAGTGGCGGCCGGCGCCGCACTCGCCCTCGCGGCGTTCGGGGCACCGATCGCCACAGCGGCGTCGAGCGGCAGCCCGGGGGACGAGACGATCACCCTCGATCTGAACGACAGCGCCGCCGGAGGGACCTACGAGCAGGAGTTCACCAGGGCCTACGCCGGGGAGACCCCGGACGGCACCCCCGTGTACATCTACGTCCCGTCGGGCACCCCGCTCGACGGCGCCGCGCCCGACGGCGTCGCGAGCATGGACCCGCAGAAGGACTGGAACACCGCTGATGGTTTCACCCCGTGCGCCGAGGACACGGCCGACGACTACGAGATCACCCAGAAGCAGATCGACTACCTCGGTGCCGAGCTCGCGAACCAGATCGTCGCCGTGGACGAGGAGCACTTCGGCCCGATTGGACTGGCCGACCCGTCCGACCCCGACTCCAAGTCCCTCGTGACGATCGTCTACAACCTCCACGACGACTCGATGTACGACTGCGCCGTGACCTCGTACACCGCGGGGTACTTCGCCCCCGACTTCATCGACAGCGCCGGCATGAACGTCATGGCGATCGACGCCTTCGACTGGGTGAACCGGGTCGGCGACGGCAGCCAGGCCTGGGACGACGGCGACGACAGCAACAACCGGTTCGAGCTCTACGAGGGGGTCTTCGCCCACGAGCTCGAGCACCTCGTCATGAACTACAGCGACTCCGGCGAGCTCTCCTGGGTCGACGAGGGGCTGGCGGACTTCGCGATCTTCCTCAACGGCTACGACGTCGGTGGGTCGCACCTGACCTACCACCAGGTCTTCCACCACGAGACCTCGCTGACCCGTTGGGGTGGCGGCCTGGAGAACTACGGCGCCTCCTACACCTTCTTCCAGTACCTCTGGGAGCAGGCCGGCGGCAACGGTGACGGCACCTTCGAGCCGGATCTCGAGTACGACGCCGCAGGCGGTGACCTGCTCATCAAGAAGATCTTCGCCGAGCAGGCCGACGGCATGGAGGGCGTCCAGAACGCGATCGACGACTTCAACGACGAGACCGGCGCAGACCTGCGCTCGGTCAAGGCGCTCTACCAGGACTGGGCCGTCGCCGTCTACCTCGACGACGAGGACTCCGACCTGTGGGACATCAAGGCGGTCGACTTCGGCGACCCGAAGTCCACGAGCTGGACCATCGACCTCGCCAACGAGGACTTCTGGGACGACCGCGGCGTCTACAAGGGTGCGCTCCCGGATGCCAAGTGGAACCGGCTGAAGAACAGGGTCGACCAGACGGCGCTGCCGTTCGGGCTCTCCTACGAGCGGTTTCGCAACCCGGGTCCGCAGTTCTCGTTCGAGTTCTCCGGCGACCCGGTGACCCAGGTGGCACCGCACAGCGGTGACACCCACTGGTATGCCGGCTACGCCAGCCAGTCGAACCACATTCTCGGTGTGGACGTCACGGGCAGCCCGGACACACTCGACTTCTGGTCGTGGAGCTTCATCGAGGAGGGCTGGGACTACGGCTTCGTCGAGGCCAACGTCGGCGGCGACTGGGTGACCGTCCCGCTGGTCAACGACAGCGGTACCACCGTGACGACGGACGACGACCCGCACGGCGGCAACACCGAGGGCAACGGCCTGACTGGCACCTCCGGCGGCGAGTACTTCGTCGACGACCCGGAGTACGTCCACCTCACGGCTCAACTGCCGGAGGGCACCACCGACGTGCGGTTCCGCTATTCCACCGACGCGGCGTACCTCGACACCGGCTGGTTCGTCGACGACGTGATGCTCGATGGTGAGTCGGCGTCAGTGGCTCCCGAGGGCGACGGCTGGTTCGAGACCGACGGCGTCCAGGACAACGACTGGGCCGTGCAGCTCGTCGCGCCCTGCGACCTGACACCGGGCACCGAGACCGACGGCGAGGTCACGGACGAAGCCGGGAACCACGTGTACCGGTACACCGGGACCGACTTCTCCGAGAGCGGTTTCGACACCTCCTGTGCGAACGGCACCAAGAGGGACGTCACCGCGGTCATCTCCAACATGCCGAGCGGGGACCTCACCGTCCTCGACGCCGACTACGACTTCCGTCTGGTCGGCAGCGGCAAGGCGAAGGGCAAGGGCTGACACCCTCGCGCACCGCCTGTGGGGGCCGGGTCCGCACCAGCGGGCCCGGCCCTCGCCCGTCGCCGACGAGAGGCATCCACTCGCCGCCAGCATGGCAAGGTGTTCTGCCGGGCCATGCAGATGGCCCCTGGCCAGGACTGGTC
>CAVSRM010000001.1:0-15461 GCA_963730365.1 uncultured Actinomycetota bacterium | reverse complement strand
AGGTACCGCCCGAGATTGCTCGAGGCGCTAGCCATTTGCGAATCGGCGACCGAACGTCTGGGTACAGTCCATGCTCACCGACCGCCGTGATGCCCTGAGCAGGCACCGGGTCCAAACCGTCAACCGGCTCCACGCGTTGCTGGCCGAACTCCTTCCAGGGCAGTCGAAGAAGGACATCACCACCGGTCAGGCCAAGGCGCTGCTGGCCACTGTGCGCCCGCGTGACCTCGCCGGGAAGACGTGCCGGCGGATCGCTGCCGAGGAGCTCGCCGAGCTGGTCGCGGTCGAGGCGAAGATCAAGAAGTCCACGGCTGAGCTCAAGGCGATGGTCTTGGCCCGCGACTCCCGGCTGATGGGCCTGCACGGTGTCGGCCCAGTCGTCGCGGCGAGGGTCCTGGCCGACGTCGGTGACATCACCCGCTTCGCCGACCGGAACCGGTTCGCGTCCTGGACCGGGACCGCACCCCTGGACGCCTCCTCCGGGGAGCACAACCGCCACCGGCTCTCCCGCGCCGGGAACCGTCGGATGAACCACGTGATCCACATCGCCGCGATCTCCCAACTCCGCCTGGACACCGACGGGCGGGCCTCCTACCGGCGCGAGCGAGCCGAGGGCAAGAAGCCCCTCGAAGCCATCAGGTGCTTGAAGCGGCGGATCTCCGACGCCATCTATCGCCAGCTCCTCGAGGACCACCACAGGGCGGTTGGCACGGGTCCGGGAGGGCACTGCGGGGCGTCTCAAGAATCCAGCGCGGTCGACCTGCCCCCGCACATCGACACTTCGGATCAGCCACTTCCCGGACCCGCGAAACCGACGCTACCCCCAGCAGCGGCCACCCGGAAGACCCACCACGAAAACACCCTCCTCGACAGCGCTTGACAACAGAAGGGAGCCGGAAGGACGCGGGTGAGTCCGTGAGCCGGATCGGCCGAGGGTCCGCCCACCAAATGAGGTCATCCGCTCTGGAGCTTTGAAGGGGGCGTGCAGCACCGGTCCCGAGCCGCCACTGGGACTCCGGGCCACGCGGGTCCGGGGACGCACAGGGGCCACTCCCGCAAGGTCGTGACGTCTCGGGGCGTGATCCGCGTAACCGCGACCGGGCGCCACTCCGCCCCAGGGGGAGAATTCGCAGGTAGCAAGGAGTGACATGCCTGCACCAGCCCGAGGCGACGCGGTGGCGGCGCGCCCTGCGCGCCATCTCCGAATCGATCGTGGGAACAGCCCTCGTCCTGGCCGGCTGCACACCCTCGGCGCCCACGCCGACATCCCCGGGTACCGCGTCGTCGACCTCCCCGGTCCCGGACTGGGACATCGTCCTCATGGGCGACTCGGTCTGGCTGCAGCCGGGCCCGAGGCTCGAGGTGCGGCTCGAGGAGCATCTTGGCGTCAACCTGGCGATGCACGACTGGATCAACCCGGACCTCAGCAGCTACCAGGGCGGTGGGGAGCGCAGCGGTGACCTGCTCGAGCGGTTACGCACCGACGAGTGCCTCCGGCGGGACCTGCGGGAGGCCGAAGTCATCGGCTTCGACGTCCCGACCGGATTGGTCTTCGACGTGTGCACCGGGGACCCGGCACCGCGACCCCCGTCGAGGTGCAGACCTGCATGGACACCGCAGCAGAGCAGTACGAGCAGGACGTCACCGCGATCTTCGAGGAGGTCGTGGCGCTGCGTGACCCCGCCGATGCGATCATCCGAGCGACGACGGTGTGGCAGTTCCTGATGCCGACCTTCCAGGCGGCCGGCACCTACGACGTCATGCGGCCAAGGTGGCAGGCCATGAACCAGGCCACCCTGCGCGCCGCCGAACAGCACCACATCACGACCCTGCCCGCCTACGACACCTTCAGCGGCCCGGACGGAAGCCGCGACCCCGTTGCGGCAGGCGACGTGGACGTCGACCAGGTGCACCTCACCCCTCAGGGCGTCGAGACCTTCATCGACCTGTTCGTCGGTTCGGGTCTGAAGGCACCGAACGGCCCGTAGCGGCCCCTGCGGACGGACACACCTGCCGCGTGCGTGGTCGAACCAGATGGTTGTCCACCACGAACCAGGCGGACCTCGTTCTCGACCGTCTACACGCAACCCGCAGGGAGAGCTCCCCTCGAACGCCCCAAAACGAGCACCGGTGGCCAGCGGACTGCGAGTCCGTCAGCGCGACACCCCCACCGCAACTCCAGCCATCCACGAGCTCGTCGATGCCTCGATCCTCGACACGCCGACTGCCGCGCCTTCACGCACATGCCGCGACCCTGACGTCCGGCTGGCCGCGAGTTCCGCACCCGCAAAGGCCCGCCTTGCCGAGCGCCCCAGCACCGGGCCGTGGCGGGCTCATCGGACCAGGACGAGGAACCGGCACGGCGGACACCGACAACCACCTCCTATCTGGGGCGTCGGCCCGCGGTGGTCGCTTCGCGGCGGAAGGCGCTACGTCGCGGGCGAACGGTCGCTGGCGTGGCCTCGCGCTCGACATCAGACTGACTGACAATCTCGTCAGGACGCATCAGCGAACGAACGCCGGACCAGTCCGATCGGACGAGGTCTTGGAAGGGAAAGAACTCGGTGAACTCTGCGAAGCCGTCGAACAGGGTGAAGGAGTCGCCGTATGCCGCTCGCTAGCACGTAAGAGTCACGAGGACCGGTGGACTCTCGCCGTAGTGAGCCTGGCCGCCGTGCCGCCCTCGAGCCCACCCGCATGCCGCGATCCTTCCAACGGGGTCGACACCGCACGGGGTCAAGCTAGTGACGCTCACCGGATGTGCCGACCAGCGGCTCTGCGTGCCGAGCGAGGCCGGAGGCCGAGATGCCGACCGCTCCCCCATGAGGCATGTAGGTGGCCCTCATTGCGGTGCCACTCGTTCGTGAGAGGAAGCGATCCGACACGTATCCGACACAAGGCCGGAAACCCGAACCGCCCCTACACTGCATTTATGCAGGTGAGGGGCGGTTTCGGTGGTGGTGGATGTGAAGGGACTCGAACCCATGGCCTCTCGCGTGTGAAGCGAACGCTCTAACCAACTGAGCTACACATCCGGGTGCCGTGTCGGCGTGCCGAGAATACCCGCCGGGGCGACGTGGCGGAAATCGGCTCGACCCGTCAGAGCCGGGCCGTGGTGCGAAGCCACTGCGCCATGCCCCCAGGGACGAAGTCGGGAACTCCCGTGATCCTCAGGGTCACCCAGACCACTGCCAGCACGAAGGCCGCGGTGGCGATACCGACCGCCCCCTGGACCAGCGGACGCTGCGCCCGCAGCCAGACCTCCCACGCCCGCACCTTCTCCTTGACGAAGTCGCGGAGGCTGGCTGCCGCCTCGAACTCGGACGCCCAGATCGCGATGCCGAGGATGACGATGAGCCATCCCGGACCCGGTAGTGGCACGAGCGCCAGGCCCCCGAGGACGAGGACGAGGCCCACCACGAGGACCAGCGCGCGGTAGGCGCGCCGGGTGGCCGTGTTCGCCCTGATCCGTCGGCGCCACGCCCAGTCCTGCTCGTCGTCCTTGCCGCGCAGGAAGGGGCCACGCGCGAACTCGTGGTCGAAGTGTCGCTCCGGCGGGTGGTCGGGTTCGGGGGGCGGCCCGTCCTCATGGCCCGAGGTCACGGATCCGCCGTCTCGGTCGCATGCCGGTTCCAGACGTCCTGGACCTGCCTGGTGCACGGGCCGGGCCCACCCAGACTCCGACGGTCCACGGCTGACACGGGATACACGTCCTTGATCGAGGAGGTCAGGAACACCTCGTCCGCGGCGCCGAGCACGTCGAGGTCGAGCTGCTGCTCGAGGACCTCCACTCCGTCGGCGCGACACCAGTCGATGACGAGCTCCCTGGTGATCCCCGCAAGGCAGCCGCTGGACAGCGGGGGGGTCCGAACCACGCCGTCGACGACGACGAAGATATTGCTGCCGGTGGCCTCGCACAGGTCACCACGGGTGTTGGCGAAGACGGCCTCCATGGCGCCCTGCGCCTTGGCACGGGCCAGCGCGACGACGTTGTCGGCGTACGACGTCGTCTTCAGGCCGGCCGTCGCGGAGCGCTCGTTCCGGACCCACGGAACGGTGACCACCCGACCCTGCGGTTCGGGGCGGGCGTGCGACACGGCGGTGACGATGTAGGTCAGGTCAGACTCCGAGCGATCGGATCCGAGCGGTCCGGTTCCACCGGTCACCGTCCACCGCAGCCTGCCGAAGTCGATGTCACCGTCGCCCAGGACGGCATCCACGCCCTGCCGGATCCGATCGTGGTCCGCGGGTGGCAGGCCGAGCCCGACCATCGTGGCATCCAGCCGGCGGAGGTGGCGGGACATGGCGAAGGGTCTCCCACCGTCGATCTTCGCGGTCTCGAAGGCGCCGTCGCCGACCGTGACTCCGTGGTCGACGGCGGAGACGGCCGGCGTGCGGGCATCGACGACGGCACCGTCCACCCACACCCGGATCTGGCTCATGCTCCCACCTTCCCAGAGGACTGCTCCGATGCCAGGGCGACCAGCCGTGACGCCTTCAGCTCGGTCTCCCGCCACTCTCCAACGGCCGTGCTGCCCCAGGTGATCCCCGCGCCGGTGCCGAACCTGAGGACGCGCTGCCCGTCGTCGCGTCGCGAGGCCCAGAACGTTCGGATCCCCACCGCGAGCATCGCCTCGCGTCGATCGACGTCGATCCAGCCGACTGCTCCGCAGTAGGGGCCGCGCGGTGTGGGTTCGAGGTCGGCGATCGTCATGAGCGCAGTGTGCTTCGGGGCTCCGGTGACCGACCCGGGTGGGAAGGTCGCCTCGAGCACCTCACGCCACGTCACCCCGTCACGGAGACGCCCTGAGACGTCGGAGGTCAGGTGCACGAGGCCGGGATGCTCCTCGATGCGGCACAGGTGATCGACCTCGACGGTCCCCGGGCGGCACACGTGGCCCAGGTCGTGGCGCACGAGGTCGACGATCATCACGTTCTCGGAGTAGTCCTTGGCCAACAGGCCACCGGCACTGACGGCAGTCCCCTTGATGGGCCTGGACACCACCCGGTCCCCGACCCGCACGAGGTACGCCTCCGGTGACGCGCAGGCCACCTCGAGACCGGCCTCCGGTAGGTCGATCGTCGCGGCGTAGGGAGCCGGGTTTCCCCTGGCGAGTCGTCGACCGAGGTCCCGGACCCGCGCATCCTCCGGCAGCTCGTGCTCGAGGACACGGCAGAGGTTCACCTGGTAGACCAGCCCCGCCGCGATGCGCTCACGAACCTCGTCGACTCCCGCCAGGAAGGCCTGCCGGTCCAGGCTGGTGCTCCACCCGCCGCCGACCCCCGGCCAGGGGTCGTCCTCCGGCACGGTCCACGGGATCACGGGGTGGTCTTCAGCGACCTCGTCCATCCGCACCGCGGTGAAGTGACCCTCGAACGTCATGACGACGACCCAGAAGCCGCCGTCGAGGTCGTCGGGGTCGTGGGTCACCGCCCTGATGCCACGGGCCACCAGGGATCCGAACCGCGCCTCCGACACAGGCCGAATCGTATGCCGTCGCCGGGCTGGTGCAGGCTGCTCAGCGTTGCTGCCAGGACGCCTCGGCGTCGAAGACCGTGCGGGCGAGGACGGTCGAGAGGAGCGAACCGATGCTCAGACCGATCACGAGGTTGATCATCGCCACCGAGATCTGACCCCCGAGCGACCCCTCGGTGGCGAACGGCACCACGGTGGCGGCCACGGTCGCCAGCCCGATGATCCACCCGAAGAAGGCTTGGGGTCGAGGCGTGCTCACCGACAGGGCATGCGCGAGGGCAGTCGCCACGAGCGCCAAGAGAAAGGCCGTGAGGGCGTAGTCGAAGGTGAACGATCCACCGACGGAGAGGACCACCGCCGAGTCCTCGAGCCCGAATCCGAGCACGTCGCGGGCGATGAGGACGCCCACGACAGCGACGAGGGCGGCGACGCACGCCGTGGCCAACCCGCCGCTCCACAGCCGTCGCGCATCCACCGAGACGCGTCGACTCGTTGTGCCGTCGTAGCCAGCGTTGCCCGTCACACTTCTCCCTCGTCCAGCGGCTTCCGGCGGGAACCCGTCCTCGCGATGCTACGCGAGCCGGATCGCCACGTCGGCACCGTGCATGCTGTCCCTCACCAGGGTGGCGTTGGGCTCATCGACCCGGTCCACCCAGGCCCTGGCGTCCTCCGGTGAACGACCGAAGAACACGTGGCGATCGATGAGTCGAGCAAGACGCACGTCCGCGTCGACCTCGACCGCGCAGCTGAGAGCGAGCAGCGGGGCCACCCTGCACCACGGCTCGCCATCCAGCAGGAGGTAGTTGCCCTCGGTGATCACGATGGTCGTTCCTGCCGCCACCTCGACGGCTCCGTCGACGACCTCCTCCACGGTCCGGTCGTAGGCCGGGGCGCTCACCGACTCCTCGGGGCTGCTCCGCAGGTGCTCCAGGAGCTCCGCGTACCCAAGACCGTCGAAACTCTCGGGAGCGCCCTTGCGGTCGGCGAGGCCCCGTCGCTCGAGCTCCGCCCGGGACAGGTGGAAGCCGTCCATCGGAACGACCACGCTGGCGATGCCGCGTGACTCCAGCACCCGGACGAGGTCGTCCGCCACGGTCGACTTGCCCGACCCCGGTTCGCCGACGATGCCGACGATGAGTCGGTCGGGCGGGCGATCCCGCCCGCTGAGCATCTCGACGCGGTCGGCCAGCTCCTCCACCGTCGTCACGTGCTGGGAAGCGTCCATCAGGTGGTGGCTCCTGTCCGTGTCATGTCGACCGGTTCCCGCCCCGGCGACGGGCCTCGGCGAAGGACGACACCACGATGGCGACCACGGTCACGAGGAACACCTGGCCGATGATCGCCTCGGAGGAGACAAGCAGGCGAGCGAGCTCCGTGGCAGGCACGAGGTCCCCGACGCCGAGCGTGGAGATGCTCGTGAGGCTGACGTAGGTGTAGGCGCTGGAGGGCTGCGGCTCACCGAAGGGTGGCGTGTCCGACCACGCGGCCACGGCCGAGAAGGTCGCGGCGTAGGCCAACGCGATCTGGAGGTAGGCGGCGACGGAACCCAGGACGGTGCGGGACCCCACGATGCGGTGCTGCGCCAGCCGCCGGATGACGATGACCGGCACGATGAGGATCATGACGAGCCACACGGGGCCTGCCTGCTGGCCGGGCGGCCACGGGCCGTCATCCGCAAGGGACTCGGCGATCGCCAGCAGGGCGAGGACGGAGAGGGCCAGGGCGACGAAGGAGACCACGACCCAACGCCCCACGCGCCCCATGCCCGTCGCGCGTACCGCCGCCAGCAACGCCGCCCCACTCATCGCCTGGACCTGGAGCGTGGCCCCGTACGAGGCGCCGGTGTCCACCAGCGAGGACACGACGATCGTTGCCACCACGAAGAAGAGCAGGACCCCGAAACGATCCTCGGGGCGGGCACGCCACTCGGCCCACACACGACGACCCCGGCCGAGAATGCTCGGTCCGGGGCCCGTCCTGTGGGGGACGCGGGACGGCAGTGGGTCACTCATGCGCTCGAGCGATGGATCAGCCGAGGGCCTTGCTCTTGATGGCCGCGAACTCCTCCTGGGTGATGGCGCCGGAGTCGAGCAGACGCTTGCCCTGCTCGATCTGCTCGGTCGGGCTGGCGCCGCCCGACGCACCGGCCACGGAGCGGATGTAGTCATCCTGGGCGGCCCGCATGCCCTCGGCCTCCTTGGCGCTGCGCTCGGCCATGCCACTGCCGCGCGCGATGAGGTAGACGATCGCGGTGATCAGCGGGAAGAAGATGAGGGCAACCAACCACACTGCCTTGACGAAGCCCGACACCGACTTGTCGCGGAAGAGGTCGAGGATGATGGTGAACATCGCCATGAGGTAGGCGATGAAGGCAAACGAGATGAAGATCAGCCAGACGGCGTCCCAGAACGACATGTACGACCCTTTGGTGTCGGCGCCACCACGGAAGGCAGCGATTCGGGCGCCAGCATAGTGCGGCCCGGATGGTCGGCCGTGCACGTTCCACGCCCCGGCCCGGCGCGTCGGACCGGGGGCGCTGCGGTCAGTCCCCGTCCGGTGCTTGCGCGTACCGGTCGCCGCGCCGTCGCGCCGTACGCTGGAGTCGCAGCCGGGGCGAACCCGGTGGCCGCACACCCGCCAAGGCGCGGGTGACCGCCATCTCACCCACGGGTTCGGCCGCTGATCTGGTACACGGAGGAGGCGCTGGATGTGAAGTTCCGTCGATCGTGGGTCGTTCCTGCCGTCGTGGCCAGCCTGGTCGTCGTGGTCGCCGCCGGCGGCGCGATGGCGTCGCTCGAGACCGGAACGGTCGGGTCCTTTCCCCGAGGACTCTGGTGGGCGTTGTCGCTCATGACGACCGTGGGCTTCCTCGGACCCGCCCCGACGACGACCGCCGGTGCCCTTCTCTCGGTGGCGCTGATGCTGACCGGCTTCCTCCTGCTGGCGCTGGTGAGCGCCGCCCTCGCCTCGATGTTCGTCCAGGCCGAGTCGGACGAGTTCGAGACCGAGGAGCGAACCACCGACCAGGAGGTCCTCGAGCGCCTCGCCGACATCCAAGAGCGCCTCGCCGCGCTCGAGCGGGGGGTGCGGCCGGCCCGGGATGATTCGTGAGCCGAGCTCAGGTCGCCGAGGCCGCGTGGATGGCCGCCACCGAGGCGTCGAGCACCGCGTCGAACTCCGCGTCGTCCATCTGGGCGGTCAGACCCTCGGTGAGAGCTCGCGAGAAGCTGGCGATCACCCCCGGGTTGCGGGCCAGGAGCTCGACCGCTTCCTCCCTCGAGTAGCCGCCCGAGAGCGCCGCCACACGAAGGACTCTCGGGTGGTCGATCAGCTCCCGGTGGTCCCCGTCGACCTCGGGCAGCGTCAGCTTGAGCATGACGTCCTGGCCCTCGTCGAGCTGATCGAGGTGGGTCAGGAGCGCGGCCTTGAGCAGGGTCTCGGCCGCGGCCTTCTCCGGGCTGTGGATGTCGACCTCGGGCTCGATGATCGGCACGAGCCCGGCCGCCAGGATGCGGCGGGCGATGTCGAACTGCTGGGAGACGACGCCCTCGACCCCCTCGGCGACGGCCGTGCGGACCACCGAGCGCATCTTGGTGCCGAAGACACTGTGTGCCGTGGCGCGCTCCAGAACGGCGTCCAGGTCGGGCATCGGCTTCATTCGCCTCGCCCCGTCCGCCTCGTCCTCGAGGCCCTTGTCGACCTTGAGGAACGGAACGATCCCCTTGCGCGTCCAGAGGTACTCGGCCGAGCCCACGCCGTCGATCTGCCGCTCCATCGTCTGCTCGAAGAGGATGGAGGCCAGGATGCGCTCCCCGGTGAAGACCCGGCTCGTGATGACCCGTGTCCTCATCTGGTGGATGAGGTCGTACATGCCGGCATCGTCGGCGTACGCCGACCCCGGGACCCCATACCGCTCCAGGGCCTTCGGCGTGCTGCCACCGCTCTGGTCCAGGGCGGCGATGAAGCCGGTGCCCGTCGTGATCCGGGCGAGCATGTCGTGGTTCATGATGCGTCCTCTCCGGTGACGCCGACCGCGGTCGCGGTGGTTCGCCACCAACGTCCTGCCTCGAGGCTCCTCCTCCCCGCACCTCCTCACAAGGACGCCGGTCACAGTCGGCCCGCAGCACTGCGATGTGCGCCGGGGACGTGTCAGGATGAGCCATGACCAAGCGCAAGCGGCTCAAGCGGAGTGTCTACGAGACGGAGCTGTTCAGGCTGCAGGGTGAGCTCGTGAAGATGCAGGAGTGGGTGCGCCGCGAGGGCGAGCGCGTCGTCCTCATCTTCGAGGGGCGAGACGCCGCCGGGAAGGGCTCGACGATCAAGCGGGTCACCCAGTACCTGAACCCCCGGCAGACCCGGATCGTGGCGCTCCCCGCCCCCACGGAGCGGCAGAAGACGCGGTGGTACTTCCAGCGCTACGTCGAGCACCTGCCGGGCGCGGGCGAGATCGTCATCTTCGACCGGAGCTGGTACAACCGAGCCGGCGTCGAGCGCGTCCTCGGCTACTGCACCCCCGTCGAGCACCAGCGGTTCCTCCGCCAGTGCCCCGCCTTCGAGCGGATGCTCGTCGAGGACGGCATCCGGCTGCACAAGTACTGGTTCTCGGTCAGCGACGCCGAGCAGCAACGCCGCTTCGAGTCGCGGCTGAATGACCCGATGCGGCGGTGGAAGCTCTCCCCCACCGACATCCAGTCGATCCTGCGCTGGGAGGACTACTCCCGGGCCAAGGACGACATGATGGTGCACACCGACATCGCCGAGGCCCGCTGGAACATCGTGGAGAGCGACGACAAGCGCCGGTCGCGGATCAACATGATCGCCCACCTCCTCTCGCAGATCCCCTACGAGGAGGTCGAGGCGCCTGCGCTGGTGCTGCCCGAGCGTCCCCCGTCGCGCGGGTACGTACGGCCCGACCGGTCACTCCAACGCGAGGTCCCCGACTACGCGGCCACCCTCGAGGGCTGATTCGCACACACGTGGCGGCTCCCACCGACGACCGACACCACGGTAGGGCGCACCGACCGGCCCCCACCCGGCCCTTGACCCTGCGAGGGAGCAGCAGGCGCGGCCCCCTGGGCCGATTCGTGCGGCACGGTCCGCCACCACCAGCCGTGCCGCCCTGCCGCGGTCCAGCCGCGGTGTCTCCAGCGGCGATGAAGCGATCCGATCCACCTCCGTCGCAGCCCGACGTGACCGATGAAAGGGCATCCCGTTGTTCTTCGACGACATCTCCAGCCTGACCCGAGTGCTGGTCGTGGGGCCATTGGCGTACTTCTGGCTGGTGGCCACCGTGCGGCTCAGCGGTAAGCGCACCCTCGCCCAGCTGAACGCGTTCGACTTCATCGTCACCGTCGCCCTGGGGTCCACCCTGGCCACGGTGGTCCTGAGCAGCTCGGTGACATGGACCGACGGCGCGCTGGCACTGAGTCTGCTCGCGGCACTCCAGCTGCTGGTGGCCTGGGTATCGGTGCGCGTGCCGTGGGCGCGCCGGGCCGTGACCTCGCAGCCAACCGTGCTGCTGCGCGACGGTCATCCAGACCGCGAGGCGTTGGTCCGCCAGCGGATCACCGAGGAGAGTCTCCACCAAGCGATCCGCAGCGCCGGCATCGGAGGCATGGAGCTCGTGTCCGCGGTGGTCCTCGAGCCCAACGGCACGATCAGCGTCATCCCGACCAACCAGTACGGCAGCGGTTCGGCGACCCCGGGAACAGGAGGGCCGGAGCAGGCGAGAGCGTCGCAGTCGCGGTGATGCGCGCGCCTCGAGAAGGTGATGGCGCCCCGCCCGCCCGGCGAGGGCCCCGGGGGTGAGCGCACGGTCGTCGGTCGCGCCCAGGGGGCCGTCATGCCTGCTGCGGCGTGCGGAGGGACTCCTTGTCCGGGCTGGTCGCCGGTGATCCGGTGCGGCTTGGCCAGGTCCAGGCGGAGCGCAGGATGAAGGCCAGGAGCAGGACCTCGAGTCCGATGGACAGGCCGTAGAAGAAGGCCCAGTCCCAGGACTCCCCCGCCGCGTTGACCATCGAGTAGGGGATGTAGAGCGATGCACAGACGAGGTTCGTGGCGCGGTTCACCCGGGCGGGCAGCGAGATGGAGAGCAGCACCATCAGGGCCGGGATCGCCACGGACGCGAGCATGAAGGTCAACAACGTCGGGCTGATGTCGAACTCGAAGACCACGCCGCCGCGGAGGTTGTCGATGACGCCGGGCTTGTAGAGGTGGAAGTAGTCGACGTAGAGGTACAGGAGCATGAAACTGGTCCATGCGGCGGCGATCTTGGCCTGCACGGGCATGCGCACATCCTCCAGCGCGCTGCGCGATGGCGGGTTCTCTCGTCCGGTGTGGGATCGACGCGCTCTCATGACAATGCTCCTTGACGTGGTCGGCTGGGGTCTTCGACGATCACGGATGCCGTCGGCCGGCACATCAGCCCCGGAGCCTGGTTCGACCTGGTCGCTGGCACAGTCGTCCCCTCGTACTTTCGGCGGATCCGCCGGCCTTGCGGTGTACCTAGGCTGACCGCATGGTCCCCGACGCACTCCGCTCGCTGTGGACCGAACCCCGGCCCACGAACCCCCCGGGCAGGGGCCCTCGGGACTGGGCCCTTGTCGCGACCTTCACCTGCTGGTCGGTGCTGGAGTCGGTGCTCCGCCAGGACATGGCTCCCCGCCCGCTGCTGCTCATCGCTGCGCTCGCGGTCATCGCCCCACTGCCGTGGCGACGCGCGTATCCGCTCGTCGCGGCCGCGGTGGCCTTCGGCACCTTGACGGTGGTCGACCTCGTCAGGATCCTCACCGGGTCGCACGGCGCCCTGCCCTCGAGCGTCTCAGCGACCTTGGTCCTGACCTACGCCCTGTTCCGGTGGGGCTCCGGTCGGGAAGCCTCAGGCGGCCTGGGCCTGATCCTCGTCTGGCTGCCCGTCACCACCGTCGCCGACCCCACCAGCCCGGCCGAGACGGTCGCTGCGTACGCGTTCTTCCTGTTCGCCGCCGCGCTCGGCGCCGCGATCCGCTATCGCACGAGAATCCGGGTCCGCGACATCGACGAAGCGAAGGCCCGAGAGCGCGAACAGCTAGCGCGCGAGCTCCACGACACCGTCGCCCACCATGTCTCGGGGATCGCCATCCAGGCCCAAGCAGGCCGTGCCGTCGCAGGCTCCCACCCCGAGCTAGCCCTCGACGCCCTGGCCACCATCGAGGACGCGGCGACCCGCACCCTCACCGAGCTGCGCGCCATCGTCGGCGTGCTCCGCGCCTCACAGCACACCGAGTTCGCGCCGCAGCCGGGCATGGTCGAGGTCGAGCAGCTCGCCACCGATGGCCACACGCCACCCTCCGTCGAGGTGATGTTCACCGGCGAGCTCGAGGACCTCAGCCCCGCGGTCGGGGCCGCGATCTACCGACTCGCCCAGGAGTCGATCACCAACGCTCGACGCCACGCCCGCCACGCCACCCGGGTCACCGTGGCGGTGGCGGGAGAGCCCGATCGGGTACGGCTGACCGTCGACGACGACGGCTCAACCGCCCCAACCAACCGCGCCCCAGCCGGCTACGGCCTGGTGGGGATGCGCGAGCGCGTCACACTGCTCGGCGGCGGGTTCCACGCCGGCCCCACCGCCGGCCGGGGCTGGCGGGTCGAGGCGATCCTGCCCCGGACCGGGACGCCGCGATGAGCATCAGAGTCCTCATCGCCGACGACCAGCCCATCGTGCGCTCGGGGCTGACGATGCTGCTCGACGCCCAACCCGACGTCGAGGTCATCGGCGCGGCAGCCGACGGACGCGAGGCAGTGCGCCTGGCGCTCCAGCTCCGCCCCGATGTCGGCCTGTTCGACATCCGGATGCCGCTGATGGACGGTATCGAAGCCACTCGCCGACTCGCCGGCCCCGACGTCATCGACCCCCTGCCGGTCGTGGTCATCACCACCTTCGACCTCGACGAGTACGTTCACGGCGCCCTCAAAGCCGGCGCCCGCGGGTTCCTGCTCAAGGACGCCGGGCCCGCCCTGCTGACCCAGGCCATCCACGCGGCCGCCGACGGAGACGCGCTCATCGCACCCAACGTGACCGTCCGACTGCTCGCGGCGTTCGCCCACGCGCCGACCTCATCGCCCCGACAGCCGGTCGAACCGCTTACCGCCCGCGAAGAGGAGGTCCTCCTGCCCGTAGCCCAGGGCCGCACCAACAACGAGATCGCCAGCGAGCTCTACATCACCCCCAGCACCGTCAAGGCCCACCTCGCCAGCCTCATGAGAAAGCTCGGCGCGCGCAACCGCGTCGAGGTCGCGATGTGGGCGCACGAGACCGGCCGCCTGTAGACCTGGTTCCGCTACGTCGGCACGCGAGCTCCCTTGTCGCAACACGAGCGGCGCACGGTGCCCAAGCCTGACCAACCCCTCGCGCTGAGGTTCTGCCAGGCGCCGGTCGTGGCTCAACACCGTCAACATCTGGAAGTCCTCGCCGACACGGAGAATGCCAGCATCGTTGTCTCGACCGCCGGGGGCACGGGCAGCGACGCCAGCGGGCTCTCGCGCGTGACCCGTTGAGCCCGATCAGGGAGGAGGCGCGCAACTCCCGTCGTCAATGGTGTTGTCGCCCAGCAGGGTTAGTACGGCAACCGCTGGATCCCCCTCGATCTGGCAGTTCTTGGAGACGTTGCCGGTGACAATGCTGTTCTCCACGGTCACCAGGACCGGCGCACCGAACGTCGCCACCATGATGCCGCCAGCGGTGCCCGCCGGCACGGCGACGTTGTCGACGATCGAGCTGTCCTCGATCACGACGGTGCCGTCGGTAGCGAAGATGCCGCCTCCATGCCATGCGGTGGACGTGTTGCCGCTGATCGTGCTGTCGACGATCGTGGCGTCGCCAAGAGTCCGAAGGCCGCCGGCGACGTCGCCGCTGAGGTTGTCGCTGATGGTGCTACGCGTCACGGTGACGGAGCTGTTGGTGAACGCGTAGATGCCGCCAGCCGGCTGGTTGACCGACGTGTTGGCAGTGACGGTGCTGTCGGTCAGCGACAGCGTGGCGCTGTCACCGGTGTAGATGCCGCCTCCTCCGAACTCGAAGTTGGCCGGCCCGGCCGCGTCTTGGGTGTTCTCGGTGACGACGACCCGCTCCAGGCTCAGGTCGCCGTAGTTGAGGATGCCACCGCCCTGAGGTGCAGCGACGCCGTCCCGGATGACGACGTCGTTCATCGCCACCTTGGCGCCAGCAGCGACCTGGACGACGCGGGAGGCGCCACCAGCGCTGATCGTCACCGGTGCCGCAGCTGAGGCGTCGACGGTCACCGACGAGTCGACCGTGATCTGCCCGGACGTCAGCGTGACCGTGCCGTCTGCCAGCGACGGGTCGAAGGTGATCGTCCCGCCATCGGCGATGCGCCCGATCGCGTCGCGCAGCGAGCCGGCTCCACTGTCGGCCAGGGTCGTCACCACGAGGTCGGTGGGGGGCGGTACTGACGTGCGCCGCACGAGGTCGACCTTGACGCCACCGGATGCCGGGTACGGCAGATCAAGGCCGTAGCCCCAGACCTCGTCCAGACCCAGCCCGTCGTCGGGAGCGCCAGCGGGCTGCTCGCCGCTCCGGACGAAGTCCGTGACCGGTATCGAGATCTGCTGCCAGTCGGTGGAGCTGTCGGTGAAGGTCGCCTCGAACCGCTCGGCCGTATCGGGGCCCTGGTAGACCCGGACGTAGTCGACCAGGTACTCCTGCGGGTAGGTGTTGGCCGGGTCGACGGCGCCACCGAAGTTGCCACCGATGGCGAAGTTGAGCAGGAGGAAGAACGGCTTCTCGAACACCCATGGCCCCGGAACATCCGCGGGTGTCGCCTGGTGGTACTGGATTCCGTCGACGTACCAGGTGATGAGGTTGGGCTCCCATTCCACGGTGAACGTGTGGTACTGCTCGTCGACGCGCTCGGGTGAGAAGTCGTAGATGCCGCTGAAGCTGCCGCCACCGTTGTAGCCGGGGCCGTGGATGGTGCCGAAGATC